>NZ_KB913013.1:43693-1243693 GCF_000383955.1 Rudanella lutea DSM 19387 | reverse complement strand
CGTGATGGAAGACCTCACTGAGCAAATTGCCGGGGGCGACTACGCAGCTCGCAGCACCGACGAGCAGGACGACGAGCTGGGGCGCATTGCCAAAGCCCTTAACCAGATGACGGCCGCGCTGGAGCAAACCTTTACCGACCTGAACCGGCGCAACTGGTTGCAGGAGGGGGCCGTGCTGGTGAGCGATGCCATGCGGGGCGAGAAAGAGGTGAAAAAGCTCGGAAACAACCTGGTCAAAACCTTGGCTGAATACCTGAATGCGCCGATGGGTACGGTGTACCTGAGCGACCGCGACGGGCGTTTCCGGCTGGTGGGAAGCTATGCCGCCGGTCAGGTCCCAGAGGTCGTGGTGCCCGGCGAAGGCTTGCTGGGGCAGGTGATTCTGGACAAAAAAACGAAGCTGATCAACGCCGTGCCGCCCGATTACAGCCGCGTGGCCTCGTCGCTCGGTGATGCGGTGCCTGTGTCGCTCCTGATTACCCCGCTTCTGTACGGCTCCGATTGCATCGGGGTAATTGAGCTGGGTATGCTGCATACGCCCCGCCCGGTTGATGTCGATTTTGTAGAAACCAACCGCGAGCCCATCGCCATCGGGTTCAATGCTGCGCTCGACTACATCCGGCTCCAGAATTTTCTGGAAGAAACCCAGGCTCAGTCGGAGGAGTTGCAGGCTCAGCAAAAAGAACTGGAAAGCCTCAACGCCGAGCTGGAGCTACAGGCGCAGAAACTACAGGCTTCGGAAGAAGAACTGCGTGTACAGCAGGAAGAATTGCAGCAAACCAATACCGAGCTCGAAGAGCGCGGCACGCTGCTTGAAGAACGCAATAGCGAGATTCAGAAAAAAGCCGACGAACTGGAGGTAGCAACCCGCTACAAGTCGGAGTTTCTGGCCAATATGTCGCACGAGTTACGGACTCCGCTCAACTCGATTCTCCTGCTCAGTCGTCTGCTGGCCGAAAACATCGATGAAAACCTCAACGACGACCAGATTGAGTACGCCAAAGTGATTCAGTCGTCGGGCAATGGGTTGTTGGGCCTGATCGACGAGATTCTGGACCTTTCGAAGATTGAAGCAGGCCAGATGAAGCTCGACTACCAGACCGTGGCCGTGGGCGACGTGGTGGAGGAGCTTCACGCTCTGTTTGGCCTGATGGCCAAAGAAAAGGGGCTGGCGTTTACGATTGAGGTAGCTCCTGACGTACCCAAGACGCTCCATACTGACAAGATGCGGCTGGGGCAGATTCTGAAAAACCTGCTCTCAAACGCCCTCAAATTCACGGCGCAGGGGGGCGTATCGCTCACCATCTCGCGCGACGCGCCCGACCCAACCCGGTTGTGTTACACCGTTCGCGATACGGGCATTGGTATTGCGCCCGAAAAGCAACCGCTGGTGTTCGAGGCCTTCCAGCAGGCCGACGGCTCTACCAAACGTAAATATGGCGGCACCGGCCTCGGTTTGTCGATCAGCCGCGAACTGGCCAAACTCCTCGGGGGCGAAATAAGCCTCAAAAGTGAACTCGATAAGGGGAGTGAGTTTACGGTCCGGTTGCCCATTGACCCGGTAGCGACGCCCGAACCTGAAACCGCGCTGCCTGCACCGGTACCCGCCCCTGTGACCGCGCCCACGGCGGTCATATCGCCCAGCCCGGCACCCGCCCGGCCCGAAAGCCAGTTTATCAGTACGGTCATCCCCGAAGCGATTCCCGACGACCGCAATGCGATTCAGGCCGGCGATAAAACGCTGCTGATTATTGAAGACGACGTGGCCTTTGCCCGTTCGTTGCAGGACTACGCCCGCAAAAAAGGCTACAAGGTGATAGTGTCGGTGCGGGGCGACGAAGGCCTCCAATTGGCGGCTACCTTCAAGCCGCTTGGTATTCTGCTCGACATTCAGTTGCCTATTATGAGCGGTTGGGAGGTGATGGATGCCCTCAAGGCAAACCCGCAAACCCGCCCGATTCCGGTGCACATGATGTCGTCGCACAAGCTTCGGAAAGAAAGTCTGCTCAAAGGGGCCATTGATTTTGTGGATAAGCCGATGGCGTTCGATCAGATGCAGGACGTGCTGGGCAAAATCGAGTACGTGCTCAACCGGAAGCATAAAAAGGTGCTTATCGTGGAAGATAACCCCAAGCATGCCAAAGCGTTAGCTTATTTCCTCGAAACGTTTGACATCAGCTCCGAACTGAAAAGCAACATACCGGAGGGCGTGGATGCGCTCAAGCGCAAGGAGGTCGACTGTGTGATTCTGGACATGGGCGTGCCCGATAGCAAAGCCTACGAAATGCTCGAAGAGGCCCGTAAAGACCCCAGTTTCGAAAACCTGCCGATTATTGTGTTTACGGGCCGTAGCCTGTCGATGTCGGAGGAGCTGAAGATCAAGAAATACGCTGATTCGATCATTGTAAAAACGGCCCATTCGTACCAGCGTATGCTCGACGAGGTATCGTTGTTTTTGCACTTAGTGGAAGAGAACAAGCCCAACGGCAACACGGCCAACACCGGCGCGGCCAAAAAGCTGGGGGCCCTGAATCAGGTGCTCGACGGTAAAACGGTGCTGGTGGTTGATGACGATGTGCGGAATATTTTCTCGCTTTCGAAGGCCCTTGAACAGTACAAAATGACCGTAGTGGCTGCGCTGGATGGCAAAGAGGCCCTGCAAAAACTGAAAGAGAACCCGGATATTCAGGTGGTTTTGCTCGACATGATGATGCCGCAACTCGACGGCTACGAAACCGCCCGCGCCATCCGCGAACACTACCAATGGCGCGACCTGCCCGTGATTGCCGTGACGGCCAAAGCCATGACCGGCGACCGCGAAAAATGTATTCAGGCCGGTGCTTCGGACTATATCACAAAGCCCGTTGATATCGATCAGCTTATTTCGCTCCTACGCGTGTGGCTTTATGATCGGCTGTGAACAATGAACAGTGAACAACGAACAGTGAACAATGAACAGTGAACAGTGAACAACGAACAACGAACAGTGAACAATGAACAGTGAACAGTGAACAACGAACAATGAACCCTAAACCCTAAACTCTAAACAGGGAGTAACCAAGTAGTAAGGAGGTGCTTATGCCAAAAAAACGAGTCCTGATCATCGACGATGATGCCCGCAATATTTTCGCGCTGAAGGCTACGCTGCGTGCCAAATCGTTCGACTGCCTCTCGTGCCTGAACGCGCAGGATGCCCTCGATATTCTCCGAACCGACGAGGTGATCGATACGGTTCTGATCGACATGATGATGCCCGACATGGACGGCTACGAGGCCATCCCGCGGATCAAAAGTCTGCCCAACCGGGCCCAAACACCTATTATTGCCGTAACGGCTCAGGCGATGGTGGGCGACCGGGAAAAATGCCTGCGGGCTGGTGCCACAGACTACATTGCGAAACCCATCGACGTAGATCGGTTGTTGCAACTGTTGGCAGCTTGAAGTAACCCCTGCCCATTTAGCAGACTCAACGTAGTAGAAACTGAATCATGATTGCCGAACACGAAGTTGATCTTTTACTGACCGATTTGCAGGAGTTGCATGGGTACGACTTTACCCATTACAGCCGGGCCTCGCTCAAGCGACGGATCAACCGGCTGGTGGCGCTCGACAAGTTTCCGAGTTTTGCCGAGTTGCGCTACCGGGTTCGGTCAGATAGTGAGTATATCAAGCGATTTGTGCAGGAACTGACCGTAAATGTGACGGAAATGTTTCGCGATCCCCTGTTTTACCGGACCCTGCGGACGAGCGTGATTCCGTCGTTGCTGGCCAAGCCGTTTGTGCGTATCTGGCATGCGGGCTGCTCTACGGGCGAGGAGGTGTTTTCGATGGCGATTCTGCTCAAAGAAGCCAACTTGCTCCACAAAACCCTGCTTTACGCAACCGACCTGAACCCCGACGTGCTGGAGTCGGCGCGGAAGGGAATCTTCATGATGAGCCCCATGAAGCAATACTCCGAAAACTACCTGCTTTCGGGCGGCACCCGCGACTTCTCAACGTATTACACCGCGCAGTACGGGCACGTCAAGTTCAACGAAGAACTGGGCGAGCGCATGGTATTTTCGACCCACAATCTGGTATCCGACCGCTCGTTCAACGAGTTCGATCTGATCCTGTGCCGCAACGTACTGATTTACTTCGATAAACCTCTGCAAAACCGGGTGCTGAACCTGTTCGATGAGAGCCTGGGGCCTTTGAGTTATCTGGCGCTGGGGTCTAAAGAGACCCTGAAATTCTCGACTGTAGAGCCTAAATACAAACAGATAGGAACCGAGAAGATATGGCGGAAAATGGGGTAGGCCGACCGGAGAAACTGGTCGTTATTGGCGGGTCAACGGGGAGTATCGATGTGTTACTGAGTGTGTTGCCCACGGTACAGGTGCCCTTGTCCGACACAGCCATTGTGATTGTGGTGCACCGTAAAAACACGGCCGATTCGGCGCTTTCGGCGGTGCTTGCCCTGCGTACAAGCCTGCCCGTACACGAAGTAGGCGATAAAGATCCCGTACTGACCGGCCATATTTACCTAGCCCCGGCCGACTATCATTTGCTGTTTGAGCACGACGGTACGTTCTCGCTCGACGACTCCGAAAAAATCAATTATAGCCGCCCTTCCATTGATGTCACGTTTGAGTCGGCCGCCGATGTGTACGGCCCGGCGTTGGTAGGCATTATTTTATCGGGGGCCAATGCCGACGGTACCGAGGGGTTCCGGGCCATCAAACAGGTCGGGGGCATTTTGGTTGCTCAAGACCCCGACACCGCACAGGTGGGGTATATGCCCAATCAGGCCATTCTGCACACTCCGGTCGACCATATCCTGAGCATCGATCAGATTGGGCCGTTTATCAATGGCGTTACGGGTTAGGAGTTTGCAGTTTACAGTATTCGGTTTTCAGTTTTTGGTTTATTTGTTTGGTAATCAGTAGACTGAATTCTGTGGTTTGTTTATCCTTTTCTCCCTAATCCGCTGATTTTCCGTCATCATTCGCGATGCGTTTTTTGGCGCGGGTAGTTTTGTTGGCGTTCATGCGTCCGAAACGCCAGTTGGCCGTTACGCGCACGTTGCGAAACGCGTTGTAGCTGCTCGCGTCGGTCAGGAAGGTGGTGGTTCTGAACTGGTTCGTGATCGTGTTGTACCGGCTCAGGAAGTTTTCGGCGTTGACCGTCAGCACTACCTTGTACTGTTTGAACTCTTTCCGGGCCGATACCCCGTAGTTATAAAATCCACCCGACTGCCCCTGTAATTGAATCCGGGCCGATTGGTACGAGGCCTGCGCCTGAAGACTGTAATTGGCCCGTAACGACAGGTTGCTGTTCATCGAAAGCCGGTAGCTCCAGTTGCGGTTCTGAATACGGAGGGCCGCGCTGTTCAACAGGTTGTAGTTGAGGTTGACGGTGCCGTTGAGTTGCCAGTTTTTGGCTGGGCGGCCGGCCGTAAACAGGTTGAGCCCGTACGTCGAGTTTTTAGCGATGTTCTGGTAGGTACTGAACGACACATTGGCCGTATCGACCGTTGTGACCCGTTCAATGGCGTTGTTGGTCATCCGGCCAAACAGGGTGGTATTGATCGAAAGCCCTTTTTTGGTGTAAATGCTGTACGTCAGTTCGGCTGAGTGTGCCCGCTCAGGGTCGAGGTAGGGGTTGCCAAACGACAGGTTTTTGGGGTCGTTGGAGTTGATGAATGGGTTCAGAAACACGATGTTGGGTCGCTGAATCCGCTGGTTGTAACTCAGCCGGAGTCGCCCATTGTTGGACATCCGCTTCGAAATAGCCACGTTGGGCAGCAATACCGGGTACTGATCGGCAAAGGTGGTTTGGCTCGACACAAAGTTGGCGTCGATCACCGTGTACTCATACCGCCCACCCAGCGTGTACGTCCATCGCTTGGAAGTTGTTATCCGAAATGAGGTGTAGGCCGACGTTACCCACTGCCGGTAGTCGAACTGATTGGCCCGGCGCGGATCATCCCGAAACCCGGTGCTGTCGGTGGCATTCTGGAGCTGGAAATCGCTCTGCACGTTGCGCCGGATACTTTTTACCCCCACTTCAAGCGTTTTACGGCCCTTTTTGAACGGGTGCGTGTAGTCGGTCTGAAGGGTAAATTCGCTTGTTTGGTTCAGGTTGGTGTTGCGTTCCCGGTAATTGATGAACTGATTTTCGGGTAACATGTACTGATCGAGAGCGTACCGGCTGTCGTTGTCGCTGTTGTTCAGTTGGGCCAGAAAGGTGAGGTCCTGCTCGGGCCGTTTGAACAGGCGGGTGTAGTTAAAATTGAAGTCGTAATTCAGGTTTTCGCCACTATTGTCGCTGTAGCGCCGAAACGGCTGCCGGGCCTGCAACCCCTCGTACCGGGTGTCGCGTACCGACGTGCCCACCCGCGACCCGGCCGACAGGCTTCCGTCGAATCCAAGCTGATTGGTAGAGTCAAGCTCGTAGTCGAGGTTAAACGACCCGAACACCGACCGGTTTTCGTTGCGGTAGGTGTTGTTCTGGCGTAGTTCGCTCACCGACTGGCTGGCCAGCAGGCTTTTACGGACCGAGGCCGAGCCCCCATCGTTCAGGTTCAGGTTGCCGCCCCCGTAGGCCGTAAGTCCTACTTTACCTTGCTTGAGGTTGATATTGCCCCCCACATTATGCGACCGATTGCCGGTGGTTCCGTTGAGGCCACCCACCAGACCCTGTAACCGGTTTTTGGTGATGATATTGATGATCCCGGCCGTACCTTCGGCATCGTACTTGGCCGAGGGGGCTGTAATCACCTCCACCGACTTGATAGCCTCGGCCGGAATCATTTGCAGGGCTTCGGCAATGCTTCGGGCCATAATGCTCGACGGCTTGTTGTTGATCAGCACCTTGATGCTCGAACTACCCTTGAGCTGAATACTACCGTCGGGGTCGACGCTCAGCATGGGTACTTTTTTCATCACGTCGATGGCCGTACCACCCGCGTTGGAGGGGTCGTTGCCTGCGTTGTACACCACCCGGTCCTCTTTGTCTTCGATCAGGTCGCGCTGAGCGGTCACGGTTACCTCGCCCAGGGTGCGGCTCGTGGTGCGCAGCAGGAGCGGAGGCAGGTCGAGCACGGTTGCCGTGGGGTTGACCGAGATTGGGTCGAGCGTACGGTCTTCGTAACCAATAAACGTGATGCGCACCCGGTAGCGGCCGGGCGTAATGTTGGCAAACGAAAAGCGGCCCGACGCGTCCGTTACATCACCGGCAATGGGTGGGCCATCGGTAGGGCCCAGCAGGGCCACCGTGGCAAATTCGACGGGTTTGCGGCTGACCGAGTCAATCACGCTGCCGTTTACCGTGAAGTTGCCTTGTCCAGAACCCGTGGTTGGGAGCGATTGGGCCCCGGCCACGAAGGCCATGAGTAAACAGGCGAGAAGTAAACACTGCTTCATTCGTTGTGGAGAGAATCCCTGAGCAAAGAGAAACAAATGCCCTCTCTTACTCATAAAAAAAGCAAGTAGAGGTAAGTGCAAGTGTACACGTTTAGAATGTGGGTTACTGCATCAGTATAAAATGATCTGTTTTGGATTTAAGTGTCAGTTGTGAAATGGCACGATTTCTTTAAAAACTGTAATTATTAAATAACTTAGAGTTTCAACTGGCTTATTTCTGACCTTCACGGGCAGGTGTAATATCCAGCTAAGCACTTTCTGTCACCGCCATAACTGCCTACTGCAAACCTTCTACGCTCAGCCTTCATGTCGACACGCAAGCCTGCCTCCATGTATAGCCAATGGGACAGTGGCCAGTTGCTGGCTGCCCTCACCAACCACGACAGGCTGGCGTTGGCCGAACTCTACGAGCGATACTGGTACGGCCTGTACCGGGTGGCATTTCAGAAAACCAACTCCCACGAGGTAGCCGAAGAACTGGTGCAGGATCTCTTCGTCGATCTGTGGCAGGGGCGGGCTACCCTTGCCGTACAGCAGGTGGAAGCTTACCTGTTTACGGCTCTGCGCTATGCCGTTATCGACCATATTCGGCGGCAGGTGCAGCGCGAGCGGTTTCAGTTTCACCAGCAACAGCAGATGGGGCAGGCCGATACCGCCACCGAGGAGCTTCTGAATTATCAGGATCTGATTGCGCTGATTGAAGAGGAGTTACAGAAGATGCCCGAGAAAACAGGGCAGATTTTCCGGCTTAGCCGCTATGAAGATCAGTCGATTCCGGTAATTGCCCAGTCGCTCGACCTGTCGGAGAAAGCCGTGGAGTACCATCTCAATAAAGCCCTCAAAGCCCTGCGTCAAAACCTGACCGTGCTGCATTACCCGCTGCCCCTGCTCGGCTGTCTGCTCGGAGAGCTACCGTAGGGTATTGACTGAATCGCTGTTTCTAACCCGTTTCGTATGCCTATATTCTGTATGCGAGAGGGCCTGCTGGGGCTCGCTCTGTTCCTATTTTCCTCCTTGCTGGCGGGAGCACAGCCCATACCGTCGGGGCGTTACGGCTGGAACGAAGCCCCCGTAACCCGCAAGCCCTACACAGAGCAGCGGACATTACTCGAAGGACGCACCACTGACTTCAGACACCTGAAAATTCATGCTACCACACTCGCCCCGAAGCAGGCTCCGCACCCGGCTCACCAACACAACGACGAAGAGCTGATTATTGTAAAACAGGGTGAGCTGACCGTCACGGTCATGGGGAGTACCACCACACTCGGCCCCGGCAGTATCGCCCTGATTATGCCCGGCGACGAGCACGGTTTTGCTAACCGGGGCGACGTGCCGGCCACGTATTACGTGATGCGGTACCAATCAGAAGCCCCGGCTGATGCCGAACGGGGCCGCCGGGCCGGTGGGTCGTTTAGTATCGACTGGAAAGAGGTGGCGTTTCAGCCGCACGACAAAGGGGGCATCCGCCGGATGTTCGACCGGGCCACGGCTATGAGCAAACGATTCGAAATGCACGTAACCACGCTGCGGCCGGGCCTTTGGAGCCACCCACCCCATACGCACCGGGCTGCCGAAATTATTCTGATGTTTGACAACTCAGCGCAGGAAAGCATCGACGGTACCTTGTACCCCGTTTCGGTGGGCGACCTGCTGTTTTTGGAGGCCAATGTGCCCCACGCCATTCAAAATACAGGGGGCAAGGCGTGTACGTACTTCGCCTTTCAGTTTGAGTAGCGGCTGGGGGAGGAGATAAAAATTGATACCATTTTTTAAAGAAGTTTTTCGCCACAAACGTTTGCAGTTGTAAACTTTCCGGGAATTCTTACAATCATTTAGGGTTTACACCCCCTTCAGACGACATATCGGGCAACTACCTATTTCCCTTCGCCCTCATGTCTGTAGACGATTTTATCCATTTGCTCCGCCGATATGGCCAGCAGGAGTGCTCTCCCGACGAGGTCGACCTGATCGATCGGTGGTACGACCGGCTCCGGGCAGAACTTGAGCCTCGCCTAACCCCCGATGAGCGATTTGCCCTTCAGCAATACCTCTGGCAGCGTATCGAACGGCGTATGCAAATCGCCGAACCTGTTGGCGAGTTGGAGCCGGCTCTGGCCTTCTCCGATGGTCCCGAACCGATCCTGCACCCATCCACTGTAAAGGCCTGGCGTCGGCCTCGATTGAGCCGCTGGGCCGTAGCCGCTGCGGTAGTGGTGGTCGGGATGGGGGCTGCCCTGTCGTATTACCTCAATAACCGTGACCTGACCGTGCGGGAAGCCTTACCCGCGCTGACCGAACTGGTTGTGCCCAAAGCCGACGGTACCGACGAATGGCGCAATACAACCCGGAAAAGCCAGCAAATCAAGCTCGACGACGGCAGCACCGTACAGCTCGAACCCGGTAGCCAACTGCATTTTGCGGCCCCCGAAACGGGTACCAAACGCGAGGTATGGCTCACCGGCCGGGCATTCTTCTGCGTGAAGCGCGACGAAAAGCGCCCGTTTCTGGTCTACACCGGTGCCGTTGTGACGCGGGTGTTGGGTACCAGTTTCTGGGTGAATGCCCCCGCCAATGCGTCGGCGGTCGATGTGTCGGTTCGCACGGGGCGGGTGTGGGTGTCGCGGTCGACGGGTGGGGCGGTGCCCGAAACCGGATCGATCACCGGTGGGCATGGGGTAGTACTGACGCCCAACCAGCAGGTTACGTTTTACACCGACAAAAGCCAGTGGGATACCGGTCTGGTGGCCCGGCCGCAACCCCTCAAGGTGGACGGGGCGGCCCCGGCCGAGGTTCGGTTTGGGTTTGAAGAAAGCCCGCTGCCCGATGTGCTCAAAGCTTTTGCGGACCAATATGGTATCGAGATCACGGCGGGCGATAATCTGCTCGAAAACTGCCGGTTTACCGGCGACATCAGCGGTCAGCCCTTCTTTACTCAGCTCGAACTCGTGTGCCGGGCCATCAATGCCAGCTACGAGGTGGTGGGTACCCGAATTCAGATCAGCGGCCCCGGCTGTAATCCGTACTGAGCGAAGGGTTTTCTTTAGTTTGATCAAACAAATAATTGATTTACAGTAGTTTGCTTCTAATTGATTCATTGTCGGCAGCACTCTTTCACTCTTTCACTCATTCGCTCTTTCACTCTTTCTCTCTTTCTCTCTTTCACTCATTTGCTCATGTCAATCAAACCGTTTTACCACATAATCCCTTCTGCCAATCTATGATGTTTTTCTACCCCACTCGACCGGGCCTGCTGGGCAGGATACTGACGTTGAGTTTGTCCCTGTGTCTACTGACGCTGCTCACGGCCGTTGCGTATGGCCGCGAACCCGGCGGTCAGGATTTGCTGCAACGGCCCGTGACTATAAACGTGCAGGCCGTACCGATGAAAACGGCGCTCAAAGAGCTCGAACGCCTGACCGAAGTCCGAATTGTGTACAGCCCCAATACGGTGCCGGCCAACCGGCGGGTGAGCCTGGCCCTCACCAATCAGCGGTTGGCCGTGGCCCTCGAAACCCTGCTCAAGCCCGTTGGCCTGAACTATCAGGTGCTGAGTGGGCAGGTGCTCATTACAACCCAGCCTCCGGCACCTCAGCCAACCCCCGACAATGGGCAGGCGCTGAACGAGTCGGTGGCCCCCGCCGAACGTATCGTGACGGGTACCGTCACCGACGAGAAAGGCGAACGGCTACCGGGCGTAACGGTAGTGGTGAAAGGTCTGCAACGCGGAGCTACCACCAACGTGGAGGGACAATACCGGGTGAGTGTGCCCGATAACGTGAATGAGCTGGTTTTTAGTTACGTTGGCTACCTGACGAAAGAAGTGACGATCGGCAACAAAACGGCCGTGAACGTGGTGTTGCAAACCGACGAAAAGTCGCTTGAAGAGGTGGTCGTGGTGGGGTACGGTACGCAGAAAAAAAGCGAACAAACGGCCGCCATCAGCAGCATTGGAGGAGATGAAATCGTAAAAGCACCCGTAACCGATGCATCAAACGCACTCGTAGGTCGGGTGCCGGGCCTGTTTGCCCAGCAGATCAGCGGTCGGCCGGGTATCAACGGGGCCAACATCACCATCCGGGGCCGGGCGTCGACCAACTCGGCGGCCCTGATTATTGTGGATGGGGTGGAACGCCAAAGCTTCGGCGACATTGACCCGAACGAGATCGAGTCCATTTCGGTGCTTAAAGATGCGTCGTCTACGGCTCTGTTCGGTATCAAAGGGGCCAACGGGGTTATTATCGTGACCACCAAAACGGGTAAAACCGGTAAGCCACGGGTGTCGTACTCGGGCAACGTGGGCCGCGTCAATTTCACCCAGGTGCCTGAGTTTCTGGATGCCTACGAGAGTGCCATGTTGCACAACGAAGGCGAAGAAAACCTGATTAAATATGGTCTGGTGCCGCCCAGTTTTCAGAAAGTGTTCACGGCCGAAGACCTCCGCATTTTCAAGGAAGGTACCGGCGACCGGCTGCTGTACCCCAACACCAACTGGTTCAAGGCCGTGACGCGGCCGTACTGGTTCCGTACCCAGCATAACCTGAACTTTACCGGGGGCTCCAAAGCCATCAAGTACTTCGTGTCGATGGGCTATCTGTTTGAAGATGGCGGGTTTAAGGATTTCGACACCCCGTCGGGCTACAAAACCAACCCCTCGTACACCCGCTACAACTTCCGCTCCAACCTCGACCTGAACCTGACCAAAACCACTACGTTGAGCCTGCGTTTGGGTGGTCGTCTGGAAGGGCGTTACTCGTTTGTGGCCAACTCCGGTCAGGGCGATTTGCGGCAGCGGTTCGAGAGTGGGCCGGAGTACCTGCTCACCCGGATGTACGCCATCCCGGCCTGGATGATCCCGTTCTACCCCGAATACACCAACCCGAAAACGCCCGAAGATCGGCGGCTCGACAATACCCTGAACCATATCGAAGACTTCGGGCGGGCGGGTGTCAATACCTTCAACCCCTATGCCGTGATGAAGCGGAACGGGTATGCCGACTACCGCAACAATGCCATCGAAAGTGTGTTTGTGCTCGATCAGAAGCTCGATTTCATCACCAAAGGACTTGGTTTCAAAGCCACGTTCGGGTACGATGCCTACATTGCCGGGGTGCGGGGCCAAACGGGTGCCTACGCGGCCTACAACGTCGACCGGGCTACCGGCACGCTGGTATTGGCTCGTAACTCGTTTGAGGATCCGCTCGGTGGGGTAACCTCTCAGAACTACGGTTACATCAAAACCAACCTGCAGCTGGCGCTCAACTACGCCCGGTCGTTTGGCAAGCACAACGTGTCGGGGGTAGCGGTGGCTCAGCGCGAGTTGCGCGGTGCCGAGGGCGCTCAGGCTCCGTTTGCCAACGAAGGACTCGTATTGCGGGCTACCTACAACTACGCCAGCAAGTATTTTGTCGAGCTGAACGGGTCGTACAACGGCTCTGAAAACTATCCCAAGGCGGAGCGGTACGGCTTGTTCCCGGCTATCTCGGCCGGCTGGACCGTGAGCGAAGAGTCGTTTATGAAAGGAGCCAAGTGGATCGACTACCTCAAACTGCGTGGTTCGTACGGCCTTATTGGGTACGGCAACGTGGGTGGAACCCGCTTTATCTATCTCGACGAGTACTCAAACGGCGGCAGCGACCCCGATGCCAGCGCCAACTCTATTCCGAACCGGCGCGTGCGTTTCGGTACGGCGAGTGCCAACGTACTCTACCCGGTGGTGTGGCATAGCCGTTCGGGCAACCCCGATGTGACCTGGGAGAAGTCGATTAAGCGCAACTTCGGGGTCGAAGCGGCCTTTTTGCGCAACCGACTCTCCATCACGGCCGATATTTTCGACGAAAAGCGGTACGACATTCTGCTTGCCCGCAACAACTCGGCCCTGGTGATCTACGGCGAATCGCTGCCGTCGAGCAACTACGGTGAGAACTACAACGCGGGTTACGAGTTCGAAACCAGCTTCAAAGACGCCAAAGGCAATTTCCGGTACGGTATCAACGTGCAGTACACGCACGCCAAAAACCGGATTGTGCGCACCGATGAGCCCATCAATCTGCCCGAAAATCAGAAAAACACGGGCCAGTCGATCGGGCAGTTCCGGGGCTATAAGGTGATCGGGTTTTACCAGAGCCTCGAAGACATTGCCAACAGCCCGCAGAGCCGGGTCAACGGGGCCGTGATTCCGGGCGACTTTAAGTTTGCCGACCTGAACGAAGACGGTATCATCGACGATCAGGACCGGGCCCCCATTGGCTACGCCGATGTACCCCAGAATGTGTTCGGTATCGAGCCCAACTTTGGCTACAAAGGGTTCACGCTTTCGGCCCTGTTTCAGGGGGTGACCAAGGTTAACTCCAACGTGTTTTTTGCGGGGGGTAACTACTACTCGGCCATGTTGAACCGCTGGACGCCCGAAAACGCCCAGAACGCTACCTGGCCCGCTATTCGGCCTCGCTCAACGGCAGCTCCCAGCTATTCGTTCAACGATTATCTGATGCAGGACGCCAGCTACCTCAAACTCCGCAACGTGGAGATAAGCTATGCCGTACCGGCCGCCTTTGCCAAGCGCCTGAACATGGAAACCCTGCGGATTTACGTGACGGGCCAGAACCTGTTTACCTGGACCAAGTTTGTGGGCCTCGACCCCGAAAACAACCAGAACAGCACGGTAGCCGGCTCGTTCTTCGCGGGTCCGAACAACGCCATCCCCGTAAGCCGGACGTTTAACCTCGGTGTAAACATCCAATTCTGACGACTCATGAAATACCTTCATTATACTGTACTGATTTGCCTGGGGCTGAGTTTGGGGGCCTGCAAAGAAGACTTTTTGCAGCGTGACCCCGGTGTGGCCATCACGCAGGACGACGTGTTTGCTGACCCGGTGCTTGCTACCCGCTTTGCCGACAATACCTACAATTACCTGATCGATGACTACGGCCGCCTGAGTGTGTTGCAGAACTACAAAGGCACCACCGGTCAGTTTACGGATGAAGCCATTTTTGCCGAACCCAACACCGGACATGGCGTATTGACCATGAACCAGGGCAAGTTTCTGGATGGCTCCTCTACCGACGTGGTGTCGGTGTACACGCGTATGTATCAGGGCATTCGCAACGCCAACGTGATGCTGGCCAACGTAGACAAGGTGAAGTGGACTGAAGCCCAGAACGGCCCGCTCATTAAGGCGCAGCAATTGTTTCTGCGGGCGTTTTTCTACTTCGAGCTCATCAAGCGGTTCGGGGGGGTGATTCTGCTCGATAAGCCGCTCGCCCAGACCGATAACTTCGATTTGCCCCGCAACACCTACGACGAAACGCTGGCGTTTATCCTGAAAGACCTCGATGCCGCCGAAGCCATTCTGTCGACTGAGAGTTGGGGGACGTTTTACACCCCGGCTACCGACTGGGGCACGGGCAACGGGGGCCGGGCTACCGTGGGAGCCGTGAAGGCACTGCGGGCGCGGTTGTTGCTGATGGATGCCAGCCCGCTCAACAACCCGACCAACAATACCGCCAAGTGGCAGAAAGCCGCCGATGCCGCCAAGTCGATTATGGACATGGGCCGGTATTCGTTGCACGCCCAATACGGCACCATTCTGAACCAGGCAGCGTCGCCTGAGTACATCATGATCAAGGTGCGGGGGCCGCGTTCGGGCAATGGTAGCTTCCTCGGCGACTTTATCATTCCGCCATCGTTTGGGGGTGCGCAGGGGCAGCTTAACCCGACCCAGAACCACGTAGACCTGTACGAAATGGCCAACGGTAAGCCGATCACCGACCCTACGTCGGGCTACAAGCCGCAGGACCCCTACACCGGCCGTGACCCGCGTTTCTATGCCAACATCATCTACAACGATCAGACCTGGCAGAACCGGAAAGTGGCTATGTGGGCCAATAACGCGACCAATCCGGTTACGTTTGGGGTCGATTATCAGCCTGCTTCCAATAGCTATACCCGTACCCGCTACTACGTCAAGAAGCTGTGGCCGGAGTCGGTGCGGGGTGGTACCGGGGGCGCATCGGCGATTCTGAACTTCGTGTTTTTCCGGTACGGCGAAGTGCTGCTGAACTATGCCGAGTCTCTCAATGAAGCCCAGGGGCCGGTGGCCGATGTATACGCGGCCGTGAACCAGATTCGGAAGCGAGCCGGTATGCCCGACCTCCCGACGGGCCTCACCAAGGATCAAATGCGGGCCCGGATTCATAACGAGCGGGCTGTGGAACTGGCCTTCGAAGAGTTTCGGTGGTGGGACATTCTGCGCTGGAAAAAAGGCGTCGAGATCATCCCCAAAACCATCACCGGTATGGACGTAGAGCGCCTGACGGCCACGACCTTCAAATACACCGTGATTCCGATGCCGGGAACCTACCAGCGGGTGTTTGAAGACCACATGCACCGGTACCCGATTCCCCGCAACGAGATTTTCAAGAGCAACGGCATTCTGAAACAAAATCCGGGCTGGTAAAGACCTATTCACGCAATCGTTTCCGATGAAAACATTTATAAATCCGCTTCTGGGTCTGTTGTTGCTTAGCAGCACCGGCGTATTGGCCCAAACCAAAGCAACCCTGTCGGGCAGCTTTTCGGGCGTGGTCACCAGCTCCGATGGCAAGCCGCTGTCGGGGGCCGTGGTGGCCGTGCAGGAAGTGCGCACCCAAACGGTTACCGATGCCGAAGGGCGCTTCGCAATCAACGCGTCTCTGGGTGATGTGCTCGTTATTCAGAAAAAAGGGTATCTGGCACAGACCAAAGCCGTGGGCGACGGCACCGCTTTTCGGGTTGAACTGCCCACCGCACTCACCGAAGCTGGCGACGACGATATTGTTCCGATTCCGTTCGGCACCCGCAAAAAGCGCGAGGTCAACATGGCCATTGGCACGTTTAGCACCCGCAACCTGCCGCAGATTCCGGTAGCTACCGCCAATGCCACATTGGCCGGTCGGTTGGCGGGCCTGTACGTGCAGCAGTCCGGCTCGGCACCCGGCGCCGACGGGGCCAACTTCTTCGGGCGGGGAGCCTCTACCTTTGGCCCCAACTCGCTGAGGGCGCTGGTGGATGGGGTACTCCGGCCGTTCAACGACATCGACATCAACGAGGTCGAGAGCATTACGGTGCTCAAAGATGCGGCTTCGCTGGCGTGGTATGGTCTGCGGTACGGCAACGGCGTGGTGCTCGTAACCACCCGCAAGGGCAGCGCCACCCGCTCCAACCTTCAGTTTGATGTGCAGGGCGGGATTCAGGTTCCCGAAAAAATGATTCGGCCGCTCAACTCCTACGATTTCGGGCGGCTCTACAACGAAGCCCTCGTGAACGACGGGAGCCAGCCGATTTACGACGAAGCCACGCTGAACGCGTACAAGACCGGCTCTGACCTGTTTCGGTTTCCCGACAACAACTATGCTGAGTCGTTTCTGAACAAGCAGTCGGCCACGCAGCGGTACGTGCTCTCGGCCGATGGGGGTAGCAACGGGGTGCGGTATTTTGCCCTGCTGAGCTATTTCAACCAGGACGGGCTGTTCAAAAACGCCAAAACCGACGATTTCAACGCCAACATGGGGTTCAACCGGTTCAACTTCCGGGGTAATGTTGATTTCGACGTGAACAAGAACCTCACCGTGGGGCTCAACGTGGCGGGGCGGTCCGAAAACCAGCGGCAGCCCGGTAGCCAGGAAGCCGGTACGTTGCTGAACTTGCTCTACAACACGCCACCCAACGCGTTTCCGATTCAGAACCGTGATGGGTCGTACGGGGGCAGTGCCCAGTTTCAGAACAACCCGCTCGGGATTCTGCGCGACCGGGGCTTTACCAGTTTTGTGACGCGGGTACTGATGGCGACCATCGACGTGCGCGAGAAACTCGATTTCTGGGTGCCGGGCCTGTCGGCGAATATCAATTTCAACTACGACATCCAGGGCACGTACTCGTCGGGTCTGAACCGCGACTATCAGGTGATCGACGCAACGGGCGCTAACCCGGTTATTTTCCGCAACCAGACCCCTCTCAGCTACCGTTCGGCCGCGTTTGGGGGCACCGCTCAGCGCAACGAAGCCTGGGCCGGTTTCGACTACGACCGTCGGTTCGGGCAGCACTCGGTAAAAGCCTCGCTAAAGGCACAGCGCAACGTGAGCTACACGCCTTCGCAGCTCGATTTCCGGGGGCAGGGCCTGTCGTCGCGGCTCGATTACTCGTTTAAAGACCGCTACTATTTCGGGTTTGTGGGTGGCTACTCCGGCTCCGAAAACTTCCCGCCCGACAAGCGGTACGGGTTCTTCCCGGCTGTTTCGGCGGGCTGGGTCGTGTCCGACGAGTCGTTCCTGAAACCCAACAAGCTGCTGAGTTACCTCAAACTGCGCGCATCGTACGGGCAGGCAGGGAGCAGCGATATTGGCGGCAGCCGGTTCCCGTTCGAGCAGTTCTTTGCCCGTAACACAGGCGGGGGCGGCTACACCTTCGGAACGGGTTTCTCGGCGACCACATCGGCCAACGAGGTGTCGATTGCCAACCCCAACATTACCTGGGAAACCCTCACGACGCTCAATGCTGGCGTGGATTTTCACTTGTTCAACCACGCGCTTACGGGTTCGGTCGATTATTTTGTCAACAACCGCCGGGGTATCCTGACCCCCTCGGCTATTCCGAGCGTGCTGGGTAAAACGCTGGTTGTGAATGAAGGCGAAGTGGAAAGCAAAGGCGTTGACCTGACTCTGAACTACGATAAGCAGCTGGGTCGGCTGTCGCTGTCGCTGTACGGCAACGCCACCATCACCGACGACCGCGTACTGGCCGAAAACGGGCAGGCGGGTTTGCCCGGCTACCAGAGTACGGTGGGCCGGATTGTGGGCAGCCGGTTTGTGTTCGTGTCCGACGGAATCTTCCAGAGCCAGGCCGAAATCGACGCCAGCCCCCGGCAGGTACTGTCGGGTCGGGTGGTGCCAGGCGACATCAAGTATAAGGACATTGGTGGTGTAAACGGCACACCCGACGGCATCGTGGACAACCTCGACCGGGTTCGGATCGACGAGCGTGACCGGCCGAAGTCGTACTTTGGTTTCGGGACGGTGGCCCGCTACGGCATTTTCGATATGCTGGTGCATTTTCAGGGGGTAGCCGGTCGCACCATTGATATTCAGGGTATTGTCAATTCCGGGCCGTTTAACTTCAATCAGGAGAGCCTCAACCGCTGGACGCCCGAAACGGCCGGTACGGCTCTGTACCCACGTTTGGGGATTTCGGACCGGGCCAACAACACCTCGGCCTCGGATTTCTGGCTGGTACCGGGCGATTATGTGCGGCTCAAGAATGTAGAGCTGGGGGCCACGCTGCCCAAGGGCCTGCTGTCGCGCTATCGCATGAAAAATGCGCGGGTGTACATCGGGGGCTTCAACCTGCTTTCGTTCGATAAGCTCAACCTCGACATCGACCCCGAGTTACCGGGTGCAGGGCGGGGGAGTGCCTACCCGTACGTAAAAACGTTTTATGCCGGTATCCGAACGTCGTTTTAAGCCTTTGACCATGAAAAAAATAGTATCGATTCTCTTTTCGGTGGGCATGCTCAGTACGCTGGTAGCCTGCAAAGACGACTTTCTGAGTTTTGATTTTACGGACGGAAACATCCGGGACGAAACCGAGATCTGGAGTTCGGATCGGAACGCGCGGGGCTTTCTGAGCAACGTGTATTTCGGGACGTTTAACCGGTATAACCTCGACGGCAACGGCTCCATGTTTTCGCAGGCCACCGACGAAGCCGTGAACTCAAACCTGAGCTCCAACATCAATATTTTCAATAATGATACCTGGGGCTCGCTGCGGACCAACGACGATCAGTACGCCAACATGTACGATTATCTGCGCCGGGCCAACATCTTTCTGGAGAAGGCGGGTGAGAGTGCCATCAACCCGGCGTCGGATATTCCACGGCTACGGGGCGAGGCTTTCTTTCTGCGGGCCATGTTTCATTTTGAGCTGATGCGCCGGTATGGGCCTATTGTGCTGGCAACCCGGTCGTACACGCTGGCCGATAATCTGGACCTGCCCCGCAACACAGTCGAAGAGGTAGTGGCGCACATTGTACGCGACTGCGACTCGGCTGCGGTGATGGTGACGCCCGGCGGTCTGGTCGATCAGGCGGCTGGCGATAAAGGGCGGGTGAGCCAAACGGCGGCTTTGGCCCTGAAGGCCCGCACGCTGTTGTACGCGGCCAGTCCGCTCAACAACCCTACCGGCGATGTGGCCCGGTGGCAACAGGCGGCCGATGCGGCCCGGGCGGTGATGGTGCTCAACAAGCACGCACTGCTGACCCAGGCCCAGCTGCCAAACCTCTGGAACTACGGTACGCTGGCCTACAACAACGAGGTGATTTTTGCGAGCCAGACCGACAACAACAACACGCTGGAGCTGAACAATGCCCCCGTGGGGTACGATGGGGCTCGGGGCCGCACCAACCCGACGCAGGAACTTGTGGATGCGTTTGATGTGCGGTCGACGGGTAAGCCCATCACCGACCCCACGTCGGGCTACAACCCGGCCAACCCATACAACGACCGCGACCCCCGGCTGGGGCTGTTCATTATCGTGAACAACGCGTCGTTTAAAGGGCGTCCGGTCGAGATTTTTGAAGGTGGCCGCGACAACGTACCGACCAACGTGAACAACACCAAAACGGGCTACTACATGCGTAAATTCATGAGCGAGTCGGCGTTTTGGGGTGTGGGTACGGCCATCAACGTCCGGCGGCCGTGGGTCATTTTCCGGTATGCCGAAGTGCTGCTCAACTACGCCGAGGCTCTCAACGAAGCCCAAGGGCCAGTGGCCGATGTGTACACGGCCGTGAACCAGATTCGGGCGCGGGTAGGTATGCCCGCTTTGCCCACGGGCCTCACCAAAGACCAGATGCGCGAGCGGATTCAGAAGGAGCGGCAGGTGGAGCTTTGTTTCGAAGACCACCGGTTCTACGATGTTCGGCGGTGGCGCAAAGGCGAGCAGTTATTTAACCGGCCCGTAACGGGTATGCGGATTGTGCGTAACGGCACCACGCTGACGTACACCCGTTTTCAGGTGGAGAATCGGATTTTCTCCGAGAAAATGTACCGTTTCCCTATTCCACAGGCCGAGCTTAACCGCGCTCCCCGGAACCTGAAGCAGAATCCGGGTTGGTAATCTAACCAGTTGATGCACAAATGATAAACCGGCCTGACTTACCGAACAACTATGTTCGGTAAGTCAGGCCGGTTTATGTTCAGACCCTACGTTTTGTGCTTACCGCTCGCCGGGATGATAGGTTTTCTCGACGTGTTTCTGCACGTCTTCGGGGTAGAAAAAGACGTCTTTAAACTTGCCTTCGCAGTACAACGCTGCCTGGTCGGTAAAGTGTTTATCGCCGGGGCGGCTGCTTTGCCCGCCCGTCACCACCGACCGGGCTTTGACCCGCTCGCCAAACTCAACCACGGCCACAAAGCTATTGCCTACGTTGCCGTAGCGTTTTTGGGTGCCGGGATAGCTGCGAGCCCCGTAGGCCGCCAGCGACCCCCAGGCCGACGAGGTGAACCCAACGGGTAAGCTCGGCTTCTGGTCGTCGTAGGTTTCGGTGATTTTGCCGGTCAACCGTTGGTAGCGGTTTACCTCGCCCCAGGGCATACGCCAGGTACCGAACTGACGGCTCAGGTCGCTCATGACCTCGGCAAGGGTTGTTACTTTTTCCGCTTCCGAGGTGTTTTTCAGGATAAAATCGCTCAGGCCGAGGTTGTCGAAGCGGGTATCGGCTGCTGCACGGGTACGGGCCAGACGTCCAATTTTTTCGCCCCAGTAAATGGCAAGGGTCTGCGCAACAGACTGAATACCATACCCGCGGTCCCAGTTTCGGAGAATCTCGATGGCCTCGGTCAGGTCTTTTGTGTTGTATTTCGGGTCGCCCGAAACCGACCCATAAGCTGCCAACAGGGGCGGCAGCAAATCGTCGAACGCGGCCAGATGGGGGTCGTTGGCAGCCGCAATCAGGGTGTCGAGCGTAAATACCGATTTCCGGCTCAGCACGCGCACGGCATTGATGCCCCGGTAGTTTTCGGCATCGGGGGCCATGTAAGCGGGGAAATTAGCTTTGTTTGGGCTACTCGGCCCTGATACTGTAAACGGCGTTGCGTTGCAGTTCTGAATCCAGCCCGAAGCCGGGTTGCGTACCTGAACCAGCTCTGTAATGGGGTGTAGCCCTTTCCAATCGGTGGCCGGGTTGCTGCCGTCAACGGGTTTACTCCAGTCGAATTGGGTATCCCGGCGGGGCATAAAGTTGCCATGCCAGTACGCAATAGTGCCGTTGCGGTCGGCAAAAACGGTATTGTTCGAGGCATTGCCGTTCAGTTTCATCACCTCCTGATAACTCGCGTAGTCCTTTGCTTTGGTGCGCAGGTACGATTGCGAAAGTGCGTTGAGCGGGGTGTTCATCATGGCCACGGCAATCCATTTGTCGCCCTGTTGGCCAGCTGTAGGGCCGTGGTGCGTGAAATACATCGTAAACTCTTTGTACTGCACGCCATTGCCCGATTTGTAGGGCAGCCGCACGGTTTGTGTCCGAACCGGTTTGGGCTTGCCGCCGTGCTGGTAGTACAGTTTCCCGTTTTTCTTCTGGATGGTTTCGAGGTATTCGTCCATCGAATCGGCATAGCTTGACGTGTGCATCCAGCCGCAGTTTTCGTTAAAACCCTGATAGATAAAAAACTGCCCCCAGGTTACGGCCCCGTACGCATTGAGTCCGGTCTCACTCACCATATGCACCTCCGACCGGAAATAAAACGAGGTGTGCGGGTTGATCAGCAGCAGAGCGTTTTTGGTGGCACTTTTCGACGGGGCTACGGCAAACCCATTCGAGCCGATGGACTCGCGCTCGTAGTAATCCTCGCGGGGTACCCAGGAGGTTTTGGGGTTGCCCTCGTAAAATGCCTTGATCCGGTCAATGGGCACCACGCTGATGTTGCCGCCGATGCTGCCCTCGCTGAACATCAGGGGCATCCAGGGCTGAAACCGACTAATTAGTCGGGGCTTTACCTCGGGGTGGGTGTAAAGGTAGTAGTTGGTGCCGTCGGCAAAGGCTTCGAGCAGTTGTTTCATCCAGGCGGGGCTTTTTTTATACACCGCAATGGCCTGTGTCGTGTCCATAAACAACCGGGCCCGAAGGTCGTGGTACAGCGCCGATTCGCCTTCTACTTCGGCCAAACGGCCAATGGAGGTGATGTAGTTGTCTTCGACCCGCGCAAAATCATCTTCGCACTGCGTGTACATGAGGCCAAACACCACATCGGCATCGGTTTTGCCGTAAATGTGGGGTACCCCCCAGGTGTCGCGGGCGATGGTAACCCCTTTGGCCCGTTGCTGCCACCGGCCTATGTCGGACTGAGTAAAGGGCTGTGCATAAAGGGAGTAACTGCTTAGGAAGAGAACCAGGTACGGGAGCAGCGCCCGGAGTCGGTAGGCGAAGTACGACATGCGCATGGGTTTGATGACGAACAGGCTAAATAAACAACAGCTCCCGGAGGAGCTGCTGTAAGGTAAAAATAAAGGTTCGGGCGCAAAAAAAGCGAGAGCGATGCCGTCTTTAGCGATGACATCTCGTTTGGAGCGATGGTATCGCTTCTGTTGAGATGGATTCCGCCCGGGGAGTTCCAAAGATGACATCTCTCCAAACGAGATGTCATCTTTTCCGTTGGTGCATCTTACCAAACTACACCGTGGTGGGTACCAGGTACGGAGCCCGGTACTTGCGGGTGAGCATCGCGTTGGCTTCTTTATCGTTCACAAACACCTCTTTCTGCGGATCGAAATGCAGGGTACGCCCGAGCCGGTACGAAATGTTGCCGAGGTGCGCCAGCGACGAGGCCAGATGACCCGTTTCGATGGGGCCGTTGAGCAGTTTCTTGTCGTGCGCCCGAACGGCATCCACAAAGTTCTTGTAGTGGTCGCCACCGGCATTGCGGGCAGGGCCGGGCTCGCGGTTACGGCCCAGAAACGTTTTGTAATCCGAATAGCCGTTGATAACCATGTAGCCTTTGTCGCCGTAGAAGATATTGCCGACTTCCACGCCGTCTTCCTTGTTGGTCATCCAGGGGCGTACCTCAAACTGAATCACTTTGCCTTGCTTGGGGTAGTGGTACGTAGACGTGAGCACTTCGGGGGTTTCTTTGCAATCGTTCCAGAGAAACTTTCCCCCCGCCGACGTAATGACCTCGGGGAGCCCCACGTCGAGGCCCCACATGCAGAGGTCTGTTTCGTGAATGCCCTGATTACCAATGTCGCCGTTGCCGTAGTCCCAAAACCAGTGCCAGTTGTAATGCACGTAATTTTTGCTGAAGGGCCGGGTTTGGGCCGGGCCCTGCCACAAGTCCCAGTTGAGGCCGTCGGGCACGGGCGAGTTGCCCAGATTGCCAATATCAGGCCGCCATTTGTACACCGTGCCGCGGGCCATGTACACTTTACCAATGAGGCCATCGCGTAGGTGTTTGATCGCTTCCTGAATGGCCACCGAGCTGCGCAACTGCACCCCATGCTGCACGATCCGGTTGTATTTGGTAGCCGCTTCGACCAGCTTACGACCCTCAAACAGGTTGTGGCAGGCGGGTTTCTCTACGTACACGTCTTTGCCGGCCTGACACGCCCAGATGGTAGCCAGTGCGTGCCAGTGGTTGGGTGTGGCAATGCTCACCGCGTCGATGTCTTTGTCTTCGTACACCCGCCGGAGATCCTGCTCGGTTTTTACCTTGCGGTTGTACTTGGTCTCGAACTCGGTTGCTGACTTTTGCAGCACCACGTTGTCGACATCGCAGAGCGTGGCAACTTCTACATTTTCCAGTTTGGAGAAACCGGAGATGTGGTCTTTGCCACGTCCGTTGATACCAATCACGGCCACCCGTAAGCGGTCGTTGGCCCCGAAGGCGCTACTCGGAATAAGCGTAGGCAGCCCCAGCGCGGCCGTTCCGAGGGCGGTTGTCTGGATAAACTTCCGCCGGGAAACAGAGGAGTCTTTCATGAAGAAATTAGGTAAGGATTATAGGAAATTAAAGATAAGGTAAAGAGTTGGTTATGTGTAGTTGACCACCCCCCGGCCCCCTCCTTGAACTAAGGAGGGGGCCGGGCTTACCAGACGACTCAAGTGTAATTCTAAATTTTTTTGTTAATCAAGTTCGACGTTTCCCTAGCCCCCTCCTGAACTCTGGAGGGGGCTAGGGAAAGCTGACCGCTACTGCTGGTCGATGCCGACTCCACTAACCTAAAATAAGCACTCAGAACAAACCAAAAACTATTAACCAAAAACTATAAACCCACCTACAGCCGGGCGAGCGTCAGTCCTCCATCGACCATAAACACCTGTCCGGTTGAGTAGGGGAATCCTCCCTCGGCAATGGCGGCCACGGCCCGGCCTACGTCGTCGGGTAAGCCCCAGCGGGGTTGTATGGTCAGTCCATCGGCAATCAGTTTGTCGTACTTATCGGTAACGCCCGCCGTCATATCGGTTTTGATAATGCCCGGCCGCACTTCGTACACCGGAATCCCGAACGCACCCAGCCGGGCCGCAAACAACTGTGTCGCCATGCTCAGGCCGGCTTTCGACAGGCAATAGTCGCCCCGGTTTACAGAGGCCACCGTGGCCGAAATAGACGAAACCGTGATGATACTGCCTTCGAAACGGGCGTTCGCTTCTTGCTGGGCAATCATCCAGTTGGCAACGGCCTGCGTCAGAAAATAAGGCCCTTTCAGGTTGACGTTCAGTACCTCGTCAAAGCTTTCTTCGCCTGCTTCGAGAATATCAGCCCGGACTCGCGGGGCAATGCCCGCATTGTTTACCAACAGGTTCAATCGCCCAAAATGGCCCTGAATCTGATCGAGCATCTGGCGTCGGGCGTCGGCATCGGCTACGCTGCCCCGGCAGTAAATCACCTCGGCTCCCAACGCCCGTAACTGGCTCAGAACCTCCGTCACGGCCGACTCCTCGCGCACGCCGTTGATAGCCAGATCAAACCCTTTTCGGGCCAGATGCTCGGCAATGCCCAAGCCAATGCCCCGGCTGCTTCCGGTAATAAACGCAACTTTTTTAGGTGTCATGAGGCTCGGTGCTTTGGGTAAAAGAGTGAAAGAGCGAAAGGGCGAAAGAGTGAAAGAGTGAAATAGTGTGCCCGTTCACGCCTTAAAACTTGAGTTCTTTGAGCTGTTCGGCTTCGGGGAGTTTTTTGTAGAGGGTGTCGAGTGGGTAGCAACCCGAAATGAGCCCGTTGCGGGGGGCGGTGGTGCAGTCGGAGAAGGTGCGGCAAATCAGGTTGCGCGTCAGCGCCTTACCCGTCAGCATGTCAGCGGGCATGGTGGGGTACGACAACACCATCCGACCGAAACCTACGCTGTCGGCCATGCCCTCACGCAACACGTACTGGGCCACGTTGGGCAGCCATTCCTGCAGGTACGAGTACCCCGACCCGATGATCACCAGCTCCGGAAACGCCTTTTTCAGTTCGTGTGTCACGTCGATTTGCCGTTTTACGCCCAGCAGAGGATCTTCGGGGGGCAGGTAGCCATCGGAGGGCGGAAACAGGGCCGGGCGCATCAGGTGGGGGTTATAGTACGGGCTACCCCCCGTGATACAAATCATCTGAATTCCCAGCGATTGCGCCAGCTCCAGAAATGCCTTCGGTTCGCTCAGGTCAATGTTCAGGCCCGATTCTGCCCCGCCAAACGCATACGGATACGTGTCGGTCGGTTCGGGCATTCCCACGTCGCCCGGGCCTTTTTTGAACGGCAACAGATCAAACGCACTGAGCCGAATGCCCATTTCGAGCCCCGGCGCAGCCTGCCGAATACCGGCCACAATGTTGCGCAGAAACCGGGTCCGGTTTTCAAAACTACCCCCATACCGGCCCTCGCGGTTCACGGCACTCAGAAACTCATGGCCCAGATACCCGTGGCAGTGCTTAATGTCGACAAAGTCGAAACCGGCCTTTTGTGCCAGCACGGCCGCAGCTACGTAGTGTTCAATGATTTCGTCGATTTCATTGTCGGTGAGTACCGGATAATCGGCGTCCATCCCAAACTTCTGGTTCAGGTAGGGGTGCGCGTACAGAATTTTCGACTCAAATTGGCGGTGGCTATTGGGCTTGCAAAACCGGCCCGAATGGGTGAGTTGCAGCCCGATAACTAAGTCGTCGGTGCGGTTGAATTGCTCGGTATGTTTATCGAGAATCAGCTGGCGCAGGCTAACAAACTCGTCGAAGTTTTCGGGATTGATAACCAGCTGATTGGGGTTTGCCTTGCCCGCGTGGCACACGGCCACAGCCTCGCACCCGAACAGGAGCTTAGCCCCGCTCTCGGCAAATTTAAGCCACCGCCGACGGGTAAAATCGGTTGGTTTGCCATCGGGGGTGCCGTCCCAACCTTCCATGGGCAGAATACACAGGCTGTTGCCAATGGTTTTGCCCGATTTCAGGACGATAGGCTTTCCAAACGGACTTTGATCGGGGGGGAGCAACGTCTCGTCGTACGGCAGGTCGATTTGGTGGGTTTGTAGGTAAGTTGATAGGTCGGAGGCCGTTTTCAGCTGGGCCATCCGGGTATATTTGGGTTTGTATTTGCCGCTCATGGTTTGGGTATTGGAACACAGATGAAACGGTTTAAACGGATTTGGGTAGCGCATCGGATGCCCCCAAAATGGGCCTGAATTCAGGCCTATCCAGGCCGGACCCATCCAGACCGGACCTATCCAGGCTGGACCTATCGTTTAAACACAATTGAAGAATGCGTAGTACGGCCCACCGTCGATCAGGCGCTGTACGTACAGAGCCAGCTCGCGGATATGGTAATCGCCCCACATGCTCGACTCTCCGCACGGAATCTGACTGCCTTCGGGGGTGTAGTCCCAACCGTTGGGCCGGTGGTAAATCGAGTGCAACAACAGCCCCTCATGCGCCGGGTCGGTACTCAGGTAGGGTTCCTGAAGCAGGGTATCGAGTACAGTAAGGCCCGCTTGCCAGTACCGCCGTCCGGCTTCAACATCGCGGCCGTTTTGTTGCAGATAATGGCCCAGTCGGAGCAAGCCCTGCGCCCCGATGGCAGCCGCCGAGCTATCCACCGGCTCGTGGTCGTTGTAGGGTTCGGCGGGCCGGTCCAGATAATCGCCCAGCTTGTAAAGGTTCGGGGCCCCGGTGTCCCAGTAAGGCACACCGTCGGTAGGGGTATGTTGCAGGAAAAAATCGCAGGTAGCGCGGGCTCCTTTGAGCATCATGGCCTCAATAGCCTCCCGTCCGCCGAGCCGGTCGAGGTCGGCGTCGGACAGCAGCGGGAGGGCTTCCAGCTCTTCGGCAAACCCGCACATGGCCCAGGCCAGGCCGCGGGTCCAGGTGCTGAAACCCGTGTAGCCCTGTTGCGAGTTGGGGCAGCGGTAGTTACCGTCGGTGATGTTGAAAACACTCTCGTGGGCTGTGCGCCCCCATATATCGTACGAATCGCGACCTTCACCGTAGTACACCGAGAAACGGGCCGTTGCGTCGATGTGCAGCAGTGCCCGCTCGAGCAGGCTGATACGCCGGTCGTTTTCGGCCTGAAAGGTATGGCCCAGCCTATGGCTCACCACCAGCGCCCGGCACGACCGGATGGTGTCGACAAACAGCGAGTGCGGACCGTTGAAGGAGTGAATAAAACCGGCCTCGGGCATTCCGGGAGCCACCGCCCTGATGGGTGTCCAGCGATTGGCCTGCACCGCGCCCGAAATTTTAAGGGCCAGCGTGTAGAAGTGGCTTTCCCACTCGTTTGTCGGAATTTTACCCTCGCGCATGAGCCGCAGCAAGTTGCCGTAGGTGCTCACGTTGTTGAACCCGTGGTCGTGCACACCCACGTGGCTTACGTGCGGGGCCATAGCTTGCAGGGTTTGTGCGCGGCCAAGGTCGAGAAACTCCGCATCGCCCGTGGCATCGAACTGTAAAATAGCCGAGCCGTACTGAAAACCCTGCGTCCATTCGGTCCAGCCGCGGGTGGTGTACCGACCCTGAGCCGTAAATACGGGTGAGCCCTTACTGGAGTCGTACTGCTTTTCAATCAGCCGGATTTTTTGGGCCGACAGCTGCCAGAAGCGCTGTAGTTTGGCGGAAAGGTGATGGGGCGTAAGCGAATTGTTGGACTGAACCATACGAAGTAGAATGACGGAATAGGCGGCAGGCTTGCTGCTCAAGGCAGAAAGCAGCCGTTTTGGCTTATTCTACTTTTACCGCTGACAACCAGCTTGCCCCATACGTGGATGCGGGCCACCGCCAACGAGTAATTGGTTGGTCTTCGACGTGTTTCAATCGGGACCTGAGCGTGTTGAATCAGCGGGAGATGGTCGGCAGTTCGGCAATAAGATCGGGTAAAAACGAAGCCAGCGTTGGGTAGCGTTTTCGGTTGGCTTCATAGCGGGCCAATTGCTTCTCGAAAAAGGGAAGATACATCCAGTTGGCATTGTCGGTGCGTAACTGCTGTGCTACTTTTGGTAAACCCAACGCGAGGGCAATGCGTACTTCGCCCGCCCGAACGAGGTGCTCATTGAAGGAGGTTTCCCAGTCGGAATATTGCCCTTGGCCCGGAATGGATCGGAACAGATTTTTGTGGGCGGCAAGGCTCGGCGCAATGCCTGGCAGTGCTGTGAGTGGGTTGACAAACGTATGTCCAAATTCATGAACCGACAGGTTTCGGATCTGCTCCGGATTGTCGAAACCGGCATCCGTAACTCGGTTAGCCGTTACCGTTTGTTCGCCGAGGGGAGCTGCAATTTGGTTGGCAACCCGGCCGTTTGACGTTGTTACTTCCCAGGCCATACCCCAGTTTGCCTTGAAAAAGGGGTTAGTAATCAGGCGGTAAGCTATTTTACGGGCGCCGTAGTAAGCCTCCATGGTGGGTATAAAACCAGCAGGAGGTAAGTTACGCTTAACCTGCGCCAACGCTTGTGTGTAAACGTACTGGTATTTTCGTTGAAAGCTGGCAAAACCGGCGTCGCGGTAAAATGCGCTCGCCAGCTGCATATACTCGTCAACCAGTTGCGCGGCCGAGTCGACCTGAGGATGAATCGCCTGCAAAATTTCGGGCGAAACGGGCGTATGCCGGCGAGGCCGGGGGAAACCTTCGTAAAACAGCGGCAAGAGGTAAATGCCCGTCCCGATTTTTTCGGTCATCCAATGGGTACGCGTTACGGCCGGGTGTTGCCGAAACGGAGTAAAGAACTCGTAACTGATGCGCATCAAACGAGTGGTTCGGTACAGGTATGGGTCGGCGAGAGAGTCTTTCAAAAACTCGGCAGCGTTCTGGACTTCGAGTGCGTTGATAAGCTCGACGCCCAAATCGGTTTCAACCTTAATCCGTTGTTTTTGCGCCCAAAGTGAGTGGGTAGAAAGAAAAGCGGTGAGCACAAGACTCATCAAAAGGTAGTTTGCTTTCGGCATAATTTTTTGGAATAGCTTTACAATATACAATTTTCGGTACAGTATACACTAAAGCGCAGGCCGGGCGAGCCGGATCGGTTGTGGGGCTGTAAGGCCCAAATTGCCCCCATTCAGGGTTGTTAAATCGAATGGGGGACGTGTTTTATCCGATACAACACCGTTAGGGATACCCGGCTTGACCCTTTTGCGGGTATGAAACACCTTCTTTCCCTTCTCCTCCTGTGCACATTGGGCGCGTCGGCGCAGGTAGTACCGCGCAACGTACTGGTGAGCCGGTATTCAGCCGAGGCTGTCCGGTCGGCGTTGGTACCACGAACCGCCTGGACACCCTACCCGCGGACGCCCGACGCCTGGCAGAAAGCCCTACCTGACAGCCTGCGGCTCAAACTGGTCCGGGCGGGCGAAGAAACGGCCGCACAACCGATTCCGGCCTTGCCCGCAACCCTTATACTCGAGTTTGTTCGCACGGCCAACCGGAGCCACTACGAGGGCGTGTCGTTTGCCCGGAGGCATCAGCTCATGGATCTGGTTTTGGCCGAATCGGTAGAGGGAAAGGGGCGGTTTATCGACCCGATTGTAAACTACGTTTGGGCCATTTGTGAAGAGAGTTTCTGGGGGATTCCGGCTCACCTGAGTGTGCAGAAAACGGGTAGTGGCCTGCCCAATGTAGAAGACCGGATTGTGGATCTGTTTGCCGCCGAAACCGGTGCGGTGCTGGCCCTGACCGACTATCTGCTCGGCGACCGGCTGGCAAAGGTGTCGCCCCTGATTCGCCCGCGTATTTACCACGAAACCAACGAGCGGATTTTTAAACCTATTGCGCAGACAAACCGGTACGTATGGCTTAAGCGGGATGCCAAGGTGAACAACTGGAATCCGTGGATTATGGCAAACTGGCTGACGGCCACCCTGCTGCTTGAGCCCGATGAGCAACGCCGGAGTCAGATGACGTTTGCAGCCATGGACGGACTGGATATTTACCTGAACGGGTTGGGCGAAGATGGCGGTTGCGACGAAGGGCCGAGCTACTGGTTTGCCGCCGGGGCCTGCGTGTTCGATGCACTCGATCTGCTGCATAGCGCCAGCAATGGCAAAATAGACGTGTATCGGTTGCCGCTTATTCGAAACATGGCTTCGTACGTCTACAAAATGCATATCGACGGTGGGTATTTTGTCGATTTCGCTGACGCTGATCCCACGCTCAAACCCGACGGGCTGATGCTGTACCGGTTTGGTGAACAAATTGCCGACGATACCCTCAAACGGTTTGGACAGTGGGCATACCAGACATTTACCCAACCCGAACTGAAAGGAAACGCTTTTCGGCAACGCGGTTTTCACCGGCAGCGGCAGGTGCAAAATCTGCTGGCTATACCCCGGCTGGGTACTGCCCGGACTTCATTTACGGGCGTACGTGACGTCTGGTTTCCGGATGTGCAGGTTATGACGGCCCGTTCTGACAAGGGGTTGTATGTGGCTACCCACGCGGGCCACAACAACGAGAGCCATAACCATAATGATGTGGGCGATTTTATCCTGTATGCCGACGGCCGACCGGTGATTATCGATGCCGGCCGGGGAACGTACACCGCCAAAACGTTTTCGTCGAAACGCTACAGCCTTTGGTGGACGCAATCGGCTTACCATAACCTGCCCACCATCAATGGGTTAGGGCAACCAGCCGGTCGGAAATACGAGGCTCAGGCTGTGCGCTACACCCCTTCGGCGCGGGGGGCTTCGCTCAGTATGGACATCGCCAAAGCCTATCCGGCCGATGCAGGTGTGCAAAAGTGGCTGCGGACGGTAGCCCTCGACCGTAAAAACGAAACGGTTTCGGTGGCCGACGAGTACGTGCTAACGACGGCACCCCGCTCGTTGCAACAAAGTTTTATGACCACCTGCCTGGTTGATACGGCTACGCCCGGTCGGGTGGTGTTTCGGTGGAGCGGTGCCGAAAAAATGCAACCTGTGGTACTCTATTACGATGCAAAGCGCTGGCAGGTCGCCATAGAACCCATCGCCCTTACTGAACCTGACGATGAGGGTTTCAAGAGTAAATGGCCTAATCAAACGATTCAGCGGGTACTGTTTACCGGCCTCGACCCGGCGGCATCCGGGAAAGTTCAGTTTCGCTTTACCCGGCAATAGAATGAGTACGTAGCGCGGGCCTAGTTGGGCAATCCAAACGCCTGTTGCACCGATTCGTACCGGCTCCAGTTTACGGCCATGCGCCCACCTACGAGCAAACTCGCCGGGACTACCACTACCCGAATGGCGTCGAACTGCTCGGGACCAAGTCGGAAGTTGGTGGTTCGTTTGAGAAACAAGGCGGCCCCGAGTCCTGAGTTGCCCGGAAATAGATAATAGCTGTAGGTATTGCCCGAAAGGGTTTGACCCGGCACCGCAAACCAGTAGCTGAGTTGGTTGGTGGGGGCATCGGTGGTGGTTTGTTTCACATACACCTGAAACAGGCTTTTTTCAATCTGATCGAACGTGAGCGAACTCGACGCCGGGAACGTCAGTCGGAGGTCTTCACTGCCTGTGTGGGGCCGTGCCGAATACGTAATTTGCAGAACATTGGCGGCTCCCTGCACAACGGTCACCACCGTGCTCGAACCCGGTGTGCCGTTCTGTCCGGGGGCTCCGTTTTGCCCGGCAGCTCCGGCAGGCCCCTGTGGCCCGGCGGGTCCCTGCGGGCCAACCGGCCCCTGTGGACCTTCGGGGCCCCGGCATGCCAGCATCAGGATGAGCAATCCAAACAGTGTAGACAGAATTGGTACGGATAGACGCATAGGGATAATTGAAAACGGTTTACCTACAAACATAGCCGACCCGGCGCGTTTGTCCAACGTTTGGTTCGTGTGTGGCCCGGCCAATCCGTCAGCAAACGGCCTGTTGCGTGGTCAGTTGCGTAATGTACAGGTGCTGGAGCAGCATAATCGTTTTGCCGTCCTGAATCGCGCCCGACCGGATCATCTGCATGGCGTCGGCAAGCCGAATTTCGAGCACGTCGATTTCCTCTTCCTCAACCCCACCACCCGCGCTTCGTTCGGTGTTGGGGTGGTAGTGCGCTACGTAAAAAAACAACTTCTCGGTTACCGAGCCCGGACTCATGTAGGCTTCCATTACCTTCGTGACGTGATGAATACGGTAGCCGGTTTCCTCTTCGGTCTCGCGACGGATAGCTACGTCGGGCGTGTCATTGTCGAGCAGGCCAGCGCAGGTTTCAATCAGCATTCCGTCGGGCGTGTTGCCGTTGAGGTAGGTGGGCATTCGAAACTGTCGGGTCAGAATCACCGTATCGGCCTCGGGGTTGTAGAGCAGAATGGTCGCTCCGTTGCCCCGGTCATAAGCCTCGCGCGATTGCTTTACCCACTGACCGTTTTTCTGCTGATACTCAAACGTGATTTTGTTCAGAACGTACCAGTTGTCGGATAAAACGGTGCGCTCGATATGGCGAATTCGGTTACTCATGTTTGATTTTGTTTGAAATTGTTTGATATTGTGCAAATGAACTACCTTTGAATGAGCTTTCAAATTCGTAAGGCAAAAATTTTAGGACTCCTTGAGCAAGCGGGAGGTGCGGTCGACGTGCGCCAATTGGCGGCCTCACTCGATTTGTCGGATATGACCGTTCGGCGCGACCTCAACGCGTTGGCCGAGCAGGGGTTGATTATCCGAACGCATGGTGGGGCTATGCTCCCCGGCCTCGCCGACCGGCCGGTTTCGTTTGCCGGTAAATCGGCGCAACAGCACGAGGCTAAGGAGCACATTGCCCGGCGGGCGGCCGCCGAAATTGTCGATGGCGACGTCATTTTCATGGATTGCGGCAGTACCGTGTTCGCCCTATGCCCGTACATCCGGCAGAAGCGCATCACGGTCATTACCAACTCGTTGCCGGTGGTGGCTGAGCTGATGCGCTCCACGGTGACCCTTAATCTGGTGGGTGGAGAGGTAGACAAGGAGCGTCAGGCAGTTCATGGTCTGACGGCCGAAAGCCACATTGCCCGCTACCGGGCCGACAAAGCCTTTGTGGGCGTCGATGGCGTCTCGGTGGGCAATGGCTTGAGTGCCAATGGTGAAAAAGAGGCTACACTTACGTTGGCGCTGATGCGGCAGGCTAACACGGTTTATCTCCTTTGTGATGCCAGCAAGCTTGAACAGGACCGGTACCTCCAATTCGCGCCCCTGTCGGCAGTCGAAGTGCTCGTTACCGACCCGAGCGCGCCCGATGAGGTTGTACAGACTTTTGTCGATGCTGGGGTACGGGTCATTCGGTAAAATGGGCGGGGCGCTTTGGGACGTTGCGGGTTGATAGAGCGGAATCCATTGTACAACTAAAGCCCGGACTCATGGACAAGTCGGATCGTGCCTTTAACTATGACCTCGATTACCGCAACCTCGACCTGCGCCAACAGCCCGAGCTGTACCGGGTAGGGAAGGGCGAAATGGGGGTGCTGCTGGTGCGGCCGTACAAAGACGAAATTCTGCCCTATTGGCGTTTCAAAACGCCCGAAATCGCCCGCGAGTCGTCGGAGAAGATTTACAGCCTTTTTCTTGACTACAAAGCCAAAGGCGATTTTGTGGGCATGGACATGGCTCGCAAATTCCTGCAAATGGGCTACACACGGTCCAGAAGGTACGCTAATCACCGCACCGGGCAAAAGTACAAGGGAGCCGTGCCCGATGATAAAAAGGGGCAAAGTGGGGCCCATGGCCGCGAGCAGCTTCCCCTTGACGAAGACCCCGTCAAAGCCGAATCGGCGCGGATTTTCTACGCCAAATACGTTCAGGCTCGCGAAGACCCCGAGTACAAAACCCTGCGCAAAGACTGGCAGGAGAAGTACGGTTAAGTATGAATTTTGTAAAACTATCCGTAGAGCTGGGGGTTATTATATAGATTACAATACCTATCAACATTATGGATAAACTGCAAAAGTTTGAGCTGATGAACAAAATTGTTCGCGAGCTCGAAGACCTTCAGAACAGCCAAACGGCCATCATCACCAAAATCAGCCAGATTGAAGTTGATAACATGAATGGCCTTAACGACAAGTATCTGGAAGACCACCTGGGCGATATGCACAGCAAGATTGCCGAAAGCGTAGACGCGGTCAACGAAATATTTGCGCACTTCGAGGCCCAGCGCGACGAGTACGCCGAGAAAAACAAGGGCGCTCTGGAAGCCGCACAGGCCGCTGCTGCGGTCGAAGCCGCCAATTCATAATTACTTGCTGACTGTTGGTTAGCCCGTTTGGGCATAACCAGCACAGGCCCGGATTACCCCGCGTAATCCGGGCCTGTTGTTTAGTAGAGTATGCAGAGTCGGGTGGTAATTGCGACCTTTGCCCGACCAAGTGGTTTATCGGTTTCGGTTGAAGGGCTGTTTCGGTTTCGGGTTGAATGGATCATCAACCAATCCAAAACGATGAACCCGAACGCCGGCCGCCAATACCCTACACTCTTTATGACCCTGATTGCCTTACAAAACGCAACCCTCCGCCGACCTAACGGCTTTACCCTTACTAACCTCAACTGGACGCTCGAACCCAAGCAGCACTGGGCCATTATGGGGCCGTCGGGCTCGGGCAAAAGCCTCTTTCTTGAAACGGTTGCTGGCCGCTTGCCCGTGGCCGGTGGCCGGTTGTGGCTCTCCGACACGGCCCTTCGTCCTCAAATCGAACTGGTAGCGCGTGATTATAGCTTCGACTGGCGCATTGCCGGGGCTGTGCAGTTTTACCAGCAACGGTTCAACACCCAAACCGTCGACGATGGCCCCACCGTTTGGGACGTGTTGCAGGGGCAGGTGCGTCCCGTGGGTACCATTGACCCCGCATCGGTGCCCCTGCCGCCCCCGTTGTACGCCGAAGATTGGCTCCGTAACCGGGCCGATGGGCTTCGCATCACCCACCTGCTCGACCGGCGGCTTACCTCGCTCTCTAACGGCGAAACCCGGCGCACCTTGCTCGTGCGTTCGTTGCTCAAACAGCCCCGGATTTTGTTGCTCGATAACCCGTTTTCGGGCCTCGACGCCGATAGCCGGGCTCAACTGCACGAAACCATTGAGCAGGCCGCGCAGACCGGGGTTTCTCTCGTGATGGTGGTCGACGAACGCGACATTCCGGCCTGTATAACGCATAGGTTGGTGTTGGGGGGAGGGAGAAAGGAAAAAGGAGAAGGGAAAAAGGCAGAAGGAAAAAAGGAGAAGGTAGAAGGGATAAAGGGAAAGGCAGAAGAGGGTAGTGTCGCCCCTTCTCCGTTCTCCCTTCCCCCTTTACCGCCTTTTTCGATGGCCATTCAGATGGAGGATGTGACGGTGCGGTACGGAGCCAAAACGGTGCTCGACCGGGTCAACTGGACGGTACGGCGGGGCGAAAAATGGGCGTTGCTGGGACCCAACGGGTCGGGCAAAAGCACCCTGCTGAGTCTGATTACGGGCGATAACCCGCAGGCATACGCCAACAAGCTCCATCTGTTCGACCGCCGGCGGGGTACGGGCGAAAGTATCTGGTGGATCAAAAGCCGCATCGGGTTTGTCTCGCCCGAACTACATCTGTATTTTCCGCGTCAAACCCGGGTTTGGGATGTGGTCGCGTCGGGTTTGTTCGATACGATGGGCCTGTTCCGCAAGCTGGATGCCGAACAGCAGAATCAGGTCCAAAAGCAGTTGGAGGTACTCGGATTAACCGCCCTGCGCGACCGCCGACTGGCCGATCTGTCGGCCGGGCTGCAACGGTGGGTGTTGCTGGCAAGGGCGTTGGTGAAACGCCCCCCGCTGCTTATTCTCGACGAACCTACGCAGGGGCTCGATACCGGGCAAGTGGCCCAATTTCGGGATCTGATCGACGAAATGGCCAACCAAAACCCTGAGCAAACGCTCATTTACGTGACGCATTACCCCGACGAACTGCCCCGCTGTGTCATGCAAACCCTCCGATTGGCCGAAGGGCGGGTCGTGTAACGCGACAAACGGTTATCTTTGCCTTTTCTTTTTTCTCTCCAGTTTCATGCAACTCTTAGACGGTAAACTTCTCTCGGCACAGATCAAAGGGGAAATCGCGGCCGAAGTCGCTCAAATCAAAGCCGAAGGCGGAAAAATTCCGCACCTGGTGGCTATTCTGGTTGGCAATGCGGGTCGGTCGGAAACCTACGTAGCCAGTAAAATGAAAAGCTGCGAAGAGGTGGGTATGCACTCAACGCTCATCCGGTTTGAAGACGACGTGACCGAGGAAGAACTGCTCGCGAAGGTTCAGGCCGTCAACGAAAACCCTGATATGGATGGGCTGATCGTACAGCTTCCCCTGCCTCCGCACGTCAACCCCGACCGCGTGATGGAAGCCATTGCGCCCGCTAAAGATGTGGATGGATTTCACCCGATCAATATTGGCCGGATGGCAAAAGGGCTCCCTGCCTACGTATCGGCAACACCCCAGGGGATTCTGGAGATGCTCAAGCGTTACCAGATCGAAACGAGCGGCAAGCACTGCGTGGTGGTGGGCCGGAGTCAGATTGTGGGCCTGCCCATGTCGATTCTGATGCAACGCAACGATTACCCCGGCAACTGCACCGTAACCCTCACGCACTCCAAAACCCAGAACCTGGCCGAAATCTGTCGCTCGGCCGATATTCTGATTGCGGCCCTGGGCCGGCCCGGCTTTATCAAAGCCGACATGGTGAAAGAAGGGGCCGTGGTGATCGACGTTGGGCTCGAAAAAGTGGCTGACCCAACCAAGAAAAGTGGTTTTGCCCTGCGGGGTGATGTGGATTTTGAGGCCGTTGCCCCCAAAGCCGGGTATATTACGCCGGTGCCCGGTGGAGTTGGCCTGATGACTATCTGCTCACTGATGCAGAATACCGTCAAGGCGGCCCGGCGCGAAGTCTACGCTGACTAATCAGTGGGGTAGCGTTAACCTATACAGCATGAGCACTCAGGCAAAAGCAAATTGAATTATTCATGCCAGACATTTTTGTCATCACAGCGGCAGGGTCAACATCTTTTGCCCCATCGGGGCTGCCTGTCAATAGTTTAGGTCAGATGCCGACCCGGTTTTACCCCGTCAGGGGTTTTCCAATGACAAATCAAAGTTTAAACTGATTCTGCTTAAGTACTTAGTCTCAGTTGGGTCAATGCCGGTTCTGTGGAGTGTATGACCAGTTATGTAACCCTGGCCTTTGGCCGGGCCGCTTCGGGTATCCGGCCAAAGGCCAGGGTTACATAACTGGCATTGCCCCGAATGATGATACCAGCTGGCGTAAATTTCCTCCCCGAACTACGGTATAACGGGTTCACCGATTCATTTTAGGTATTCAGACCTTTGGCGTAGACAGGTAATGGGTCTACTAACCAGATTGTTATGTTGCTGCAATGAATCTGAGACACGTTTTACCCTTCCTGGGGCTGCTAGTGGCCCTCGCCCGACCCGATGCCCTGAGCCAGCCCGACGGTATTGCGTTTAGCCATTTGACGGTCGAAGAAGGGCTGTCGCAGAGCAGCGTGTACGCCATTGTGCAGGACACGCAGGGCTTTATGTGGTTCGGCACCCGCGATGGTCTGAACCGGTACGACGCCCGCCGGGTCAATGTGTACCAATACCCGAGCGGCCGAAAAGGGGGCTTTGCATCGAATACCATCAATGCCCTGCTGCTCGACCGGAGCGGCCAACTGTGGGCTGGTACGAGCAAAGGGCTCACCCGGTACCGCCCTCAGCAAGATGATTTTGAGCGCATTTCGATTGCTCCCGCCGATTTTGCCGAAGTACCCGACTCGCTCGTAAACGCGCTACTCGAAGACTCACACCGGAATTTGTGGGTTGGTACGCAGCGGGGTTTGTACCGGCTCCGGCGCGAATCACTCCGGTACGAGTCGGTGAAAAAACTGATTCAAACCGGTGCTGACCTGAGCAGCCGACAGATTCGGACGCTCTACGAAGACCCGCACGGTATTTTGTGGGTGGGTACCGCCAATGGCCTGACCCGGCTCCGCCCGACTCCTTCGGGGCGGTTTGAGCTGACCAACTACTCGCTCGAATCGGGGAGTGCCGTGTACCAGAATGCATTTAACGGGGTCAATGCCGTGGCCGAAGACCGGCAGGGCCGTTTGTGGCTCGGCACCGAACGCAACGGGGTGCTGCTGTTCGACCGGCAACAGGGGCGGGTTATTTCGCATAATGCCGTACCCCGGTTAGACCTGAGCACACAGGCTGTCCGCAGCATTCAGCCCGACGGTAAAGGGGATTTCTGGATCGGAACCATGTCGGGCCTGTTTATTGTGGCGCAGGACGGCAGCCGGTTTCGGGCTTTAATGAATCATCCGGCTGATCCTAACTCGCTCAACGACAATTCAGTCCGATCCATCTTTCGCGACCGCGATGGCTCCATGTGGGTAGGGACGTACTACGGGGGCGTGGACATGTACAGCCCTCTGGCCCGGCAGTTCAGTGCCTTTCGGCCCGTAGACCGGCACGGTAGTGTGCCGTTCAAAACCGCGAGCGCGATGTTGCCCGCGTCGGGTGGAAAACAGCTATGGCTCGGTACAGAAGATCGGGGCCTGTTTCTGATCAATCCCGACAAAACCATTGCCCGTCATTTTTTGCATGACCCGGCCGACGCCCGGAGCCTTTCGAGTGACCGGGTGAAATGTTTGCTCGCCGACGGGGCACAGGGGCTCTGGATTGGCACCCTCAAAGGGTTGAACTACCTGAACCTGACCGACGGCCGGATTAGCCGGTTCTCGCATGAACCGAATAACCCCAATTCGCTGCCCAACGACCGAATTTACGACATCAAACGCGACACCGACGGGACGCTGTGGATTGCCACGAACCTCGGGGGGCTGTGCCGGTTTGACCCGCGTACGCGCACATTCGAAGCATTCAAGGCTCGCCCGCAGGACGCCAATACACTCAGCGCCAACGGGACAACCTGCCTGCTGCTCGACAATCGGCATCAATTGTGGGTGGGAACCGTGAACGGCTTGAACCGAAACGTTACCGGGCAGAATACGTTTGTGCGAATGGCCCACCGCGACGGAGATACTACCTCGCTCAGCAGCAATCATATCACCTGTTTGTTTCAGGACCGGAAAGGCCGTTTGTGGGTGGGTACCCGCGACACCGGCCTGAACCTGCTCTTGCCCGACGGGCATACGTTTCGGCATTTTGGCCGGGCCGATGGGTTTGCCAGCAACATGATTGTGAGCATTCAGGAAGACAGTCACGGGCGCTTGTGGATCAGTACCGACAAGGGCCTGACCGAATTTGAACCCGACGACGGCTACCGGGTGGTATCGTACAACCGCTACGATGGGTTGGTGTGTAAAGAGTTTACGCCCTACTCGTCGTATCAGGACCCCGCCGGGCAGATGTACTTTGGTGGTTTCAACGGCATTATCACGTTTCACCCAGACAGTATTCGGCCAAATCGCACGGCCCCCAGGCTGGCCTTTGCCCAACTTCGCCTGTTCAACGAACCGGTGGCCGGCCTCCCCCTGGGTAGTGCGGATGAAGGGCTCACGTTTACGCACGAGCAAAACGTGTTTTCGATTGATTTTGCGGCTTTCAACTACGTCAATTCGGCCAAGAACCGGTATGCATACCGGCTGGTGGGTTTTGATAAGGACTGGAACTACGTGAGCGAGCCCCGCGCAATGTACATGAACCTGAGTCCGGGCCATTACACCTTGCAGGTAAAAGGCAGCAACAACGATGCCGTCTGGAATCAAAAACCGCTCGAACTAAGCATTGACGTGTTGCCGCCGTTCTGGAAAACACCCTGGGCCTATCTGCTCTACGCGCTGGTATTTGTGGGGCTACTCCGGTTGTGGTCGGGCTTTAATCAGAGTCGGCTGCAACTGGCTCACGAGCTGGAGGTTGAGCATCTGGAGAAGCTGCGTCAGCAGGAGTTGCACCAGACCAAGCTCAACTTTTTTACCGAAATTGCCCACGAAATCCGAACTCCTCTGACCTTGGTTTTGGGGCCTGTGGAGGTGCTGACCGACCGCTACGCCGACGATCCGTTTGTACAGAAACAGGTAACGCTCGTACGAAACAGCACCGGACGGCTGTTGCGGTTGCTGAATCAACTCCTTGATTTTCGGAAGCACGAAACAGGCAATATCCAGCTTCAGCCGACCGAAACCGACCTGGTGGTGTTTCTGCGGCAGATTACCGATTCGTTTGGGGAACATGCCCGCTCGGCGAATGTGCTGCTGACTAACGAGGCTGAGGTGGATACACTACCCGCCTGGATCGACGCGGGCGAGCTCGAAAAGGTGATGTACAACCTCTTGCAGAACGCCTTTAAGTTTACACCCGCCGGGGGGACCATTTCGGTGCGGCTTCAGCAGGATTTTGGCCTGACCGAAAACGCTATCATCGTGGTGGAAGATACAGGCTGTGGTATGCCGGCAACCGATCTTCAGCATATTTTCGACCGGTTTTATCAGGCGGGCAAGACCCAAACCCGCGAATTGGGCTTTGGCCTGGGTCTTGCCCTGAGCCAACAGATTGTGGCGCAACATCAGGGGCAGATTTCCGTCGAGAGCCGCGAAGCCAATTCCAGCGGGCCGGGCTTTACGCGGTTTACGATCACGTTACCGGTTCGGCAGTTGGCCGGGTCGGCTCCGTTGCCAACTACCGGCCCGGTGGCTCTTCTGGCCGATCTGCCACCCGCCGATACCAGCCCCGACACCCAGATTCCGAGTCCCTCTGTTCCGCGCAATTCTCTCCAATCTGTAGCCGATAAACCGATCATACTGGTCGTTGAAGATCAGGACGATATTAGGATGTACGTGCGCGATTTGTTTACTGATTCGTACCAGGTGTTCGAAGCGGCCGATGGGCAAGTGGCTTGGGAAAAAGCCGCACAGGTGCTACCCGATCTGATTATTACCGATGTAGCAATGCCCCATATGGACGGCTTTGCGCTGACGCATAAGCTCAAATCAGACCCCCGCACAAGCCATATTCCGGTGATTATGCTCACGGCCAAAGACTCGATGGAACATCAGCTAACGGGTCTGCAAACCGGTGCCGACGATTACGTGGCCAAGCCGTTTCATCCGTTGCTTTTGGTGGCGCGGGTGCGGAACCTCCTGCTGGTACGGGAACAGCTCAAGGCCAAATACCACCGTCTGGTGACGCTACAACCGCAAGCCCCGGAGTTGGAACACCCTGATGCTAAATTCCTCAATCAGCTGATGGCTGTACTCAACGCCAATCTGGCCGATCCGGAGTTCAACGTAACGAGTCTGGTGGGCGAAATGGGCATGAGCCGACCCGTACTGTTCCGTAAGGTGAAGATGCTCACCGATATGTCGGTGATTGATTTGCTGCGCACGACACGGCTCAAAAAGGCCGAGCAACTACTTCGGCAGCGCAAAGCATCGGTGGCCGAAATTGCCTTCGCGGTAGGCTTCAGCGACCCCAAATATTTCAGCCGGGCGTTCCGAAGTCAGTTTGGTCAGACACCGTCGGAGTACAGTGCACAGGCAGCTGTTGAGTGATTCGGTTGCCATAAATCAATGCCGAGGGAGATGTCATCTTGTTTAGAAAGATGACATCTCCCTCGGCATTGATTTTACAATTATTTATGTTGGGTCACCACTACCTACTTTCGGGCGCGGAGAAGGGCTTCCAGATAGTAGTAATCCGCGTAGATGAGCGGCACATCGCGCTCGAACGTCTTGGCACCGGTGCTGTGTAGTAACAGAAAACCGCGATTTTGCCCCACCGGCGACGCGTAGGTTTTGGCCAGACTCGCCATCACAACATCGGCTTTGGCGCGGTAATTCGACTTCGGGACGTAGGTGCTCAACTCATACAGAGCCGAGGCCATCACGGCTGCCGCCGATACATCGCGGGTTTCGTTGGGAATACCGGGCGCGTCGTAATCGTAGTAAGGCACCAGGTCGGCGGGCATATTCTTGTGGTTGAGCATAAACCGGGCAATCGCTTCGGCCTGCTTCAGAAACTGCGGGTTTTTGGTTTCGCGGTAGCAGAGTGTGTACCCGTACAAGCCCCAGGCCTGCCCCCGCGACCAGGCCGACTCATCGTTGAAGCCCTGATGCGTATTCTTCTTGATCACCCGACCCGTCAGCGTGTCGTAATCAACCACGTGGTACGAGCTATTGTCGGGGCGAAAATGATTTTTGAGGGTCGTTTGGGCGTGCGAAACGGCAATTTTGTAGAACGAGGAGTCGCCGGTGAAGCGGGTAGCCGCAAAAAGCAGCTCCAGGTTCATCATATTGTCGATAATGACAGGGCATTGCCATTTGGCCGTGTTGTGATCCCACGACCGAATGATCCCTGCCTTCGGTTTGAAGCGTTTGGAAAGGGTTCGGGCGGCCTGCACCAGAATGTCTTTATAGGCCGGGTCGTTGGTGAGTCGGTAGCCGTTGCCGTAGCTGCAATACAGCTTAAAACCCATGTCGTGCGTACCCGCATTCATTTTTTCGGATTCGAGCCGGGCCGTGAACTGCCGGGCCAGATCGGCCCATTCTTTGCGGCCTGTAAACTCGTACAGGTACCAAAGCTGACCCGGAAAGAACCCACTCGTCCAGTCGCGGGCGGGCACCATGTGCAGCTCTCCCGCGTCGGTGAGGGTGCGGGGCGACACCAGGGCCGGTTTGCCCGCCGGTTGCGTTTTGGTGGCTTCGGCCACCTGGGCCAGCATAAGCTCCGTTTGGGTTTCGGCTTTTTTGAACTGATCGCGTACAAACCGGTCGGGGAGGGCACTTGTCAGCAGGGTGCCGGCCATCAGGGCCAGCGAGGTAATCATGATGAGTGTTTTCATGCTATTGAACGGAGGAGACGTGGGTTTATGGCGTTCCGGCTTATGGTTTATGGTTTATGGTTTGTTGTTCATTGTTTGTTGTTCATTGTTTGTTGTTCATTGTTTGTTGTTCATTGTTTGTTGTTCGTTGTTTGTTGTTCGTTGTTTGTTGTTCGTTGTTCATTGTTTTGTGTTAGTACCAGATAATGGGGTTTCGAATGGGCAGGTTTCGGATTACCTCCTCAACCTCCGGGCTGTGGTTCGCTTTTTGCCAGGTTTCAAGCCAGCGCGGTTCGTTGAAGGCCACCGCCCCGAACACCAGAAACGGTTGCGCCACGGGCCAGTCGTTCCAGTACATCACATCGGGTTTGAGGGGCCAGGTGGTTTTATCGGCCACATACGGGTATAGGTATCGGATGCCCTGCCGAATGCCTCGGCCATCGGGCGTTTGGTACGTCCAGAGGTTATCGGTCGGCGTCGACAGAATCTGGCAGATAGTCGCCATCGCATCAAGATTAAATAGCGAGTAACCGTAGGGTTTGGTACGCCGGAGTTCGAGCGGAAAGCTACCGTCAGCGGCCATCTGATCGGACAATAGCACGGTTTTGTACCGGTTTCGGCAAAATGCCAGCAGCGAATCGTTACGAGTGAGCCGGGCAAAGGCGGCTACCTGCATCACCCAGCAGGTGCCGTGGTTGTTTTTGGCGTTCATCTCGTCGGCACCGTAGGGGTGCGTAGTGAGCCAGTCGAGGTAGTCGGCAAACCACTGCCGAATAGCCGCGACCATCTGCCGGTCGGCACTTTTGGCCGATTCCATCACCTGTACGGCCTGTGCTACCTCCATCAGATGAATGGTGTCGATAATGCCAATGCCCCGGCCGGTATGCCGCCCTTTGATGGCCTGCGCGTACAAGAGCGACGGGTTCATGCGGGTTGCAGTATCAACAAACCAGGCGTTGAGGTGTCGGAACGCGTGCCGTACGTAGGCTTCCCTGCCCGTTAGCCGATAGGCCGACGCCAGAGCGCCCACCACCCGGCTAAACCGGATCATAGCCTGCCGGTGGGCCACAAAATTGTCGGGGTTGGTCATCCCGTCGCGCTGAATGTAGGGCCCCTGTGGATTGGCCGGGTCGGGCCACCAATAATCACCTTCCGAGAAAAAATCATGCACCCCGCCCGCACTCCGGGCCGACGTATGGGCCGTCACGGTAACCGGTTGCTGCTGCATAGCCCACCGGGCTTCGGTGCGTATGTAGGGCTTCAGGGTAGCCCGTAGGGTGGGGTTTAACTGCCCGAAGCCCGGAGCGGCTGCACTCACCAGAATAAGCAGGATCCAGAAGCGACCAAAAGGTATCAAAGCAGAACAGAAAGAAGGTACATCAGGAAAAGGGTCAATAAAGCCAGAGAACCGAGTTCGGCCAGGGTCAACGTAAAGCGGTCGCGTTTCACGAATAGGGTTTGTCATAGTAGAATGCAAGTTTACGGGAGTCTGAGGTAAGTAGGGGAGGCCGCTGGTATCTAAAAGGTGGACGAATCGTTCGGGAGGGCTAAAAAGCGTTCAAAAGGGTGGATTGAGCGTTCAGTTTAGATTATTCCGATATTTTTTGTTCACATAGCCACTATAATTGTCTGATAAACGGGCGAGTACGGCACCTGGTTGGTGACTACAACGCTCCCGTAGTGAATCGTTCAATACTATGTGTAAACCTTTATCTCTAACACTTCTCCTGCCTGCGGGCTGTCTGGCGCTGTTGCTCATGAGCAATAATGCCACGGCCCAGGCTACTCCACCGGGTGGGGCTCGACCTGCATCCGGGCAGCAGGTAGCCAACTACCGACTCAACGGTCGGGTGCTGGACGAAAAGAACACCGGTTTGCCCGGCGCCACGGTGGTGCTCAAGGGCAACGACAAAACGGGCACAACGTCCGATGCCGATGGTAAGTTTGTGATCAACATACCGACCGGAGGAGGTACGCTGGTGGTTTCGGCAATCGGGTATCTGTCGAAGGAGGTAGCGGTCACGAGCGAATCAACGCTCGACATAGCCCTCGCGCCCGACGTGAAAACCCTCAACGAAGTGGTGGTGGTGGGGTACGGTACTCAGAAGAAGGAAAACCTGACGGGTGCCGTTGCCGCGATCAACATCGACGAGAAAATTTCGAGCCGGTCGCTGTCCAACGTGTCGTCGGCCTTGTCGGGCCTGGTGCCGGGTTTGGCCGTGCAACAGTCAACGGGGCAGGCCGGTCGGAGTGGGGCATCGCTCGTGATCCGGGGCCTCGGAACGGTCAACAATGCCGGGCCGCTCATCGTAGTCGATGGAATTCCTGATGTCGACATCAACCGGATCGACATGAACGACGTGGCCAGTATTTCGGTGCTGAAAGATGCGGCCTCGGCCTCGGTTTACGGGTCGCGGGCGGCCAACGGGGTTGTGTTGATTACGACCAAAAACGGTTCGCAAAGCAAAAAGGCGCAGATCAATTATACGGGTACGTTCGGCTTGTCGCAGCCTACCAATTTCTATAATTATTTCGACGACTACGCCCGTTCGCTCACCATGCACCTGCGGGCGTCGGCAGCGGGGGCGTCGGCCACTACGTACCGCTACGGCACCGTCGACGATTGGCTCTCGAAAAGCCTTATCGACCCGATCAACTACCCCAGCACCAACTGGTGGGACGTGATTCTGCGCGATCAGGGCCGGATTCAGACCCACAACCTCTCGGCGTCGGGGAGTACCGATAAGGCCAATTTTTACCTCTCGGCGGGTGTGCTCGACGAACTGGGTATTCTGATCAACCACGATTTTAAGCGGTACAACACCCGCTTCAACATGGACTACAAAGTGCGCGACGCCATCAAGGTGGGCGTGCGGCTCGATGGGCAGTGGTCGAAGCAGGATTACGCCAACGCCGAAGGTCTGATTACCTATCAGGGTACGGCGGGCTACGATATTCGGTATGCCGTAGCCGGTATTTTGCCGAAGGAGCCCGAAACGGGCCGGTACGGTGGTATCATGGCCTATGGTGAAGATGCTTTCGCCCGGAACATGCTCACCATTATGGAGGCCAACAAGAACAAGCGCGACCGGCAGGAGCTGAACGCCAACCTGTACGGCGAGTGGAGCCCTATTGAAGGGCTGACCCTCCGGGGCGATTACGGCTTGCGGTACTACAACCAGTTTACCAAAAGTTACTCATTCCCGACGGACGAGTGGAACTTCCAGACCAACCAGATTGCCCGCAACGTAATTGCGCCGAGTGCCGGTATCAGCAATGCCGTGAACTCGGGCTACAAAACCCTGTTGCAGGGGCGTATCACCTACAACCGCACGCTGTTTGGCAACCATCAGCTGAGCCTGTTGGGGGCGTATAACGAAGAATACTGGTTTAACCGGAACCTGTCGGCGAGCCGGCAAGACCGGATTAACCCGCTCCTGAGCGAAATTGACGCGGCCCTGACCACCACGCAGGCCGCCGGGGGTAACTCCGACGCCGAGGGCCTGCGGTCGGGTATCGGGCGGATCAACTACGTGATCAACGACCGGTATCTGTTCGAGGCCAACGCCCGGTACGACGGTTCCAGTAAGTTTTTGCCCGGTTTCCAGTACGGATTTTTTCCGTCGGCTTCGGTAGGCTGGCGCATTTCGGAGGAGCCATTCTTCAGCAAGCTGTCGTCGGTCGTTTCGTCGGCTAAAATCCGGGCTTCGATTGGTAAACTGGGCAACAACTCAGGGGTAGGCCGGTACGAGCAGCGCGACATTTTCAACCTGACCAATTACATCCTGAACGGAAAAATTGTGAAGGGCTTCAGCTCCGCCAAAATTATCAACGAAGATTTCTCGTGGGAAGAAACCAACGTGACCAACGTGGGTCTCGACCTGGCATTCTTCGGCGGCCGGCTGACCACCGAGATCGATGCCTACAACAAACTGACTTCGGGCATGATCCGGCCGTCGTCGCTGTCGACGTTTCTGTCGGGCTACAGTGCCCCACGGGTCAACATTGGCAAGCTGCGCAACGTTGGTCTCGAGACCAACATCACCTACCGGGCCAAAGTACGCGACGCCAACGTGGGGGCAACCCTCAACCTGGCGTTTAACCGCAACCGCCTGTTGGAGTGGAACGAGTTTTTGGGTAAGGGCTTCACCTACCTGAATATGCCGTACCACTTTGCCTACAGCCGCGTGTCGACGGGGATTGCGCAGACCTGGGAAGATATTGCCAACGCACCCTTTCAGGGGCAGTATTTCTCGCCCGGTGATATTCTCTACAAAGACATGAATGGCGACGGTCAGGTGAACGACGAAGACCGCGTGGCTCAGCCCCGGTTCAACCGCGATCAGCCAACGGGCACGTTTGGTCTGAACCTGTTTGGTAACTGGCGGGGCTTCGACGTGAGCATTCTGTGGCAGGGCGCTACCGGCCGGAAAGACTTCTGGCTTGAGCCGTTCAACCAGGTAAACATCCCCTCGGCGCGCAATGCCTTCCAGGATTTCCTGTGGTACGATACCTGGACCCTCGACAACCGCTCGGCTTCGTTGCCGCGTCTGGTGAGTGGATCGGGTGGTAACAATCAGGCCGAGTCGACATTCTGGCTCGATAGCTTCAATTACCTGCGTCTGAAGAATATTCAGGCGGGGTACAACATCCCGAGCAAGTACAGCAGCCGGGTGGGTATCGGGCGGGTACGGGTGTACCTGACCTCCGAAAACCTGCTGACCTTCACGAAGTACCGGGGCGTCGACCCTGAGAAAAGTACGAGTACGTCGGGGGCCGAAAACAACGACGACCCCTTCCCACTGCTCAAAAGCTATTCGTTTGGTCTCAACATCAGCCTTTAATTCATCCCGATGTTTGATCTGTCATCCATGAAACGATTTTCTCCTCTATACCTGCTGGTTGGGCTGGCCCTGTTTGTGACCGCCTGTACGGAAGACCTGCTCGATCAGGTTCCGACAACCCAGCTTTCGTCTGACCTGTTCTGGAAAACCACTGACGACGCCATTTTTGCCGTCAACGGCGTGTACGAGGCCAACCGGACGACCTTCGACCGCGATTATTATTTCGACGGGGCGGGTGAGTTTGTCAACACCCGCGGTACCAGCAACGGGCAGGGTACCTACAACCCCGGCCCCATTGGTTCGAGCGGTAACTTCGGGTTTCTCTGGGGCGACTGCTACCGGACCATCAACCGGGCCAACTACGTGCTGCAAAACATCGGCGCGTTGCGGAAAACACTCACCGCCCCGGCCGATTTGGCCCTGATGGACCGGCTTGTGGCCGAAACCCGGTTTCTGCGCGCGCTCAATTACTTCCGCCTGATCGATTTGTGGGGCGATGTGCCGTTCTTTACCAAAAAGCTTGACGGCAACACCGAAGCCTACAATCTGACGCGCACCCCGCGGGCCGCCGTGAAAGATTCGATTCTGGCCGATCTGTCCTATGCGGCAACCGTGCTGCCCGAAACCTACACGGGCGATAACCTCGGTCGGGCTACCAAACTGGCTGCGTGGTCGTTTAGTGGCAAGGTAAATCTGTTCTGGGCCTGCTGGATGAAAAACGCCGGGAATGGCTCCGAAGCGCAGAAGCACTACACGGCCGCGGCTGCCGATTTCAAAAAGGTCATCGACAAAAACATTCCTCTGTTTCGGAATGGGGAGCCCGGCCCGGCCGACAACCCAAACTACTGGCACCTGTTCCAGTATTTCAACGAGTACGACCCCGAAATCATCTTCTCAGTGCAGTTTGGCGGCCCGCTGCTGAGTCAGGGCGAGGAAATGATGCGCGACTTTGGCACCCGCAACACCGGCAACGCTCAGTGCTGGGTAGCGCCCACGTTCCGGCTTGCCAACCGTTACCAGTTGATATCGACGGGCGACTTTGCGCCCCCGCTCGTGCTCAGCCGCAACACCACGCAGGTCAACAGCGCTACCAACCCCCGTTCCTACGTCGGCCGCGATTACCGGATGCGGGCCACGATGCTCTGGGATGAGCAAAAAATGCTCCGGCTCTCGACCGACGGCCTGAACGTACTCGACAGTATTCCGTTCCGGTTCGGTAGCCGCGATGGGGTCACGTATATCAACTACGACGGTGCGCCCTCGGGCTATATTTTCCGGAAGTGGGTACGCCAAACAGGCGGCATTGGCCGGAGCGACGGCCCGCAGGATATGTACCTCATGCGCTTGCCCGATGTGTGGCTCATGTACGCCGAGGCTGTCAACGAACTGAGCGGCCCCACACCCGAAACGTTTACACTGCTCGACCGGATTCGTCGGCGGGGTAACCTGCCCCCACTCAACCGGGCCAAATTTGCCAGCCGCGACGAGTTCTTCAAGGCCATTGAGCAGGAGCGGATTATTGAGCTGGTCGGCGAAGGACACCGTTTCTTCGACATCCGGCGCTGGAAAAAAGTAGAGGAAATCTGGCCAATGCCGGGCGGACAGGTCTTGTTCGATACGCAGGGGACGCGGGTGCGCGACGAGTTTGTGAACGCACCGGACCGGAACTACCAGCGGTTTTACATCTTCCAGATTCCGACGGGCGAGATTGAGGTAAACCCCAAAATTGTGCAGAACGAGCCCTGGTTATAAACTGATGCTTTCTACTGAAATGATGAAAAAGAGTATTTTGATCAAATTGATGAGCCTGTTGACGGTGATCGGTCTGCTTTCGTGTGCGGAGGAACCCGTCGACGAGTCGGGCTTGCTCATTACCGGGCGTTCCCAATGCTTTATGACCTTCTTCGATCTGTTGGGCTCCGACCACCGCACGGTGCTGGTGAGTGGCCAAACGGTGATCGATACCACGGCGCTGACCGTAAAAGCCGTAGCCCGGTTTGGTACGAATATGCAGCGGGTAAAACCGTATTGCAGCGTGGTGACCGATGCCATTGTCGAACCAAACATGGGTGTCTGGACAGACTTTACCGAGCCCAAACAGTACACGGTGGTGTCGGGCAACCGGAAAGTCCGGAAAACCTACACCATCACGGTAACGCTTCAGAAATAACCCCCAACCGATTTAGCTCATGAAAACAATAGGTTATGCTATCGGTGCGGTGGTGGGAAGTCTGCTGCTGATAACCGGTTGCCAAAGCGACAAGGTGACGCCCGAAGGCCCCCTGCGCAACGATCTGCTTAAAAAAACAACCGGCCCCGCCGTTGTCGGCGACCGCATTGAGTTTGCCTACGCCCTCGGCACCGTCGAAGGGAACCTGCAAAACGTGCGGGCCGAAGCCACCATTGCCGGGGGGGCGGGTACCGGTTTCAGCCGGTTCTCGTGGTTTACCAACCGAAATACGGGCGTCGATCAGCCGGTGCAAACCGCCACCGATACCGTTACCAACGGAGCCCTCTCGACCGCCCGTATCATTGACTCCCCAACGAGCAACAAGGCCGTGACCCTGCGCTACTACTATTACCCCACGGCCGACGCCAAGGGTAAAGATGTATCGTTTCGGTTTAGCGGTACTTCGTCGACGGGGCAGGAGGTGAGTTTCCAGTCGCCCACGTACCGGATCAGCAACATGGACATGCGCCGGTCGCTGGTGCTGGCCGATGGGGCCAAAGCCTACGTGTCGATTGCCGACATGGCCGTGTACACCAAAGCCGAGGTGGAGCAGAATAATCTGGCCAACAAAATCGATTTTGTGTACATCTACCGCCCTACGCTGGGCACCGGTAACTTCGCGTTCGGACACGCCATTGTGGCCCCTTCTAACCCGGAGTATCTGAAAGACGTAACCCTGCCGACTGGTTTGGCCCGGACGCGTACGGCTATCGACAAGCGTGTGGATGTGAAAGATGCTCAACTGCGGGGAACGTCGGGTTTTGACCTGTATATCGACGATATTGATCTACAACAAACCACCTTCCCCAGCGCGGCCGATTACGCCTTCGGGTTTGCCGCCGATCAGGGTGCCTTTGTCAAAACCGCCGATGGCGCTTACAACGCGTATGTGTACGTCAACGCCGTTAACAACACGGCCAAAACTATGACCATCAGCATTAAGCGACTGAAAGTGAACTAATTGTATTGCCGGAGCCAGCGCAGAGTTGATATATCCATCAATTCTGCGCTGGTTTTTTATGGGGCTATCCCGCACCGAACGAATGGATCGAAAACTTATGGAAAAACTGGCCTTTTACGGATTGGCGTTTCTCTGGCTGCTTGGCTTGCCCGCGTCCGCTCAGAACCTCCGAAAGCCAACCACGTTTCTGCTCAATGCGGAGCTGTTGCAAGCCAACAAGACGAAGATTAAGCAGGGGGACCCTGTTTTGAAGGCGGCTCAGCAGGCGTTTTTAGCGATTGCCGACAAGACGTTGACCAAGCCGACGTATTCGGTGGTGAATAAAAGCAAAGTGCCTCCGAGTGGCGATAAGCACGATTACATGAGTGTTGGGCCGTACTGGTGGCCCGATTCTACCAAGCCCGACGGCCTACCCTACATCCGTAAAGACGGACAGATTAACCCGGAACGATACGCCATTCAGGACGATGCTTACATGAACGGCCTGTGCAATGATGTTCAGACGCTGGCAATCGCGTATTACTTCTCCGACAATGAGAAATACGCACGTCGGGCCGCCGAATTGCTGTGGGCCTGGTTTCTGGACCCCGCTACCAAAATGAACCCGAATCTGAATTTTGGGCAGGCTATTCCGGGGATTACACAGGGGAGGGGAATTGGCCTGATTGATTCGCGGGAGTTGGCCGTTCTTGCCGATGCCGTTCAGCTGATTCGTGGGTCGTCGGCCTGGTCAGAGGCTGACCATCAGGCTTTGCAGGATTGGTTTCGCCAGTTTCTGGACTGGATGCTGACTAGCCCGATTGGCAAGGATGAAGAAGACGAACATAACAATCACGGGACGTATTACGATTTTCAAACGGTAGCCTACGCGTTATTCACCGACAACAAGCCCCTGGCGAAGCAGATCATTGAGCAAAAGACGTACAAACGAATTGGTAGCCAACTGACCCCCGAGGGAAGCCAGCCCCACGAGTTGGCGCGGACGCTCTCGTGGAACTACTCGGTGATGAATTTGCAGGGCTTTTTCGGTATCGCGCAACTGGCCGATAACCTAAATCTGGATGTGTGGCACTACGAAACGCCAGACGGAAAAAGCCTTCAGAAAGCTTTTTTCTGGTTGTTGCCCTACGCCGAAGGGAAAAAAAGCTGGACACACAAGCAGATTAAGGCTATGCACCCCGAAAATCTGTGGCCCATGGCCCTAGTGGCTGCCGGCCACTACAAACTGGAAACGCTGCCAGCGGTAGCTCACGAACAGGCTTCAAAGCAGCCCCTGTTTACCCTGACACAGTCGTTATTCTAAAGTCGGCAGGTTGTAAAGCAGATACGGGGTGAATGTGCCAGCTTAGGCACATTCACCCCGTATCTGCTTTTATGGAGGCAATTGCTTATCCTTTCTTAACTTCTTTACCCCAGCTGTCTTTGAGGGTCACTGTCCGGTTGAAAAGGAGCAAATCGGACGTAGAGTCGGGGTCGACGGTGAAGTAGCCTTTCCGCATAAACTGAACGCGGTCGCCCACCTGCCGGGTGCTCAGGTTCGGCTCAACCTTAGCCCGAACGACCTGCAGTGAGTTGGGGTTGATGTACGACTTGAAATCACCTTCCTCGCCCGACGGGTCTTCGACGGTAAACAGGCGGTCGTACAGCCGGACTTCGGCTTCTTTGGCGTGCGGTACCGATACCCAGTGGATGGTGCCTTTCACGTTGATACCCGAGGTGTCGGAGCCGCTGCGGCTTTCGGGAATGTAGGTGCAGTTGAGCTGTACCACCGTGCCATCGGCATCTTTGACCACCTCGTCGCACCGCACAATGTAAGCCCCTTTGAGCCGGACCATCTGACCCGGAGCCAGCCGGAAGTATTTCTTCGGCGGGTTTTCCATGAAATCGTCGCGCTCTACGTACACTTCCCGGCTAAACGGCACTTCGCGGTCACCCGCTGAGGCATCTTCGGGGTTGTTTTCGATACGCAGCGTTTCGGTTTGGCCTTCGGGGTAGTTCGTAATGACGAGTTTGATGGGATTCTCGTCCACCACGGCCATCACGCGGTCGGTGGTTTTGTTTAGTTCTTCCCGAATGCAAAACTCGAGCAGACCCACGTCGATCATGTTTTCGCGCTTGGCGATACCAATCCGGTCGGCAAATTCCCGAATACTGGCGGGCGTGTAGCCACGCCGACGCAGGCCCGAAATGGTGGGCATGCGGGGGTCGTCCCAGCCGGTTACGTGGCCTTCGTTCACCAATTGCAGCAGTTTCCGCTTGCTCATGACGGTGTACGTCAGGTTCAGGCGGGCAAACTCGTACTGTTTGGAGGGGAAGATCTCCAGTTTTTCGATAAACCAATCGTACAGCGGCCGGTGCGGAATAAACTCCAGCGTACAGACCGAATGGGTGATTTCTTCAATCGAGTCCGACTGCCCGTGGGCAAAGTCGTACATCGGGTAAATGCACCACTTGTCGCCGGTACGGTGATGGTGGGCGTGTTTGATCCGGTAAATAATCGGGTCGCGGAAGTGCATGTTGGGCGAGGCCATGTCGATTTTGGCCCGCAGCACTTTAGCCCCATCAGGAAACTCACCTGCCCGCATCCGACGGAACAAATCCAGATTTTCGTCGACGCTCCGGTTCCGGTAAGGGCTTTCCTGACCGGGCTCGGCCGGGTTGCCTTTTTGTGCGGCAATCTCTTCCGCGGTCGAATCGTCAACATACGCAAGGCCTTTCTGAATGAGCGACTCGGCAAATTCGTATAGCTTGTCGAAGTAGTCAGACGCGTAAAATTCGTTTTCCCACTCGAAGCCTAACCAGCGTACATCCGCCTTGATCGACTCAACGTACTCGGTGTCTTCGGTAACGGGGTTGGTGTCGTCGAAGCGCAGGTTTGTCTGACCGCCGTACTTGTCGGCCAGCCCAAAATTGAGGCAGATCGACTTGGCGTGGCCGATGTGCAGGTAGCCGTTGGGTTCGGGCGGAAAGCGCGTGTGGACCCGACCACCGTGTTTACCACTGGCCAGATCGTCTTCGACAATCTGCTCAATAAAATTCAGCGAACGGGCCGACGATTCGTCGTCACGGCGTTCGGTAGCGTCTGTAGGTGCGCCTGTCATGCGGTCAGGTTGTACTTGATAAAGGGTCAAAATTACGGGTATTGGCCCGTAAAGGCAAGTAAAGCGATGAGTAGAAACACCGGGCCTAGACAGATGAACAGACGGCCCGCCCCGGTACGCTGAGGCTCCATGAAGGGGCTTTGAACCAGTTTACGCCTAAAATTTCGGAAAAGCATGCCCGAATACGCAGCCGTTCCGTGCGACTCTGTGCCGCAGGGTTTACCTTTACGGCATGAATGATTTTACCATCGCGGCTTTATTTGACATGGACGGTGTGCTGGTCGACAATTACCGTTACCATGCCGATTCGTGGGTGCAGTTTGCGGCTCGTTACGAGCGTACGGTTACGCCCGAGCAGTATGCCCGGTATATCAATGGTCGGGTGGCTTCGGATTCGATGCCTTACGTGATGCAGCGCGACCTGCTGCCCGACGAGATTGTGACGCTGACGGAGGAAAAAGAAGAAATCTACCGGGCTTTGTACGCACCCGATCTGGCTCCCACGCCGGGCCTGATTCCGTTCCTGCAATCGCTCCAGGCACACAAGGTGCGTATGGCGGTTGGTACATCGGCCCCGGTGAGTAACATCGCCTTCACGCTCGACGGCGCCGGTATTCGGCCGTATTTCCCAACGGTAGTGGATGCGTCGATGGTCCGCCGGGGCAAACCCGACCCGGAGATTTACCTCACCGCAGCCCGGCAATTGGGAGTGCCGCCCGAACGCTGTGTGGTATTTGAAGATGCTTTTTCGGGCATAGAGGCCGGTTTGCGGGCGGGCATGGCGGTGGTAGCTCTGGCAACTACCCACACCCGCGACGAGCTCGCCGTTGCCAAAGCCCAATTGGTTATTGATGATTTTACCCAGCTAACCTACGAAGGGCTGGTTCGGCTGGTAGAAGGTAACTGGCATTAGTAACGCGGAGAAGAACGTTAAACGAAACGCTACATAGGAGAATGTATAATGTAAAATGAATTTCAGTGCTGGACATTCGGACTTCAGACACTGGACTTTAGACTTCCTACCTTTATATATGAAGGTCTAACGTCTAATGTCTAACATCTAATGTCCGGTAATGAGAAAATGAGGGATGGATAATGGTCTTTCCCGCTGATTGTCAGCGTATTCATTATCCATTCTGCACTACACATTATACATTGAATTTTTGCTACACTATACATTCTGCATTGAATTTTGACTCAGTACTCAGATGAAAGTAGGCATTGAAATAGGCGGTACCAAACTTCAGCTCTTCGCCACCGACGGCTCTGGTCAGGTGAAAGAGCGGTTCCGGTACGAAGTCGATAAAACGAAGGGCGCCGAAGGAATTCTGGCTAACATCAGTCAGACCTTCAAAAAACTCAATACGCCCATCACGGCGGTAGGTGTCGGGTTTGGTGGCCCTATCAATAGCGAAACCGGACAGATCAGCACCTCGTATCAGATTGAAGGCTGGGCTGGTTTTAACCTGGTAAGCTGGCTCGAAGAACAAACAGCCGCTCAGACCATTCGGGTAGAAAACGACGCCAACGTGGCGGCTCTGGGCGAGGCTCTGCACGGGGCCGGCCGGGGGTATCGGCACGTGTTTTACGTGACGGTAGGCAGCGGAATCGGCGGGGGAATGATTGTCGATGGGCAGATCTATCACGGGGCTTTACCGGGTGAGGCCGAATTGGGTCACCTGTGGTTGGTGCCGCCGGGCGTCGGTACGCCGGGGGGCGGTACGTCGGGCGAAGCGTCGCCCGGTCAAACTCTGGAGGAAACCTGTTCGGGTTGGGCCGTCGACCGGCAGATTCGGGAATTATTGCCGCAATTACCCACCGACTCGCCCCTGCGGCAAATGGTGGAAGCGGCCACAAACGAAGGCCGGGTTGGTGGCGAAGCTCGTTTTCTGCACCCAGCCTACGAAAAAAGTGACCAGGTAGCTAAGATGCTCATTGAGCAGGTCGGCTCGGTGCTGGCGCTGGGTCTCTCGCACGTCACGCACCTGTTTCACCCACAGGTGATTGTGCTCGGTGGAGGGCTGTCGCTCATTGGCGAACCCTTTCGGGTGGCCGTTAAAACGGCGCTGGAGCGGTTTGTGATGAAAGCCTTCCGGCCGGCCCCGTTAATTTTTCAGGCGCAGCTCCGCGAGGAGGCCGTACCCATCGGCGCTATTGCGATGCTGTAGAGGTGCTTATTAGCGATGACATCTCGTTTCGAGAGATGTCATCGCTAATAAGCAGGCTGATGAACCAAGAGATGTCATCTTTGAACGTGCCGAGGCCATTTAGCGATGACCGCCGGGCGGCCCCGATCTTTCCAAACAAGATGTCATCGCTAATAAACTGGCTGAATTTCGTTCAGCCGATTCATTAGGCCCAATTGCTCAGGCGCTTTATCAGGTAACCCCCCCTACGAACTGACGGCCGGGGCTTGCCGATTCGTTAACTTCTTATTCCCATGACCTATTTTGCCGAGTATCTGACTCAACAGAAAAACGCCTACGATTCCATTCCGCTCGATCAGGTTGCCCAAGTGGCCGAACTAATGACCGATTGCTGGCGCAACGACCGCCAGTTATTTGTTTTCGGAAACGGGGGAAGTGCGGCCAACGCGTCTCACTTTATCACCGATCTGGGCAAAGGGTCATCGGACCGGGTGCAGCGCGATGGGCTGGGCAAACGGTTTCGGTGTCTGTCGCTCAACGATAATGTCGCCTGGCTGACGGCCCTTGGTAATGATTACAGTTACGACGATGTGTTTGTAGGGCAGTTGCAGAACTACGCCCGCCCCGGCGACCTGGTGTTGACAATGAGCGTGAGCGGCAACTCGCCTAACCTCGTCAAAGCAATTGATTGGGCCAACGAAAATGGCCTGAAAACGGTGGCTTTGGTAGGCGGAAAGCGGGGGCGGCTGGCCCAGTTGGCTCATCATGCCTTGGTGATTGAGTCGGAGCATTACGGCCGGGTCGAAGACGCGCACATGACTATTTGCCACATGCTTTGTTATTATTTCATGGAAAGGTTGAAATAATCAAAAAAAACTTAACTTTCAGGTAGTTAAGTTGGTTAAGGCAACAACCGAAAACGCTACGCGGCAATGAAACAAACGTTTACGTTCGTGCTTCTTTACCTTATCACCCTCGTGGGCGTGTCGGCTCAGGGCCTTGTGGAGTATTACCAGGCCGGTAAGCAGATAAAGACGCAGCAAAAGAGTCTGTTGCAGATGCGATACGGCCCTTATCTGGCTCCGCAATGGTATCTGATGACCGAGGGGTTTGTTCGGCGCGACAACAGCAGGCTCGATCAATCGCTCGGTGGATTACTGACGGCGAGTCCCGTAACCCGGGTGGGTGGGAGCCTTGGCGTTGGGGTTACCTACCGCAACAAATGGGCGCTGGAGGCTGGGCTGGCGTTGTCGCCAGTACACAATCAGGCCCGCGTTAATACCTATCCGCCTGTGGAGATACAGACGCGTACAGGCAAGGCAAGTGCTTTTGTGCGCGGAAAATGGGCGTTGCTAACCACCAGTCGACAATGGCATCGGTCGGGCTTCTGGCTGACCGGTGGTGCTTGGGCTGTACCCAATTCAAGTGCAACGGCGGAGGCATCGGCCGTAACGGGTTACCGGTACCTGAGCTACGACGCTCGTAGCAAAATGACGCTCGTGAGCCAGGCACGGCCCGGTAGCGGCCTGACGGCGCTGGCTGAGCTGGGTGCCGAGTACCAGGTGCGTCTGTCGCCGACACTCGACCTGAGCCTGTTTGCACGGGGTAACTGGGGCCTTGGTGAAGTACTAACCACCGATGTAGCCTATCACGTTAATAACCAGCCTATTGGCGAAACGGTAATTCGGGCGCGGGGCAACGGAGCGAGCTACGGGCTATCGGTCCGGTACGTTTTTCAACGCCCGACGGCCAACCCAAAATCACTGTATCAGCTTCAGGGCAACGCGACGAAATAAGGTTTGCTATATTCTAAATACTGGACATTCGGACTTCAGACACTGGACTTTAGACTCACTACCATTCTGTAGGGAGGTCTAACGTCTAATTTCCAACATCTAATGTCCAGTACTGAGTACTATATTCAGAAAACGGGCGTAAGTCGTTGACATAGTGTCAATCGCTTACGCCCGTTCTGCTTGTCAAAGGCCTTCGTTTTTGGATTACGAGTACCGGTCGTTGCGCCAGGGGTAGGCCGTATCGGAGTAGCCCCGTTCTTCCCAGAAACCCAGCCGGTTACCCGCCATAAATTCAATTCGTTTGATCCACTTGGAGCCTTTCCAGGCATAGAGCTGTGGAGTAATCATCCTGACCGGGCCACCGTGCTCTTTGGTAAGCGGTTGCCCATCGGCGGTATGTACGAGCAGTACGTCGGGTTTGAGGGCTTCTTCAAGGGCCACATTGGTTGAGTAGCCATCGTAGCCGTAGCACATGATGTGGGTTGCCGTGCCTTTCGGATCAACTAAAGCGGCCAAATCCATAAACCGAACCCCCACCCAGGGCACATCGAGCCGCGACCAGGTTGTTACGCAGTGAAAATCACTCGTGTCTTCAACCTGAGGCAGCTCCATAAAATCGGCCCACTTAAGCCGCACGGGGTTGTTCACCTCACCGTCGATGTTGAGTTGCCACTTCTCGAGTGGAATAGCTGGCTGATAGCCAAGGTCGAGCACCGGCCATTTGGTCGTGACGGTTTGCCCAACGGGTACCTGTGGCATGCCGTGCCGGTTGGTTGGGCCGGTACCGCGCGCCCGGTTGGGGCCCACGAGCTGGTCCGACATCGACGGCGTGTTGACCATTTTCTCCTCAAAACGCCGTTTGAGTTTCATCCGGGCCTCTACAATCCGGTCCAGTTTGTCGTTCGATTCCATGAAGGCTATAACCCGCGCTGAATCGGGAAAGTTTTTGGAGGACACTTATCGGCTCATTGTCGCCCGGCCGAGGTAGATTTCGTCGCCCCGGAGCTGGATCTGACTATAAAACCGGTATCCGTTTTCCACGTAACGCACCAGCACCCGGGTCGATTGGTTGGCCTGGGCGTAGGGCATCGTTGCACTGACCAGAATCTGGTCGCCGTTGACAATGGCCCGCACAAACGGCAACGATTTGGTTTTGAGTTGATTCGCGTTGTATTTGTACCACGTCTGCCCCCCATCGAATGAGCACTCGGTGTTTTGGTTGAGGTATTTCTCCCGGCCATTGAACAGGTCGCCGTGGTGCTTAAACAACCGCCAGAGTCCGTGCAGGTAGTGCTCATAACAAGCATAGTTACGGTCGTCGCCCAAGCCCTGCATAGCCGGGTCACGCGGGACGGGCTGGCTGGGCGTCAGCCGGTTATGGTCGTCCCAGAACAAGACCCCGTAAGCGCCTGTAAACCAGTAAAAAATAGACATACCCTCGGCAATAGCGGGTGGGGCCGCGTTGGAGGCTTTGGCACTGTTGGCAAACTCGCTGCTCTGAGTGTTGAATAGCCATTGCCAGGCTACCCGCCGTTTGTTCGTCAGGGCCATGTTTACCTCTTGCTCACCCACGAGCGAGGCCAGCCAATGCCGGGCATCGTCGGCGTTGTGCGGAATGGTGTAGTCAAAGTCGGGGTAGAGATAGTAGGTGCCGGGCATGGCAATATCCATGTAATCGGAAAACGACTTGCCAAGTATATCGTCGGGCATACCGCGCTGCCGGCTGGTGGCGGTGTGTTGGGCTGTTTTGGTCCAGAGCCACTCGGGGCCAGCCGTGTAGTCCGACGTGCGTGAGTAGCCAAAACTATTGTGGGGCACTGGTGTGATGGAGCCGATCTGCGTGTACGGCATAGCGTTTTCCTTCACGGTTTTAGCCATGTACACATACATATTGGCGTGCTCCTGCTGGTTACCGGCCGACGTACCGTCGTTTTCCAGGTCGAAGAAAATGAAGCCGTTTGTGTTTTTGAGCGTACCCGGCGGGCAATCGCCATAGTTCACGCACTGTCCGCACAGCTCATACGATGCCTGGTACATGGTTTTGCGGGCTTGGGGGTGGCTGGGTGGCCGACGGTACCAGGTTTGCCGGGCCAGTTCACTATCCCGCGACCATGCCAGGGCAAAGGGCTCGTCGATGTAATAGTTTCGGTAAATCGTTAGCGACCGCTGACTTGGCTTGAGTCGACTCCGCCAGTTGGCCGGGGGCATGCCGGGCTCACGCCAGACCTCGGTGCCGCCTATCATGCGGGTTTGGTCGATGGCCGAAAAACCCCGCCGAAACAGTTTGTCCCAACTCTGATCGACGTGCAGGTTACGCCCGGCCGCCGAAAAAATGAGGGTTTTGGTGGGCGGTAATTGAAAATCGCCCACTACGTCGATGTTCCAGTAGCCTTTGCGGGTGGTGGGCCGGAAAAAAGCGCGTGGAGTGGGCTGCAACGGGGTGAGTGTGGGCAGGTGCCCCTGTAGTTTTACACCCGCGGGATCTGGTAGGCCGCCAATCAGGCCGGTCTTGTCCAGCACGAAAAAACCGCCAGCCAGTGAGGCTAAGGCGGTTGATAAAAGGAGTATCTTCATGGGGTTACTCATCAATATACCGTTTGGTAATGGGCTGGTAGGAGTCGATCCGCCGGTCGCGGAAGTACGGCCACGTAGTGCGGTACCGGTCCGACTGATCGAGGTCTATCTCCTGAACGTGCACAATCTCTTTATCGTGTGGAGCTACGTACAACAGAGACCCAAACGCATTGGTCACAAACGACCCTCCCCAAAACTGCTGATCGGCCTCGCGACCAACCCGGTTCACGGCCACCACTGGCACTCCGTTGGCAATGGCATGACTCCGCTGGATGGTTTGCCACGCGCTATATTGTTCCTCGTTGGCTTTGGGGTCGGGCTCGTTAGTATCCCAGCCAATGGCCGTGGGATAAAACAACACCTCGGCCCCCATCAGTGATGTGATGCGGGCGGCTTCGGGGTACCACTGATCCCAGCAGATCAACACCCCGATTTTGGCCACTTTAGTGTCGAATACCTTATACCCCAGGTCGCCGGGTGTAAAGTAAAACTTCTCGTAATAGCCGGGATCGTCGGGGATGTGCATTTTACGGTACTTACCGAGGTAAGTGCCGTCGGCATCGAGCACGGCGGTTGTATTATGGTACAGACCCTGGGCGCGCTTTTCAAACAGCGAGGCAACCACCACTACGCCACACTCTTTGGCTACCTCGGCCATGCGGTCGGTAGTGGGGCCGGGAATTGACTCAGCGAGGCTGAAATTATGGTGATCTTCGACATCGCAGAAGTACAGCGACCGGAAGAGTTCCTGCAAACAGACGATCTGTGCCCCCTTGCGGGCAGCCTCCCGAACGCCTTCGATGGCTTTCTGTACGTTGGCCTCCACATCGTCGGAGCAGGCCATCTGAACAAAGCCGATATTTATCTTTCGTGACATTTCTATTCAGTTTTCAGTGTACGGTTTTCAGTTTTCAGTTGTTAGTACCTGAAGCGCTGTATCCACGCACATAGTAACTCTAAACTTTTAACTCTAAACTGTAAACTTTAAAATGGAAGTTTCCCTAAGTCAACGTTGCCGCCGGTGAGGATAATTCCCACCTTTTGACCGGCAAATAGGTCTTTATGTTTTAAAACAACAGCCAGTGGGACAGCGCAGGAGGGTTCGATGATAATTTTCATTCGTTCCCAAATCAGCCGCATAGCTGCAATGATCTCCGGGTCAGATACCGTTTTGATGTCAGTTACGTGCTGCCGGATAATCGCCAGGGTTCGCTCGCTGAGGGTCGTAAGCAGGCCGTCGGCGATGGTATTAATGTACGGCGCTGGCTCGACCCGGCCGCTCTGAAACGACAAAATAGCGTCGGCCGCACCCTCCGGCTCGCCCGCCAGTACGCGGGTGCCCGGCGCGAAAAAGTGCGCCGAGAGCGCCGTACCGCTCAGTAACCCTCCGCCCCCAACGGGAGCCAGCAGCCAGTCGAACGGCCGGTTGCCGGTTGCGTCTTCCAGCAACTCCTTGGCTGCGGTAGCCTGCCCGGCAATCACCCGGTCGTCATCGAAGGGGTGGATCATGGTGGCTCCAGTACGAGCCATCACCTCAGCTACCCCCTGTTCGCGGGCGTCGAGCGTAGGTTCACACTCAATCACCTCGGCTCCATATCCCCGAACGGCGTCTTTCTTGACTTGCGGAGCCGTGCGTGGCATCACGATGTACGCCTGTGCGCCTACCTCACGGGCTGCGTACGCAATGGCTTGCGCGTGGTTGCCCGACGAGTGAGTAGTTACCCCCGATTTCAACTCGTGAGGAGCCAGCTGTAAAACGGCATTAAGCCCCCCCCGCGCCTTAAACGCGCCGATTTTCTGGAAGTTTTCGCACTTAAAATGCAACTCGGCTCCAGCCAGCGCGTCGATGGTGCGGTTGGTTAGTACGGGCGTGCGGTGAATGTACGACCGAATCCGGTCGTGGGCGGTCAGAATGGTTTCGGCGGTCATCGTTTGAAAGGGTTCTGGCACAAAATGGCACAAAGGCCTTGCCATGTGAAACAACGCCTTTGTGCAACTCGATGTGATAGCTTCAGGTAAGCTCGGGCAACCTAAAAGTTATACCGTAGACCGAGGCCCGACTGTACGTTCATGAACAGCGGGGCGGGTAGTACCTCTACGTACAGGCCCGATTCCAGAAAGACCGAAAAAGGCTTGTCGGGTACGAAATATTCCAGGCCGGCAATAGCCGAGCCACCGAGTGAAATTTCGGCGATGTAGTCGATCTGCTGCCCCCGCAGGTTGTCGGGGTAGTACCTACGGCGGTTTACCTGCCCGCCCAATCCGTAGTAACCCCGCAGGTTGTCGCGGCCAAACAGGCGGTTGTGCCACACATAGTGACCCTGCACCGAGAGGCCAATGCTCCGGTAACGTCCCTGCCGGTACTCACGGGTGTTGCCATAAAGCCCCCCGTACGAGCCTACGTTAAGGTCAAACGCTTTGGTGTCGCGGAAATATTTGCGGACGTTGATGCCGGAGGGTTCGCCCAGCCGGAAACCAACGGCCCAGTTGTTGTATTGGGCAACCGCCCGACTACCCGGAAACAGCCCCAGCATGAGGGCCACAAAAGCGACCAGAAAGGATTTCTGCATAAAGAAAAAGATTCGGTAATAGAGATGCGACCGTCGGGGCGGTGTCAGTGCGTTACGGCCCCGGTGTCTTCTGTCAAACGGCCAACGTCCTGAAACTGTTGTAACCGGCTCATAAGTACCGCGTTTTCGGCCGGGGTACCTACCGTGATGCGTAGGCAGCCATCGCACCATTTTACCTTTGATCGGTCGCGGACAATAACTTGTTGGTCAATTAGATAGTCGAATACAGCCCTGGCATTGTCGAACCGGACGAGCAAAAAGTTCGCGTCGGAGGGGTACACATGCTGCACAATAGGCAAAGCGCGCAGAGCAGCGGCCAGTACGGCCCGCTCGGCCAGAATCTCCCGGACCATCGCGTCTTTGTCGTCCACATGATCGAGGGCTTCGAGGGCGAGGGCCTGCGTAGGGGCCGAGATGTTGTACGGCGGCTTGATTTTGTTCAGTACCGCAATCAGCTCTTCGGAAGCAAAGCACATACCGAGCCGAAGCGCAGCCAGGCCCCAGGCCTTCGAGAAGGTTTGCAGCACCACCAGATTCGGGTATTGGTCAAGCTGGGTCGTCCAGGACGGGGCATCGGCAAAGTCGATATACGCTTCGTCGACCACCACAAGCGAGTGCGTAGCGGCTTCCAGTACGCGCCGGATGGCGTCGGCTGAGAGCTGATTCCCCGACGGGTTGTTGGGCGAACAGATCCAGATAATCTTGGTGTCGGGCTCGATAGCGGCCAGCACGGCCTCTACATCGAGGTTGAAGTCGGGCGTGAGGGGTACCCGAATCTGACGAATATCGTTGATAGTAGCCGACACCTCGTACATGCCGTACGTGGGCGGCATAATCAGAATGCTGTCGTGACCAGGGCGGCAGGTGGCCCGAATCAGCAGGTCAATGGGTTCGTCGGAGCCGTTACCCAGAAAAATCTGACCCGGCCGCACACCCTTAATGGGCGCCAGCTTTTCCTTAATCAGGGCCTGATAGGGGTCGGGGTAGCGGTTGTAGGGGCCGGCTGTAGCCGAGCCGAGGGCATTCTCATTGGCATCCAGAAAAACTCCTTCCTTGCCGGTGTATTCGTCGCGGGCCGACGAGTAGGGCGTGAGCGTCAGGATATGGGGCCGCAGTAGCGTGTTCAGATCAATAGTTGGCATTCGTCAGAAAGTCGTAGGCACAAAAATACCGCATCTTACTGTACCGACAAATTACGGGGGGCTTCGGTTCGGCCGGGTATAGAAAAAGCCGCCCCGGAGTGTCAGGAGCGGCCAAGGTAGGTTGGGCGTGTGCGAATCAATTATTCGTAATACCCCCCGCCAATGTCGAATCCCAGCTTGAAGCCGAGGTACGAGTTGTTGGATTTGGCCGGGGCTACGGTCCCATTCATCATAGAAACCGTGTATTTGGTGGTTGGGACGAGGTTATACTCCACGCCCATGTTGAAATGGCCCAGTTTAAAGCCAACCCGCGCCATAGCCCCCAGCTTGCGCGATGCGCCTACGCCAAGGTCGGATGAATTCTCACTAAAACTCAGGCTGCCCACCGAATACAGACCACCTCCAATACCTACGTAGGGTCGGAAGTACGTGTTGGTCAGCATGTAGGTACCTGTGAGTACATACGACGACGAAATGCTGATTTCTGAGTCGGCCATTTCACCGGCGATCTCGGCAGCGCGGGCCATAAATGCCCCCTCCATGCGCAGACCTACATCGATCTGATCGTTAAGACCGTACTTAGGTTCTACCGAAAGTAGAATCCCGGCCGATGAGCCAGCACCCATTGGCTTGGCATACCCCAGCGATGTGTTTACTTTGAAGGGTTTAAAATCTTGAGCATTGGCTCCATAAGCCAATAACCCGAGTACTACGGCGAGGACTTTTCTCATAAAATTCAATCGTGTAAAGAATGTGGTGGACTTGTTAGGTAGTCCCAACGCTACCTGTGGTGACCAAAACTACTGTGTCTGAGGACCAAATGAAAATATACCAATCAAAGCGATTCGATGGGGTAAGCTGATGTTCAGGTATTTATGTGTGAAATTTTAATGAAAAAATTTCACTTTCAATGTATTAACGTACTGGAATATCTCTTTGATGGTACAAAGGCCCGTTCGTTTAATGGCTCAGACAACCGTTCATCCCAAAATGAAGATTATCTATTCGCCAACGGGGTGAAATGACCTAATTTTAGGGTTTAAATGCACTACAAACGCTTCATACATGTTAACATTCGGAAAACAAGCTAGTACGGTAGCTACGCTGGCTTTACTGACTCACGCCGGTTTGGCCCAGCAGAACAGCCGCCCGGCCAGCCCGACTACGCAGCCGGCATCGGCCCGCGCTGCGGTGAAGTCGGCGTCTACCCCCTCTGATCGTATGACTCAAAATCCGCTTCTTCAGGCGTTTGCAACGCCCCACCAGACGGCCCCGTTTGCGCTCATTAAAAACGAGCATTACCTCCCCGCTATTAAGGAAGGAATGGTGCAGGGCCGTAAAGAGGTTGACGCTATTGCGGCCAACCCGGCCAAACCAACGTTCGAAAACACGATTGTTGCCCTCGAACGCTCGGGCGATTTGCTGGGCCGTACCGTGTCGATCCTGTTTAACCTGAACAGTGCCGAAACTACCCCTGAGCTACAGGGAATCGTGCGCGAAGCATCGCCTTTGCTAACTGAGTACGGCAACGACATTACACTCAACGAAAAACTCTTTGGCCGTATCAAAGCGGTGTACGACACCCGTGCCAGTCTGAAACTCGATACCGAGAGCCAGATGCTGCTCGAAAAAACGTATAAGCGGTTTGCCCGCAACGGTGCCAACCTGAGCGCCAAAGACAAAGACCGGCTGCGTGCCATTGACAAGGAGCTCTCACAACTGTCGCTTCAGTTCGGTGAGAATGTGCTGAACGAAACCAACGAGTACTCAATGCTCGTGACTGACGAAAAAGACCTCGCCGGCTTGCCCGATTTTGCTCGTGAAGCCGCCCGGTCGACGGCTAAGCAGAAGGGAAAAGAGGGATGGATGTTTACCCTGCAGGCTCCTAGCTACGGTCCATTCATGCAGTATGCCGATAACCGGGCGCTGCGCCAGAAACTGTTCATGGCGTTCAACTCGCGCGGGTTCCGGGGCGATAAGAACGATAACTCAGCCATTATCCAGAAAATGGTGAACCTGCGCTACGAGCGGGCTAACCTGCTGGGCTATAAAACCCATGCTGACTTTGTACTCGAAGAGAGCATGGCCGGCTCAAAAGATAAGGTACAGAGCTTTCTGAACGAGCTGGTGGCGTACGCCAAACCAGCCGCCGAGAAGCAACTCACTGAGCTGAACACCTACGCAAAAGCACATGGCTTCACCGGCGACCGCGTGGAGCAGTGGGACTACAGCTACTACTCGGAGAAACTCAAAAAGGAAAAATACGACCTTGACGATGAGACGCTGAAGCCGTACTTCAAACTTGAAAACGTGCTGGAGGGTGTGTTTACGGTGGCCAACAAGATGTACGGCCTGACGTTCAAAGAAAACAAGTCGATTCCGGTGTATAACCCCGAAGTACGGGCCTACGAGGTATTTGACCGCGACGGCAAGTTTATCTCGGTTTTCTACGGCGACTACTTCCCCCGGCCGGGCAAGCGGAGCGGTGCCTGGATGAACGATGTGCAGGGGCAGAAGATCGTGAACGGGCAGAACATCCGGCCGCATATCGTGAACGTTTGTAATTTCTCGCGCCCAACCGAGACCAAGCCTTCGCTGCTGAGCTTTTACGAGGTGACCACCCTGTTCCACGAGTTTGGTCATGCCCTGCACGGTATGCTGGCCAATGGGCAGTATGAGAGCCTGTCGGGTACGAGCGTACCCCGCGACTTTGTAGAGTTGCCTTCGCAGGTGATGGAAAACTGGTGCTACGACCCCGAAGCACTCCGTTTGTTTGCCAAGCACTACCAGACCGGCGAAGTAATTCCGAATGAACTGGTAGAGAAAATTCGGGCCAGCCAGAATTTCATGGCGGGTATGGCCAACCTGCGTCAGCTCCGGTTTGGTCTGGTCGATATGTACTGGCACAGCCAGAAGCCCACGGGTGAGTCGGTGACGGAGGTAGAGAGCCGCGTGGATTCGCTGGTGCAGTTGCTGCCGCCGGTGAAGGGCACCGCGTTTAGCCCGGCGTTCTCACATATTTTTGCCGGTGGGTATTCGGCTGGTTATTACAGCTACAAATGGTCGGAGGTGCTTGACGCCGATGCGTTTGAAGCCTTCAAGGAAAAGGGTGGCCTGAACAGCCGCGAAGTAGCCGAAAAATTCCGGGCCAATGTCCTCGAAAAAGGCGGCAGCGAGAAGCCCATGGAGCTGTACAAGAAGTTCCGGGGTCGGGAGCCATCGCCCAAGGCTATGTTACGCCGAAGCGGTCTGATTTTGTAAAGGGAAGTTTACGGTTTTCAGTCTACAGTTTTCAGTTTATTGGGGGGCTCTTTCCCCATAAATAGCCCCCGGTAAAAGTAGCCGCTTAGAGCTGACTACCGAAACGTATGAATACTAAGCGAAGAAGCGACCCGTCACTGGGTCGCTTCTTCGCTTTTGTTATATCAGATCTTCCAAAGAGAGGCAGTGCCGAGTAAATAAGGTATTGTGCCGATCAACGCACCGGGAGGCCTACAGCCCTGGCGAACCTAAAATTGGTCGGCAAAGAAAGGGTTTAGATCGGCACAGACCTGGATTTGGCAACGGGAAGCGGAAAACTTTTGTAAACTGGAGTATGAAGTTTCTCGAACGGTATCAGACCCCGCTTCACCTCATGGGCTGGCTGGTGTTTATCAGCTTACCTCTGCTGACCATTCCCGGTTTTCTGCGAAACCCGCAGGACTTGCTGAGTTTAGGTATGGCGCAATTACTCACCAGCCTGCTCATTATGGTGTACTTTTACATCAATCTGGGTAGGCTCACGCCGGCCTTGTTGCAGGGAGGCTCACCTCGGCGGTTCTGGCTCATTATGGGACTAATGCTGGTCAGTGTACTGGCTATTAAAGTAGGCTCATTTTATGCGTTTCCGCCTGCACAGCCTCCCCGAATGCCGCCCCCACCCATGCCGCCGGGTATGCGCCCGACTATCCGTCTGTTTGGTCCACGCTCCCCCTGGCCGAGCCTGCCGGGTACCGCCATTTCATTTGGGTTTGCCATGGTAGTAGCCTCCATGATTGCCCTGTTTCGGTACCATACCCGCGCCCTTGAGGCTCAGCAGCAGATGGCCCTCGAAAAAGTCTCGGCCGAGCTGGCCATGCTCAAATTGCAGGTGAGCCCCCACTTTCTGTTCAATACCCTCAATAACATTCGGTGGCTGGCCCGGCAGAAATCCGACCAAACCGAAAACGCCATCATCACGTTGGCGCAACTGCTGCGGTACATGATTTATCAGGCCCGGCACGATTGGGTGCCCTTGCGGCAGGAGGTTGAGCATGTACAGCATTACATCGACTTGCAAAAAATGCGACTGACCGCCAGGCATACGGTTCGGTTTACGGTGTCGGGTGATGTTGATAAGCACCAGATTGAGCCGTTGCTGTTTATTCCGTTTGTCGAAAATGCGTTTAAGTACGGCACCAATCAGGCAGGAGGGGGCATCGACATATGGCTGCGGGTAGACGCACAAACGCTGGAGTTTGGGGCCGAAAATCCTATGCCCATTACCGTGGCTGAATCGGGGTCTGTCAATGCTGAGTCGGGTATCGGGATTGCCAATGTTCGGCAGCGGTTGGCTTTGCATTACCCAGAAACCCATACCTTGCAGATTACCGAGACCGATCTGCTGTTTCGGGTGGTACTAACCCTCCAGCTCCATCATGCATAAACTCCGTTGTATTGCGGTCGACGACGAACCGTTTGCGCTCGATATTCTGGCCGACGATATGGCCAAAGTGCCGTTTTTGGAGTTGGTCGGGCGGTTTAGCAACCCGTTGGATGCGTCGGTGATGTTGCAGCGTGAGCCGATCGACCTTTTGTTTCTGGATATTCAGATGCCCGTACTGACCGGAATCCAGTTTCTACGAACCATGGCCAAGCCGCCTATGGTGATTCTGACAACCGCTTACGAACAATATGCCCTCGAAGGGTACGAGCTGGCTGTGGTCGACTATTTGCTGAAACCTATTCCGTTTGAGCGGCTTCTGAAAGCGGCAAACAAAGCGTACGATTTGTACCAGCTTCGGCAGGGTGTTATCTCCGAACCGACAGTGACGGCAACGGCCGAGCCAGAACCCGCCGACTTCTTCTTTATTTTCTCGGAGTACCGGGAGATTAAAGTTTTTTACAGCGAGGTGCTGTACGTAGAGGGTCTCAAAGACTACGTTAAAATCTACACGACCGGGCAAACCCGCCCGCTGCTAAGCCGTCTGACACTGAAAGCCATCGAAGCCAAACTGCCCGTGAGTCGGTTTTGCCGGGTCCACAAATCGTTTATTGTTGCATTGGACAAAATCAGCTCGTTTCAGCGGTCCAGGCTGTACGTTGGCCCGCGGGAAATTCCGGTCGGTAGCAGTTATGTTGATCATTTTGAGCAGCGGTACCGGCAATAAAAAAACCGGTGAGGACCCAAAGGCCTCACCGGTTTAACTGGTATGTTAACTTCCCCTTACTGCTTGATAATCTTGGTCGAGGTAGCGCGGGTGCCGTCGCTTACCTGCATGACCAGAACTCCCGCATCCTGACCGCTCAGGTCAAACACGTGCTGACCGGGGCGGTCGTTGCCCGTGAGCGTACGGGTGGCAACCACGTCGCCATTGTAGTTCACAATCCGGAAGTCCAGTGTCTCGCCGGTATAGCCTTCTACCACAACCACCAACTGATCCACAACCGGGTTACCCCAGACAGAAATCGTCAACGGCGTTTCTTCCGACGAAGCTACGCGGGCGGCTGTGTTGGCGCAGTAAGCCCGGAAGTCGAACGTGTAGCTTACTGTTACACCATTCTGACGGGCTTGCAGCGAGAGGGGTTTCGAACCCGGATCGAGCCGGAGACCGAGGTCCACCGTTTGGACCGGGTTGGTAGTCCAGCCGGTTACCCCAATCGCCATATACTCAATCGTTGACCCATTACCGCCCGATGTGCGGAACGTTATCTGACCCGTCTGACAGTTATAGGCAGGCATAATGAGCTGGAACAATTGGCTTGTCGAAGTGCTTCCCGTGGTTGGACTAAGGCCGCCGACAGGGCTCGTGGAGACCGTCGGCGAAGTGGTAGTAAGCGTGCCCGAGCAGTATGCTTTGAACGGGAATGAATACGAGATAGCTACTCCGCTCTGCCGTGCCTGTAAGGTCAGCATGGTAGTCATGGGGTCTTGCCGCAGGGCCGCATCCACAATGTGGTTGGGATTTGTTGTCCAGCCCGTGATACCCATCGCCATGTATTCGATCGTAGAACCGTTGCCGCCCGAAGTCTTGAAGGTGAGCGCCCCGGTGTTGCAGTCGTAAGCCGGTGCCAGTAGTTGTAGACCTGTGCTGCTGGTAATCGAAGCAGCCATAGTGGTAGTCAGCGGGGCAGTGGTGGTACCTCCTGCACAATAGGCCCGGAAATCAAACGTGTACGACACCGTTATGCCATTTTGTCGAGCCTGTAGCGTAAGTGTTTTCGCGGTGGGGTCTTGCCGGATACCCGCATCCACTATTTGATTAGGGTTGGTTGTCCAGCCGGTTACGCCCACAGCCATATACTCAATCGTTGATCCGTTGCCGCCCGTTGTTTTGAAAGTCAATGCTCCCGTGTTGCAATTATAGCCGGGAGCAACCAGTTGCAGCCCTGTACCGCTTGGGGCCGTTGGAGTCGGGCTAACCGTAATTGGGGTTGCAATAGCCGTGCCCGAGCAGTACGCCTTGAACGGGAACGCATACGATACGGCTACTCCGCTCTGCCGAGCCTGCAGGTTGAGTGTAGTGGTCATGGGGTCTTGCCGGATAGCCGCATCCACAATGTGGTTGGGGTTTGTTGTCCAGCCCGTAATACCCAGCGCCATATATTCGATCGTAGAACCGTTGCCGCCCGAAGTCTTGAACGTGAGTGCCCCCGTGTTGCAGTCGTAAGCTGGTGGCAGTAATTGCAGGCCCGTAGTGCTGGTGACCGGTTCGGTTGGGGTAGGTGTGGGGCTGGTGTACGTCGGGGGCGGAGTTGTTGCGACCGGGGTAGCATTGGGGTCGGTTGTGACCGACTCGATTTTTACCCAGCCATTCACATCGGGTCCGTCGTAGCGGGGGCCAAACATAAACTGTACAATCTCCTGGTCCGTCCAGCTGCTGCGCTTGCTGAGGTCAATGGCGTAGGTATGAAACTGACCGTCGTTGATAATCGGGAAGTCGATGTACCGATCGGGGGTCGGAATAAACTCCCGGTCGTTCAGTTGCCGCCAAATCATACGGTACGTGTCTGATTGCCCCTGGAAGGCGGCCCGCAGATAAATGATTTTGTTATCGCGCCCCCGCCAGAAACCTGCGGGTGATTTGATGGCTGCTTCTGACTTGTTCGATACCATCACGTGCAGGTTGTTCTGGATGGGCCAGCCTGTATCCTGCGCTTTGTGGTAGTACCAGCCTTTGCGTGTCTGATCATCAAACCGGTAATTGATCGTGGCTCCCAGACGTGGCTGGCTATACACGTAATTCCGAATCTGGTCGATGGAGCCAACAATCAGGTCGTAATCCCACTCGTGCACAATGTTGTGGTCGAGTACCACGAAGTCGGAAGCGGCAACGTAGGTCGAGCTGAAGCCAAATTCACCACTGTTGAAGTTGTCGCCGAAAAAGCCTTTGGTCCACTGGTAGTTGTTCCGTTTGAACAAACCCACGCCAAAACCACTGTTGTTGGTAGCGGCCATCCAGGGCTCGGTCACGGGCCGAACGTACTCCTGTTCGGTTGGGGCCACAATCCGGGTCATGGCACCGTTGGTATAGGGACTGTTGCCCTGATACATGTACACGTTGTTGTAGGCCGGATTGATAAAGAGGCAGGGGTGTTCCTGCGAGCGGGCATCGTACTGGGTACGGTCGCTGCGGAACAGGGTCAGCTTGGCGTGTACCTTCACTACGTTGCCCGATAGCCGAATCCAGTGCTCAATGTACACCTCGCCGGGTACGTTGTTGAGAGCAAACTGTTTGCCAATCGTCTTAACGTAGATCTCGTTGGCCTGTTTCTGAAACGCTACAACTTCGGCGGGGTTACCGGCCCAGTCGCCACCCTGAATCGGGTTCCAGCCGATACTCGACCACATAGCGTTCCCGTTCTGCGAATAATTGGCCGGGCCACTGTAATTGGAGATTTGAAACTGGCGTCCGGGGTCGAAGTTGTTGACCATGTTTTGGCCGCCAATGGGAGCGAGGTACGAGATGGCCCCCCCGTAACGGGAGTCAACGCCAACTTTGATAATACCGTTTTCGATGGTTTCCAGCCCATTCAGAGGGGATTGGGCCGAGGTAGTGTTGGTTGCGGGCGGACCGTCGTGAACGGCTGGCCTCGCTTCTAAAGGTAAGGTAACTGAACCGTTTAGAAGCGCTCCCAGCGTGCATAAAGCGGCCAGGCGTTTCAGAGAAACGTGAAGCATTTCAATCAGTAGGTTTTAAGTGGTAAGTACAAGAAGCAACCACAGCCAACGTACCGAATGCCCCGCTTCTAATCAGTGACGAACATAGGTGGGTAAGTGGCCTCCCCCGGTGGGGAGGCCATACGAAACATCGTTTTCCTGCCTGATCTACGAACCTGGTTGATTACCTCAACGCTCCCTGATGTCTTTGTGAAAATCTTCTCAATCGATAGAAGAAGATCCTAAAACAACGCGACAAAACGGCTTGTTTGCCGTTCGACTTGGTTGCAAGTTTAATACTAAACCTATAGACAAAACATTAAAATGCTGTTAGGCTTCCCGACCTGTTGGAATAGGCAAAATTGATTAGGTATCTGAACTCATTGAACGTGAGTATGATACAGTACGATTTCGTCATATATCAGTCGTGCAAAAATTCGATTTCCTTAAAATTAAAATGTTGCCTGTCTGAACCGACCATAAGCACCAACTGCCCATTTTCGTTTACGCCTATGATGGTGCCCGTAAAAACGGTACCGGTTTGCGCATCCCGAAACCGGCCTGCCTCCCCAAACCGGTAGAGTCGTTGCAGGTAGGTAGCTTTCAGGATGGCTTCATGACCGGCTTTAAGCTGAAGGTATCGTTTCTCGATGTGTTCACAGATCGAGGTCAGGACGCCCGGCAGGTGATAGCCTTCGGGCAGCGGAAACCGCGCTTGCAGCGAGGTAGCGGTGGGGTAGGCAAACGTGGTTTGATTGAGGTTGAGGCCCAGGCCTACAATAGACCACGCCAACCATTGCCCCTGAATCGTGTTTTCGATGAGCAAACCGCCGGTTTTCTGGGTCTCGATGTACAGATCGTTGGGCCATTTGATCCGAATCAGGCCGTCGGTGAGGGGGAGCAGGGCGTCGGTAATCCCGACCGATACGGCTATGTTGAGCCAGAACTGCCGGGCTGCGGGCAGGAAATTAGGCCGTAGTACGAGTGAAAACGTCAGGTTTTGCCCCGGCTCGGCCAGCCAGATATTGCCCCGTTGCCCACGCCCGGCCGTTTGGTTGTCCGTAACAATGAGCGTACCCTCTGCGAGGTCCGTTTGGCTCAGCAGATCGGCGGCTTCGTCATTCGTAGACTGACAGCTTGGCAGGTATTGACAATTTTGGCCAATAAAAAGAGTTTTGGGATGGATTTTGTACAAAAATTTGTTACGTTTAGTGAAAGGCTTCATTGACGGTGCGCGCGACAGACAGACCTGCCCTTTGGTAACGCACCCGCTCGTACAGACCTGATGTGCAAAACTAAGCCGAGAACGCTTAGCTTGAAATTTTAAACCATACGCATGATAATTAACAACTCAACAGCCGTTGAGCGCGTGCGCGCCAACAGCGATCAAGTATCTTCCGAAGAACTGCGGGACCTGATTGTGAAGGGAATGCAGGAGAAGAAAGCCGTGGATATAGCCGTGATGGATCTTCGGGAGGTAAAAAATGCAATCTGCGATTACTTCGTTATCTGTTCCGGTAACTCCGATACGCAAATTGATGCCATTGCTAATTCCATTGATGAAGAAGTGCATAAAGCCACCGGTCAGAACCCCTGGCACCAGGAAGGTAAAATGAACAAAGAGTGGATTCTGCTCGACTATGTCGACGTTGTGGCCCACGTGTTTAAGAAAGACCGCCGGGCATTTTATGATTTAGAGCAACTTTGGGGCGATGCTGACGTTCAGTATCTTGATGAAGCTAACCCCGACGAGGCTCCTGTTGCCATTTAAGCTTCTTATCCCTTAATCTGACCGTCTATCAATGGCGTTTCGGCCCCCGAAACATTCACTTTATAAACGGTGTTAGTCTTTGAAAACCCCTTTTTGTACAACCTGTCGAAATGCCAGAGAATAACAATAGAAATCCGCTGTCATCCCGCGGGCCCAAGCGCCCGAATTTTCAGGGATGGATCGTTTTCCTGCTGATTGCGGCTATTCTGGGAATCACGTTTATGAGCCGCACCAGTTCGGTTCGCGAGATTTCCCTCAAACGCTTTGAGCGGATGGTGAAAGACCGCGAGGTTGCCGAGGTAACCGTGGTCAACGATCGGGTGGCTGAAGTAACACTGACCCAACAGGCGCTTCAAAGCCCAAAATACAAAAGTCTGTTTGCCGAGAAACCGTACTTCGGTACCGGTAGCGGCCCTCATTACTCGTTTCAGGTGGCTTCCGGCGAGTCGTTTAAAGAAGATCTCGATAAACTACAGGCCAACGTTGGCGACAACGAGAAAATTGAGTACAAATTTGAACAACGCAGTGACTGGGGTAGCTTTATCAGCACCTGGGGCATCCTGATTATCATGATTCTGGCGATGTACTTTTTGCTGGGTCGGATGTCGGGGGCTGGCGGGCCCGGTGGGCAGATTTTCAACATTGGTAAATCGCGGGCGGCTTTGTTCGACGCCGAGAACCGGGTGAAAATTACGTTCAACGAGGTAGCTGGTCTGGAAGAGGCCAAAGAAGAAATCAAGGAGATTGTTGATTACCTCAAGGCGCCAACTAAGTTTACCAAGCTGGGGGCTAAAATCCCCAAAGGTGCGTTGCTGGTTGGCCCTCCGGGTACCGGTAAGACCCTGTTGGCCAAGGCTGTAGCTGGCGAGGCTGGGGTGCCGTTCTTCTCGCTTTCAGGCTCCGATTTTGTGGAGATGTTTGTCGGGGTTGGGGCTGCCCGTGTCCGTGACCTTTTCAAGCAAGCCAAAGAAAAAGCACCCTGTATCATCTTCATTGATGAAATCGACGCCGTAGGCCGTTCGCGGGGGCGGGGTGCCATGCCCGGTGCCAACGACGAGCGCGAAAACACGCTCAACTCGCTGCTGGTAGAAATGGACGGTTTCGCAACTGACTCAGGTATCATTATCTTGGCCGCTACCAACCGCCCCGATGTACTCGACTCAGCCTTGCTGCGCCCCGGTCGCTTCGACCGGCAGATCAGCATCGATAAGCCGGACATTGTCGGTCGTGAGGCTATCTTTAAGGTACACCTGAAGCCGCTCAAGCTGCATTCTGATGTTGACCCGAAAGATTTGGCTGCTCAGACTCCCGGTTTTGCCGGTGCCGAAATCGCCAACGTTTGTAACGAAGCGGCCCTGATTGCGGCCCGTCGGGATAAGGAGTCTATTCAAATGATCGATTTCCAGGACGCAATGGACCGGGTAATCGGTGGTCTGGAGAAGAAGAACAAGCTTATTTCGCCCGAGGAAAAAGAGATTGTGGCCTATCATGAAGCGGGTCATGCCGTGGCTGGCTGGTTCCTCGAACATGCCGATCCCCTCGTGAAGGTGACCATCGTACCGCGTGGTGTGGCCGCGCTGGGCTACGCGCAGTACCTGCCCCGTGAGCAGTACCTGTACCGCACTGAGCAATTGCTCGACGAGATGTGCATGGCGCTGGGTGGCCGGGCTGCCGAAGATCTGGTGTTCGGTAAAGTATCAACCGGTGCCCTGAGCGATCTGGAGCGTATCACCAAACTGGCGTATAGCATGGTGACCATGTATGGCATGAACGACAAGATTGGCAACGTTTCGTTCTATGATTCGAAGCAGTCAGAATACGCGTTCAACAAGCCCTACTCGGAAGAAACCGCCAAGCATATCGACGAAGAAGTCCGCAAGATTGTCGATGAGGCTTATCAGCGTACCAAAAACCTGCTCGCCGACAAGCGCGAGGCTCTGGAGATTATCTCGCAGGAGTTGCTGTCGAAAGAGATTTTGTACCAGGCTGATCTGGAGCGTCTGATTGGTCGTCGTCCGTTTGAGCGCGACACAGCCTATCAGGCTTACAAGAAGCGTGGCGAAGAGGTGAAGGAAGAGATAGGGCCTGAGTCGAAGCCTGCTCAAACCGAACCCGAATCGTTACCGCAGATTTAAAGAATATTTAGTCAAAAAGCCGCCCTAATCTGGGGCGGCTTTTTTTATGCACTCAAATCGCCTTTTTCAAAATAACCATACCACGCCGTTCTACTTTCATCTGAGGGAATTCGAGCTGTAACGTTCCGCAGGTTTCGAATCCTACCCGGTTATAGAACTGAAGTGCATCACTCGTGTCCATTGCCTTCAGCCATAACACTGTTTTACCCCGTTCACGGCCCAGGTTTTCGGTAAATGTGAGCGCGGCCCGACCCACTCCCCGACCTGTTACCCGGCCAATCAGATAAATGCGCTCCAGTTCAAAACTTCGGGGATCTGTGGTGCCCGGTAGCGGATGATCGGGGTTGATTTTGAGAAAGCCAACAGGCTCACTATCGAGACTCACCAAAAAGAAAAGAGCCGTCGGATCGGCCAATTCGGCAGAGAGCACCGCCGGGTCAAAGGAGCGTTTCATGTACCACTCGCCCCGGTCGTACCAGTAATCGAGGTAGTGGTCGCGGTAGGCGCGGAGCGCAATCTCAGAGAGCGCAGGGGCATCGGTGGTGGTAAGCGGGGTGATCTGTACGGCGGGCATTTGAATACAAACTAAAACGAAACTGCGAGGAGTATTGTGACGACAAAGTTCGTCGATTCGAGGTAAAAAAGGCGTAGAGCGCCGGTCAGACTTTTTGCGAGAAAGGGAGTATGATGTTGTGTTAGCTTACCTGTCAGAAAGAAATTAAACGGGCCATACAATAAGGAAAAGGCTAAAAGAGGATTTATCGGAGAAAATTTAAAAATCAAGTAAGGTGATTTTCGCTAAAAGTTGTCTTTACTAATATGAAATAGATTTTATCTAAGGAGTTGTCTTAAACCCCCTGCCTTATGCAAGTTCGTCGAATGGTTGAGTCGGAGGTTGAGGAAACCCAGATGGAAAAAGTAGGGCCAACCGTGGTAGGTGGGGATGCGAGTGAGTTGGCAGATCGGCAGGACACCGAGTTTTTTGTCCGGTCGGTATTTCTCGATAACCCCCGCAAAGGGTGCGAATTGCTTTTCCGTCGGTATCATGGGGCACTGTGTAGTCATGCTGTTCGGTACGTATATTCCAGAGAGGTAGCCGAAGATTTGGTGAGCGATGTGTTTTGCAAATTCTGGAAAACGAAAGCGTACGAAAATATCACGTCTTCGTACCGGTTTTACCTGTTTCGGAGTGTGCGCAACGAAGCCTACAACTACCTGCGGCTCGAATTCCGGGATCTCGACACCATTGATACGGCAGGTGTGCAGGAGGGGGCTTTTAGCCAGCAACCCGACCAGATTATGCAATACGAAGAGGTGCTGCACAAAGTTGAGGACCTGGTCGAACGGCTACCTCCGCAATGCCGGAAAGTGTTCTTACTCAGCCGATTCGAGGGCAAAAAGTATCAGGATATAGCCTCGGAGCTGGGGTTGTCGGTCAAAACTGTTGAAGTGCACATTGTAAAAGCATTGAGTCTGGTACGGCGGGGCCTTAAGGATTACTGGCTTACAGTTGCTCTGGCACTGGGGTACGGCTGGTAGAGAGGATTGGGATTGGTTCGCGAAGGAACCCGGAAAGTTGACCTACAAAAGCAGCGAACGCACATGGGAACAGACATCAACAAAGACTTTATATTCAGGCATTTTGCCCGTAAAACCTCTACACTTCAACGTGAGCTGATTGCGCAGTGGCTGCGTGATCCCAAAAACGAAGAAACGTACTACGAATGGCTGGAGGAATGGGAAACCCGGCACCCGCAGTACATAGCGCCTACCGAAAGGGCGTACGAACAGTACCGGGCTTATCTGGATGCCAACGCCAATACCGATGAGGTGACGCTGTTGGCACCGGTGGTACCGCTGCACGCCAGCCCGTGGTGGAACCGCCCCTGGTTTATGGCGGCTTCGATAATCGTGTTGCTGGGCCTGACGGCGTTTTTCCTGCGCGACCGCCTTCAGTACCAAACGTACCGGACGGTCTATGGCGAAACCCGCGCCCTGACCTTGTCGGATGGAAGTCGGGTGCGGCTAAACCCCAACTCGCAGCTGCGGGTACCCCGGTGGGGGTTTGGCCAGCGCACCCGCGAGGTCTGGTTGACGGGTGAGGCCGACTTTTCGGTGACGCACACACTGGACAATAGCCGGTTTGTGGTCAAAACAAACAAGAACGTGGAAGTGGTGGTGCTGGGCACCGAGTTTACGGTGTTTGCACGCAATCGGGGAGCCCGCGTGGCCCTCACCAAAGGACAGATTCAACTTCAATACCGCGACGGTGGCCAAGCCCGTGAACTGTTGATGAAGCCCGGCCAACTGGCAACGTTTGAACCGGGGCGGCACATGGCGCTGACGGCCGTGAAACCCACAAGCCCGCTCCCCCTTTCGGCCGGGAATCGATTTGTGTTCGACGAAACGCCCCTGCGCGAAGTGGCCTTTATGCTCGAAGAACGCTATGGGTTGCAGGTGCAGATCAGTAGCCCCGAACTGGCCGATCGGGTGCTGGTAGGCTCCATACAGGCCGGTGACCCTGACCAACTGCTGCAATTTATTTCTGAGCTGCTGGATATCAACGTAATCCGGCAAGAAAACCGAGTGCAATTGACGAGTCATTAACCCCCAACAAGTAAACCTTACCTTTCATGAAAAATCAGTTACGAAGGTCCATTCAGTTAGGACTACCGCTCTCTGTTTTGCTTTTGTCGACGCAGCCGGGGCAGTCGCAGGGTGTTTTGCTGGCAAGTAATACCCAACGCGGTACCGCGCAGGATCATGCGCCCAGTGCTCGTCAGCTAAAAGATGTGCTGACCGAATTTAACAGCCGTTACAACGTAAATATTCTGTTTGAACGAGCCGCGGTGGAAGGACTGGTCGTAACTCCTGCGGCTATCAGTCAGCGGGCAACTCTCGAGGAAAACCTGGCCAATGTGCTCAGCCCATTGGGGTTACGTTACAAAAAAGTCAATGGCAATTCGTACCTGATTGTTGGCAACCGGAAAGCGCGTAAAGTGGCCGAAACCACTTCGTTTATTCCCGATGCCGACCTGATGCTACAGGCAAGTCGGCAGTCGGTACCCACAACCCGATCGGCCGAAAATACGATGCGCCTACCCCGCATCGAGCAGGTCGACCGGACCATTACGGGCACGGTTAAAAGCGAAAGCAACGAGGCTCTGCCAGGCGTAAGCGTGGTGATTAAAGGCACCACTCGCGGTACCACTACCGACGCCGAAGGGGCCTTTCGGCTGGGAATCCCCGACGAAAATGCGGCCAATACAACCCTCGTTTTCTCGTTTGTTGGCTACACCAATCAGGAGGTTGTAGTGGGCAACCGGTCGGTGATCGACGTACAACTGGCCCCCGACCAGAAACTCCTCAACGAAGTAGTCGTGGTGGGTTACGGGGTCCAGAAAAAATCGGACCTGACGGGGGCCGTGGGTACTGTAAAAGCCGAAATGTTGCAGGAACGGCCGGCCGCGTCGCTCAATCAGGGGCTGGCCGGGCGGATTCCGGGCGTCAACGTATCGGTCAACTCGGGTCGGCCGGGTGGCCGGGCCAACATCCGTATTCGGGGCAATACGTCGGTGAGTGTAGCCAATAACCCGCTCTACGTGATCGACGGGGTGATTCTGAACGCGTCGGGTCTGACCAACGGGAGTACCCCCATCGACTACATCAACCCCAACGATATTGCGTCTATCGAAGTCCTGAAAGATGCGTCGGCAACGGCCATCTACGGCGCACGGGGTGCCAACGGGGTTATTCTGGTCACCACCAAGCGGGGCAGCACCACGGGCGGGCGCATTACCTACGATACTGACTTCAGCGTGGGCGTGTTGCCGCGTAAAATTCCGCTTCTCAACTCGAAAGAGTTTCTGATGGTCGAAGATATTGCCTACCAGAATGCCCAGAAATATGACCCCGTGGGCTGGGCGGGTGGCAAGTACAAAGACCCCAAAACCAAACGTACCAACCCGCTGCTGTTCGATGCCAGCGGCCAGCCCCTCTACGATACCGATTGGCAGGATGAGTCGTTTCAGCGGGCCCTCACACAGAACCATCAGCTGTCGTTTGCAGGTGGCAACAGCAAAGACAATTTTGGGGTGTACCTGGGCTACCGGAACGAAAACGGCCTGGTGCGTGAGTCGTACCTGAAGCGGTATGCCGGCCGGTTTGTGTTCGACAGTCAGCTCAAAAACTGGATTCGGGTGGGTGGCTCGCTCAGCTACAACGACCAGAAAGAGAACCAGGTTGACCCCCTCGGCGCGGGTGGTATTATTGCCATGCGTCAGGTACTGGAGGCTCTGCCTATTATCCCGGTCAAGTACCCCGACGGCCGATGGGGTGGTAATGAAGACTACCCCGGTATGGAAGGGGGCGGCAACCCGGTCAACATTCTGAAAGAGCGCCTGTTTCTGGTGAACACGCAAACCATGCTGGGCAATGTGTACACCAATATCAACCTGACCAAAGACCTTGAACTCCGCACTACGCTGGGTACCAACATCATCAATCAGGGTATTAACGAATACGCGGGCCGCACGCTGAACTACATCTCGCGGAATCAGGGTGGTACAGCGGCCATCACCAGCGAGCGGCACAATTCATGGCAGTTTGAAAACTACCTGACCTACAACAAGCGGTTTGCCAATCAGCACTCGGTTACGGGTCTGCTAGGGCTTGCCTGGCAGCACGTCGACCGGTTTACGAGCCGGGCAGCCACCCAGAATTTCCAGGACGATTATTTCCTGTTCAATAACCTCGGCGCGGGTTCAGTGCCGCAGGCCCCCAGCTCGTCGGCGGTGGGCTACGGCCTCAACTCGTACTTCGGGCGGGTCAACTACGGTCTGCGCGACAAGTACCTGTTTACGCTCACGGGCCGGGTCGATGGCTCGTCGAAGTTTGGTTCGTCGAACCGGTACGCCTTTTTTCCCTCGGCGGCTTTGGCCTGGCGCGTTATCGAAGAAGATTTCATGAAGAGCGTGCCTGTCATCTCGAATCTGAAACTCCGCACCAGCTATGGGGTCACGGGTAATTCCGAAATTACAGCTTATCAGGCCCTCGCGGGTCTGGGCAACTACTCGGTCATTTTTGGTAATGCACGTGCTATTGGCGTAGGCACCGGCCGACTCGCCAACCCCGACCTGCGTTGGGAGAAAACCCATCAGGTCGATGTGGGTCTCGAACTTGGTTTGTTCAACAACCGGCTGTCGCTGGAGCTTGACCTGTACCGCAAACTCACTACCGATATGCTCCTGAATGCCCCCGTACCCTTCAGTAGCGGCTACGAAACGGTCGCCAAAAACGTGGGTAGTATGGAAAACCGGGGTGTCGAACTGGCCCTGAACAGTGTGAACGTCAACACGGGCGGGTTTAGCTGGAATACGACGTTCAATATCTCGTTCAACAAAAACAAGGTATTGGCCCTCACGGGTGGCTCCGACATTTTTGTGGGCTTCACCATTGTGCGGGAGCAACAGCCGGTAGGCTCGTACTTTGGGTTTGTGCATCAGGGTACCTGGGGTACGGCCGAGGAGTCGCAGGCGGCCAAATACCTCAAAAAACCGGGCGACGTGAAGTACCAGGACGTAAATCAGGACGGCGTCATCAACGACAAAGACCGGGTTATCATTGGCAAGGGTATCCCCGACGGATTCGGGACGTTGCTCAACAACTTCCGCTACCGCAACTTCGACCTTACCGTTGATCTGCAATTCATGTACGGCAACGATGTTCTGTTCCGCAGTCAGCACTCGGCCGAAGACCGTCAGGGTATTGCCAACAGTTTCAAGACGGTGCTCAACGCCTGGACACCCGAAAACCAGAACACGCCCATTGCGCAGTTCCGGCCCGTATCGGCAGGGTACAACACCAACGAAGACACCCACCGCGTGCAGGATGGCTCGTTTATCCGGGGTCGCAACCTGCTACTGTCGTACACGTTCCCGGCACCCATCGCCAGTAAGCTGAAACTGAACCGGCTGCGCGCCTTTGCGTCGGTGCAGAACTTCTTCCTGCGTACCAAATACGAGGGGTACGACCCCGAAGTGTCGACCACCGGAAATGCCTTCGATCAGGGGGTAGCCCTGTACGATTATCCCAAGCCACGGGTATTTATGGCCGGGCTCAACATCGGACTTTAATCAGCCTAAACCTGAACCATGAAACCAACGATCAATACCCTTCGTCGCGGGCTGTTTGCCGTGGCACTTCTGATAAGCAGTGCGTCCTGCTCCGATTTTCTGGAAGAAACGGATCTGTCGAACTTCACCACCGATAATTATTTTACCCGGCCTCAACACGCTACCAGCGCGGTGAACTCGGCCTACGAATTTCTGAAAACAACCACCGGGGGCGGCTTCAACGGAGCCCCCTGGATGATGCTGGAGTTTGCCACCGGCCTGGCCAATACCGAGCTGGGGCAGGCGCAGAACAGTATTTTTGTGCGCAACCTCGTCAACACCTCCGACAACGAATACGGGCGGGTGTATTGGGTGAGTAGCTACAAAGGCATTGGTAATGCCAACCTCGTGATTGCCAAGGTGCCGGGCATTCAGATGGACGAGGTGGCCAAGAAAAAGGTACTGGGTGAGGCACGGTTCCTACGCGCCCTGTACTATTTCAATCTGGTGCGGATTTTCGGCAAAGTACCCCTCATTACGGAGCCGGTGGAGCTGACTTCTCAAACGCTCTATCCCGAACAGGCTACCGAAGAAGCCGTTTACAAGCAGATTGAGGCCGACCTGGTGGAAGCCGAAGCCGCCGGTCTGCCCTTAACCGATGCGTCGGGTCGGGTATCGGCCGGGGCCGTTAAGTCGCTGTTGTCGAGTGTGTACCTGACCATGGCGGGCTTCCCGTTGCAGAAAGGGGCCGAGTACTACAAAAAAGCCGCCGATAAAGCCGCAGAAGTCATCAAGGCGGGTAGCTTTAGCCTGTTTCCGAGCTACGACGACCTCCACAACCCGGCCCGTAAGAACGTAGGCGAAAACATCTTCATGGTACAGTTTGCGACAAACATTCAACCGTCGGGCTGGCAAACGTCTATCATTCCTTATAATCAGGGTATTTCGGCCTACTCCGACGAAACGGGGGCTATTTTCGCCAATAAGGAGTTTGTTGAATCGTACGAAAAAGGCGATCTGCGGGCGCAGGAAAAGCAGTTTTACTACCGCACCTACACCCTTAGCAATGACCGCAATACGACGGTCGATCTGGGTGGGTACTACATCTATAAGCACTTCGATACACAGGCCCACCTTGTCACGTCGAATAGTGACCTCAATTGGCCCATGATCCGGTTTGCCGAGGTGTTGCTCACCTACGCTGAAGCCGCCAATGAGGCCTCGGGGCCATCGGCCGAGGTGTACGATGCCGTTAACCGAATCCGAAGCCGCGCCAAGTTGCCCAATCTGGCCAATCTGACCAAAGAGCAGCTCCGCGAGGCTATCTGGAAAGAGCGCTGGCATGAGCTGAGTTTCGAAAACAAGACCTGGTTCGATATGGTCCGGCTGCGTAAGGCGTTCAACGTGACTACCAAAACGTTTGAAAACTACGTAGGGCACAAGTTTTCGTACGGGCCGGTGCTGAAAGAGCGGGAGTTGCTGTTCCCGATACCCACCGCCGAGATTCGGAACAACAGCAAATTGAAGCAAAATGCAGGGTATTAAGGGTTCAGCCCGCAACGATACACGTTGCGGGCTGACTTTCATTCGACGATGGCTAATTACATACGCAACTGCTCAAGGAAAAGCGTGAATGGGTGAAACTTACGCAAACGTATATGTACGTAGGTGACCGGTTAGCCGGGGTCCTTACTGTTTTAAAGCAAAAGTGCATCTCTGAGCACACAGCAGGCTTTTTGGAGTAACATGTGTCCGATCAGCTGGTTTACTATCAGGTAAGATAGGGATATTTAAGGTTTTTCGTAAAAAAGGTATAAATCGTAAGTATTTGATAATGAGCTTCTGCTTCATAGTATAAATCCTTAACATCATGAAGCAACTCTATCTAAACCCTCCTTTGGCCTTGCCTTTGGTAAGGCTGGCACGTCGTCAGTTGCTGGCTGCGGCTCTATTTGCCGGGGCTACGCAGGCCTACGCTACCGACCGCCCAGGCCAATTATCCACAGCGGGTACCCCTAAACTGGCGATCCCAAAGACCGGGCAATCCGTGACAATCCGGGGGACTGCCCCTGTTGACCGCACGGTTTCGGGTACCGTAACCGACGAAACCGGTGCCGGTATGCCCGGCGTTAGTGTGGTGGTAAAAGGCACCCAACGTGGCACCAATACGAACGTCGACGGGAAATTTACGCTGAGTGTCCCCGACACCGATGCCGTGCTTGTGGTCTCATTTGTGGGTTATCAGTCGCAGGAGATAGCCGTGGGCAATGGGTCGGAGTTTACCGTCCGGCTCAAGGTCGATACCAAGTCGCTGAGCGAAGTGGTGGTAGTCGGTTACGGTACCCAGAAGAAGGCTAATCTGACCGGGGCCGTTGACATGGTAACCGGTGATGTGTTTGAAAACCGGCCGCTCTCGAACCTGAATCAGGGCTTGCAGGGGGTATTGCCCAACCTGAACATCAAAATGGGTGACGGCAAGCCCAATCAATCACCTGCCTTCAACATCCGGGGTACCACTTCCATTGGTCAGGGGGGCAACGCGCTCGTGCTGATCGACAACGTAGAGGGCGACCCCAGTCTGCTCAACCCCAACGATATTGCCAGCATTACCCTGCTGAAAGATGCTGCTTCGGCCGCTATCTACGGGGCGCGGGGGGTGTTTGGGGTAGTGCTCATCACAACCAAAAATCCGTCGGCAGGCAAAACAACGGTCAATTTTTCGAGCAACTACATGCTCAAAAGCCCCATTGCCCGGCCCGACCTGGTGACGGATGGCTACACCTGGGCATCGATGTTTGCCGAGTCGTTTGTCAATTTTGGCGGAGCATTTCCGCAGAATGCCAACAAGACCCTGAAGTTTTCGCAGGCCTACCTGAACGAAATCAAACGGCGGTCGGAAGTGGGGGGCCTGCCCGAAGTAGAAATTGATCCGGCAACGGGTGAGTACGTTTATTACGGCAATACGGCTTACTACGACCTGCTGTACAAAAAGCAAACCCACGCCCACGAGCAAAACCTGAGCATTTCGGGTAGCTCCGACAAAGCGAGCTACCTGATTACGGGTCGATACTTTGGGCAGGATGGCCTGTTCCGGTATAACTCCGATGATTACCGAGTTGCCAACTTTACCGGCAAAGGGTCTGTGCAGATCAAGCCCTGGCTACGGGTCAACAACATGACGCAGTTCTCCGATATGAAGTACCACAACCCGCTCAACGTGGGCGAAGGGGGCGGTATCTGGCGGAACATCGCCGACGAAGGGCACGTATTGTCGCCGTTGCTCAACCCCGACGGCACCCTCACGGCCTCGGCGGCTTATACCGTGGGTGATTTTTACTACGGCAAAAACGGGATTGACAATAACAAGCGGGTGTTTCGGAATACGGCCGGATTTGTGGCTCAGTTTTTCAACGACAAGTTTCGGGTGAAAGGCGATTTCACGATTCAGAACACCGACAACAACGACGTGACCAAGGCCGTGCCTGTGCCCTATAGCACCCGGCCGGGCGTAATTGCGTACGTGGGTACTACTACCAATTACATCAGCAATGTGTACCGGGAAACCAATTACATGACCAGTAACCTGTACACGGAGTACGAGAACACATTCAAAACCGACCATTACCTCAAGGCAATGGTGGGCTACAACTACGAGCAGTCGACGTTTAAGCGGCTCACGGCCCAGCGCAACGGTCTGATTTTTGAAGATGCGATGGATATTAACCTCGCTCTGGGTCAGGCTATTACCACAGCCGGTGGCTGGGAGCGCTGGAAAATTATGGGGGGCTTCAGCCGACTCAACTACTCGTACAAAGACCGGTATCTGTTTGAAGTGAATGCCCGCTACGATGGCTCGTCGAAGTTCCCGGCCAATCAGCGGTTCGCGTTCTTCCCGTCGTACTCGGTGGGCTGGCGTTTGTCGAAAGAGTCGTTCTGGCAGGTACCCGCGCAGATTGTGTCTGACCTCAAACTGCGGGCTTCGTACGGCTCGCTGGGCAATGGTAACGTCAACTCATACGCGTACCTGGAGCAGTTTAATATTTCGCAGTCGAACGTGATTCTGAACGGGCAGCGGCCGCAGCAAACCCGTAACCCAACGGTTATTCCGGAAGGGCTCACCTGGGAAACCGCTACGACCAAAAACATCGGTATCGACCTGTCGATGCTCTCGAACCGGCTCACCTTTGTGGCGGATGCCTACATCCGCACCACCACGGATATGTTTACCGTGGGGCTCACGTTGCCCGCTGTGTTTGGTGCCGCAGCCCCTCGCGGTAACTACGCCGACCTAGAAACCAAGGGCTGGGAAGCCATGCTGTCGTACCGCGATAAGTTTTCTCTCGGTGCCAAACCGTTTGGGTTTGATGTACGGCTCACCATGGCCGACTATACCGCTGTAATTACGAAGTACAACAACCCGCAAAAGCTCCTGAGCGATTATTACGTGGGGCAGCGGCTGGGCGAAATCTGGGGTTACACCACAGAAGGCTTCTTTAAATCGCCCGAAGACGTGAAAAACAGTGCGTCGCAAAGCCTGTTCCGCACGGCGTCGAGCGGCCTCTGGTTCCCCGGTGATATTAAGTTCCGCGATGTGAACGGCGATGGTGCTATTACGCCCGGCACGGGTCGGGTAGAGAACCCCGGCGACCGGTCGATTATTGGGAACTCAACCCCGCGCTACACCTACGGCATTATGCTCGGCGCCGACTGGAACAACTTCTTTTTCTCGTCGTTTTTGCAGGGCGTTGGCAAGCAGCAGTGGTACCCAAGTGGCGAGGCAAGCCTGTTTTGGGGGCAGTACAACCGGCCGTACGGTGGCATCCCCAAAAGTCAGTTGGGTAATATCTGGACGGAGCAAAACCCTGATGCTTACTTCCCACGCTATGTGTCGCGTTTGGCCAGCAACGCCAACGGAACCCTTATTGCCCCGCAAACCCGCTATCTGCAAAACGTAGCGTATATCCGCCTGAAAAACATTCAGTTGGGGTATAACCTGCCGCGCACGCTGGTGTCTAAAATCGGCTCGCAGGCCGCACGGGTGTTTGTGTCGGCCGAGAATATCTGGAGCTGGTCACCGTTGTTCCGCATTACCCGCGACTTCGACGTGGAGAACGCTGTGGCTTCCGATCAGGTATTCAACCCCGGTGGCAACTCGGGCGATGGCTACAACTATCCGCTCATGAAAAGCGTCACGTTTGGTTTGTCTGTGACTTTCTAACTTTTGATTTTCAAGCTCATGAAGCTCAACTATATTTTTGTTTTACTGGCGGCTGTGTTGCTGGCCGGTTGTGAACTGGAGGAACTGCCCGTAGCGACAACCTCCAAAGGGCCTATTTTTAGTAGCGAGAGTGGTTTGGTGCTGTACACCAACTCGTTTTACAACATGTTGAACGGCAAAAACCTGCACCGGGCCGATGCCATGTCGGATTATCTGGCCCGGAAAGACACCCCGCCCTACATTACCGAAGGCAACTTTAGCCCGCAGGTAAGCACCGGCTGGACCTGGACCGATCTGCGCAACATCAATTACTTTATCCAGAACTGCACCGACCCCAAGGTGCCGCTCAATGTCCGCCGAAATTACCTCGGTATTGCCCGGTTCTTCAGGGCCTGGTTTTACTTCGATAAAGTGAAGCGGTTTGGCGACGTGCCCTGGATCGGGAAAGCCCTTGATGTGACGGACACCGACATCCTGTACAAAGGCCGCGATCCTCGCGCCATGGTGATGGACTCGGTACTGGCCGATCTGGATTATGCCTGCAACAACATCAGCACCAACAGCGAGCCTACGCGTAGCCTCATTACCAAATACGTAGCCTTTGCGTTTAAGGCGCGGGTGTGTTTGCACGAGGGGACGTTTCGGAAATACCATGCCAATATTGGCTTGCAGAGTACGTCGGCCGCGTGGCTGAATCAGGCCGCTACGGCTGCCAAGAAGGTTATTGATGAAGGTGGCTACAAATTGTACGATGGTGCAGGTACCGACAAATCGTACCGGCAGGTGTTTATCAACCCGGCGCCGATGGCCACCGAGGTGATGCTCTCGGCCGTGTGCGACCTGGCCTTGAACAACCTCAACGATGCCAACTGGTATTGGACGAGCGGTACCTACGGCGACAAGGCGAGCTTTATCCGGACGTTTATCAATACCTATCTGAACATCGATGGAACGCCGTTTACCAATAATCCGAACTACAAAACCATGCTGTTCAAGGATGAGGTGAAGAACCGCGATAAGCGTTTAACCCAGACCATCCGGGCGGGCGACTACAAGCGAACGAGTGGGGGAGCCGTGGTGCCGTCACCGCCTTTGTTCTCGTACACCTACACGGGCTATATGCCCATCAAGTGGGCGCTCGACGATATGTATTACGACACCCGCGACCTGAATATCAACTCGGTATCTATTTTCCGGTATGCCGAGGTGTTGCTCGCCTATGCCGAGGCCAAAGCCGAACTGGGTACCCTCACCGATGCCGATTGGGCCCTGACCGTGGGTGCCTTACGGAAGCGGGCTGGTATCACGGGTGGCCTGAGCACCCGGCCGACGGCGGTAGACCCGTACCTGCAAGCCAATTATTTCCCCGGCATTACCGACCCCATCTTGCTGGAGGTACGCCGGGAGCGGGGCATTGAGTTGTGCCTGGAAGGGTTCCGGTTCGACGATATTGTGCGCTGGCGTCGGGGCGAACTGATGCAGATGGAGTGGAACGGTATGTATGTGCCGCAGCTCAATACGCCGATGGACCTCAATGAAGACGGAGTGATGGACGTGGCCTTTTTCAAAACGCCACCGGCGACCAAAGTGCCGGGTGTGACCTATGTAGAAGTGGCCCCGATTGTAGCCGGAAAACCTAACTCGCAGCTGATTGCAGGCGACACCTCGGGCGAACTGACCTGGCTCAACAATATTCCGCGCCGGTGGACCGACAAGCATTATTATTATCCCATTCCAACGGGCGACATTATTACGAATCCCAAGCTGACCCAGAATCCGGGCTGGTAAACTGGCGTTACGGTTTATTGACCCGAGGAGTTTGTTACTCAGCGCGTCCTTAGTAAAAACCGTGTCCGGTACATGCAAACGAGGGCTTATCAACACATTGATAAGCCCTCGTTTTTTATGAATTCACCTTATTTTACCCATGCAACTGCGCAAGCCGGATGCTCACCGCGCGTTGCTGGAGAGATTGTCTAACTGTCGATGGGTTGGCTATCTAAATACAACGTATCAGGGTCGAAATCAAGGTCGTTAGGCCAAACGACAGAACCGTTGAAGGCTTTTACCTGGAAAAAAAGGTTCTGATCGACCAGCTCAGTGAAAATGCCAATCTGCAAATAAGGACTTGCATCGAAAACTTTACGCTCCCGATTGGCAAACGTAAGCTTAAGATGATAATTGGGTAAGGCCTCAACAGCAATTACTCTTGGGTTCATTATTTCAAAGGGTCTATAGGGAAAAGCCGTTGGCCAGCAATGGCAAGTTGCCAATCGGCCATAAGGTCTTCCCGGTGAATTTCAATCCAAGCCTCTACCAATTTGATCTTGTTTTTCGGAAGTTGTCCTTCCAGTAAATTACCGTCAGGAATGGAAAAAACACCTTCCTGTTCCCCATATTTAACGTGAATATGGGGAAGCTTGTGCTGCTTGTTATCGAAATAGTACATAGAAACAAGCAAGCCGTAAAACATCGAAATAACCGGCATTGAGCGTATTAGATTAAATGAGGCCCAAAGTATTTTATTTTACCCATGCAACTGCGCAAGCCGGATGCTCACCGCGCGCTTGTGGGCATCGAGCGATTCGGCTTCGGCCATCGCTTCCACAACGGGGCCGAGTACCTGTAAGCCCTCAGGGCTGATGTGCTGAACGGTAATCTTCTTCACAAAACTGTCGAGCGAAACCCCGCTGTATGCCCGTGCAAAGCCGTTGGTGGGCAGGGTGTGATTGGTGCCCGATGCGTAATCGCCCGCCGATTCGGGGGTGTAGTTACCCAGAAAAATGGAACCGGCGTTGGTAATGCGTTCGGCCACGGTTTCGGCGTCCTGAACGCTCAGAATCAGGTGCTCGGCCGCGTATTGGTTCAGCAGATCAATTGCTTCATCGGCCGTATCAACCAGAATTGCCTTGCTGTTCTGAATGGCTTGAGCGGCCAAATCGCGTCGGGGCAGTCGGCTCATCTGCGTATCGAGCACCAGGTTGACAGCCGTAACCAGTTTTTTGCTCGTCGATACCAGCAACACCTGCGAGTCGGCACCGTGTTCGGCCTGCGAGAGCAGGTCAGCAGCCACAAAGGCGGGCACAGCGGTGTCGTCGGCGTACACGGCCACCTCACTCGGGCCGGCGGGCATGTCGATCGCAACGCCTTCTTTCGCCACGAGCATTTTGGCTGCCGTAACATACTGGTTACCAGGTCCAAAAATCTTGTACACCTGCGGGATGGTTTGGGTACCGTAGGCCATGGCCGCAACGGCCTGCGCACCACCTACCCGAAACACCCGCGTAACGCCTACCAGTTTGGCCGCAAAAAACACCGCCGGGTGCGTAGCGGGTGTGCATAGCACCACCTCGCGGCAACCGGCCAACTGAGCCGGCACACCAAGCATCAGCACCGTGCTGAACAGGGGTGCCGTGCCACCGGGAATGTACAATCCGACCTTGTCGATACCGACGCTCCGACGCCAGCAGCTGACACCGGGCATGGTTTCGATTTTCTGAATCGGCTGCTTCTGCGCTTCGTGGAAGGTGCGAATGTTTTGGTAGGCTTGCCGGATAGCGGCTTTGAGCTCGTCGCTTAGTTGCCCCTCGGCGGCATCGAGCTCAGCGGCCGATACTTCCAGACCAATTTCGTCCAGATTAACCTTATCAAATCGTTGACTCAGCTCCACCAGAGCCGCGTCGCCCTGCTCCCGCACCTGTTGCAGAATAGGAGCCACGATAGCCTCAATTTGGTCACTTTTCTGCACCGGCCGGGCCAGCAAAGCCGACCATTCGGAGCGGGGTGGGAAGGGGATGATGTTCATAGTGGGGGAGGAGGTAGGAGGTAGGAGGTAGGAGTGAGGAGCGCTTACGCACAAACACTACGTTCGCGTCAGCAACTCCTACCTCCTATCTCCTCGCTCATATCTCCTTTAATTAGTAAATCATCTTTTCAATCGGGATCACCAGAATGCCCTGCGCGCCAGCGGCCCGGATGGCTTCGATGTTTTCCCAGAAATCGTTCTCGTTCAAAACCGAGTGTACCGAGCTCCAGCCTTCGGTAGCCAGCGGAGTCACGGTAGGGCTTTTCATACCCGGCAGCAACGACGTAATCTGCTCCAGCGCGTGGTTGGGCGCGTTGAGCACGATGTACTTGTTGTTTTTGGCCGCCTGTACGGCTTTGATGCGGAACAGCAGTTTGTCGAGCAGGGCCTGCTTGTCGGCCTCCAGGTCGTTGCTGGCAATCATGATGGCTTCGGAGCGGAAAATAGTTTCCACTTCTTTCAGCCCGTTGCTCAGGAGGGTACTGCCCGAGCTCACGATGTCGCACACGGCTTCGGCCAGCCCGATACTTGGGGCAATCTCCACCGACCCGCTGATTTCATGGATCTGCGCCGTTACGCCTTGTTCGGCGAGGTAGTTGCCCAGCAGCCGGGGGTACGAGGTCGCGATGTTTTTTCCGTCCAGGTCGTGCAGGTTGTTGTAGGTTTCGCCCCGCGGAATCGCGATGGACAGGCGGCACTTCGAGAAGCCCAGTTTATGGACTGTCTGCACGGCGCGGCCCGTTTCGACGGCCACGTTTTCGCCCACAATGCCGAGGTCGGCCACGCCATCCTCTACATAACCGGGGATATCATCGTCGCGGAGGAACAGAAATTCCGCCGGGAAGTTTGAAGAAACTGATTTGAGTTTGCCGGTTCCGTAGTCGAAACGGATACCACACTCTTTAAACAGTTGGTATGAGTCTTCACTCAGTCGCCCGGACTTTTGCAGGGCGATGCGAAGCATAGTTGTTGCCATCAGGTTGCGTCACAAAAACAGGGCGCAAAGATACGGAGGAAGGGGCAGAAAATGTGCAGGATGGTTAATTCGATCCGCGCTCAAAACAACAGCCACCGTTTCCGGCGGTACAGGCGCGGCAGGTCGTTTTCGAAAAGGGTAGCCGGGTCGCTGTAAAACCGCCGGAAATCGGGCACACTTACCTGACCGGGAAACGGAGCATAGTAGTGCGTGGGGCTTTGTGTATCGTTGCGCCACACGAGCACGTAAGAGAGTCGCATTCCGTCGGTTTTGAGCGCCCGTAACAGTGTATTGGTCCACCAGCTTGTGTCGGGAATCGACTCCAGACCCGTCTCGGTGAAAGCCGCCAGTTTACCCGATTTCCGGGCGTAGTCAGACACGATTTTGAGCTTGGCGGTGCCAGCCGCTACGTTGTACCGCCCGTTGCGGCCAAAGTCGGCGTAATTGTCAACGCCCACCAGATCGACCCAGGCATCGCCGGGATAGCGGTCGAGGTATTCGGCCTCGGTTTTGTAGAGGCAATCGGGCGAGAAGGCGTAAATAAAGTTGTGCACCTGAAGGCTGTCGCGCAGGTACGAGACCGTGAACCGCCACAGCTCGGTAAATTCCTCCCGCGAGCAGTGCGGCTTTCCCCACCAGAACCAGCCCCCGTCGAGCTCGTGGTATGGTCGGAAAATCATCGGCACCGGCTTGCCATCGCGGCCCCTGGTCTCGTGGGCCAGACTACCCACCGTTTGCAGGATGCGTTTGTACTCGTTGTGATGCGACCCGCCCGGAATCAGGTGCCGCACGGCCGGGGCCGAGACCGAATCGTTCCAGTAAAAACCCGTTTGGGGCGTCACCGGATTGGTAAAATGCCAGGCTACCGTCACCACACCCCCCCGGTTGTAGGTATCGGCTATCTGCTGCCGGAGCGACGCTTTGGCCCGCCCAATGGCTTCGGGAGAGCGTCCCGACAGACCGCTGAAATCGACGCCAATAACGGCCGGGTGCGATCCACTCACCGACTTCACATCCGAACGCCCGGCCTCCCCCGACCACCCGTGCCCGTACTCTGTAGCGTGCTGATGCCCAAACAAAACGTGTTTTCGGGCCAGCCGGTGCAGGTTGTGGTACAGGGCTTTGGTTTCGCGGGTGGCATGCTTGTCAATGAGTCGCGGGCGTGGGGCAGCCTGCACACGCAGGAGGGTGCAGGCCGTGAGGATAATCAGCAGGGGAAAAGAAAAGCGCATTCGGCGTTTGTTGGGAAAGTGGGGTTACTCAAACTTGTTTTTTTCGGTGATGCCGGGCCAGGCGTCGGTGCGGAAGGGGCTCACGGGGAAACCATCTATGCTGAATAGGTTGGCATCGACCGGGGCATCGGCCCAGCCGTAGCGCACGGCAACCGGTTTGGCTATCTGAGGGCTGCTGACCACCACGGTACTGCCTTGAATCTGAGCCTGCGCAGGGTGAAACACCTTGTCGTCGCCCGCCATTTCGAAGCCGCGTACGTAGCCATATTTGTCTTTGGTCATCAGGCCCTGATTGGCATACTGGAAACTCACAATGGCCTTGTTTCCGTCTACCCGAAGGCTCTGATATAGCGGAGAACCATCGGGCCCGGCCTGCCCGTAGTCCTGTTTGAGGGCTATTACCGCCAGCCGGTGGCCTACATCCTGCTTGTTGGTGGGGTGAATATCGTTGGGGTTGCCCACATCGGTTGTGACGGCCATGCCTGTTTGGGGCAGGCTCAGAGTCAGGGTTTGCGCTTCGCGAAGTTCGGCCCAGTTGCTGCCCTGATTGCTGTTTTGGTTGGCTCCGTAACTCGACAGTTGCACGAAATAAAACGGAAACGCGTAGCCCCATTTTTTGCGCCAGTCAGTAATCACGAGCGGAAACGTTTGGCGGTACTGGTAGGCCCGGCCGGCGTTGGTCTCGCCCTGATACCAGAGGGCACCCCGAATCCCAAACGGTACGAGTGGGTGAATCATGGCGTTGTACAAACCCGTAGCCAGGTTGTTCATAAACCGGGTGTAGGTATGTGTTTCGGCAAACGAAGGCATAATGCGCCAGCCATTGGCGAGGCTTATTTTGCCCTGCTCACCAGCCACATACAAATCGTTGGGTGAGCCCTGCAACCCCAGCCCGAACCACGGCAACCTGACCGCATTGCCGAATTTAATCATCAGCAGGTTGGTGCCCGGTTTCCAGGTGTTGGCGGGCAAAGTGAGTTTCCGGACGCCCGTCAGTGTTCCCTCGGCCACGCGCTGCCCGTTGATGTAAATTTCGTTCGGACTATCATTTTCGGCCAGAGCTAGTGTAGTGGTTGTGCCGACCATAGCCGCCGGTATCTCGATTTGCCGGGCCATGAACCCCGTTCCCCGAAATCCGCTCATTCCCTTCCAGTCCCACTGCCCAAACGGGTCGCTCGCCCGCCAGCCCGAAATGTCGAAATTGGCCGTGAGGTAGCGGGCTTCGTCGGCTACGGTGGGGGTTAGGCTGCCTTCTTTCAGCAATTGCTTGCGGAGTTTGTAGTCGACCAGACTGTCGGCCTGCTGCCAGTTGGTGGGCAGGGTTTGGGCCATGGGCCGCAGGTCGTTGTTCGTGAGCATACCTTCTTTGCTGATCCAGCCCTCGGCTTGCGAACCTCCCCACGACGAGTGGAGTAGCCCGACAGGCACGCCTAATTTTTGGGTCAGCTCGCGGGCGAAGAAGAACCCGACGGCCGTAAAATCGCCAACGGTTTCGGGCGAGCACACTTTCCAGTCGCCGGTTTTTAGGTCGGTTTCGGGCGTCAGAGCCAGCTCATGCTCGACCCGGAAGTGCCGTATTTGGCCAAAACTGGCGTTTCTCTTTTCGTTCTCGTAATTGTCGGCCTGTTTCACGGGCCATTCCATATTCGACTGACCGGAGCACAGCCACACTTCACCGATGAGTACGTCGGCAGCTTTGGCCTGCCCCGATTTGGCCGAGGCTACCAACTCATGCGGGCCGCCTGCTTCGAGCGGGGTCAACCGTACGGTCCATTTGCCCGAGGCATCGGCCTTGGCTTGCCCGGTTTGGCCCGCCAGCGTAACCCGCACGGTTTCGCCGGGCTTGGCCCAGCCCCATACCGGAATAACCTGCTGGCGTTGGAGCACCACATGGTCGGAAAACAAACGGGCCAGCCGTACCTGCGCAAAGGCGGGTGAAAGGAAGAGGATGAATAAGGCAAAGGGGAGAAGACGATTCATAAATGATGGTTTTTAGTTTTCTGTACAATGGAGCGATGCTCCGTTGGGCCGACAGGCCAAAAAGGCTACTTAATTGGCTTAACAGCCCAACGGAGCATCGCTCCATTGTACAGGGGGAGCTAGGCCTTCTAAAAACTACGTTGCAAGGCCTCGATGGACGTAGCCAGATACACCATAGGGGCGTTCCAGTTAATGGCGATTTCGTTGGAGGCATACGAACAATCGGCATCAATAAAGACCTCGTCGGGAATGTTGGATGCGTACCCGGCGCATTTGTCCTGCTGAGCGGCCCGGGCGTTGGTGCCGCCCGACAGCAGCCCCGGCACGGGCTCATCAATTCCATCGGCTACGGATGGTCGGTGATGGGGATGCATCGGCGTTTTGTCGCCAAAACCCGTCAGAAATGAATACCCTACGCCGTTGCGCCCCAACAGATAATCCAGATTGCCGAGGGCCGCTGTCAGATACCGCCGGTTTTTGGTCAGCCGGTACGCCTGAATCAAGGCGATCCCCTGATTGGCGGCTACGGCGCTGCTCCCCCAGATAAAATCGCGTGCCGACTGCCCCATCACGGTTCCGTAAGCCTGCTTGTCGGTACCAGCCAGCAACGAGTCGGCCTGACTAATCAGGTGTCCGTTTATCTTCGGAAGATCGGCTTTGCCACGGGCCGTCAGCTCTTTAGAAAACCGGGCGAGCGAATAATAGGCCAGCGTGCGGACCTGTGCCCACGACGGTAGCGGGGTTTTTGAATCGGCAAACAGATTGACGGCTGTGTAGTACGCGTCGTCTTTGGTGGTCAGGTACAGCTCCGCAGCGGCCCAGATCCACTCGTCGCTCGCGTCGCGGTCGCCGTAGGTGCCCGTGCTGATGTCGGGGTCGAATTGGCGGTTTATGGCGTCCTGATCGTAGAGGGCATTGGGGTGTTGTTTGGCCCAGCCCCACGCCCGAACGGCAGCCACCCGGCATGAGTCGGCAAGGCCCGGCAGCTCGCGCCCAAAGGGTCTGAACACCCGGCTTGCCTGCGCCATCACGGCGGCAAAGTCGAGGGCGGCTGTTACGCTTTTCTGCACCACATACCGTTCTTTAACGGCCTTATCGGGCATCACCATTCCATCGAAACGAGGGTTGGTCAGTTTGTGATACACCCCCCCGTCGGCGGGGTCCTGCATGGTGAGCATCCACCGAAGATTCCAGAGCGACTCATCGAGCAGATCGGGTAAGCGGTTGCCGCTTTCGGGAATATTGGTGTTTAAGACCCGGCTCATGTCCGGGAAGTCTTCATACAGTGAGAGCAGCGTGCCCATCGTAATACCCGAATTGACAATGTACTTGTTGTAGTCGCCCGCGTCGTACCAGCCCAGGGGCGACGAGAGCGTGCTGCCTGCCGGGCGTGTGGCTGAGGCTGCCGACGGGTGCACCAGCACACGCGTGTCGGGGTGGCCCGCCGGGCGGTGCCAGCGTCCGGCGTATTGTTCGGGCAGGTCGATGGCGGTGCGCTGAAAATAAAACCCTTTGAGCGACCCAACGGCTACGTCACGGTGTACGTTGGCCCCGATCTGAAACGGGTACGAGCGGGCCATGCGCCCCACTGCCACCCGGTACGTGCCGGGCGTTTTGAAGGCCGAGAAATCCGCCAGCCGGGTCATGCGCCCCGAAAACTCGTTCCGGCGGGGTTCGCTCAACGGACCTGTAAACAGAACCGTTTTGCCATCGGGTGTTGTGATCTGAAACGTAGATCCGGCGGGTACGTAGGCCGCTTCGCCGATAACCACCGCCACTTTGGGAGCATCCGGGTAGAAACCAATCTGATTGAGCCGGATAGATTCGACAACCGGCTGCGCGGGCGATAGGCCCAGTGTCAGCAGGAAGAGGCAAAGCGAATAGAAACAAAGGCGCATAATGAGTCGGAGGAATAGCTTCAGGATTTGATGATCTTAAGGGTAGAAGCAGTCGTCGACGAAATTATACGTATCAGGTACAGGCCGGGTTCGTCGGAGCCGAGAGGCAGGGCATACCGGATGGTGGGCGTGCGGGGCGTTACTATTTTTTCGGTAAGCAGGCGGCCCCGGCTGTCGAACACGGTCAGGTGCAGGAGTTGCCCCTCTGCCCCCTGAATGTCGAGATTAACGAGACTATCGGCTACGGGGTTGCCCGCTACCGACACCGACCAAGTCGGCTCAAGGCCTGTGAGGAGGGGTTGGGTCGGGGTGCGCCAGTCGGGTAGTTCGTCGCGGGTCAGCACGTCGGCATCGGTAAAAACGGCCTTGAGTAGGTCGTCGGGTTGTTTTTTGATGTAGTCGGCCCCGGTCCAGACGGCAAACCACGACCACCAGGTGGCGAACCCCCGGATGGCGTCGGGGCGGGGGAGGTGCCCACTTTCAGAGAGGGCCACGAGTTTTTTGCCGCTAAACTGGGCCAGAGCTGCTTCCCAGTTGGTGCTGAGGGTAGCGTCCGCAGGGGCGTAAATGTCGAGGCCCACCACGTCGACGTACGCATCGCCGGGGTACCAATCGGTGTTAAAGGCGTCGGTGCCGGTATATACCCAAATGAGGTTGTGGAGGTTGTGGAAGTTTGTCAGGCGGTTGTACAGCAGTTGCCAGAGCTGCCTGAACGGGTCTGCCCCTTTGGCCCCCCACCAGAACCAGCCGCCCGAGGCTTCGTGTAGCGGTCGCCAGAGCACCGGCACGTTGGCGGCCTGGAATTTCTTCAGTTGTTCGGCAATGGCGTCGATGTCGCGCAGGAGTAGCGCGTAGCGCGGTCCGGCCGGGTCGGCGAGGGTTGCGGCCAGGTCGAAGGTAGTGGCCTCGGTATAGAAGCCGCGCCACCACAGTTTGTCAGGGGGCTGATTAATCAGGTCGGTGGGGGCATTCCAGTGCCACATCAGGCTTATGATGCCGCGCCCATCGCCCTTGCGGGCCCACGCAAGGCAAGCTTCACTCGTGCGCAGGGGCCGGGCTCCGTTTTGCACGCGGGTGGGGGAGTAATCGATCAGGTCGAAAGCACCGATCGCGGGCTCTTTGCCGGTTTTTTCGAGGACATACTCCACGTCGTCCTGCTGCCCCGAAATCACTTTGTTGCCATACTGGCTGAGCAGAAACTGGTACAGCCCCACGGTAACCGGGCTGGCGTTCGGGTCAGTCAGGCGGGCGGTAGCGGGTGGGACCGGGCGTTTTACGGTGGTGGGCGTCAGCAGAATGTAGTCAATGTCGAAATAGCCCCACCCCCGGAAAATGGTCAGGCTCACAGGGCCACCCATGAGCAAAAACTTGCCCCCGTCAAAGCGGGCAAACGTAGTGCTGGGCCGGAGCATTCCGCCCGCTTTTTCGGTGTTGATCTGAAAGTCAATGCCTTTTTCGCCGAACGGTGACCGGTAGCCAATCGTGAGTTCGTACAGCCCGGCGGGGGCTGTAAACGACAGGTTGAGTGCGTCGGTGGGGTTGTCGAAGCCGGTCACGTAGCCCGTTCCCGAAAAACCAGCCACGGCCGAGGCCACCTCGACGCCCGACAGTTGGCCGCTTTCCGCTTCGACCCGGATCGGGTTGTTGGCCGTACCCGGTTGGGCGTACAAGTTGAGGCTGAGCAAAACGCCCAGGAAGGCCAAAAAGCGGGTAAAAAAAAGAAGCGAAGAAACCATTTTCATAGCGAGAGTAGCGGCAAAGGGCCTATAAAAACCATCATGAGAGGCCGGGTAGGCCCGACTCATGATGGTTCTGACTAAGGAAAGAGACGATTATTTCACGAGCATGATGTCGTCGAAGTAGAACGTTTCATCCTGCTTGTCGGGCCCCTTGATGCGGAAACCGAGTTGTTTGAGCGTTTTGCCGGGCAACCAGAAATCCATGTCCGAGAGCTTCAGTTTGAAGTACGTCCAGGTATTGGCTTTCACGTCGATCCGGTTGGCTTCTACAAACTCCCCGAAACCGGCCTTGCTGGCGTCGGTGGTGAGGTAGAGCGAGTAATCGGCCGACGCGCCTTTGATCCAGCCGGTTACGTACGTGTACTCGTTGGAGTAGCTGATGGCCGAGGCCGACCAGTTGGCGAAGGCAATCAGGTGCCAGTTGCCTTTCTGGTAGGTTTTGCTCGCCGAGGCCGTCCCGTTGCGGAACTCTTTGGTATTTACCGTGCCCGCATCACCCCACGAACCATCCTGAAAGCCCGTGCCGTAGGTATCGGTGAAGACCTGATACGCCCGATCGACGTTCACAAACTCCTGCCGGGTCCGAATCCGGCCGGTGCCGTTGGTAATGCTGAGCGTACCGCGTGTGAGGGTCGATGCGGGCATCTGAATCACCAGTTGTTTTTTGGTTTTCGAGACAACCGTAGCCGGGTCCGAAATGCCCTTCACCGAGTCGGCAAAGGCCACGGCCGTCACATCATCGAAGTTGTTGCCCGTAATCGTGATGGTCTTGCCCTTCGAGAAGTTGTAATCCGACACGTCGGTAACCGAAGGGTAGGCCAACACCCGGAACGGAATCGAAACGGATTTGCCCGCGCTATTGGTAAACGTGATGTTCTGTACCCCGCCTGCGGCTTCGGTCGGTACCCGGAAAATAAGGGTTTCGGCGGTGTTGAGTGTTGGCTGGAAACCGGCCGGAACGCTCAGTTTTTCAAACACGATGGTGCGGATGTCGCCCAAACCACTGCCTGTGAGGGTTACCACAGCCCCGCTCGCGGCCGAGTCGGGCATAATCTTGGTGGCAACGGGGTTGCCCGGCTGAATCTGCGGGCGTCCGTCTGTATCTTTTTCGCAGCTGCTGAGGCCAAAGCCCGCTAACAGGGTCAGGCTTGCCAGGGGAATGAGTTTATAGAAAGTCATGGTTTGCTTTTTTAACGGGAACACAGATTGGGCGGATTGAATGGATGAAAACGGCTTGCTTCAAATCGGTCTACTCCGTTATATCCGGCCGATCCGTGTTCCAATCCATTACTTGTAATACGGAACAGGGTCTTTGCCCAACGCGGGGGCCTGCACAATTTCGCCGGCCGGAATGGGCAGATACATCTTGTCTTCGGTGAAGTTGGTCAGGTACACCGCCCCGGTGACGGTACCCCGGTTCTGCTTCTCGATGATCGCCTTGGCTTTGGCAAAGCCCTGCCGCTGAATATCGTACCAGTAATCGCCCTCAAACGCAAACTCGACCCGGCGCTCGTGCAGAATATCGTCGTTGGTAATCGAGGTTTTGGGGTTCAGACCCGCCCGTTTCCGTACCTGATTGAGGGCGTCGAGGGCTTTGGCGTCGGAGGTGGAAGCCTGCCCGGCCAGAATAGCCTCGGCATAAATGAGCAGAATATCGGCATAACGCAGCAACACCACGTTGTTGCCTGAGTTTTGTCCCAGCACCGGCTCCCCGCCGAAGCTCTTGCCTGGCCCGGCAAAGTATTTCAGGATGTTCGAGCGGGTAGGGCTCAGGCTGCCGCCTTCTTCAACCGGCTGGAGGGTGTCGTACCGGAAACCGTTGGCCATAAAGGCGTTGTATTTCGGCGCGTTGGCGCGTTGCGGTTTCCAGCTGGGGTTGGTCCAGCCGTGTTCCATCACCGACCATCGCCGACGCAGGTCGCCAAACTCGTACTCTTTCAGCATGTCGAGCGAGGGTACGTACATTTCCCAGGCGTCGGCTTCGGACGTACGCAGGGCACCCGCACCCCGGTCGGGGTTTTTGATGTTGCCCGTACCCCAGGGGTCTTGCGCAAACTGATGCTGAATCGAGAAGATCGACTCGGCATTGTTGTTCATGCTTGCCTTGGTAAACATGCCGTTGTAGTCGCTCACAAGCGTGTATTTGCCAGCGTTGATTACCTCCTCGGCTTTGGTTTTGGCGTTGGCGTAGTCTTTCTGGTACAGGTACAGCTTGGCCATCAGCCCTTTGGCGGCATACTTCGTCACCCGGCCCGGTACGTCCGACTCAGGCAGTCCTTTCTCAGCGGCCTGCAAGTCTTCCAGCGCAAACCGAAGTACGTCTTTCTGGAAATACCGGGGAATGTTGAAGTCACCAGATAGGGCGGTTGCACCCGGATCGGTGATGATCGGGGCGGCCCCCCAGGTGCGGGCGATGTAGAAATATACCAGCCCCCGGATAAAACGGCACTCGGCAATGGCCGGGTCGAGGTAGGCGGCACCTCCCCCGGCGGCTTTCTTTTCCTCGAACGTTTTGATCATCACGTTGGCGTAGCCGATGATCTTGTAAAAAGCGCCCCACGACGCGCCAATGCGTTCGGATGCCGACGAGATCGTAAAGTTCAGATACTCGGTGTCGGTGTAGGTAAACATGTTACCGGCCAGTACGTCGCCGATGGCGTCCTGCGCCCGGCTTTCGTAGTTGCGCCAGGGCAGGCCGCTGTACAGGGTGCTGGTAGCCGCCCGCACTTCGTCGGCATTGTTGTAATAGTTGCCAGTAGTTGTGCCCGACAGCGAGGGCCGCTCTATGAAGCTTTCCTTGCAGCCAGCCAGCAGCAGAGCCGGGGCCAGAAGGGCAGCGTATATGAAGTTTCGTTTCATGATATTTAATGAGTGAAAGAGGTTGTTACGCAGAGATGCGCAGAGTAAGAGGAGATTCACAGAGGTACATGTACTTCTCAGCGTACCTCGCTTTTCTCTGTGTATCTCTGCGTAACAACTCATCATTTTAGAATTGAAGATTCGCGCCGACGGTAAACGTGCGTGGGTTCGGGTAGTGGCCTGCGTCGACGTTCATGAGCTTGATGCTGTTGTTGAACGCGCCGATTTCAGGGTCGTAGCCTGAGTACTTCGTGAAGGTTTTCAGGTTCTGGATCGAACCGTACACCCGTACGTTGGCCACCTTCACCCGGTTGAGTACCGTGCGGGGCAAGCGGTAGCCAATCGTGATGTTCTGAATCCGGGCGTAGGAGGCATCTTCCACGTACCGGTCCGACATAGCCGTGTTGTTTTTGTTCGTGTTCGTAAACCGGGGTAGGGCTCCGTCGGTGTTGTCGGCCGTATAGCGGTCGTTTACAGTCTTGAGCTGATTGGTGTACGCATTGCTCAGCCCTTCCAGCTGCCAGCGCAAAAAGTTAAACGCCTTGGCCCCCTGACTGCCTTGCAGAAACAAAGAGAAGTCGAAGTCGCCGTAGTTGACCGAGTTGGTCAGACCCCAGGTAAACTTGGGTAGTGGGCTGCCAATGTAGGTGTAGTCCTGCGCGTCGATCTTTTTGTCGCCGTTGATGTCGCGGAACCGGATGTCGCCGAGCCAGGTTTCGGTCGGATTCACCTTGTACCCAAACTGCGGCAGGCCCGCGTTCAGCTCCTCCTGCGTGCGGAACAGCCCGTCGGTTACCAGCCCCCAGAACGAGCCCACCGGCCGGCCCGGCGTGGTGTGCGTAACGAGGTAGTTGTTGTAGTAAATCTTGCCGTCGAGGGCCGATGCCGCCGAGGCTGCTTTCTCGTAGCGGTTCGTAAACTGGGTCAGCACGCCGTTGGTCTTCCAGCTGAAGTTGCCTTTTTTGATGTTGGTGGTAGTCAGGCCAATATCAATACCGGTGTTGGTCATGCGGCCGGCGTTGCCCAGCGGAGCTTTCAGGTCGTCCCACTGATCGCCCACCCCGATGAGGTTGGGGCCGGTCAGGAAGATAATCATGTCCGACGTTACTTTCTTGTACACGTCGACCGTAGCATCGATGCGGCCGTTGAGGAAACCGAGGTCAACCCCGACGTTGGTGGTTTTCACCGACTCCCACTTGAGGTTGGGGTTCGGAATGCCATTGATCATGTTCGACGAACCGAAGCCCACCGGGCCTGAGAAAAACTGCACCGCACCCACATAGGCCGGGTTGGGTGCCCCACCGGGGAAGTTCTGATTCCCCACAGCGCCGTAGCCCGCCCGCACTTTGGCATAGCTCAGCACGTTGGCAATTGCGCCTTTCATAAACTCTTCGTTCGAGAGCGTCCAGCCCACCGATACGCCGGGGAAATACCCCCACCGGTTGTTTGGGCCGAAGTTCGACGAGCCGTCGGCCCGGAAACTGGCCGAAATCGAGTACTTATCGCCGTAGGTATAGTTGGCGCGGGCAAACCACGACTCCATGGCCCACTGCCCTTTGCCACCGCTCAGACCCCAGGTGGTTTGGTCGGCACTGCCCGTGTTGAGATCAAAAATGTTGGCCTGCAAGTCGACCTTGGTGCCCGAAATGCCCTGGTAGTACGAGTTCTGCGCCTGATGCCCCACCGTTGCCTGAATACCGTGTTTGCCCACGTACTTGTTGTAGGTCAGGTAGTTGGTAAGCGACCAGTAGTAGCTGTCGGACCGCGAGTCGATCAGTTTGCTCCGAAATGAGGTGCTGCCTACGTTGCCGGCCTTCTGGAAAGCCACGTTGTTGTCCTGCCCGAGTGAGTACGAAAGCTCGTTGCGCAGCGAGAGGTCTTTCAGGATTTGCAGCTCGGCGTAGAGGCTACCAAAAATGTTGTTGGTGGTTTTGGTGTTGCCCCGGAACTGACTGTTGCCTACAAGGTTGGCCCCGAAGTACTGCACCCCGCCCACGGTTTGGCCACCGCCCCAGCTGCCGTCGAGGTTCTTCACGGGCGTGAGTGGGCTTGTTGAGGCTCCCCACCAGATGGTTCCTTCGGCGGCATCGGCCAATGACACGTTCTGGATACTGCGCGACACGTTGGCGCTGATTCCCACCTTGGCCCAACTTTTGAGTTGGCTGTCGAGGCTAAACCGCGACGCGTACCGCTTGAAATCAGAACCGAGCAGAATCCCCTTGTTGTCGAAATAGTTGAGCGAGAGGTAGTAGGTCGTTTTGTTCTGCCCACCCGAAAAACTCAGTTGGTGGTTGTTGATTTTGCCGCGTTGAAACATGGCCTCCTGCCAGTCGGTACCCTCGCCGAGCAGGTCGGGGTTCCGAAACTCGTCGGCCACGGGGTTGCCAATAATCGGCAAAACCTCGTTCTGGTACCGGGCAAAGTCGCGCAGGTTCATCAGGTCGAGCCGTTTGGCCACTTCCGACACCCCCGTGTACATTTCGTAGTTGATTTTTCCCTCGCCCTGCTTGCCTTTTTTGGTGGTCACGAGAATCACCCCATTGGCCGCCTGCGACCCATAAATGGCCTGAGCCGAGGCATCTTTCAGTACGTCGATGCTCTCAATATCGTTGGGGTTGAGCATGGCCATCACCGAGTTGCCGGTCTGCCCATCGCTGCCGCCCAGCCCGGCATAGCCAGAGCTTGAGGAGGTGTTGCCGCCCACAAACGGCACGCCATCAATCACAAACAGCGGGTCGTTGCTGTTGATCGAGGTAACCCCGCGTACCTTCACCGATACGCCACCGCCCGGCTGCCCGCCGTTGCTCGTAACGGTTACCCCGGCGGCTTTGCCCTGCAACAACTGATCGATACCAGCGGCCGGAATATCTTTCAGCTCGGTGGCTTTGATCGTTGTGATCGACGAAGTCACGTCCGAGCGTTTGGCCGTACCGTAGCCGATGACCACCACCTCGTCCAGCGACTGATCGCCGGTTTGGAGCGTGATGTTGAGGGTGGTGCGGCTACCGACTTCCACCTCCTGGGTTTTCATACCGATAAAGGAGAACACCAATACCTTGGCCCCCTCGGGCATGTTGATCGAGAAAGCCCCGTTTACGTCGGTGGTTGTTCCGATCTGCGTTCCTTTTACCGACACGGTTGAGCCGGGTAGGCCAACGCCTTTTTCGTCGGATACGGTACCCCGTATGAGCGCCTGCACGTCGGCCGGTGCATTGCGTTTGGCCGGGTTCACCGCTTTGGTGGTGGCCAGTGCCGCCCGATTCGGATCGAGGGCGGCCCGGGCTGATGGACGTTCCTGCGCGTAGGCCGTCAGCCAACAGCTCAACAGAACGGTACCCGTAAGCACATGTTTCTTCATGAGTGGTAATTGTGTTTGAAATAGTAAGGTGATAGGGGTAGTAGATAATTTGGTGTGTATGAGCCCCGCCTACCGCCGGGGGCCGGTTGATTTACTCGGGTATGGATTCGGTTTTTAGAAGCCGGGGTATGGGCAGCGAAATCATGACCGAGGTGCCCCGTTGCGGTTCGCTCTGCCACATGACCTGCCCGCCGAGGTAGTTAATGCGCGACTTGATATTAGTGATACCGTTGCCCCGGGTCGGAACTTCCGGAAACTCGGCCCCCCGCCCGTCGTCGTCGACGCTAATCAGCAGGGTTTCGTCGTTGGCCATAATCTGAACCGTAATTTGCCCAGCCTGTGCGTGTTTCAGGGCGTTGTTGAGCAACTCCTGCACCACCCGGTACAGCATCACCGAAGCCTCGTCGCCCAGCGGGGGTAGCTCGCCGTAATGCTCCAGAATAAGCCGCGTTTCGTTGACCAGATTAAGCTTTTGGACCAGGTCTTCGAGGGCCGGAATAAGCCCAAACGTGGTGAGCGTGTAGGGTCGTAAGTTGCTCGATACCAGCCGGGTTTCGGTACAGGCTTCGTCGAGAAACTGGTTGAGCGGCTCTTTAACCGAGTTGGGTAACTGCTCCTGATGCGCTTCGACAAAGAGTTTGATGCGCGAGAGCTGAATGCCCAGGCCGTCGTGCAAATCGCGGGCAATCCGGCTCCGTTCGCCTTCCTGCCCCTCAATCATGGCCCGCAGCGATTTCAGTTCGAGTTGCCGGATCTGCTGCTGGGCAATTACCGACTGCTGGTGGGCAATCAGTTTCTGCTGACGGCGCAGAAAGATCAGGGCTACTACCCCCAAAACGCTAATGATCAGAATAATGGCCAAGGTTGTGTTGAGTAGTCGCTGATGTGCACTTTGCTGTTCAACCAGCTGTTTTTCAATTTCAAGGGTTTTGATCTGACTGTCCAGCTCCTGTAACCGAATGCTTTTGGTTTGCTCCGAAAGGTAAAACTCATCGGCAAAGTCGAGCGCCCGCAGCGAGGCCTCGTAGGCCTGCTTGTAGTTGCCCATGCTCGAATAGCTGGTGGCCGAGTGCTTGGCCAGTTCGCGGAGCATCCCGACGTTATTTTCCGACCGGGCCAGGGTTACGCTTTGCTCGTAGGCTTTCAGAGCCGCCTGCGGGTTGTTCTTAAACTGTTCGACAATGCCGAGGTAAAAATGATTGAGCGCAATGAGCCAGTTGATATTCAATTGCTTAGCCAGAATCAGGCTCCGGCTGGCATAGTACTGCGCCGAGTCGGGCTTTTTGAGTTGCGAATACGTGTTGGCCAACAGATTCTGCGCAAACGCCTGAAAGTACGTCTGTTTGTTGGCGGCACTCAGTTGCTCTACCTCGCGCAGCCGGGTGGCCAGCCCGGCCGGAATCGGTACTTTTTTCTGGTCGATGTTGGCCAGCCCCAGCCGGCATTCGATGATTTTGGGCAGGTTTCGGACGCGCCTGAAGTATTGGAGCGCCTTGGTCAGGTATTTCTCTGCCGACGACTGCATAAAGTAGTCGTGCGTGTAGTAGTCGCCAATCACCAGATGCTGTTGGTAGTACCCCAGCGAGTCGCCCGCCAGACTGTAGTATTTGAGTCCGTTGAAATAGGCATCCATGGTGTACTTGTTGTAACCAAACTGTTGGTGATAGAGGTACCCCAGCTGCTCGTACGACTGAGCCGCCCTGGCATACTGTTTATCGCCCAGAAACCGGTTTATCGCTCTCTTGACACTATCGATGCGGACCGAGTCGGCCCGGCCGAGTGCCTGACCGGCGCTCAGCATCAGACCCAGATAAAGCCAGAGAACCCTATCCATGTTGTCGGTTAATCAATGTACTGCATTTCCATGGCGTTCTTGATGAGCAGGGCCGTATTGGGTACGCCGAACTTCATCAGGAGGCTGCTGCGGTGAAATTCGACGGCCTTGGAGCTGACAAACAGCTGATTAGCCATTTGCTGGGTGGTGAGGCCCTGTGCAATCAGGGCCAGCACCTCCGACTCGCGCGGGGTCAGGTTGGGTCGCAACCCCGCCCCCGACGTAGCCTTTCGGCTCCGTGGCTCATCGTTAAGAAGTATATGGGTTATGGTTTCGTTGAAATACTGTTTCTCGCCGTGTACCGTCAGAATAGCCTGAAGCAATTCGGTTTTTGTGGTGTTTTTCAACAGGTACCCCTTCACGCCTTTTTTCACCACCCGCTTAATCAGGCTGGCGTCGTCGTGCATGGTTAGGGCAATCACTTTTATGTGTGGATATAGTCGATTAATCTGTTCGCAAAGCCCAAGGCCATCGTCGATGTGCGGAAACGAAATATCGAGCAACACGACATCAACTGGGTTCGCCTGCAATGATGCGAGCGCCGACGCTACGGTGAAGCAACGTTGGGTCACGGCAATCTCCGACGAGCCCGACAACAGCGACTCAATCCCTTCGACAAACACATTATGATCGTCGGCGATCAACACCCGTATCATGAATTCGATTAATTACCCACTGATGGGGTCCGGCAGGCGGATTTGATCAATGGTGGTTAAAGGTTTTGGGTAACTAAACCCCAAAATTAGTTAACGTTCAGGACGTATGCTCTCTTGTTCAACTGAGGCCCAATAGTTTTACCTATTCGGGGCTCTTTTATTGAACTTTGTTAAGCAAAATTAGGACGGAAAGGGCGGTCGGGGGAATAGGGTAAACCCCAATTTTCCGAAAACTTAGGGTTTACCCTATAGCCTTAGTAGCGTAAAAAAGGCCCTCTCTCAGGGCCTTTTTTACGCTAAAATAAGGTGAGCTATAGACAAAGTTTTCTAAAGCAATTCGTTTATAAGTAAAAGCTGACGCCAGCTGACCGGTCTGCCATTTTCCATAATTCACGTTAAAACAGGCGCAATTAGGGGCTGGTGTGAGCGTTTTCGTTCGGACTCAGGCCGTTATTTCAAGCCGGTTTAGTTCGGGGTCGAGCACTACGCTTTCGTAGTAGCCGTCGCCGGTGCGCCGGGGTTCACCCGCAATGGTGTACCCATCGGCCCGGAGCCGCTCGGTGAGGGCATCCACGTCGGCCTCGCTCCCGACCGAGATGGCCAAGTGAATCAGACCCGTAAACTGCACCAGCGGGTCGTTTTGCGAGTCGGGAATGCCCGGCATCTGCATCAGTTCGAGCCGCGGCCCACCGTCGGGAAACGACAGAAAGTACGACGAAAACCCTTTGCGGGCGTTGGTGTATTTGTCGTTGGGAACCGCTCCGAAATACGTCTGGTAGAACGCCCGCATTCCCTCAAGGTCGCGCACCCAAATGGCTATGTGTTCAATGCTCATAGGGCAAATATGGTCTATTTACAGTCTCGGTTCACACCGAAGCGGTCAATCGGGAAAAGAGTTGGTTCCAGTCTTGCACAAACCGCCCTATTCCGAACCGGGTGCGGGCCAGTTGTTGCGCATTGGCCCCCATTCGAATGGCCTCGTCGGGGTGGTCAATGAGGTACTGCATCCGGTCGGCCAGCACATCGGGGTCGTTGGCAACAAACCCGTGCACCCCGTTCTCGATCACCGTTGGTAACTCGGTAGTTGCCAGAGCCACAACCGGCATCCCGATGGTCATGGCCTCGATCACGGCCAACGGCAGGCTGCTGTACCGCATCGGGCTGAACAGAAACCGGTAGTTGGCTACCGTACGGTGCAGGTCGCGGTAGTGAATTTCGCCCAGCCCGCCAATGGCCCCGGCATCCATCCCGACGGTGGTGAGGGGCACGCGTTTGCGGAGGGTTTCGAACAGGTCATACCCGGCAATCCGGCCCCGGTGCTGCATGTTGTTGATCACACAAATCCCTTCGGCCCGCTGCCCGGTGTACTGCACCGTGGGGTCAATGGCCACACTGTGCTCGATGACCTGTGCGGGAGCCTGCCCGTTGTCCCACATGAGTCGGTTATACTGCGTTACATGTACCAGTTGCACGCCGGGGTCACCAGAGGCCGGGTGCAGCGTGTGTGTCGGGTGCGGTTCGGGGGTGTTATGCTCCAGATAAATACCCGGCAACTGCCGCTGCGCTTCCGACAGGATCTCGAATCTGTCGATGGTGTAATTCTTCGGAGTCTGGTAGATAATCAGGTTCAGGTCGAGGTCCTTAATCCGGTCGGCGGGCACCTCGCGCACGTAATCGGGCAGGGTAGAGCCTTCTCCCCGGCCAATGTACCCCTCCGCCCGGTCGGGCCGGACGGGGAGGTACCAATTGTGTTCGGTTTGGGTAATGGCCGTGAGATAGGCACCGTGAATGTGCCAGATCAGAATGTTCAGTTTCATGGTTTCGCTAACGTTTGAGTAATGATGCGGGGCAGGCCCGCCGGCTACAGTTTGCCGAGAGATCGCCAGAGGGCGAGTTCGTCGGCAAAGCGGTTGTTGATGACCGTGCAGGTCGTGTCGATGCGTAGGGTAGGTCGGGTTTTGGGGTTGTAAGCGGGCCATGCGGGGCCACCCTGAAGGCTCGGTTTACCGGTGCGGGCAAAAGAGGTCCAGAGTTCGGCAAAGTGGCGCGAGGCTGCAAAGCGTTCGGGCCGGTTGCCCCCGAAAAAGCTCTCGCGCGGTGGCGACCCATCGCGGGGCATAATCTCGTTGTTGAACTTAAACGAAATATCCATGGCGTGCGGGGTGCCCATGGCGTAGTCGGTGCCAGGTACTTTTTTTTCTGACTTATACCCAAAATTGTAGAGGTACACCGGAGCCCCGCCCTGCTTGGCTTTTTTCTCCGCAATATCCACCGATCCAAGGCCCATCATGGTGATGGACGAAATAGCCACGAAAATATCCGGGGCCGATGCGTTGGGGTTAGCTTTGCGGTAGGTATCCACAATTTTTTGGGCGTCGGTCCCGTAGGTGGGTTCCAGCTTGGCAGGCAGCGAGTCGAAGGTCAGTTTGGCGAAGTCGGTGTCTTTACGTTCCCAGGCAAAAAACGTGTATTCGTCTTCGTTCCAGCCCACCAGCAGGGGTTTGTTGCGCGAAATAGCCGGGGCTTTGGGATCGAACGGATGCTGCGGTAGAGCCACTCCATCCACCACCGGCCCGAAGCCGCCCGCTTTCCGGTCCATAGGCGGTTTGGCGTTGTTTTTTTCCAGGAATGGGGCCACAAAAGGCAGTTTGGTTTGAATCGCCAGCAAGTCGGCGGCCGGTACGTCGAGCAGCTTTCGCCAGTCTTTAGGGGCAATGTTCAGCTCGTGCAACAGCCGGGCCGTAGCCTCAGCGGCTACGTCTTTGGTCGTCATACGGACACCCGGCCCGCTTTCGATCGAGGCCTTGTTGAAATACGGAGCGGCCGAGGGCATGGTGTACAGGCAGGCCGTTTTTGCCCCACCACCCGACTCGCCCCAGATCATCACATTGGCCGGGTCGCCCCCGAATCGGGCAATATTTTCGTGTACCCATTTCAGCCCGTCGACAATGTCGAGCATCCCCATGTTGCCCGACCCGGCATAGTCGGAGCCTGCCAGTTCGTCGAGGTACAGAAAACCGAGCAACCCCAGCCGGTGGTTTGTTTCCACCACGACCACGTCGAAGTTACGGGCCAGATTGGCCCCATCCTGACTCGCCGACGCGCCCGAGCCAATCACGAATCCACCCCCGTGGTTGTAAAACATGACCGGCCGTTTACGATTGTCGTTGGCGGGTGTCCAGACGTTCAAAAACAGGCAGTCTTCGCTCGGGGTCGGTTCGTTCCGGCGGGGTGCCTGTATGGCGGGTGGGCCTACCTGAAGAGCATCGCGCACGCCTGTCCAGGGCTCCAGCGGGGCGGGTCGCCGAAACCGGCGATCGCCCGAAACCCGACCACCGTAGGGTATGCCCTTGAATATATTGACGCCATCCTGACGCACGCCCCGAATCCGGCCGTAGGCGGTGTCGGTCTGGATAAATTCGTCGGCTTTACCCGTGTGCGCCATACCAAGCGAGGGCAGGGAGAGGGCGGAGGTAGTCAGGGCGAGTTGTGCCAGAAAATCTCTTCGGTGAATGGGGTTCATGGAATAAAAGGTTACGCGTGCAGGCTTGTTTCTGGAAGCGAAAAAGGGCGGTAATCTAATTCTTTCGGCTCCGTAATACTGGAAGTGGTAGACCACCCCCTAACCCGGAACGCCGGACCGCCCTCCTTGAACTAAGGGTGGGGGAAGCTTTCAGGCAAACTAGAGAGTCATAAAATGACGTGAATTTTGGTTTCAGTACTGGACATTCGGACTTCAGATACTGGACGTTAGACTTACTATCTTTATAGAGGGAGGTCTAACGTCTAATGTCCAACATCTAATGTCCAGTACTGAGAATTTTGGTTTGACTTTTATAGCAGCTGGTTGACCCTATTCCGAACAAGCGATAGCAGCCGGTCGGCGATGGTGGTGGGGGTAGCATCGGCCTCCCGAACGGCGTGGTGTCGATGGGTAGCCAGCGGTGCCCACTCAGCGGGGTCGGCGGAGGTGAAAATCACCACGCTGGGTACCTGACAGGCCGCAGCCAGGTGCGATACGCCCGTATCGTTGCTCACAAGTCCGCCCGAATGCCGGAGCACAGCCGCCAGTGTGGGTAAGTCGGTTTGGCCGGTCAAATCAACCGCCCGTTGGTGCATGTGTTGCTGTACTGTCTGGGCAATGGTGGCTTCCGCCTGGGTGCCGGTCAGGACAACGGTTAGCCCTGCCGTTGCCAGCCGGTCGGCCACATGGGCAAACTGCTCTGCGGGCCAGCGTCGGCCCGAAATACCACCAGCGTGTACGCAGACGTACGGCCCACGGAGGGCGTTCAGGGCGTCGGGTAGGGGAGAATCCGTTGGGGTGGGTGGGAACTCCAGTTCGTAGCCCGCGGCCGGTAAGCCCAGAAATTCCATGAGTCGCTCGTGCCGGATTACCTCGTGCTCAGGTTGGGGGTAGGGCATCCAGAGGTCGGGACTTCCCATTCGTTCGGCGGGCAGGTGCTGAGGGTAGTACCCGGCCACCAGCCGGGCTCCGAACAGGCTCAGCATGGCGTTGACAAACGTGCCGTTACCTTGCATCTGAAGGGCAATGTCCCACTCGCGGGCTTGCATCTGGGTGAGAAAGGCTACCGTTTTTGCCGGGTCAACAGGCTGCTCCGGTAAGCCAGGCCAACCCGGAAACGGGATGAATTCGTCGAAGTACGCCGGAAAAAGCTTTACAAACTCGGCCGCCCAGGGTAGGCTAAGCAGGGCAATATGAGCCTCGGGAAACGCTTGGCGTAACGCCCGAAACGCCGGAACCGCACACAGCAGGTCGCCGAGTTTGAGCGCCCGAAATATTACAATCCGTTGCGGGGGAGCTTGCAGCAGACGGGTAAGTGTGTTCATTGAGTAAAAGTTGGTTGTGGGGTTTGTGTGTTGGGGACGCTGCCAGTAGCTACTCACCAGAACCAGACCCGGTGTTTGGCCGACCCGTACAACCGCCAGTACACCGATAGAAAAGGCGTTACAGCGCTGACAAGGGCGTTGCGCGGCAATTGGTCGGCGGGTTGGCCAGCCTGCCGTCGGGCCGTTAGTAGGGCGGTCAAGGCCAGCCAGCTTAGGCCACCCGCCCGCATCAGCGCCCGGTTGCCTACGGCTGCTCCACCAGCGGCCAGTATGGCACTACCCACCGCACCATAGTAGGTAGCCACCAGCCCCCGGTACTGCGGAATGCGCTCGCGAAACAAATGGGGGTAGCGTTTGTAGAGCAGGGCGTCGTACTGGTTTTTGCGCTCGTTACGCATTGGGGCCTGCCAACCTGTGGGTTCCAGCGGGTGCACAATCACGGCATCGGGGCAGGGTTCAATCGAAATTCCGGCTTCCAGTAGGGCAAACTGAAGGGCGCTGTCTTCGCGCCAGGCCATATCAAACGACTCATCGAATCCGCCCACCCGCTCCAGCGCCGACCGCATACAGAAGCAGTTAGCTGTCACAAACTCGGCCGATTGGAGCAGGGCGGTGGTACGATCGTGGGCCGTGGGCTGGTTGGGGAGGGGCATAATCACCCGGCCCGTCAGCACGGTGGCCCCGGCTTCGAACCCCTCATTGGCTGCTGCCAGCCAGCCCGGTTGCGGAATACAGTCATCGTCGGTAAAGGCGATGATGCACCCCTCGGCAGCCTGCCAGCCCCGGTTGCGGGCTGCGGCCGGACCCCGGCGTTGTACCTGCCGCAAATACCGAATGGTAAGTCCGGTGGCTTCGGTAGCAGCATCGACGATATCGGCGGTGGCCAACTCGTTGCCATCGTCGACAACCAGAACTTCGAATGCATCGTGGGCAAATGTTTGTTTGCCGAGGGCATTCAGGCAACGTTGTAGCAGGTGCGGTCGCCGAAACGTCGGAATCACAACGGATATAAGAGGTGTCATGGAGCAGCGGTGAAACGTGGGCAGTAACGCAGTTATTCGTACAACGGCATAAACTCTTTGGAAACTGCTTCGCTCTGACGGGCGAAAGCGGTGCCGGTTTTTACGAGCATAAACGACCCAATCACGAGTGCATCGAGCGGGGAGGTCCAGAATGACTCAATGGCGTCGCGGGGGGAGCATACAACCGGTTCGCCCCGGGTGTTAAACGAGGTGTTGATGAGCACGGGCACGCCTGTTCGACGTTCAAACGCCTTCAGAAGGGCGTAGTAGGGCCCATTTTGCCGGGCGTTTACCGTCTGAATCCGGGCGGTCCCGTCGGTATGAGTTACGGCCGGGATGTCGTCGCGTCGTTCGGGTCTCACATCGTTCACAAACAACATGAAAGCGTTCGGGGTAGACGCACCGGAGGCAGACGGACGGATATTCAGAAAATAGCGGTCGGCGGCTTCTTCGAGCACTACGGGGGCTACCGGCCGGAAATCTTCCCGGTCTTTGAGATCATTAAGTTTGGCCTGCATCTCGGCCGGAAACGGCGGGGCCAGAATAGATCGGGCACCGAGGGCCCGTGGCCCAAACTCCATCCCCTGCTGAAACCACCCAATAATATGCCCCTCGGTCAGATAGTCAGCGACTTCATCGGCTACGTTTTCGAGCCGCCGGTACGGGAGCTTCGACCACTGCAAAAACCGTTCAATATCAGCGTCGGAGTAAGCCGGGCCCAGGTACACGTGCTCCATCTGGTAGGCGCGGGTGTCGGTTTGTCGCTGCTGGGCGTCGATGTGCAGAGCCGCCCCCAGGGCCGTACCGGCGTCGCCCGCGGCTGGCTGAATCCAGATGTTCCGAAAAGGGCCCTCGTCGCGCAGCCGGGCATTCATTACGCAGTTGAGGGCCACCCCACCCGCCAGGCACAGGGTATCGGCGCCCGTGCGTTGGTGAAGCCACCCGATCAGGTGCAACACGGTTTCTTCGAGCACCTGTTGCAGCGAATGGGCGATGTCGAAATGAAGCTGGGCGAGGTCGCTCCCTTTGTCGCGAGCTGGCCCGAACTGAGCCACAAAATCGGGTTTGTCGATGGTGTATTGCCCCTCGGGGCCGAGGTGAATGAGGCTTCGGAAATAGTCGGTGTAGCGGGGTTGGCCAAACGAGGCCAGCGCCATCACTTTGTACTCGTCCGACGAACGCAGGAAGCCCAGGTATTCGGTCATGTCCTCGTACAAAAGGCCCAGCGAATGGGGGAGTTTCACCTCGCCGATGAGGTCAAGCCTGTTGCCTTCGCCGAGCCAGTAGCTGGTCGTGGCCGTTTCGCCCCGCCCGTCGATCACCAGCACGGCGGCTTTGGTGTATGGGCTGGGTAAAAAAGCACTGGCTGCGTGCGCCAGGTGGTGATTCACAAAATGCCACGGCCCGAGCGTGGAAAGCGTGGCTCCCCGGAATCGTTTGGCCAGGTGAAGCGGCACGCCATCGACAAGGTGGCCGGGCGCATTCAGAATCGAAGCCAGAAACAGGCCTTCGTAGGGGTTTTGCCAATTGTCGCCCGTATGGTTGGGGTTCATGAGCTGCCCAATGGCTTCGGGGCGAAACGGAATCCGGACAGTGAGCGTATCCGATTGCCCGCCCAGCAATGGCTCCGGGTCGAACGAATAGGCAATATGATCGACGTCGGTGAGTTGAATGCCGGCCTTTCGAAGGCAAAAATCAATGGCGTGGTAGGGTAGCTCCCAGGTCGAAAAAGGCACCGGTCGTTTGCCGTGCTTGATGTGGGTGAACCGCTCTTCTTCGGCAGCGGCCAGTACCACCCCGTCGCAGACAAGGACCGCAGCCGGGTCATGAAAAGCCGCGTTGATTCCTAAAGTGTACATAACGTTGGCGGGTCGAACCCGCAGTTTTGGTTAAAAGGTTGTCGGTTGCAGATCGATTGGTTGCGCAATCCGGTTGGTGTTCAGCGCCAATGCGCTCCATCGGTCTCCAATAAGTTCGCAAACGGCATTTGCCAGCCCGGCGGGGGTAGCTTTGGGCAGGGCTGGTTCGGGAAATTGCTGTAACAGCACGTTGCGGCTTCGTAAAAACGGGGGCACATCCATGTACAGAACCCGGTTGGGTACCATCCAGGGAGTATGTTGCGGGTTGGTTTTGGCATAGGCTACCACCACAGGCGTACCCACGGCCGCAGCAATATGAACGGGGCCGGTGTTGTTGCTGAGTAGCACGGGTGCGTCGGCCACGAGGGCGCAAAAAGCCGGTAGTGGTAAGGTGCCCGCCAGATTGAACGCACCCGACCCAATTTGCTCGCGTATCAATTGGGCGTACGGCTGTTCGTCGGGGCTTCCGGTCAGTCCTACCTGAATGCCCTGGGCCGTTAGTTGGCGGCCCACCTCGGCAAATTGCCCGGCTGGGTACCGCCGTTTTTCCTCGCTGACACCCGCATGAAGCAAGATCCAGGGGCGGGTTCGGTCGAGGCCGACTTTGTGGAGCAGCTGCCGGGCCTGAGCGGGGGCCTCGGGGGGGATTCGGAGCGACAATCGCTCGTTGGCCGTGGTTGCGCCAATTGCCCCGACTAAATCCAGTTGTCGGGTTACCTCGTGCCGGGTCGCTACGAGCACCTCGGGGTCGGGCACCCAATTGGTTAGCAGGTGATAGGGGTTCTCTCGGCAGTAGCCCAGCACCCGCCGAATCTGCGCCATGTAGCATAGCATCGCCATCGGGAGGGGATTCTGGCTCTGCACCGTAAACACCACGGCAGCATCGAACCGGCCCGCCCGTAGGGTATGGACTATCTCAAACAAGGCTTGCGGATCGGTGGGTGTCTGGTCTGTTTTTACCCACGGCAGGTCAAACGTAATCACCTCGTCGATGTCGGGAATAAGCCCGGCTACCGCCCGCCCGGCCGATGAGGTCAGCAAGGTGAGGTGACAGTCCGGGAACGACGTTTTCAGAGCCCGAAAAGCCGGGGTTGTCATCAATACGTCGCCCAGATTATCGGGACGGGCGCACAAAATGCGCCAGCCATTGACCCAGGGGTGGTGGGGGGCTTCGTTCATGGCAGCGACGGGGAGATAGCCTGGAGTTGCAAAATCTGTTCGGCGGCTTCCAGTAAACTGCTTACCTGAGCCGTTGGGGTTCGGTACGGCCCCGCCAGCCACTCGGTTTCGTGGCCCCGGTCGACCAGGATCGTTCGGCACCCCGCCCGGTTGCCAGCCTCCACATCGTTCAGAATATCGCCCACCATCCACGATGCGCTCAACTCGATGCCCAGGTCGGTGGCGGCCTGCCGGAGCATGCCCGGTTGGGGTTTGCGGCAGTCGCAGCCGGGCTCCGTGTCGATAGCGTAGTGGGGGCAATAGTAAAATCCGTCGAAAACCACCCCGGCCGGCGCGACCTCGTCGGCCAGTCGTTGCCACACGGCCACCAGGGACGATTCGGCAAAATAGCCCCGCGCCACTCCCGATTGATTGGAGACCACTACCAGCCGGTAACCCGCCTGTTGCAGGGCCCGCAACGCCCCGACTGCATCGGGATAAAACGCAATACGGTCGGGGTCGACGTTGTAGGGCACGTCGACGATCAGGGTTCCGTCTTTGTCCAGAAAAATAGCTTTGTTCATGCCTTTGGAGCCAGCACCACGGTTTTGTCGGTGGGGGCCATAGTGGGCAACAGGGGTAAATGAATGGGGGAGGGACCAACGGACTTGTTTTGCGCAATCCGTCGATAAAGGGCAAGCGTTTGCCCGGCTACGTGCTGCCAGGTGTAGTACTGCCCCACATGCCGGATGGCTTCTTCGCCCAGCAGCGTGCGGAGTTGCTTGCTATGAATGAGTACCGCCAGTTTGGCGGCCAGGGTTTCGGGTTGGTTGGGAGGCACCAGAAAGCCGGTTTCATTATCGAGTACGGTGCATTTGATACCACCCACCGCCGACCCCACCACAGGGGTGCCGCAAGCCATTGATTCAAGCGGGGTAATGCCAAACGGTTCGTACCAGGGTGTGGTCACAAACACGTCGGCGGCACTGTAGTAATAACGTAGCTCTTCGCGCTTACGGCTACCCGTAAACGTAACCTGATGGGATATGCCCTCTTCGTCGGCCAGATGCGCCAATCGGCCAATTTCGGGGGTTCGGGTTGGGTCGGGTGTTTCCGAATCGCCCCCCACAACCAGGAGTCGGGCCTGTATGCCGTAGTGGCGGCTCATATACCCCAGCGCCCGGATCACATTGTCGACTCCCTTGCGGGGTACCATCCGGCCCAGTTGCAGGATAATCGGTTCGGGGGTGTCGTGGCCAATCATCAGCCGCGCCAGGGCCTTATCAACGGGGTAGAACTGCTCCGGGTTGAATCCGTTCGGAATGGTGACAATAGTCCGCGGATTAGCCCCGTAGAGACTTATCATATCCTGCCGATCCTGCGGGCACAGGGCCACCACCGCATCGGCTTCGAGTATGGTTTGTCGTTCAATGGCGAACCGGTCGGCCGGAAACCGGTCGGAGGTACCCTGCAGCTGTCGGCGTACTTCGCCCAGCGCGTGAAACGTAATGGCAAACGGAATTCCCAGCCGGGCTTTGATTTGGCAGGCTACGTAGCCCGACATAAAAAAGTGGGCATGAATGAGGTCGTACGGGCGCGGCTGCGTACCCATGAACCGGATCATCTGCTCCGTAAACGCATCCATGTACGGGAGCATGTCTTCTTTGGCGACGGGGGCTACCGGCCCGGCTTCGATGTGGACCACCCGGATACCGGGTTGCCACTCGACAATGGCGGGCAGGGCCGGGTCGTCTAATCGGGTAAACACATCGACGTTGGTCCCGAGCTTCGTCAGGTGGAGAGCCAGCTCGGCTACGGCAATATTCTGGCCGCCCGCGTCGACCCCGCCCACGGCCGCCAGGGGCGATGCGTGTTCGGAAAGTAAAGCAACAGTAAGATTCATCGATGAGTCGTCTAGGAACGACCCCCAACCCGCCCGCAAGGCATGCACCGAAAAGAAAAAAAGCAGGGTGGAGTTGCTGTTCGTCAGCATCGCTCGTGTTTCGATGAACCGACTTCTACCGTTTATGTTACTTGTTTGTCTGCATGGGTTATAGATTAAGTGATTCGAGTGAGGATTCGGTCCCCCAATGGGGTTTTGGATCTGTTATTAGTTGAGCAAGGTTTCAATACTGGACAATCGGACTTCAGATACTGGAGGTTAGACGCACTACCATTCTGTAGAGAAGTCTAACGTCTAGTGTCCAACATCTAATGTCCAGTACTGAGGAGCGAGTTATAGTACACGAACACACCGGCCATATCGGCTTCTTTTTTAAGGTCTGGTTTCCGGGTTTTCAGATAGCCTTCGATCTCGGTTTGCCTATCGGCCATCAGCTCCAGCAGTGCCTTTCGGGTGCCCGCAAATCGGGTAGCCTCGGCTCCGCGTGCTACGTACCATTCGCGCTTTTTGAGCAGTTCTTCGTCTTTGGTGCCTACGTTCAGGGCCGCGTTGTAATTGGCGCGTTGGAGGGTAATGCTGTGCCGCTGAAGCAGTTGCAGTTTGCCGGGTACGAGTTGCTCGAAAAAGCCCCCGAGCTTGTCGGCTTCGCCTTTGAACTCGCGCACGTTGACAAACTGACTCACCGACCCCGCCCGGTTATTCATCACAAACTGCCGCACGCTGGGTGCTTTGGCCGCCCGGATGTCGTTGGACCCCGCCCGTACCTCTACCTCCTGATTGAGCAGATTGAGCCGAAGAGGCACCCCGCCGAGCGAGTCACTGGCTCCGATGCGGCCGTAAAACCGGATGTTACCCGCCTGAAATGTGGTGTCGTAATAAGCGTCGCCGAGGAGTTTGCCCTGTTCGCCAGCTACACCAAACAAGACACCGGTCGACGGAACAATGAGCCCGCTGAAGTTGACCCGGTCGCGGGTGGCACTGAGCATCCCGCCACTTTGGGCGTAACCGGGGCTCGTCAGGAATACGAATAAACAAAGAATAGACAGGTGACGCATCGGAACAGGATGGTTTGTGAGCTGATACTGACCCAGAAGGCACGGAAAGGGCCGTTCATACCTGAAAACGACAAAAAGGTGCCCGTCGGTGTGGGCCAAATTTTATTTGGTAAAGTGCGTAAAGCGTCCGGCTGTGTTTTGTACTTTTGGGGCTTTACTACTTCTCACTTCTAACATTTTCTTTATGAAAAAACTCGTACTGACGGGGCTGTTAGCCGCTGGACTAACGGCAGTCGGTTGGGCTCAGACTACGTTCCCACAAAACGGGGTTTACGATGAGCGGCCGGGGGTGTATGCCTTTACCAATGCGACCATTGTGGTAGACCCCAAAACGACGCTGCAAAACGCGACCCTGCTCATTCGCGATGGGCGTGTCGAGGCCGTTGGTACGTCGGTATCGGTGCCGGCTGGCGCGGTTGTAGCCGACCTCAAAGGCCGACGCATTTACCCTTCACTCATTGATCTTGACTCGGACTACGGGATGCCCGAAGTGCGAAGGGCTACCGGCAACAACCGGCTGGCTCCGCAGCTGGAAACCGCCAAAAAAGGCCCGTACTACTGGAATCAGGCCGTACAGCCCGAAAACGAAGCGGGTCAGCTGTTTAAAGTAACCGGCCCCAAAGCCGACGAACTGCGCAAGCTGGGCTTCGGGGCGGTGCTCACTCACCCGCACGACGGCATTGTGCGCGGTACGGGCTCGCTCGTGACCCTGGCCGACGACCGGGAAAACACGGTGGTGCTCAAAAACAACGTGTCGGCGCATTACTCGTTCAACAAAGGCAGCTCGGGTCAGAACTACCCCAACTCGATGATGGGGTCGGTTGCCCTGATCCGGCAGGCTATGTACGATGCCGACTGGTATAAGCGGGCCGGAGCCAAAGAGCAGGCCAACCTCTCGCTCGAAGCCCTGAACCGGATTCAGGCGCTGCCCGCCATTTTCGAAGCGGGCGACAAACTGAGTGTGCTCCGGGCCGATAAAATTGGCGACGAATTCAAAACGCAGTTCATCATTCGGGGTGGGGGCGACGAGTATCAGCGTATCGACGAAATAAAAGGTACGGGTGCTTCGCTTATCATTCCTGTCAACTACCCACAAGCTTACGATGTAGAAGATGCCTGGGATGCTGACAATGTGGCCCTCTCGGAGCTGAAACATTGGGAGATGGCCCCGATGAACCCCGGTATGCTGGCCAAAGCGGGCATTCCCTTTGCCCTGACGAGTGCGGGCCTGCGCAACCGTACCGAGTTTATGGCGAATGTTCGGAAGGCGGTTGAAAATGGCCTGACTGAGCAGCAAGCCCTCGAAGCCCTTACCACGACACCCGCCCGCCTGATTCGGGCCGAAGACATGGTGGGTACGCTGCAACCGGGCCGGATAGCTAACTTCATCATCACGTCGGGCAATTTGTTTTCGGCCGACAACGTGATCTATGAAAACTGGATTCGGGGTAAGCAGTATGTGGTAAACAACCGCAACGTGGCTGACCTGCGCGGAAGCTACAACCTGACACTGACACCAACGGCGGGCGGTAACAGCCGAAATCTGAAACTAAACATTTCGGGCAACAACCCCGAAAAACCGGAGTACCAGATTGTGGTTAGCGATACCGTGAAGCTGACGCCCAAAGTGGCGATCGACAACAACGTGGTATCGATGCAAGTGGCCCTCGACCGGCGTCAACCGGGTTCTCTCACTCGCCTGACCGGCTACCGGGATCAAACCTCGTTCCGGGGTGATGGCGAACTGCCTGATGGCAAACTGGTGACCTGGACGGCCGTTCGCACGGGCGACGCCCCGGCAAGCATGACGTCGGCCGCCCGTAGCACATCAGCTGTATCCACGTCGGCCGTATCCACGTCGGCCGTAGCATCGATGCTTTACCCGTTTGTTGGAATGGGCAATGCCCAGAAACCACAGGCTGAGACGATTCTGATTCGGAACGCTACCGTTTGGACTAACGAAGCCGACGGTATTCTGCAAAATGCCGACGTTCTGGTAACGGGCGGCAAAATTCAGCAGGTAGGCAAAGGGCTGTCGGCCCCGGCCAATGCCCGGACCATCGACGGAACGGGTAAGCACCTGACTACCGGTATCATCGACGAACACTCGCACATTGCTCTGCTGTCGGTAAACGAAGGCTCGCAGTCGTCGACGGCCGAGGTGCGCATGAGCGACGTGGTCAATTCCGAAGACATCAATATTTACCGGCAGCTGGCGGGTGGGGTTACTACCTCGCAACTGCTGCATGGGTCGGCCAATGCCATTGGTGGGCAGTCGGCGCTGGTGAAGCTGAAGTGGGGCGAATCGCCGGAGAACATGCTGATTAAAGGGGCTGACGGCTTCATCAAGTTTGCTCTGGGCGAGAACGTGAAGCAGGCCAACTGGGGCGATGCCAACCGGGTACGTTTCCCACAGACCCGTATGGGTGTGGAGCAGGTGTACATGGATCACTTCATCCGGGCGCGGGAGTACCTCAAAAGCTGGGCCGCTTACAATGCCCTCAAAGGCAAGGCGAAAGAGCAGGCAGTAGCCCCCCGTCGGGATATTGAACTCGACGCGCTGGGCGAGATTCTGGAGAAAAAGCGGTTTATCACCTGCCACTCGTACGTGCAGTCGGAGATCAACATGCTGATGAAAGTGGCCGACTCGCTCGGGTTCAAGGTAAACACCTTCACGCACATTCTGGAAGGCTATAAAGTGGCCGACAAAATGGCTAAACACGGGGTCGGTGGTTCGTCGTTTGCCGACTGGTGGGCTTACAAAATGGAGGTGAAAGACGCCATTCCGTACAATGCGGCCCTCATGCATCGGCAGGGCGTATTGGTGTCGATCAACTCAGACGATGCCGAAATGGCCCGTCGACTCAATCAAGAGGCTGCCAAAACCGTGGAGTACGGTGGAGTAAGCGAAGCCGATGCCTGGAAAATGGTCACCCTGAACCCTGCCAAACTGCTGCACCTCGACAATCGTCTGGGCAGTATCCGGCCGGGTAAAGATGCCGATCTGGTGCTCTGGAATGCGCACCCGCTGTCGATTTACGCGCGTCCTGAGAAAACCATCATTGAAGGAGCCGTGTATTTCGACTTGCAGGCCGAAGACGCCAAGCGCGATGCCCTACAGGCCGAGCGTGCCCGGATTATCCAGAAAATGATTGCTTCAAAAGCCGGTGGTTCGCCCACGCAACGGCCCAATTTCCGTCGGCAGCGTATGTGGCACTGCGAGGATATCGAAGGGCTCATGGCCGAAGGCGAAGAAGCCGACAATGCAGGAAAATAGTTGTAACTTTCATCTGCAAGCACGTTGAAACAGACTATGGAAACCACGGATCTCAAAAACACAATTCACCAACTGGTCGACAGTGTTCATAACGAGCATACGCTAGTGAATTTGTACGAACTTGTTGCCCTGGTGGTAGAGCAGCAGGACTTGCCCCTGGATACAGACACCGCCCTTCTGGAAGAGCGGCTGAAACAGATTCCGGGCCGCATGGAGCAAGGTCAGTACACCACCAACGAGCAAATGAAACAACTGACAAAAGAGTGGCTCTCCAAATAATCTGGACCGACGAAGCCAAAGAGGAGTTCCGACAAACAGTTGCCTATTTGTTGGATGCCTTTGGGGATGAAGTGACCGAAAAACATACAGACAAACTGTACCATACGCTCGAAACTTTGTCGCAGATGCCTTTCATCGGGAAACGACACGCCGAAGTGCCGGCCATCAGACAACAGGTAGTACGACCCTATACGGTGGTGTGCTACACGGTGGTGGCGGAATTTTTAGTCGTTGTCAATCTGAAAGACTCGCGCAAAGGGGGGCGTTAATCATCATGAGACATTTCTTTCTTTCACTATTGGCCCTGACCGCCTTCGGGAAGGTATGGGCGCAGAACCCCGCCCCGGCCAAGCCGCAGGCGCGGGCTATTGCCCTCATGGGGGCTACTATTCACGTTGGCGATGGCCGCGTGATTCAAAACGGACTCATTACCTTCGATAAGGGTGTGATTACGGGCGTGGGCGATGCAAGCACCGTGCGGATCAACCGCAACGAAGTCGATGTGATTGACCTCACCGGCAAGCACATTTACCCCGGCCTTATCTCACCCGCGTCGTTGGTGGGCTTGCAGGAGGTAGCCTCGGTACGCGCTACCGTCGACTCCCGCGAAATTGGCGAACTGAACCCCAACGTGCGGGCGCTGATTGCGTATGATACCGACTCGGAAATTATCCCGACGATTCGCAACAACGGGGTGCTCCTCACGCAGGCCATGCCTCTGGGCGGTACGGTTTCGGGCTCGTCGTCGATCATGCACACCGACGGCTGGAACTGGGAAGATGCTGTTTTGCGCAAAGACGACGGGATCTGGCTCAACTGGCCCGGTTATTTTGCCCGCAATTTCGACTTCGACACCTTCTCGGTGAGCATCAAAAAGAACGACAAGCGCGACGAGGCTATGCGGGCCATCGAAACGGTGTTTGCCGAAGCCAAAGCGTACGCGGCCCTGCCGTCGCCCACGCCTATGAACCTGAAATTTGAGGCTATGCGCGGCTTGTTTACGGGGCGGCAAAACCTCTACGTGCGGGCCGATCTGGGCAAGGACATCATCGAAGCTGTGCGGTTTGCCAGGGCCGCCGGCGTTCCCAACGTGGTGATTGTTGGGGGCGAAGAGGCTGATCGGGTGGCTGGTTTCCTCAAAGAAAACAACGTGCCGGTGATTCTGAGCGCCCTGCACCGCCTGCCCAACCGGCAGGACGAAGCCGTTGACCTGCCTTACCGGTTGCCCGGTATCCTGCAAAAAGCAGGTGTACTGGTGGGTCTGAGCTACGCCGAAGAGTGGTGGCGCACGCGTAACCTGCCCTTTTTGGCAGGCACGGCTGCTGGCTTCGGCATTGGCGACCGCGAAGAGGCCCTTAAACTGGTGACCTCCAACACGGCCAAAATTCTGGGTATCGACAAGGTGGTGGGCACGCTCGAAACAGGCAAGCAGGCCACCCTGTTTGTGTCGGCTGGCGATGCGCTCGACATGCGGACCAACGTCGTTGAGCACGCCTTTATTCAGGGCCGCAAGGTAAACCTCGACGATAAGCACAAGCGCCTGTACCAAAAGTTCAAAACCAAGTACGGGCAGGAATAAGGAGCGATGAGTGATGAACGATGAGTGATGAACTTGCTGACGCCCTAAAAACGCTCATCGTTCATCACTCATCAGTCATGGTTTTCCTTTTCTTCCAAAACAATCGTTCGGGGTGGGTGTTCTACCTGCAAAGTAGATTATCAACCCGAATCGAACCAACGTTATGGAAGATCCCGATAAAGAAGACATCCTGCGGGCCAAACAGGCTATTTCGCCCGCGGGCCTGGGCGACCGCTCCGACAAGGCAACTCAATTGCCCGGCAACGACAGCCCGACCGACACGCCCATCGACGACATGAACGTGACCCCCACCGATGAGGTTGTGGGTGAAGATGATAACGAGCCAACCACGCACCCCAATCGCAACCGCGATGGCAAGGTAGACATTGGTAAAGGGCCGTATGCGTAGACACAAATCCAGTTTTTGACTAACAGCAGGCCCAGTCGGTTCAATCGGCTGGGCCTGATTTGTGGAGGGGTAGCTCGCTACTTGTTATCCTTTCTCCCTTCTGCCTTCTCCTTTATATCTTTGCCCTATGATTCGCATCTTTCAGCAGGACGAAGCCGCCGTTCGGAAAATTCGGGATATTGACTCGTTTCGGGATACGGAACGCACGCTTTGGGTGGATTTGCAAAATCCGTCTCCCGATGAGCTGACGAGTGTGGAAGAAAAGTTTGATGTCAGCTTTCAAAGCCAGCAGGAGCAGGCTGAAATTGAGAGTAGCTCGCGGTATATTGAAGAAGACGATTATCTGATTGCCAATACCAATTTTCTGGTACAGGACCGGAAAGGTGGCTATTCCAACGTGCCGGTTAGCTTTATGCTCAAAGATGAGTTGCTGTTTACCACCCGCAACGCCGACCTTAAAGCCTTTGCCGACACCGTAAAACGGATCAAGTCGCGCCGGGCCCGGTTTCGCGACGGCGGACAGATTATGCTCTCTATCTTCGAATCCCGAATCGACTCCGACGCCGACCTGATCGAGAGCATTTCGCAGGAGGTAAAAGCCATCAATAAGCAACTTGACCTCGATGCCAAGCTCGACCGTGAGATGCTGCTGAATATCAACGACTACCAGGAGTTAACCATGACCCTGCGTGAGAGCGTGGTGGATAAGCAACGGGTGATTTCGGCCATGATTCGCTCCAACGGCTGGTTTACCGACGAAGAACAGCAACAACTTCGGACCTTAATCAAGGACATCAACTCGCTCATTGAACATACCAACTTCATTTTTGAGCGGCTCGAATTTCTGCAAAACACGTTTCTGGGTTTGATTAACCTTGAACAAAACCAGATCATCAAGATTTTCACCGTCTTGTCGCTGGTGTTTTTGCCGCCCACGCTTATCGCCAGTATCTACGGGATGAACTTCGCCCACATGCCCGAACTCGGCTGGGATTACGGCTATCTGTTTGCGCTGGGCTTGATGGTGTTGTCGTCAGTGGGTACTTATTTGTATTTCCGTAAGCGTAATTGGGTGTAACTTTTCGGTACTTTCCCGGTCTTACACAACAGGCTGGGGGAACGTATGTGTGGAACCCGCCCACCACTCACGAAAAGTTGTACGTAACTATGCTTAACACTTCAGAACCATTTAACGAAACTATTGCCCGATTTGCCGCTCAGTACGGGGGGCGCCTGCTAATAGCTGGCTTGCTCATGCTGGCAGGTTATTGGCTCATTAAACTACTACTGAACGCCATTGGGCGTGTGTTCAACCGGCAAAAGGTTGACCGGGATATTCAGCCGTTTCTGCTCTCCTTTCTGAAAATTGGCCTGCAAATTGTCCTGATTCTGAGTGTGCTCAGTACGTTGGGCGTTGAAACAACCTCGTTTGTGGCTGTGATTGGTACGGCGGGGTTGGCCGTGGGGCTGGCTTTGCAGGGTAGCCTGGCCAACTTTGCCGGGGGTCTGCTGATTCTGGCCTTAAAGCCCTTTCGGGTTGGTGACTTGATTGCCGTTCAAACGTTTACAGGCTATGTAGAGGCTGTTCATTTGCTCAACACAGTGCTCGTGACAACCGACAATCGCACCATTACTATACCTAATAATGTGCTGACTACCAACGCAATTACCAACTATTCACGCATGGGTACGGTTCGCGTCGATTCGCAGGTGGTGGTCGACCGCTCATACACAGTGTCGCAAATCCGAACGCTCATTCAGGAGGCCGTCTCGACCTGCCCGCAGGCCTTGCCCGACCGGAAGGCCGATGTGCTGGTGAATAAGCTGACCGATAGTGGCCTACTTCTCGACGTGCGGGTGTGGTGCAAAATTGACCACATTGGGCAAACCAACTATGCTGTGCAGGAAGCCATCGCGGGGGCATTTGCCCGTGAGGGTATCGAGGGCCCCCGCAACGAAATCAATGTGCTCCGGTTCAAAACGGAGTGATTAGGAGGGAGCGATCTTTGGAGCACCCGCCAGGGCTTGGCATGGGTAACCAGTCCATAACTCGCATTAAATACCAAAACCCTGAAGGGGCGTAACTATTGACAAGCTATCAATAGTTACGCCCCTTCAGGGTTTTACGAACCTACAAACATACCCCTTATTTCTCCGCCCAGTAATCGACTACAAACACTTTGTCGAGGTGTGGGCCAAGTACTTTACCGAACGCCTTGTGGGCAGGGTGGGGCAGATAAGCTGCCCGACCAGCCTCACTGTCGAAGGTCAGAAAAAAGGCGTGGGTGTATCCCTGATTGAGGTTTTCGGGGCTGTTGTTGGTACCCCACTCAAAATCTTTGATTTCCTTGATCTGGCTCGGCAAGGCGCGGAAGGCATCTTCCACTTTCTTGATGTCGGCCGGCGTGGCAGAGTCTTTAAACTTAAAAAAGACAGCGTGACGGAGCATACGGGCAGTTTTTTTAGTAGGAGGATTATCGTTGTCAGATGCGAGCGAAACAGACAGGCTTAGGGCGGCTATCAAAACCGTAAACAGAAACTTGCGCATAGAAAAGATTGGTTAACTGAGTTATTGGCCCACAAGTTAGCCATCAGACGGTAGCGGGCCAAGTATTGCGTTCAAGGCTTATTGTGCCGTAGTTCGAGACCCACGGCCGAGCGGGGTTTGAAACCGGTCCAGGCGCCTTCGTTGGGCGACAAGGGCAGGTTGAGGTACCTGGCGTAGTCGAGTTTTTTGAGGTGTAACCCCAAAAAAGCCGTCACAAAATGCTGATTGATGTTATTAATGCGTCGCTCATTCCAGGCGGGTTCGGCATAGCGGTAGTACTCATCAAAGTGCAGGCCCGGTTTGAGCGACTCGGCTGGCGGAGGGTTAGGGGCTACGTTGTGCCGGGCGTTCAGATACGTAAGCAGGTACCGGTCGGCGTTGATGGCTCCGTCGTAAATAGCCTTGATGCCTTTTTCGTACCCCGAAATATCGTCTTTACTACCAGCAATAAACAGGGTCGGGACTTTCAGACCGGCCAGCCCTTCGGCATCCCACACACCCCGCTCCATACCCCAGGGGGCAAACGCAACGGCTACTTTGATGCGCGGGTCGAGCGATGCTTTGTAGGCCGGGTTCGTCATGGTTCTGCTGTCGAGGGCGTTGCTGCCACCGCTCAACTGCCCGAACGTTTTGGCCGCCTGCGCGCTGTAGCCAGCCCCCACTACGTTGAGCGCCCCGTAGCCGCCCATTGAGTAGCCAATAAGGGCCGTGTTGTCCGAGTCGACCAGACCCGCCAGAAACGATTGGCTGTTTTTAGCACTAAGCCGGGCTATTTCGTTCAGTACAAACAGGTCGTCGAGCGAGCGGTTGAGGAGTGTACTGGCAAAGCCGCCCGCATCCCGAAACGTCGATTCGGCATGGTCAATTCCCACCACGACGTAGCCTTTCGAGGCCAGATTTTCGGTGAGGTAGGTAAACAGCAACCGAGATCCCAAATAGCCATGTGACACAATCACGAGCGGATATGCCTCCGTGCCGGGGTCGGGTTCGGCGTCGCGCAGGGCCCGACCGGCAAACGTAAACGGAATGAGCGGGCGTTTGGGGTCGTTGGAGCTACCCATCACCTGATCGTAAACGACACGTTCGGTTTGGCCCGCCGGAATACGGGCCGGATACCAGATTTCGAGCGTCAGTTTACGGTCGTAACGGGGTGTTTGGCCACCTTTGCTGCGAAGCACGTCAGGCTGATCGGTATGGGTCACGGTCAGGGTTCGGACCCCAACTGAGTACTTACCCCGGGCGGCCAGTTCGGGGGCGTCGGGCAACAGATCACCAAACACAAAGGCATCGTTGGGGGCTTGTGCCCAGACGGCCGCCGAATAAAAAACAATACCCAGCAGCAGGGCGATAAAACGGGAAGAGAGTAGCATGAAGCAGGTACGATTTAGGAAACCGGGCCATAAGGCCAAATCGGCCCCGCAAAATAGGGCAAAATGGGTTTATTTCACCCGCCTGCTTCGGGACTTCGGGCTATTCTTTTACATCGGGCGGGCCGTATTTGGCATCGCGTAGGGCCACCCAATCGCGGGCGCTACCGCCAGCCGCAAAAAAGTCGTCTTCGTCCTGCAACTCCTGATCCCAACTAAACTCGGCCTTAAACTTGCCCTGTGCCGTCAGGTCGATCTGGAGCCGGTTGGCGCGGGGTTCATTGGCGTTTTTGCGGAGCAGGTACAGCGCCCGCACTACGTCGGTTACCTCGTCCGGAAAATCGGTATCGAGCACCTTCAGCTCATTCGTTGGGGTCAGGTACGTACCATCAAACTCAATATCGGTGCCGTCGGTCAGAATCTGAACGTTCAGACGGGCAATGAGCCATTCGTCGGGGATGGCCGAGCTGATGGCGTCTGTCAGTACGTTGAAAATATCGTTGTGGGTCATGTAAGTGGTTGGTTGGTCCGTGTAGTTTAACCGAAAAATAGAGGTCTCTTGTTCGTTTTGCCGTTCAGAAAGTCTTTTTTGTCGAATATTCAGAAAATGAGGAGTTTAGCGGCCAATCAAAACCCTTTACCAATATCGTATGAACCAGAAACCCTCTGCCGCTTTTATCGGAGCCTCGTGGGTAGCCTTAGGAGCCGGTATGGCTGGCTACCTGATCGGGCTTTGGCGTTCCGATCTACTCCTCAACGAAAAGGGGTACTATTTTACCATTCTGATGTATGGCTTGTTTGCTGTGGTGTCGGTACAGAAAAGTGTCCGCGACCGCCTGGAAGGTATTCCTGTCACGGATATTTACTACAGCATTTGCTGGTTTTCGACGGTTCTGGCCATTGTTCTCCTGACGGTGGGGCTGTGGAATGCGACGATGCTACCCAGCGAAAAAGGTTTTTATGCCTTTGCGTTTCTGCTGGCGTTATTCGGGGCCATTGCGGTGCAGAAAAACACCCGCGATAGTCAGGTGCCTAACGCAGCCGATACAGCCCCCAAACGTTCGGTTGTGTAACACGCATTCGGGATGGCAGTGAAACGTTCGGCCTGCAAACTGTTCGATTTGGTGTAATTTTGGGATTTTCGTGTCGGGTTTTTTGTTGACCCGACAGGGAACCCAATCGTTGGCCGATACCTTTTTATCGCTGACGAACGTCTCGTTCTGACCAACTCGATCTGCTCCGTATGCCTGCACAAACCGTTCTGCTCCTGACCCCTCCGTTTACGCAACTGAACACGCCTTACCCGGCCACCGCGTACCTGAAGGGGTTTCTGAACGCACAGGCCAAAGCGGGGATGCCCGTTGTGGCTCATCAGGCCGATTTGGGCATTGAGGTTATTCTGAAACTGTTTTCGGCTCAGGGGCTGGCCGCCATGTTTGCCGAGCTCGATGCCGCCGAGGTAGCCCTCTCGGACAACAGTTACCGAATCTGCCGGTTGCAGCGGGCCTATGTGAGCACCATCGGGCCGGTGATTCGGTTTCTGCAAAACAAAAACCCGACGCTGGCGCACAGCATCTGCGATCGTACCTACCTGCCCGAAGCCTCGCGGTTTGCCCAACTCGACGAACTCGACTGGGCGTTTGGCTCGATGGGCCTGCACGACAAGGCCCGGCATCTGGCCACGCTCTACCTCGAAGACCTGGGCGACCTGATTCAGGAGGCCGTTGATCCGCACTTTGGCTTTAGCCGGTACGCCGAACGACTGGGCCGGTCGGCTACGCACTTCGATCCCCTGCACGCGGCTTTGCAGGCTCCGCCCACGCGCATCACCACCCTGTTGCTCGAACAGCTCGAAGCCCATGTGCAGCGTACCCGCCCTGATGTGGTATGCCTCACGGTGCCCTTCCCGGGCAATTTGTTTGGAGCACTCACCTGCGGGCAGTATCTCAAAACCCATCACCCCCACATGAAGGTGGTGCTGGGGGGCGGCTATGCCAATACCGAACTTCGGTCGGTGCAGGAACCCCGTTTGTTTGATTGCGTCGATTTTGTGAGCCTCGACGATGGCGAAGCACCCTTGCTCACCTTGCTCGACCACATAGCTGGTAACCGGCCTCTCACGCAGGTGAAGCGGGTGTTTGCCCGTGTCGACGGGGTTGTGAAATACCATAATGGCGCGCCCGAAAAAGACGTGCCGCAGCGCGAAACTGGAACCCCCGACTACCGCGACCTGCCCCTGACCGACTACCTATCGGTGATTGAAGTTGTCAACCCGATGCACCGGCTCTGGAGCGATGGTCGTTGGAATAAACTCACGCTGGCGCATGGTTGTTACTGGGGTAAATGCTCGTTTTGCGACATCACGCTCGACTATATCAAGCGCTACGAGCCCGTTACGGCCTCGCTGCTGTGCGACCGAATCGAAGAAATTATCGAGCAAACCGGGCAAACGGGGTTTCATTTTGTGGATGAAGCTGCCCCGCCCGCGCTCATGCGCGATTTGGCGCTCGAAATTGTCCGGCGCAAGCTCACCGTGACCTGGTGGACCAATATCCGGTTTGAGGTGAGTTTCACGCCCGACCTGTGCCGGTTGCTCAAGGCGTCGGGTTGTATCGCCGTGTCGGGCGGGCTTGAGGTAGCCTCCGACCGGTTGCTCGACCGGATGAAAAAAGGCGTGACGGTAGCGCAGGTGGCCCGCGTAGCCGACGCCTTCACGCAGGCGGGCATCATGGTGCACGCCTACCTGATGTACGGTTTTCCGACACAAACTATGCAGGAAACCGTCGATTCGCTCGAAATGGTGCGGCAGCTTTTTCAGCAAGGCGTGGTGCAGTCGGGTTTCTGGCACCGGTTTGCCATGACCTCGCACAGCCCCGTGGGGCAGCATCCGGCCGCATTTGATGTGCAGCGCATTGGTCCCGACCTGCCGACGGCAAACGGGTCGCTCTTTGCCGACAACGACCTCGACCATGCCGACCCCCTCGGTGCCGACCATGATCTGTTTGCCGAAGGGTTGCGTAAATCGCTCTTCAACTACATGCACGGGGTGTGCTTTGATTTCCCGTTGCAGGAGTGGTTCGATTTCCCGATTCCACCCACGACCATACCCCCTCGATATATCGAGAAAGCCATCCGGCAACGCCCAGCCGAGGGGCAACGTACCAACGCGCTCGTGGTCTGGACTGGCGGAGAACCTACGCTCGAAGTGTTCGAAGCGGCTGTGCCCCGATCCCGGCGCGGGCAACAGGTAATCGAAATGGCCGAGTTGGAGTTTTACAGCAAGCAAGACCATTGGTTACTCGAAACCGAATTGCCGGTGGGTGAGTGGTTAGTGACTGTTCTGCCCGACATGGACATCGACGCCCCAACGCCTATGTCGATGCAACGGCTACAGACCCGCTACGAAGAGGCAGGCCTGGGCGATTTTGAGCTGTTTAAAGCGTCTGCGGTCTGGAAACAACTCCGCGAACATGGGCTGTTGGTAGTGTAGGGATGAAAATAGAAGAGGTGCCATCTCGTTTTGGAGAGATGACACCTCTAAAAGTAATTCAATGTAGTGTGAAACAAAGCGATGACATCTCTCTAAACGAGTTGTCATCGCTTAAGCATCTCGCAAATCTACGCCAGCGTTTCTTCTACGCGGGCCTTGCCGTTTTGGTATGCCCCTTTGAGCGAATCGACCACCGATTGCCCGGCGTGTTGGGCCTGATTCGTGTACTCGTTAGCCATCTGCTGCGCCTTCCAGCTTAGACGCTTGGCTTTAGCCCGGTACCGTAGTTTATCGTACGTGCTCAGGTTGTTGTACGACCGGAACAGTAAGAGGCCTGCAACCGCGAGGGCCGCTACACCTACGCCGAGCAACAGGCTGTTCATTTGCGACTCTTCTTCCTGATCGGTGGCGTAGTTTTTATCCTGCATCTGCTTGCGCATGTTGGCGGCAACGGCCCCGTCGGGCAAAACATACGAACTGGCCACCGACAGTTTGTTTTTCATGCCTGAAATAACCTTGTCTTTACCCGCCATCAGGGCTTCGTAGCCATCCTTAGCTACACGGGCCGGGTCGGTTTTACGGGCTTCTTCCTGCGCTTTGGTGTTCATGGCACCGGCCCGGTTGAAGAAATCGGTGTCGGTAGCGCCGGGCATGAGCACGGTCACGGTCACGTCGCTGTCTTTCAGCTCGTTGCGGAGGGCTTCGGAGAACGAGTAGATAAACGACTTAGTGGCCCCGTACACGGCCATCATGGGGTTAGGCATCACCGAAGCCACCGATCCGAGCATCAGAATCTTACCCGAGTTGCGCTGTACCATGTCTTTGCTGAAGAGCTTGGTCAGGTACACCAAGGCTGAGATATTGACCTGAATAATGTCTAACTCTTTCTGAAGGTCGGTTTCGGTAGCAAACATACCGTATTCGCCAAAGCCAGCATTGTTTACCAGCACATCCACCTGAATACCCTGCCCGCTTAGTTCGTCGTAGATTTCCTGAGGGGCATTCACTGCCGCCAGATCCTTACCGATCACGGTGATCTGCTGACCACTGTATGCACTTTTGAAGTCCTGTTCGACGGCGTTGAGCTTCTCGTCGCTCAGGGCCACAAGCACCAGATTATAGCCGTCCTGGGCAAAAAGGGTCGCTAATTCTTTACCGATTCCACTAGATGCGCCCGTAATGAGTGCGGTTTTCCCGGTTTGCGTTGTCATAACGTGAGTTTACAATTGATTTCATTTGACAACACGCCCACTAACGGGATGTTTGGAAAAAGGAGGGAAAGGGGAGAAGGGAGAAAAGGAGAACGGAGGAATGCAAAAAGCAGAAAGGAAGGCGAGGGGCTGCCTCGGTTCCTTTCTGCTTCAGGGTGTTTTCATCGTGTCTGGTTGGGTTGATAAGAGTTCGGTTAGGTTTCGGATCCCTTTCCTCCTTCCTCCGTTCTCCTTTTCTCCCTTCTATTTATAAACCACTTTCATGTCGATCTTACGCAGCGAGGGAGTGCGTGTGCCGGTTGAGTCGCCGGGTCTGGGTTTTGAACCCGTGCCCAATCCAACCGCATCGACCCGGATGTAGTTGATACCCTGGGCCACGAGCATGGATTTGATGGTATTAACGCGCTTGAATGACAGGGCTTTGTTGGTTGTACCGGCCCCGGCATCGTTAGCGTATCCTACCAACCGAATCTGAGCGGCCGGGTTGGCTTTCAGGAAATTAGCAATTTCGGTAACGGTCGTTTCCGAACCGGGTGTCAGACTGGTTGAACCCGGTTGAAACGATACAGCCGACAGCGAAAACGTACGTCCTTTCGGAGCCGTAATGTCGGCCATGTAGCTGTTAAGTGCCGTGGTGAGGGTACCTGCTCCGGCCGTTGCGGTGGTAGAGGCAGCCGAAGGGGCTACCGGAGCCACAGCCGACGCAGTGGCGGGTTTGGTCCGCATGGCGCTGGTGTCTACCGGAACTGCCATTGACCGGGCTACGGTATCAGCCTGACCAGCATCGGTTGTTACGGTCGTTTCGGCAACTTCGCTTGCATCGTCGGTTTGGCCGGTGCGACTGTTGTTATAAACCATGTAGGCACCGGCACCGATAATAGCTGCCAATACCAGGCCGATACCGATTTTACCTACCAACCCATTGGTATTGTCGGAGTCAGAACTCGTATCGTAGACTGGGGCCGTAACGGCTGGGCCGGGTGCCGAAATAGGTCGGCCGGGCGTAGCTGCCGGTTCGCCCCGGCGAGCGGGGCCGGCAATGCCTGCTACAATCTGCTGCAAACCAAGCTTTTCGACCAGTTTGGGCATCAGGCTTTCGGGCACTTTCTGAACAAACTCTTCGCGTTGTTCAAACAGAGCAGCTGCCAACCCGTCGGCATCCATTTTTTGCTCACGTACCTGCTTGCCCAGCACATCGAGTACGATCCCCGACGTCAGACCCAGCAACGACACTGCCGACGAGTTGCGGATTCCCGCATAGCTCGAAATCATGTTGGCAATGGAGCTTTTCATGGCCGGCAGCAGATGACTGATCGTATCGTTGCCGTGTGCAATGAGCAAATTGGTTTGTGCCGGATCTTTAAGGGCACTGGACAGACCTGCCGTCTGCGAACCATCGTAATTGCCTTTCTGAATGTAGTTAAAAAGCTGATTGACCCCAATTTCGGAGGTTGTCCGCTTCAACAAACCACCCAGTACCGTCAGGCCGAGGCCTTCGATTGCTTTTTGCGTTTTCGGAGCGGACTCCTCGACAAAAACGGCTGCTTTATTGATGACGTCCGGCGTTACAATGTCGTTAAACGCGGCAAAAAAATTCATATTGTCTGTTTTCTTAATCATTGAATCAGGTACTTCTCTATCCCACACGACCAAAAACACGTACCCGGCATGCCCGAATCGTTAAAATTAAGGGAAAGCCGGGTACTCCCACAGAGAACCCCTGTGCAAAAGTAAAATTTTATTGGCTTTTAATTCTCGATAAAGCCTCCTGGAAGTCACCTTCTACCGAACGGAGTCGCTGTTGGCAGTACGCAATGAGGTCGGTGGCCAGCTTTATTTTGGCGGGCAGCTCATCGAGCGGAGTGGCTTCGCTCTCGATATCGTCAATCAGTTCGACCAGTTGGTCGTAGGCTTCCTGGTAAGACATGGGGTCAACGAATTGTGGCATCGGTGATGCCGTCGGCAAGTTGAATTTGTACAGAATCACCAATTGCCAGCGCCGACGTTTTGGTAATAATACGTCCATCGCGCTGAATGAGGGCGTATCCGCGCCGGAGCACATTGGCCGGATCGAGGTGTTTCAGGGTCACGCTTTTCTCGACCAGATCAAGCTGTTTCTGCTTCAAAAAATCGTTTGTGACAAACCGAAACCGTTCGGTTTCGGCGGTCAGGCGTTGCCGGCTGTGCTGAATTGACTGCCGACTCGCTTCGATAAGCCGCCCGAACAGGCGTAGGCATTGCTCCTCAAATTGCCGGTTATGGTCGATCAGAAAAGCAGCTGCTTTGGTGGGTGTTTTTACGCTCTGATGACAGAGCATATCGGCAATACTGACGTTGCGCTCGTGTCCGATGCCCGTAAGCACTGGCACCGGAAAACCAGCCACAGCCAGCCCCACCCGCAGCGTATCGAACGACCCAAAGTCGAGCTGTGAGCCCCCGCCCCGGACAATCACGACGGCATCGTAGGCTACGTCGCTCTCCCGAATCCGATCGAGTTGGGCGCAAATGGCCCGGTCGGCCCCCTGACCCTGTATCTGGGTCAGATACTCGTCGATCTGGTATTGGTAGCCGAAGGGGTTGTTGGTGAGTTCGTGCCGAAAGTCGCGCCAACCGTCGGAGCCGGGGGCGGCAATAAGGGCAATGCGTTGCCAAACCGAGGGGCGCGGCAGCAGCTGGTTGGCGGTTATGTAGGCGCCCCCTTCCTGCCAGACCAGTTCGGCATGGTCGCGTACAAGGGTATCCAGAATGGCCTGCCGCTCGCGTTCGAGGTTGCCGAGCGTGTACGAATGATCGATCTGGTGAATCTCAAGCCGCATTCCGTACACGGCATGGAACCCTACTGTCACCTGCAACAGCAGCGAGATGTTGCGGGCAAAAGCTACCCCGGTAGCCTGTTCAAAGGCCCGGATGATGCTGTAATTTTTGCGCCAGATAGCAGCCTCCAGTTTAGCGACCGTATCGCGGCCACCCGGCGAACTGCTGTCCCGGTCGACCAGGGTCAGAAAACAATAGTTGCGGTCGGGGTAATTCTTGATGTCGCTCGTTTCGGCTACCACCCAGAAAGCCCGGCCCGAAAATCGTTCTTCAACAACGGCCTCAATGGCGTAGGCTAAATCGGCTAAACGGATGGGTGTCATGATGCAGTGGCAGTAGGCAGTAGCAGTAGGCAGTAGCAGTTTATACGTCAGTTACTGCTTACTGCCACTGCCTACTGCTTACTTTTTTTATAGTCCTTCAAACTGCTTCAGGAATCGGACGTCATTTTCGAAGTAAAGGCGTAGGTCGCGCACTTCGTACTTGAGCATTGTGATGCGTTCGATACCCATGCCAAATGCAAAGCCGGTGTATTCTTCGGCATCAATACCGCTGTTGATCAGCACCTGTGGGTCAACCATACCCGAACCGGCAATTTCGACCCAACCCGAATGCTTACAGATGTTGCAGCCCGAGCCGTGGCAAATCTGGCACGATATATCAATCTCGGCACTTGGCTCCGTAAATGGGAAATACGATGGCCGGAACCGAATCTTGGTATCTTTCGTGAACATCTCTTTCACGAAGTGGTACAGCGTGTCTTTAAGATCACGGAAACCCACGTTGCGGTCTACATACAGCCCTTCAACCTGGTGAAACTGACAGTGCGCCCGTGCCGAAATGGTTTCGTTGCGGTACACCCGGCCCGGCATAATAGAGCGAATCGGGCGGAAGGTTTCTTCTTTGCTGCGGTGCTCCATCAGCCGAATCTGCACATTGGAGGTGTGCGTACGCAGGAGCATGTCGGCCGATTGGTTTTCGGCTGATTTCTGCACGAAAAACGTGTCCTGCATATCGCGCGCGGGGTGATTATCGGGGAAGTTGAGTGCCCCGAAGTTATACCAGTCGCTTTCGATTTCAGGGCCATCGGACACGTTGAAGCCGATTCGCTCAAAAATCTGGATGATGCGCTGCCGGACAATCGAAAGGGGGTGTTGGGTACCCGTCAGGCCCGGTACATTGGGTAAGGTCAGATCAACGGCCGGACCCTGATTGCCCGTTCCACTCGCTTCCAGAGCCTCCGATGAGTCCTGGAATCGGGCGAGTGCCTTGTTTTTAAGGTCGTTAAGCTCCTTGCCCACCGCCCGGCGGTCTTCGGCGGCCACAGTTTTCAGATTGTCAAACAACTCGGTCAGTACCCCCTTGCGGCTGATAAACCGCATCCGAAACTGTTCTAAATCTTCTTTGGTGGTAATGGTAGCCTGATCGATTTCCTGTACTAATTCCCTGACTTTATCCAGCATGGCGCAATTGAACTTGACTAAAACTTCATGATGAGCCTGCAAAGATAGGTAAACTTAACCACGGCCCTGCTATGCCTTGCTACCTGTGGCCCGGTTGCGCTGATGTGGTCTTGGGGAATGTGGGGAATTAGTGTGGCGAAAATTACACACATTGGCGACGTATACACACAAAGGTGCCCATTGTTACTTGTCGACCAATTCAGTAGGTTACTTTAATGCCCGTAGGCTAACTTACTGATGATAAGTACTATTACTTACAGGCGAAAAACAATATGAAGCTTGCGTGACAAAAAGGTCTGATTGTTGTCTAAGGTAAAGCATCTCCGGGAGTATGAGACTGGATAAAGTTGGTGGCTCACCAGCTACCTTCTCAGGAAAAAGCTCCTACCAGTCTTAACCGCGCAAACTCAAAACGCTATGAACACTATGACGTCAGAAGCTTTCTTAGACAGCATGTCAATGCCTTTTCCCAAGAGTGTGGAAAACAACACCAGCTCGCCTTGTTTGCAGAAATTGTTGATTCCGTTTTATGACCGTAAACGTACGGTTTCTGTTGACGAAATTGTCCGGCTGGAAGGTTGTGGGAATTACACGAACTTCTTCCTCAAAGACGGTACCAAAATGCTGGTGTCACGCACCTTGAAAGAGTACGAAACATTGCTTGATGGACAAGCTTTTGTGCGGGTTCATAAGTCGTGCATTGTTAACCTGAGCTTTGTTCGCAAGTTCTACGTGAAGAAAGAAGGTGAACTCGAACTGACCGACGGTCAGCAGGTAAAGATCTCACGTCGGCGCGCGCAGATGTTTATGGATCGGATGCAACAGCGTCAGCCAGCCGATATTAACTAATCGGGTTGTTGAAGGCACGGGAAGGTCCTATTTGAGGCATACGTAGTTTTACGTATTCGTGCAAGGAGATATACCCAAAATATAGCATTGGATTGTGTATAACCAACTGTTAATCAGGGAGTTGATGATAAATCGGCCCCTGCTTGGCAGTTGGTTTTTCATGGTTTCGGCTCGACTAAGCGGTAGTTTTGTTCTGTCACTATCTCAATCGCTAACCGTTTTCGACCAATGGAATCACTTACCAACAATCCGTTAATTCCTGTTATGCCTAACTTCCCGGCTTCGTACCAGCGGGGAACCCAGCGCATTGCCTTGCCATACCTGAACCGAACGGTTATGATTTCGGTAGATGACATCACCTGCCTCGAAGGCGAGGGGAATTACACCTTTCTGTACACGCGGGACCGGAAAAAGTATTTGATCTCAAAAACGCTCAAAGAATTTGAGCGTACACTCGATGGTAATGTGTTTCTGCGCGTACACAAATCGCATATTGTCAATTTAGGCTACGTGCGCCGGGGGGTACTGGGTGCCGACCGGATGCTGCGAATGGCCGATGGCCGTGAGGTGGCTGTGTCGCGTCGGCGGTTGAAAGAAATTTGGGATCGCCTGAACGAATACTATCAGAATCTTCTGAATTAAAGCAAACAATATAGTGGGTTAATTGGACGGATAACCGTTGCCCAACTCCTCAGGACGCAGGGCAACGGTTTATTTTTTTACAATGAACAATGAACAATGAACAATGAACAATGAACAATGAACAATGAACAATGAACAATTGCTTTTCTACGCAAAACTGTTCGTTGTTCAATGTTCACTGTTGGTTGTTCACTGTTCGTTGTTAAAAGATTTTGTAGGCCAGCGTAACCTGCCATGACTTCAGCTTCTGGCTAAACTGAGTGGTTTGGCCTGCCGTACCGAGGTCAACGGCGGCAATGTCGGAAAAGCTGCCTTCCCGGCGTACGTCAATGCCAATTCGGCCGAGGTCGAGGCCGCCCCCAATCTGATACCCATAATAGGCTTTTGCCCAGGCATCGTTGAGCGAACCCGTCGTGTACTGCCGCAGGGCTTCACCGAAGCGCTGATTATCCCCAATACGGAACGAGACTACCGGCCCGGCCACCACACGCAACGGGCCACCTTTCAGACCCAACAATACGGGTACATCGAAACTGGTAGTCGAGATATTAACGGTTTCAGTTTGCGTCTGTCCGTTTTGCGTTCGCACAATATCGAACGAGCTGGCTTTTGTCGAGTACAACACCTCAGGCTGAATATACAGGTTACGACCAAAGCGGGCGTACACCCCAAAGGCGGTGCCGGTCCGGCTGTTGAGGCTCTCGCGCAGATTGTCGCGAATGAGCTGTCCATCGACCCCCACCGCTGGGGAGCCATTCGCATTGAGCCGGGTGGTCACAACGTTTTCACCGAGGGAAAATTTCGACAGGTTGACCCCGCCCTTAATGCCGAATTGAAACGAATCCTGCGCAACCGATACGGCAGGCATTAAGGCGATGGCAGCGAACAGAAGGCTCTTCTTCATGGATTGGTCGTATAGTTTATGTGTTGACAACTGAACTAACGCATCCCCCTATTAATCGGTGTACCGAGGCCAACTAATTTTGAGTGAATGGCGTTTTTATAGGGAACAGCTAACAGAGAACAACGAACAATTTTGGCTGTATCCTGTGCTGCCTCGTTTTGAATCATTTGGGCCAATAAGGTTTAATTCACGCAAAAAAAGTCGGACAGTTTTTAGTGATCACCATTCGTTGTTCACTGTTCGTTGCAGATTGTTCACTGTAGAAATGGCTAAAATCAAAACGTCGTACTTCTGCCAGAATTGCGGGCAGCAATCGCCCAAGTGGTTGGGGCGCTGCCCGGCTTGTGGCGAGTGGAATACCTTTGTGGAAGAGCTGGTTCAGAAAGATGAACCCGAAAAAGGCGGTTGGCGCGTAACAACGGGGGCCGCCAAGGCCGCGCCCAAACCGAAAGCCCTGCACGCCATTAATTACGAGGAGCAGCCCCGTGTGCTGACCGTCGATGCCGAACTCAACCGGGTGCTGGGCGGGGGGATTGTGCCGGGCTCGCTCGTACTCATCGGTGGGGAGCCGGGCATTGGCAAATCGACGTTGTTGCTCCAGATTGCCCTGACTCTACCAGGTACGCGTGTGCTGTACGTGTCGGGCGAGGAAAGCGAGCAGCAGATAAAAATGCGGGCCGAACGACTCGAAGCCCCCACGAGTGACTGCCACATCATGACTGAGACCTCGACCCAGAATATTTTTCGGGTGGTCGAGCATTTTGAGCCCGAAGTCCTCATCGTCGACTCGATTCAGACCATGCACTCGTCACTCGTGGAGTCGGGGGCGGGTAGCGTATCGCAGGTGCGGGAGTGTACGGCCGAGTTTATGAAGTACGCTAAAGAGTCAGGTGTGCCGGTGTTTATGATCGGGCACATCACCAAAGAGGGCACCATTGCGGGGCCTAAAGTACTCGAGCACATGGTGGATACCGTGCTGACGTTTGAAGGCGACCGGCACACCACCTACCGGATTCTGCGCACCACTAAAAACCGGTTTGGCAGCACCTCTGAGCTGGGAATCTACGAAATGCTGGGCTCCGGCTTGCGGCAGGTGACCAACCCGTCGGAGATTCTGATTTCGCAACGCGACGAGGTGCTGAGTGGCGTGGCTATTGGGTCGATGCTCGAAGGTAACCGTCCACTAATGGTTGAAATTCAGGCACTGGTGGGCGTTTCGACCTACGGTACTCCGCAACGGAGTAGCACGGGTTTCGACAATAAACGGCTTCAGATGCTCCTGGCCGTGCTCGAAAAACGGGGTGGCTTCCGGCTCGGGCAGCAGGATGTGTTTCTGAACATTGCGGGCGGGCTTAAAGTAGAAGACCCGGCCATCGACTTGTCAGTGTGCGCGGCCATTGTGTCGTCGTACGAAGATATTCCCATTCCCTCGACCGTGGCTTTTGCGGCCGAAGTCGGACTGGGAGGTGAGGTGCGAGCCGTCAGCCGCATTGAGCAGCGCATTGCCGAGGCTCAAAAACTCGGATTCAAGGAGATTTTTGTGTCGAAATACAGTTTGAAAGGCTTAGATACGGGCGGTTTTTCAATAAAAATTCGGCCGGTTGCTAAGCTCGACGAAGTGTTTCAGGGGGTGTTAATGTAAGATTGGAAATCATAGATAGTCATACGAAAGCTGTCGGCCGTATCTTCGCCGACAGCTTTTTTTGTAGCTTGTACGCTCTAATCGGGTGTAGGACAAGTTTAGTTTTTCGACAGGATTACAGGATGCACAGGATTATATTTAGGGAAGAAAATCCTGCGCATCCTGATAATCCTGTCGAAAAAAGCTTCTGTCGAGCTTATCATAAAGAACCTGTCCTACACCCCTCTAATCTTATTCTGTCATGAGTAAAACACTTTTACTGTACTTCATTGCGGCCGTTGCGGCTACCGGTGGGTTGCTGTTTGGTTTCGACACGGGCGTGATCAACGTGGCTCTGCCTTTTATCAAACAGGAGTGGCAACTTTCCGAAACGGCCGAAGGCTGGGCGGTGTCGGCCGTATTGATGGGCGGTATGGCGGGTTCGCTGTTGAGCGGGCAACTGGCCGACCGGTTGGGCCGCAAGCGAATCAATATTCTGGCTTCGCTTATTTTCGTAGCGGGTTCGGTGCTGACGGCCATTGCCCCGGCTCCGTCATGGCTCATCGCGGGTCGCTTGCTACTGGGGCTGGCAATTGGTATTGTGTCGTTTTCGGTGCCGCTTTACATCGCCGAAATTGCCCCGAGCCATATGCGCGGGCGGCTGGTTACGTTTTTTCAGTTGGCCATCACCATCGGTATTCTGGTGTCATACCTGTGTGGGTATGCCTTTGCCGACTACGAAAACGGCTGGCGGCTCATGTTCTGGGCTGGGTTTGTACCGGCGGCTATGTTGCTGGTGGGTATGTTTCTTGTACCCGAAAGTCCGCGTTGGCTGGTGAGCAAAGGCCGTGCCGATGAAGCCATGCTGGTGCTGGAACGCATTCACGAGTCGGCGCATGCCCGGCAGGAGCTGGCCGACATCACCCGCGCCATGCAGGACGAGAAAAACCGTCGGCCCGACTGGCGCGAGCTGTTTTCGCCCCGGCTCCGTATCCCGCTGTTTATTGGTATCGGTATTTTCCTGATTCAGCAGTTTTCGGGGATCAACGCCGTCATCTATTACTCTACCCGCATTTTCGAGATGGCGGGCTTCGGCTCGGGCGACACGGCCATTATGGCTACCGTGGGCGTGGGGGTGGTCAATACGCTCAGTACCCTGCTGGCCGTGCGGTTTCTGGATCAGTGGGGGCGCAAACCTCTCCTGTACACCGGCCTCATCGGTACGGCGGTGTCGTTGGCGACGATCAGTTTTGCTTTTTACTTCAAAGATTCGCTCGGGGCCGATTTGCTCAAGATTCTGTCGGTGGGTGGGGTGTATGTCTACATTCTGTTCTTTGCCATCAGCCTCGGACCGCTCGGTTGGCTTCTTATTTCGGAGGTTTATCCGTTGCGTATCCGGGGTTTTGCTACCAGTTTGGGTAGTTTTTATCACTGGTTTTTCGACTTCTGGGTCAGCTTCACCTTCCCGATTCTGGCGGCAAGCTCGCTGGGCACTAACGGGGGCATTTTTATGATCTACACTCTGGTGGTTTTATTAGGCCTGCTTTTTGCCCGGTACATCGTCTTCGAAACGAAGGGGCTTAGCCTGGAGGATATTGAAAGAAAATGGGCCGATAAGTAGAAATTCATAAACTTAATCAGTTTATAATCAGAGAGAGTCGTTGCTATAGGTTGGCTGGGTGGTACAAGCCCGGCCAACTTTGGCGCGATTTCTGGTAGAAGTAGGGTCAGAAAGCTTTGTCAAGCTTGTCGCCAAACTGATGAATATACTTGAGTAAAATAATCGTCAGTTTATTTTGAGGATTTTGGACCATAGAGCCATGCGCATTCTGATTGCCCCGGATAAATTCAAGGGATCGCTTACCGCTGTAGAGGTTGCTCAACGTATCGAACATACGCTGCTGGATGCTGAGCCAGAATGGCACGTAAAGACCCTTCCCGTTGCTGACGGGGGTGAGGGCACAGCGGCCGTACTGACGCAGGCTACTGATGGCCATACCGTAACGCTCACGGTCAACGATCCGCTGTTTCGGCCCGTTGAAGCCACGTACGGTATCTCGGGCGATGGCCGGACTGCCTTTATCGAAATGGCGCAGGCATCGGGGCTGCAACACCTGAAAGCACACGAGCGAAACCCACTCGAAACGAGCACATTTGGTACAGGAGAGCTTATTCGGGATGCCATTGCGCGCGGGGTGAGCGAGGTGCTGCTGTGTATCGGGGGGAGTGCGACCAACGACGGTGGTATCGGAATGGCGTCGGCGCTGGGGTACGTATTTCTGGATCGTGACTACCGGTCTTTGCCTGCCATTGGAAAATCGCTGCGGCATATTACGGCTCTTAAGCGGGCTGTGCTCGATGTACCCCTTTCCAAAGTAACGTTTCGGGTTGCCTGCGACGTAGCCAATCCGTTGTATGGCCATCAGGGGGCTGCCTACGTATATGGACCTCAGAAAGGCGCCAGTCCCGACGATGTCGCGGAGCTTGATCTGGGGCTACGTCGGCTGGCTGCGGTATTGCTGCGTGACTTTGACATCGACGAGGCCGACCTACCCGGTAGCGGGGCTGCTGGTGGGTTGGGTTTTGGCGCGCGGGTGTTTCTTAAAGCGCGGCTGGAACCCGGTTTCGACATGGTTGCGTCGTACCTGAATATCGAATCGGAATTAGACAACACCGATCTGGTGATTACGGGCGAAGGAAGCCTCGATGAACAGACCCTCAATGGGAAAGTCATTGGCAGCCTGGTGCGTATGGCGCAAACTCGTAACATTCCGGTGGTAGCTTTTTGTGGCCAACTGGCTTTGCCGGCTCAGCGAGTAAGGCAGTTAGGTCTGCACGAGGCTATTGCCATTACCCCATCGGGTATGCCGCTACCTGAAGCAATGCAACAGGCTCCGTACCTGCTGGAAAAAGCCGTGGGCGACTGGGTCCGCGAGCGCACCTATCTCCTTACCTGAGACGTATACCCTTACTTTATAGCCCAACTCTCTGTACTGGACATTAGATGTTGGACATTAGACGTTAGACCTCCATCTGTAAATGTAGTAAGTCTAACGTCCAGTGTCTGAAGTCCGAATGTCGAGTACTGAAAACCCAACTCATTCGAGGCTGGCCTGTGTGGCATGGCCCAATGGCTCGTATTGCGTCACGTTGCCTAGGAAAAAAGGAGAGGCTCAATCTGAATACAAACTATTGTCGTAAGGTAGAGTTGGTAGAATATTGCCAATTCAATTTTAAACGTTATGCCTTACATCAAGACCGGCGATCAACGCCACCATGAATCAGTAAATCTTTTCTACGAAGATTACGGACAGGGACAACCTGTTGTGTTTATCCACGGCTGGCCCTTAGACCACCAAATGTGGGAATATCAGCTCACCGACCTGCCGGGGCGGGGTTTGCGCTGCATCGCCTACGACCGGCGCGGGTTTGGTAAATCATCAAAGCCCTACGACGGATACAATTACGATACCTTTGCCGACGATCTGAAGGCCGTTCTGGAACAACTCGACCTGCAAAATGTTACGCTCGTTGGTTTCTCGATGGGTGCCGGCGAAGTAGCCCGGTACATGAGCCGTCATGGCGGGGCTCGGGTAGCCAAAGTTGTACTGGCGGGCGGTGTAACCCCTTATCTGCTCAAAACAGATGATAACCCTGATGGTGTTGACCGGTCGACGTTCGATGACATGGTTGATAAAATCCGCACCGACCGCGCCGATTTCCTCCAAACATTCGGCAAGCAGTTCTATGGCGTTGGGATGCTCAGTAAGCCCGTGAGTCAGGCTATGCTCGATGGTGATTTTATGCGGGCTTACCTGGCCTCGCCCAAAGCAACTATCGACTGTGTGCGGGCGTTCTCCGAGACGGATTTCCGTTCTGATGTGCAAACTATCAATGTCCCAGCGCTGATTATTCACGGTGATGCCGATAAAACGGTGCCTATCGAATCGTCGGGTGAGCAAACCGCCAATCTGATGATGAACGCTTCGTACAAGATTTACGAAGGGGCTCCGCACGGTTTGTTTTACACCGAGCGGGAGCAATTCAACCGCGACCTGCTCGACTTTATTCTGGAGCCATCGTCGGTATCAAACCGCCCGTCGACTGTTACGTATTAACGCGTCAGGAGTCTCGGTTTTTGTCGCTGCCTAACCGGAATTACCAGGGTGTACTTCAACCGGAACACCAAAGACAATAAACCACAAACTCTAAACAGGCAAAACGCCCCGACTTACACAGCTAAGTCGGGGCGTTTTGAGTTTACGTTTCAACAACTTTGGTTTTAAGGCCCGCCCGACTACCCTCGGCGGTGCGGCCCAGCAGGTACACATCAATTTCGGTGTCGCCAACCCGGAATACCTGCCGACCGGTGGTGTGGGTTTCGAGCAGGGTTTTGAGATGGATAAACTGAGCTGCACGTTGTTTTTCTTCGTCGCCAAACCATTCCTGTTCTTCGGTGACGGGTGCCCAGAAGTCGGCCTCCGGAATTTCTTCCACGTACACCGCGGGCGGAAGCATCAGCCAATCTTTTATGTGACTCACGGTAAGCGGCTCCTCCGTTTTGAGGTAGCACGTCACAAACTCGATGGGTTCGTCGGATTCGCTGGGGTACCACAGGTCGGGGAGCAGGGGTTGAATCAGCAATTCCAGTTCGGAAGGCTGTTCAGATGTGTTACTATTATCGGGTTGGCTCGTCATAGTGTCCGGTTTTGGAGTAGGCGAAAATACAAGCTAAGTAAGTAGCCATTCACAAAAACCGCTTATTTTTAGTGCTGGCTCCAGCAAAGCTGGTTTCCTTTACTTTCACCCCTTAAAAAAGGCTTTAATCATGTTAGAAACTCTCATGAACCTGGTTCGTCAGCAAGCTGGCGACGCCATCGTAACAAATCCGGCAATCCCTAACGAGAAAAACGATACCGCCATCGAAACTGTAACCGATAGTATTCTGGGTGGGTTGCAGCAGCAGGCACAGGGTGGAAACATTGGTGGCTTGCTCAGCTCGATTATGGGCGCTCAGGGCGGTGGCCTGAACATGCAAAACCCCCTCATGGGTGGCATCGTGAATAACGTAGTAGGTAACCTGATGGGCCGTCTGGGTGTATCGCAGAGTGTTGCTACGGGCATTGCGTCGGCGTTGGTGCCGGTGGTGCTGAACAAACTGTTTTCGAAAGCAACCGACCCGAACGACTCGAGCGTTGACGTAGGGAGTATCATGGGTCAGGTGACTGGTAATCAGGCCGCAGCGAATGTCGACTGGATGGGCATGGCTTCAACGGCAATGGCCGACGGGAAGCTCGACATGAGCGACGTGATGCGCGTAGCCGGTGGTTTTCTGGGCGGTGGCTCAGGCAATCAGCAGGCGGGTGGAGGTCTGGGCGGTATGCTCGGCGGCTTGTTTGGCAAATAAGGTGGGTTCGGTAAGGCTCTTGCCGAAAGCTCTCGTGCCAGCCATTTTCAGAATCTCCTAAACGAATAAAATCAGAAAGGCCGCAATCGGTTTAGAACCCGGTTGCGGCCTTTTGTTGTGTATGAATTCGCTACTGTTTGTGAAAAAGGGAGAGTTACTGACCTGCCGCAAGCGCTTCGAGCGCCCAGCTTTCGTCGGGGCGGTACAACAACGTGCCGTGATCGATATGAAGCGGGCTTTGAAAGTTGTTGTGGTACAGTTGGCCCGTACCAAGCCCCTGCGGAATCAGGTGCCGGAACTTAGCCGTGTACTGCGCAATGGCGTTCAGGCCGATGTTAGACTCCAAAGCCGAGGTAACCCACCAACCAATGTTCAGGCGGTTGGCCAGCTCGATCCATTCGTCGCAATGCCGTAGCCCACCGAGCAACGTGGGTTTCAGAATCACAAACTGCGGACTAATTTTTTTGAGCAGCTTGAATTTGTCGACGTACTCCATGTGCCCGATCAGCTCCTCGTCGAGGGCAATCGGGATAGGTGAGTGCCCACACAGTTCGGCCATTTGTTCGTGCTGCCCCGCCCGAATGGGCTGCTCGATAGAATGCAGCTGGAAGACCGCCAGTTTTTCGAGCTTGTGCATGGCCTCAGCGGGCGAAAATGCCCCGTTGGCGTCGACGCGCAACGTAATCTGCTCCGGCGAAAAACGCTCCCGAATGGAAGCCAGCAAATCGAGCTCCTGCTGAAAGTCGATAGCCCCTATTTTTAGTTTCAGGGTCGTGTAGCCTGCCTGTAGCTTCTCCTCGATCTGCCGTTTCATAAACTCCCGATCACCCATCCAGATCAGGCCATTGATGGGTAAAGGACGCTTGCCGTGCGCAAATTCGTTGTCGACAATGAGCCGCTGACCACCCGACAGGTAATCGAGCATGGCTGTTTCGAAGCCAAACAAAATACTCGGAAACTCCTGGCTAATGAGCTGATTCAGAACGATGGGTACGTTCCAGGAGAAGAGTTGTAAATCGAGCTTGCTAAAATACTGACAGAGTTCGGAGAGCCGCTGCTCAAAGTCGGGCCGGTCGTCGGCGCTGAGGCCGGGTAGGGGGCCGCATTCGCCCAAACCCATCACGGCCGGGTTCTCGCTGTCGTAGATACGAACAATGTAGGAGGTTTTCTCCGTCAATACGCCCCTCGACGTCCCCGCTTCAAATCGAAAATGAAGCGTATATTTCAGGTAGTCGGAAACTAAAGCCATACGAACGGAACCTGGTGTCAGTGGGTATTTGTGGGGACGAAAACTACTACTTTTGAACGCGAATAAAAGCAAGAAATCTCACAATTGTAACTTTCTGTTTGTGCTTACCCGCCTGCTCAGACCTTTTAGTGTCCTGTACGGCCGTATTCTGGCGGTCCGTAACTGGTTGTATGATAAAGAGATCTACTCGGTTTTTGCCCCTGTTCAGCGTACAATAAGCGTTGGCAACATTACCGTGGGCGGAACCGGCAAAACGCCATTGATCGAATTTCTGGCCAGTAAGTTACTAACTGGTCCAACCAGTTTGGCCCAATCCGACACCATTTGGCCTATGGCAACGCTCAGTCGGGGGTACGGTCGCCGGACCTCGGGCTTCCGTATTGCAACCCCTTCCGACACGGCCGAAACCCTCGGTGATGAACCCCTGCAACTGTACCAAAAATTTGGCCAGCGGCTGGTGGTGGCCGTAGCCGAACGCCGGGTGTTGGGCCTACAGGAACTGGCCCGGCTGCACCCCGATGTACAGCTGGTGTTGCTCGACGACGCTTTTCAGCACCGGGCTGTACAACCGGGCCTAAATATTTTGCTGACCGACTACAACCGACCTTTTTACCGCGATCATCCGTTCCCGGAGGGTCGCCTGCGCGAGGGGCGCCATGGTGCACGCCGGGCCGACCTGATTATTGTGACTAAGTGCCCCGATGGGCTGTCCGGAGCCGATCAACAGAAGATCCGGGCGGCTATAGAACCCTACAAAGCCCCCGACGCCCCTGTTTTTTTCGCCGGACTTCGGTACGGCGAGCCCCGCAACGGGATGGGACAAGTGCTGACAACGGCCGCTAACCGGGCGGTGGTGCTGGTGTCGGGGTTGGCCAATGCCGATCCGCTCGATGCGTACGTTCGGCAGGTCTGGAATCTGCGGGCGCACCACCGGTTCAACGATCACCATGAGTACACCCGCACCGAGATTGACCAACTGTTGGGGAGCTTGCCCGACGATGCCGTGTTGATGACGACCGAAAAGGACTGGGTGAAACTCCGGCCGTTGCTCCCGGCCGACGCGGGTGAGCGAGCGTTTTACCTGCCTATTGCGGTGCAGTTGTTAGGCGAGGAGGCCGATTTTTGGGCCCGAATCGAGCAGGCGGCCTTCCTTAAAAATTCCTAACCTGACCCGGCGGGACGGCCCGTCTGCCGTTTTGGGTTATTTTTGCGATCTATAAACTGTAGTTTCCGTTGCGTACCACCCCAGCATTCTATTTTTTGATGATCAGTCGACGCGCTGTTGCGGGTCAGATTGCCGTGCTTTTGCTCATGCTGTTTGCGGGCATTGGGCTGGCGCAGGCGCAAAGTTTTCCGGGGTCTACGGTGCCGGGCCGGATGGGCGGCTTTGGCGGGCAGAGTGGCGGTAGGCCGGGCGGTGGTGGCGGAGGCTCGGGGCGGGCTGGTATTGACGATAGTACCAAAGCTATTTACGGCCCACGTACCACCCGCTACTTTCTGGAAACCGATATTCTGAATAACCGCAAAACGCTGTACACCACAGATACCCTCCTTGATGGGGTGCATCAGTACAACTTTGTGCAGCGCAACCAGAACCTGTATCAGGACCTCGGAAATCTGGGTACAGCGCTGCGCCCGGTATTTTACCAGACTCCCACGCAGATTGGCGCACAAACGGGCTATTCTGTGTTTGCGCCGTATGCGTACCAGACCGATGGGGTAAAGTACTACGACACCAAGTCGCCGTTTACCCGGATGTACTTTGTGCTGGGTGGCCGTAATCAGAACGTGCTGAACTTCGATTTTAGCCAGAACATCAACCCACGCTGGAATTTCGGTTTCAACATGCAGCGGGTCACCTCGCGCAAGCAGTACGGCCTCAACCCACCCTCCGGGCTTATTGCGGCCAGTTCGAACCAGATTTTTCTGATTCAGAGCTGGGCGTTTGTGGGCCATACCAGCTACCGGGCCAAAAACGAGAAATACACGCTCCTGCTGCATTTCAACCACCTCAACCACGACCAACCCGAGCAGGGTGGCCTGGTGCCAAACCTCCGGGCCGATGGCACCCGCGACCTTTTTTACTACGATGGTAACCCGCGCCTGCCCCGCGCCGACGGGAACGAACGGCGCAATATGTGGCACCTTTACCAGCAGTACAAACTGGCCGAAGGATTTCAGGTGTTTCACAAAATGGATTACCTGCGGCAGATCAACAGTTTCAACGATTACAGCCTCCAACAGGATTCTACGCTGACCCGCTACTACCCCTTTGTTGACCGAACCCAGTTTGGCGACCCGGTTCGGCGGGCCGAACTCGACAGCTCGGTTACGTTTCAGACCAATAGCTACCGATTGCTCGAAAATCAGTTTGGGCTCAAAGGCGATTTTCGGGGCTTCAACTACCGGGCTTATCTGCGCAACCGTCTGTACGGGCAGCAGGGCCGCTACAACCGGCAAATTTCCGTGACCGACTCGTCGTTTTGGGGGCGTTACAACAACCCCCGGCTGCGGCAGGAAACGTTTCTGGGGCTTTGGCTCGGTTATTATTTTCCCGACAGCCTGTCGCGTCTGACGGCCGAGGGCGAGTACCTCCTCGGTCGGGACCTCCGGCTCGAAGGGCAGCTCGAAACCCGCTTCGGGACCGTCGGATACCGGAGCATTTTTGCCTCGCCTACCTTACTTCAGCAGCGTTTTGAAAGCAATAACTACAGCTGGTCGAATAACTTCGGACTCCGGGGTACGCAACACGCTTACGGAACCCTTAACCTGCGCTACAAAGGCGTGTTGGTGCAACCGGGCCTCGACTATCACCTGCTCAACAATTACATTTATTTTGATGAGGACGCCCGCCCCCGGCAATTAAGTAGCGCATTCAGTATTCTGCGCGTGGGCCTGGGGGCTTCGGCCGGAAAAAAACGCTGGCGAGCCACAACACAGGGGTACTACACGCTTGTCTCGCGCGACGATATTCTGCGGGTACCTCAGCTGTTTTTGAACGCCCGGGCCACCTACGACTTCATTTTCCGGAAGGTGCTATTTATCCAGACCGGGGTGGAACTGCACTACAAATCGGCGTATTATGCCGATGCCTACATGCCGCTGACCCAGCAGTTTTACCTGCAAAACCGGCAGAGGGTGGAAGGCTACGTTGTGGCCGACGTATTTGCCAACCTGCGCATCAACCGAACCCGGCTGTTTGTCAAAATGGCCCACGCTAATCAGGGCGTGTTTGCGCCCGGTTATTACGTAACCCCCGACTACCTGGCCATGCGTCGGTCGTTTGCCTTCGGGGTCGACTGGTATTTGTTTGATTAAAATACTGGAACCGGCAGAAGGGAAAACGAAAGAGCCGCCACCGTACACTCCCTTTTCCCTTGTGCCTGTTCCGTTCTCCCACTAAGCATGACAACCCTCGGACTTGAGCTTCCTACCGACCCGCGATGGGTCAACGTTGCCGAGATGAACATCGGCGAGATTTTGATCGACCATGCATACTGTGAGCAGAAAGCCGCTTCGTCGTGCATTTCGCTCATTGTGCAGTACCCCGAAAAAGAAAAACTCGTGGAAGTGCTCACGCCCGTTGTGGCCGAAGAGTGGGGCCATTTCACGCGGGTGCTTAAAGAACTCCGCAAACGGAATATTCCGCTGGGTCGCCAACGTAAGGACTTATACGTGAATGCGCTACAGGCGCAATTGCGGACTTCCAGCGATTACCACGAGCAGTTGATGGAGCGCTTGCTGCTCAACGCCCTCATCGAAGCCCGTAGTTGCGAGCGGTTCAAACTGCTGTCAGAAAACATGGCCGATGAGAGCCTGCGCAAATTCTACCGCGAGCTGATGGTGTCCGAAGCAGGGCATTATCGTAACTTTATCGAACTGGCCGAAGAGTATGTCCCCAAAGAGCGGGTGCGCCAGCGCTGGAAAGAAATTCTGGACATAGAAGCCGGAATTATGGCGACGCTCGAAACGCGCGGGGACCGAATGCATTAACATGAATTTTCTTCAACAAACTGCCCGCACCGTATTTGATAAACACCCCAAACAGGCGGGTCAATCGGCCCGTTTCGATCATGTTTGGGTTATTTTACCCACCCGCCGGGCTGTTTCGGTGTTTCTCGATGAGCTGGGTAAACTGTCGGATGAGCCGTTTCTGGCCCCGCACGCCATGGCTATCGACGACTTTGTGACCGAAGCCGCCGGAGTACAGCTGATTGATCAGGTTGGGCTGTTGTTTGAGCTGTTTGAGGTATTTCGGGTCATTGACCCGCAGGTGGAGTTTGAACAGTTTATCGGCTGGGCGTCGGTACTACTGACCGACTTCGACCGGATCGATCAGTATCTGGTCAAGGCTGATTTTCTGTTCGATTATCTGACTGAGGCCAAGACGCTGGAACGCTGGCAACTCGACCTGCCGCCCGGCAGCCGGAGCCTGACGCCCACGCCCGCCATGTCGCGGTATTTCAAGCTGTTTGAAAATCTCAAAACGGCTTATCACGCCCTGCACGAGCGACTGACCGGGCAGGGATTGGCGTACCGGGGTATGGCATATCGCCTGCTGGCCGAGCAGGTTCGCGAAAAAATCCTCGATAATCCGGCCTACGAGAAAGTCTATTTCGTGGGTTTCAACGCCCTCAGTAAGGCCGAATCGCAGATTATGGAGTCGCTCCTGCGGGCCAACAAGGCCGAAATGATCTGGGATGTTGACCGGTATTATCTGGACGACAAAAAGCAGGAAGCGGGTTTATTTCTGCGTCGCTACACCGAAAATGGTTACCTGTTTACCCGCGAAAACCGCGCTCAGATCGGTACGAATCTGACCACACTGCCCAAGCATATCCGGGTGGTAGGTGTGCCTAATGCGAGTATGCAAACCAAGGTGGCCGGGCAGATTTATAAAGAATGGCGACAGGCGAGTGAAGGTGAGGGTCCGGATAGGCTTCACCAGCCCAAAACGGCCATTATTCTGGCCGATGAGTCGCTGCTGGTGCCTATGCTGTACGCCCTCGATGAGTCGGTGACCGACCTGAACATCACGATGGGCCTTTCGCTACGCGATTCGCTGCTGTTCACGCTTGTTGATACGCTGTTTGAGATGCAGCGAACGGTGCATGAGTTCAGAACCCGCGACGGGCGCGACCTGCGGATTCCGAAGTTCCACTTCCGGCATGTGGTGAAGGTGCTCAACCATCCGTTTGTGCAGCATTACGCCCGGCTCAACAACCTCATGAGCGTACCCGAATCGGCCGATGAACAACCCCGGCCTTTGCTGCTGCACATTCAGGAGCAGATTCTGACCCGGCAATGGGTGTACCTCACCGAAGGCGAACTCCGGCAGCTGGGCCATAACGACCGGCTGCTTAAAACGTTGTTCTGGCGGTGGCCTGCCGATCAGCCCACCGAAATCATCGGCAACCTGTACCGCCTGATCGACCTGTTGCGGGCCGTGTACAGCGACACCCAGGATGCCGTCGAGATTGAGTATCTGTACGTATTCTACACCCTGTTGCAGCAGCTCGAAACCACCATTGAGCAGCAGGCACAGATTGTCAACGGCACGCCTATCACCTTGCGGAGTTTGCGCCAGTTTTTGTACGAGCTGGTTCGGCAAACGAGCATTCCGTTTACGAGTGAGGGCGATAGCCCGTTGCAGGTGATGGGTATGCTCGAAACCCGGGCCCTCGATTTTGAGCGGGTGATTATCCTGTCGGTCAACGAGGGGGTATTGCCGCAGGCACGCAAACAAAGCTCGCTGATTCCGCTCGACATCAGCATCGACAAGCAGATACAGCTACCGACCTACCGCGATCAGGAGTCTGTGACGGCCTACCACTTTTACCGGTTGCTCCAGCGGGCCCGTGAGGTGGTGCTCATTCATACCACCTCGCCCGATGCCTACGGCAATGGCAAGGGTGAGCCAAGCCGGTTTATCCGCCAGATCGAACACGAACTGGTGCCCCGCTCGGCGGGTGCCATTACGCTCAGCACCCCGTTGGTACGGTTTGGCCGCGAACGGACCGGGCAGGAGGGGCTTATGCATAACTGGGAGGTCGCCAAATCGCCGGAGGTGATGGAAAAGCTGCGGACCAATCTGGCTACCCGGGGTATTTACCCCACCGCACTGAACCAGTTTATCAACTGCTCGCTCAGCTTTTATTTCAGCCGGGTGGCGGGTATCGCCGAAGAGGAAGAGGTAGAAGAGAAAATGGGCGCGGCCGAATTTGGCGACTGGCTCCATAAAACGCTCGAAAATCTGGACAAAAAATACCGGATGGATGGCCGGGTGGTATCGCTCCAGATGGTGAAAGACGAACTGGAAGAAACCTTCAAGGAGGTGATGAAGGGCCGGGTGATGGAGTCGGGGATAAACCTGCTGCTCTACGATGTGGCCCAGCGTCTGATGCTCGATTTTCAGGAGCGGCAGGCTCAACTCACCGACCTCCAGGTGATTGGCACCGAAGACCGGTACATTGTGGAGCTGAACGTGCCGCTCGAAACGGGTGAGGTAGTACCCGTGCGGATTGGGGGCAAAATAGACCGGATTGAGCAGGTAGATGGTCAGATTCGTATCATCGACTACAAGACCGGCAAAGTGGAATTGCCCAGCCAATCGGCCGACATGGCGACCATGCTCCCTCTGGAAACCGGCTCCAAATGGGATAAAGCCCGACAGCTTTGGCTGTACAAATACCTCTTTTTGAAGCAGGGCAAACGCAAAAATCCGCATGACCTGCCCGTAACGGCCGGGTTCTACTCGTTCCGCGACATCAACGGCGGCCTCAAGGAAAACCCGGTCTGGTTTAGCAGCAATACCGAGAGCCCCGACGAGTTTATCCGGGCGAGTGAGGAAACCCTGCGTACCCTGCTCCGGCGGCTTCTGGACCCCGGCGAGGCTTTCCGCAAAACCGAAAAGCTCGAAACGTGCACCTACTGCGATTTCCGCCGGATTTGCGGAAGGGAGTAAGGGTTTAGCATCGGTGGCGGAAATCGTGACAAGCTTAGGCTACTGAAACTTCGGATTAGTGGAACGGACGTTAGACGGCTTGGCGATGTGGCGGATTTTTAGCACAAAAGTTCAATAGAATTACTGCTGTTGAACTTTGCATAAATGCCCAATTGAAGCTATTTAGCCCCGCTTTTGGTAATAACATGTTAGCGGTAGTTTTATCTCCAAAATGCTCTGGAATAAATCGTCCCATTTTTATATTTTTCGAAATGAACTTTATATGTTTTTCCAAGAGTTATTCCGTAGTAAACTTCAATGTCAGTATTATTACATACAGATAATATTTTTTTGTCGATATCTGTGTCAGCTCGTGAACCAATATAAATAGCTTTAATAAATTTTCTTTCTATTGGTATAAACTCAGTGTCCTTGTCGCTTAAGAAAACAATTCGGTGCTCACTTTCATATTTCCATTCCGATTGTTTGTTAAACATAAGCTTTTCAACTTTCTGATTAACGTCGTCAAGCCCTTTAACTATTGGTGGCTCGTCAGAATAGTTTACTTTCCAAAAGACAAGGTAACCTTTTTGAGTTTTTAAGTATTCAAATAGTTCAGGTTTATATTCAATGCAAATCCCTTTGTGGTTGTTGGTGTAATGTGACCACATTAAGTTATTGTCATTTTTGTCCGTAAATGAACATAAAGCAATCGTCTGGGCAACAGAATTTCTTTGCTGTTGTTCTGCGTACCAAGTATAACCATCGTGTTCTGTTGCATGTTTTTTCCAATCTTCAAAATCTTGAACAGAAGAACCTGGGTTGTTTTTATAGTATTCTTTTTCGTGTCCCTCTGCTAAAGGGTCTATGTCCAAGTTAAATTTAAGTTCATAAGGGTCATTAAGATTAAACGCAGAAGACAGCTTAATTGTAGCTTCTTCTCCGATAAGTTTATCTATTATGTCTTCCGATGGTATTGTATAGAATTTGAACATTGGTTGCTGTCGTTAAAAATTACCGCTAACGTTTCTGGGCTTTGCGTTCGGGCGGGTTTCAGATCACAAATGCCCAATTTATTACCAAAGTTCATCAGAAGCACAAAGCTTCAAGTTTGCACATCGGCCCGCCTGACGCAAAACCCGTGTTAGTGGCTGCCGTTATTTTTGTCTGCATTGGTTTACAATTGCTGTTGTCAATGAGTCAAATTTTTGTTTGCTCTTAAAGTCATTTTTGTCAACGGTGTCTTTGTTGTAAATATAAAAGTCTGAATAGGTTATGTCCTTTTCTTCGGGATTCGTTGAGTTGGCTTCTATTGTCTGACCAATTGTCCCCGAACCACCAACTAAAACACAAGGTCGTTTTTGAATTCTGTCTTTAAAGTCAAGTATTTGTGATATTTTAGTTCTGTTGCCTAATTCGTCAACTAAATAATAATTGTAATTAACGTGTCTGTCGAAGTCTTCGTTTAGAATCAATATTCCATTGTCAGGGAAAGTCAATGTTTTTACACCGTCTGTTTTATCATAATTACGCCCACAATTTTCTTCATATACAACTCGTAAATTTCCTTCAAAGTTATTTGGAATTAAGATTGTCTTTGGTGTCGAATAATTGTAAGCATACAGAAATAAAAAAGTTGATGGAACGTATAAAATTAATGGAATCAATGTCGTAAGCAATTTTGTCTTAATATTCTGCTTTGAAAGAAAAATCAATATTACTCCAACTAAGAATGTTGGTAATCCTAAAACTAAAAGATAGAAACTTACAACACAAGCAATGAAGCTAATGGCAATTAAAGTCAGTCCGATATAAAATACTGTTTGTTTCAATTTGTGTCTATTCGTTGGTATGTCGTTTTATGCTTGCAGGCAACTCATAAATAGACGCAACTTCTGAGTATTTACACAAAGGTAGGTAGAGGCAAAAAATCTCCAAATAATTTATGGATTTCTCTTCTTAACTACTTGAAAATAAGTTAATTATGCTTGGTTTTGTGCACTTGTCCGGTTCAGTAACAATACGGAATACGCATTGCGTATTCCGTATTGTTATCGTCATTATAGATCTACTGACAATACAAAATACGAAATCAGTTTCAAAGCCTGTCTAACGGACTTTTGATATTCTTCAAATTTTTCTCGCTGACCTGCGTGTAGCGTAACGTAGTCTTGATGTCATTGTGGCCCAGTAGATCCTGAATGAACTTAATACCGGTGCCGTTTTTGAGCAAATGGGTGTATGTCGGCTTTGTGCGAAAGTTTATTGTCGCAGTGGATAGAAATAGTAGTGTGGTTGTCGCTCTCATGAATCACTAAAAATTAAACCCAAAATGAAAGCCCGGTTCACCGAAGATGAATTTCGACCATTTATCATCTAACTGTTTAAATCCATTAGGCAGTTTGGTATGATAGGCGCGGTGGGTAATGGCAATGGATGGTTGAATAAAAAACCGGTCTCTAAAAAGTTTGATATGATAACCAGCACGGTAGGTGTTGAAAATCTGGAAACCATTGTCAATTTTATTACCGTCATTATTTACAAATGTTTGCCAGGTAGGCATCACATTCAGTTCGGCATATAAACCGTTCCACAGGAATCGTTGGTAAGCCACGGATACGCCATATTCACGAACATACCCCGGAAATTTTTCTTCCGGCTTTCCGTATGCTTTGTTTAAAAATGGGTGAATACCGTTTGGCCAGGCGTATTTCCAGGTTTTGGGTTCTAACGTAATCACATCTCGTCCCGTAATCCGGTAGCCTATGTTGAGCTGAGCGAAGTCGGGGGGATTGACGGAAGCCAAATTTCCCAGTATAAAGATGGTACTCCCAACGAACCACCGTTTGTACGTGCTGTCTGTTTTAGCGTATTGGGCATTCACCTGCAGGCTGCCTGCCAACACGATGGCAAGCCCAATCCCGAAAATTTTCTTTTGCATGTCAGTTTTGATTGATGTGAAACGACAGTGCAAAAGTGGACCGACGAGACAGGATTGCTCGTTCACTTAAGTTAAGAAATGCGCATTAGTTCTTTTTCTCCAGAATTCGGGCTCTAAGTCTGCTTAATGATTGTGGTTTTATGCCCAAATAACTGGCTAACTGATGTTGCGGAACCCGCTGAATTAGGTCAGGTCTTTTTTGGATTAAGTTCAGGTATCGTTGTTCAGGAGAAGAAGTCTTAAACGCGTCAAAGTCGATTCGTTGTTTAGCTAAAAGTTCTTCGGATAATACTCGGCACATCGTGTCAAACTTGGGAAATTTCCGGTTGGTCTCTGCTTCTATATCCGAATTCGAAACGGTGAGAATAGTATCTTCAACACAACTCACGTAATAGTCGGATGGCGTTTTGCTAATCACGCAAGGAGGTGTCAATACTTCCATTTCTGTGTAGAAAGCGGTTGTTTTTTCTTCTCCGTCTATCAGGTAATACGTTCGTATACAGCCTTTTAAGACAAAGTAGCTGTCCTTCGATTTTTGGCCTTCCTGGAGTAACGTCGTCCCTTTTTTCACCGAGCGGAATATGTCTAAGTCGAGTAATGCGTTCTTCTCGTCGTCGGTCAGGGAAACGTATTTTGAAATAAAGTCAAACAGTATATTTTTCATTGTCTTGTTATTGTAACTGTCGTTTGTGTCGCCTGCCGCTCATGTTGCCTGGCTTTTGCGGTAAGGAGTCTTGAGAACGGAACAATCAACCTACCACCGAAGCTAACTGGTAGCAACAGCGCTCAATCCCTGTAGCACAAAGCTAATGTTGTGCCGTTTGAATAGGCTCACTATTGTGATTATTGGGTAGTAGCACTTCTGCCGCTATTATGTCAAACTGGTGTTAGCTACAGTCTCTTTATCAGTCGGTCGATTCGTCTTTTATTCTCCTGTTGTAATAAAGAAGGGTACAAATTCATTGGAATGTTGACTATCATGATGACCAATCCAAATAAGTAGTTGGCGTTGAAAGCCTTAGCTAAAGCAAAAAAACTGACAAAGACGAATCCGATTAAATGATCGATTTCAGAAATCGTCATTTCCTTACGTATGCTACACAAATAAGGCTTGTCAATTTTCGTTTTGAGTTTCAGTTTTTGATTGAAAAATTTGAAGAACGTATTTCTTACAATCCACTTAAAAATGCCAAGCCCAATGACTCTGTTGAGATGTTGATTTTCAATAAAAGTAAGGTTCTCTAAGTTTTTGTTGAAATAGGCTCTTTTCCTTAACGCATAATGGATCATCATCCCAACCAGCCAGGATATAAAGCATATTGAAATACTGAATGTCAAGTACCTGACCATTGTCGTTAATTGAATTGTAGCTGCGTTCAGGGCTTTGTGTAGGTGTGATGATAGCATTCCGTCAAGCCAAGCTCGCATAAAGCCCCTTATTGGTGGCTGGCGTTTCTGTCAAATTGGTTTCAATATCCTTTTCCTAAGCTCAAACTCTTGCAAAATCTTCCATTGTCCGCCGTCTTCTTGTTCTATCAGGCTTATTCGTTCAAATCTTAATTGATTTGGTAAACTTAAGCTTTCAATCTGACGAGCTATGGCGTCTGTACAAGTTGAGTTTCTTGGATGCATTAAGGTAATGTGAGCTTCCTGCTTTCTTGGATTGTCGTTCAGTCCAATTAAAATTTGTCTACGTAACTCTTGAAAACGTGCATTCTCCAGTATTGCAGGAAGAAAAATCCCTCGTCCATTATCAAACCTTGTTGGTTTCCCGAATTCAATAACAATTTCTTCCATTGTCAAAGAATGTAGGTTTGATAGTACTTCCTCAAGATTTTCAATTTCGTCCTCTCTACATAGAGTAACGTGAGATTTTATCAACTCAAATTGTATAGGGTTAAACTCTTGTCTTACTTGTTCAATAGTTTCAGCGTCTTTTGGGTCAACAAATAAAGTCAGTTGTCTACGAATATGTATAGCCACTTTGGGTCAACCTTTTGAATGATTAGTGTGTATCATTTTACTAAAGGGTTTTGAGTAACCGCAACCATACAAAACCCGTGTACGCTCAAGTACTTTCGCTCTGATATACAGCGGTTGGGGATAGGCGAGCGAGGAACCCCGGCTCGCTTAGACCGGGGTAGGGGTCAGCTCCCAGCTTTTGCGCACGGCCGACGACCAGTCGATGCGCCGGTCGGCCTCCGAAATGTCGATAAATTCGAAGTCGGTGAGCAGGCGCTTCAGCTTGGGCAGGCATCCTTTTAGCCCGTAGTACGACTTGAACTTGCGCGTCAGGCTGAGGTCTTCAATCATCGGTTGAGCGGGGTCGAAGTCGCGCGGATGGAAGTACGTCATCACGTAGGGCGACTGCCGGGTAAACCGCTGAATCATAGGGTAGGGTAGTAGCCGGAAATAGCCCCCTCCCGAAAAAATCATATCCTGCCCCAGCAAAGGCACCGTGTTGATGGGAAACTCTTTGAGTGGGTAGCCGTCAACGTCGATAATGGCCGGTTGGCTGATGCCAAAGGCTGTGTCGCCCCCGTGAGCCCGGCGCGCCGAAAACACTGAACAGTCAATCTCGATACCGTTCTCGACCAGAATCGGAAATACCCAGCGGTTCAGAAACTTGATTGAAAAGCCGGGTGCCCGGTACGCCCGAATCGGTTTGCCCGTTACGTCCTGCAAAGCCTTGATCGACCGTTCCAGATCGTCGCGGAACTCGGTCTCGGTTTGTTCGTAAGCGAGTTGGTGCGCGTACGAGTGGGTAGCAATTTCGTACCCGGCCGCGTCGATTCGCCGAATTACGTCGGGGTGTTGATCGGCCACCCAACCCAGGCAGAAAAAAGTAGCCCGGCAGTTGGTGTCGGCGAGCAATTGAAAAATCCGGTCCATGTTGGCATGAATCCGGGATTCGTAGCGGCTCCATTCGGTAGCCGTCCGGGTCGATTTATGGTCGAGGAGGTGAAACCACTCCTCAATGTCGAAGGTAAGGATATTCATAGGGCGGTGGCAGGTTTAGGGTTGGGCAAAGGTGACGTAAACCGTCAATAAAACCGTTTGCCAGCGGCCTGAAACGCTTTTACATCGTCCCGGGTCGGAAAGGTGAAATACGTCATCTGCGAAGCATCATTCTCCATGAGTTCAACGGTGCCATCGTGAATTTTCTGTACCGATTCGACAATAGCATCCATGCCCATTTTCTTCGTCACGCGGATCAACTCCTCCTGCGACATGTTGCCGATTGCCAATGGTTTCTGTACAATAATCGGGCCTGAATCAATGCCTTCATCCACAAAAAATACCGACACGCCCGTGTGGGTTTCACCGTTTTTCAGTACCCAGAACGAAGGCATCAGGCCGCGGTATTTGGGCAATAGGGCCGTGTGCAGGTTGATGCAGCCGTGCGGAGCCAGATCGAGCAATTTACGCTTGAAAATCTGATTGCCGGCAATGGACACGAGCAGGTCCGGGTTGTAGGCTTTCAGCCGGGCCAGGTTTTCGTCTTTGTTGATGTTTCCCTCAATCTCAATCAGCGGTACGCCATAGTTGGCAAGCACCTTCCGAACGTTGTTGCGACTATCCAGTTTCGACGCTACAAACTTGAATCCGTAACGCACAAAGAAAGGAAGCCCGAAGATCTGAAGCGTTTTTTTCATCTTGTCGGCAAACGTTTCGCGCTTGCCAAACGGCGACACGTCGAACACAACCGTAGCCACTACCTCGGCGTAAGGAGGCAGGTGCTTCATGAGGTAGTCGATGTTACGAGCCAGATAAAATGGGTCGTCCTGAGTGAGTAAGAGTAGACGCATGAAAAGGAATAATTCGTAGCAATAAGTAGAGCAAAAATAAGGAAAGACCAACCGCCTGTAGCGTCATTCGGGTATTAGCGGCCTAATTTAGGCGCAGAACAAATGATCAAAATTGAACAAAAGTAATTTCCTGTGGATAAGATTACGGTAGTGGTGATAGGTGATTTCTAAAAAAAGTGATAGTATTGCAATCAATCTGGGCAAAAATAAGGCAAATTGTAGCTGTATGACCCGGTTTTGTTCAGTTTAGTCCGCCGACCGGTTTGGTGTATTTTTCAAAGGTAGCAGTGTCGTCTGTATGCTTGATTTGTCCGTCATAATTTTAACCCATAACGAGGAAAAACACATCGGGCGTTGCCTGGAGAGTCTGCGGCCGATGACGGACAAAGTGTTTATCGTCGATTCGTTCTCGACCGACCGAACGGTCGAAATTGCGCGCGCTATGGGAGCCGTGGTTGTCCAAAACCCGTGGGTAACCTATGCCACTCAGTTCAATTACGGGATTCAGCACACGCCGTTCCAAACGGCCTGGCTCATGCGGATGGATGCCGATGAGTATATACTGCCCGAACTGGCCGAAGAAATCACTCACCGTCTGCCGGCACTGGCGGCTCAGGTGGGCGGGGTGTACGTAAAGCGCCGGGTTATGTTTATGGACCGCTGGATTCGGCACGGCGGTTACTACCCGATCTGGCTGTTGCGGTTGTGGCGTCGGAATCAGGGTATCTGCGAGCAGACCTGGATGGACGAGCATATCAAGCTGAGCCCGATCAACGGTGCCCCGGCCCAAACCGTGCAGTTTGCCAACGATCTGGTGGATCATAACCTGAATAACCTGACCTGGTGGACGCAGAAGCACAATCAGTATGCTATTCGGGAGGTGATCGATTTGCTCAACATCCGGCATAACTTCGAACAGGCCGAGCGGGTTACGCCCAGCCTGACGGGGTCGCAGGAGCAGCGGAAGCGGTACCTCAAAGAACGGTACGCATCGTTACCCCTGTTTACCCGCCCGATTCTGTACTTTTTGTACCGGTATTTTGTCCGGTTTGGTTTTCTCGACGGCCGACGGGGCTTTGTCTGGCATTTTTTGCAGGGGCTTTGGTATCGGTTTCTGGTAGACGCCAAAATGCTGGAAGTTTACCGCCGGGCAGGCAACGACCGGGAGGCTATCATCGACTTTTTCAAAACGGAATATGGAAAAGACCTTCGAGCCGGTGTCCGCTAATCCGTCGGGAACCACCGACCTGTCGCGGTTCGACAATAGCTGGTACAATCCGGGGCCACGTCTGAAAGTAATTGGCTGGTTTATTGTCAACTCGCTGGTATTGAATAATCATCTGCCTATTCCGGTCGCTTTTAAGCGCTGGGTATTACGCCTGTTTGGGGCGCGTATTGGGGTGGGCGTTATGATTAAGCCGGCTGTGAATATTAAATATCCGTGGTTACTAACCGTGGGCGATCACGTCTGGATAGGTGAGTACGTCTGGATTGACAACTTGTCGCCGGTAAGCATCGGCAACCACGCCTGCCTGTCGCAGGGGGCGTTGCTGCTGACGGGTAATCACGATTATCGGCTCCCGACGTTTGATCTCACCACGAAGCCCATTCGGCTCGAAGACGGGGTCTGGGTTGGTGCCAAATCGGTGGTTTGCCCCGGTGTCACCTGCCGCTCGCACTCGGTACTGGCGGTGGGGTCAGTAGCTACCCGCGATCTGGAGGCATACGGTATTTATCAGGGAAACCCGGCAATTTGGGTTCGCAAACGAATTATCTCAACGTGAAAGTAAGCATCATAACCGTAGTATATAATGGAGTAAGTACCGTGCGCGATTGTCTGGAATCGGTACTGGGGCAATCGTACCCCGATATTGAGTACATAGTAGTGGACGGTGGCTCAACGGACGGAACGGTTGAGTTGATCCGGGAGTACGGCACGCGAATCAGCCGGTTTGTGACCGAGCCCGACAAAGGCCTCTACGATGCCATGAACAAAGGAATTAGTATGGCCACGGGCGATGTAATCGGGTTTCTGAACTCCGACGATCTGTACCGGCATACTGAAGTCGTGAAGCACGTGGTGGAACGGTTTAAGCAAACCGGCTCTGATGCCGTGTACAGCGATATGGTTTACGTAGACCGGTACGACATCAGTAAGGTGAAGCGGTACTGGAAAGCGGGCAGCTACCGGCCCGGCGACTTTTTGTGGGGTTGGATGCCGGGGCACCTGTCGTTTTTTGCGCGCAAATCGGTGTACGATGCATACGGCCATTTTCGGCTCGATTTGCGGAGTGCGGCCGATTATGAGCTGATGCTGCGGTTTATTCACAAGCACAACATCAGCTTGTCGTACCTGCCAGAAACCACCGTGATTATGCGTGAAGGCGGGGTGAGTAATGCGAATCTGAAAAATCGGGTACGGGCCAATCAGGAAGACCGGATGGCCTGGGAGATGAATGAGCTCAAGCCGTATTTTTTCACGCTGACACTCAAACCCCTCCGAAAAATTGTTCAACTGTTTCAACGGGAACGTCCTTCTGTAAGCTAACCGTTTACTAAGTTCTGACCGTAACTGAAAGAAACTGCTTGGATAATCTTTAAATAATGTAATTTTCGCGCCCGGTTCGCTCTGGACTGAGCCATGGCACACTTTTGGTGTCCAGTTTAGGTAAGACATACCGCTGTCTGCCGTCTCCCGGAGCACGAATGGTTTTAATCCAAGTGACCGCTTATGAACCTCGACCTACTACTGGCTTATTTGCAAAATAAGTTTCGCGATGAACTCTTTACGATTGGGCTTTACCAATCCGTATTGTCGTTTCTCGTGGCTTGTTTTGTGGCTATCATATCGATTCCGGTCGTTATCAAAATATCGGAATTAAAAGGGCTTATGGAGAAAACGGGCGAGCGTCGGGCTCATACCACACCCACGCCCACGTTTGGCGGGATCGCGATTTTTGCCGCTGTCCTGATCAGCTATTTCCTCTGGCCGAGCATTGACCAGACCGACATTTATCGTACCAATCTTTCCATCGTCGGGATGACTATCCTCTTTTTCGTCGGTATCAAAGACGATCTGGTGGGTGTTGATCCGAATAAAAAGATATTCTTCCAGGTACTTCCTGCGCTTATTCTCATTTTCTTCGGCGATCTGAAAGTAGATTACCTCTACGGGATCATGGGCTTTCACCACATAGCCGAGATCGTGAGTGTGCTACTCACCTGTTTCATCTTTATTGCGGTGACCAATGCCATAAACCTCATCGACGGAATCGACGGGCTTGCGGCTGGTATTGCCACTATTGCAAGTGCCACCTTCGGGGCCTGGTTTCTGCTCACTAATCACTTTGCCATGGCCTGCATGGCGTTTACGCTCGCGGGGGCGTTGGTAGGCTTTTTGCGGTTCAACTTCTCCAAGACCAGCAAGATCTTCATGGGCGATACCGGCTCGCTTATTCTTGGGTTTATGTTGTCGTTTTTTGCGGTTCGGTTTGTTAACCTGAATACTTCGTTCCGGTTTGACCCGACGGCTTTTTTCAACGCACCGATCATTGCCGTAGTAGTTTTGATCATCCCTATTTTTGATACGTTGCGGGTGTTTACCGTTCGGATTCTGGCGGGTAAGTCGCCCTTCTCGGCCGACCGGAATCACATGCACCATATTCTGCTCGACAACGGTATGTCGCATATGGGGGCTACCGCAACGCTCTGTGGTATCTCGCTGCTGAATACGGTGTTGTTCTTTGTGCTCCACCGCAACATTACCAACACGGAGTCCGTACTGATTCTGTGTGGTTTGTTTGCCTTGTACATGATGGCGAGCTTCCTGCTCAAGATGCGTGCCCTTGTGATCACCACGCATCCTCGCCGTCGCCGGGCGGTCATGCGTCGGGCCATTCAGAATGCATTTGAGGGCCGAAACACGCGTAAGCTGATCGATTATCTCTAAAAGCACCGGTTTCACATACACGAGGCAGCACTCATTCGGAGTGCTGCTTTTTTTATGTCTGAACTGTAGCACAGCCCTATTTGTCCGGGTCAGCAAACAACCTTGGATAAAGTGGTACACTTACCAAAATACTTAGTAATTACCCGGAGGTAAAGATTGAGTTTTTATACTCAAAAAGCCAAGTTGTATTAGGTTGGATATAAATTAAAAGGAGTATAAAAATACCGTTTTACTAAAGACAAAAATAAGTTTGGTGTACAAATTGTGCGAATATAAGCGATATAAAGTCTCCTAAAAGAGTATGATTTTGAATATAAATTAATATATAAAGTATATAACATTTCGATGTAATTATAGCTATACATGAAGGTTTAGCAATATTTTTGATTCTATATATAGGGGCGTATTTCATACGATTTGATTTCTAAAAAAGCCATCTGAATTAACTCGTATTACTCAAATTTTGATCATGTAAAAATTGAGTAATTGAGTGAGTTGAAGACGGCTATTTCTGCACCTACTCAATAATGGAAAGCTGATCAGGATTCCCGTACTCGAAGAGGGGTAGCATCCCATTGAGAGATACGTACCCCAGCCGCAGAATACAATTGAGTTGGCCTTTCTATCGGTCCTATATGCGTATAAAATTTTACGAGCTTTTATTTTCTAGTGTAGTACAGTGGCGTGCCAGAATCCTGTTCTGGCAACGAGACGGATGTGGGGTATGGTCAACCTCGGCAGGAAGGGCGTTACCTGTCCGATTTATCTTGTGGCTGGCTGGTATAGCATTGCTGGTGGGCGTAACCCCCGAAGGAAGGGCGCAGACGCTGCCTTGCGGCTACCGAACCCTGACGGTCAACAACTTTCCGAATGCGGGCATTGTGAGTGGCCGTACCGGTGGCGTAGGTGGGCTATTGGGCATTGGAGCTGGTAGTGTTTCGAACCCTGGAAACGTGGTAGATGCTAACCTCACCAACCTTGCATCCATCAATACGGTACTCGGCGTAGGCAGCGGTGGACAGATCTCGGTCAATGCTAACCAGAACGGTGGCTCAACCGTGTTTAGCGCTGGCTCGATTGCGGGCTTTGTGGTAGCGGATAACAGCGCGCTTGGGGCTGACCTGCTGGCTTCGATGACTATTCGCACGTACCTGAACGGTACGCTACAGGAATCGTCAGGTTCGTCGTCGTTACTGAACCTGTCCTTGCTTTCTGCCAATGGTCAGATAACGGTGGGCTTCGTGACAACCAAAAATTTCGACGAAGTTCAATTAACTATTGCCAGTGTAATCAGCCTTATTTCCAGCACAGGGATTTACTATCCGTTTGTGCAGTACCCCGACCTGTCGGCCACCACACTGGTAACGAATGCATCGAGTGCAACCACGGCCGACGGTGCCGTTTTTGTAACGGCAAGCGGAGGCCGTACTCCCTATACATATTTATGGAATACGGGAGCCACTACACAGAATCTCCAGAACGTAGCACCGGGCTCCTACACCGTTACTGTGCGGGATGCCAATAACTGTACCACTACGGCGACCGCAACGGTGGGCATCCGGGTATCGGCCTGTCCGGTACCGGGGCAGAATGGATTTACCCAATTTTCGTTTGCTACGGCGCCCGTTATCACTGGGCAGGGCGTTGGCCGACGGGGACGGTATGCAAACGTAGCTACCATTGGTGGGCAGGCCGTCGATATTGTCGGTGAAGTGCTCACGTATTCGGGAACAGCCGATGCTACCTTTCCTCGTTTCGATAACTTCACCAGTGTTACCGGTTCGGTACTCGCTCGTTATGCCATTTCGGGAGCGTCGACGGCACCCAACGGCCTGACATCTACCGTGCGGTGGACCGTTGTGAAGGCGGGGACGAATACGCCGTTTCCGTTCCAGGGTTCCTTCACGGTTGGTGATATCGACAACGATCAGACCCTGAATAGCACAACGCTCGAGTCGGTTATTGTGAATAAGAGCGATTTGTATTCGTACAAGCTGAGTAGCCCAACCAATACCTCTGTCATAACTACTACTGCTTCGCCAACGATCCGATTTCAGGGGACACAGAATCAGGTGGGTATCGACGGAATTGACCCGGCCTTTACGGTGGCACTCGCTTACGTAGGGGTTTCTTCCTTTGATATTACCTACTCCAAAGTCGGATCAAGTACGGGTACGGCCAACTTCCCCTTTGATGGACGGGGAGGCATCGTGTTCACAAATACGACCTGCGTACCTGTACTGGATACAGATGGCGATGGGATTGCCAACGCGGTTGATATTGATGATGATAACGATGGTATCCTGGATGATACCGAGGGGCTACTCGCCGATGCCGATAGCGATGGTATTTCGAACGCGCTGGATCTGGATTCCGATGGCGATGGGATCCCGGACAACATAGAAGCCCAGACAACAAGCGGGTACATTGTTCCCGGAACGACGGTGACTTCGCTGGGTCTGCCAACAGCCTACTCGGCTACCGGAGGTCTGATGCCCGAGAATACCGATAAAACCGACACCCCGGACTATCTGGACACGGATAGCGATAACGATACCAAATCAGATACCAATGAAGCCGGGCTCACACTGGCTGGCGTCGACTCAGACAAGGATGGGCTCGATAATAACATTGACACCAACGATGCCCTTTTCGGGCCGGTCAATGCCGGTATCACCAATCCGCTGGCCACGTATCCATCCGGCAGTGGTCAGGTATTATGGCGGGTTAAAGAGGGGGCGTTTACGTTTGGCAACTGTGCGAATGCTACCGTAGCGGGGACGTTTGTGGTGGGTATTCCCTCTACCGGCGTTCTGAACATCCCAATCACCACTACCCGCGACGGACAAATTATACTGGCCTCGCTTTCGGGTGGAGGCTTTACGTCGGTACCACTCTCGGTAACGACATCGTTAGTGGCTAGCCAAACGGTATTGTCGATCCCGATTTCATACGATGGCTCAGGGAGTATTGGTACCCGCACGCTGTCGGTCAGTTCGGCCCAAGGCACCGGAACCTGTTCGCCAACGGTCAGCGTAATTGGTTTGGCCGATCTGACCACATCTATTGGGCAGCCAACGCCTGCTTTTTTGCCGGGTCTGACCAGCACACTACCGGTTGTGGTGAGCAACATCGGTTCGGCTGCCTCCTCGGGCCTGATTACAACTACGTTGGTTATTCCGACTACGGTTGTTACACCAGCCTCGTTTACCAGTAACGGATTCGCCTGCGTGACCACGGGGGCGAGTGTTACGTGTTCGAGTTCGGCGTCTATCGCTACAGGAGCCAGCACGACCATCAATGTGCCTGTTACACCCGCTGCGGCTGCGGCCGGAACGACTCTCAGCTTCACGCATACGGTTTCGATTACGTCCGAAATCAGCGTGACCAACAACATTGGTACGGCCACTGCGCCGGTTGGTTCGACGGTATCAGCCGTACCTGACTCCGGGACAGTCAGTGCCGGAACCGGGGGGACCGCCGTGGCTAATGTGGTTGCCAATGATTTGGTTAATACGTTGCCCGCTACGTTAGGCGGAGGGGGCAATGCCACCCTGACAGCGGTAGGTACGTATCCGGCGGGCATCAGCCTCAACACGACAACCGGTAGCGTGAGTATCGCTGTAGGCACCACGCCGGGCTCGTACACGGTGGCTTATCAACTTTGTGACAAGCTCACGCCCACCACCTGCGCCACCACGATTGTATCACTCACCGTAGCGCCCAGCGCGACGGCCAACCCTGACAGCGGCACAGCCAGTGCGGGTACGGGTGGAGTTGCGGTGACCAACGTGCGGGCCAATGATTTGGCCAACGGCTTGCCCGCTGATGCGACCAACTCCAGTCTGAGTCTGGTCAGCAGCGGCTCGGCAGGCATCACTCTCAACACGACCACCGGTAGTGTGAGCGTAGCCCAGGGCACGGCTCCGGGAGCTTACACACTGGTTTACTCGTTGTGCACGACCCTTGGCACAAGCACCTGCACTACCGGGATTGTCTCAGTGACGGTGACCCCAAGCGTGGTAGCTAACCCCGACAGCGGCACGGCTAACGCGGGCACCGGTGGGATCGCAGTGGCGAACGTTGCACTCAATGACCCGGTCAACGGTGTGCCCGCAACGTTGGGCGGAGGTGGGAATGCCACTCTGACCCCAATCGGGACATACCTGGCGGGCATCAGCCTCAACACGACAACCGGTAGCGTGAGTGTCGCGGTGGGCACCACGCCGGGCTCGTACACGGTGGCCTACCAGCTCTGTGACAAACTCACGCCCACCACCTGCGCCACCACGATTGTATCGCTCACCGTGGTGCCCAGCGCGACGGCCAACCCCGACAGCGGCACAGCCAGTGCGGGTACGGGTGGAGTTGCGGTGACCAACGTACGGGCCAATGACCTGGCCAACGGCTTACCGGCTGATGCGACCAACTCGAGCCTGAGTCTGGTGAGCAGCGGCTCGGCGGGCATCACCCTCAATACCAGCACGGGCAGTGTAAGTGTCGCCCAGGGCACGGCTCCGGGAGCTTACACGCTGGTCTATTCACTTTGCACGACCCTTGGCACGAGCACCTGCACCACCGGGATTGTCTCAGTGACGGTGACCCCGAGCGTGGTGGCCAACCCCGATAGCGGCACAGCCAGCGCGGGTACGGGTGGAGTTGCGGTGAGCAACGTGCGGGCCAATGATTTGGCCAACGGCTTACCGGCTGATGCCACTAACTCCAGCCTGAGTCTGGTCAGCAGCGGCTCGGCAGGCATCATTCTCAACACGACCACCGGTAGTGTAAGTGTGGCCCAGGGCACGGCACCGGGAGCTTACACGCTGGTCTATTCACTTTGCACGACCCTTGGCACAAGCACCTGCACCACCGGGATTGTCTCAGTGACGGTGACCCCAAGCGTGGTGGCTAACCCCGACAGCGGCACAGCCAACTCAGGCACGGGTGGGGTAGCGGTCGCGAACGTCGCGCTCAACGATGTAGTCAACGGCGTACCCGCTACCTTGGGCGGAGGAGGTAATGCCACCCTGACCCCAATCGGGACATATCCGACAGGTATAACGCTGGATGCCGCGACCGGCAGCGTGAGTGTCGCGGTGGGTACTACGCCGGGCTCGTACACAGTGGCTTACCAGCTCTGTGATAAACTCACACCCACGACCTGCGCGACAGCCATAGTCTCACTCACCGTGGTGCCCAGTGCGACAGCCAACCCCGACAGCGGCACAGCCAGTGCGGGTACGGGTGGAGTTGCGGTGGCCAATGTGCGGGCCAATGATTTGGCCAACGGCTTACCGGCTGATGCGACCAACTCGAGCCTGAGTCTGGTCAGCAGCGGTTCAGCAGGTATCACGTTGAATACCACCACCGGCAGCGTAAGTGTGGCCCAGGGCACGGCTCCGGGGGCTTATACCTTGATCTATTCACTCTGCACCACTCTCGGCACAAGCACCTGCACCACAGGGATTGTCTCAGTGACGGTAACTCCGAGCGTGGTGGCCAACCCGGATGCGGGTACGGCTAACGCGGGCACAGGCGGGGTCGCGGTGGCGAACGTCGTGGTTAACGATGTGGTCAACGGTGTGCCAGCCACCTTTGGCGGAGGGGGCAATGCGACCCTGACCCCAATCGGGACATACCCAGCGGGCATCAGCCTCAACACGACAACTGGTAGCGTGAGTGTCGCGGTGGGTACTACGCCGGGCTCGTACACGGTGGCCTACCAGCTTTGTGACAAACTCACGCCCGCTACCTGCGCCACCACGATTGTATCGCTCACCGTGGTGCCCAGCGCGACGGCCAACCCCGATAGCGGCACAGCCAGCGCGGGTACGGGTGGGGTCGCGGTGGCCAACGTACGGGCCAATGATTTGGCCAACGGCTTACCGGCTGATGCGACCAACTCCAGTCTGAGTCTGGTCAGCAGCGGCTCGGCAGGCATTACGTTGAATACCACCATCGGCAGCGTAAGTGTGGCTCAAGGCACGGCTCCGGGGGCTTACACACTGGTTTACTCGTTGTGCACCACTCTCGGTACAAGCACCTGCACCACCGGGATTGTCTCAGTGACGGTGACCCCAAGCGTAGTAGCTAACCCCGACAGCGGCACGGCTAATGCGGGTACCGGCGGGGTGGCCGTCGCGAACGTTGCAGTTAACGATGTGGTCAACGGTGTACCCGCAACGTTGGGCGGAGGGGGCAATGCTACCCTGACAGCGGTAGGTACGTATCCGGCGGGCATCAGCCTCAACACCACTACCGGCAGCGTGAGTGTCACGGTGGGCACCACGCCGGGCTCGTACACGGTGGCCTACCAGCTCTGTGACAAACTCACGCCCACCACCTGCGCCACCACGATTGTCTCGTTGACGGTTACGGCAGATATTCAACCGGCGCCCGATAGTGGTACGGCACTCGCTACGGGTGGGGTGGCTGTGACGAATGTGGTAGCCAACGATTTAGTGAATGGATTGCCAGCGACGCTGGGAGCCGGTGGCAACGCTACCATAACACCTGTTGGTACGTACCCGTCGGGTATCACACTGGACACCGTGACCGGGCGTTTACAGGTAGCCCCCAACACGTTCCCCGGCTCGTACACGCTAACCTACCAGATTTGTGATAAACTCACACCCGCTACCTGCGCAACCGCATCGGTGGCAGTGACGGTAGTTCCGCTCTCTCCGCTGGTGACGCCCGATATTGCCAACACTCGCCCCAACACGCCGGTGACAGGTAATGTGCTGATCAACGATATTGACCCGCAAGGGTTGCCGCTGACGGCTTCGTTGTTAACGCCACCCGCTCAGGGCACGGTGACCATTGCACCCGATGGTAGCTATACCTACACCCCCCCGATGGGCTTCACCGGCGTGGTAAGTTTCTGCTACGCCCTGAGCAATACGGTTGGCCTGAGTGGTTCGGCGTGTGTGTCGGTCAACGTCGTTCCCGACCCAATGCTCGGCAACGAAAAGCCGGTAGCCAATGACGATAACACGCAAACTATTCAGGATCAGTCAGTCGTGATTGCTGTGTTGGCGAACGATACCGACCCTGACTCTGCTACCTCACTCAATGGGCAGTTAGGGTTACCTATTATTACCACGCCCCCAGCAGTGGGTACGGCGGTAGTCAATGCCGACGGAACCATCACCTACACGCCCCCCACAGGTTTCACCGGTCTGGTAAGCTTTACGTATCAGGTGTGCGACGGGGCAACGCCGAGTCTGTGTGCAACCGCACAGGTGAATGGCCGGGTACAACCGACGCCAGCTCCCGGAACCATACTGGCTCCTGTCGCCGTCGATGATGTGCTTCTGACCCGAATCAATACCATACGTACCGGCATTGTCAGTGCCAATGATCTGGATCTTCAGGGATTGGCCCTGACCTACACCACGGGTCAGCCCGCGAGTGGAACTGTTGTTATGTCGGCTACGGGTAGCTATACCTACACCCCGGCTCCGGGCTTTACGGGTCCCGATAGCTTCACGTATACCGCTTGCAATACGTCTGGTCAATGTAGCCGGGCCACCGTGTCAGTGCTGGTGCAGCCGCAACCCCCGCTCGTATCCGTATCACCTAAGGTGTATTTGCAGGGAGCTTTGATTGGGGTGGTGGGTTCACTCATGCGCGACGACCTGCGGGCGGGTGGATACCTCCCGTCTACGCACCCCTACGCTACGCTCAACCCGATTACGCCGGTAGCTGCGATGGCCGCCGGGGTCACGGCTGTTACGGGCAACAACGCCATTGTCGACTGGGTATTTGTGGAGCTACGTTCGGCCACCAACCCGAGTGTTGTGGTCGATAGCCGGGCGGCCCTGCTGCAGCGCGATGGCGACGTTGTCGATGTGGACGGCACGTCGCCCCTCATCTTCAGTCAATCGCTGCCAGCGGGTTATTACGTGGCCGTGCGGCACCGCAATCACCTGGGCGTGATGAGCCGCCTGGCCGTTCCGTTGTCGACCACAACGACGGTTGTCGATTTCCGCAATCCATCAACCCCAACGTACACCACCACCAGTACCAGTAGCTATACGCAGGTGACCGTCGATCAGGCACAGGTGGTGGTGAGTCAGGGGGTAGCCATGTGGGCCGGCAATATTCTGGCCGATAATGCTCCGGTGGCACCGCGTAACCAAATCATTTATCAGGGTACCGACAACGACGTGAACGGTATCTATCAGCAGGTAGTCAATGCGCCGGCCAACGGCTTGAAAAGTCCATTCTACCGGTTACGCGGCTACTTCTCCGGCGACGTGAATCTGGACGGGCAAACGCTCTTTCAGGGTACCGGCAATGACGTAGAACTGATCTACCAGAACGTGGTGAAAAATCACCCCGGAAATAGCCTTAGAGTTTCATTTTTTACCATCCGTGAACAAATACCGTAACGCAAAAAACAGGGCGAGACCAGGCTTGCCGCTTTGTTTGTCAACTTTTCAAAGTCTTAAAGTTAACCATCGATGAAGCAGTTTTTTACTTGTCTACTTGTAGGGTGCCTTCTGTTGGGGGCGCGCCTTGCCATGGCTCAGCAGTCGACCAATACGGTTGATTATCAGGTCACGTACAACGTCGCAACCGGGCGCTACATCGCCTGGGTGATTCCGAATTATGCTACTCCCAACGCCAACAACCCGAGCAATGATGAATTGGGTGGAACGGCGCAGTTTACCATTAAAGTACCGTCGTCGTTCTCCATTACCAACATTCAGGATTTGACCGGAAGTTGGGACAAGACGCCCCTGCGGCTGGGGCCGGGTAATCCGAACCAGACGTACACCACGGCCCTCGACCCGAACTACAATTACTTCGTGATTGGTAAGTCGCCAAACGAAGTCAATTACGGAAAGTTTACGGCTGGCACACCCGTTCCGCTGTTCTCGTTCACGGGCAACGGCTGTTTCGGTGAAATTACGCCCCTCGCGCCGGGTGATCCGTTTATCGCAGCTGCCGACAACGATTTGTCGTTGAACGTAGCCAACAGCTTCTACTCGCGGTCGGGCCAGCCTGCCGGGGGTAACCAGGCTCCGCTGGAGCAGTTCCGCACGTTGTTTGGCCCGGCGGCTCAGTGCGCCGTGTTGCAGGCCAACCCCGATAGCCAGACGCTCACGGCCGGTATTCCGGTAAGTCTGTCGGTACTGGCCAACGATACCCGCAACGGGGTGCCGGTTGTAAACACCGACGTGACCGTTACGGTAAGTACGCCCCCGGCTTCGGGTACGGCTACCGTGAACCCCGATGGTACCATCAGCTACAGCCCGGCTGCCGGTTACTCAGGCCCGGTATCGTTTACGTACACCCTTTGCGCACCAACCCAAACGACAATCTGCTCGACCGCGAGTGTTTCTCTGACGGTGAATGCGGTGCTTGTAGCTTCGCCTGACCAGGCCACGACGAATGCCGGCACACCGGTAGCGGTCGCCGTTCTGGGCAATGATACGCGCAACGGTGGCCCCGCCAGCACGACCAATGTAACGGTTTCGGTGAGCACGGCCCCGGCAACGGGTACGGCTACCGTGAATGCCAACGGAACGATCACGTACACGCCCGCAACCGGCTTCTCGGGACCGGTGTCGTTTACGTACACCATCTGCGATATTGACCAGCCGTTGCAGTGCTCGTCGGCCGCGGTTAGCCTAACGGTAAATACGGTCATTGTGACGAGTCCTGATGCGGTAACTACCGCTTCGGGTACCCCAATCAGCGTATCGGTATTGGCCAACGATACCCGCAACAGCCTGCCTGCTTTATCTACGACCGTGAGTGTGGCATTAGCCAGTGCGCCAGCCAATGGTACCGCGGTGGTGAATGCCAACGGAACGATCACCTACACGCCTGCTATTGCTTTCTCGGGCAACGAGGTGTTTACGTACACAGTTTGTGATCTGCTCCAGCCGTTACAGTGCTCAACTAACTCGGTGACCGTGACAGTACAACCGAGCCGCCCCGCGCCCCAGAACGACTTCAACCAGACGTTCCTGCAAGTGGCCGTGTCGGGTAATGTGCTGACCAACGACAAAGAACCGGCTGGTTTGGCACTCACCGTCACGACGACGCCGGTGGTAGCTCCGACCAACGGTACGCTGACCCTGCTCGCCAACGGAAACTATACCTACACGCCCGCAACGAGCTTTACCGGTACAGATAGCTTTGTGTATCAGGTGTGCAACACGGCCGCTCAGTGTGCAACGGCGCTCGTAACGATTGAGGTGCGCAACAACGCCCCCAACAACAACGATGCCCCGATTGCCCAGAACGACCTGATTGCTACCACGCCCAACAGCCCGGTGGTGATTGCGGTGCGAGCCAACGATAGCGACCCCGATGCCCAGACGCTCGGCCTGCCGATTCTGGTAAGCGCCCCTACGAATGGCAACATCGTGATCAACCCGAACGGAACCATTACCTACACGCCGGTCAATAGCTTCACGGGTGTCGATTCGTTTGTGTATCAGGTATGCGACACGGGTTTGCCGATTCTGTGCGATCAGGCTACCGTAACGGTGCTGGTGCGGCCCAATCCGGCCAACAATCAGACTCTGGCCTACGACGATGCATACAGCACGTTTACCAATACGGCGTTCATCAGCAATGTATTGACCAACGATCAGGATCTGGAAGGCAACAACCAGACCGTGACCACAACGCCGGTGACCAGCCCAACCAACGGGACACTCGCCCTTTCGACTACGGGTAGCTTCACCTACACACCGGCAGCTGGTTTCAGCGGCACTGATTCGTTCGTGTATCAGGTATGCGACACGGGCACCCCCTCGGCCTGCGCCACGGCAACGGTTTACCTGACGGTGTTCCCTCCCAACGGTGCGGTCGATCTGGCGGTGGGTATTGGTCAGCCACTGACCAGCCTGACCGCTACGCTGTCGAGCAGCCTGCCTATTTCGGTGAGCAATATTGGTACGGGTAACTTCAGCGGTCCGGTTACGGTGACGCTTACTATGCCCGCAGGAGTGACCATCGCCCCCGGCTTTACCACCTCCAACGGCTTCGTTTGCACGGTGTTGGGTCAGCTGGTGAGCTGTGTAAAGTCGGTATCACTGGCTACGCTCACGAGCGAAACCCTCACGATCCCGATTCTGCCCGGCCTGTCCACGGTAGGGCAGCCCCAAACGTTTACAGTGGCTACCAGCGTACCGGCAGGTGATAACACCCCGGCCAACAACGTAGCCACCGTGACCACCCCGGCCGTGATTCCGGCCCCCATTGTGCGGTTGTCGCCCAAGGTGTATCTGCAAGGGGCTCTGTTTGGGGTAACGGGCTCACTCATGCGCGACGACCTGCGGGTAGGTGGCTACATTCCGGCGTCGCATCCCTACACTACGCTCAACCCAATTACGCCGATTACGTCGATTGCCGCTGGTGTAACGGCTGTTACGGGTAACGACGCTATCGTTGACTGGGTGTTTGTGGAACTGCGTTCGGAAGCGAACCCGGCTACGATTGTCGACAGCCGCGCGGCTCTGCTCCAGCGCGACGGGGATATTGTAGGGGTCGACGGCGTGTCGTCGGTAACGTTTGCCACGGCTCTGTCGGGCAACTATTACGTAGCAGTGCGTCATCGGAACCACCTCGGTGTCATGAGCCAGTCGGCCCTGCCGCTGTCGGAGACTGCCACGGTGGTCGACTTCCGTAACCCGAACACGCCTACGTTTACGTACTCAGGTGTTACGAGCTACACCGAAGTGACGCCCAACCAGGCGCAGGTAGTGGTGAGCCAGGGAGTAGCCATGTGGGCCGGCAACGCGTTTGTCGACAATGCGCCGACTACACCTCGTAACTTCGTGATTTATCAGGGTTCCAACAACGACGTAAACCAACTGTATCAGCTGGTGATCAATGCACCGAACAACGGTCTGGTGAGTCCAGCCTTCAAACTGCGGGGTTATTTTGCCGGAGACATCAACCTCGATGGTCAGACGATCTTCCAGGGTACCGGCAACGACGTTGAGTTTATTTACCAGAATGTGATCAAGAACCACCCGGGCAACAGCTTCCGGTTGCCGTTCTTCACCATTCGCGAGCAGTTACCTTAATCGTTCCGGGCGGAGTGCACCAGGGCGCACTCCGCCCGCTTTTTGCGAACGTTGTAAATCAGTGCTTTTATGAAACGATTTGTAAGCGTACTCATCTGGAGCTGCCTGTTCCTCTCGGCCGGGGTTGGCTATGCCCAACAGTCGTCTAATGTAGTGGACTATCAGGTTACGTACGACCGGGTCACCGATCGGTACACGGCTTTTGTGGTACCTCGCTACAGTACGCCCAACGCCAACAACATGGGGGCCAACGAGCGCGGAGGTACGGCTCAGTTTACGCTCAAAGTTCCGGCTTCATTTTCGCTTACCGAAATCACCGACGTGCGGGGTGTCTGGGATAAGGCACCGCTCCGGTTGGGACCCGGTAACGCGAATCAGGACTGGACGGGCTCGGGCCTTGATCCGGCCGTTAACTACTACGTCATCGGAAAATCAGCGTCAGAAACGAACTACGGCCCCTTTGTCGATGGTACGCCGGTGGCTTTGTTTACCTTCCGGGGGAATGGCTGTTTCGGTGCCATCAGCCCGCTCGAAGCGGGTAACCCGTTCATTGTGCAGGCCGATAACCGCTTTTCGCTCAACGTAGCCAACAGCTTTTACTCGGTTTCGGGTCAGCCGTCGGGTGGTAATCAGAACCCGCTGGAGCAGTTTCGGGACGTAACCGGCCCGGCGGCTTCGTGTGCCCTCTTGCAGGCTACCCCCGATACCCAGACCTTGACGGCGGGTACGTCGGTAACGCTGAATGTACTGGCCAACGACACCCGCGATGGGTTGCCGATTAGTGCTACGAGCGTAACCGTGACGGTGAGCGCGCCAAACAGTGGTACGGCGGCTGTCAACCCCGACGGAACCATCCGCTACACGCCAGCTCCCGGCTACACCGGCCCCGTTAGTTTTAGCTACACCCTCTGCGATTTGGCTCAGCCTACGCTCTGCGTGACGGCGGGCATTAGTCTCGATGTGGTACCGGCTTCGAATACCCCCGCCGATCTGCTCGTAACAAAGCAGGTGAGCCAGTCGATGGCGGCTGTAGGGGCTGCGGTGAGTTTTACAGTTACGATTCAAAACCTGGGGCCGGGCAGTGCCGTGGGCGTAACGGCCCTCGATACCCTCACGCGCAACGGCGCGGCCGTGTTGCAGGGAACACCGACAGCCAGCAAAGGAAGCTACAATGCGACAAGTGGCGTCTGGACGATTGGCGGCCTGGCGGCTGGTGAATCGGCCACGCTCGTGCTGACGGTCCTGATTCAGGCCGAAGGCATACTGACCAATACCGCGAGTGTAACGGCTACCGGTAGCCAGGACCCTAATCCGGCCAACAACGAAGCGACAGCCTGTACATCGGTACCGGTGAAACTATGCGCGGGCGATGAGTTTATTGTCAGCGTACCGGCCCGGTACACGGATGTACGCTGGTTCCGCAACGGTGTATTGTTTGCAACCGGTAGCTCAACGACGCTGACCCAGACGGGTATTTACACCGTCGAATCGTCGTCGGCAGGTTGCCCGATCACGGGTTGCTGCCCAATTGTGGTAGAGGCTGGCAACTGCTGCCCGCCCGACCTTTGTGTGCCGTTTACGATCAAGAAAACTAAATCACGTCTTTAATCAAACCTTATGAAACGCATTGGCTTTATGGTGCTGGTCTGGTTGCTGGGTACCCATGCGTGGGCGCAGAGCCGGGTGATGACCTCGTCGAGCGACGTTCGGTACATGGTGACGTACGAACCGGCCACGAGCCTGTACACCGCCTGGCTAATTCCGAATTATAATACCCCCAATGCCAACAACCCCGAAACCGACGATCGCGGGGCTACGGCTCAGTTTTCGCTCAAGGTTCCCAAAGCATTTGAGCTCACATCGGTAGGCGATGTGCGGGGTGTTTGGGACAAAACGCCTTACAAACTGGTACCCCCGGCTGCCCTGGTGCAAACCGGTGCCGTGGATGCCGACTGGGCGTATTACATCATTGGTAAATCTCCACAGGAAACCAATTACGGCCCGTTTGTGACTGGCGAGCCCGTAGCCTTGTTTACGTTTAAAGGCAATGGTGGTGCTCCGGAGCAGGTGCAGGTACTCGATACCGAAGACAAGTTTGTGCAACTGGCCGACTCAAAACTGGCGCTGAATGTACGGAGCAGCTTTTACTCGCGGTCAGGGCAGCGGGCCTCCATGTCGGCACACCCGCTGGAGCAGATGAACGGCGTTGTTTCGCTGAGCGAGGTGCTCAAGAACAAGCAGGCTCAACTGGGTATTGACCCCCAAAGTACGCAGGAGTCGGTTGCTGATCTGTCGGTGCAGGCTTACCCAAACCCAACCACCGATCTGATCGAGGTGAAATACTTCAGTGCCGCCGATCAGTCGGGCGTTCGGCTGGAGCTGCTCGATGCGCAGGGCAATGTGAAGCTGACCAATGTACTGCAAGCCAAAACGGGTTTCAACTCGACCCGGTTTGTGGTGTCGGCCTTGCCGGGCGGGGTGTACTTTGTGCGCGGTCAGGTGCAGGGGCAGCGCGTAACCCGCAAGATTGTGAAATTGTAAACTAACGAGACACGAAGGCTGGTAGCCGGCTTCGTATGTGTAAAAACCCCCGTTGCAGAGGCATAGTAGAGCCTGCAACGGGGGTTTTTAGCGTTTGTATGGAGCCTCAGGAAGGAGTTGTGTAACCGCGTTTGTAAACCACCAACAAAAAAGCCACTCAGGCTTAAGCATAAGTGGCTGGTTGTCAGTGTGATCCCGCTTGGATTCGAACCAAGGACCGCCTTCTTAGAAGGAAGATGCTCTATCCAGCTGAGCTACGGGACCGTTTTACAACACTGCAAAGGTAACGTATGAAGCCCGCAATCCCAACAAAGCGGCCCGTTGCGGTGTATTTTGGCTTTTTATCCCTCGTGTAAACCTAATCTCCTGTCAACTCCGGCCGTTTCAAGTAAAAGCGCTGGTACTGGGAGTCTGGTAAGCTTCACCAAACAAAAATATAGAAACAATTTATCTGGCTTTTAATTTGATAGGTGTAACTAATCGCATAGCAATTCGTTAGTACAGAGCCTGGGATTGGTACAACAGGTAAGATAAGATAATGGGGCCGTTTAGTCGATAAGTTTTAGCTGACAAAAGCGGCTGAGCCCCGTATAACCTCTTATATTTATGAGTTATATGCAACGGATTGCATACATGAAAGTCAACCGGTTGCCCCGAGTACATCACTACCTTCGATATGAACGAGTTGTTTGAGTTTTTTAGCCGCCTAACCGATATGAGCGACTGGCCACCCCGGTGGTATTGCGGGCGCTGGACGGATTTTCACGGATGGTTATACATTGCCTCAGACCTGACCATCTGGTTGGCGTACATGACCATTCCACTCGTTCTGATTCGGTTTGTGCTGATCAAAAAAGGGGTTCCGTTGCCGGGCGTATTCTGGCTGTTCGGAGCGTTTATTTTGTTGTGCGGGCTTACCCACCTCATCGACGCCATGATGTTCTGGTACCCTGCTTACCGGATCAACGCGCTCATCCGGTTTCTGACCGGGGTGGTTTCTATTGCTACGGTCATTGCCCTGTTTCGTTATTTCAACGAAGCCGTTGGCCTCCGAACCTCCAAAGAATACGACCGGGAGCTATCGTACCGGATGCTGGCGATGCAGGAGCTGACCCGCTCCAATCAGGAGTTGCAGCAGTTTGCTTACGTAGCGTCGCACGATTTGCAGTCGCCCCTCAAAACAATCGCCAATTACCTGACCTTGCTCGAAAGCAAGCATGGCGCGGCACTCGACACCGACGCCCGGCGGCTCATTGGGGTATCGGCCGCTGCTGCCGAACGGTTGCGGCACCTGATCAATGATTTGCTGGAGTTTTCACGCGTGGGGAGTGAGGTGTCGTTTACCCAGGTCAATCTGAACGAACTGGTAGCCGAAGTGCTGGAGGATCAACAGGCTGAAATTCAGCAAGTAGGTGGCAATGTGGAGGTAGGGAATCTGCCTACACTGACTGGCCATCGAACCGACTTAAAACAGGTATTTCAGAATTTGATTTCCAATGGTCTTAAATATCGGCGGGCCGGGGTGACGCCCCAGATCAGGATCAGCGTAAAAGACGAAGGGGACCAGTATCGTTTCTCAATCAGCGATAACGGCATTGGGATCGACCAGCAGTATTACGATCGTGTGTTCGAGATTTTTCAGCGATTGCACGGGCGCGGGCAGTACTCAGGCACAGGTATTGGGCTGGCAACCTGCAAGAAAGTAATCGAAATTTACGGTGGCACGATCTGGCTCGAAAGTACGCCCGGAGAGGGAACTACGTTCTTCTTTACCATTCCGAAGGTGATCAAAACGTTGCACCATTACACCCAGGCCGACCTGGTGCAGGCCTAAATAAATCGCCCGGCGCACAAAGTACGCCGGGCGATTTTCGTTTACCGTGATGCTACCCGACCGGGTGGCCGGTTATTGGCTCCGGGGCGTTGTTGGAGGTCGTCGCCGAGGTCGGCGCGGGCCTGCTCGGCTAATTTTTCCAGCTCAGCTACGCGTTCGGGGTGTTGTTCGCGCACATCGTACCGTTCGCCGGGGTCGCGTTGCAGGTCGTACAAGGCAGTAGGGAAGGGGCGGTTCTCGGTATTCGGGCCGGGTTTACCATTTTGTCCCGGCAAATAGCCCTCATAGGTGCGGCCGGGGTGGGCAAATACCAGTTTCCAGTCGCCTTTCCGAACGGCCTCCAGACTGTTTCGGCGGTAGTAATAATAAAAATGATCGCGCGGTGTTACCGACTCATCGCCTTTGAGTAGGGCCAGCCAGTCTACCCCGTCGATGCGTTGTTTGGGCAAGCGCGCCCCACAAATCCGGGCTACCGTAGGCAGCACATCGAGCGCCGTCAGGAGCTTGTTGCTTACCCGCCCCGCCGGTACTACCCCCGGCCACCGAACCAGGCAAGGTACCCGGTGCCCGCCTTCGAACGTGGTACCTTTCCCCTCGCGCAGCCCCCCGGCCGATCCGGCATGATCGCCGTAATTGAGCCAGGGGCCATTGTCGCCCATAAACAGGACAAGGGTGTTCTTGTCGAGTCCCTGTTTTTTCAGCTCGTTAAGTACCTGCCCCACCGACCAGTCGATTTCCATCAGCACATCACCAAACAAACCCCGCCCGCTTTTGCCCCGAAACCGGGCCGAAGCCGCCAGTGGAACATGCGGCAACGGGTGCGGGATGTACAGGAAAAAGGGCTCCTTGCGGTGGTTTCGGATAAAGCCCAGTGCCCGCTCGGTGAAGGCCGTGGTGAGTTCGGCAGCATCGTTCAGGTCTTTGACCTCACGCGTCTGCTTTTCGCCCTCCATCAAAAACAGCGAGGGGTAGTTGGCGCGGGCCTGATCGGGGTGGAGGGGCCACATATCGTGCGAGTAAGGCACCCCAAAATATTCGTCGAACCCGTGCCGGGTGGGCAAAAACTCGGCTTTGTCGCCCAAGTGCCATTTGCCAAACAGCCCGGTGGCGTAGCCCTGCTCTTTCAGCAGTTCAGCCAGGGTTTCTTCGTTTGCGTTGAGGCCAATGGGCGAGTTGGGGCCGAGTGCGCCCGTCAGTCCAATCCGGTTGGGGTAGCAGCCCGTCAGCAGGGCCGCCCGCGACGCCGAGCAAACAGCCTGGGCCACCAGAAAATTGGTGAACCGGCTGCCTTCGGCGGCCATGCGGTCGAGGTTGGGCGTTTGGTAGCCCATGGCCCCGGTGCACGACAGATCGCCGTAACCCAGGTCGTCCATAAAAAACAGCACCACATTGGGCTTCTCCTGCTTAGTTGGGCGCATCCAGCTACCGAGCAGGAGAAAACAGGCCATCGCTAATGAGATGGCCCCTAAAACACGCAGATACGGTTGGTGGGTCATGATAACAGCCGCAAACGCTTACTTCTTTCCTGTCAGGCTCTTGATGGTATCTACCTCGTTTTGGCTGAATGGGGTGCCATCTTTCCGGTAGATGTCGTGGAACCAGAGTTCGGGTTCTTTGCCGTTGGCTATGGGCGTGTCCCAGGCAAAAATGGTATTCGTCTTACCTGATACAAAGCCCCAGTTAATGGCCCCGATGTTTTCGGTTTTGAGCATCGGCATGATGGTCTGGAACAGGCTCCCGTTTCGGCGGGCCATGTACTCAGTGCAAATAAGGGGGCGGTTATGCTTACGGAGGTCCTGAATCAGCTCCTTGTGCTTGTCGATGTAGCCGTAATGATGGTACGTAATCACGTCGGAGTTTTCAAGCTGAAACTTGTTGAGTTCGGTAAACTTGTTGCTCCAGCTCCAGACACCCGCGCTGATAGGCTGTGAGGGGTTGACAGCCCGGGCCCAGCTAAATACGGCTTTCAGCAAGGGCATACTCTTGTCGAGATACCCGCTGTTGCCGGGCTCGTTGTATAAATCCCACAGCAGAATCCGCTCGTCGTTCTTAAACGTGGTCATTACATCTTTCACATAGCGCTCCAGCATGGGCAGGCTATCGGGCCGGTTCAGGATCATGCTGCCGGGGTCGCGTACCCAGCCGCTATTATGTACGCCGGGCTTTGGCTCGGGCTGTTTGCCGGCCTGATAGGTGTCGTTCCAGCAATCGTCGAAAAACACCAGAATCGTTTTGATGCCGTGCCGACTTGAAATCTGAAGGTACTGGTCGAGCCGCTTTTTGAAACCTTCGCGGTCCGACGTCCAGGCCACGTGGTGGAGGTACACGCGCATGGCATTGAGGCCCAGCCCTTCGGCCCAGCCCAATTCGCGGTCGATGGTTTGCGGGTCGAAGGTAGCGGCCTGAAACATTTCGAGCTGGTTGATGGCCGTGCTTGGCTGGAAGTTGCAGCCGCGTATCCAGCCTTGTTTGGCGTACCAGGCATTGGCTTTTTCGGCGGTCCAGATGGTGCCTTGGCCGTAGAGCGTGGTTACGGCCAGCAGAAAGCTCAGAAGGAGGGTTATTCGTTTGTTCATAAAAAAGGTTTGTCGCGGCCCAGTGTGTCGGTAGCCTGTCTGCCTGTATAAAGCGCATTGGGTGGTTTTTCACCTTGTTTGAACCCGAAGAATCTACGCAGACGGGGCGAAATAAAACAAAACCGGACGCCTGGAAATGCCTGGCGTCCGGTTCGATAGAGAGTCCAAAAATTGTCTAAAAAAAATGGAACTGCTACTCCCAGCCACCCCCCAACGCCCGATACAGATCGGTGAGAGAGGTAAACTGAGCCTGTTTGGTGGTAATGAGAGCGAGTTCGGCTTCGAGCACACTTCGCTGCGCCGTAATCACCTCAATGTACGATGCGTACCCCCCCGTAAACAGATCTTTTGATACACTCACGGCTTGCCGGAGTACGTCAACTTCCTGTGCTTGTAACTCGGCTACCTGCCGGTAATTTTCCACGCCCCGCAGGTTGGTGGTTACCTCACTGTAGCCGTTCAGAATCGTCTGCCGATACCGGTTGAAGGCTTCCCGGCTTACAGCTACCGACTGCCCGTAGTTGGCTTTCAGAAACCGCCGGTTAAACACCGGGGCGGCCAGGCCGCTCAGTACCCCGGCCGCCAGCGAAGCGGGGTTGAAGAGCGTCTCGGCCCGGAACGATTGCACACCGATGTAGGCATTCAGGTTTAGGCTTGGTAAAAACTCGGCCCGGACTACCTCCACGTCAATATTGGCAGCCTGTAGTTCGAGTTCGGCCTGCCGGATGTCGGGTCGGCGGCTAATCATCTGGGCAGGTAGACCCGTGATCACCTGGCCCGGTAACTCGCGCATCTGAAGCGATTGGCCCCGTGGAATCGGTTGCGGGTACCGCCCCAGCAGCCGATTTAGTTCGTTTTCGGCCTGAACAATCTGTTGTTGTAACTGCCGCTGCCGACTGCGGGTGTTCAGCAGCTGAGCCGTAAACTGTTGCACAGCCAGCTCCGTAACCCGGCCGGCCTGTTTCTGAATACCGACCAGCTCCACGGCGTTTTGCTGGAGCTCGATGTTTTTCTGGATGATTTCGAGTTCGCCATCCAGCGCCAGTAACGTGTAGTAGTACCGGGCTACCTCGGCAACCAGGGCCGTTACAAGTGCATGACGCCCTTTCTCAGAAGCCAGAAACCGCATGTAAGCGGCTTTGCGCCGGTTGCGCAGCTTGCCCCAGATGTCGATCTCCCAGGTGCTTCGGGCACCCAGGAAAAAGTCGGGTGTAGGGTTGGGTATCCGCCGACTCCCCCGGATGTTGGGCGAGAGGTTGGTGTCGAAGTTACCCACCCCGTTGAGGGTATTCCAGCCGTACCGGTCGACCCCGGCCGAGGCCGTTGCGTTGACCTGCGGGGCCAGAAACCCGAGCGTGTAATCGAAAGCCGCCCGGGCCTGTTCAATCCGCTGGGTGGCAATGCGCAGGTCGAGATTGCCCGTCAGGGCCGTGTCGATCAGCTGTACCAGTTGCGGGTCGTTGAAAAACGTGCGCCAGTTCTGTTTGGCAATGCCCGACGTATCGATTTGGTTGGCGAAGGCCGTGGGGCGAGGCCCCGTATTATCCGAGGTCGGCAAGGCCGTTCGGGGTACCTGACAACTGCTCAGAACGGCCCCTGTGAATAAAAAGCCGGAAAAAAGCGAAACTGATTTATGAGTGAACAATTGCACCGTTGACGTGATTTTGGGTGGTAACTGAAGCCCCATCGCCCGATTGGGCAGGGTGGTTGTGGGGCTCGTTGTCGGCCGATTTTTTCGACCCGAACCGCTCAGCCAGTTTGGCGAAGAACACATACAGACCCGGAATCAGGATCAGTCCGAACAGGGTACCGGTGAGCATGCCCCCCGCAGCCGCCGTTCCGATCGACCGGTTGCCCATGGCCCCGGCCCCCGAGGCAATACACAGCGGAATCAGACCGGCAATGAAGGCAAAGGAGGTCATCAGAATCGGGCGCAGACGCGATACGGCCCCTTCCAGAGCTGCATCGATAATCGACAGGCCCTCTTTCTGGCGCTGATTGGCAAACTCCACAATCAGAATGGCGTTTTTACCCAGCAAACCAATGAGCATCACGAGCGACACCTGGGCGTAGATGTTGTTTTGCAGACCGGCCAGTTGCAGAAACGCAAACGAACCGAAAATACCCGTTGGGAGAGAGAGCAGTACCGGCAGGGGTAAGAACAGGCTTTCGTACTGCGCTACCAGCAGCAGGTACACAAACACCAGACAAATAGCGAAAATGTACAGCGCCTGGTCGCCCGACAGAATCTCTTCACGCGTCATGCCCGACCACTCATACCCGAAGCCCTGCGGAAGGGTTTTCTCGGCGGTTTCCTGAATGGCCCGGATGGCATCGCCACTACTGTAGCCTGGGGCCGCTTCGCCGTTGATCATGGCCGACGTGTACATGTTGTAGCGCGTGAGCTGCTCAGGGCCATACACACGCTCCAGCCGGACAAAGTTGGAGTAAGGTACCATCTCGCCCTGCTCGTTTTTTACCCGCATGTTGAGCACATCTTCGGGTTTGGTCCGGTACATGGGCGCGGCCTGTACCATCACCTTGTACATCTGGCCAAACCGGATAAAGTTCGATGCGTAGTAGCTACCCATCAGCGTTTGCAGGGTGCTCATGGCGTTGTCGATCGAAACGCCTTTCTGAGCGGCTTTTTCCTGATCAACGTGCAGCAGATACTGCGGGAAACTGGGGTCAAAACTGGTAAAGGCATCGCCAATTTCGGGGCGCTTTTTGAGAGCTGCGATAAAATCTTTAGCGGCTGTAGCCGTTTTGTTCAAGTCGCCACTCCGACCCCGGTCGAGCATCCGCAATTCAAAACCGCTGGAGTTACCGAAACCCGGAACCGTTGGGGGCGGGAAAAACTGAATGCTGGCATCGGTGATGTGCTTGGTGTCTGCTTCGAGCTTTTCGATCAGCTCGCGCATGGTTACGGTACGGTCGTCCCAGTGTTTGAGGTTAATCATCCCCATACCGTACGAGGCTCCGGCCCCGTCGGTGAGAAGGCTGAAACCAGCCAGCGTCGACACGTTTTCGACGGCCTCGTACTTCGACGCGACAGCCTCAATGGCATCGAGTACCTTCTCGGTCCGGTCGACGGTGGCACCCACGGGGGTGGTTACGTTGACGTAGATCATCCCCTGATCTTCGGTCGGGATAAAGCCAGCCGGCAGAATCTTGTTCACGCCCCAGGTGGCCAGTACGAACAGGAATAACACGCCCCAGGTAATAGTCCCCCGGTTGACAATCCGGCGAAGCAACCCCTGATACTTACGTGCCAGCGACTCATAGCCCCGGTTAAACGAAGCAAAGAACCGACCCATCAGCCCTTTCTGGTCGCCATGTGCGGGGCGCAGCAGAATAGCGCAAAGGGCCGGGGTGAGCGTGAGCGCGTTGACCCCCGAAATAACAATTGAGATAGCCAGTGTGAGCGAGAACTGCCGGTAGAAGATCCCGACCGGGCCCGACATGAAGGCTACCGGTACAAACACCGCCGACATCACGAGTGTAATGGCAACAATGGCCCCGGCAATGTCGCCCATGGCCGCAAACGTGGCCGCGCGGGGCGTTAACCCGGTCTCTTCCATTTTGGCGTGCACGGCCTCGACTACCACAATCGCGTTATCGACCACAATACCAATGGCCAGTACGAGGGCAAATAAGGTGAGCAGGTTGATAGAGAAGCCAATCGTGTTCATGAACGCAAACGTACCCACGAGCGCTACCGGCACGGCCAGAGCGCAGATGAGCGTTGAACGCCAATCCTGTAGGAACACAAACACGATGATAAACACCAGAATGAAGGCCTCGATGAGCGTCCGGACAACCTCATGGATCGATGCGTCGAGGAACCGCGACACGTCGTAGGCGTAGTTGTAGGTCATACCCGGCGGAAACGAAGTCTCTTTCAGCTCAGCCATCCGTTTCTTCACGCCCGCAATAACTTCGCTGGCGTTGGAGCCCGGCCGCTGCTTGAGCATGATAGCCGCCGAAGGCCGACCGTCGGTTTTCGAGAGAACCTCGTAGCTTACCGAACCAAACTCCACATCGGCCACGTCTTTCAGGCGCAGAATCGATCCGTCGCTGTTGACGCGTAATACGAGATTTTCATACTGGGCCGGTTCGAAAAACTTACCGGTATAGCGCAATACGTACTGTAACACATTGGGGTCATAGCCCGAGCTTTCACCCGCTTTACCGGGGGCTGCCTCTACGTTCTGCTTCCGAATAGCCCCAATTACTTCATCGGCCGAAACCTCGTACACCGTCATGCGGTCGGGCTTAAGCCACACTCGCATCGAGTAATCGCGGTTACCCATGATGGCCGCAAAGCCGACCCCATCGATCCGCTTCAGCTCGGCCAGTACGTTGATGTCAGCAAAGTTGTAAATGAATTTTTCGTCGACCGTGGGGTCTTCGCTGATGATGTTGAGGTACAGCAGCATACTGTTTACCTCTTTCTCGGTTACTACCCCGGCTTTGATTACCTCCTCGGGAAGCTCGTCAAGAACGGTCGTTACGCGGTTCTGCACGTTTACGGCCGCCAGGTCGGGGTCGGTGCCTACCTTGAAAAAGATCGTGATCAGCGTGGTACCATCGTTACCCGAAATCGACGTCATGTAGGTCATGTCGGGTACCCCGTTGATGGCGCGTTCGAGCGGAGTGGCCACGGCCTTTACGCACACATCGGCGCTGGCACCCGTGTACTTGGTGGTTACGGTTACCGAAGGCGGCACAATATCGGGAAACTGTGTAACGGGCAGGTTGGTCAACGCCAGTAATCCCAACAGCACGATCAGTACCGAAATGACTGTGGATAGGAGGGGGCGTTTTATGAACGTGTTGAACATGAGGATCGAAGCTTACTGAAAAGTCGGTTAGTCGGCCGATGCAAACAGGGCCCGGAGGCTATCGGAATTGAGGGGGCGGGGCACAATCGTCATGCCGTCTTTGAGGTTCTGAATCCCCTCGTACACGACGCGGTCGCCCGGCTTCAGGCCGGACTTTACAATGTAAAACTGATCGACCCGGCTGCGGGGAACGAAGCTGCGGGTACGTACTTTGTTGCCGCCGTCTACTACGTACACAAAGTTTTTATCCTGCACCTCAAATACGGCTTTTTGAGGCACCAGAAGGGCATCATCAACGTCGGTTGTCAACCGTACTTTGCCTGTGGCTCCGTGCCGGAGTAGCTGTTTGGGGTTCGGAAACCGGGCCCGAAACGCAATGGTACCGGAGTTGCCTTCAAACACCGTTTCGGTGGTTTCGATAAGGCCTTTGTGGGGGTACTGGGTATCGTCGGCCAGCATCAACTCTACCTCCCGAACAGTGGTTTTGCCGGGGTCCTGCCGTTTTTTTACAAAAGCCAGATATTCTTTCTCCGACACGTTAAAGTAGGCATACATCTGACTCAGGTCAGAGATAGTCGTTAGCAGTGTGCCGTTTTCGACCAGGCTGCCCTGCTTGAACGGAAGCCGGTTGATAACCCCGTCGAAGGGTGCCCGGATGCTCGTCAGCGACACCATCAGCCGGGCGTTGGCCAGCGCGGCTTTGGCTTGATCGATGGTGGCGCGGGCCGTTTCCATTTTGGCGCGGGCCAGTTTTAATTCAGAGGGCGAGATAACGTTTTTATCAACCAGTAATTTCACCCGGCCCATCTCCACCTCGGCCGACTGGGCCTGGGCTTGTGCACTTTCCAGGCTAGCCTGAGCTTCGGCTACTTTTACCTGGTATTCGGCGGGGTTGAGCTGAAACAGCAATTGTCCTTTGCGTACCGGCCGACCCTCGTCGACCAGGATTTTGTCCAGGTAGCCCGATACCCGGGCGCGTACTTCAACGTTCTGTACGGCTTCGAGATGACCGGCGTAATCATTATCGAGTGTAGCATCGCGCTGGGTCAGCTGAATCACCGGCACCGCCGGGTCTGATTCCTCTTTTTTGGTGTCACTCTGATTCGAGCAACCAGCAAATACAATACCTAGAAACAAGGCTAAAGTGCCTGTAGAGCCGTTCATAATGCGTATGTCCGAATGTTAAGATTACACCCTAATTAACGGGCTTTTAATCTTAATGGTTGATTCAGCACGCAATTAGTTGCCCTTAAATGAAGAGATACTTAGAAAATTATTAGAATTTCCTTAGAAGAGTAAATTCATTGATCTTAGTGGGTATCAATTTGAAGAATAAAATGGCTGTATTTAGAAATTATAACTCCTGATAATTCTGTTTTTGTACCATTCCGTGGTAGCGAATTGGGTATAAAAGATAAATGGCAGCGGTTGGGTGCAGGTAAAAATCGCCGAATTTTTAACGCGGATAGCCTGTAAAATCAGAGAGGGTGGCAGCGGAAATGGTGTACTCTTTTAACCGCCTTCCGTGTAGGAGTAAGATAGTATATTGACCAGAGCCCGGATTGGTAAACGGGTAGATGTAAAAACAAGAAACCCGACTAATCCTTACGATTAGTCGGGTCTTGTCAGTCGGGGTGGCAGGATTCGAACCTACGACCTCCTGCTCCCAAAGCAGGCGCGATACCGGGCTACGCTACACCCCGAAGGTACTGGCGGAGAGAGCGGGATTCGAACCCGCGGTACCCTTGCGGGTACGGCAGTTTAGCAAACTGCTGGTTTCAGCCACTCACCCATCTCTCCATTCTCTCGCTCGGCGTTGCTGCCGTTTGAGGACACAAATATAGGGGCATTTTTTGGCCACAGCAACATCCAGCACGAAAAATCTTTCTCAAAACGCTAATTTCGCCTTTCGCATAGCCTGGCAAGCACCCGCCAAAAAACACTATGTGGCTGGTTGACAAGACACCATGAATTGGCTGTACCCTTTCGGAACAACAGAAATTTTTTTTGCAGTAGCCTTCACTATACTGTACCTGATCTACTTTGGACGGGTATTTTGGCTGGCTCGGCAGCTGCGTACTTCGGCTCGGGCCGTGATTCCGAAGTTTTTTTTGCGGACGGGTTATTTCGTGTTGCTTCTGATTGCCTTGCTGGGGCCGTCTTTCGGCGTGGCCGATCAAACCATCAGTGCCCAAAGCCGTGATTTGTTTGTGGTAGCCGATCTGTCGCGGTCGATGGATGCATCCGATGTGGTGCCCACCCGGCTCGAACGACTCAAATTTGATATTCGTCAGCTTACCGATTCGCTGGCGGGTGACCGTATCGGGCTTATCGTGGCCACTGATGAGCCATTTGTGCTTACGCCCCTTACGGCCGATCAGGAAGCTATTCGGCAGTCGGTGCAGGCCCTACGCACCGACTACAACGCCACTGGCGGGACCAATCTGTGCCGGGCTATTGAACTGGCGCAGCAGAAATTGCTGAGCGATTCATCGGCGAGGCTGGCTGCAAAAGGCATCATTATATACACTGATGGTGAAGATGCCACCGATTGCGACCGGGCTGTTCTGGCGCGGCTACGTACGTATCGGATGCCCGTCATGGCGGTGGGAGTTGGTACGCCCAAGGGGGGCACCATTCGTGACCGGACCGATTTTGTACGCGACAATCAGGGGCAAATTGTTCGCAGCCGACTCAATCGTACTTACCTTAACCGGTTGGCCACGCAAACCAACGGCTTTTACTTCGAGCTCACCACCGATGGTACGTACCTGCCCGACCTCACCCGGACCGTGCGCGAGATCCGGGGCGTGGGCCTGAGTCAGCAACAGGTGGCCGTGGCTACAAACAAATACTACTATTTTGTGTGGATTGCCTTACTGCTGATTGCCCTCGATCTGGTAGTAACGGTACGAACATTCCGGCTTTAATTCCGACTTTCCTGTTATTTTTGGGCCGTTGAGCTGTTCTGGAATAGCCCGTTTTGTATGCGCCTGATTCTCTCGTTTCTGCTTGCCGCCATCTGGCCTTTCGGGTCATTCGACTCGATTAGTCAGAACAATCGGGCGCGCAAAGAAGCCGACAACGCCTTCCGGGCGGGCGATTACAAGCGGGCCGTTCAGTATTACGCCTTTCTGACCAAACAACCCGCGCAGACTGAAGCGGCTATTTGGCTTAATCTGGGCCATGCGTATTTTGCCCTGGGGCAGTACGGGCAGGCTAATGCAGCTTATGGGCGTTTCGAGCCAACCGAAACGGGCCCTTTACTGGCCGTGGCTTACGTGCAGCGTAGCGTGATTGCCTGTGCCGCCCGCGATACCACGCGCGCGTTGCAGTTATTGCAACAGGCCTTACTGATTGACCCACAAAACGAACCTGCCCGCTATAATTTTGAGTTAGTAAAGAGTCGGTTTTCGGGTAAAAAACCGCCCCAGCCACGTCAGAAACCGTCGGCTCGTCCGCAGACCCAACGCGATAGTAGCGGTCAGGAGCTGGTACGGTCGCCCCGGCAGGAGCAGGTGTTGCGCCGATTGCGAAACCTGAACATGACCGAAGAGCAGGCCAATTTGCTGCTCAACGCCATGCGCGACGACGATGTGCCGCTCGAGCTGGCTCGTCGTCGGACGGCTCGGAAAGGGGGGACTCGGTGGTAGTTTGCTCGATTTGGGGTATTTGTTTAGCTGTTTTGAATAGCGGTTAGTCTTTACCAGAACAACCAACTGAAAACCATAAACGCTAAACTGAAAACTTTATACGAATTACATAGCATCAATAAACAAACCATGATAGACGTAGTAATTGTATCGGCTGTGCGTACACCCATCGGAAGCTTTGGGGGTGTCTTGTCGGCCCTGTCGGCCACCGAATTGGGGGCTGCAGCCATCAAGGGTGCATTGAGCCGGGCCGGGGTAGCCCCCGAGCTGGTCGAAGAAGTATATATGGGCAATGTAGTGTCGGCCAATGTGGGGCAAGCCCCCGCCAAGCAAGCCGCCCTCAAAGCCGGCCTGCCCGCTACCGTACCATGTACCACGGTAAACAAGGTATGCGCGTCGGGTACCAAAGCCATTATGCTGGCCGCTCAGTCAATTCAGTTGGGTCTGGCCGAGGTGGTGGTAGCTGGTGGTATGGAAAGCATGTCTAATGTGCCGTACTACGTGCCCAAAGCGCGCTTTGGCTACAAATACGGTAATGCCGAACTCGTAGATGGACTGGCTAAAGATGGCCTGCTCGATGCCTATGATGAATGCGCTATGGGCGTTTTCGCCGACAAAACGGCCACCCGGTATGGGATCAGCCGCGAGATGCAGGACGCCTACGCGGTGCAGTCGTACCGCCGGGCCGAAGCCGCTACGGCTGATGGTACATTTGGAGCCGAGATTGTTCCAATTGAAGTGCCGGGCCGCAAAGGCAGCGTTACGGTGACGGAAGATGAAGAGTATAAAAACGTGTTTTATGACAAGATTCCGGTCCTAAAACCCGCCTTCACAAAAGACGGTACCGTAACAGCGGCCAATGCGTCGACTATCAACGATGGGGCCTCGGCCCTGGTGCTTATGAGCCGCCGAAAAGCCGATGAACTGGGACTGAAAGCGCTGGCCCGGATTGTGTCGTATGCCGATGCTGAACAGGAGCCCGAATGGTTTACCACTGCCCCGACCAAGGCGGTACCCAAGGCGCTGGAACGGGCTGGGCTTACCACGGCTGATATTGATTTTTTTGAAGTAAATGAAGCCTTCTCCGTGGTTCCGCTGGCCTTTAGCCAGGTACTTGAGGTGCCGCAGGAGAAACTGAACGTACTTGGCGGGGCGGTCTCGATTGGCCACCCCCTGGGTGCGTCGGGGGCCCGTATCGTAACCACGCTCACCAACGTGTTAGCGCAGCGCAACGGCCGTTTCGGGGCCGTGGGTATCTGCAACGGGGGCGGAGGCGCGTCGGCCATTGTGATTGAAAAACTGTAAACAGGGGCCGGGCCGGGGTGTTCTGGCAGAACCTCCGGCCCGATACCCACAAACCACCAATCAGTGTCTATTTCCCAAACCAATTTCAAGTTTCCCGGTCAAACGGGCTTTTACCGGGGTAAGGTTCGTGAAGTGTACTCGTTCGACGACCACCTGGTCATGATCGCTACGGACCGGATTTCGGCGTTCGACGTTGTGTTGCCCCGTGCTATTCCGCACAAAGGACAGGTACTGAATCAGACGGCCGCCCATTTTCTGCGGGCTACGGCCGATTTGGTGCCCAACTGGCTCATCAACGTACCCGACCCGAACGTGAGCATTGGCTGGCGTTGCGAGCCCTACGCGGTAGAAATGGTCGTACGGGGATACCTGGCTGGTCATGCCTGGCGCACGTACCGCGATGGAGGCCGGGTGCTTTGTGGCGTAACATTGCCCGAGGGACTGCGCGAAAGTGACCGGTTGCCAACCCCGATTATTACACCGACAACAAAAGCCCACGAAGGCCACGACGAAGACATTAGCCGTGACGAAATCATCAGCCGGGGCATTGTGTCGGAGGCTGAGTATGAGCAGTTGGAAGCATATGCCCTCGCCTTGTTTGAACGGGGTACGCAGATGGCCGCCGAGCGGGGCCTCTTGCTGGTCGATACGAAATACGAATTTGGTAAGCGCGACGGGCAGATCTACCTGATCGACGAGGTGCACACGCCCGATTCATCGCGTTATTTTTACGCCGATCAGTACGAAGACAATCTGTTGCACAACCGGCCGCAGAAACAATTATCGAAGGAGTTCGTTAGAGAATGGCTGATTTCGCATAATTTTCAGGGAAAAGACGGTCAGGTGGTGCCGGAGATGTCCGACGAGTGGATCGCTCAGATTTCGGCTCGGTACGTAGAGCTGTACGAAACGGTGACCGGAATGGCGTTCGAACCCGCCGACCTCACCGATCCCGTAGCACGTATCGAAGCGAGTATTCAGGCCCAGTTGCCCCTGTAGTCAATTATTTGCCAATAACAAACACATAGCTAAAACAGGAACGAAGTTTGTCAGGCGCTGGAAAACAACCTTGCGACCTCAGACAATAAACCTTTGACAGCTTTTCTACCTATGAATCACTCCATTGAGAAAAACGAGCAATATGCCTTGATTCGACTGGCTGAAACCGAGTTTGGGGGCGAGGTGCCCACCGCGTTTGAAACCGCCACCCGGTCGCTCATTCGGGAAGGGTACAGTAACCTGATTATCGACATGGCTAGTGTGAAGTCCATTGATACGGCAGGGTTTGGCTCGATTCGAAAAATTAACCGGCAGTGTGCCAACGAACTGGGTATCATGGTGCTGGTCTCGAAAGATGATAACCTGATTGACAGCCTAGAAGATATTGCTGATCTGACCATTCTGCCAACCGTGGAAGAAGCCATCGATGCGGTGTTTATGAATGATCTGGAAAACGATTTCCGCAACGACGACGACGAGTATGATGGAGAATACGGAGCTGGCCAGGAACCCGAGCAGTGAGGCAGAAGGGCACCATTCGCCGATTCCGTTTAACGTTTTGTTTCTGGGCGTAGGCTCGGCAACACCCACGTTAGGGCGGCATCAGACCGCCCAGATTATAACCTACCAGAACGATCTGTTTCTGATCGACTGTGGGGAGGCCACTCAATATCGGTTAATCGAACAGCGTATCCGCCCCAGCCGGATACGCTGCATCTTTATTAGCCATTTGCACGGCGACCACTATTTCGGCTTGCCGCCCTTGCTGTCGAGCCTTAATCTGAGCGGTCGGACGGAGGACTTGTGGCTGTTTGGGCCGCGTGGGCTCGATGATGTGCTGACAACGATGTTTCGCGTGGCCGATCAGCGGCTGAACTTTCCCTTGCATTTCCAGGCTATCGACCCGACGGCCCCGGAATTGCTGCTCGATTGGCCCACGCTGACCGTGACGAGTATTCCGCTCGATCACCGGATTCCGTGCACGGGTTTCCTCTTCCGCGAGAAGCAACCCAGGCCCAAACTTCTGCGCGAGCGCTTACCCGACGACGTAGAGGTGGCGGTACTCAAACAGCTGAAAAACGGGCAGGATGTCCGGCATGCTGATGGCAGTATTCGGTTTGCAGCTGCCGATTATACCGTGCCCGGTCCGCCCCCGCGCAGTTACGCCTACTGCTCCGATACCCGGTTTCGCGAGGCTATTATTGAGCAGGTGGCTGGTGTTGATGTGCTCTACCATGAGTCGACCTTTATGGAAGACAATGCCGAACGGGCTACTGAAGTGTATCATTCAACGGCCCGGCAGGCGGCCCTGGTTGCGCAACAGGCGCAGGTGGGGCGGTTGTACATCGGGCATATTTCATCGCGTTACAAACAGTTCGACGGATTTCTGGCCGAGGCACAGTCGGTCTTTGCGGCATCATCCTTGGCCGTAGAGGGCGAACACGTCGACATCTAAGCCGCTGGAGGGGCGGGCAAGTGGCTTATTGGTGAACGCATTCTCAGATTAACCGGCCCTGGCATTCCCTTCATTTCCAAACCTGAACCGTTATACCATGTTTTTACTTCGTCTTGGCTTTTTAGAAATCGGCTGGCTCGACATCCTCGACGTGGCGCTGGTGGCCGTATTGCTTTATCAGATCTATAACCTCGTTCGAGGCAGCATTGCCAGCCGGGTGTTTGTGGGTTATCTGCTGGTTTACCTGGTGTATCTGGTCGTAAAAGCCCTGCGACTCAACCTGCTGACCACCATTCTGGAGTATTTTATCAGTGTGGGGGCGCTGGCTCTGATCATCATTTTTCAGCACGAAATTCGGCGGTTTCTGTTGCTTATCGGTAAATCAACCAATGCCGTCAACAACCGGTTTATCCGGCGTTGGCTCCTGCGCCAAACCGTGGCCGACGAGCCGATGCTTTCGCTGAAACCGATTCTGGACGCGACCAAAGTGCTGGCCGATGAGTTTTCGGGTGGCCTGATTGTGGTGCAGAAAAACGACGATCTGGAAAAATACGCCCAGTCGGGTGAACCTATCAACGCCGACTTATCGAAAGCCCTGCTGTTGGCAATTTTCGGGCAGTACAGCCCTCTGCACGACGGTGCCGTGATTCTATCGGGTGGCCGGATTCGGGCGGCCCGCTGTATTCTGCCGGTGTCCGACGATGCCGATATTCCGGCGGCATTGGGCTTTCGGCACCGGGCGGGTATTGGTATGAGCGAAGCCACCGATGCTGCTGTGATTGTTATTTCGGAGGAAACCGGCCGGATTTCGCTCGCTACAGATGGCGAGATGGCCCTGAATCTGAATATCTCGGAGCTGGAAAATCGCTTACAGGCCTATTTAAAGCAGCCGAGCAACCGGCCGGTACGCTCAGTATAACTAACCTTTTGGAGAGAGCGCGGTTTCAGAGGAAATCAACAGACCGATTTACCTATGAAATGCTTCCCATTCTGGAAAGGGGTTATGCTATCGGCAGCCCTGAGTTTTACCTACCTGAGTAGCCATGCGCAAGCTTTTTTAGACATTGAAGGGGGCCTGGTGACGGGCACGCGATACAACAAAGTACGCATATTGAACCAGGGAGGAACGCTGTTTAACCTGGCCGAAGACCTGCGCGTACAGCCGCAGTTGTTTTACCGGCTGCGGGCGGGTATAACCCTGGGCAGGCGGCATACGATCACCGCGCTGTATGCGCCCCTGACCGTGCGCTACGAGGGGACGTTTCCCCGCGATGTGAACTACAACAACGTCATATTCCCGTCGGGGCAGCCCCTAACCGCCGACTATACCTTCAATTCGTATCGCCTGACCTACCGGTATCATGTCATCGACCGGCCTCGTTTCGATCTGGGGCTGGGCCTTACCGCCAAGATCCGGGATGCAAACATTGCGCTTCGAACGGAGAACGGCGCACTGGAAACAAACTACGATAATGTTGGTTTTGTGCCCCTGATTAACTTCTGGCTCCAATATAAGCCGACCGACCGATTGAGTGTGTTGCTGGAAGGCGATGCGCTGGGGGCGAAACAGGGGCGTGCTGAAGACGTTTTTCTGGGGCTTACGTATGGGCTGACACAGAACCTCCGGCTCAAAGGTGGTTACCGGGTGGTTGAAGGAGGGGCCGATGTGAGCGACGTGTACAACATGAACTGGATCAATTATGCGTCAGTAGGGGTGGTGATTGGTCGCTGGAAGTAGCAAAAAAGAGCGACCCGGTTTGGGCCGGGTCGCTTATGGTTAATATTCGAGAGTAGCTGGCAGTGATTTCGCCTGATTGATAAAGTCGGCAACCTGATCGAGGGAAGGGGGGCGTTGAGTCAACTGGCGTTTCGAATTAATTTCGATCAGCTTAGCGTGTAAATTAGCTGGAACGCGTTGGGCGAGTTCTTTCACGGTATCCACGCCGGCTTCTTCCATCAGGTCGCTATACACGCGGCCAATTCCCTTTACCCGGGCAAGGTCAGCCCGGTTGGCAATGTCAAGAATCATTGCCGCATCAACACCGATCGTTTTACTCAATTCTTTACGGCCTTCGGGCGTTTTGGCTACCTCTAAAAGCTCTTCGCTTGTTCCAAGTCCCTGGGCTTTTAACAGATTCAGTACGGCATCGGTAATGCCTTTCAGTTCGCCTAAATTTACGCTCATAGCTTCAAAAGTTTGGGGTGATAAATAACGAAAACAGATGTATCGGTTTCATTTAGTTACAAACTAACGCAACTGATACTTTCTACGAATATCGTTGAGCAAAAATTTTTTTTGAGCGGTAAAGCTTTCCGGATGAATTTGCTCAAATACCTGCTTCCATTGCTCATAGGTTTCGGGCTCTTGCTGACGGAAGAAAACGGCGTTTATGTTCTTCTGGGCCAGATAATCGTCAAATTCCATGTGTCTTTCAGTTGTTTTTTGCCCATTTTTTTTGTCAGGTTTTTTTATTAAAACTGACAATTGGGTTTAAGTAATTTTACTGAACGGGACAGTGCAAAGTATCTATTCTATTTGTAACGCTGTGTCATTCATATGTATCATATGTGTCGGCAGTAGGCTACAAGTAAGATATCACTACCCATTTTTGAGTTAGTTAATGAAGGTAGTTCAGATAGTCGACCAGAGGAGGTTTTCGCTTATCGTCCGGTTGAACCAGAAGCGCCAATTGAAGAGCTCAAAGGTAGCCAAAAAAGAGGAGCGATTGCTGACTAGGTCGTAACCGAAGTGAATATTGGTGATAATCGCCCAATGTCAGGTGAAATTACATCTCCAAGTGTACCCTGAAATTATAGTTGCAACCCGGAAAGGCCGGTTATACAGGTACAATAAAAAAACCTGTACGCTTGAAGCACACAGGTTTTTGTCAGACAGCTAAAGGTGTTATGCGTGTCGCATACACACCCCCAAAGTTACGTAAATTTCGGTGGCTATCAGAACGTTTGCTTTATTTTTTAGAGAATTCGCGGTGGTAAGCGGCCTTGTACAATTCTTCTTCCGGAAGGTTTTTAAAGTAGGCGTATGTGATGGCTAAGCCTTCCGCGCGTGATACTTTCGGCTCCCAGCCGAGCAGTTCCTTCGCCCGGGTAATATCGGGTCGGCGCTGTTTTGGGTCATCGGCCGGCAATGGCTTAAACACTAGCTTTTGGGAGGTTCCGGTCAGTTTGATAATCTCTTCACCAAACTCTTTAATGGTGATCTCGGCCGGGTTACCCACGTTGACCGGGTAGGCGTAATCGCTCAGCAGCAATCGATAGATGCCTTCCACTAGGTCATCAACATAGCAGAACGAGCGCGTTTGGCTACCGTCGCCAAAAACCGTAAGGTCTTCGCCACGCAGCGCCTGCCCAATAAATGCTGGTAGTACCCGACCGTCGTTTAGGCGCATACGGGGGCCATATGTGTTGAAAATACGAACAATGCGGGTTTCGAGGCCGTGGTACGTATGGTACGCCATGGTCATGGCTTCCTGAAACCGCTTGGCTTCGTCGTACACACCGCGCGGCCCTACCGGGTTTACGTTGCCCCAATAGTCTTCATTTTGTGGGTGAACGTGCGGATCACCGTACACTTCCGACGTTGACGCGATCAGAACCCGGGCATTTTTTACCCGAGCCAGACCCAGGCAGTTGTGTATACCCAATGAGCCTACTTTCAGCGTTTGAATCGGAATTTTCAGGTAATCGATCGGGCTGGCCGGCGAGGCAAAATGCAGGATGTAGTCAAGCTCACCCGGAACATGGATAAACTTCGACACATCGTGATGGTAAAACTCGAAGTTAGGCAGGTGGAACAGGTGCTCGATGTTCCGAATGTCGCCTGTAATCAGATTGTCCATCGCGATGACGTGGTAGCCTTCTTTGATGAACCGGTCGCACAGGTGCGACCCTAAGAATCCGGCTCCGCCGGTGATAAGTACTCGCTTCATAGGGGGGTGAATGTACAATGAAAAATAGAGAATGGATAATGTTGGCTACGATTTCACCCGCATTATCCATTCTGAATCAATCATTAGTCATTTTTTACGGTTTCACGACCAATTGAATAATACGTGTAGCCCATCTCTTTCATCTGATCGAGCTCGTACACATTCCGACCGTCGAAAATGACTTTGTTTTTAAGCAACAGGTTCATTTTGTCGAAATCGGGCGTACGGAACAACGGCCACTCGGTCATAATCACGAGGGCGTCGGCGTCGTCGAGGGCAGCGTACGAGGTATGTGCGTAGGTGATCTGATTCCCCAGAATGTTCCGAACGTTGTCCATCGCTTCGGGGTCGTAAGCCGTGATTTTGGCCCCCTCGGCCAGCAGAGCCCGAATGTTTTCAAGGGCTGGGGCTTCGCGGATATCGTCGGTGTAGGGCTTAAACGCCAATCCCCAGATCGCGATGGTTTTGCCTTTCAGGTCGCCCCCGAAATACGCTTTGATAAGCGGGAGCAGTTTGCTTTTCTGGCTGGCGTTCACATCCATAACCGACTTCAGTATCTTGAAATCGTAGGCGTGGTCCTGCGCGGTTTTAGCCAGCGCCTGTACGTCTTTCGGGAAACAGCTACCGCCGTACCCAATCCCGGCAAACAAAAACCGCTTCCCGATCCGGCTGTCGGTGCCAATACCCCGACGAATATCGTCGACGTTGGCGCCGGCCAATTCGCACAAGTTAGCGATCTCGTTCATGAACGTGATTTTGGTGGCCAGAAACGCATTGGCTGCGTATTTGGTCATCTCGGCCGAACGCTCGTCCATGAAAATGACGGGGTTGCCTTGCCGCACCAAAGGGGCATACAACCGATTCATTACCGATTTTGCCTTGTCGGACTTAGTCCCGATCACCACCCGGTCGGGTTTCATGAAGTCTTCAACCGCAACGCCTTCCCGTAAAAACTCGGGGTTCGATACCACGTCAAACTCGACCTGTGCGTTTTTGGCAATGGCTGCGTGTACCTTTTCAGCCGTTCCGACGGGAACCGTGCTTTTGTCTACGATAACGGCATACTGCGACAGAATTGGCCCGAGGTCATCGGCTACTTTCAGAATATACTTCAGATCGGCCGATCCGTCTTCGCCCGGAGGGGTGGGCAAGGCCAGAAAAATCACCTCGGCCCCTTTAATCCCGTCAATAAGGCTGGTTGTAAACTTGAGCCGACCTTCTTCTACGTTCCGGTAGAACAGAACATCAAGACCTGGCTCAAAAATTGGGATAATCCCGTTGTTCAGCTTTTCAACTTTACGCTCGTCAATATCAACGCACGTTACCTGATTTCCGGTTTCGGCAAAACAAGTCCCCGTGACAAGTCCAACGTAACCAGTGCCAACGACTGCAATTTTCATATAAATAGTTTAATGAAGGATTCGGTTGTATAAAGGTTATTGCATTTTTTTAATACAGTGCCCTTCGCCTGCAAAAATAGGGCTTTTCGGATAATGCGCCCTAAAAGGTTTTAGCCGACGGCTTTTTACCCAAAATTAGTGACTATTTTCGTACAGATGAAGAAACCTTCAAATTGGTTGTAAACTCACTTTTATTGCCAAAATCAGGCCTTTTCGGGCCTATACAAGCGCTCGCGTGCCCCCCCGGAGATTCTTAGTAAATGGTAACTCGCCGGGCTTGTGACCAGTAAATAACATCCCATCGAAGTGTCGCGTTATAGCTGTAGATTTAAGCAGTATACACTTCATCTTTTGCTACGTTACACGCTTATTTATGGTTACTGAAATTGCAGAAAACAAAGGCACTGCCAACGCTGAAGTTGCCGAGCTCGTTACACAGTCTGTTCGTGATTTTGCCCGGCAATACGTTCGGCCCCACGTGATGGAATGGGATGAGACGCAACATTTTCCGGCGGAGGTGTTTCATCAGCTCGGTGAACTGGGGATTATGGGGATGCTCGTTCCCGAACAGTACGGCGGGGCGGGTCTGAATTACCGGGCTTATGTATCCGCTATTGTCGAGTTATCGAAGGTTTGTGGAGCGGTTGGGCTGTCGATGGCGGCACACAACTCACTCTGTACCAATCATATCCTGTTATTCGGAAACGAAGCGCAGAAGCAGACGTATTTGCCCCGGCTGGCGTCGGGTGAGTGGATTGGGGCCTGGGGCCTGACGGAGCCTAACACGGGTTCCGACGCGGGCAATATGCGGACTACTGCCGTGCGTGATGGTGATGATTGGATTCTGAACGGCTCTAAAAACTTTATTACCCACGGCCGGAGCGGTCAGGTGGCCGTTGTGATTGCCCGTACGGGTGAGCCTAATACTTCGCACAATGCGACAGCCTTTGTGGTGGAGCGCGGAACCCCCGGCTTTGCGGGCGGTAAGAAAGAAAACAAACTCGGTATGCGGGCTTCCGAAACAGCTGAGATGATTTTTGATAACTGCCGGATTGCTGACAGCCAACGATTGGGTGCCGTGGGCGACGGGTTTGTGCAGTCGCTCAAAGTGCTCGACGGCGGGCGCATTTCCATTGCAGCTTTGAGCCTGGGTATTGCGTACGGCGCGTACGAAGCGGCCCTGCAGTACGCTAAAGAGCGGCAGCAGTTTGGGCAACCCATTGCGAATTTTCAGGCCATCGGGTTCAAATTAGCCGATCTGTACACGCAAATTGAAGCGGCCAGGCTGCTCACCTATCAGGCGGCCGACCTGAAAGACGCCCGCAAAAACACGACGCTGGAATCAGCAATTGCCAAACTTCATGCCTCCGAAACGGCGGTGCATGTCGCCAACGAAGCCGTGCAGATTTTTGGCGGTTACGGTTATATCAAGGACTTTCCGGTCGAGAAGTTCTACCGGGATGCCAAGCTGTGTACTATTGGCGAAGGAACAAGTGAGATTCAAAAACTGGTGATTTCGCGGCAGTTGTTGCGGTAAAGGCTACGTGAATGTACAATGAATAATGTATAATGGTGCAATCTGTTGATTGTTAGCCGCCTATTTTGCATTGTCCATTATCCATTCGATTTTGTCTTAGTACGTAAGCGTATTGAGTTACACAAAGGAGCACCGAGTTATGCAGCGGTTTTAAACCACACTGCTACTCGGTGCTCCTTTATTTAGAATCCGAAAAAAGCTTCTGACTTTACAGTTTGGCCAGAAACGCCATTGTGTCGATACCGTCGGGGTAATCGGTCAGGGTGGGATGCTGCGTTTGCCCAAACGGCACGCTACCGGGGTAAGCTCCATCTGCTGAGGCCACCACCTGAATCTTGTCGGCCTGCCTGGCGAGCAGGGCAGCCGCATGGTCGGCGTCGCGGTAGGTTTGGTAATACACCACCGAAATAGGCGATACGAGCCCGTCCTGCTGAGTTAGCAGCAAAAATCCGTTATCAAAGTGAGGCACGCCATTGACCAGATAAATCGACTTGTTGTAATCGTAGTTATTGACCCACTTGCTCAGGTTCCGGTACGTCGGCGCCAGTGGGTCGAGGGTTTGCAGCAACGGAATAAAGTCGTAAGGTGCGCCATGAATGCTTTCGGGAACGAGTAGGGTAGAGACATTGCGACACCCTAACCCGAAGTAAGTCAGGATATCATCGCCGAGCCTGGCAAACTCCTCTGGGCTCTCCTGCCCTGTCAGGATACCTACCGATGTTCGGTTGCGCCGGATGATGTGGGGGCGTTTACCAAAGTAATACTCAAAATAACGGGCCGTATTGTCGCTACCGGTAGCGATGAACGCATCGGCGGCATTGAGCCGCTCAGCAATCGTAATGCGTTCGGCAAATGCGGGGTTGATCTCCGTGATTTTTTGTATTAAATATTGAATTAATGCAAAATCCTGGCTACTTGTTTTGGCAAGCAGTTTGTGCCCGCTAATCAGAACGCACAGGAGATCGTGAAAACCAACTGCCGGAATATTACCAGCCATTGCTACGCCAATGGTTTTAGGTTCGGCAGGTTCCGGGTTGTACTGAGCCAGCCAGTTTGTCAACGACTCGGTCGTGAGCATATCGTTGGCAATTGCGTTCAGCGCCTTGTGGTTGTTTTCGGGTGTAAACCAGTTGTTGTAAAAGTTAGCACGGTGGCAAATTTGTTCGCGCTCGGCTGCTGATTCGTCGGAGCGGAGGTATTCGCCTAAGGCAATAAACGTATGGAGTCGTTCGGATTGTTGCATGGTCAGAAAACCGGGGCAAAAAGAACCCAATACTTTACGGGTTACCGGGAAGTGCGTAAAGTGGGTGTATTGTTTCAACCCACAAATCTAAATATTAGTTTGGCCCCAAACTTTAAATAGTTATATTTGTTGTTCAATTACAAGATGCCATTTTTTACGATATAAACTTGCATTGCTTATGGCAATCATGATCACCGACGAGTGCATCAACTGCGGTGCCTGCGAACCGGAGTGCCCAAACACGGCCATCTACGAAGGGGGTGTAGAGTGGACCTGGGGCGGTGGAACAGAACTTACAGAAGTTGATTTTGGCGATGGAACAGTGGTAAGCGGTAAAGCTCCGCAGTCGCCTGTTTCCAACGAGTTTTACTATATAGTTTCGGACAAGTGTACGGAGTGTGTTGGTTTCCATGAGGAGCCTCAGTGCGCAGCCGTATGCCCGGTTGATTGCTGTGTGCCCGACCCTGAGCACGAAGAAGATCAGGATACGCTGCTTGCTAAAAAGGCCTGGTTGCACGCCGAAGCTTAAACCGCATTTATTCTCTTTTTCCAAGAGCCGACCCACGTAGGGTCGGCTTTTTTTGTGGCTTTACGAAATGAAAAGCAGAAATGTATAGGTTTTAAAATGAAGAATTTTCTAAAAAATTTCTTTAAAAATAGGATTATTAGGTTCAGTTTTATGGTGCAAATTATAAAATAATGCAAAAATCAGCTAAATATAGGTTTTGATAAAAGTCGTCTATTGACTGAATAAATTTTTGTAATAACCTTTGCAGTGTTCAATTATAGTTGGCAAAACCACTTATTACCCAAAGGAAATTATGAAAAAAGAATTTTTACTTTTATCTGCTCTGGTTTTGTCTGCTGGTGTGTATGCAGGTGATCCTGTTTCTTCCCCAAATGCAGACGATGATAGCAAGGGAAAATTTACTTTTTCCGGGTATATCGACTCGTATTACATAGCCAACCTCAACAAGCCTGCTTCGCGCAGCAACCTGGGAGCGGCTGGTACGGCTCGGGTTTTTGATCAGCGCTCTGGACAGTTCTCGCTCGGGTTAATTCAGACCAAGATTGGCTACAGCACGGCCAAATCGGATGTGGTGGTTGATCTTACCTTCGGCCCGAATGCCGACTTAGGTAACTACGGAAACCTGATAGGTCCTTTGGGCCCCGGCGGTAGCTCGATTGCCATTAAGCAGGCGTATTTCAACTGGAAAGCGACGGATAAGCTGACGTTTACAGTAGGTCAGTTTGGTACCCATATCGGGTATGAGGTGATCGACGCCCCTGTCAACTACAATTATTCGTTATCGAACCTCTTCAATAACGGCCCCTTCTACCACGTCGGTGCCAAAGCCACCTATGCCTTCTCCGACAAAAGCTCTCTCATGGTGGGTGTGGTGAATAACGTAGACGCTCTCAATGATAACAACCGGAAAAAAGGCTTGATCGGGCAGTTTTTTGTGTCGCCGGCCTCGGGTTGGAACATCTACCTCAACGGTATCTACAGCAATGAGGCAACCCCCGACTCGCTCGGTGTAACGCCCGAAGCCAGCTACGGCGTTGTCGATCTGGCAACAACCTATCAGATCACCGAGAAATTCTTTGTGGGTCTCAATGCTGCCATGGGTTCGCAGAAAGGAGATTATCAGGGATACACATTTGCCGACGGTAAGAAATCGTGGGGCGGGGTAGCCCTCTACAGCAACTACGCGCTGACGAGTAACTTCGGAGTTGGGGCTCGTTACGAATATTTCGACAATACGGCGGGTGTGCGCGGACTGCGCAACCGGCTGGGCGATGGCACAAGCGTAAACTCAATCACATTTACGGGCAACATCACGGCGGCCGATGGGCACTTGCTCATCAAACCAGAAGTACGGGTAGATAGCTACGCTAAACCAGCCAGCAGCGCCGAAGGAAACCTCCAGTTTGAAGACAGTAAGGGCAATTTCACCAAGAGTTCGCAGACTACGGTGGGTATGGCCTTCATCTACAAGTTCTAAGTACAACAAAAACCTAAAATTTCAGCTATGCAAAAGCCTAACTACATCCCACTTGCCGTACTGCTGGTTTTAGCAGTGATTGCCATCCTTCCCCAGTTTATGGGCGTGCCGACCCAGATCGTAACCGAAGGGCTTAACACCGGCGATATGGCCTGGATGCTTATTGCCACGGCGCTTGTGCTTCTGATGACCCCCGGCCTGGCGTATTTCTACGGCGGTATGGTCAACAATAAAAACGTGATCTCGACCATGCTCCAGAGCTTCATCGCTATGGGTGTGATTTCGGTTCTGTGGGTAGTTTGCGGGTTCAGCCTGGCATTCGGTGAGTCGATTGGTGGATTTATTGGTAACCCGGCTACGTTTTTCATGTTCAACGGCGTAGTGGATGGGAAACCCTGGTCACTGGCCTCTACTATCCCGCTGGTTCTCTTTGCCTTTTTCCAGTTGAAGTTTGCCGTTATCACCCCTGCGCTGGTGACAGGTTCGATGGCTGAGCGCATCAACTTCCGGTCGTACGTTCTGTTTATGGTCTTGTTCTGCATCTTCGTGTACGCTCCGCTGGCGCACTGGACGTGGCACCCCGACGGGTTCCTGTTCAAGCGTGGGGTTCTTGACTTTGCAGGTGGTACCGTCGTACACATGTCGGCTGGTTGGGCGGCTCTGGCAGGTGCCCTGTACCTGAAGCGTCGGCGGGCACACGTTGAAGCCAATATTGCTCCCCCGGCAAACATTCCGTTTGTGTTGCTCGGAACAGGTCTGCTGTGGTTTGGCTGGTTCGGTTTCAATGCGGGTTCGGCGGTAGGAGCATCTTCGCTGTCGGCTATTGCACTGGCTACTACCCACACGGCTGCGGCTGCGGCTGGTCTGGCCTGGGTTCTGTTTGATGCCGCCAAGGGTAAGAAAGTATCGGCGCTCGGGTTCTGTATCGGTGCCGTAGTAGGTCTGGTTGCCATTACCCCGGCGGCCGGTTTCGTCACGGTGCCATCCGCAATTTTCATTGGCACGATTGCAGCCATTACGAGTAACTTCCTGGCTCACCTGCGCACCAAGTCGACCCTCGACGATACCCTCGACGTATTCCCCTGCCACGGTGTAGGCGGTATGGTTGGTATGGTAATGACGGGCATTTTTGCATCGAAAGGGATCAATGCGGCTGTAACGGTAGAAGGTCTGGCGTTTGGCGAGACCGGCCTGTTCATCGAGCACCTGATTGCCCTGGTGGTAGTGTCGGCCTTTGCGTTCGGCATGTCGTACCTGGTGCTGAAAGTGACCGATTTGATTCTGCCGCTCCGCGTATCAGAAGAAGACGAGAAGGTGGGTCTGGACGTTAGCCAGCACGACGAGTTCTTGATTGAAGCATAAGGGTTCAGAGACAAACCCACAGGTCATTATCCCTGTGGTTTTGTTGTACTCGGGAAGCCGTTCGCCGTTGGCGGGCGGTTTCTTTTTTTGTCGAGAGTTATGCGTCATTACCGCCGTTGACAACCAATCTTAAACGCTGTCCAGCCATCGGCCTCGGTGCCCAGCGAGAACGTAAATCCGTGGTTGAGCAGAATCTCGCGGGTCAGTGTCAGCCCAATGCCCTGACCCGTAGGCCGGGTGCTGAAAAACGGATTGAACAGATTGGTAGCTACCGATTCGGGGATAGGCTGACCGTTATTGCGCACCGTCAGTTCACTGCCCGAAAGCCTGATGCGTATCGTTTGCCCTGGCTCGCAGGCTTCAATAGCGTTCTTGATCACGTTGACCAGCACCTGTTCCATTTGGCTACGATCCGCAGGCCAGAACATGGGCTCATCAGGCAGGGCAAGCTGTAGCGCAACGGCCCGATTGTCGGCCTGAGGTTGCATGAGTCGGGCAACGTTGCGGGTGAGCGCGAGCATGTCGGTGGGTACGATTACGGGTGTGGGCAGGCGTACCACATCGGCAAACCGACGCATAAACCCGTTGAGCCGGTCGTTGCGTTCGATGGCTACCCGTACAGCCTGCCGTACCTCAGGGTCGGCCACGTCGGGTTCGGCAATGTGTAAAATGCTGTTAATTGCCCCAATGGAGTTGTTTACCTCGTGGGCCATCATCCGAATCACCTTGCCGTATGCCTTTTTTTCGGTTTCGATGATTTCGGCCGTGAGTTCTTCGATAAACATAAACTGCCGCCGAAACCCCCGGTCGATAAACTGCCCCCGGAGTACCCGGTACGTTTCGACGCCCGCCAGCCGGATCGTGTGGGGCTGATCGGGGGCCAGGGTTTCGAGTTGGGTGAGCAAAGGATGGGCCACCCCCGTCAGCGTACGGCCCAGCAAGGCCGATTCGGGCAGTTTGAGCAGCTGCCGGGCCTTTGGGTTAGCGGCCGATATACGCTCGTCGAAGTCGAAAATAAGCAGAGCAATAGGGGCTGCTTCAATCAGTTTGTCCAGAAAAAACTGTTGCTCGGCCTGCCGGGTGCGCTCCTGCCGCAACTGATCGATCATGAGGTTATAAACCCGGATCAGCTGGTCAATTTCGTTGTTGCCGGTGGCGACAAACTTGACCGTAAAATCTTTGTCGCGGATGGCCTCGATACCCGACGCGATAAAGTCGGACGGTTTCCGAAACGAGCGGTATAACCCGATTGCCACTAGCACCGAAAGCCCAATCAGAATCTCGGATGCGATAAATAGGGGCTTGTTCTGCTCCAGAATCTGGAACGTAAGGCCCACCAGTACGGCATGTACCGTCAGGATGTAGATCAGGTATCGGGTCTGGAACGTGAAACGCATGGTTGTGTTGCCGCAAGGTGAGCGAAGACCTCCAAAAGCCCCGTAGCCGTTGCGAAGGGTGAAGTTACTCCTCGCTTTGGTAATCGATGCCGTATTTTTCCAGTCGCCGGTACAGGGCAAACCGCGTAATGCCCAAAGCGCGGGCCACGTTGGCAATTCGGTTGTGGTGGTAGGCCATGGCGCGCTCAATCATTTGCCGCTCCATTTGGTCGAGGGTCATGGTGCCCACAGCGGGCAACTGAGTCGTTGATGCCGAGGTAGCCGGGCGGGTAGCGAGGTGTTTCTCAAAGTCGGCAATGGTCAACATATCGGAAGGGGCTAACAACACGGCCCGCTCCACCACGTTTTTCAGTTGACGGATGTTGCCGGGCAACGAAAGCCCCCGGAGCCAGAGTTGAGCCTCTTTGCTAACCTGTAAATTAGGTCGTCCGTACAGCGTTTTGAGGTTATTGATAAAGAAATTGGCCAGCCGTGGAATATCGGCCGGGCGTTCGCGGAGGGCAGGCAGCCGCACCGTAATCAGGTTGATCCGGTAGTACAGATCTTCCCGAAAATCGCCCTGAGCGACCATTTCTTCCAGGTTTCGGTTGGTAGCGCAGATCACGCGCACATCTACTGTTCGGCTTTTGCTGCTGCCTAGCGGCTCAAACGTGCGGTCTTGTAACACCCGCAATAATTTCACCTGCGAGGCCGGGTCGAGGTCTCCGATTTCATCCAGAAAAATGCTGCCTTTGTGCGCCAGTTCGAAGCGCCCCACCCGGTCGGTTTTGGCATCGGTGAAGGCTCCCCGAACGTGGCCAAACAGTTCGCTTTCAAACAACGTGCTCGATATACCCCCCAGGTTCACCTTCACAAAGGGCTGTCGTTTTCGGCGGCTGTTCTGGTGAATGGCCTCGGCAATCAGCTCTTTGCCGGTGCCGCTTTCGCCCGTAATGAGTACCGGCGCGTCGGTCGGGGCAATCCGGCCAATCGTGGTTAGTACGTCGAGCAGGTTGGGGTCTTCGCCCACGATGTTGTCGAACTGAAACTGCTCGTTCAGTTGCCGCCGGTTGGCCGAGAGGGGTTCGCCAGCGGCCAGTTTGAGCGCTGTTCGTACCGACCCAATCAGGTGGCTATTTTGCCAGGGCTTGGTGATGAAATCATGCGCGCCGGCCTTCATGCCCTGCACGGCAAGGTCGATACTGCCCCAGCCGGTAATCAGGATAACGGGTACGTTGGGGAGCCGCTCGCGGAGGTACCGCAGCAGCCGCAGGCCATCCTCGCCCGACGTATCGACCGAAAAATTCATGTCGAGCAGGATGGCTTCGGGCGTTTCTGAGTCCAGAATATCGCGGGTTTCAAACGGCCCGTCGGCGGTGCGCACGGTAAATCCCTCTTTCCGAAACAGCAGAGAGAGCGACGTCTGAATGGCGCTATCGTCGTCGATGATTAAAATCATTCACATTGAGCAGTAGTGATCAACGAACAATTAACAGTGAACAGTTACCAACGATCAACGAACAATGAGCAATACGCAGTTATAAATGGCAACTGACAGTTTTCAGTTATCCCACTGTTGGTTGTTCACTGTTGGTTGTTCGTTGTTCACTGTCAGTTGATCGTTGTTCACCGTTGGTTGTTCGTTGTCTTTTATTCTTCGTGCAGGGCGACGGCTGGTTGCACGGTAGCTGCCTGCCGACTCGGATACACGGCGCAGAGTGTAACAATCGCGTACACGACCACCACCGAAATCAGAATGGCCTTGAGGTAAACACCCGTGTCGAGATCGAATACGTTCATGAGCGGAAACTGCCCGGCCAATACCAAACCCAGTACGACAGCAAAAGTAGCAAGTACCCACATTTCGCCCACGAAATGCCACGAAATGCCCGATTCAGTGGCCCCCAGTGCCCGGCGTAGTCCAATTTCGCCCCGGCGTTTGGCGATGCTCACGTTCAGAATGCCAAATAAGCCCAGCGCTACATTGATGAGCAAAAAGCCACACACAATCAGGAAGATCGTCACGGGTACCAGGGCCAGATTGTGCTGGTTCTGCCGGGAGTCGGTGAGGTACGTAATTTCGGCGCCCCACTCAGGTGCCATCGACGTAATATCTTTGACGAGTTTAGCCTCGAATACGGCATCGGTACCCGGCTTTATCCGGATGAGCACCGTCTTGTCCCAGGGGGTATTTTCGTTCAACTGCTCAAAAATAGTCGGTTTGTCACCCTGAAACTCACCTTTCGATTTAAACGTGTTCACGACGCCCACCACTTTATACCGCCCGTCTCCACTCGTGATGACCTTGCCCAGCGGGTCTTCGTCGCCAAACAGTTCGTCTTTAGCCAGTTGATTGATTACTGCAGGCCGGAACTTACCTACGCTATCGGCGGGGGTGTACCAACGCCCGGCCGTTAGGGGCATCTGGAGTGTTTTGGCAAAATCGCCATCCGTGACAAAGAAATAGGCCAGGGTAGTGGCTTTGTCGTGCGTCACGTTGTTGTTCATCGTATTGGCCGAAAAGGGGTAGTTCGAGCTCATGCGTGAGGCCGACTGAACCTCCGGGTAGCTGCGTATACGTTGCATAATCGCCTGTGTTTTGCCCGTCACGGCTACTGTGTCCTGATTGTTTCGGAGGTCGATGGCCCAGACATTTTCATAGGCGAAACCAAGCGGCTGATTGTAATTCGACACGTTGAAAACAATCAGCGACGACAGACCGAACAGGACCAGAAACGACGCCCAAATCTCGATGATGAGCAGCGTATGGGCTTTTTTCTTGTTCCAGATAAGTTTAAAAAGGTGGCGTATCATGGGTTTAGGCTTTTAAGGCGTCGGCAATATTGAGTTTCGACATACGCAGAGCCGGGAGCACGCCCGACAGAAATCCGAAGAGCAAACAGACCAAGACGCTGATCAGAAACACACTCAGGTTGATGGTCAGGTCGGCGTGGGCAATCCAGCCGCTTTGGTTGATGAGCTGAATGATGCCGAAACTCAAGACCAGCGCAATGGCCCCGCCGATAAACGTGATGAAGATGTTTTCGATGATAAACTGCCATAGCAGCGTGCGTACCGGTGCCCCAAAAGCTTTCCGGATACCGATTTCGGAGGCTCGCTCCAGAATCCGGCTGATGTTGACGTTGACCAGATTGATGGCCGGTAAGCCAATGAGCATGAACAGGATAAAGCTGACGACACCGATCAGGGCGGCTTTCAGGCCCGGCCCGCCGTCCAGAATAATACTCAGAAAGTTGTTGACGTAGGTCTCACTTTTAACATCGATGAAGGCGTATTTGAAATCGCCATCGACGCCCGGCACTGGCAGTCGGCGGATCCGCTCCTGAAACTCGGCCTGTATGGCGGGCAGGTCGCTTTTGTCTTTGGCCAGCACAATGGCGTTGTACTGACCGTTCATACTTTCGCGCTGATAATTGCTCTTGGGGGCCGTGTACGGAAAATACACATCGGCATGGGTGAATAACCGGGTGATGGGGCTCCCTTTCACCACCCCAATGACCCGGTAGCGGGTGTTTTCAACGTCGATGTCTTTCCCCACGGCCGACTCCTCGGGGTTGGGGAAGTACTGCTCCTTGAAGTCGTTGGTGATAACGGCTACGCGCTCGCCACTGCTGATAGTTTGCTCGTTGTAGGGCTTGCCTTCCAGAAACGTAAACTCGTTGACCCGCCAGAACTCAGCATCGGTATAGGAGGTGTTGAGCTTGATCTTGCGCGTACCCACGTAGGCGTTGGATGCGTTGAAAAACGAAAAAATGGTGGCCCGTTCCGGGGTTTTAAGCGGCCGTACGTGCTCGGTCAGAAACCGGAAGGACATGGGGCTCGTTTGCCGCGCGTTACGGCTCGAATCGCTCCGCAGCATAATCTGAATATACAGCGACCGGTCGCGGTTGACTTCGGGGTAATGGCTGCCAAACAGGTGGTCCAGAAACGAGGTCAGTACCATGAGCACCGTCAGGGTCAGGCTGATGCCAAACAGGGTAATGAAGGTGTAGAACGGATGCCTCAGCAACACCTTCCAAGCGATTTTGATGTAGTTCAGTAGCATTTTAGCGATGAGTTATGAGTGATGAACGATGAGTGACAGTGACCGGATAGATAAACAAACGCTCTTATTGCAAGCCGCTTTTCACTCATTCACTCATTCACTCTTTCGCTCATTAAAACGGAGTCTCCCACCATAGCCCCGTCAAACAAACGGACCAGCCGATGGGTTTTTTTTGCCATTGTTTCGTCGTGAGTAACCATCACAATGGTAGCCCCGTCGGCGTTGAGCTGTTGTAGAATCGACATGATCTCGTTGCCCATCGCGCTGTCGAGGTTACCGGTGGGTTCGTCGGCCAGGATGATGGATGGTTGGCCCACGATGGCCCGCGCAATAGCAACCCGCTGTTTTTGCCCACCCGACAGCTGGTTCGGGAAATGGTTCATTCGGTTGCTCAGGCCTACTTTTTCGAGGGCTTCCCGCGCCAGTTGCCGACGCGACGACCCCGATGCGTCGCCCTTTCTGTACAACAGGGGAATCTCTACGTTGTCGAGCACCGAGAGATCGTTGATCAGGTGGAAGCTCTGGAAAATGAACCCAATTTTCTGGTTCCGAAGCCGGGCCAGTTCTTTGTCGCGGTACTGCGTGACGGTCTCGCCACCAATCTCGACCCGGCCCGCACTGGGGGCGTCGAGCAGGCCCATGAGGTTGAGTAACGTCGACTTGCCGCAGCCGCTTGGCCCCATGATCGAGACGAATTCACCCGTCCGGATGTGCAGATTGATGTTGTTCAGGGCCAGCGTTTCGATGGTGCTGGTCCGGTACACTTTTTCGATGTTCTGGAGGTTAATCATAATTGTTGGGGGAAAGGAGAAGAGGGGGAAAAAGGAGGAGGGGGAGGAAAGGGAAGAGTAGGAGTAAGAGAAAGTAAGATGTAAGAGATTCTTTGTCCTTTTCCTCCTTCCTCTCTTCTCCTTTCATTCTCTTTTTCCTTCTATTTTCTGGTTACGTTCAAAATCATACAAGGTGAGCAGTCGGAGCGTGTAGTACGACTGCCAATAGTCGCGGAGGGCCAAAATGGCATCCCGGCGGGCGCGGTCTTTGTCCTGAATGGCAATGCCGAGGTCGGTTACGGTCAGGTCGCTGAGTTTAAATCGTTCCTGGGCGATCTGGTACCGATTTTGGGCAATCTGGTCGGCTTCGGCGGTCAGTTTCACCTGCTGGCGTAGCATATCGAGCAGGGTCACCTGCGTGTACAGCTGTTGCTCGAAGGTTCGTTTAGCCTGTTCTACGGTCTGAATGGTCAGTTGCCCGTTGGCCTCGGCGGTTTCGGTGCGGGCTTTGGCCCGTCCCCACGTCATGATGGGCATTGTAAACCGAAGCTCAACAAACTGCCGATCCTGCGGGCGTTGGTACACATCAACGGGCCGCGCCCCCCGGTTGGTCAGGCCAAAATCGGCGTTTAGCACCGCATTCAGGCCGTTTTCTTTCCGGGCTTTTTCAATGTCCCGCTCGGCTTCGAGGAGCCGACGCCCAAACGCAATGGCATCTGACCGGTTGGCAAACGCCTGGTTCAATGCCTGTTGAATATCGACCGGAAAGGTGCTGATCTGAGCCGGAATAGCGAGGTCAAACGAACGCAGGGCCTCGTTGCCCTGAAGGTTCAGAAATGCCCGCAGCTTGAGCGAGGCTACCTCAGCCGTTTGCCGGGCCGACGCCAGGTCTTTGCGGGCATTGAGCACGCTCAGCTGGAGTTGCAGTAAATCGTTGCGCGAGATTTTACCCAGTTCGAGCTTGTGCCCGGCAATGGTAAACAGGGTGTCGTTGTTGGCCCGGTTGGTCTCGGCAATTTGCAGGTTCACCTGCGCCACCAGCAGATCGAAGTAAAGCCCGGTGGCATCGAGCGCCACCTGTTCGAGGGCCTCCACATATTGTCCGTTACTCTCTGCGTAGCGGAGCGGCTCAATCCGGCGCTCCCACTTCATGGGGTTGAACCGAAATAGGGGCTGACTCAGGCCAATGGCAAACGGAATGCCGTTGTATAGGGTGTTGCGGGCCATAAAATTGTCGAACCGCTGAAGCTGATGCTGCACGTAAATGGCCCCGCCCGTGAGCGGAATATTCTGGCTCAGTTCCAGATTCAGCAGGGAGTTGTTGTTCGAAACGGGCTGAAACGCAATGGTTCCGTCGGGTTGCTGTACCTGAATAAACGAACGGGTAAAGCTCGGCAACGACCCGTTGAGGCTCAACTGAGGCTTGTAATCGGCCAGAAATGAGCGGTATTTCCAGTAATTGGTTTTCTGGAGGGTAGCCGCCTGCCGGGCCGCAATGGATTGCTCGCGGGCCATCTGAACCACCTCTTCGAGTGTCAGCCGCAACGGTTGCGCCTTGGCCCAGATCGTGGCAAGCAGCATCAGCCAAACCGTCAGACAGTATGTATTTCGTGCGTTCATGGATGGGTTGATTCTAGTCTAAACGGCCCTGGCTCATTGGTTCACAATCGTGAGCTGATCTACGTGCTCGTACTCGCTCATATCGGTCAGGATTACCCGTTCGCCGGGTTGCAGCCCGCTTTTGATCTCGACCCAGTCGAAGTTGGTCAGGCCAATCTCGACTTCGCGCCGGTGGGCGATGTTGTCGGTGCCCATCACAAACACAAACTGTTTCCGCTTGCCTTTAAACGCAGGGCCGTTGGCTATCCGAATGGCCTGCGGGCTGCGGCTCGTGACCACAAACACCTCAACTTTCTGGTTAGGCCGGAGCGATGCGTGCCGGTTATCGTCCAGGGACACGGCAAACTTCACCGTGCCGTTTTGCACCGACGGCTTGATCTGGGTAATCAGGCCCCGCAAATCCACCTCGTTGATGCGCACAATCACGGGCAGGCCCGTCCGGAGCTGGTCGGCGTAGGTGTCTGAGCAGGAAGCCTCGACCCGGAAGCTGCCCAAATCGGCCACTTTCACGAGCATTTCGCCCTCGTTCACAGCCGAGCCCACGTTTTCGTTTACCCACGTGAGTACCCCCGCCCGGTCGGCCAGGATCTCGGCCTGCCGCAGCTTTTGGGCCAGTACCTTGAGGTTGGTGCCTTCGATGCGGGCCTGCAATTCGGATTCCTTCAGGCTGGCACCCATCGACCGACGGTTGTAGGCCAGATCGTTTTCGAGTTGTTTTTTCTCCAACTGCGCAATGCGGAGGGCGTTTTCGGCACGGGTCACATCTTCGGGGGTTCGGCCGCCCACTTTGAGCAAGCGCCGGGCATCTTCGACTTCGGCGCGCAACCGATTGATGTTTAGAAGCTTGATCTGGTCCGAGATGTCGGCATCGTACAGGTTCTTGTCGAGCTTCATCCGCAACTGTTCAATGCTGTTTTGTTTGAGCGCCAGTTGGTCCTGTAGTTTTTCGTACTCGATCTGGGTGAGCGATTTGTCTAATTCCAGAATGGCCTGACCGGGCCGCACCCGCGCACCGGGCGTTAGGAGTACCCGTCGGATGCTCGCCCGGATGGGGCTGGTCATGATTTGTTCGTAGGCCGGGATAATTTCGCCGGTGGCGGTGAGGGTATTTTCTACGGGCCCGGTTTGGGCAACGGCCGTTCGGATTCGGGATGCTTCGACCGATGTGTGCAGCAGGGAGCGAAGGCCCACGGCTGCACCGACCAGAGCAGCTAAAGCCAGCAGGCCAACGGTCCAGCTTTTACGGCGGGAGCGGGTAATTTGTTCGGGAGCAAGGGCGCGGTCCATACAGTGTCGGGTTTCGCATACTGTAGGTGCGAATCGTGTGCCATTGCTTAATTGGTTAATAGTGAGATAGTTGTGTTCGTGTCTGCTATAAGGTGAGGTGCGTAACCGCTCGGTCTGTGCGAAAACGCACACGCCCCCAGTCTAAAAACAAACAGCCGCCCCGGTGTTGGTCGGGGCGGCTGTGTTTGGGTAGGCTATATCGGTACGAACCTACGCGGGGCTTCGAATTAATGATGAACGAGTACGGCCTCAACATCCTCGACTTCCATATGGCCGTCGGGGTTGACGCCGGTGAGCCGCACAGGTACCACCTCGTTGATTAGCAACGGGTCGTACTTAGCGGCTACACGCACGTAGTTTTCCGTAAAACCGTGCATTAGGCCCGATTGCCGGTCGGTGTCTTCGGCATCTTCTTCAAACAAGACCGTGCACCGGCGCCCAATCTGACTGTCATAAAAGGCCCGGCGTTTTTTGTCTGACAGAATATGCAGCATCTTCGACCGCTCGGCGCGCACGTTGCCCGGCACGATAGGCCTGATGCTCAGGGCGTGCGTGTTGGGCCGCTCCGAGTACGTAAATACGTGCAGGTACGAGATGGGCAACTCATTCAGAAACGTGTAGGTTTCGCGGAAAAGCTCGTCGGTTTCGCCGGGATGCCCTACAATCACATCCACCCCAATGCAGGCATGGGGCAGCAGTTCCTTTATTTGGGCAACCCGCTCGGCGTACAGCTCGCGCTTGTACCGACGGCGCATCAGACCCAACACTTTGTTGGACCCCGATTGCAGTGGCACGTGGAAGTGGGGGACAAACCGCTTCGATTGAGCCACAAACTCGATAATTTCGTCGGTGAGCAGGTTAGGCTCAATACTCGAAATGCGGAATCGCTCAATGCCTTCAACTTCGTCCAGGGCTTTTACCAGATCGAAAAATGTTTCGGTCCGTTCGCCGTTGACGAGGCCAAAGTCGCCGATGTTTACGCCCGTCAAGACTATTTCCTTCACGGCTGCGGCACCCTGCCCGCGCCCGGCAATTTCGTGGGCGGCCCGCACCACATTGGCCACCGTGTCGGATCGGCTTTTGCCCCGCGCGAGCGGAATGGTGCAGTAGGAGCAGGGGTAATCGCACCCGTCCTGCACTTTCAGAAACGTGCGGGTACGGTCGTTGAGCGAATACGAAGCGTGGTAGTCCAGCACCTCTTCAATGTTGGAGTTGAACACCCGCGCCTGGCCGGTAGGGGCCTTTTCAAACGAATCGATCAGCTCATGGAGCCGGAATTTCTCGGCTGCACCCAGCACCGCATCAACGCCCGGAATGGTGGCAATCTCCTGCGGTTTCAGCTGCGCATAACACCCCAGAATAGCCACGTAGCCGTCGGGGTTGATCTTTTGCGCTTCACGCACAATCTTCCGGCATTTCTTGTCGGCATTGTCGGTCACCGAACAGGTGTTGATGATGAATATGTCGGGCTGCTGATTAAACTCCACCCGTTGGTAGCCCTGCCCTTCGAGCAACCGCCCGATGGTCGACGTTTCGGAGAAGTTTAGCTTACAGCCGAGTGTATAAAAGGCAACTTTTTTCATGATTTCCGGCCGATTGGCTTGCAAAAGTACAAAAAAACGTCGGATTGGCGGTCTCTGCGGCTCCGGTGAGCGCCCACACACCTGCCTATTTGCTCAGGTAATCGCCCACGCTGACGGCTTCAAAGGCCATACCCGTTTTGAGATCGGCGTCCGAAACGGTTCCGTGCTGTTCTATAATCTGGCGGGCGTCGTTGTCGAACACCAGTGCCCGCCCCGGTCGCACAAAGCCGAAGCCGTTATGAAACGCAAAGTAGGCAAACGACTCGGGTACGGGGGCCAGCGCATCGCGGCTCCACCGAAACGCGGTCGACTCAATACCTAACTGATGCAGCAATGTAGCGGCCAGGTCGGTTTGTGAAGCCACCTGATCCATCACGCCCGGTTTTTGAAGCGCCCCACCCAGCCACAGCATCGGAATATGAAACTCGGCGGTTTTGTTGGTGCCTATATGAGGGAGTCGGTGGCCATGATCGCCCACAATAATGACGAGTGTATTGTTCCACCAGGGTTGCTGTTTAGCCTGCGCAATAAATTCGCCTAAACTCTTGTCGGCATAGTAGTGGGCGTTCAGAAACAGCGCTTCCTCGTTTTTGCCGGGTATGGCCGTGGGCATGGGTACCTCAAAAGGCTCGTGGCTGCTGAGTGTGAAGAAGGTCGTAAAAAAAGGCGCTTTCTGCTTGCCCAGATCCGCCAGTACCCGGTTGTACACCACATGGTCGTGGGCGCCCCATTTTGAGTTCCAGGTGTCGGGTGGAAAGTCAGCTTTCGAGACAATCCGGTCGTACTGGCTATGGAACAGATACGACCGGATGTTGGCAAACTCAGTTTCTCCTCCGTAGTAAAATGCCGTTTGGTAGCCTTGTTCGCGGAGCGTGCGCGCCAGCGTCGGTAGCTTGGCCGACTTTTGCGGCACGGTCATGATCGAGGTTAGTGGCTGAGCCGGAAAACCACTCAGCAGGGCCACCAGCCCTTTTTCGCTGCGGTCGCCACTGGCATAGTAGTTGGTAAACAGCAGCCCCTCGCGGCAGAGCTTATCGAACTCGGGCGTGACCCCCGTACGACCGCCCACGGGCGAGACAATCTTGGCCGTCAGGCTCTCCCATACAATGAGGAGCACGTTGGGCCGGGGATTGTTCAGCACCCGGGCCGATTGAGGCTGACTACCCACTGGATACAGCGACTGCACCGCCTGATTGGCTACGTGCTGGGGCAGAAACTGGAACGGGTTGGTTTTATCGTCGGATTTTTCGAGAGCCGAGAAAATGAAATTCCATTGCGGATTGATAGCCGCGTGGTTGGCAAACGCAACCGGCGAGAAGAAAACCCCACTCACATTCATTGGAATTTGCTGCAAGCCGCCCCGGATCGGAATAATGAGTGCGGCTGTAGCTCCCAGCAGCGGCACAAACGACCAGCGCGGTGCCGGCCGGAGCAGCACAAACGCCAGATGATTGAGCCGGTTGAAAAAGAGAAGGCCCAGCACAATCAGCCCGATAAGAATAACCGAGAGCCATTCGAGGGGCGACGACCCGATGGAAGCCAGCGCTTCGGCAGGGGTTTTAAGGTACCGTAAAAAGGTCGTGTCGAGCCGGAAGCCCCAGGTACGGTACATCTCCATATCGATGGTGGTCATAAAACTGACCAGAATCAGCAGCAGCGACGTATAGCGGGCAAAGAACCCTGGCAACCAGCGCGAGGGCAAAAAAGCCAGCGCCAGCCCCGGCAACAAACCGGCGTACCCTGCTACGGACAGGTCCATGCGGAGACCGTGCAGCAGAATGTCGGGCCAGAGGGCCAGGTCGGCTGTTCCGTGAAATGCCTGGTATATCAGAAAAATGCAACGGTTAAACTGAAGCCAGATTGCCCAGCCAATGCCGTATAGAAGCAACCAGAGTATGCGTGTAATCATGTTTAAGTTACGGAAACAGATGTTGATGATAACCACAAAATACGCCGATGCGTGCCCAACAACGCTACACTATTTGTAAGAGCGGTGTACAGAGTTAGTAAAAGGTAGGTGTACGTTTTTGGGTGTTTGGAAGAGAAATAGTCATGATTTCGGAGAAACAGGTTTCCAGATTGGCAAATTTTAGAGAGGTTTTTGCTGAATAGTCCAAACTTATGTTTGGTATTTATGGGATATGCTTCCGAATTTTATTGTCTATTTTTTGTACAGTACGAATTATAATTATGAATTTTTTGCAAATTTCAATAAAAATGGGGGTTTGATTTGCGGTTGACTTTATTATTATCTTGTTGGCTATTACATTTGCCAACAGATAATCAACGGTTTGCCGCTACCGTTTAATCGCAACAAAACCTAACATCTATATCGTTTATCATCATGGCAAAGTGCAAACTCGAGTACATTTGGCTTGACGGATACAAGCCCACTCAAAGCCTTCGGTCGAAAACCAAAATCGTAACGGATTTTTCGGGTAAGGTAGAAGACGCTGAAATGTGGTCGTTCGACGGATCATCGACTGAGCAGGCTCCCGGCGGCTCATCAGACTGTCTCTTGAAGCCTGCTTTCGTTTGCCCCGACCCACAGCGCAAAAACGGTTTCCTCGTGATGTGCGAAGTGCTCAATGCCGATGGCACTCCCCACGAGTCGAACGGTCGCGCTACGATCGATGATGATGACAATGATTTCTGGTTTGGTTTTGAGCAGGAGTACTTCCTGTGGGATGTGGCCATCGACAAGCCGATGGGCTTCCCGGCCGAAGGTTTCCCCAAGCGTCCGCAGGGGCCATACTATTGCTCGGTAGGTGCCATGAACGCGTTTGGTCGTCATATCGTAGAAGAACACCTCGATGTGTGCCTCGATGCCGGCCTGAACGTAGAAGGTATCAACGCTGAGGTGGCAACCGGTCAGTGGGAGTTCCAGATTTTTGCCAAAGGAGCTAAAGAAGCCGGCGATCAGATTTGGGTAGCTCGCTACCTGCTGGAGCGCATCGGTGAAAAATATAACGTTGCTATCAACTGGCACTGCAAGCCCCTGGGCGATACCGATTGGAACGGTTCAGGTATGCACGCCAACTTCTCAAATACGGCCCTCCGTACCGCAGGCAGCAAAGACGTTTACGACACCATCTGTCAGTCGTTTGCACCGGTAGTGGCAGAACACATCGCCGTATATGGTGCTGATAACCACATGCGCTTGACCGGCAAGCACGAAACCCAGTCGATTGATACGTTCTCATACGGTGTGTCTGACCGGGGTGCTTCGATTCGTATCCCCATCGCAACGGTAGAGCGGGGCTGGAAAGGCTGGCTCGAAGATCGTCGGCCCAACTCGGCTGCTGATCCATACAAAGTGGCTTCACGTATCATCAAGACCGTGAAGTCGGCTGAGGTGCTCGTATAAAGGGTAGGGGTAGGATTCTATACAATCGCCCAGGTCGCGGTACGTAATCACAACCCGTTTCGGTCGTAAATCAGTTGAATCCAATTACCAACCCCATAAAATCAAACCCCATCTGCCTGGCAGGTGGGGTTTTTGTGTATAGTTGCATTGATTTTTAGCCAATCTGTTTAGTTTTGGCTTTGTTTTCACCGCATATAAATGCCACTGACTTGTTATGTCGAATTACCGTTTCAAAGCCCTCGAAATAGCCCAGAATCGTTATGCCAAACCCGTGACTCCGCCTGCTGAGCGCGTGGCCGATTTTTACGGCGTCAATACATTCAATAAAGAAACCATGCGGGCGCTGCTTTCGCCCGAAGCATACCTCCGCATCACCGAAGCCATTGACACGGGTGGCAAAATTGACCGCGACATTGCCGACGAGGTGGCCAACGCCATGAAGTCTTGGGCGGTATCGCGCGGTGCAACGCATTATACCCACTGGTTTCAGCCGCTGACCGGCTCGACGGCCGAAAAACACGATGCCTTTTTTGACCTGACGATGGATGGAAAAGCCATTGAGAAATTCAAAGGGGGAGCTTTGGTGCAGCAGGAGCCCGATGCGTCGTCGTTCCCGAACGGTGGCCTGCGCAATACCTTCGAGGCTCGCGGCTATACCGGCTGGGATCCGTCGTCGCCCGCGTTTCTGATGGACAACGGGGCCGGTGGCAAAACCCTCTGTATTCCGTCGGTATTCATCTCGTACACGGGCGAGGCTCTTGACTACAAAACGCCCTTGCTTAAGTCGCTGTCGGCTCTCGATAAGGCTGCTACGGCTGTGTGCCAGTATTTCGATCGGAATATTGATAAAGTAACGGCTACCCTCGGTGCCGAGCAGGAGTACTTCGTGATCGACAAGGCCCTGTTCTACGCCCGGCCCGATCTGGTCATGGCGGGCCGTACCGTGTTTGGGCACTCGCCAGCACGCGGGCAGCAGCTTGAAGATCACTATTTCGGCTCTATTCCGCCCCGTGTCAACGCGTTCATGGTCGACTACGAATTCGAGGCCCTCAAACTGGGTATTCCGGTTCGGACGCGCCACAACGAGGTAGCCCCCGGTCAGTTTGAAGTAGCCCCGACATTTGAAGAGGTGAACCTGGCCGTAGACCATAACGCCCTGCTCATGGATTTGATGGAGCGAGTGGCTGAGCGGCACGATTTTAAGGTGCTGTTCCACGAAAAACCGTTTGCCGGTATCAACGGTAGTGGTAAGCACAACAACTGGTCGATGGGTACCAACACGGGCGTGAACTTGCTCGGACCCAGCACCAAGCCGAAAGAAACGCTCCGGTTCATCACGTTCCTGGTAAACGTAATCAAGGCTGTACACGACCATGCCGACCTGCTGCGGGCCAGTATTGCCTCGGCCGGCAACGAGCACCGGCTAGGTGCCAACGAGGCTCCCCCGGCCATTATGTCGGTGTTTCTGGGCGAAACCCTCACGAAGGCACTCGAAGATCTCGAAACCAAAAACGAAATCGCGCTCAACAAAGGCGACAACGTGTACTACAAGCTGGGCCTGAACCGGATTCCGTCGTTGATTCGCGACAATACCGACCGAAACCGTACCTCGCCGTTTGCCTTTACGGGCAATAAGTTTGAGTTCCGGGCGGTGGGTGGTGCCGCCAACTCATCGTCGACGATGATTGTACTCAACACCATTGTGGCCGCTCAGCTGCAGCAGTTCAAGGCCGACCTCGACGTGCGGCTGAACAACGGTGAGAAGAAAGAACTGGCCATAGTCGACATCCTGAAGCAGTATTATAAAGGCTGCAAGCGGATTTTGTTTGAAGGCAACGGCTACTCAGATGAGTGGGTGGAAGAAGCGGCCCGCCGGGGTCTGTCAAACATTAACTCGACGCCCGAAGCCCTCAAAGTTTACCTCAGCCAGGAGTCACTCGATGTGTTCCAGCGGGTAGGCGTTATGGGCCATACGGAGGTGCATTCGCGCTACGAAATTGAGCTGGAGAAGTACGTAAAGAAAGTGCAGATCGAGGCCCGCGTTATGGGCGATCTGGCCATCAACCACGTGGTTTCGACGGCGGTGAAATACCAGGCCAAACTGGCCGAAACGGCTAAAAACCTGGTCGATCTGGGTATGGTGACCGAGGCAGAGCCCGTGAAAGACATTCTCCGGGAGATTTCGACCCGGGTGGCGGTAATCAAGAAAAACGTGGAAGAGATGATCGAAGCCCGTAAGCGTGCCAACAACAAGGCCGACACGGCTGAGATGGCCCGCCTGTATGCTACCGAGGTGATCGGGTATTTCGACGGAATCCGGTACGAGGTAGATAAGCTGGAACAGATTGTCGATGACGAAGACTGGCCACTGGTGAAATACCGCGAGATGCTCTTTGTGAAGTAAGCTACGGAGCGGCCCGCTGTAGTATTTCTGCGGCCCGATATGATTAGTTCTGAACGGGTCCGGTGTTTTTGATTAACACCGGACCCGTATTTTTTGGGTGCCGGCCCGACCTCCTGACCATCTCCCTTATCCTGTGCATTCTGACTTGCTTGCGCACCTGACCCGATTGCCCCACCGCGGGGCGGCCACCCCCTGCGAACGGGAAGCCGCAGCTTTACTGAGCCAATGCCTCACCGACATGGGGGCCGAGGTCCGGCTCGAACCGTTTCGAACGCCCAAAACATACGTAACCGTGGTGTACTGGCTCATTGGCGGGCTGGTGCTTGGGCTGCTGCTGGTGCGGCCGGGGGCCTGGTGGACACCCGCTTTGGCGTGGGTGTATGCGGGGTTGGCCTGGCTATATTTCAACTGGCGGTACTCACCGGTGGTGCAGTTTCCGGTGCTACACACCGCCCATAACGTAGTGGGCCGGTGGCCGGCGACTACCAACCGGCCCGAGTCGGTCAGGAAGCTGATTCTGATGGCTCATTATGATACGGCTCCTGTATCGGCCCTGTACGGGTCGAGTCAGCGAACATTTCGGGCGTCGCTCATTGTCTCGCTGATGCTCATGGTACTGGCAGCAGGGCTGGCTACGCTCGAAGCTGCCGGGGTAGGGTGGGGGTGGCTGTCATATGCCCGGTACGGACTGGTCCTCTATTTTGTGTTGCAGGCGGTGATGGGTACCATTGGCTACTACCTGCACGGCTACACCAACGGTGCCAGCGATAACGCAACGGGTGTGGTGGCGGCTCTGCAAACGGCCGACCGGCTCCGGCATAACAAACCGGCCCACGTGGATCTGGAAGTGGTGCTAACGAGTGCTGAAGAAGTTGGGATGCTGGGTGCGTATTATTACGTTGAAAAACACCGCCAAAGCTGGCCGACGGGCAAAACGGCTGCTATCAACTTCGATACCCTGGGGGCTGGTAAACTAACGGTAATCGAACAAACCGGTACCGTGGAGGTTATTCAGTACAAAAATATAGCTACGCAAACGGCCCGCGAACTGCTTCAGAATGAGCCTTTTCGGGAGCAGGTGCAGACTGGACGCTGGCACACAGCCGATTTTGATAGCGTCTGGTTTGTGCGGCAGCACATACCCGTTCTGGCGTTGTGTGCGCTCGACCAAAACGGCGAAATGCCTCGGATTCATCGCCCTGAAGATACGATTAGTGCGGTGGATCAGAGACCGTTAGATATAGCGGTTGATTTGGCCGAAGCGGTTTTCCGCCGATTGTCTGTAGCTTTGTAAGTATATGGCAACGAATCAGAATCCGGGCTTTGACCCGAAAGAAATCGAAGAGCTGCGTGCTGAGTGCAGCGAAGGTGAAACCTCGTTTGTGTACATCGAAGATCCCGATCTGGACATGCTGGAGTCGGGCGAGTGCGAGCACATTCAGTTTGTGGGTACCTACAAAGGCCAGGATGTTATCTATGATGCCCTGGTGTACACGTTGCGCCTGCATCATAGCAGCATGGTGTACGAGATGGCGGTTGAGCAACTCAAAACGTCGTTTCCGAGCTACGTACCCCCCGAGGAGCGTAAGGCGAATTATAAAATCAGCCCTGAAGACGAGGAAGAAGCCGAAACCGCGCTGACTGAGCTGATCGAAGAGCTGGAAGAAACCGAGGCTGTGAAAGTGCAGGAGCATGTAGAGCTCGACCTGGATTCGGATTATGGTATTGCGCTCGACGTGTGTCTCAACGTGGAAGAAATCAACGAAGAGGTGATCGAAGCGTTTATTCAAAAATTCAATAGCGGCACCCTGCAATTAGACACAACGCTGTACTCGTTCTCCGAAGACGGCGAAGAATAGAGGCTTTGAGTTTTTAGTTTTTGGTTTATTGTTTTTGGTTGCTGAGGATTAAGTAATTACGTACAATAAACCACGAGCCAAAAACTACGAACGTTATATGTTCACTGGAACCGATTCATACATCGCTACGCGCGAACTCAGCACGGCCGTTAACGCGGCCGTGCTGCTTCAAAAGCCTCTCCTGATCAAAGGGGAGCCCGGCACCGGCAAAACCCTGCTGGCGTTCGAAGTAGCCCGCTCGCTGGGGAAACCCCTGTACACCTGGCACGTAAAATCGACCACCTCGGCCCAGCAGGGGTTGTACGAGTACGATGCCGTTTCGCGGCTGCGCGACTCCCAACTTGCCGACCGGGGCCTCGATTCGGCCCGCATCAATGACCTCTCGAACTACATTCGCAAAGGAAAACTCTGGGAGGCCTTCGAGTCGGAAGAGCAGGCCGTGTTGCTGATCGACGAGATTGATAAGGCCGATATTGAATTTCCGAACGATCTGTTGCAGGAACTCGACCGGATGGAGTTTTACTGCTACGAATTGCAACGAACCATTTCGGCCCGGCACCGTCCGGTGGTGATTATCACGTCGAACAACGAGAAAGAGCTGCCCGATGCGTTTCTGCGCCGGTGTTTTTTCCACTATATCCGGTTTCCCGATCGCGAAACGATGGAGCAGATTGTGGCGGTTCATTTCCCCGATTTGCCCCAGGAGTTGCTAGCCAAAACGTTGTCGGTGTTTTACGCTATCCGCGACGTGAAAGCGCTCAAGAAAAAGCCCTCGACAAGTGAGCTGATCGACTGGGTGCGGTTGTTGCTGGCATCGGGTGTCACGCACGACGACCTCACCGACCTCGACACGCTCAATGAATTACCGCCTTACCTTGGGGCGCTGCTCAAAAATGAACAGGACTCTGACTTGCTGGGGGCATTGAAACGAAAGGGAACCCGACCGTATTGACAATTAACAACCAACAGTTAACAACGAATAGTGATCAGTAGGTTGTGTTGTACGCTCACTGCTTATTGTTTACTGCTCACTGTTGGTTGTTCGTTGTTCATTGTTGGTTGTTCACTGTTCGTTGTTGATTGTTCACTGTTCGTTGTTCGTTGTTACCATGTTTCTCGACTTCTTTCTGCTGCTTCGTCAACACCATCTGCCGGTTACGCTGCCAGAGTACCTGACGCTGCTTGAGGCCCTGCGGAGCGATGTGGCCGAGCCAACTATCGACGATTTTTACTTTCTGAGTAAAACGACTCTGGTTAAGCATGAGCAACACTTGGATCTGTTCGACCGGGTGTTTGGTCTGTTTGTGACGGGTCGGGAGTCGGTCGGGGCCGAGGGCCTGCCTGATATTCCGCCCGAATGGCTCCGCGATGCCATGCAGCGGTCTCTGAGCGACGAAGAAAAAGCGGCTCTGGAAGCTGCCGGGGGGCTCAATGCACTCTGGGAGCGCTTTCGAAAGTTGCTCGACGAACAGCAGGAGCGGCACGAAGGAGGCAACAAATGGATTGGAACGGGCGGAACTTCGCCCTTTGGGGTAGGGGGCTATTCGCCCGAAGGCTTCAAAACCGACAAAGGTGCCCCCGGCAAAGGGAGCGGGCGGGCGCTGAAAGTTTGGGAAGACCGGGCGTACAAAAACTACGCTGACGATATTGAACTGAATACCCGAAACCTCAAGATGGCCTTGCGCCGGTTGCGGATTCTGACCCGCGAAGGGGCCGAAAATGAACTGGACATCGACGGAACCATTGACCGAACAAGCCGCAACGCAGGTATGCTCGACATTCAGATGCAGCCTTCCCGCCAAAATCGGGTGAAAGTGCTGATGCTGTTTGATGTAGGCGGATCAATGGACGAGCATATCGACCTCTGCAATCAGTTATTTTCGGCGGCCCGCTACCAGTTTAAGCATTTGGAGTTTCTGTATTTTCATAACTGTGTGTACGAAACCCTCTGGAAAGACAATTCGCGCCGGAAAGACCGTATTCCAACCTGGGAGGTGCTCCACAAATATAACAAAGAGTACAAAGTCATTTTTGTGGGCGACGCCAGCATGTCGCCCTACGAGATTACGGCTCCCAAGGGTAGCGTAGAGCATTACAACGAAGAAGCGGGCCTGGTGTGGCTCAATCGGTTCAAGGAACAGTACCCTCATTTAGTGTGGCTCAACCCCATGATTCCGGCGTATTGGTCGTATACGCAAAGCATCGACATCATCCGGAAATGGTCGGGCAACCGGATGTTTCCGCTTACGCTCAACGGCCTGACCGGGGCCATGAAAAGCCTGAAAAATCCGAAAGTGACGTTTGATGTGTAGAGTGGTTTCTGGGCCTCCTACTGGCGAGACTTTATTTCGTTGATAAGTCGATTCCTGTAGATGAATTTGCTCGCAACGGAATAGATTAACCAGAGAATCAAGGCCGCAAAAAAGTAGCTGAACGAGTCTTTCATGATATAGAAGGCCAGGGCAATGGTCAGGGCGACAATGGAAAGACTGCCAATCAAATTTCTTGTGGCAAAGAACGTATTATTCAAAAGTTGTTCCTCAGTATACAGCTCATCTAATGTCATTTCGGAAAGTTTCTTTTTGGTTGCCATGGGGTAAAGTCAAGTAGGATGAAAGAGATTGGAACCCTGTAGATTAAGATTGCATTTATCTTATGGCATAGAAGAGGCCGACGGTCACTCCAAATTAAGCCAAAATAATCATTATCTTGCCCGAAAGGCCCAACCAGCAGTACAAAGTGCATCTCTTTTACCAGCCTGATTCCATTTCTCAACTGACCGAAGACGACTCCCGCCATGCCGTTAAAACCCTTCGGCTGGGTGCGGGCGATTCCATTGCCGTAACCAACGGGCGGGGCGCCCGCTTCGACGCCCAAATCACTAAAGCTGATGCCCGGCAGTGCGCCTTTCGCGTCCTCGACGAACAGTACACACCCGCCCGTCCTTTTTCAGTGCGTATTTGTGTGGCACCCACCAAAAACATCGACCGGATCGAGTGGTTTGTGGAGAAAGCCGTTGAACTGGGTATCGAACGAATCAGTTTCTTCTTCGGGCAACATTCCGAACGGCGGGTACTCAAACTGGAGCGGCTCGAAAAAATCGCCGTGGCCGCCATGAAGCAGTCGCTGCAAAGCTGGATGCCCCAGCTCGATGAGGCCCTGCCCCTCGAAAAGCTGCTGCCCACCATCACCGAGGGGCAACGGTTTATTGCCCACCTGCCCGTCAACACTCCGCCGGAACATTTATTCAAAAAAGCCACAATAAACGGTAGCTACACGGTGTTAATCGGACCGGAGGGAGACTTTGCCCCCACCGAGCTAATCATTGCCCAACAGGCTGGTTTTGAGAATGTAACTCTCGGCAACAACCGGCTTCGTACCGAAACCGCAGCCCTCGCGGCCTGTCAGATTCTAAACTTACTGAACGCATGAAACGAATCCTGCTTCCAGCCTTACTCATGCTGCATTGTGCCTTTTTCATTGTCCCGGCTCAGGCGCAGTATGCGTACAAAATTGCCAAACTGAAGTATAACGGCGGGGGCGACTGGTACGCCAACAAAACCTCGCTGCCAAACCTGATCAAGTTTGCCAACCAGAACCTGCGCATGAATATCTTTCCCGAAGAAGATATTGTGGAGGTAGGGAGCCCCGACCTGTTCAGCTACCCATTTGTGCACCTCACCGGGCACGGCAACGTGCTGTTTTCAACGGCCGAGGCTCAGAACCTGCGCCGGTATCTGATGTCGGGCGGTTTTTTACACATCGACGATAATTACGGTATGGACAAGTTTATCCGGCGTGAGATGAAAAAAGTTTTTCCGGAGCTGTCGTTTGTCGAGTTACCCTTCAATCACCCCATTTACAGCCAACGGTTCAAGTTTTCGACGGGTTTGCCCAAGATTCACGAGCATGATGGTAAGGCCCCACAAGGGTTTGGTTTGGTCTATCAGGGACGTTTAGTCTGTTTTTACAGTTATGAGTGTGACCTTGGCAACGGTTGGGAAGATCAGAGCGTTTATAACGACCCTGAACCCGTTCGGCAACAGGCACTTCGGATGGGGGCCAATCTGTTGCAATACGCGACAACGTCCAATTAGATCCGGCTTTAAACCGATTAGAGCGGGTATATTCAAGGTTTAATCGTATTTTTGTTTAAAATAAACGTTCAAAACAATTCCACTGTGGTTGCTATCGTCGCTTTTGTGGGGCATTGGTATCTGTCCCTGTTTTGCCAGACATTCTTTCTGCACCGCTATGCTGCCCATAAGATGTTCACCATGAGCAAATTCTGGGAGCGTTTCTTTTATTTCCTGACGTACGTCTCGCAAGGGTCGTCGTATTTGAGTCCGCGGGCTTACGCCGTGCTGCACCGGATGCACCACGCATTCAGCGACACGCCCAAAGACCCGCACTCTCCCCATCACACGAAGAACCTTCTGACGATGATGTGGAAAACCAAAAACATTTACAACGCTGTGCTGCACCGCACCCAGAAGGTGGAGCGTCAGTTTGACCGCAACTACCCGGAGTGGGCACTGATCGAGAAGGTGGGCGATTCGTGGATTTCGCGGGCTGGTTGGGGTATTGCCTACTCGCTGTTCTACATTTTCGCGTTCCTGTATCTGGATATGCACTGGGCCTTTTTCTTCCTGCTGCCTATTCACTTCCTGATGGGACCAATCCACGGTGCTATCGTAAACTGGAGCGGACACAAGTACGGTTACCAGAACTTCGACAACCACGATAAGTCGCGTAACTCGCTCATGCTGGATTTCCTGATGATGGGCGAGCTGTTCCAGAATAACCACCACAAGCGGCCCAACTCGGCCAACTTCGGAGCTAAGTGGTTCGAAATGGACCCCACGTATCCCGTTATCAAAGGCCTTGAGAAGCTGAAAATCATTAAGATGCGCCCGACCAAAGGGGCGTCGGAAGAATTTGAAACCGGCCACGAGCGTCGCATCGAAGAGCACGCATAAACCGGTCGGCGTACCGAACCCAAAAGCCCCGCTACCCTCCGTAGCGGGGCTTTTTGCTTAGGCTGGAGCTAAAACTGCGCTCGCAATAGCCTCGACTCGATTAATTAGCTGCCCCTCGGGTAGGGTAGGGAGGGCATCGAAATAAGTGTAACCCCAGCCAACGGCCGCAAACGGGATGCCTACAGCCAGCGCGGCTTCCCAATCGCGAAGCTCGTCGCCCACACATAGGGTTTGGTCTGGTGATACACCACTTTGCCGAACCACCTTGCTGAATGCTTTCGCCTTGCCAAAAATGGCGGTTCCGCAAACGTAATCGGTGATGGTTGCGGCACAATCTGGCCCCAGCACTCGCCGGATATTGGCTTCGGAGTTGGAGCTGACAATGGCCAGACGAACGCCCGCATGAGCCAGTTGTGTCAATAGTTCGGGAATGCCCTCGAACAACTGCACGTCGGTAATAGACCGAGCCATACGCCGACGAACGCTGTAGGCAATAAAAGGCACCTTCCACGGGGGAATCTCAAAATGGCGGATTAGTCCCCGGGCTCCCATTGTCCGTAGGGTATTCAGTTCGGTATCCAGAATCGGCCGGGTGCCATATTGCCCCGCTACGTCGTTGAACGTGCGCAAAAACAAGGCGAACGAATCGGCCAGGGTGCCGTCAAAATCGAAAATGACGAGTCGATACTTCATAACGGACAAGTTACAGGCAAACCGGGTGAAAATCGCGAAGGCCCTGCCCAATATGGCGTGTTGGCTGTAGTTGTTGTATAGCTTTGCACCGTACACCAGTGGCCCGTTGGGGCCAAGCAACCCCGAATGATTACCAAACCCCAATTAATTGCCCTCGACGCGGATGATACGCTGTGGGCCAACCAGCCCCATTTCGATCAGGCCGAAGCCGATCTCAAGGCGTTTCTGGCCCAGTACGGTACGCCTACCGAACTCGACGAGGCTCTGCGACAGGTGCAGATTGAAAACCTACCCCTGCTGGGCTACGGAGCCAAAGGGTTTACGCTTTCCATGATTGAGGTGGCCATCAAGCTGACGGAAGGGCAGGTGACGGGTGCGGCCATCCAGCAAATTATCGATCAGGGAAAAAAACTGCTGCGATTTCCGATTGAGTTGCTCGACGGTGTAGAAGAAGTGCTGGATGCCCTTACGCCCCAGTATTCGCTGATGCTCCTGACCAAGGGTGATTTGCTGGATCAGGAAAGCAAGCTGGCTCGCTCAGGAATTGGGGCCTATTTCAGTCATGTGGAGATTGTCAGTGAAAAAAACGAAGCCGCCTATCAGAAAATATTGGACCGGTATGGGTTGCAACCGGCCGAGTTTCTGATGATCGGTAACTCGCTCAAATCGGATATTTTGCCCGTGGCGGCTTTGGGGGGGCAGGCCATCTACATTCCCTACCATACCACCTGGCACATTGAGCAGGTCACCCCACCCGATACGGGTATCCAGTACCTCCAGCTCGATAGTCTGCGCGATTGCCTGCCGCTACTGCTAAGTGAATGAATAATGTAAAAGGCACATTCAGTACTGGACATTCGGACTTCAGACACTAGACCTTAGACTTGCTACCTCTATGTATGGAGGTCTAACGCCTAATGTCCAACATCTAATGTCCAGTACTGAGCTTAGTACATGTAAGCGGTTGGCTAATTGCGTTCGGGCAACTGCCGCAGAGGTATTATCTTGCATCCAAACTGAATCAACAATCTACACATAGTATGGAGTCGATCCTTCCACTTCCTGCCCAGGCCGTAAAGCCAGGCACCAGTACAGGCCAGCAGTTCTGGCACACCTCCGACAAAACAATTGATTCATATTCACCCGTCGACGGCAAACTCATGGCACGGGTGTACACCTCAACCCGCGCCGACTATGATCGGGTAGTCGAGACCGCCCGGCAGGCCTTTGAACAGTGGCGATTAGTGCCCGCCCCCCGCCGGGGCGAAATTGTCCGGCAAATGGGTGAGCAGTTCCGGCTCTACAAAACCGATCTGGGCAAGCTGGTAAGCTACGAAATGGGCAAATCGCTACAGGAAGGTCTGGGCGAAGTGCAGGAGATCATCGACATCTGCGACTTTGCCGTCGGGCTGTCGCGGCAACTGTACGGACTCACCATGCACTCCGAGCGCCCGGCCCACCGCATGTACGAGCAGTGGCACCCGCTGGGTGTGGTGGGCATCATCTCGGCGTTCAACTTTCCGGTGGCTGTTTGGTCGTGGAATGCCATGATTGCCCTGGTTTGCGGGGATGTGTGCGTCTGGAAACCGTCTGAAAAAACACCGCTCACCGCTCTGGCCTGCCAACAAATTATTGGTGATGTACTCCGTAATAACGATGTGCCCGAAGGGGTGTCGTGCCTGGTGACGGGTGGCCGCGATACAGGTGAGTGGCTCACCCGCGACCCGCGTGTGGCCTTGGTTTCTGCTACCGGAAGCACCCGAATGGGCCGGGCCGTAGGCGCTACCGTGGCCGAGCGTATGGGCCACTGCCTGCTCGAATTGGGCGGTAACAACGCCATTATTGTCTCACAGCACGCCGACCTGAATGTGGCTATTCCGGCTATTGTGTTCGGCGCGGTGGGTACGGCTGGTCAACGCTGTACGACCACCCGGCGGCTGATTGTGCACGAAACCGTGTATGAAGAAGTAAAAGCGCGGCTGGCGAAAGCCTACGGGCAGTTGCGCATTGGCAACCCGCTCGAAGAAACCAACCACGTGGGCCCCCTGATCGACAAGGCGGCAGTGGAAGGGTATCTGGCCGCAGTAGAGGCCGTAGGGCAGGCAGGTGGCCGGTTTGTGGTAGAGCCGGGCGTGCTGGAGGGCGAACCCTACACGTCGGGTTGCTACGTGCGCCCGTGCATTGCCGAAGCGCAAAACGACTGGGCCATTGTACAACACGAAACCTTCGCGCCTATTCTATACCTGATGAAATATCGGACCATCGATGAGGCCATTGCCCTGCAAAACGGGGTACCGCAGGGGCTTTCGTCATCAATTTTTACGCTCAATCTCCGCGAAGCCGAGCAATTCCTGTCGGCGGCCGGTTCCGACTGCGGCATTGCCAATGTGAACATCGGTACGTCGGGGGCTGAAATCGGGGGCGCGTTTGGGGGCGAAAAAGAAACAGGCGGAGGTCGCGAGTCGGGGTCCGATGCCTGGAAAGCCTACATGCGTCGGCAAACCAATACCATCAATTACGGTACGACACTGCCACTGGCGCAGGGTATCAAGTTTGATATTTGAGAGGAGTGTGAATCGATCAGGCCGGCACAATACCAGCCTGATCGATGGCAATAAGGTATGCTGTTTGTACTTACTTTTGCCCCAGAATTACCAGTAAAATTCCTTATACATCGAAATGTTAAACCTATGACTAATCTGTACAAAAGAGCTAATTGGCAGATCTTCCCGGTTGGGGTGTTCTGTCTGGCTCTACTGCTTTGTAGTAATGTGCTGGCACAAGGCATACGCTACACCATCAAAGGTCGAGTTACTGACAATGCTGGTCAGGCCATTCCCGGTGTAACGGTGCTGCTGCGTGGTACCCAACTTGGTACTACCTCCGTTGCCGATGGCTCTTACAACCTCGGCGTAACGGTTGCCCCGGGCTCCTACACGCTGGCGTTTACATCCATTGGCTACACGGGCCAGGATGTACCCGTTACGTTGGGTAATCAGGAAAATATTTCGGCTGATGCCACCCTGTCTGAAGTCAATCAGACCCTCGATGAGGTTATTGTGGCGGCTCAAACCATTTCGGGGCCACGTCGGCAGTTCGGTAATGCCATCAGCACCATCAAGGGGCAGGAGCTTACACAAACGGGTACGGGTGGGCTCATCAACTCGTTGCAGGGGCGTGTGCCGGGGGCTCAGATTACCCAAAACTCGGGCGATCCGGCCGGTGGCATCACCATTCGTCTGCGCGGAGTAAAGTCGCTGTCGGGTTCCTCAGACCCTCTCTATGTAATTGATGGTGTGATTGTCAGCAACGCCAGCGATAACGTATCGCAACAGGCAGTAGGTAATCAAATTGGCGGGGCCAATGCCGGACAGAACCGTTTGGCCGACCTTAACCCGGCCGATATTGCCAGCATCAACGTAGTAAATGGGGCGGCAGCGGCAGCGCAATACGGCTCGCGGGCTGCCAATGGTGTGGTGCTGATTACTACCAAGCGAGGGGCTACGGGAGCACCCCGCGTTTCGCTCACTACCAGCTTCAATGTAAATGAGCTGCGAAAAAGCGTACCTATTTCTACGTTCGGTAAGCAGTTTGGCTTTGCCGGACTGCGGCTGCACACGATCGGCGGTATCTCGGCAGCGCAGATCGCGGCTAACCCCGGTGTGACAACTACCGGAATTGTGCGCGATGGAGCCACGACTCAGTTGGCTACCAATCTTGTCGACGTAACCCGTTACAACTATTTCGACCAGATTTTCCGTACCGGCTATGGCACCGATAATACGCTGTCGGTATCGGGCGGAGCCAACACGACGAACTATTACGTTTCGTTTGGCTATCTGAACAATCAGGGGATTATTCGGGGAACCGACTTCCGGCGTTATAATTTCCGGGCCCGGCTCGATCAGCGGCTGACCAACTGGGCCAAGCTGTCGGCGGGTCTGAATTATGCCAACAGCTTCGCTAATGAGAAGGCTAACGGTAATGTGTTTTATAGCCCTATCAACTCGGTCAATATCACCAACAATATCTGGAACATTACCCAGCGCGACGCGGCTGGCAACTTACAGGCCGTTGAGCCTACGCGCGTGAACCCACTCTCGACTATCGAGGATATGCAGTTTACGCAGGCCGTAAACCGCACTATCAGCGATATGCAACTGAACCTGACGCCCATAAAAGGGATGAGCATCGACTGGATTGTGGGGGTCGACACATACGGGCAGTTTGGCCGTAACTACATCCGGCCTTATCCGTATCAGGCACAGGCTGGTTTGCCGCTCGAGCGGTATCCAAATGGGTATGCTGCTACGGCCAACAATAATGTGTTTTTGCTGAATAACGATATTACCGTTGGCTATGAGCGTAACCTGAGCAACGATCTGAAAATGAACCTGATTGCCGGGTATAATTACCAGTTTAGCCGTACCGACTTTACCCGCAACGAAGGGCAGAACCTGGCGCCCTTTATCGAGACGGTCAGTGGTGCGGCCAGTACAACGTTCCAGTTGGGGTACGGCCTCGACCGCTTTAGTCTGAGCGGGTATTTTGGGCAGGCGACCTTTGCCTACAAGAACCTCGCGTTTCTGACGGGCGCACTGCGTCGGGACGCTTCGTCTAAATTCTCGCCTTCCGAAACCAACCAGATTTACCCGAAAGTGAGCGGTTCGTTTGTCGTGTCGGATCTGGGTTTCTGGAAAGCCTCGTCGGGTATTGGCCGTGTCTGGAATGATCTGAAGGTTCGGGCCAGCTACGGTGAGTCGGGCAACTTGTCGGGTATCGGATCGTATAGCCGCTTCTGGCAGTTCCAGCCGGTGGCGTTCCTCGGTCGGAATACGATCATCCCATCGTCGACGCTCGCCAACCCTGCTGTTCGGCCTGAGCGCATGGCCGAACTGGAAGGGGGGCTGGATATGTCGTTCCTGAATAACCGCATCAACCTGAGCGCCACTGCCTATAATCAGCGGATTACCGACCTTGTGGTAAACCGGACTACGGCACCATCGTCGGGTGGAACGGGGATTATCAACAACGTGGGTAGCATGGAAAACAAAGGAATTGAACTGATGCTCAATGCGATGCCCGTCAAACGGAAAGACCTTTCGTGGGATGTAACATTGATTTTCAACCGCAACCGCAACAAAATTCTGGCCCTGGGTAGCCCACGTATTGAAATCGCTACTGTTTCGGGGGCACCCGTATTCCTGATCGAAGGACAGCCTGCCAGTGTATTTTTTGAGTTCCCGTACGCCCGCAATGCCGATGGTTCGTTGTTGTTGACACCGCAGGGCCTGCCTCAGCGTGAGCGTGGTACGCAGGGCACGGGTGCCGACCTTTCGTACACGCCCCAGCGTACGGCCGAAGGGCAGCCAACAGGCGCGTTTATCCGCAGTGTTATTGGTGACCCGAATCCGAGATGGACCGGCTCGTTTGCGTCGAACCTGACGTACAAGAAACTGTCGTTCCGGTTCATGCTCGATGCTGTGCAGGGTAATCAGGTATTCAACGCCGATAAGCGCACGCGCGAAAACGTCGGTATTGGTAAACTGGCTGAGCAGGAAATGCGCGGAACGTTGCAGCGTGGTTACATCTTCGCCATCGGGCCTATTGGTGAGTTCCGGGTTGACGATGGTTCGTTTGTGAAGCTCCGCGAGGTTGGATTGAGCTATGCGCTGCCGCGCTTGATCAAAGGGGTTAGCAACTGGAATGTATCGTTGGTTGGCCGAAACCTGATCTCGTGGGACAACTACAACGGTTTCGATCCAGAAACTAACTCGGGCGGTAACGCCGATCTGGTGCGGGGCGTCGACTTCGGCAACGTACCCATTCCGCGCACGTACCAACTCCAACTGACGGCAACGTTCTAATAATCCGTCATGGCTACGGGTAATGAATGACTACAAACGACATTCAACATGAAAAAATATATCATCCTGATCTCCCTGTTGGCGCTGACTGTGACTCAGAATGCCTGCCAGCAGGAGTTTTTGAATCCCAGCGCGGCCAGCGAGCAGCAGGTTATAAACTCACCCGACGGGCTGGTGACGCTCGTAAACGGGTTACAATTTCGCTACACTACCACCCGTGCCGGGGCTATCTACAACGCTGTGGCGGCCGGTGGTCTGACCACCCGCGAATTGCGCGTATTGAATGCCGGAAACACCGACGAGTTGTTTCTGGAGCAGGGATTGAATAGTGTGCAAGGCTCCAACGCTGTTGTGCGGAATCTCTGGACAAGCTGCCAGCTTACCCGCGCTAGTGCCGACATTGTGCTTACAAACGCCGACCGGGTCATTACCGATGCTGGCCTCAAATCAGGGGTGGTGGCCTACGCGTCGATTTTTAAGGCTCTTTCGCTCGGAACACTTGCGCAGTTTTTCCAGCAGGCTCCGGTGGCTACAGGCACCAATGCGCCCTTTGTACCGCGCGAGCAGTTGCTCCGGGAGGCCATTCAGCAGCTGGAAACGGCTGCTACGCTGGTGAGTAGTACGCCACCCTCCGCCAGTTTTCTGACCCGTATCCCGGCGGGCATTGACATTCCGAATACTATACAGGCATTGATTGCCCGTTATGCGTTGTTTGCCGGTGACTATGACAAGGCCATTGCAGCCGCAGGGCGGGTTAACCTGACGGTTCGGTCGTCGTTTTCATTTGACGAAAATGCCCGCAATCCGGTGTTTGAGACTGCCTTTGGCAATGTGAACGTGTTTGCGCCTACCAACACCAGTTTTGGTCTGACGGGAGCCCTTCAGCCCGATCCGTCAGACCGGCGGCTGACGTTCTATTTCCGTACGAACCCCACGGCTACGCAGAACCTCGGAACAGGCTTTTATACCTCAAACAGTACAGCTATCCCGGTTTATCTGCCCGGTGAGATACTACTGATCCGGGCCGAAGCGTTTGCCCGTAAAAATGATTTGACCAACGCCGTAACCGAACTGAACCGGGTACTTACCAAAACTCCTGCTCAGGATGCATGGGGTGTAGGCGCTGGTTTACCGGCGTATGCCGGAGCCAATACGGCTAACGCGATCTTGCAGGAGATTTACCGAAACCGGCAGATTGAGCTGGCTTTTCAGGGTTTCCGGCTTGAAGACAGCCGCCGGTTTGGCCGCTCCGGGCCCGATACAACCCCTCAGGCAAATGCCGAACGGACACGTAATTTCATGCCCTATCCGTTTACAGAGCGAGATAATAACACGAATACGCCGTCGACCGATCCAAATTAATTGGTTTGAATGAGTGTTTGTTCGTGCGTAATAGGGGCGTTGCCGAATCAAATAAGATTTCGGCAACGCCCCTAAATGGTTAAAAACGGCTTGCCTGTCTCTGATTACAATAATGATTATCGTATATATTTGACTTGTATTATATAAATGCTGTATTGTTGTATTATGGCAGCTTCTCCTGATACAACATGGTCCTCAACACAAATCACTACGGGCCTGTGCCGCCCAATTGGCACCGGGCTTCAATCGAAACGGAACTCGAATTACCGTTTTTTGTCAGCTCTATTCCGGCCGGGTTCCCCAGCCCCGCCGACGACTATATCGACCTCAAACTTGATCTGAACAAACTCGTGGTGGCCAATCCTATGGCTACCTATTACGTGCGGGTTTCGGGCGATTCGATGATTGACGATGATATTCACGATGGCAATATCCTGGTGGTCGACCGGTCATTAACGGCTCAGCCGGGCGATGTGGTCATTTGCTGCGTAGATGGCGAATTTACCGTGAAGCGGTGGCAGCGGGCCGGCCGAATGATCGTGCTTTTGCCATCAAATCCCGACTATGAACCCCAGTACGTTCATCCCGGCCAGAAATTTGAAATCTGGGGGGTAGTCACGTTCTCCATTCGTAACCTCCGGCGCCGGGGCAACGGCTAACCTATGTACGCACTCGTCGACTGCAACTCGTTTTACGCATCCTGCGAACGCGTATTCAACCCTAAACTCGACAGTCGGCCGGTGGTGGTATTGAGCAACAACGATGGTTGTGTAATTGCCCGTTCAGACGAGGCCAAAGCCCTGGGTATAGCTATGGGGGCGCCGTTTTTTCAGATACAGTCCCTTGTTAAACAGCACGATGTTGCCGTTTACAGCAGCAATTATGCCCTGTACGGTGATATGTCGGACCGGGTGATGCAAACCCTGGCGCATTTTGTGGCCGAGGTTGAGGTGTACTCAATCGACGAGGCTTTTCTGAACCTGTCGGGCTATGAACGGACTCACCCCGATTTGGCGCAGTTTGCCCGACAGTTGCGGCAAACCGTAAAACAGTGGACGGGCATACCGGTATCCATCGGGATTGGCCCCACCCGTACACTGGCCAAACTGGCTAACCGATGGGCTAAGCAACAGAAAATACCCGGTGGCGTGTGCTGGCTCCAGGAACCGGAGCAGATTACGCCCGTGCTCGATGCCTTTGCCGTGGGCAATGTGTGGGGGATTGGTCGGCAGTACGGCAAACTAATGGAGCAGCACGGAATTCGGACGGCAGGTGACTTAACCCGCCAAACCGACGACTGGGTCCGCCGAAGCATGACGGTCGATGGACTCCGGCTTGTGATGGAGTTGCGCGGGGTATCGTGCCGGGAACCTGAGAATCTGCTGGGTAGTGCGCATGACCCCAAAAAAGCGATTGCCTGTTCGCGTAGTTTTGGCAAGCCTACCAACGAATACGAAATACTGTCGGAAGCCGTTGCGACGTTTGTGGGGCGGGTGGGGCGCAAACTACGCGCGCAGCAGTCGGCGGCCAATTTACTCACGGTCTTTATCCGTACCAACAAACACCGGCCCGATTTACCGCAGCAGCAGGCCTACCGTACCATCACGTTGCCAGTAGCCACCAACCACACGCCCGACCTGCTTGAACCGGCTTTGTACTTGCTTAAATCACTTTGGCTGTCCGGACATCGATACATGAAAGCGGGCGTGATGGTATCGGGGCTGGTGCCCGAAGGCAATTGCCAAACCGACCTGTTTGCCCTTCCACCCGACCCCCGCAAGGCCCGGCTGATGACCCTGATGGACGAACTGAATGGTGCAATGGGTCTCGAAACGGTTCGGCTGGCGGCTGAGGGACCAACCGTGAGGTCAGGTAAAGCCCGCTGGGATGGACGACACGATCATCTGTCGGCGCAATTTACCACCCGCTGGAGCGATCTGCTAACGGTGTAGTTTGGGGTTTATATGGGTCAGTTCAAGATCAATTACCCCTTGCTCAATGAGGCAGGAAACTGAAGGTTCGGTTCTGGTAGTATGGACGTTTGAGCAAAGCCTCCATGCCCGCAAACGATTGGTACGGGCCGCTGGCAATAAGGGTATTAGCGAGCCAGATCGGAAAATCGCCACCGGGGTCAACCTGAAACAGGTACTCGATGCGCATCCGTTGGGGGGTAATCTGCTGAACTGTCCATAGCGATCGCCAATGCGGGATTCTGACCACGCCCTTGCGTTCGGGTACCATACCCGACACGTTGTTGGCCCGGATGTGCAGGGTGTGGGTGGCCGGGTCCATCTGAAACGTCATGTGCATAACCAAATCCCGGTTTGAGGTGGGCCAGGGCATGTCGGTTTCGTTGTAATAGTAAAACTCGTGGTCGTTGATGCGCTTGATCAGGTACGCCTGTTCCACCCGAAATACGGCTTCTTTGTAGTGGTCAATATCGGAGATAAAGGCCACCAGTTGGGCCATTGTGCCATTGAGTTCGCAATTGACCTTAATCTCTTTCCGCCGACTACCCGGCATTGGTCGTGAGTACACCCGGATTCCGTTTTTGTCTTTTTCGAGCTTCCAGTGGTCGGTTTGCAGGGGCGTAGTAACCGATGTTTTCGCTGGTGGGTTTGCCAGAAACAGGGTGCTCAAAAACAAGGCATTCAACACAAAGAGGGGCATCGGTTAAGCGGGTTTTTGTTGAAAGATAAGTAAGCCGGACCTGAAAGCCAAAACGGCCTGAGGATAACCCCAGGCCGTTTTCGGAACCGTTGGATAACGGATTTGTTTACATACTTGATCCAATAAACTCAACCGTGTCGACGGCAAAGAGGGGCTTCTGCTTGGCATCGGGGTTCACCAATACAAAGTACAGCTTGTGCATGCCGTCGGGGGCCTTGGTGAGCGGTACCGAAACAGCACCGATCGAACCTGGTTTCACCACCGCCGAACCGAGAAGCTGACCCGTTTCGGAACCTAACCGAACTTCGAGTTTGCCACCAGCCAGGCGCTCATCACCCGCAACAGCCGCTACGTTGAGGGCGCTGATACCAGTCAGGTCGATGTCGTTGAAGTGGAAATGGCTACCCGATTGCGTGCCGATGGCCACTTCCGTTTTGGTGCCGGGCAGCTCAAACTTCATCATGTTGCGGCCACCGTCGTACTGGCTGGCTTTCAGGCGCGGGCTGCGCAGAGCTACGGTTGTGCTACCCGTGAGCGGACCTACCGAGCCATTGCCTTTGTCGGTGTACGAGGCTGTGAAAACGTACGAGCCGGGTTTTTTCTGCGGAGCCATTACGTAAGCACCTTTTACGGGTTGCCGCTGCACGGCCTTGCTATCGCCCAGCGACAGAATGTACCGAACCATGTCTTTGGCTTCGTCTTCTTTCAGTTGCGGGTGGGCGCTCATGGCCTGCTCACCCCACACACCACCACCACCGGTGATAACCTTGCGGGCCAGCTTGTTCAGGGCTGAGTTGTCTTTCCGGTATTTGTCGGCTACTTCGGTATAAGCAGGTCCAATCGATTTCTTATCGATGGCATGGCACGACTTACAATCGCTCAGTTCGATCAAACGACGGCCTGTTGAGAAGCCTGTGTTGGCCTGGTGGCCCTGGGCGAGCATCGTCTTGTCGAAACCTTCGAGGTAATTGATGGTCATGGTCACATCGTCAGCGCTGATTTTGCCACCTTTGAGGGTACCATCTTCCTTATCGGCCACCTCTACCTCGTATTCAACGGGGCGGTTTTCGAAGTAGAACGTCTTGTTACCTTTCACAGCGAGTGCTACTGTAGGCTCTTCGTTACCTACCTTGATTTCGAGGTTACGGCTGGTTGCGTTACCGGCTGCGTCGGTTACTTTGAGCGTAGCCTGATACACGCCTGGCTTGGCGTACGTAAAGCTTGGGTTAGCCTGCGTGCTCTTGGGGAGTCCTTTGCCAAACGTCCACTCATACTTGAGCGCATCGCCGTCGTAGTCCATCGTGCCTTTCGAATCAAAGGCCACTTTCAGCGGAGCCGCGCCTACTTTTTTGCTTGCCGAGGCCATCACAACGGGTTTCCGGTTGCCGGCATTGTACGTAATGCGGGTCAGGCGGGCGTCGTCGTTCTGAGCAAACCAGCGCGTACCGTACTCGAGTACGTACAGCGAGCCATCATTGGCAAACTGCATATCGATGGGGTGCGAGAACTTGGTGCCCGGCATAAACCGCTCCATTTTCACGAAATCGCCCTCTTTGGTCATCGTCACCGGGTTAATCCAGTCGCGCATCCAGTCGTACGCGAAGAATTTACCATCGTAATGACGGGGGAACTTCACGGCCGTTTCTGGATAGTCATCGTAGTAGTACACCGGTCCGCCCATAGCGTTACGACCACCTTTGCCCACAATTGAGCCAAACTCAGGCGAGTCGGCGTAGGGGTAGTAGATAAAGGCTTTCTGAGCGGGGGGCAGCTCGCGCAGTCCCGTAATGTTGCGTGAGTAGTTGATCGGCTTGGCCGGGTCGTTGGCCGGGCCGCTTGTGCTGTCGGCAAAATTATACTGCCGATAGGGGCGGTTGTCGGCCACGAACAAAGGCCAGCCAAAGTACCCTGCTTTCCGGGCCTGATTAATCTCGTCGTGCCCACGGGGGCCACGTTTCTCACTGTTTTCACCGGCATCGGGGCCTACTTCGCCCCAGTACAGGAATCCCGTGCGCTGATCCACCGAAATCCGGTAGGGGTTCCGGTTGCCCATCACGTAAATTTCGGGGCGGGCACCGGGGGTTCCTTTCGGAAACAGGTTGCCTTCGGGGATGTCGTAACCACCTTCGGGGCGGGGCTTAATCCGCAGAATTTTACCGCGCAGGTCGTTCGTATTACTCGACGAGGTCAGGGCGTTGTATTTCTTGCGGTCGGGGCGGTCGTCGCTCGGCGAGAAACCATTCGAGTAAAACGGGTTGGTATTGTCGCCGGTCGAGAGGTACAGGTTGCCCTGACGGTCCCAGGCAATAGAACCACCGGTATGGCAGCAATCGTCTTTGTCGTACGTACGGTGCTCAGTTACGGTGAGCAGAATTTGCTCGGTGTTCAGGAGCAGCTCATCTTTTGCATCGTCCCACTTCATCCGCACAAGCCGGTTGTTGGAGTCGGGCTTCATGGCAGAATAGTACAGGTACACCCACTTGTTCTCGTTGAATTTAGGGTCGATGTTAACCCCCATCAGGCCGTACTCCCGGTCGAAGTGAACCGGCAGATTGGTTACCAGCTTCGTGGTTTTGGTTTTGGGGTTGTAGAGTTTAACCGCTCCTTTACGCTCGGTAAACAAAACCTTTCCGCTGTTCATCACCACCAGTTCGGTAGGCTCGTCGAGCTTCTCGGCCAGCACCTCTTGGTTGAATCGGTTTTCTTCGGGGTAGGGCATGGTTTTGGCCGCGCTGTATTTCAGCTGCTTCGCCATGGCCCATTTCATACCGCCCAGCAGGTTTTGCAGGAACACCGGGTTGGTGTAGGTTTCGTCGGGGTGGCCAAAGTTGGTATAGAACGCCTTGCCACCGTCGTACTCATGATACCAGATCATGGGGTGGTCGGCGCCCATTTTGCCATCCTTGTAGGTGGTCTCGTCGATCTTGACGAGTACGTTTACGTCTTTGTTGAAATTTTTAAAGTCGTAAAACTCGTCTTTAATCTTCCAGCGCTCGGGGAATCCAAACATCGACGGGTGCTCTTTATTCACCACGTAAGCCTCCCCAGTTTGCACGTTGGGGTTGCCGGGGTGGCTGGCAAACTGACCACCTGCGAGTTTGGTGTACCACGGCCAGTTGTACTCGGTATCGGTGGCTGCGTGGATACCCACATATCCCCCGCCGGCCTGAATGTACCGCTCGAAAGCGGCCTGTTGCGCATCATCGAGCACGTCGCCGGTGGTGCTCAGAAACAAGACCAGACCATACCGCTTGAGGTTGGTCTCGGTAAACTTACCTGCATCTTCGGTCGTGTCGACGGCAAAGCCGTTTTCCTGTCCCAGCTTCATCAGCGCACGCTGACCGGCCGGAATCGACGAGTGCCGGAAGCCCTTGGTCTTGGAGAATACCAGCACCCGGTTGAGGGCCGGGGCAGCTTGTTGCGCCCAGCTGACCGTAGTGGCCATCAGGCATCCGGCCAGAAGCGCCGACCGCCAGGGGCGAAAGGATTTAAACATAGATTATAAAACGTAGAAAGTGCAAACTCAGAATTATATTCTTAAAACGCCGAAACCGACAAATTATAACCATCAAAGATACAAGAGGAAAAAATACATAGTACGGGGTATCCGACGAAAGTTGTGTGTTGTGGCTGCGGATAAAGCCCATGAACGATTCGTACCTTTTGGGAAGAATAGATACAAAAAAACGAACCGCCCAAATTGAGCGGTTCGTTCGGTTCAGATACGCCCCGGTTTGTAGCCGGTGGCCGTATATCCGATTAGCTGATGGCGATCTGCTTCACGGTGGGTTCCTCCACTTTGGGAGCTACTTTAGGTAGTGTTACGTTCAGAATACCGTCGGTGTACGATGCCTGAATGGCCTCCGTGTCGACGTTTTTGGGTAAGCGGAAGCTACGTTCGAATGCCGAGTAGCCAAACTCCTGCCGGGTGTAGGTTTCGGTTTTCTCGTCGGTTTGGGCCTCGTGCTTAAACGCAAGGGTCAATTTATTCTGCTCTACGCTTACCGTAAATTGGTCTTTTCTGAGACCGGGCGCGGCCAGTTGCAGCTGGTAAGTCGTCTCGGTTTCTTTGACATTCACCGCCGGAACTGCCGTAGCCGGTTTCTGGTAGCGAACGATGGCCGGGCGGCCAAAAAACGAATCGAACAAAGTAGGTAAGGTGTTATAACGAACAAGCGTTGCCATTGTATGTTGCTGTTTTGGGTGTTTCTAAATCAGTTACACTCCTATTTAGTCAAATCCTGTGCCATTGCGAATTCGTCTTATTTAAGGTGACAAAATGGCTTGTTCTTTGGTTTTAGATATGTAAATACGGACAAAATGGCTTGTTTTGGTTTTTGAGTAAGTACAAGACGTCAGAAAATAAGGCGTAGTAGCGGTTAGAAAGGGCCAGAAAATAAAGCACTTTTTGGACGTTGCCAATGCATCGGAGCCTGTATCCGGCAAACACACTGACTTACCTACAGCTATAGTGCCGGAGTGAGCTATAAGGTGTTAATCAGGGAATTAAAAGCTACAAAAACGTCACTCAACCAAATTTAACATAAGTCAATCTTGGCCGCTACCCCCTAAATCTCTATTTTTAGGGCCATTAAAAGTTACTAGTACCTACCAACATCTTTTTTGTACAAAACAATGATGCGACGTTTCCTGAAGTTGTCGATTGGGGTTATTGCTGTCGGGTTGAGTATGTCGGCTACTGCCCAGCAAACTGCCGCGGATTATTTCGAGAACGGAATAAGCAAAAGTAAAGCGGGCGATTTTGCCGGGGCATTACAGGCGTTCAGTATGGCTATCACCATGAACCCCGACAATGCACCGAGCTACTACAACCGGGGTCTGGCCAAGGCCAACCTGAAAGATCACCGGGGGGCTATCCTGGATTACGACAAAGCCATCGACCTGAACCCGAAAGACTCCTACGCGTTTCTGAGCCGGGGTTTGAGCAAGAGCAAGCAGGACGACCACCGCTCCGCTATTGTCGATTACGGACGGGCCATTGAGCTAAACCCCAACGATGCGCAGGCATACTACAACCGGGGGAGCAGCCGCACCCGGCTCGATCAGCACCGGGGGGCTTTGCAGGATTTCAGCCGGACCATTGAGCTGGAACCCAACAACATCAACGCGTACTACGCCCGTGGGATTACCAAGCAGAAACTCGAAGACTGGAGCAGCAGCATCACCGACTTTACCAAAGTGGCTGAACTGAACCCCAAGCGGGCGCAGGCCTACGCGGGCCGGGGCGAATCTAAAATTCACCTCAACGACTTTGCCGGGGCTGTGCAGGACCTGAACAAGGCGATCGAGTTTGAAAGCAATGATGCCGACTCGCACTACTTCCGGGGTTTTGCCAAAAGCAAACTCGAAGATTATAAAGGAGCTTACACTGACTTTGATCGGGCTATCGCGCTGGCCCCGAACAATTTCCGGGCGTATTATGGCCGGGGCATGTGCCGGAGCAAACTGAATGATCAGAAAGGAGCCATTCAGGATTTCAACACGGCTGTGGAAATGAACAACGGCAACACCGAAGGCAAGGTGTACTACACGGGCAAGATTACCCGGCCTATTCTGGACAACCTGCGCAACGTGGTACAGGAGCGGAATAAAATCAACGATCTGTCAGCCGAACGTTCGGAGGCTTATTTCAGCCGGGCCGTGAGCCGCAACAAGCAGGGCGACTCCAAGGCGGCCATGCTCGATCTGAACCACGCCATCGAACTGAACCCAACCTATGCCGAAGCGTATTTTACGCGGGGGATCATCCGCTCGCAGCAGGGCGATCAGAAAGGGGCTATCATGGATTGCAACAGCGCCATCAAACTGAACCCACGCTACGGAGAGGCTTTCTACGTGCGGGGGATTATCAAGCACAGCCTCGGCGACGACAATGCCGGTTGCCTGGATCTGTCGAAGGCTGGTGAGCTGGGATACACGCCCGCTTACAAAGTCATCAGCGAGTATTGTAATTAACGTGAGTTGCGGAAAACTGAGGGCCGACGCTGGGTAGTACCGGGTCGGCCCTCAGTTTTTTTGGGTGTTTATTGTTTCCGGAAAAGCACGTCGGCGAAGTAGTGCTTGCAATCGGTAAACCACTCGGTTACCGCAAACCCCGACTGGCGGGCCAGGTGCTCAATGTCGGGCCGGGTGAACTTGCGCGAAATTTCGGTATGAATGACTTCCCCCGGTTCAAAAACGACTGTCTGGCGGAGGTCGTCAATGGTCACGGTCTGTTTTTTCTGGCTGACCAGATAGCTACGGGCTTCGCCGGTTTCGGGGCTGTACGTTTCGTAGTGATCAAAAGCCGACAGGTCGAAATTGGCACCCAGTTCACGGTTGATTCGGCGGAGTAGATTCAGGTTAAATGCCCTGGTGAGTCCTTGTCGGTCGTTGTAGGCGGCATGAATCACGGCCGGGTGTTTTTGCAGGTCGAAACCCGTCAGAATCAGGTCGCCGGGGTGTAAAGCCTCGCTGATGGTCCTGAAAAAGTCGATGGCGTCGGCCGGGGCGAAGTTGCCAATATTCGAGCCCAGAAAAAGCACCACCAACCGGCTTCGGGTGCCTTCGTTGGCCCGCCGTCGGCTCAGTTGCGCAATTGCCGTGAGGTACTCCGCATGCTGGGGGGCAATGGCCAGCAGTGGCCACTGCGATTGTATGTCGGTTGTAAGGTCCCGGAGTGCATCGGCCGATATGTCGACGGGGGCGTACGTAAACGAAGCGTTTTGCGCCCCAAAGTGAGCCAGTAATACCTTGGTTTTCAGACCATCGCCCGCGCCCAGCTCGATCAGTTCAAAAGGTTTGCCATCGTGGCTAAAGCAGTGCAGAAGATCAGCCTTGTGGGTATCCAGAATCTCGTACTCCGACCGGGTCAGGTAGTACTCGGGTGCGTGCATGATCTCGGCAAACAGACGGCTTCCTTCGGCATCGTAGAAAAAACGCGACGAGATGCGCTTCGGAGTCTTGTTCAACCCTTCGCGTACTTCCCGGGCCAGATCAAGCCGGTTGGGGGCGTCGGGGGTAGCGGTTAGCTCAGAATGAGCCGGATGCCGGTGTACTGCCATCGTTTGTCGGGTTGAAAAAAGTTGCGATATGTGGGGCGGCTGTGGCCTTCGGGGGTGGCTACGGAAGCTCCGCGCAGCACCATCTGCCCACTCATAAACTTGCCGTTGTACTCGCCTACGGCCCCTTCGGCGGTGCTAAATCCGGGATAGGGCAGGTAAGCCGAGCCCGTCCACTCCCAGCGCAGGCCCCAGGCCAGTTCGGGCTGCTGGCGGGCGGCTACTTCCCATTCAGCTTCGGTAGGCAGGCGTGTGCCCCGCCAGCGGGCGTAGGCGTCGGCCTCGTAATAGCTGACGTGGCAAACGGGCAGCGCCGGGTCAATAGGCTGTAGGCCATGCTGAATGGTATAGTGGTACCATTCCCCGTCGATCCGGTGCCAGTAGAGCGGAGCCGTAATCTGCTGGGTGTTCACCCAGGCCCAGCCATCGGCCAGCCAGTAGCTAAACTGTGCGTACCCGCCCGCTTCGATAAACGCTAGGTAGTCGCCATTGCTCACTAGTTGGCCGCTCAGGGTGGCCCCGTTGAGATACACCGAGTGTGCGCCCAGCTCATTATCAAAACAGAATGGGCCGTCGCCTGCCCGAAAGCCAATCGGGTACACCCCCGCCCTCAGCCGGATTGGTTCGATTGGCCGGTCGGGCGCTTGTTCGGCCACCGGCAGGTCGATAGCGGGAAACAGTGGATTGTGCCCCAGCGTGTATTTGATGTCGGTAGCCAGCAGTTCCTGATGCTGTTGCTCGTGGTTGAGTCCCAGCCTAATGAGGGCTTCCAGCTCGGGTGCGAGTGAGTTTTGCTCCAGAAACTGAGCCATCGCCCGGTCGACGTAGGCCCGGTATGCGTACACCTGGGCCACCGTGGGGCGGCTCAGGTTGCCTCGTTGCGTGCGCAACACCCGCCGACCTACCGACTCATAGTAGCTGTTGAACACAAAGCTGAAATCGTCGTGAAAGAGGGTGTAGCCGGGCGCATGGGGTACCAGTACGAACGTTTCCCAGAACCAGGTTGTGTGGCCCAAATGCCATTTGGCCGGGCTGACGTCGGGGGCGGGCTGCACGACATAATCTTCAATTTCGAGCGAAGCGCATAGCCGTTCGGTCCACGCCCTGACCTGCCCGTAGGTCTCGGTGAGCGCAGACGCTGGTGATAGCGTGATGGGAGACATAAACACAAATTGACCGGATCAGTAGGGCAGATCGGGTCTTTAGTCGGGCAGGGCCGTAACCCGCAAACCCGGCACCCGATCTACGTTGTACTCGAAACGCATCTGCGCGGGAATCTTCCCCGAAAACTGCCTCAACGGGAATGGCATGGTCAGGCCACTTTGGTTGAAATTGAGAACGACGTCCTGATAAACGGTGATTTCGGTGCTCATATCCGAATGCACCCGGTTTTTCCGATTATCCGGGTCGTGTGGGTCAATGCGGGTTGTCTGGACCCAAAAGTCATGCAGTTCGTGGCAAACAGCATGCAGGGTGCCGTAATCGGTCGGGGCCGTGTCGAGCAGGCGATGGGTGATAGCGTTGAGTTCAGAGCGGATAGACACGGCCGGGGAAGAGAAGGTGGATAGCTACCGCACAAGTAGTAGCCTATTTTGCATTTTACGGGCCTCGGCGGGTTTGTCGGCCTGTTGAATCTGGTAGTCGATGTGCCAGGTGTACACGGCCGCGGGGCAGGGTGCCCCCCGGAAGGTGCCGTCCCACGCAAACGGCGGGCGGCTGGTCTGAAAAATGAGTTCGCCCCATCGGTTGTACACCGCCAACGACTGCACCCGGATGTCGTTGCAGGCAACAGGCGTAAACAGATCGTTGAGCCCGTCGGCATTGGGCGAAAAGGCATCGGGTGTAAAAATAGTGCACTCGCAACCGTTGTAGTCGACCCGTACCGAGTCGGTGACGGTGGCGCAGTCGTTGGTGACGGCCGCCCGGTACACCCCCGACTGGGCCACTACCCGGTCGACTTGCTCGTAGGGGTCGAGCCACCGGAATTTGCCTTCGGCTATGGTCGGCAACACTGTGTACACTTCTGTACCGCACAACTGTTGGTCGGGGCCGAGATCGAGCCGGGGGGCACGCACGTACCGCACCCGAATGGTATCGCTTACGGTACACGTCCCGTCGGCCACCTGCACCCGGTACGTACCGGCCTGTTTCACCAGAAAGTTGTTTTGGGTACTGCCGTCCTGCCATTGGTACGTACCAGTTTGGGAAACGCGCAGTGGGAGCGTGGCGGCATCGCAGAGGGTCGTGTCGGGACCGAGGCTGAAATCGAGCCGGTAGTTCACCGTGATGGTGTCGCGCAGCACTTTGCAGGGGGTAGTCACCTCAACCCAGTATTTGCCCGGTTTGGCTACCCGCAGGGTGGGGGCGGAGCTGCCATTATTCCATTTGTACTCGATCGCGCCGGGCGTTTCGGCATTGAGCAGAAGGGTGCTTTTGGCCCCGCAGAGCGTGGTGTCTTTGCCCAGATTCATCCGAATAGGCACCAGCGATACATCATCGACAAACAGATAGTAGTACCCCAGGCCGAGCGAAACGGGTAGCTTGCTGAAGTTGCCGATGGTCACGTGGCTTTCGCCCCCCCTGGCGGTTAGGCAGCCGCCCACTTTCTCCCAGCCAAACCGCTTGGTGAGCCGTTGCGGTACATTGTCAATGAACTGGGGTTTGCCTGTGAGCGTGAGCAGGTCTTTTTCGGCCGACGACAGAGCCTGTGTTGAAAAGTAAGCTCCAAACGACTCGGCCGGGTAGCGGTTGGGTGTTGCCGAGCTGACGTACAGTTCGAACTGGTAGGCTTCGCCCGCCTTCAGTGGCTCTTTGAGCGGGGTAGAGAGGTATTCGGCCCAGCCAAAATCCATAAATAAACGGGCTAAGCCGCTACCGGTTCGGGGCGGAACCTCAATCTGTGCGGTCGGGAAACAATAATGGTAAAAGTCGGGCGTGGCCTTGTTCGGGTTATACCAGGGGCGGGCCTCAAACAGCAGATTGTCTTTTTGCGGGCAGTTGTCAAACGTTTCGAAACTACCATTAGGTATAAGCTCCTGCCCCGCTGCCCCGATCGGCAGAAGTAAGGCCAAAAATAGCATCCGAACGAGTGCCCAGCTCATGTGAAGACAGTAACCTGATCGCGTTGTTGATGTAATTATTTGACTGATAAATTGTAAATTTAAGGGTTATCGTCGGTTCGTAGCTATTGTCGAGCCAGATTCGTGCGTTGAAGCCCGGAATACCCATGTATTCGTTAGTCTCTTTCGGGTTTGGTTAACTTAACGGATGCCATCTGCCCAGATTGACGCATGAACTCTTACCTCGCCCCCGACTACGCCACCGTTGTCCGCAACTACGCGGCTCCGTCCGAAGAAGCGGGCCAACTGAGCCCTCAGATTCTGGACCTGATTTACACCCAAAAGCTGTTCAAGCTGTATTTGCCTGCCCATCTTGGCGGTGTTGATATTGACCTGCCGTCGTTGTTAGGAATCCTTGAATCCATTGCCGAAGCCGATGGTAGCACGGGCTGGGTAGTGACCCTATGCAGTGGGGCATCGTGGTTTGCGGGTTTCTGGACTGAAGCGTTGGTTCGGGAGGTTTTTAACCGGTCCGATGCCTGCGTAACCGGAAGCGGGGCCGCAAGCGGTACGGCTACCCAAACCGCCGGGGGCTACGTGGTGGAGGGGGCGTGGCCCTACGCAACGGGCGCGCTGCACGCAACCCATTTTACGGCCAACTGCCGGATACGTACGCCCAACGGCCTGCCGGTGCTCACCGAAAGCGGTCAGCCATTGATTCGCTCGTTTCTGTTCACCGCCGATCAGGTTGAGCGGTTGCCTACGTGGTCGGCGGTGGGCATGGTTGGTACAGGTAGTCACGGGTTTGCCGTACGCGGACTGACCGTGCGCGAAGAGCACAGTTTCGACATCAACAGCCCGCTCAAACAACCGATCAACGTTGGCAACTACCCGTTTCTGCAATTGGCCGAGGCTACCTTAGCGGTCAACTTCTCAGGTATGGCCCGGCATTTTCTGGCGTTGATCGGTGAGCGTGTCGAAAGTCGGGTGCGTGGCGGAAGCTTCACCCCCGAGCAGGTCCGGTACGTGGAGCAGGCGATGAGCACCCAACGAGCGCTGTTTCTCTCCCATCGGGACCTGTTTTACAAAGCGGTGGCCGAGTCGTGCCGCCAACTGGCCGCTTCGGGCGAGATAACCGAGCCGACGCTTCGGCAAGTGAGTAGTCAAAGTCGCCAACTGGCGCACACGGCGCGGGAGGTGGTCGATCGGTTGTTTCCGTACGGGGGGCTGGACACCGTTAAGGCTGGCACGGAGCTGGGCCGGGTTTGGCGCGATATACACACCGCGAGCGGGCATTCGTTGTTGACGTTTCCGTTCTGAGTTTTGGCATTACCTCCATACCGGAATCTGAATGTAGCTGTCGTTGTGCCACTGTATCTGTAGCGGTTGGCCGGCGTCGCGGATTGTCTCGGCGGATACGGGCTTACCCGAACCATAGTTGATGATCTCGAAAGGGTGCTTATTGACGTTGAGCAGGATCACTAGCCGACTGCCGGCGCTAATCTTCTTACTCACGAACCGCGTTTTTTCGAAGGGAATTTCTGCTCGCTTGTTGGGCGTCAGTAGCTGCCGTTTGGTATTGTCCCTGGCGTAACTGGCTCGGCCAACGTAACGAGTCAGGAAAAAATAGCGGCCGTTGGGCAGGCGTTCGTAGAGGGCCAACGACACGTCCATGTCTCGTTTGTTGATGGTAGCCCAGAGCTTGCCCGAAAACGCACCGTTCAATGCAAGGGCATGCGCCAGTGGCTTTGATGTGAAGACCAGGCCATTGCTCGCATCGAGCGTATCGAACATGATTTCGGGCGTGAAATAGTTGTTCTGGCTTTGCCGGTCCCGAAAGTCTACCGTCTGTTTTTGGGCACCCTGCTTTTTGGGCTTTACAGTGCTTAGTGTTTGCTGGTCCAGATAAAACGTCAGCGTATCGTTGTTCATGGCGCGCAGTGAGGGCGCGTGTTTCCAGGTGTTGGTTCCCATAACCTGATAGGTCACCTTGTCTTTGAGCAGGGCGGGTTTGGGCTTTCCTTTCAGTACGTAGTCGAGCCATTGGTAGGCCAACTCCTGCATGCTTACGTTGGCTACGCTGTCAATGGCATACCCCATCAGGGTTTCGGCAGGTCGGCGTTGCCCGCCCCAATGGTCGTACGGCCCGATGACGACGTAGTGGTTGGCATTGGGGTTATGGCGCGTGTGCAACCGGAAGTATTCAAGGGCACTAAGCTGCGAACCGTCGTAATAGCCCGTTGTGGTCAGAACCGGGATGTCGATTCGGCTGTATTCGGCCGGCGTCGGAACCATCGATTGCCAGTAACTGTCGTAGGCGGGGTGTTGCAGCCATTTCTGAAAAATCTCGTTCCGGTAGCCCGCCAGACTATCCAGGCTCCCAAAGGCAATACCGCTCTCGAACCACTCGAACGGCAGGCTTCGGCGGATAGGCTCTTTTTTATAGATGTTGTCGTGCGGCCAGTACAAACCCAGATTCGACTGAACATTATTTTCCATGGGTGTGTCGAAACCCGGCATAACGGCCACCTGCGGAACAATGGTTTTCAGGGCCGGATGACGGTTTTTGACCGTTGCCCACTGCGAGAAACCCGTATAGCTTCCGCCATACATCCCTACGCTTCCGTTGCACCACGGCTGCTTGCTCACCCAGTCGATGATGTCGTAAACGTCCGTTTGTTCGTGCTCATAGGGCGCGTACTGACGAATGTCCGTTCGGATACCCCGCGCATAGGCTACTACCCCGACATAGTCTCTATCGGCAGAGCGTTTGCCGAAGATGGCATCGCCCGCCCCTTGATGATAGGTCGTGTAAAATAGCAGCGCGGGTAGCGGAGCGGTAGCCGCTTTTGGGCGGACAATGATTGCCGAAATGGCTATGCCGCTCCGCGTCGGAATGGGCACACTGTCCTGAATCGCGTAAAGGCTGTCGGCCGGTGCCGGTTGTTGGGCGAAGGCGGTTGTAAAACAGCTCAGCAGAGCCAACGCCAGGTTTAGGCATACACGATGGTTCTTTTTCATAGGTTATTGGTTTACCAGTACTCCATACGCTGCCGGTATTGCAACGCCCCGGAAACCGTTGGTCAGCCCGTAGAAGATTACGACTGTCAGCACCGCACCCACTGCCAGAATAGCCCCGGCCTGTGCCGTTGGCGACAGGCCCGCAACGGTTCGGGTCATCTTCTTGTGGTGAACGGCCGCAACGTGCCCGAAAAACGAGACGATGGCCAGGCCATAATAGGGCACAAAAAACAGGTTGAACGGGAAGGTGTTCAGCCCCGCTACGCCGAAGTAAAAGTTGGTATCGAGGTGCAGCACCAACCGTCCGCCCAGCACCGCACTTAGGTGAATCAGTAGGAATGCGGCCAGATAAAGGCCTGTCCAGCGGTGGAGCTTTTGAAAGAACGTAACAGCCGTGTGGCTTGTAGCCCGGAAAAGCCGCCAGCCCGACACCATCTGTACCAACACCGCTCCCAACAGCAGCATCTCTACCATCGGATGGCGGTATACGCTACGAAGCGTGTGCATCATAGCAATGTGTTGCTCAGGGCCGTATAGGCTGGCGAGGTGGTTGAGCAGGTGAAAGCCGACAAACACGGCGATCGTCAGACCGGCAACGTAGTGAAGGTGGCGCATATAAGTTGTGTTTAGACCCACAGCCGGAACGGGATCAGATGCCAATAAACCAGAAGTCCAGTAGCCTGTAGCGATAGCAACACCGCCAGTCCGTCGAGTTTGGCCCCAAACGATGCAAAGCCTGCCCGCCAGAGCCGCCAGCCGGTCAGCAGCAGGCAAAGGGGCAGCAAAGCCGTTACCAAGGCCAGCAGACCGCTACCCGCTGTGAGGTCGCCCCAGGTCGTGAACGACTGAGTAGCCAGAAACGGCACCGGAACCAGCAACAGCAGGATACCCAGCCATGCCCAGACAATGGGCCGATGCCGAACCGACGCACCCCGCCGGAACCACTGAACAAAGCCCGACAGCAGCAGCCAGACCAGTCCCAACGCGCCCAGCCCCAGGCTTAGCCAAACCCCCCAAACGGCCAGCCCCGACGTTTTTCGGTAGGGCATTTGACCGTCGGTGACCAGCGTCATGCGCCCCTCATCGTCACGGAAAGCGACCATCGACGGGAACAACCGCCCTTCAATCCGAAACTGGTTTTCGCCTACCTGATTCAGGCGGATGGCCTTCTTCTGCATCGGTTCGATTACCACCTGATTCCCCTCCGTCCGCACCTGCCGGACGTTAAAATACAGGTCGAGCAGGGCCAGGGGTTCGAGCTTGGCCACCGCCGGGAGGTAATAGCCGGTCCACTCCACCAAATCACGGCTCAGGGGTTGAATGGCGGGTTGCGGGCTATGCCGGGGCAGGTTCATGTATTGAATCAGCACCTGGTTTGAGCGATCGTAATTGGCGGTTTCGCTGTCCATGTTATGGGTGATAAAAAATGCTTTTTTCTGCTTCGGGAACAGATAGAGCATAGCGTTGTAGCCCACCATACTGCCCGAATGCGTCAGCCCAACTACCCCGTGCCGGTCGCGAGTGACCAGCCCCAGCCGGTCGCCCGTTATGATGCCCCGCCGGGCCGACTCGGTGCCCACAGGCCTGCCCATCTGCGCCAGTAAAGCCGGGTCAATAAAGGGTTGGCCGTTCAGGCTGCCGTTGCCCATCAGAAAACGCATCAGCACGCCCATGTCGTGGCCGGTGGTGGTGAGTTGGGTGGCGGGTCGCACAAAAACGGGCATAGCCGGAGCCAGTTCACCCTTGTCCAGGTGCCCATAGGCCAGTGATGGGTCGGTGGTCTGACTCACAAACTGAAACGTACTCTGCGTCATGCCCAGTGGTTTGAGCAACTGCTCGTCGAGGTAAATTTCGTAGCGTTGGCTGGTAACGGCTTCAATCACCATTGCGGCCAGTGTGAAGCCAATGTTAGAGTAAGAAAACGAATGGCCGGGGCGGGTGCGCACCCGCAGCACCGAGGGGTCGCGTCGGAACACCTCGGACAGGGGCGTATCGGGGGTTGCTTTGTTGCTGAACAGATGCCACAGCCGGAGGTCTTCCAGCCCCGCCCTGTGGTCGAGCAGATGCTCTACCCGCACGGGGTCCGTAGCGGCCCAGGGGTTCTGCAGGGGCAGGTCGGGCAGATAGCGGCTAAGAGGTGCGCTCAGGTCGAGTTTGCCTTCGGTGGCCAGCCGCAGCATACCCACGGACAGAACGGTCTTGGCAACAGACCCCACATGCACCCGGTCGGTGGGGCGGAGCCGTTGCCCGGCAGGTTTGTTTCGGTAGCCTGCACAATCTACGGCGATTTGCCCCGCCGAATCGACGGTAGCCCAAACGGCTCCCACCAGCTTTTCTTCGTCCAGCACTCGCTTAATCTGTTGCCTGAGTAGCGCCGGGTTTTGGGCGTTGGTCACCCCGGCCAGCAGGACGAAGAACCAGAGCGTGTAATGGCGTATCATTTACTTCGATTTTACCTTATAAGTGGCCCGTAACTGCTGTAACGGGGCTACCTGATACTTTTTTCGTTCTTCATCCGTGGCCAGGGTGGTGTCAATGGGTGCCAGCAACATTTCCCCCGTTTTGTCGTCAAAGACAAACTGAGTGCCAAACTTCTGGTAGCCAGCTGTGTACAACAGATACCTGTCATAGTTCAACGCTACCACTCTGGCTACGCTGTAGGTCCGAAGGGTGGCCGTGTCATTTTGTTGTTCAAGATCGCGCAGGCTGCTGGAAGACAGCTTGTAGGCTAACAAAAAATTCTCCGGGCTTAAACTGGTTAAGACCCCCTCACACAGTTTGGCCGCCGTATGCTGTAAAATCCAGGCGGCCCGCAGCTTATCCAGCGGGGTTCTGACTTTATTGTCAGCAATCAGTGCAAACACGCTTTCCCGGTGCACCTTATCGTACCGCTCCAGATTAACCGTATCGGTTTCGGCATCTAATTTCCGGATGGCTACGTCTTTCCGATAAAGGCTCTCCAGGAGCGGGTTGTCCGGGTGCCCACTTTTCAGCCGAACGTTGCCGGGAGCACAGCTTACGGCTACGATGAACAAGCCGAACGCATACAGCGCATGCATGAGCGGCTTCCGGCCAGCCGCCAGGATGTCGACTATTACGTTTCCTTTCTTCCGGCCTGAATCGACATAGTCGTGAGCCGCCACAATTTGGTCCAGCGGGTAGGTGCTGTCAATGACGGGCTTGAGCCGGCCTTCTTCTACCAGGTGATGCAACTTCTCCAGATAATGAGTGCGCTCACCAGTTATTGACAGGACCGACACAAACCGTCCGCTTGGGTTTAGCAGGGCGTTTCGGCAGGAGGTCGGTAGTTTGCCCACGGCATCGACCACTACATCGAACCGACGGCCCAGTTGGGTAAGGTCCGTCTGGGTGTAGTCCAGCACTTCGTCGGCGCCCAGCGACCGAACGAGGGCTACGTTCGCCGTGCTACACACCCCGGTCACCGATGCCCCCAGGTAGGTGGCCAGTTGCACGGCATACGTACCCACGCTACCCGACGCCCCGTAGACGAGCACGGTTCGGCCATGCAGGTTGCCCACCCGGTTGAGCAAAGCGAGGGCCGTCATGCCACCAACGGGCAGGGCAGCGGCTTCGGCAAACGTCAGGCGGCCTGGTTTGGGGGCTACTACGCCACCGCGCCACGATTCGGGCACACATAGGTATTCGGCATAGCTCCCTTGTTGTAAGCCCGTAGTGGTGCCGTACACCGCATCGCCGGGGCGGAACCTAGTGACCCGGTCGCCAACGGCCTCCACTACGCCCGCAAACTCAATGCCGGGTACGGGCCGACGGGGCCGGAAGATGCCCGCCATCAGCCGAAGCATTACCGTAAACAGTCTGGAACCGGGAAAAACACCACGTCGCAGCCAGATAGTCCCCGACGTAACGGTCGAGGCATACACCCGAACCAGCATTTCGTGGGGCTTCGGAACCGGCTTTTCCAGTTCCGACACATGGAGTACTGAAGGTGGACCATAGGTACGGTACATAACAGCTTTCATTGTCAACGCATTGCAGATTGGTCTGTTCGTACAAAATTAGGACGGCCGACCCGCTCAACTCGTTAACTTAAGTCAAGAAATACGTAGAAACTGCCGTTAAATCTGCGCCGTATTTCATAGCTGGGCACCGAAATACATCGGACCTGTTCCCGCACCAAACTATTCGGGCGAGACAGGTCCGTTGGTACATAGAGCCGTAAGGCAGAATCGGGTCGTAGCCGATGGGCTATTACTGTACCTTCAGATGTACGCTCTTGCCGAGGTACACGTTCTGGGGCAGATCGACAATAAACAAAGTGCTGTTCTGTCCCTCATTGACCAGTGTGCGGTAGTGGTCGCCTTTGCCGGTGTAAATGCCCGTTACTGAGATCCCGATTCGGTTCAGCTTCCGCGATGGGTCGGCTACGGTCAGCTCTTTCAGCCGACCGCCTTCCAGCTTCAGCATAGCCATACCCTGACTGTCCATACTTACTTGTACCCCTTTTTCGATGTCGAGCGTACCAGCCTTGTAGAAGGCCAATTGCGTAAGGCCCAATCCTTTGTGTCGTACGCCCTGCACATCCGAGGTGTTAGCCAGAATCTCAATCGACCGGTTCGTGCCGGCTGTCTCGCTTAGTTGCTGCTCGGTCACGCCGGGCACCACAATGTATTCGTACGAAGCCCCAGTCGGTTTCTTGCCGTGATCGAACCATAACGCAAAAACATCCTCGCTAACGAGTTCCTTGCTGATGTTTTTCTGATCGGTGATATCCGACCATCGCCCGGTTTCGGCCTGGTTCGAGAGGTGAACCTTGGCGGGGTTCGGGAAAATGTAGCCCACGTTGTCGTGGTGTACCCATTTGACATTGTCGAGCGGCCGGCTGCCTTTGGGCAGGGTGACGGGCGCGCCGGTCTGCATCAGACGCACATCGCTCCGCATCAGAACCTGATTGACGGTCGTAACTACCGGCAGGTCGGGTTTAGACTTAATGTCGGAGCCGAGACATACGTACTCGTTATCGAAGAAAAACCACGATTTCTGGGCTTCTACGCCATCGTGCGGGCTCTTGAAATCGAACACAACGGCCCCGTACAGCCCATCGGTTACGGCCCCTACAAAATCGGTCAGGCCATCTTTCTGAATGGCATCGGGGCCGGGTAGCTCCGGTTTTTGCAGGATGGTCGTGCCCGAAATTCGCTGCCAGTTGTAAACCGGCCAAATGTTGTGGTACTCATTGCCCTTGAGCATAAGGTAGTTGGTGCCGTCGGCCCGGTGGTGGGTGGTTTTGCCCGGCCCGTTGTAGGGCTCTTCCATGTTGCGGTTCCGGGTCGAGTACATCCGAACGGTGGTGTAAAAACCGGGCCGCTGAAATACAAAATGTTCGCTCTGCCAGAAGAATTTGGCAAACGAGGCCGAGGGCTTGGCCGTGCCTTTGCGCAGCCGGATAATCTCTTCGAGTTCGGCCTTGCGGTAGTCGGTGCTGACCATCACCCGTTCGATTTCGAGGGTGCTATGGGGCGCAAAATTGGCTTTGCTGGAGATACTCCGGTTTTTTACGCTGATGTCTTCGTAAACCCCGTACACCATCTGCTTGTAGATACCATCGAGGTAGTAATCAATCAGTTGGTTTATTTTCTCTTTCGCAAACGCATACTTCGTACCCGACACATAATACGACCATTCGCCAAATGCGTTGGCATATTTGCCGTACCCGTACGACGAGGTGTTGTTGACCCGGTCGACGCGGTGGTGGAAGCTGTAGTCGTGCTGCATACCCCGTTCGCCGGTCGAAAACTTCAGCTCGCCCTCAATGATTTTGATGATTTTGTCGAACTCCTGAAAGTTACCCTGAAAAAGTAGGTTTTTGGCCAGAATACCGGCAATTACCACGCGGTCGCCACTCGGCCGCGCGCCCGACGCATTCATGTTAGCGCGGCCAATCATGGGTTGGGCCTTGGCTACAAGGTCTTTGGGGAGTTCATCGCCAATCACGAGCATCAGGTTGCCGAGGTTGGTCGGGGTCGTAATCTGATTGTCGTGCCAGTTGTCGCCCACGAAATCGTTTTCCACCCAGAATGTAAGTCCCCTGATAATCTGATCTTTCAGGGCTTTGCTCCGGTAGTATTTCGAGGCTTTGCTTTTGTAGGCCTTCGCCATCGTGACCAGGTCGCGGGTGTGCCCTCCGTGGGGGAAACTCGCCGTGCGGCTCAGGTCGGCGTAGTTGATGCCCTTAAAACTGCCGTCTTCGTTCATTTTGGCCAGAATGGTCTCGACCTGGTTGTCGTTGACCCGCTCGGCCATGAGGTCGGCTACGACACGTTCTTTAATGAGCTTACTATCATTCTGGGCAAAGCAAAGCGAGGCCAGCAATACGAGTAGGGGAGCGATCAACAGCCGTTGGCGGATGGATTTCATCGAGTAGGGAGCGGTTTACAATTGGCTGATTGATAAAGCCAAATGGGGCCGGTTTCTATCGCTATTGGCTGTTGCGGCACATGACTTTCGCCTGCCTACTTCTCCGGCATCGGTAACTGGGACTCAAAGCCCGCGTCGGCAATCTGGCAGCCCGACTTTGTGATAATCAATACCCCAAACTTATCCGATGAGCAACCACCGCCTTCCTTGCCATCCTGCCCGTACCGGACAAACGACAGGTATGTAATCTCGTTGCGTGCGTTGCGCGACAGGACGCGAACCTGCACCTTCACACCGTACGATTGACTTGCCTGACGCTCAACCGCACGAATCTGTGAATCGGTGAATGTTTTTTCAACTCGTAGAACCGGGTCGCCGGTGGCGTAGCCTGTAGAACTTAGGGTGAAACAGAGTAACCCCAGCAGTGTTGCTTTCATGGTTGACAAACGGTTTGGTTAAACAGAATGGATAAAAACGCCACCGGGGCCACAGGTGGCTATTTGTCGGGGCGGGTAAAAAAGTAAAAAATGACATCTAGCCAACCCAGAATCCCGTGAATAATGGCCCACAGAATCGACTTGTTGCGCGACCATGAAATAGCAACGGCAATGGCCGAGCCTAACCCAATCCCGTTGTTGACAACAACTTGTTGGCCCGGTAGAGCAGATTGGCCAAGGGCGATGTTTGCGCAGAGAAGGATAAAAATCAGGGTAGGTAATAGTTTGGGCATATACATACGGTGTGGTCAGCTGGAGCCGCTAACAGAAACGTAAATAGCTTTTGTTCTATAATTAGCTGCTTAGTTTCTGACAAGATATGAAAATAAGCCGCAGGTAAACCGTTTTGCCTAAGATGATTTGTTTTTCGTTTTGTAGCTCCAGATCAGATTGGCAATGCCAGCTACATTGAGCAAAATCAGTAACGCAAACAGGACTTCGAGCGGGGATAACGAGAGGGTAAACATGGTGTTGGGGATGGAGGGTAAGCAGGTTAATCTACACGTCGCTTCAACAAGTCGTAGATGTCTATACGTGGACCAACAGCGACAATAGTAACGATCTGTTGCCCGGCTAGCCGCCCACGCGGAGTGGACACAATGCCATTACTGCTTTGTGAGCCGACGTTTACGGATAAAAGCAACAATGAAGAAAATAACAGCTATGCCATAGTAGACATTACTCCGGCCCGAAGCGGCTAAGCCTAAGAAGACGACTCCGACCAAGGCCTATAAAGGCAATATAATCCCGTCTCATAAAAATATAAAGGTGAAAGTTCTGTGATGTAACCAACACACTGTTTGCTGACAGGTCGGCAAAATGCGGCTTCACAATTTCAGGAACTGCACCCAACACCCCTGGAGGCTGAGGGTGACCCTAAGGTAGCTAATTATCAGGTATGTTATGCCTTTACACCTTTTTTCTGGTTGAGTTGCCTTTACATCAGACCTATTTTGGCCTTCAGGTCGTTATCAGCCCATTTCCAGGCCTGTGTCAAGGTAACCCGCGTTTGCCTGGCTTTATCGGTCAATCCCTGCCCTAATTGAGCTTGATGCAGGCCCGATAATGCCCAGCCATTGCGGGGAAATATCGTTAGGTCTTTCGCAAAAACGGCTTCAGCCTCCGCATACCGTTTCGCTTTCAACAGCGTGGCCCCTAAGGTGTGGCGCACCGGGAAAAACCAGTCGGGTGGCTCGTTATAGCCCAGAGCATCTTCGAGCGCAACGGCTTCCCGTAATATCCCAATGCTACGATCTAACTGACCTTCGTTCGCCAGAATGTCGGCCTTCAACACCCGACGGGCGATTTCCAGAATCGAACGCATCGAATTGACGGGCCCAACCAGCAGCTTGCCCATGTCAGGGTTGGCGGTTAACTGGTCAAGTTGTTGCAATTCCAGCTTTGCCTGGGCCAGTTGCCCTTTACCGACCAACGCTAATCCACGGGCGTAATGACGGATAGCGGTGGGATAAGCCAACCGGACCGTGTCGGCATTGCACATCCGAAGGACTTCATCCCATCGGGAAAACTTAATGGCTACGTGGTAGGGAATGGTGTAGTAATGCTGAAGGGCGCACCAGGCAGGCTGAGCCATCCATTTTTTATTCGTGTTTTCGGCTGTCTTTTGCGCCGAGCGCATAGCCCAGGCGTAGTTGCCTTCGAGCGTGGCGGTGGCAACCAGCAGGTGGTAATTGTGCGGAAAGTAGACCAAGGGAAACGCGCCTTGAGCGTGTTTGTTCATCAGGTAGATACTATCAATGGCTACGGCCTGCTGGTTGCGTATCGACCCTTCGTGGTAGTTGCCCGTTCGGATGTAAATGTGCGACGGCATATGGACCAGATGGCTGGCCCTCGGAGCTACCTTACCCAGAATAGCCGCACTTCGTAGTCCGCGTTCCGGTGTTGGAGAGGCCTCTACGGCATGGATATAATAGTGGTTCAAGGCAATGTGGTCGGGATTGCGAGCCATCAACGTTTCCAGCACCGTCACGATAGCGGGCGTCCAGGGCTTCGGGCGCCCATCTTTTTCCCACAAATCCCACGGATGCAGGTCCATCAACGATTCTGCGTAGAACCCGGCAATATCCGCGTCGTCGGGAAACTGTTCGTGGACTTGCCTGAGCGCGGTAGAATAGGCCTCATCAAATGGCTTCCTATCATCGACGGGTGTGGCTGGGTAGCGTTTCGCCAGTGCCTGAATCAACGCTTTTTCTTTATCGGTGCAATGGCCGGACAACCTGATTGCTTGCTGAATAGCCGTATAGGCCCGCTCGTAGTTGTCCGGTTCCATGCCCGCATTGTAGTTTGGTCCCAGCACGTAGCTGAACCCCCAGTAGGCCATCGCGCAGGTTGAGTCTAACCGGGTAGCTTCGTAAAACGACCGGGCGGCTTCGGCATGGTTAAACCCCACCGCCAACATAAGGCCCTGATTGAAATACCGCTGCGCTTCCTGACTCCGGGTTGTGATGGGGAAATGGATATTGCCTATGCTGTCGAAGAGCATGGCTTTTTCGTTAGCGCCGTACCAGTCCTTGTCCGTTGGCATGGTACCACAAACGACGATCGAGGTGGGTGGATTGTCAGCCGGTTTCTGCTTCGGTTGGCAACTTAGTAGCGGACCCAATCCCAATAGTGCCCCACTCAACAAGATGAGTAATCGTGTCATATTCGCGGCTAGGAAGATGATGGCTTCTAAACGACTCGTTGTCAGCACCCACCACTAATGAGGGTGTTAGACACAAGATAAGCTAAACGCAGGTAAGTTACCACCTTTGCCCCCTTGCTGGTTGAGTTGACGGGCCTGACGGCCTGTCGCTCTACGAGCCGCCCACGCGGAGCAATGCCCTGCTAAATGTCTCTTTCAAAGAACAGATAAATCGTAGCTGAATCCGAGGCCGTTGTGGAGACTAACCTATACCCTTTAGAAGCATATTCATCAAGTTTTGTTTGAGCTTCGGCTTTGGCTTCCAAGATGGCCTTATTCGAATCGAATGTGTTTTGGATGTAACGCACGATTTCAACTTTATACTCTTTCATTTTCTTATGAATTTACAGGTTCTGTTAACTCGTTTACTATGGGCGTTTGCCCGGTTGCCGGAATGCTGCCTACGAACATGCTTGAATGTTCACCCAACGCCAACGGGTGTTGATGGCCGTAACTCTACTGAACGCAAACAACGTGCCGCTGACCTTTGCACCCTTGTTTGAGTTGGGCTGAAACCTTCCTTCTACGACGGGCAACCTGTCACCAGGCAACCTGCCCACGCGGAGCGAACAAATCGTCTATTCTAACGACTTAGTCAACTCACTATCAGGAGGTAAATTCTTTCGTATCTTCCGCAATCTTTCTCCCTCCTGTATTTCACGCCTTTTTGTTTCTTCCAATACTTCTGCCCAAAACCTTTCATAGTCTTCATCAGAAGGTAAACGAAGTTTGTTACTTTCATTGTTTTCAGAGGTTTCTTCTAGATGGTTAGGTCTTTTCATATCTTTATCGGCTGGCAATTTTTCTTTTGTACCGAGCGCGTAGCCCATCGCTTTTCTCCCCGTGGCGTTTAGCCTATCAACTGCGAACCGCTGAACGAGGAAAAAACCTAACTTCTGCGGCCTGCAACCTGTCGGCCGCGACCCGGAAATAGAGACCTAAAGCCTGTCTTTGAGCCGCGCTGTTTGTCGCACGAAGCTGCCGAATACGCACTGCTTAGGCGACGCACCCAACGCCCGAAAGGGCTGATGGCGAGCGAGTCAGTTGCCTGAACGCGAGTCACTTGCACCTTTTGGGCTGAATGTCTGACTTTGGGACGTGCTTCCTGTCGCACAAGACGGTCCCCACGCGGAGCGGAAACGAAATCCCTTACAAACGAAGCCTAAGTTGCGGACCCAGATGGATACCCACAACCGGATAGTTTGGCCTGAGAATGCTACCTATTTTTAACCCGATGCCTAATCGACTTCCGATGAAATAATAAGCTTCTGCACTCAAAGGAAATTCTATGTTTGACGTTGTACGTTGCATAATAAACGCATCCCCCCGACCTGATTGCTCACGATAAGGGTACTCCAACCGTTGGGTGAGCAGTCCAACACCTGCGCCCAACTGTACCGTGAAAACTCTGGAAGCAATAACTGAATATTTGGCCATCCCGTAGGCATGTATGTCGAAACCTCGGGCGTTTGTATTGCCACGGGTGTAAATAACGGCTGTAGGTGCATTAGAACGAACGTCGTCATAATACCTAAATCGTCCTCTGAGAAAGCCGGATGAGACCGTCCACCTCTCAGTAAGATGATAGTCAAAATCGACAGCATAATACTCATCTCTTTCGTTAAGCTTAAACGAGGGGCTATAATAAGCACCATAGCTAACGGCGATGTCGAACGATTTTTGCTGAGAAAAACCTGATAATGTGCTGATACACAGCAAAGCCGAGAAGAGAATTTTCATATTATTGAGTTAAAATGTTTACGCTAATAACAATAAGCACGTGTTTTGCGGGTTTCGGTTGACAAACCGAAACCCGCTCAATACCCAAAGAAAGCCTGATCTCTGCGGCCCGCTACCTGCCGCCGGAAAGCTGCCTACGAACATGCTTGAATGTTCACCCAACGACCGCAGGGGTTGATAGCGACCCCATAAGTTAAAATGAACTACCGTATCTGATACCTTTACACAGCTGCTGGGTTGGGCTGCACACTTTCCTGCGGGGCGAGCATCCTGTCCACGGATAACTGCCCATGACGGACCTTAATCTACATTCTTATGTTTGAAATTAGCATAGTGCCATTTCATATATTCCTTTTGTTTATCGGATAACTCAATTTTGATACTTGCCTTGAGGTTAAGTAAGGCCTGATTACTCAGGGTAATATGTTTGGAAATAGCAATATTTCCTTCGGAATCAAAGCTAATAAAAAACTTGTCAAAGAGCTTGTCATGATGAGGGCAAAGTATCAAACCATTTTCTACATCCAATTTTTCATAATTTTTGCATTGGCTCCATGGCTTAATATGACTTGCCACTAATAAGTCTATTTTGTCAATTCCACAAAGTAAACAATCTTTATGCCGTGACAAGAGTCTTTCTCTGAATGAAGACTGACCTATTCTAATCTTTATCAATTGCTCTTTTTCTGTCTTTGAAAGAGAATCTGTATTTTCTTCAATTTCTCTAATTTCTTTAGAGTCTACTGAGTAATTTTCACGTGGTTCTTCAAAAGAAGAATTTCCTTCACCTAATGTGTATTCTTTTTCTAAAAATTGTAGATAACCACTTTCACCGCCATACTTATTAAATCTCTCGCTTTTTACTAAATAAAAATTACCCGAAGGTCTAGAGTGTGTGGACAATCAGAGCAACAAAATCATACTTGAAGCCAGATGAACCATCGCCAAGAAGCTGCTGGCTGTTTTTTCGTAGCGAGTTGCTACCCGGCGATACTGTTTCAAGCGGTTAAAATAGCGTTCAATCTTGTTGCGATCAGCGTACAAATTCTCATCGATTACCCGCTGCTCCACCCGATTCACTTTGGAGGGAATGATCGCGTCACAACCGTTGTGGGCCAACCCTTCCAGCAACCAATCGGCATCATAAGCCTTATCGGCAATCACAGCAAAAGCCTCACAGTCAGCCAGTAAGGTGGCTGCGCAAGGCGCATCACCCGCATGGCCAGGACTTAACTCAATGCGGATAGGATTGCCTAAGGCATCCACCAGAGCATGAATTTTTGTGGTCAAGCCGCCCCGTGAGCGGCCTAATGCTTGTTGCTGGAGACTACTTTTTTTTGCCCAGCAGCCTGTTGATGAGCTCGCACCGTTGTCGAGTCAATCATTACCCAATCCAGGTCGGGCTCTTGCAGGGCATCAAAGACCTGTTTCCACACCCCAGCCTGAGCCCAGCGCCGAAATCGTCGGTAGTTGCTGTTCCAATTGCCGAAGCGTTCAGGCAAGTCGCGCCAAGGCGCACCCGAGCGGGCAATCCAGAGCACGGCGTTGATAAACAAGCGGTTATCGAGTGCTTTTCGGCCTGCTGAGCCTGCCTGTCCTGGTAGAAGAGGGGTGATTTTAGTCCATTCCTGCTCGGTGATCTCATAGCGTCTCATGCCACAAAGATCGTAGGATTGGGTAAGTTTATCCTAATTGTCCACACACTCTAAAATTCTCCTTGTAATTAATATGATTAATAAAATCAATCCATGCTAGATTTAAACTTTCAGTATTGAAGAAAAATATATAAGGAAATTTATCACTCCCCCAAAGTGCCTCAGATAAACCATATAGCTCTACTACATGATATACCAATACTCTGCATTTTATTGGTACTAATCCTCCATTAATGCTTGCTTTTTCGACTAAAAGTACAACATCATTTTCCTTTAAATTTCTTATTACGCTCCGTGCGCCCGAGGGTACGCCCCAACAATTGGCCTCACCTTGCGGGAATCGCGATCTTAATTCATCTATTATTTTACTTTTTTGGGTTATTGTGTCTGGAATGTAATTTATAATATCCTCAATAGAAACTGTGTTATACACGGTCTTAGGAAAATCTTTGCTTGCTCCGAGCTCGCCTACATGGTGAAAACAGATATTCATTGAATATTTCTAACGTTATTTCCAGTACAAAAATAGCATCTTTTAAAACTGATAGGGCACTCATTCTATTATCCGCTACCTGCTCAACCTGTTAAAGCTCACATTATATAGCAGTTGGCTTGTCAACAGGGACTGCCCAACGCTCTAAAAGTCTGCTAATCCAAGGCTTTTATATTGTCGCAAGCCAGTTCGAAATGTAAACCTAAAGTAGGATGACGGGGCGTTTCTCGTGTCGACCGAAACAACCAGACGAGCCAAACCGCCCTGTTGCCGGATGGGTATTTTGCCACACAGAATCCGGACCTTTAAGCACTCACTGCTTGGCACCACCCAACACCCGCAGGTGTTGATGGTGAGCGAGTCACTTAACTGAACAGCTACAGCTCACACCTTTACACACCTGCTCTTGTTGGGCTGCCCGGCTTCCTTAGGGACGCGCGTCCTGTCGCCCGGCAGGTGACACATACAGAGCGAAATATATATTATTTTCTACCTCTGTTGTATGTTTCATCTACAATGATCCATTTATCTTTCTTTTTCTCGATTAAAACTAAGGTTGTATGGCTAGTTGTGGCATAATTACTTCCTTGGCCAAACCATAGATATAACATACCACAATTTAGGTTATCATTAAAACATACCCTTGAAAGCTTTATCTCTGAGTATTGTTCTTCCTCTTTTATATCCTTATTGGGTCTATATATTTGTCGAAACGGCTTTTGTAAAGTGATTGCTTTTTTTTCAAATTCTCGATAGCCAAGCTCAGAAAAAGTAGAAGAAGCCATTAGTGTTTTGTACACTACGTCAAAGGAGTTGGCTTTGTCGGGCTGGTATGTCGATTCATCATCTTCTTTTGTCTGGGCTAAGGGCATTAGAGCATCAGATAAATAAACTTTTGCATCAATTGTATCAATTGATGGTTTAGGCAGCGGAGGCAAACCCGGATAATTTGTCTGGTCTAGAAGTTCGGGCAGTCTGTAAATCTTTAAGTATTCATTAACGACTGATTCGATTGCGGTGAACTCTTCATTTTTATATTTCTCACGTTCAGTAAAGGGAGTACAACCCAAACAGACAAATAGTATTGTGGCAAGAAGCAGTGATAGATTATGCATTTGTGATTTTTAGCCAGGATGCATACGATATGCTTTTTCCATAACTCAGTTTGCATAGTAGGGGCAATTAGTCTGTCAAAGGGGCGCATCCTTGTAAGCCTAAACTTTTCGTAAGCCTAAACTTTTCAATCGAGATGTTTCTCGTGTCGACCGAAAACCGCCAACGAATCGAAAAGCCTGCCTGTCGAGACGCGCTTGTTGTCGACCGAGGCCCTCAAACACGCTTTTTATCAGCTCATTACGTTGCACCCAACGTCAACGGGTGTTGATGGTGGGCGATGCAACAAACTGAATACACGTACCTGAACCTTTACACACCCGTTTGGTTGGGCTGAAAATCTTGATCTACCAGCGTGCTGCCTGTCGCCCGCAACACGGCACACTAACTTTTAATCCTCTTTGTATGGGGTAAACTGAATGTCGTACCCATGTGGATTTTCACTTGGGGGCTGGACGGGTTCAGTTGAATAAACCTCAATCTTTCCTATCACCGTGAAGCCTATATTCTCACCAATGACCTGTATCATATCAGCCGCTTCCTCAGAATCAGTAGCCCACACCTTCATTCCCATCCAAGCACTCCCTGTGGGACAAGAAAACCCCTCTTCAAGATCACCAACAATACCCTCAGCGAGTACGGTAAAATGTTGAAATGGAGTTTGGAGTTTGCCATAGCGTAACTTCAACTTCCAATCTTTGTCAATCTGTTCTTCCATACTGCCGTTTTCAAACCTGAATTTTAGGGGCGTTCACCTTGTCGCACGAACACTACCCGGCAAACTTAACTTTCTCTAACGGGGCGGTTGGCCTGTCGCCCGGAAGCTACCCTGCCAGCACTTTTTGGACTATCACCCAACGCCCCCAAGTGTTGATGGCTTTGGACGCAAGATAACTGAACACGAGCAACTCGCAACCTTTACACACTTGGCTACGTTGGGCTGTCAGTCTCGATTCGGGACGTGCGGCCTGTCGCCAAAGCGACGGCACACAAAGAGTAGAGGCACAGATCAGCTTTCAAGCTCATCTTTGATTTGTGTCATGATCGGTTTGATAAAAAGGCCAAACTCTGTGGAGCTATTAATCTCATTATCAATCTCATATCTTACGGTTTCATCCCTGTAAACACCCATTAGATAAAAGCGATACCACTCTATTGCATGAGAATAGTTTTTATAAGATGCTTTCAGGTTTACCCAAAACTCTCTCAAGGTACGCTGGAACCGGTATTTCTGTTCAAGAAATGTATGTAGTTCTTGCATAACTTCATAGCTCTGGGTTTGATCAAAAAAAATCATACTTAAGCTACGAAAGTATTCTGTATCAAAGTCGCTACTTGGGAAAAAGCGCAGTTGATCAACGAGTTCAACAAATTCCTTGCAATCATCATCAGTTGATAAATATCTCAAAAGGTAAAGTCTTTCTGCAATTTGATTTTTGTCTTGCATTTGAAACAGTGTTTGCTGACAAAGGGGGCAAATGTGTGCCGAAGCCGCCTTACAGGGGCGTGCGACTTGTCAGCCGAAAGACGGACCTTTAAGCCCTCAACTTGCCTCACTCAGGCGTGCGGCCTGTCATGCGAAACTGCCCTAACGGACCGCCCGATGGCTTCGAGACGTGCGGCCTGTCGCCAAAACACTAGCATACAAGCACTTGATAGACCCGCACCCAACGACCATGAGGGTTGATGGATGAGGAAAACGCTTAAGAAAACGAACGAAACGTCAACCTTTACACCCTCATTTGGTTGGGCTGCCCCGCTTTCCCTCGGGACGCGCGGCCTGTCGCAAGACGGCCGCCCCCGCAGTACTCAGTCGGTTGATGTCGATTCTAACCGATTACGCCAACCTCGCTTTTCAATACTTCGCACGTTTTCAACCCCTTTTAAGCTCAGTAAGTAATCAAACAAGACTACCAATTCGTTGTCATCTTCACTACCGGTGTACTCCTTGATGTGGATGGCATTCCCATAATTAGCGCGTGACTTTTCAGGTGAGTCATCCACAATCAGTATTTTCTCCAATCGGAAACCACGCTTTTTCAACTTGTCCAGACGCTTCTCGAAACAATACGTATCACGCTCAAAATCGCGCCGGTAGCTGCAACGACTCCGCCCCCAAACCACCAGCATGTCAATAGTGTCGGGCATGATGCCTCTGACAATCTCCGTTACGTAATCATCGTCTGCTGAACTCCAAATGCCAAGTGTAAAATGGTCTGCTACGTTGGTTAAAAATGACTTTAAGTTAGGCCGCTGATAGACAAAATACTTCTCAAATTTCAAATCATACGGCCTGTTCAACTCATGTTCGGTAGCATGAATAAGTGTTTCATCTAAATCGAAAATTATCAGCTTATCAGATTTGTCAATCATAGATGGAAAGATAAAAAGCTACTCCAACGTAAGCGCTTCTACTGTCGCAGGGAAGCCGCCAAATGAGTGTGGGTTTGCCTAACCGGTACGTTTCTGGTGTCAAATGCTACATTATGAACACGCTTTTTGCCGACCCAACCGGGGCGGTTCTCGTGTCGACCGGAGCCACCTAACGCGCAAAAACCGCCCGGTTACGGGACGTGCCCCTTGTCGCACGGAAGCGGGAAATGGAAGCCCTGCTTTTTGGCACCACCCAACGCCCCAGGGGGCTGATGGTGTGGACGCCACTTGCCTGAACTGACGTACTTCACACCTTTACACCCCCTGTCTGTTGGGCTGAAGCCCTTCCTCACCGGCGAGCATCCTGTCGTAGGTAAGTTTGCCTTCTTTTAAATCGTTATTTGTTGCCGAAAAGATTAATAAGCTGCTCTCGTTTTTGATTTAACTGTTGGTCAATCATACTTTCAATGTTTTTTGACCAATGTTGCAATGATGTATTGTTAATTTCAACTAGCCTGAATGTCATATCCAAATCCTTCTGAGCTTGAGAAATAGCTTGGGCCGGATTGAGTTCTGATAAGCTAACATAAACAGTAATTCCACCAGAATAAGGTAAAATAAGCCCTCTGTCAGAACTTGAAAAGGAGTAATTATCAGGAGCGTAGGAGAAAAGCTCGTTATCTCCTGTAAAAGGAACAGAAATGGTATGTGTGTAACGATGCGAGCTTGAACCAGAAAGTTGTTGCTGAAATGAGAGTTGTCTCTCTTCGTAGCTATGGTCAACAAACGTCGGTTCACCAAAAACAACAGGCTGCAACAAAACTGCCCTTTTTATACGTTTGACAGTGTTTTGAAAAACCGCGTCCTCTTTGACATCATTTAGTTTCAAATTATTTATGAGCATATTAATTCTTAATTCTCTTTCCCTTAACAAGTCTGCAAAACGAGGAAGCTGGCGAGGTGACGTAAATGTATTCTCCATGTGGTTCTGTCAACGATTGATTAATAGTCTATAAAACAAAATATTTAAACTTCTGATTCATCGCACGAAACTCATCTCAGTAGTGTCAAGCTGAATTACCTCAGGCGTTCGCCCTGTTAACCGGAACCCGCCGAACGAGCAAAAACCTGCCCTCTAAGACGTGTGGTCTGTCGCACGATACCCGACTTTGAAATACTATTTGGCCAGTACACCCAACGCTATATTGTACGCAAGTTTACTAAACCACAAATTGCTACTATTCAGGCGGATGTGGTTTAGTCTGGCATACTATTTTACCTTTGCCATTGTCTGACTGGGCAGTTACAATAATAGGTGACTGAACAATCATTTACAAAACGGATGCCCCGAAAAGTTACTGCCCATTTATTAATCGTGCGAGTTTGGGATATTGAAGGTTTCCCCGGATATTTCTTCGGAGCCGATAAGCAACTATATCGGTACGATGGTAGAGGCTCAATTCGAAAAAATAAGCGAATCGTTGTGCGATACACCCAGGGGTATTCTCTCAGGGGGCGATTCTACAGCCTTGCCCAGTTGCGCCCGTTGCTCCGTCGTCATGATCCAGCTACAGATGGTCCAATGGACTTTTAAGGGAGCCAATGCGGTCGGCGGTTACGTGCGTGTAACGCATCGTGGTCAAAATGCTTTCATGACCGAGTAATGCCTGAATGGTACGGATATCAGTGCCCCCTTCGAGCAGATGGGTAGCAAAACTGTGCCTCAACGAGTGAATACCTCCACGTTTAGCAATCCCCGCATAACGAACGACATCGCTGTACACCTGCTGAATAGTACGATTGGCCAAAGGTTCAGACCGTTCGGCATCCTCAAACAGGAACGTGCGCGGATGATATTGAGATAGATACTCATTCAAATGGTCCTCTAATTTGGCGGATAGCATCACGATCCGGTCTTTTTTGCCTTTACCCGCTCGTACAGTCAGCAATCGACGGGCCCGGTCAAGGTCCGTCAGTTTAAGGTTGGCCACTTCGCTCAAACGCAGGCCTGTGCCGTACACAACCTGAAATAGCGTCCGATATTTCAGGCTGGTGGTTGCCCTGAAAATGGCTTTAACCTCCTCCACGCTATACACCGTAGGGAGTTTTTGCGCCTGTCGAGGGTAAGGAACCTCGTACAACTCCTTGTCGCGCTGCAGTACTTTCTCCTGGTAAAATTTCCACGAGTTGATGTGGACGTTGATCGTAGCGGCTTGCAGGCGTTTCTTATCTACCAGAAACAGCAGGTATTTCTGAAAGTCAGCTTTGGTCAGCTCCTCAACTGGTTTAGGGTCAGCATATCGAATCAGCGCAATCAGGGCCTGCTTGTAGTTCTTGAGTGTCTTATAACTGTAGTTACCGATACGCAGGGCGTCGCAGACGGCCACGATAACCGGATGCCGGTCGTACTCGCGCACGGGCGGTACGTACCGAAACGGCAAACGGTGCGAGCCGGAAGGCCGGACTCCCGTCGGGCGTTTACTGCGTGGTGGCCATGCCGGATTCGTGGCCTGCTCTACCTCGGCAGGTGTAGCAGCGGGTTTGTACAACCGTACCACGGCCTCATCGAACCGGCAGTATTCCCGGCCAAACAGTTGCCCGATTTTTACAACCGACTCGTGGGTGTTAGGCACCAGCCATAAATTAATGGATAATGTACAATGGAAAAGGAATAATGAGTAATCCGCAGAGAGGCTTCATTGTACATTATCCATTATACATTATTCAAACCGCAGGTGCTTCACCGATTCGCCCGACGAGGCCAGTTCGTGCAGCGAGTCGATCCCGATTTGCAGGTGCCGTTCGACAAAGTTGGTCGTTACCTTCTTGTCGCTTTCTTCGGTTTTTACGCCTTCGGGAATCATCGGGTTGTCCGACACGAGCAGCAGCGCCCCGTGCGGAATCGAGTTGGCGAAGCCCACAATAAAAATGGTGGCCGTTTCCATGTCGATAGCCATAGCGCGGGTTTCGCGGAGGTACTCTTTAAACTGCTCGTCGTGCTCCCAAATCCGGCGGTTGGTGGTGTACACGGTGCCCGTCCAGTAGTCGAGCTCGTGTTTTTTGATCATCGACGACACCGCCCGCTGCAACCGGAACGAAGGCAGGGCCGGAATCTCGGGCCGCATATAGTCGTTGCTCGTACCGTCGCCCCGGATGGCCGCGATGGGCAGAATCAGGTCGCCGAGTTGGGTAGAACGCTTCAGGCCCCCGCACTTACCCAGAAACAGCACCGCCTTGGGCTGAATGGCCGACAGCAGATCCATAACGGTGGCCGCCATGGCGCTACCCATCCCGAAGTTGATAATCGTAATGTTGTTGGCCGTGGCTGTTTGCATGGCCCGACCGAGGCCGTAAATCTCTACGTTGAATTTGTTGGCAAACAGCTCGACGTAGTTGATGAAGTTGGTCAGCAGAATGTACTCGCCAAACTGCTCAATGGGCGTTCCGGTATAGCGCGGAAGCCAGTTTTGTACAATGTCTTCTTTGGTTTTCATCTGTGGCAATGAGTGAAAGAGTGAAAGAGTGAATGAGTGAAAGAGTGAATGAGTGAAAGAGTGAATCGGAATGCCAATCAGCAGAGCGAATGGATGACACTTGAACAGCTGAAAAAGCTAAAGGAGCCTCTTTTTCAATCGCTCTTTCGCTCATTCACTCTTTCACTCTTTATTTTTGTGCATGGAGGCTCTGAATCTGCCCCCGTTTGGGCACAAAATTAGCGAGATTGACGGGAAGGCACACATCTTCGACGAACTGCGCCGAAAGTACGTCCGTCTGACGCCCGAAGAGTGGGTGCGCCAACACATGATTCACCTGCTGCTGAGCCACTACCGCTACCCCAAGGCGCTGATTCGCTGCGAGGGTGGATTGCTACTCAATCAACGGCAAAAACGCACCGATTTGCTCGTATTCGACCGGGAGGGGCAGCCGTTTCTGCTCGTTGAGTGCAAGGCTCCGCACGTGCCTATCAACCAGTCGGTGTTTGATCAGATTGCCCGATACAACCACGTTCACCGGGCCCCTTACCTGATTGTGACCAATGGCCTCATGCACTATTGCTGCTGCATAGATCACGAAACTGACGCCGTTACGTTTCTCGACGATTTTCCGCCGTTTGATTGATAGACTTTCAGACGTTGGACAATAGACTTTTTGATGATACAGTAAGGTCTAACGTCCAGTGTCTAATGTCTCTGTTTTCTTTCACTTACTACATGATTCGCCCGTACCACCCTGACGACCTCGAACCACTCCGCCTTGTTTTTCGGCAGAACACGCCCCTGTATTTTGCTGAGCACGAAGAAACCGACTTAATCGATTACCTGAACCGGCTCGAAAATCCGCAGTTTGTGTACGTCGAAAACGGTCAGGTTTTGGGCACGGCGGGATACTACATTCGGGCCAACGAAACCTGGGGTGGCCTGGCGTGGGTGTTTGTTGCGCCCGACTGCCAGCAGCAAGGGGTAGGGGGCCAACTGGTGGCTCATTGCCTGACCGAAATCCGGCGTTATCCGGCCATGGCACGTATCGATGTGCGGACATCGCAGCACGCCGACGGATTTTTTGCCAAATTTGGCTTTGTGCAAGTCGACTTTAAGCCCGATTTTTGGGCACCGGGTATCCATCTCTGTCATATGGAGCTACCCGCCGAACGTATTGCCGGGCACTGACCGGCTGGCATCGACGCCATCAAACCAGACGCTTAACGGCCCCTTGGCTTGCCGGTCAGTGCCCGGCAGGCTACGCAGACCATGTCAACCATAACCGGAGCGAGCCTTTTTGGCTCCCAAACCCTGACCGGCGAAGGCGCAGCCTACACGGCAACGGCCCCCGCCCGCAACGAATCGCTGCCCGAATCATTTTTCAACATCAGTCCCGCGCAGGCCGAGCAGGTTGTGCAGCTGGCGGGAGCGGCTTTCGGGCCGTACAGTCAACTACACCCGCACCGCCGGGCCGAGTTTCTGGAGGCTATTGCTGATGAGATCGAAGCGCTGGGCGATGCCCTGCCCGAGCGTGCCCATGCCGAAAGTGGCCTGCCCATGGCCCGGCTCACGGGCGAGCGCGGCCGCACTTGTGGGCAGCTGCGTATGTTTGCCAAACTGGTGCGCGAAGGCTCCTGGGTCGATGCGCGCATCAACCCAGCCCTGCCCGACCGGCAACCCTTGCCCCGGCCCGACCTGCGCCGGATGCTCGTTCCGCTGGGGCCGGTGGTGGTGTTTGGGGCCAGCAATTTCCCGTTGGCGTTTTCGGTTGCCGGTGGCGACACGGCTTCGGCCCTGGCGGCCGGTTGTCCGGTAATTGTAAAAGCGCACCCGGCCCACCCCGGCACGAGCGAGCTGGTTGGTCGCGCCATTCAGGCGGCTGCGCACAAAACCCAGATGCCCGACGGCACGTTTGCCCTTGTTCATGCCGACAATGCGGTAGCGCAGGCACTGGTGGCCCACCCGGTGGTCAAGGCGGTTGGTTTTACGGGTTCTCGGGCGGGTGGGCTTGCCCTGCTGCGGGTGGCCCAGGCACGTCCCGAACCCATACCTGTATACGCTGAGATGAGTTCGGTGAATCCGACGGTGATTCTGGCCGGGGCCATGCAGGAGCGGGGTACGGCTATTGCCGAAGGGCTGGCTGGCTCGATTACGCTGGGCGTTGGGCAGTTTTGTACCAATCCGGGCCTGGTGTTTGTGACCCAGACCGAGAAGCTAAACGATTTTCTGGGAACTCTTGGGGCTAAAATCCGGGCTACCGTACCGGCCACCATGCTCAATGCCGGTATCTGCGACCATTACCGCACGGGGCTCGACGCCCTCAGCAGCTCGGCGGAGGTAGAAGTACTGGCTCAGTCGGAAACCGACGCACGGTCCGAGGCTACCGAAGGCCGCCCAGCCGTATTGACGACCACAGGATCGGCTTTCCGGAGTAACCCGGCCCTGAGCCACGAGGTATTTGGTCCCAGTTCGCTCGTGGTTGTATGTCAGGACGAAGCCGAAGTGGCGGCCTGTCTGCAAACCATGGAGGGGCAACTCACTGCTACGCTCTTTGCTACCGACACCGATCTGCAAACGAGTGCCTATAACTGGGTTGCCTTGTTGCAGCAAAAGGCCGGCCGGGTGTTGTTTGGTGGCTATCCGACCGGGGTAGAGGTATGCGAAGCCATGACTCACGGTGGCCCGTTCCCGGCCACCTCCGACGCTCGTACCACGTCTGTCGGGACAGCCGCTATCGAGCGGTTTGCGCGGCCGGTCACCTACCAAAGCTTCCCGAACGCGTTGTTACCGCTTGCCCTGCAACAGGAGAATCCGCTCGGTATCTGGCGCGAAATCGACGGAGTGCGGGGTAAAGAATAGTTATAGTTTTTCCACCTGGAGCGTCACTTTTGACTTAATGTCGATCAGGATTTGGACGCCATCGGGACGGATGGCAATCCGCTGAGGGACAAGGCGGAAAGCGGCAATGTCGAGATCCGTTTTTTTGCCAGCTTTTCCACGGGCAAACGCCGTTTCAATTTTGTCGGGGATAGCCGCCAGTTTGTCGCCCAGGGGAAGTTTGAGTGCCGTTTGGAGTGTGTCGCGCAGGTCATCGTGCAGAAGCCAGTCGGCGGTGGCCAGCAGTCGTTCTTCGGTATGCACGTCGAAATCTACGTTGCGCATCTGAAGTGTATTGGTCAGCGTATCGAAATACGGCCGCCCGTGCAGGTAAAGCGTGCCCTTTACGGCACCACCCACTTCGGTTTTCAGAATAAGTGAGCGTTGCCCTCCGTAGAGCGACGCTCTTTTTATTTTCAGCAAGCCTTCTTTTAACTCTAGCTCACGTTTCGACAGGTTTTGGCTGATGACCCGGTTGAGGTCGGCAAACGGAATGGTAAACAAAACTTTCAGGTCCGAAACCGGTTCCAGTTTCGCTACTTTGCGCAGAACAGGCAGTTTGAGCGAGGGGTTAAACGCGGGCCGGGGGCCGAAACGTGTGGCCGCCGAGAAACCAATCCGAAGCGGAATTGTAACGTACCGCTGATTGCCCACAATAGGCCCGGCAATCACGCTCGATGGTGTGGGAACCAGCCAAACGGAATCGGGTTGTTTGTTGAGCAGCAACGGCCGCTGAATGTCGCGCCAGATTTTAGAAATCTCTTTTTCCAAATGTAATTCGCTCGAAACCGCCTTGTCGATAGCCATTTCGATGTCCTGCTTTCGGGCGTCCAGAATCCGCTCGGCAATCCGCTGTATCGACAGGCCAACGCCCAACACCCGCACTTTAGGCTTTTCGATCCACTGGTAGTCAACAAAGCGGGCTTTGGTTGTCAGCGACCAGTTGTTGTTTACCTTCAACGGGGTATCAAAATTGACCGTAAGCGCACACAAAGGCCGTTTGCTCTTGTAAAAGTCGGGGTCGGCCTCGCGCTTGCGTTGCAGCCGTTTAAAGGCCAGCGGATTGCTGATCCAAACGCGCAGGGGCGTAGTAAACGACACCCGGCCCCGGCTGTACCGAAGCCGCACCGGCCCGCTGCGTTCTACGCGCAGTTGCCATTTTTCGCCTTTCTGCCCCTTGAGGGTTTCTTCCGTGACCAGTACAACGCCCAGCTCGTCGTTGATTTTCTTTTCTAGGTCGGCCAGTTCAAACGTGATACGGCCCGTTAGGTACGACGTAGTGGCGGGTATGGGCTCATCAAACCCCTTTGCTTCGGGCGGTTTCGGGTTTACACGCTGACAACCTACCGCAAGCAGAATCGTAGAAAAGAAAAGGCATAAAAAAAAGGTTTGTCCAGTTTTCATTACTGGACAAACCTACCGGGTTACAAAAAGTTAATCCGCCTTAGCGTCTGGCCCCAAGGGCTTGCGCCTGGGGCTTGTCGGAGGCACAACCGCACCCTTTACCACAGCCCGCTTCGCGCCGGGTCATGGCTTTATAGCCGCGCCAGCTGAGGTAACCCGCAGCTGCCAGAAAAAAGCAGAGGATGAGTACGTCCTGCATAATCGTTTCGGTTCGAACGATCGGCCGTTTGCAACTCCACTGTATCGAGAGTAATGCAACCCAGCCGGTCTATTGATGTAACGGCTACACCCAGCCATTCCGTTCCGCAAGGCGGTAAATGTGCTGGTAGTGGTGTTCGCCATGCCATTGGTAATTCCGAATGACTTCGCCGAGGGTAAACGTACGGCCACTACCGGGGTGGTAATACGTCCGGTCGAAATCGGCTTCGTTCAGGCCCCGGAGCACAGCCACCCAGCGGTCGTGGAGGTTGCTCAGAATCACCAGCGAGTGCGACGCTGGTAACGCTGAGTCGGGGAGTTTGGCCCATTCACCTTCCTCGTAGGGTTTAATGGTGGGGTTATCTTCCGTCAGGGCGAGTTTGGTGCGGATGTAGGCGTTCATATGGCTGTCGGCCACGTGATGCACCAGTTGCCGTACCGTCCAGCCTTCGGGGCGGTAGGGGGTATCCAGGCGATCGTCGCCCCACTTACCCACCAGCTCGGTGAACCGATGGGCCTGATTTGCGATGTGGTCAATTGCCTCACGTACCTGCTCAGGAGTGTGCGGCTGCCCATACACAAACGGGCCGATAGGATACTGAAGGTTGGTCATAGATAAAGGGGGAAAGGAGGAAAGGGAGGATGGAGAAGGGGAGAAAAGGGAGGAAGGCGGGAGGTTTTCTCTTTCCTCCTTCCTCCATTCTCCTTTTAACGCCAATACTTCTGAATGGTTGCCAGTAGTTCGGATTGGGCCCCGCAACCGGCTACAATGTCGCCCCGGTACAGAAACGAGTCGCCCCCGTCAAAGTCGGTGACTACACCGCCCGCTTCCCGTACGAGCAGCGTACCCGCGGCAATGTCCCAGGCGTGCAAATTATACTCGAAAAAGCCCTCAAATCGTCCACAGGCTACGTAGGCCAGGTCGATAGCGGCCGATCCCATGCGCCGTAAACCGTGGGTTTGGTGCATGAGGTCTTCCAGAATGCGTAGGTAATTGGGCATCCCCTCGAACCGGTAGTACGGAAACCCGGTTGCAATGAGCGAATCGCTCAGTTGTGTAGCCGCCGACACCCGAATCCGTTCGGGCGAAGCCGTGCCGCGAGCGCAGTAAGCCCCGGCTCCTTCGCGCCCAAAGAAGCATTCGTCCCGGTTGGGGTCGAAAATAACGCCCGCAATGGGTCGAGTGCCCTCGGCCAACCCGATGCTCACCGAGAAAATAGGCAGGCCGTGGATAAAGTTGGTTGTACCGTCGAGCGGGTCAATGATCCAGTTGAGGCCAGCCCGGTCGCTGCCGCTTCCGGTGGTACCCTCCTCGGTCACAAAGCCCGCTTCGGGCAGGAGTTGGCTCAGAGCCGCCACCAGTCGTTTTTCGGTTTCTTTATCTACATACGACACCAGATCGTTGGTGCCTTTGTATTCCACGGCGTCGCGGCTAAACCGGGCTCGTTCCTGCAACAGAAACGCGCCGGCATCGCGTGCAATGGCGCACATGGAAGCGAGTAATGCGTCGGTTAAGATCATAGGTAAAATGAAAAGAAACGCTGAACGATAGAGCCTGACGAGGGTTTACCGGACTAAGGCCAGCTCCCGGTTCGCCCGGCGAACCTGTTGAATATTAGCAACGCATCGAATCAGCAGAGTCAGCATAAACAGAATATGCGCCCCGCCCGGCACGTCGGAGGTAAACAAGCCAACCACAATGAGTACCGCTGTAGCCCCAAAATAGCGGTTGATGTACCCTTGGTTACGTTGGCGCGTTACCCAGAAAATTAAGGGCATGTGCAACGGCATGAGCCAGAACAGCGAGGGGTTCCAGGCCGTCACGCCATGATCGGTAGCGACCCAAAGCAGAAACAGCAACCAGCCGCACAGACCCGCAAAGCCAAACAAGAGCCGGTCGATCCAGCGGCTCACCCGCCCCTGCACGTACTGCCGGTAGGTCACAAACCCAATTACGGCCCCTAATACGGCAAACACAAACGCGGGGTAGAGCGGGAGTGGCAGGTTTTGTTTGGGCAGATTCTGCGGCTGGAACAGTGTTTGGGTACTGCTCACAACCGGAACCTGTTGGCCGTTGGCCTGCTTGATGGTCGATTGTGCCAACTGGTTGAACACATTATCGGGCAGGTACATAGACTCCCAATTGGTTGTCACCTGATCCGACGGGCGACCAATGGCGATGTTCATCCCCAACTGCGCCCAGGGTTTCTCACCCAGATAATCGTTCATCCAGTCGCGGTACGACTTCGTGCGTTGTTCCGGGGCCGGAAACTGCAAACTGTCTCCGCAGGCCTCCTTGATCATGTCGCGGGGGCGGGTCGCACAGTTGTCGTAGTAAAACTTGTACCGATACTCCCGATTCTGCGGCAGGTAGTTGGTTTCGAGGTTGTTGAAAAGACGCTGGCGTTGGGTGAGCGACAGGTTCAGTAACTGCTCCCGAATGCTCCGGTTATTCTGCTGGTAGTAGTACACCGCCTGGTATAGGCTATGTACCGACAGCCAGTAGGGGAGAGTGCCCCGCAGAAACTTGAGAATAAAGTAATCGGTGTTGTAGTTGAAGCCACCGTAGCTGTAGTTCCGGTCGATGCCGAGCGAGGGGTCGTAAATACGGATTTCGGTATGCCCAAACGACGACGAAATATCGTCGTTGCCGGGGCCGTAGGTAATCAGGCTCACCCGGGCCTCGGGCGACAGCATCGGCATGGGCATTGATTGGCCACACGCGGCCGGGAGCCAACTTGGGGCTGCCAACAACAGGCAGCCCAGCAAAAACAGGCGGAGTTTATTCATCGTCGTCTTCATCAGCCGGCTCTTGTTCCGACCGGTAATCCTTTTTGTCTTTTCCTTTTTTCGGCTCACAGCCCTGTACGCACAGCACAATTTCGCCTTTTACGGGTTTCTCGCCAAAGTACGCTAAGATTTCGGTCAGCGTACCCCGCACCGTTTCTTCAAAAAGTTTGGTGAGTTCGCGGCTTACACTCGCCTGTCGGTCGGCACCCAATACCTCGGCCAATTGTCCGAGGGTTTTGAGCAACCGGTGGGGCGATTCGTAAAAGACCATCGTCCGTTCTTCGTTGGCCAACTGGAGCAGCCGGGTTTGTCGGCCTTTTTTGTGGGGCAGAAATCCCTCAAACGTAAACCGGTCGGTGGGGAGCCCTGAATTAACCAGGGCAGGTACAAAAGCGGTTGGGCCGGGCAGGCACTCCACCGGAATATCGTGGCGCAGGCATTCGCGCACGAGCAAAAAACCGGGGTCCGATATGGCCGGGGTACCCGCATCCGATACCAGTGCGAGTGTTTTTCCGCTTTTCAATTGCCCAATAACCCGTTGTACCGACCCGTGTTCGTTGAAAATATGGTAACTCTGAAGTGGCTTGCTGATACCCAGATGCTTCAGCAGAATCCCGGAGGTACGGGTATCTTCAGCCAAAATAGCATCGGCCGATTTAAGCACATTGACGGCCCGGAGCGTAATGTCTTCCAGATTACCAATCGGGGTTGGAACGAGAAATAACTTCATAAAAAGGCAGATAAGAAAAGCATACAGGTCGACGGAAGCGCACAAGGGTTAGGCAGGTCGGCCCATACGGCTCAATAGCTGGTCAATTTTTTCGGCCAACGCCCGGTCTTTGTCGGTTACGGTGTTGCCCGCATCGTGGGTGGTTAGCTCAATTCTGACCTGATTGTACACATTCGACCACCAAGGATGATGGTCCATTTTTTCGGCTACGAGGGCCACCTGGGTCATAAACGAGAAGGCCTCCTGAAAGTCGGCAAACTGTAGGTCGCGAACGAGCTTGTTATCCTGTTCCTGCCACATACTGGGGTTGATGGTTTGTGGTTGATGAGTTATACGGTTTGGGCCGCAACGAATCTGCCCGCGGGTAGGATCGTGTACAAAGGTAAACGCCCGGAGGGGCAACTCCGGTTAGCCCCCAAAAAAATAAGCAACGCCGGGCGTTGCTTACAGGAGAATGACAATTCGAGATAAAAAGCATTATAGAAAATACTCAGCCCATAACTGGGTTGGCTCTTTCTTCTCTGTTTTTTGGTTTACCGACCCGTCGGAATCTTTAACGAGCGCAATGTAGGGAAAGTATGAAATGTGGTACTGTTGGGAGTTGCCCAACCACTCGCAGGAAACGGTATCTCCGAAAACGGCTCGGACCGTCATTCGGAGGCCCCCGGATCGAAATTGGACGATATCGCCAGGTGCAAAATGAAGGTTAATCATTGGGTAAAATTTGTCATATGGGTTTTTGTCGCTTCGAAGTTACAGTTTTTCGAGCGATACCTTGACAATTGGTTAGGAGGGATTTAGATGAAGATTTGATTAAAACAGAGAAGTCCAGTTTAATATGGCTTTCATCTAATGAGTATTTTATGAGTGGTTTTGCTTAGGGATTCGGTTGTCTAAAAGCTATATTTTGTTTTGGGTGGGTGGCGTGGATGACCTACCACACTGTGGCGGGTACGATAGTTACGCCAGCCGGTTACTCGACCGCTTTTGCCTCGTTGCCTACATGCTTTTGGGGGGATTTTCAGCATGTTGGGCGGCTCCACCGGGCTGCGTGTTATACGACTAAAGGTACGATCATCGGCTGTTTGAAGCTGAGTTAAGGCACTACCGGGCGCGTTATCTGGCTGATCGTGAATTGTATGAGCGGTTGATGGCTCAGGAGCTCCAGAAGTGGCTGGAAAATTGGTTCATGTATGCAGCTTACCGTATGTTTGGGGCTTATTGGTGGAAACGCTAATAATTTAAGTGTTTTGGTATTCCGGAAACCCGGCTCTCAATCGAGGGCCGGGTTTTTTGCTTAACCAGTAAGCTCCACCTTGTTGGAAAGCGACAAGATGCACCCGAGCGCTTGAACACATACGCTGTGCCTTTATAGATGTTATTGGCGTTTCCAAGGGCTCCCACGATGGTATTGGCGCCCTAGATAGCCACATTGACCTTTGGGAGCGCAGTAATAGTCCTTATGCTTGATGCTGAATGCCGCCAGAACAACAAAAAAGCCTGCTCGGTGGAGCAGGCTTCCTGTTAAACTTCCGTAGAGAGAGAGGGATTCGAACCCCCGGACCTGTTACAGTCAACGGTTTTCAAGACCGTCGCAATCGACCACTCTGCCATCTCTCTAAGTGGTTTGATGGTGCAAAGGTATAGCGATTTTTAAGGTTTGTCAAGAGGTAAGCCAGAAAAAACGGGGCGTTTCCCCGCAAAAAAGCGTATTTTTGCCCTGTTGTAAGCCCTTAAAAAGACGTAAATGCTTCGTTTTTAACGGGTAAACGTTCGTTCGCCTACCGGCAAAATTTTCTTTTCTTCGTGGAAATCATCGATCAGAATCCTGCTGAACAAGCCTCCGCTGCTGCATTGCCCACTGTTGAAACCGCCCGCAAGCTGGGTTTGCTCCCTGAAGAGTTTGAGCGTATCCAGAGTATTCTGGGCCGCCAACCCAATTTTACGGAGCTGAGCATTTTCTCCGTTATGTGGTCGGAGCACTGCTCGTACAAAAACTCAATTGTCTGGCTTAAGACGCTCCCCCGCGACTCGGAGCGGATGCTGGCCAAGGCAGGTGAAGAAAATGCCGGTCTGGTCGACATTGGAGACGGCCTGGCGTGTTCGTTCAAAATTGAATCGCACAACCATCCCTCGGCCCTTGAGCCGTATCAGGGTGCGGCAACGGGGGTAGGCGGTATCAACCGCGATATCTTTACGATGGGTGCCCGCCCCATTGCGCAGCTTAACTCGCTCCGCTTCGGTGATCTCAACCTTCCCAAAACCCGGCGGTTGCTGCGAGGTGTTGTGAAAGGAATCGGCGATTACGGTAACGCCTTCGGGATTCCAACGGTTGGGGGCGAAGTGTATTTTGATGAGTGCTACAATACCAATCCGCTCGTCAACGCCTTCTCGGCGGGTATTGTGGAGGTAGGGAAAGTCGCCAAAGCCACCTCGTATGGCGTGGGTAACCCCGTGTTCATTGTTGGCTCGGCAACGGGTAAAGACGGGATTCACGGCGCTACGTTCGCGTCGGAAGATATCAGTGCAGCTTCGACCGAGAAGCTGCCTGCGGTGCAGGTTGGTGACCCGTTCATGGAAAAACTCTTGCTCGAAGCAACCCTCGAAATTATTGCGTCGGGGTATGTGATCGGGATTCAGGACATGGGCGCGGCCGGTATCATCTGCTCGACCTCGGAGATGAGTGCCAAGGGCGAACACGGCATGATTATCGACCTTGATAAAGTGCCGACCCGGCAGGCCAACATGGAACCGTTCGAGATTTTGCTTTCTGAGTCGCAGGAGCGGATGCTCGTGGTGGTTGAGAAAGGGAAAGAGGACATTATCAACGGAATATTTGAGAAGTGGGACCTGCACTGTGCGCAAATTGGTGAAGTAACCGACACGCAGCGGCTCCATTTTTACCGGCACGGTCAGCTCGTGGCCGACGTACCTGCGCACGACCTCGTGCTGGGTGGCGGGGCTCCGCAGTACCACCGTGAATATCGGGAGCCTGCTTACATTCAGGAGTTTGCCAAGTTCGATGCCGCTTCGGTAGCTGACGTAACGCCCACCGAAATCGGAGCGGTGGCCAAGCACCTGCTTACACACCCCAACGTTTGCTCACGTCGGTGGATCTATGAGCAGTACGACTCAATGGTGGGTACGGCCAACCGGAGCACCAACGCGCCTTCCGACGCGGCTGTGGTGCGGGTAAAAACGCCCGATGGCAAATCGACCGATAAGTCGATTGTGATTACGGTTGATTGCAACAGCCGCTATGTGAATGCCAACCCGTATGTAGGCGCGCAGATTGCCGTGGCCGAAGCGGCCCGCAACATCGTGTGCTCGGGTGGGGAGCCGCTGGCGGTAACCAACAACCTGAACTTTGGAAACCCGTACGTGCCCGAAGTGTATTGGCACTTCGTGGAGGCTGTGAAAGGCATGGGCGAAGCCTGCCGCCAATTCAGTACGCCGGTAACGGGTGGTAACGTAAGCTTTTACAACCAATCGTCGGACGACGGGCCGGTGTTCCCAACGCCGACCATCGGGATGCTCGGTCTGATGGAAGACACGAACAACCGCATGACGCTCAATTTCCGGCAAGCGGGCGACGCTATTTACCTGTTTGGTCAGTCGAGCAACGACATTGCCTCGTCGGAATACCTGTATTCGTACCGGGGCGTGAAAGCGTCACCAGCTCCAGCCTTTGACATGGAAGCTGAACTGGCGATGCAGCAGGCGCTGAACAAACTAATCCGCCAAAAACTGGTGCAGTCGGCACACGACCTGTCGGACGGGGGCTTGTTCGTGGCCCTGGCCGAATCGGCAATGGCGGGTAACCTTGGGTTTGATATTCAGACGGCTACGGTGGGCGGTGCGGAGGCTTTTCGGCTCGATGCAGTTCTGTTTGGCGAAGCCCAGGGCCGGGTGGTCGTGTCGGTATCGGCCGATCAGAAAGAGGCTTTCGAGTCGGCCGTGGCTGATAGCGGGGTTCCATGCATACAGATTGGTGCCGTAACAGAGGGTGCGTTTGTGATCGATGATCAGACGCTCATGTCGGTAACGGATGCCAAAGCGCTGTATGACAACGCGCTGGGTGTAATTATGGCCTAAGTGACCCACTTTGATGCTGCCTGGTAAACGTTGCGTATTTGGTTTCGAAGCTCAAAAACCAACGTTTATCAACACTATTATAACGTCCGCTACGGGTTGCTGTAGCGGACATGCTTTTGTAAGACGAATTCAATGAGCCAGCGTTATTTTATGGAACTTGCCTACTGTGGAACCCAATACCACGGTTGGCAGATTCAGGCCAATGGCCATAGTGTACAGTCAGAAATAGAAGGAGCCTTGAGTCGGCGGTTGCGGCAGCCGGTGAGCATTCTGGGGAGCGGGCGCACGGACGCCGGCGTGCACGCGCATCAGCAGTACGCCCATTTCGACCTGCCCGAACCCCTGGACGACCTTGAGCAGATTACTTACTCGCTCAATGCTATGCTGCCGCCCGATATTGCCATTCGGCGGATTTTTCCGGTTCAACCCGACGACCATGCTCGTTTCTCGGCTATTTCGCGGTATTATCAGTACCGGATTACCCGCCAGAAAGACGCCTTTCGGCATATGCAGTCTTACTATTTCCGGTATCCGCTCGATATGGAGGCCATGAACCAGGCGGCCCGTGTTCTGTTGGAGCATACCGATTACCAAAGCTTTAGTCGGGCTAAGGCGGCTGTCAAACATTTCCACTGCACCATCGACCGGGCGGAGTGGCTTCCCGAAACGGGCGATGACCTGACGTTTCATATCCGGGCCAACCGGTTTTTGTGGGGAATGGTGCGGGCCATTGTGGGCACCTTGCTCGAAGTAGGGCAGGGGCGCATGACCACCGAGGAGTTTGAACAGATAATTTTGGCTCGTGACCGCCGGGCTGCCGGGCGGGCCGCTCCAGCCAGTGGGTTGTTTTTGTTCGAGGTTGGGTATCCAGCAGGGATTGTATAGCGCCCGGTTCATGGTTACGCAAATTCAGTCAGAATGAGTTCGTCAACCCACTCACCACACCCCCAAACCTGTAATCAGAAACCATACATCATGACAATAGGAACTGTTATTCTGGCGGCTGGCTCCTCGTCGCGGTTAGGTCAGCCGAAGCAATTATTAGTACACGAAGGGAAAACGCTGGTTCGCCGGATTACAGACATGGCCCTGGCGCTCGACAAAGGCCCCGTAACGGTGGTACTGGGGGCTAATCGGCACGATATTGCCGATGAATTGGAGGGCCTCCCGGTTACGCTCATCGACAACCCCCGTCATGCCGAGGGGCTCTCGTCGTCGCTAAAAATGGGCCTTGCCGGGCTTTACATGACCCAGAAAAAGCTCGACGGGGTGCTGGTATTGCTTACGGATCAGCCGCACGTATCGCTCGGGCTGCTGTTAAATCTGGTCGAGACGTTTGCCGATGGTGAAAAAGGTATTGTAGCCTCAAAATACGGCGAGGAGGGACCACTCGGCGTACCGGCCTTATTTGCCACTAAGTACATTGAAGAACTGCTGGCCCTGACCGGCGACAAGGGGGCTCGCTGGATTATTGTAAAACACCGCGACGACTGCACCGAAATACCGTTTGAAGAGGGACTAATCGATCTGGACTCTCCACTGGATTTGGAACGATTTTACGGCCGGAAACCCGAATAGACCGGAAAAGGCTTAAAACAACTTGTGGTTGATGGGACACCCGAGCACGGCGTTCCATCAACCACAAGGTATATGAAGAAACAAGATTTTATCGCTGAATAACTTTTACCAGCATACCGCGGTTCACGCGGTCGTCGGCGCGCATGCTGTTGAGGGTACCAAGCTCTTCCAGCCGGTTAGAAGGCATGTTCAGGGCCGACATTACATCGCGGAACGAGCCGTCGCGCGGGGCCTGCACCACCTGCACACGTTCGGGCTGCCGGTTTAGCTTATCACGGTCGGTGAGGGCGCGGAAATTTTCGGCAACACTGCGGAACGAGTTCAGGCGGCTATTGAAATCGGCGGCCGACGAAAGCCCGTGCAGGGCATAAATACCTCCGTTGTACTGGATGAGCCACGTAGCCAGTTGCAGCGTATTCTGTGCCGACTGCTGCTGTTGCGGCTGCCCCTGTTGTTGCTGCGGCTGCTGTTGCGAAATAATCACGAGGGCCGGATTACCGTTGATCGTTGTCCGGCCGTTTTCAAGAACTTTCAGATTCAGTTCTTTCACCATCGTCTGCGCGGCCTCTTCGAGGGAGTTTCCTTTGGCCAGCATCAGAATCATAGCCGATTTTCCGTCGGCGGCACCCATTTGAAACTGCTCAGGCGAGTTCTGATGCTTCCAGCCCTGTGGCACCGGAAACTGAAACTTAAGCACCGGATGGTAAAACATATTGTTTTCTACGAACCCCTGCTTGGGGTCTTCGCCATACACAATGCCGTCGATCATTCGTAGGTACCGATCACGCTCCACAGCATACTGGCGCGGGTTGGCGGCCTGAAACTCTTTGGCCAGGCCCTGCACACGGGTCAAACGGTTGCCGGGATCGGGGTGTGTCGACAGAAACGTGGGTACTGCCTGGCCAGCATTATCCTGAATGCGTTTGATGGTGCCAAAAAAATTGGCCATTTCAACCGCGTTGTAGCCAATTTTACTGGAGTACTCTACCCCAATTTTGTCAGATTCCGACTCGTGGTCGCGGCTGTATTTTAAGAACAAAACCTGAGCCCCCTGCATCACCGATTCGCCCAGTTGCGGAACGGCAATGGCTACCCCGATAGCGCCGAGTGTACCGAGCAATTGGCTGGTTTGCTGACGGGCTGAGTGCCGGGCGGTGATGTGCCCAATCTCGTGGCCCAGTACCCCCGCAAACTCAGCTTCGTTGTTGAAGTGAGCCATGATGCCCCGCGTGAAATACACATAACCACCCGGTACGGCAAAGGCGTTGACTACGGGTGAATCGACGATGTAGAATTGGTAAGGCAGATCGGGCCGGTGTGAGATGGCGGCCATAGCTTTGCCCTTTTCGTTGATGAAATCCTGTAGCTTTTTATCTTCATAAAGCCCCATACTGGCCACAACAGAAGGGTGCGACTGCTGACCAATGGCAATTTCCTGCTCTTTCGACATTAAGATAACTTCGCGCTTGCCCGTGACAGGGTTGCGCGAACAGGCCAGGCCGCCCAGAAGGAAGCCGGCAATAAGAGCGCGTGTGAGAATCGACTGCATAAAAAACAAAATTGAATGATGGTAAACCTACGACCCGAAAGTAAGTGGCCCAAAGTATAACTACAAACGGGCCTCGTCAGCATCAACTACTGACGAGGCCCGTTTTGTTTTGTCACAGGATAAGAAGTCCGAATAACCTTATAAAAGGCGCTTTACAAGTTCATCGACGGAGATATTTTCAGCTTCGGCTTTAAAGTTCCGAACAACCCGGTGCCGCAGAATCGGAAGGGCTACGGCCCGCACGTCTTCGATGTCGGGCGAGTATTTTCCGTTAAGCAGGGCGTTACATTTAGCGGCCAGAATAAGTGCCTGCGACGCCCGTGGTCCTGCGCCCCACTCAAGGTAGTTATTGGCGTCGGGTGAAGCCAACTCGGTATTGGGGCGGGTTTTATGCACCAGCTTTACGGCGTACTCCACTACGTTGTCGACCACGGGAACCCGGCGTACCAAGTGCTGGAATTCGGTGATCTGCTCGCCCGAAATGACTTTCTGAACTACCGGCCGCGTGTCGGTCGTGGTGTTTTTTACAATATCAAGCTCCGACTGGTACGAAGGGTAGTCGAGCCAGATATTGAACATAAACCGGTCGAGCTGGGCTTCGGGCAGGGGGTAGGTACCTTCCTGCTCAATGGGGTTCTGGGTGGCCAGTACGAAAAATGGCCGACTCAGGTTGTACTTCTGACCCGCAATCGTAACGGCGTACTCCTGCATGGCTTCGAGCAGGGCCGACTGGGTTTTGGGCGGGGTCCGGTTGATTTCGTCGGCCAGAATGATGTTGGCAAACACCGGCCCTTTGATGAATTTGAAGTTACGCTCCTGATCAAGGGTTTCGGACCCCAAAATGTCAGAAGGCATGAGGTCGGGCGTAAACTGAATCCGGTTAAAATCCAGATCAAGCGCGCTGGCAATGGTTTGAATCAGCAGGGTCTTGGCCAGGCCCGGAACCCCCACTAGCAAACAGTGCCCCTGACAGAAGATGGCGGTCAGCAGCAGCCGAACGGTGTCGTCCTGCCCAATGACCACTTTAGAGATTTCGGCTTTGAGTTTTTTGTAGGAATCATTGAGGGCTTCGGCAGCCGCGACATCAGATGTATAGGGCACGGTTGAATAGTTTACAGGTTGCAGTTTACAGTTCCTAAGGTTTTTTGCCTTGCTTCTGCTAAGAAACAACTGAAAACCGAGAACTGTAAACTGTCAACTCGATTTTACGTTAATTTCCTCCTGTGGCCGACGCACTGTTTTGGGAGGTCCCAAAAACCCGGCATTCGTTAAATTCCGGATCGACGGTGATAAAGACCTCACCCACCGATTTTCGGAACCACTCATCAATCGCGCGGTTCTTCTTGTTGGCCGTTACAATATTCTGTAGTTTCTCGAAATCGAGTTTGTAATCGGCCGTATGCGGTGGATTTTTGGTCTTGAAATACAAGATACGCATGGCGCTTTTACCGTCTTCAGTCCGGTACGGAAGGGGCTTCGAGATAGCTCCCACCTGCATCGTGTCGAGCATCGAGTACAGGGCGTATTCCATAGTGCCGTCCATCGACAACCGCGAGCTACCCGTTTGGGGGTCGCGCAGGAGACCGCCCGCATCGGCCGTACCTTTGTCTTCCGAGAAGTCCTTGGCGGCCTTCGCAAATTTGAGCGTGTCGGCTACAATCAGGGTCCGTAGGCTATCCAGAAACCGGGTCGGCTCGTTTACATCCAGACGGTTGTAATCGGGACGGAGCAGAATATGGCGGGCGTGGTACTCGGCCCCGCGGGTTTCGATTAGCTGAATCAGGTGAAAACCGAACTCCGATTCAACAATGTCTGATAATTCGTTGGGTTTCAGTTTGAGGGCAGCTCCTTCAAACGGGGCCACCATCATGCCGCGTTTGGCAAAGCCCAGGTCACCTCCCCGTTCGGCCGAGCCTACGTCTTCCGAAAATTCCTTCGCCAGGGCCGCAAAGTCTTCACCGGCCTGCACGCGCTTTTTTATGTCCAACAAACGCTGGCGCAGTACATCTTTCTGTTCGCGGGTGGCTTTGGCAAACCGTACGATCTGACCAATTTCAACCTCGGCGGGCATGTACGGCAAGCTGTCTTTCGGAATGCTGTCGAAGAATTTCTTCACTTCGCGCGGAGTCACCTTCACGTCGTCGGTGATTTTTTGCTGCATTTTCTGCACCAGAAGCTGATCTTTCACCTGCTGGCGAAGCTCACTTTTGAGCAACTCAAGGCTTTTACCGTAAGCCTCGACAATGTTTTTCTCCGACCCAAACTGCTGAATCATGTACGACATCCGGCCGTCGAGCTGATTGTCTACCGCTTTGTCATCGACCACTACGGAGTCGATTTCGGCTTTGGCCAGCATCATCTTGTTGATGACCAGACTTTCGAGGATCTGGCAGGTGGGGGGGGCGGGTTGGTTCTGACCCACGTACGACTGCTTCGTCTCTTCTACGTCGGACTTGAGCACGTAGTAGTTGTCGATCCGGGCAATGACTTTATTCAGGCTAACGCCCTGACCCTGGCCGAAGGCAACTCCGGAAAACAGGAGACCCAGGGCCACCAAAAGCGTTTGAACAGGTAGTTTTCGCATACTATCAAAAAAAGGGGCCGATTGGCCCTGCTACAAAAATAACGGTATCGGACTGGTTTTTAACTCAGCAGCCGACTTAAATATTGTTAAGAGCGAAAGAGTGAATGAGAGAACGCAGCCCCCGCTCTTTCACTCATTCACTCTTTGTCATTTCGCCAGCTTCCGCATCTCGTCTTCGTTTATTTTGACCGGATACCGCTGCCGGAGCGAAGCCAGCCACTGTTTTTCGAGGATCGCCTGGTATTCGTTAATAACCGTACCGCGTGCTTCGGCAAAGGTTTTCAGGCGGGCCGGTTCAACCCGGCTGATGGTGATTTGCACCAGTCGGTTACCGTCGGTGGTAGTCACGGTGCCGGGCTTCCAGGGCAGGGCGTCGAGTACAGCATAGGTGCCCCGTGCAAAAATACCCTCTGTGATGGTAACCGAGTTGGGTTTCGAGGCATTGATAGCCTTGGCTACATCGAGTTTGTTCGTGGAGAAAAACTGAAACGTCACCTGGCGCGGGTTGGCCGGGTTACCAAACGCCTTGTTGTCTTTTTCCATGATCCGGGTAAGCGGAATGCCGTTGCGGTTGAGGTAGCTCACCACCGACCGAATCCGGGCCGCCGAAACGGTGTCGCGCTCGCCAGCTTCCTGCGCCCCCGATACTTCGACGAGGTAGTCGCTATTGCGTACCATCGTGACCAGCAACTGATACAGGGCGTCGCGCCCGGTAGTGGGTATGGTGGTTTCGTTTTGCCCAAACGTTACGGCGGGCGACGATCGGCGCAACTGATAAGGACTGGCTGTGAGCATGGCGTTTACCTGCTTCAGTTGCTCGTCGCTGGTGGCTTCAATCAGGGTAGCTACCACGCGCTCAGGCATTTTGTACCGGTTTTTGTTGGCTTCGTAATGTTGCCGTTGCCCTGTTGAATCGGCCATCGACCGTTCCCAAACGTTGGTTTCCATCATAGCCGAGAGTAAAACACCATCGCGAATTTCGGTCAGCAACGCCCTGAACTCCGGCGATTTACGATCCAGATTTTCTTCTTCCGTCCGAATCAGCTGATCGACCAGATACCGGTTGTACAGGCGTTGCATCACCACCGCCGGATCGGCTCCGGCTGGCCGGGGTGCCTGTTTTTGCTGTACATATTGCACAAACGGCGCAACCGGGTATGGCGTATTGTTGATGCTAAACAGAGGCTTATTGAGCAAACCCGCGTCGGTGAGCGAAACGGCTTTCCACTGGCCGCGTAGCAGGCTGCTATCGGCCTTAGCCGTGAGGGCGGTCAGGGTGGCTTTGTCTTCGGTCACGGTGTATTCACGCCGGAGCCGCTGTTCGAGGGCGTGCCGAAGTACGTCGGCGCGGGTATCGGTCACTACTTTTTGGCGCAGAGCGGGCGCGAGTTCGAGATACGACTCAAGCGGTTTGCGGCCAATCAGTTTCAGAATATGCCAGCCGTAGTTGGTCAGCACGGGTTTCGAGTAGCTGCCGGGTGTGGTGAGGGCAAAGGCGGCTTCTTCAAAAGCGGGTACGTTGCGGCCCGTTTCAAACGCGGGCAAAATACCGCCATTGTTGCGGGAGGTCGCATCGTCGGAGTTGTCGCGGGCGAGCATCTCGAACGATTCTCCTTTCTGGAGCCGGTCGTACAGGGCATCGATGCGGGTTTTAACCAGTTGCTGACCGGTGGGGTCGGCCGAGGGGCTGATCCGAAGCAGAATGTGAGCCACCTGCACTTTGCCCCGGCTAGGACGGCGGTTGTTGACCCGAATCAGGTGGTAGCCGAAACGAGTGCGAACCGGTGCCGAAATACTACCAATGGGGGTGGTATAAGCCGCTGTTTCGAGTGGGTACACAGTGGCGAAGGCGGTAAAATAGCCCAGGTTACCGCCGTTCTGTGCGGTTTGGGCGTCTTTGGAAAACTGCCGGGCCAATTGACCAAAATCTTCACCTGCGAGGGCCCGTTTCCGAACGGCCTGCACTTCTTCATAGGCCCGGAGCGTGTCGGCGGCCGACGCGTCTTCGGCCACCGGAATCAGAATATGCGAGGCATCCACTTCCTGCTGCATCCGTTGGTAGGCTTCGTTGGCAAGGGTTTCTACGGCTTCTTTGTCCGTCAGGTAATTCTGGGCCAACTGCTTGCGGTAGGTCGCCATTTCTTCGCGGAAAGCCTCGGTCGTATCCTGCCCACCGGCTTCGGCCGCGAGTACTTTCAGCTTCATGTTGGTGTACAACTCAAAGTACTCTTTAATGTCGATGCGCCCCGCCGAGTCGCCGGAAATCTGATTCTTAGTGAAGGCCTGAAAGAAATCGTCAGTCGAGAAATTGCGGTCGCCAATGCTCAAAATGACCGGTTGAGCGGGCGTAGCCTGTTGAATGGGGGCGGTGGCGGTTTTGCAACCGGAAAAGCCTGCCGTCAGTAAAACCGTTGCTGCGAGCAGGCGCGTATGGGATGAAAACAAAGTAAAGACCATTAAAAAGAGTTTCGTTTTTCGGTGGTCGACGGAGCTAAACCACAGGCCAGCCCTTATCTATAAACCAAAAAATAAAAACGATAAACTACGTGCGTACTGACTTTTTGGGAGTTGCCGCTCCGGCCTCAAACCGGGTACTCCTGAATAAACAACGAAGATACCGCCATTTTAGCGACGGTTCACCGTCAATTTTACCCTTTTTAGCCGAACATCGTACCGGAGCTGGTACGCGTAGGTGTCGCGCAGGTTGGTGCCGGTGAGGTCGGCCGTGATGGTTCGGTCGGTTGTAGTTATGTTGCCGGCGGATAGCTCTCTCTCGTTTAGTTGGGCACTGCTTTGCCCCAGCAGATCGTCATCGTCGAACTGATCCACCAGTTTTACACCCAGTCCGGCCGCGGTCAGCCCCGCCGTAATGTACTTGAGGGGGGTAAGTACTTCGGTGGCTGTCAGAAGCAGGCCCGCCGGAACACTCACTACGTTGTGAATCTGCCGAATCTGGTTCAGTATGGTTTGTGCCTGCCCGGTATCATCTACCTCAATGAGCACGACCGAGGCAACCACGCGGCCGTTTTTGGGAACGGTTAACTGCAAGGGTTGAGCCTGTTTGGCGAGGGCGATTTCCTCATTTTTGCGCACCGATGCCACGCCCCAGCCCCCGTTTACAACGCTCACCGCCCGGTTATTGGCATCATACGCGGTGAGGGCATAGGCGAGCATCACCTCGTCGCGTCGGCTCAGGGTTTCTTCCAGGTTCAGTGCTTTCAGCGAGCGGGGTTGCATTTCGGCGGTCAACACAGATTTGGGGGCGCAGGCCACCTGCCCCAGCAGAAGAACGAGAAAAACGGTAAGCTTGGTTGGCATAGAGAATGGATCAGTTTCTTAGTTCAACTCGTCGAGTAGTCGAAAATAGCGCAGTTTATCCGGGTCGACGGTACGGAGACCGTAGGCCGCAAAAAAGTGGGCACTGTACCGGTCGGTGTCGAACAGATCCCGCAGGCTACGTTCGCACAGGGCCAGATCGGCGTAGCGGTCGCCCACACCCAACCGGCCCAGATCAATGAATCCGCCCAGGGCCCAGTTGTCGAGCAGGAGGTTGTCGGGGCAAAAGTCGCCGTGAGTCACCACCCGGTCGTCCTGGGCAAACGGTTTCTGCGTGTGTAGCCGGTGTAGGATTTCCTCTGGGAGCAGGCCGATGTTTTCGTCGTCAAACTCCTCGACATCCACCAGTCCGTGCTTCACCCGAACGGCCACTTCGCGCAGTTTGGTTTGGGTCGATGCGTCAAATGGGCAACTCGCCGGGTCAATCGCGTGCAGGGCCCGCATGCTTTGCCCCAGCGTTTCGGCCAGTCGGGTTGGGTGTTGTTGCCAGCACTCGGCCGACGCCGGTTGGCCCGGTACGGCCCGGATAAGCAGAAAATCCTGACTACCAACCCGCCCGAAATAAAGCACGTCGGGAGCAGGCAGGTGTTGCCGAAGCCAGCGCAGAGCCTCCGCTTCGTGTTGGAGCCCGCCCGTCGGTTCGTGGTTGTCGATTTTGAGAAACAAACGTTCCGGTCCGTCGAGCCGGAACGTTTGTGCCGACGATTGCCCTTCAGTGGTCGCTGTCCAGCGATGGTGTTGCACCAAACGCTTTAGTTCGTCAGGAAGTGTATCCAAAAGCATACGTCGTCAGGTGAACCAAAAACCATAAACCCAAAACTTTACACGCCCGCCGGTTCCTGCTGACTCAGGCAATGGAAACTGCCCAGTCCCCAGACAATCTCGGTGGAGTCGATGCCGACCACGGGCCGGTCGGGGAAGCAACGCCCGATAATGTCGAGTGCCTGCTGATCTTGTTTACACCGGAAAGTGGGCACAATCACGGCCGCGTTGGCGATGTAGAAGTTGGCATACGAGGCCGGTAGGCGCAGGCCATCGCTCTCGACGGGGTCGGGCATGGGAAGTTCTACAATGTTTAATTGTTTGCCGTTGAGCAGGCGCATCTGCCGAAGTTCATGGTGAATTTCCTGCAAGGGCGCGTAGTTGGCGTCGCTTTTATTATGCTCGATGGCGGCCAGTACGGTGTCTTCGTTTACAAACCGGACGGTATCGTCGATGTGCCCGTCGGTATCGTCGCCTACAATGCCATCTTCCACCCAAAGTACCTGCTGCACGCCGTAGTAGTCGCAGAGATACTGTTCTATCCCGCCCTGTGTGAGGTGCGGGTTCCGGTTTTTATTGAGCAGACAAGCCCGGCTGGTGAGCACGGCTCCCGCGCCGTTGAACTCTACCGAGCCCCCTTCCATAATGATGCCGGGCGTTACGTAGGGCAACTTCCGGTAGTGGGCAATCTGCACGGGGAGCAGGTCATCGCGGTCGTAGGGGGGGTATTTGCCGCCCCAGGCGTTGTAGCCCCAGTTTACAATCATCCGCTCGCGGGCCGGGTTGGTCAGAAACGCGGGGCCGTGGTCGCGGCACCACGAGTCATTGCAGGGGTGCGGTAGCAAGGTGACCCGGTCCATATCGACACCAGCCATGAGGAGCCGCATTTTGGCTGCCTGCATCACCACCTCGTTATGGGCGTTGATGCAAACCTGCTCGCCGTGCGCAATGGTGTCGATAAACTCCAGATAGGCCGGAAACATGGCTTCCTGCCGCTCGCGGGTCCACGACGCTTCGGTATGGGGCCAGGTGAGCCAGGTGGCGGTATGAGGCAGCCATTCGGCCGGAAACGAAAAGCCCTGTGCCGCGGGCGAGGTGGCAGTGGGCGTCAAAGGCACCTGATGCTGTATGTTCATCGCTGAGGTTTCAAATTGAGGGGGCAAAATTACAAAAACTTACGGGGCTGGGTGCAGAGACCCACCGCGAAGCCCGTAGAAGAACCGGCCCTGGTCGGTAAAGGTTTAGTTTGGACAGACTACGAACGCATCCGGCGGGGGCCGTACCAGAGCCAGAAACCACTGACGGTCAGGATCAGTAACCCCAGTCCGGCCAGTGTGGTAAACACGAGCTTAATGGCCTCGCCCTCGGTGCCGAGCAGCTTGTCGAATAGGCTGCCATCGTGCAGGTTTTCGATCCAGTCGGCGGTGCGTCGTTCGAGGAGCAGCACCCGGCCGGTGGTGGCATCGAGCTGAATGCCCCAGTAGTGGTCGGCAAATACAAACTTGACAATGCCCTTTTGCGGGCGGGCATCAATGCGGTCGAGGGCCGGAGAGAGGTCGGCCCCGATGGAGTCGCGGAGGGTACGCACGGCAATCTGATGGAGACTGTCCATAGGCATCCAGGTGCGGAGGTCAGTCGACACACCGGTTTGGGTTTTGGCCAGGATAAGCCCGGCCGAGTGCTTTTTCCAGCCCAGCAGCAAGCCGGTGATTGAGACAATAAGCAGCACAATGCCCGCCATAAGGCTGACTGTACGGTGCCATTGCCGAAACTGACGCAGGGTTTTGGCGGCTGTTTTACGGTTGGCTGAACGCGGCTGGGTAGTCATGTTGGCAAAGATAATCGGCCGCATCGCTTGTTGGGGTGACGGGTGGTTTGTGGTTTATAGTTTTTGGATGGTAGCGGTATTGAGTGATTAGGTCATAATTCACGTTAAGCTGGGAACACCACCCCCCGGCCCCCTCCTTAGTTCAAGGAGGGGGAGCCAATGACGGCCCCTTTTCTGCTTCCCCTCCCTCAACTAAGGAGGAGCCAATGAAGGCTCTTTTCTGCTCCCCCTCCTTAGTTGAAGGAGGGGGACGGGGGTGGTTGAAAGAACGGTTGGCAAACCTGTCCTACACCCGTGGTTTGTAGTTTTTGATTCATGGTTTTGGGTCAGTCATTTTCCATAATTCACGTTAATATTGCACACCAAACCGGCTATATGTGGCCGTAGGGTTTCCAATACGTTGTATGAATCGTCGTCTTTTTCTGCAAAATGCCGCGCTGAGTTCAGCCGTCCTGTTTACCAAACCGTCGCTTGGCGGCTCGGAGTCTTCGTTTCCGGTGGTTCGCGTCCCCGAATCGGGCCGGAAATTCAAAAGCGCTGCTGTTGAAGCCACCATCCGGGCCGTAAAAGCAAAGGCGGGCAACCCCGAATTAGCCTGGCTTTTTGAAAACTGCTTCCCGAATACGCTTGATACCACCGTCGACTTCGAGATGGTCAACGGTAAGCCAGACACCTACGTAATCACGGGCGATATCGACGCTATGTGGCTCCGCGACTCCACAGCGCAGGTGTGGCCTTACCTGCCCCTGATGAAACAGGACGAACCGCTGCGGCAGTTGATTGAGGGGGTAATACGGCGGCAAACGCGCTGCATCAATTACGACCCGTACGCCAATGCGTTTTACAAAGAGCAGACGCGGGTGGGTGAGTGGAAAGACGATGTGACCGATATGAAGCCCGGTCTGCATGAGCGCAAATGGGAGATCGACAGTCTTTGCTACCCCATCCGGCTGGCGTACCATTATCACAAAACCACCGGCGACGCTCGCCCCTTCGACGCCGACTGGCAGCAGGCCATGCGGTTGGTGATCCGAACGTTCCGGGAGCAGCAACGTAAAACCGGCAATGGCCCGTACAAATTTGAGCGCCGGACCACCTGGGCTACCGATGGCGTGCCGCTGGGTGGTTACGGCTATCCGGTTCGGCCCAACGGTCTGATTTGCTCCATGTTCCGGCCGAGCGACGATGCCACCATTTTCCCGTACCTGATTCCGGCCAACTTCTTTGCACTGGTATCGCTCCGGCAACTGGCCGAGTTGTGTCAGACCCTGAACATTGGCGGTTCGTTGCGGACCGACGCGCTGGCGCTGGCAACCGAGGTAGACGCGGCCCTGAAGCAGTATGCCGTTACAACGCACCCGCGCTTCGGGAAGGTGTATGCCTACGAGGTGAACGGCTTTGGCAGCTTCAACCTCATGGACGATGCCAACATCCCGAGTCTGCTGTCGTTACCCTATCTGGGAGCTGTAAAAGTGGGCGATCCCATCTATCAAAACACCCGCCGAATGCTGCTGAGCCCCGAAAATCCGTTTTTCTTCCGTGGAGAAGCTGGCGAGGGGATCGGTGGTCCGCACGCGGGTATGGATATGATTTGGCCATTGAGCATTGTAATTCGGGGGCTTACCACCACCGACCCCGCCGAAATTCGGCAGTGCCTTACCACGCTCCGGCAAACGCACGGAGGTACGGGCTTCATGCATGAATCATTCCACAAAGACGACGCGACCCGGTTTACCCGTAAGTGGTTTGCCTGGGCTAATACTATCTTCGGCGAACTGGTATTCAAGACGTTCAATGAACGGCCGACTTTGCTGGGGTAAGGTTCTGTCAGGCCCATTATGCAGCACGAGGTGGTAGGTTCTAAGCCTGCCACCTCGTGCTGCATATGCCTTACCTTCTCCTTAAAACATCTTGCTCCACGCAAACCGGATCAGCACTAGTACGAGCACAAACCCCACAACGATGTACACAAACGGCACGTAGGTGAAGGCCACGAGCCGTAGCCGGTCGAAAAACCACATTAACCCGATGAGGGCGGCAATGAGGGTCAGAAAACCAGATAGCTTGCCAAACCCCGGCACGTACGCAAACGGGATTTTTTGTCGGATAAGCATCAGCGTGCCAACCATTGTCAGAATGGGGAGTACCTGGAGCGCGAGGTTCATTGTCCAGATGCTCTGCCGCTCAAACAGAAACAGGTAGATGTTGAGCGTCACGGCAAAAATGCCCGGAATGGCGGCCGCGTACACCAGCACGGCGTACACATAGCGCCACCGCCAGATTTCCTCGGCCGTGGTGCCCGACCATAGATTGATCAGAAACGTAACCGCTGGCACGGCTACCAAAAAAAGAACGGCCACACCTGAGTGCGCCGTGATGTAATTGAAAAAGTCGGAGAGGGTCATGGGAAAAGCGAAAGAGCGAAAGAGTGAATGAGTGATAAAGCGATATCGGGAACATGTACGCCTAAGTGCTCTTTCACTCATTCACTCTTTCGCTCTTTATTTTAAGGTTAGCAAATACCCAATGGTAAAGTTGGCGTCCCAGTCGAACACAAACTGCTGACAACCGGTAGCGTCGGCAATGGCTTTGTAGATGACCAGACCCGCTTTTTGCTTGGCATTTTCGCCGGTATAGTCGGCGGGGGCTTTCAGTACGGTGTACCGTTCTTTGCCGTTCCGAACCTGCTTGGCGAGTTCAAACGGAATACCGCCGATGATGAAGGCCGTTTTACGCTGTCCCGCCGGAATCTGCTTGGCTTTGGCAGCCACCTCCTGCGCTACCTGCGCATCGTCGATACCGTTCTGGAAATACTTGGAGCCGTAGGTTTCCAGCGCCTGCACCGACCCCCCGTTGCGCCACGAAATTTTGGTGTTGCCTGAGCCAATATCCACCACAAACGCGTTTTGGTCGAAGTCCGACGGCAGCACCGACCGCAGGGCCAAACGGCCTTCCTGCTCCGGCGTAACGGTATTCACCACGTAATTGAGCGACTTGAGGGCCCGGATGATCTTCTGCGTATTCTCGGCTTTGATGGCTCCCGAACTCACCACAAACTGAATGTCGCGGCCACCTACGCCAAAGTCGAGCATGTTGCCGATGTATTTTTTCAGGCCTTCGCGCACGTCCTGATCGGTCGCCATGTTTTCGAGCACTAAGCTGTTGCCAAAATCGGCTTTTTCGAGTTTCCAGCGCTTCTGATCGTCGATTCGGACGATGAACGAGTTGAACCCACTGGCTCCCAATTCCACAACGCCTTTCAGCTTGCCATTGACTGGCTCAGGCGCGGTGTACGTGAAAGCAGGGCGGGGGCCGTTGTCGGATGCCGACGATGAGGAGCCGCTACCATTGTCCGAAGCCTCGTCTGTTGCCGTCGAGGTGGCTTCATCGTTGCCGGGCAGGGTAGGTGAGCCATTATCTGTGGTCTCGGTCGAGGTGCCAGTCTGTTCGGTGGCTTGTTTGCTCCGCATGTTCTGGAGCCATTCGTTACCCCCGAGGGCTTTAAATCCAAAGTAAAGGGCGGCCAGCACAATGGCCGTGATGAGGAGCCTTCCGGCGGTGGTTAAGCGTTGCATAGTTAAAGAGTGAAAGAGTGAAAAAGTGCGGGCTGCGTTCGGCAAAGAGTGCGGGAGCGAGAGAGTGAATTGTTTGTAAGCCACTTGCGTCAGCCCACTCATTCACTCGTTCGCTCATTCACTCTTTATTCAAGCAGGTTTTTATAGTTCTGGTCTTTCGGCGGGTTGGCAATGCGGGTAGCGGGTTCGGGAGCCGGCGCGTCGAGGCTGATGAGTTTAAACTCACCTTTGTTGTACGCTTCGAGCAGGCTTTGGCCTTTGTCTGACAGGATACCGTTTTGGATATCTACGCCATTGATGAAGTCCATAGAAAGGTCCATGGCCCGCTTCATCTCGCCGAGTTTCTTGCTCATGTCGTCCTGGATATACTCCATCGACTCGTCGAAGTAGAACTTCTTGTCGGGGTCGCCTTTGAAGATGCTGACGGCCGTTTTTAGCGCGTTTGAGCTTTCCTTAACAATCTGATATTCGGTTTCTTTGAGCCGAACCTTGATCTCAGTTTCTTTGATGATGTACTCGGCGCTCTTGTTCACTTTTTCCATGAACTCAAGCACGGTTTTCATGTTGCGTTGCAGGGGCAACAGCTTCTGGTTCATCTCTTGCAGGCCAGCGCCTTCCATAGTTGCCAGCGATGCGGCCTCTTTCATGCCCGGACGGTCGGTCATGGAGTTGGCTTTGTTGGCCTCGGCAAACTTCTGCTTGATAAGCTCATTGTTCTCGTTGATTTTCTTGTTCAGCTTCACCAGCTGACCCGCCAGCGTGTTGATCTGCCCCTGCATCTTCTCCCGTTTGTCTTTGAGGTCGTCGATGTAGATTTTCATGATCGCGATGGGGTTCAGTTGAATGATCGTACCCGTGAGGCTCCGCATCAGCGATTTGAACAGGAAAAACACGCCGGTTCTGACGTCTTTGCTCGTAATCAGAAAGATCACCAGAGCCAGAGCGGCCAGGAGCCCGCCGAGGTACAGCGTATTTTCGGTAACCCGAATGAGCCACTCAAGAATATCGTTGATGCGGTAGAGAAACACGCCCCCAATGGCCAGCAGAAAAATCATACCTGCTACGCCTTCGGGGCGGCTCCAGAACGACCGTTTGTCGGCGTCGGTGGTGGTGTTGCCACCAAGTTGAGAAAAGTCTGGGGTTGCCATAGTTAATGAGTGAAAGAGCAAAAGAGTGAAAGAGCGAAAGAAGTCAGGGTAAACAGAAACACTCTTTCACTCTTCCGCTCTTTCACTCTTTATTTTAAATACGTTTGAATTTTCGATACGTCGTGCTTGATCTGCTCGGTAAAGCTGGCATAGGTGACCTCAAAGTTGTTGCGGTTTTGGGTCAGCTTGGTGCTTTGCTCGGCAATTTCTCCGCCGATGTTCGCGAGCCGGTCGTTGTTGGCCTGCTGTCGTTTCTGTAGCTCTGCAATTTGCTTCGAAATAGCCTCGTTGTCGGCCAGAAGCGTTTTTTGTTCGTTCTGCAAACCGCCCACTCGCTCGTTCAGCGCTGTTTCAACACTCTTCAAAAACAGCTCCCGGTCGGTGTTGAGCGCGGTTAGGTATCCGTTGGCGGTTGCCGTCAGCATGGCTACATCAACATTACCCGCAATAGCTTTAAACGAGGCCCAGGCGGCCTGATACCGCTTGTCTTCGGGTAGGCCCAGGTCGGCCAGGTTGCGGAGCGTTTCCCGAAACTCAAAGTAGTCGGGGCCGGGCACGTTGGCTTTCGAGAGTACTTCGGTGAAGTGATCGGCAAACTTCGCGTCGATTTCTCCGGGTGAGCTGTTCGCAACCGGAGGGGCCGGTCGCGCAGGGGCTGGCTGGGATGCGGGGGGCGGAGTGCCGGGTAAGGCCGCCCCCGATCCGGCCATTCCTGGAACGTCCGTTCGGGGAACATCCGTTCCGGGAGCGGTTTCATCTTTGACAAAGAAGCTCAGAATCTTCTGCCCAAGGCTTTTTTCGGGTTCTGGCATGCTGGTCTTGTGGTTGTTAGACAAGGCAATACTACACGATTTTACGAAAAACCCCCGAACCATTTGCTATGAACGGTTCGGGGGCTTGATAATAAATCGCCGGTGTACAGGACTGGTAAAGCCTACATATTTTGTTTCCAGGGGCTACCCGGCTGCTCGGCAAACGGCTGATTGTAGAGCCGGGTGCCGGTCGCTTTGAACATGGCGTTGGCGACGGCCGCGCCGGTTGGAGGTAAGGCAGGCTCACCTAATCCGGTGGGGTCTTTTTCGTTCTCAACGAAGTAAACTTCTACGTCGGGCACCTCATTCATCCGAATAAGCCTGAATGCATCGAAGTTCCGTTGCTCGGCGGCACCATCCTTAAGCGTCAGCTTGCCGTAGAGGGCATGGCCCAGCCCGTCGACTACCCCGCCTTTCATCTGTTGAAGGGCACCGCTCCGGCTTACCACCACGCCACAGTCGGCCGCAGCGTGAATTTTCTGGAGGACCGGCTTACCGTTTTTCTGCACCACCTCGGCCACCTGTGCTACGTACGAGTTGTGCGAGAAATAAACGCTGAAGCCCTGCTTCACGGCCGGGTTTTTACCCCAGTTGCTTTTCTCAGCTACGAGTCGTGTTACGGCTTCCATCCGGTCGACTTCGTACTTGACGGCCCCGGTTGGTGCTGATTTTGCCTTTGCAAACAAATCGAGCCGGAACTGAATCGGGTCTTTACCGGCAGCAGCGGCCACCTCGTCCAGAAACGCCTGCTCGGCAAACGCCAGGAAGTTGGTGATCGGAGCCCGCCAGGCCCAGGTAGTCACGGGCGACTTCACGTCGTGCGAGTCAATGAGCAGGTTGGGTACAGCACCAGCCGGGAAGTTGTCTTCGCGGGTCGAGTTGGCCACGTTGACACCCACGCCCCGCAGCTTGTAGCCAATGAGGTTATTGTCTTTGTCCAGGGCGGCCTCAAACCGGTAGCGGCAGGCCGGGCGGTAACTACCCCCGTTCATGTCGTCTTCGCGGGTCCAGATCACCTTCACCGGCGCTTTCACCAGGCTCGATACCTCGGCCGCTTCGACCGCAAAGTCAGCCTGCAACCGTCGGCCAAAACCGCCACCCATGCGGGTCATATGGACGCTTACTGTTTCGGGGGCCACGCCCAGCAGCTTGGCCACGTCGTTGCGGGCGCGTTCGGGTGTTTGGGTTGAGCCCACCAGTTCTACGCCGTCGGGCCGCACATGGGCAAAGAAGTTCATCGGCTCCAGCGGGCTGTGGGCCAGCATAGGACACTGGTATTCGGCTTTGATGATGCGGGCGGCCGAGGCAAAGGCGGCATCGGGGTCGCCATCTTTCCGGCGCACGGTGCCCGGCTTGTCGAGCAATTCTTTGAACTGCCGGTCAAAGCCTTCGGTGCTATCGAGGGGGGCATCGGGGTTGATTTTCTCCCACTCGACTTTCAGCTTTTCGCGGGCTTTTTTTACCGCCCAGGTATTCTTGCCGACAACTGCCACGCCGTTTTTGAGCGTAACCACATCGGTAACACCCGGCATGGCTTTGGCCGCAGCGGCATCTACTGTCTTTAGTTTCATCCCAAACGCCGGCGGACGCTGCACCATCGCAAACAGCATACCCTCCCGGTAGAAATCAATGCCGTAGAGGGGCTTACCGGTCAGAATCTCCTTGTTGTCGACGTTCGGCAAATTCTTGCCGATAATCGTAAACTGCTTCGGGGTTTTGAGCGTCACGTTGGTCGGCACAGGCCGTTTGGCGGCATCGGTCGCCAGTTCGCCGTAGCTCACTTTCCGGTTAGAGGCTTTGTGGAACACCACACCTTTGTCGGTGGTGCATTCTGAAGCCGGTACATTCCAGCGGGCGGCCGCTGTCTCGACCAGCATTTGGCGGGCGGTAGCACCCGCCTGCCGGAGCCGGGTCCAGGAGTGACGCAGCGACTGCGACCCCCCGGCTGCCTGCCGTTCGAAGCGTTTGGTGTCCAGCGGAGCCTGCTCAACCCGAACGCGGGCCCAGTCGGCATCCAGTTCGTCGGCAACCACCATCGGGAAGGCGGTTTTGATGCCCTGGCCTACTTCGGGGTTGGGCGAGAAGATGGTGATGAGGCCATCGGTGCCAATCGAAATAAAGCTGTTGAAGTTATGGGGGGCGTCGGCCAGGCCGGCGGCATCAAGAGCGGTGAGCGGCAACGCATTGGCGTCGGCGGTTTGCCAGTTGAAACCAAGCCACAAGCCACCGCTTACCGTAGCCGCGACTTTAAGAAAATCACGGCGGGATGTTGAAGTCGTTTTCATGCCTTTTTGGCGTTTGGGTTTATCGTTTTTAGCTGGCAGTGGTACGAATCCCCTTCACAAGGGGACAACCAACTGAAAACCGAAAACCGTAGACAGTAAACTTTATTTAGCTGCAAGCTGAATGGCTTCCCGGATTCGATGATACGTACCACAGCGGCAAAGGTTGCCCGACATGGCCTCTTCAATTTGCTCGGTGGTCGGCTTGGGATTCCGCTTCAGGAAAGCGGCCGCCGTCATGATTTGCCCGGCCTGACAGTAGCCGCACTGTGGTACGTCGACAGCGGCCCAGGCTTTTTGTACCGGGTGATCGCCCGTGGCCGAGAGCCCCTCAATGGTGGTAATTTTGTTGGTACCAACGGCCGAAACCGGCAGTACGCAGGCACGGGTTGGCTCGCCGTTGAAGTGCACAGTGCAGGCGCCACATTGGGCAATGCCGCAGCCAAACTTGGTGCCGGTGAGGCCGAGGTTATCGCGCAGCACCCACAGCAGCGGGGTGTCAGGATCGGCCTCGGTCTGGTAACGTTGTCCGTTGATAAGAAGAGTGTATTTTGCCATGTGCAAGATAGGTTAGCTACTCGAAGTAGAAAGCCAACGGCAAAGAGGGCTTTTCACAGCATAAAGATACGGAGCCGACCGGTCTAATGGTTCTGTAGTTATCAGAATGTCACCGACTTTCGTGTAAGCATGGGCCTGTGTAGCCGACCGGTTGAAAATGAGTTCGCTGTTCAGAAGCAGAGAGGGTTCTGGGCATTAAGCCTGATTTTAGCATCGCGCACAGTCAGCAAAGTAGTTGGTTCGTTGTGGCTTCTTTTCGGGGTAGTTGGCGGAATGAACCTTTCGCCAGTCTGAAAACCTCTAAAACGCTCAACCCGAAACGATGCTCCGACGGACTGCCCTCAAAAACATGACCCTGGCTGCGGGTGGGTTGCTGCTGTTGCCCAACTGGGCCAATGCCTGGACAAAAGCATCGTTGCCGCCCGGCCCGATTCTGCTAAGTTCGGCACAACAGGCGTTGCTGACCGAGTTGATCGATGCCCTCATTCCGGCCTCCGACACGCCCGGCGCGCGGGCCCTTGAGGTGCCCTCCTTTGTACAGACCATGATAGCCGATTGCTACGAGCCCCCGGTACAGCAGCAATTTGTAGCGGGACTGGCGGGCTTTGATGAAGTGGCCCGCGCGCGTTTCGGAAAGGCGTTCGCGGCTTGCACACCAACCGAACGAACGGACGTGCTGCTGGCTTTCGAAGCCACCACTGATACCGCCCGCAAGGAGTTTTATACCCTGCTCAAACAGCTCACTATTCAGGGGTACACAACCTCAGAGTATGTGATGACCGGGTATTATAAATACACTATGATTCCGGGACACTATTACGGCTGTGTGCCCGTGGCAACCCGCTGACCCATTCGCGCTATGGCAAACTTTCTGATTGATGCGGCCAAACAAATGACCTACGACGCCATCGTGATTGGCTCTGGGATCAGTGGGGGATGGGCCGCCAAAGAACTGTGCGAAAAAGGGCTTAAGACGCTCGTGCTGGAGCGCGGCCGCGATGTGAAGCACGTGACCGATTACCCCACCGCCAACCTAAACCCGTGGGAGTTTCCGCATCGGGGGCAGGTGCCGCTGGCCGTGCGGGAGCAGTACGGCGACATCCGCTCGTTCATGCGCGAAGAAACCCTGCATTGGGCTATCAAACCCGATGAGCAGCCGTTTGTGCAGGAGCAGCCCTTTACCTGGACACGGGGTTACCACGTAGGCGGTAAGTCGTTGCTTTGGGCGCGGCAAACCCAGCGTTGGAGCGAATTTGATTTTGACGGCCCCGCCCGCGATGGGTTTGCGGTCGATTGGCCCATCCGCTACCGTGATTTGGCCCCCTGGTACAGCCATGTGGAGAAATTTGCGGGTATTTCGGGGAATAAAGATGGCTTGCCGCACCTGCCCGATGGGGAGTTTCTGCCACCTATCGAGCTCAATTGCGTGGAGTCGCACCTGAAACAGACGATTGCCCGGCACTTCACCGACCGGCAGTTGGTTCAGGGGCGGTGTGCGCATATCACCCAGCCGCAGCCGGTGCATACAGCGCAGGGCCGGGCGCAGTGCCAGCACCGGGCGTTGTGCGTGCGTGGGTGCCCCTTTGGTGGATATTTCAGCAGCAACGCCAGCACCTTGCCCTGGGCTGAGCGCACCGGCAACATGACCCTGCGGCCCCATTCGGTGGTGCATTCGATTATCTACGACGACCGGAAAGGCCGCGCTACCGGAGTACGGGTTGTCGATGCCAATAGCTTGCAGATGATGGAGTTTTACGCCCGTATCATTTTCGTGAATGGCTCGGCCCTGAACAGCAATCTGATTTTGCTCAACTCCACGTCAAACCGGTTTCCGAATGGACTCGGTAACGATAGCGGACTACTGGGTAAATACATTGCCTGGCACAATTATCGAGGCAAAATTTCGGCCGAGTACGACGGTTTTCCGGACCAGACAACCGACGGGCGCAATCCGAGTAACGGCTACATTCCGCGTTTTCGGAACCTGTACCGGCAGGAGACGACCGGGCTGGCGTCCCAGTTTTTGCGGGGCTACGCTACGGGTGTGGGGGGCGGCCGGGGGCTGCAAACCAACCGCGAGGGCGTGGGGCTGGCGCTGAAAGAAAACCTGCTGCACCCCAAACTGGGTCCGTGGCACATTAGCGGCTGGATGCAGGGCGAGACCATTCCGCTCGAAAAAAATCACGTACGGCTTGACCCCATCTGGAAAGACAAATACGGCATTCCCTTGCTGGTAACCTCGGCGGGCTGGTCGGAGAATGACGACCGAATGGTAAACGATTTTTTGGAGCAAATGACGGAGATGTTCACGCTGGCTGGCTTTAAGAATATAAAGGCCGTGGATACCCATTCAAACCCCGGTTCCGACATTCACGAGATGGGTGGTGTACGCATGGGTAAAGACCCCAAAACGTCGTTGCTCAATCAATGGAATGCCTTACACCATTGCAAAAATGTGTTTGTGACCGATGGGGCTTGCATGACCTCCACATCGACCCAAAACCCGTCGCTGACGTACATGGCCCTCACGGCGCGGGCGGCAAACTTTGCGGTGGCCGAAATGAAAAAGAAAAACCTTTAACTGACACGTATGCATTTCACAATCACGCGCCGGCTGTTTGCGGCCGCTCTTTTATCACTCAGTCTGTCGGCTCCCGGCACCGGATGGGCGCAGTCGGGCAAGCCGGTGTACACCTTCCCGCTGGGCGTGCAAACCTACACCTACCGCAACATGATGCCCAAAGATGTGGTGGGGACGCTCGATTTGATTAAGTCGCTCGGTATTACCGAGATCGAAGGGGGCGTTCCGAAGGGGATGAGCACCGAGGAGTTTCTGAAGTTGCTCAAAGAGCGGGGCATCAAAGTAACCTCGACCGGAGCGGGTTACGAGCAAATTGTAAAAGACCCTGAAGCGGTGGCCCGTCAGGCGAAGGCGCTGGGCGCGAAATACGTAATGGTGGCCTGGATACCGCATCAGAAAAGCAATTTCTCCCTCGAAAACGCCAAGCAGGCTGTTGCTGATTTTAACCGGGTGGGCAAGGTGTTGAAAGACAATGGTATTACATTTTGCTATCACAATCATGGTTATGAGTTTCAGCCCTACGAAGATGGTACCTTGTTCGACTACATGGTGAAAAACACCGACCCCAAGTATGTGTCGTTCGAGATGGATATTTTGTGGGCGCAACACGGGGGTGCCGACCCGGTGGCTCTGCTCAAAAAGTACGGTAGCCGCTGGAAACTGATGCACCTGAAAGACCTCAAAAAAGGGGTGAAGGGCGATTTGAGCGGGGGCACCCCACCCGAAAACGATGTGGTGCTGGGCGATGGACAGATCGATATGCCGGCAGTACTCGAAACGGCCAAAAAAGTAGGTATCAAGCACTACTACATCGAAGACGAGAGTAACCACGAAGATGTGCAGGTGCCCAAGAGCATTGCCTACCTTAAAAACTTGCGGAAGTAAGCCTGTTGCTTACTGCGATAACGCACTGGGCGTTTGACCCGAGCGATGACATCTCCTTTGGAACGATGTCATCGCTTTTTTGTGCGGTACTAACGGCTTGTAGCGATACCACCCCCCTGCCCCCCTCCTTAGTTCAAGGAGGGGGATGAGACAACGTCCGTCTTGATTTACGTAGGGGGAGGCTGAAAATTTTAGTTGCTCTGAAAAGGCTTTTTGGTGTTAGGAGTGGGGGGTGAGACAACGTCCGTCTTGATTTAGATAGGGGAGCTAAAAATTTTAGTTGCTCTGAAAAGGCTTCTTTTTTTGGTTTCAGGAGGTGGGTCATTGAGGAGATAACGAATTCCTAAGAATACCATTCAGTAAGTCAACGTAGACGTTGTCTTACACCCCCTCCTTAGTTCAAGGAGGGGGCAAGGGGGTGGTCAGCCGCCACCGGTTGTTATCAACCATGAACTCTTGAAATAAATTAGGTTATACCCAATGAAATAGCTTATTAATTATTTCACTATCAATTATATAGCTGTATTTGTAGGCGAACCATACCAGCCAATTAGGTGTTTTATTAGTACACGACTCAACGAACATTCATGCCTTATTTTAATCCTTCGCTGGTGCTTTATACGGCCGATTCGCTCAATGAGCGGGGCGAGGCTATCATACACCAATTCCCGCAGGCCGAGCTCATGCAGGTGGCCCAGCACAACCGACTGCCCGAGTTAGGAATGAGCCATTTCAAGGTCAAGTCCGATGTACTGGTATTGGGTAAGCTGAAGAGTCAGGAGATTAAATGGAGCGGCCGCAGCTCGGATTACATTGCACCGAGCCTGGCTAATGGCTGCTTTGGAGGGTGTACGTACTGTTACGTCGACCGGCACAAGAAGGTGAACCCCATCACCATGTTTACCAACGTAGAGGAAATTCTGACCTCAGTCGATGCGCATGTACAGGCTTTGCCCTGGCCGAAGCCCGCCAACCAAACCGACCCGACGTACTGGACGTACGATATTGGCTGCAACTCCGATATTTCGGTGGACTATAGCCTGTCCGATGGGGTGCAGCAGGCACTGGCCTTTTACCGCGATCATCCCCGCGCCAAAGCGACCTTTGCCACCAAGTTTGTTAACCCGGATATGCTTCAGTTCGACCCGAAGCGTAAGATTCGAATTCGGTTCAGCCTGATGCCCGCCCACGTGAGCAAACTGGTTGACGTACGCACCGATAGCATCGAAAAACGAATTGCGGCCATCAACGATTTTTACGAGGCCGGGTACGAGGTACACGTCAATTTTTCGCCGGTGATTGTGTACGGCGGAAAAACCTGGCGCGATGATTACCGCGAGTTATTTCGGCAACTCGATGCAGCTTTGCGGCCCGAGGTGAAAGCACAAATGCAGGCCGAGGTCATTTTTCTGACCCACAACCAATGGCAGCATCAGGCCAATCTGGCAATCAATCCGAAGGCCGAAGAGTTACTTTGGGTGCCCGAGTTGCAGGAGAGCAAAGTGAGTCAGTACGGGGGCTGGAACATTCGGTATGCCCATCAGCTGAAAGCGAAGATGGTGGCCGTGTTTGAGCGACTCATGCACGAAGAAATTCCCTGGTGCGGGATTCGGTACATATTCTAATACAAAAGGGGCTAACAAAACCGGTCAACTTCCCGGTTCTGTTAGCCTCCTCACACACATTGATGCGCTAATCGACGCTGTTAGCGTTTTTCTTGTTGTCGGTGCGGTCCTGCGGCTCAATTTTCTCGGTTGTTTTCTTTGTTGAGCGTGGGTTTGCCCCGTCCTTACCCGCTTTGCCTTTCTCTTTCTGGTTGATGTGGCTGTTGCCACCGCCCGTTTGTGGGCTCAGATACCTTGGTGAAAACTGCATGTCTGATTGGTTTAGGGGAATGATTAACTACTGTGGCCGCCTTTGCTACCGCCGGTAGCTTTACCCGCGCTGCTGTTGCTGCTTTTCGAGTGCTTCGAACTCTTCTGCGCCGTCGATTGCCGCCCGGTGCCGGTACTGCCGTGTTGGGTGCTATTGCCGGTGCCCCCGGCCTTCTGGTCTTTGTACTCTTCCTCGACCTTGTCCAATGTGCTCTTTGCCATGACGTTGAGTTTTTAGGGTGAAAACCTACTGACTCAACCCGAAGAGAGTTATTTCTGTTTTTTCGATAGACTTAAATCTATACAAATGGCCCGATGGTCGGAGCCGGGTATTGTCAACGTGCGGAAGCGCTTTGTGACGAACCCGCCGTTGACAAACGCATGGTCAATCGGGATGAACATAAAGGGGAGGTAACGCGGCCAGGTGGGAGTCCAGCCGAAGCCGTCCCGGCAAGCGTTCAAGGGGCCTAAAACACCCGATCGGTTGGTAAAAGAGTGGGTGTATATCGGGGATAAGGGGCTGATATTGAAGTCGCCGATGAGTACGGCCGGGTTGGTTGCGTTGGCGAGCTGATCGGCCACGAATTGCAGCTGCTCGTTGCGGTGGGCAAACCAGCCGGGCAGGAGGGGAGTACGCGGATGTACCGTACTAAGTGAGACCGCCCGCCCGCGCACAGTGCTCGTGAGGGCAATAACCCGGTGCTGTTGGCGGGCCAATGAGTCGGTTCGGAAGGGGGTTCGGCTCCCAACGAGTATATAACACGGCCCCTTGGCCCACACGCTGTCCTGATACGGGTAGTCGCGTTGAAGTTCGGCAACGGCCCGCACCCCGGTGGGTGTCATCTCGTGAAGCACGAAAAAATCGGGCTGTAACCGCCGGATGGTGTCGATAATAGGTTGGTAGTCGTCGCGGGTGTAGAGGACGTTGGCGTGGAAGACCCGCAGATCCGTTTGCCCGGTGCGGGGTGGGTCGTATCTGAACAGGGGCGCACACCAGTACGCATTGAGCAGGAGAGCCGCCCCGGCCAGAAACGCCATGAATGGGCGGCCCCGGCCAATCCAGAACGCCAGCAGGAGTCCGGCCAGCCCGGTGTATTGGACTGAAAAGTGGCTGAACAGTTCGAACAGAAAGAACGAAGGGCCAAACACACGGCCCACCACCGGGGCAACCAGTAGAAAAACCGTGAAAAGCGGCAGAAACCGGGTACGAAGCAAACGCAACATTGACCGACTACACTAAGCCAAACAGATCGGTAACCCCGAGCATGCGCTGACTGATGAAGCCTTCGCCGTACTTGGCTCCAATCATGTGGCCGTATTCTTCGGCCCGGGCCCGCAGGAAGTCCATAAAATCGGCACTCGAAATGTAGCTTGCGGGTTCCTGACTGTTGGGATCGTAAAACTGACTCCGGTAGGCTTTGATTGAGGCTAATTTACCGTCCCAATAGTCCGAAATATCGACCACAAACGAGGGCTTGAGCGACCGGTCCTGAATGAAATGGTACACGTACTTGGGCCGCCAGGCTTCCTGCGGTTGCCCATCGCGGCTGGTTTGAATCATGCGCAAACCGGCATAGAAACAGGCTTCCACAACCAGTTGAGCCGCCCGGCCATGATCGGGGTGCCGGTCGTCGATGGTGTTGGTAATCACAATCTCGGGCCGATAATGCCGAATGGCCGGAATCAGCGCCATCTGGTGTTCTTCGTCATTGCGGAAAAAACCATCCCGGAACCCCATATTTTCGCGGGCCACCAGCCCCAGAATTTTGGTGGCTGCGTCGGCCTCCGCCAGTCGTATTTCGGGGGTGCCCCGGGTGCCGAGTTCGCCCCGGGTGAGGTCAACAGCCGCTACGGTTTTACCCTGGGCAATAAGGGAAAGAATGGTGCCTCCGGCGCTCATTTCGGTATCGTCGGGATGGGCTGCAATGCACAGAACGTCAACTTTCATGCTACGAAGGTAAAAAGGATTGTTGCAGCCCTGACGCCCCTTGGTGCGATTTTGTTTCGATTCCGCTATTTTGCAGCCATTCTGATACACAAAATGAGGGTACTCAAATTGGCCTCGAAACAATGACCGGCCAAAATTTGCGTTCGTTTTAGGGTGTATTTATGTCTATCCATTCACTAACAATCGGTTTGTGGTTTTAGTCGGTTAGGTGTGCCGGGTGACCAGAGCGAGCGCAACAGCCCGGTATGTCGTATCCCGTGACTAACACCGGACGTCTACTGTCTAACATCCGAACAACAAACTCTTTCTATGTATAAAACGCTGGCTCTCCAAACCGCTTGCCAAACCGTAAATGCCTGTACCTCCCGCGAGCAAAGCGAGGAGCAAATGCTACAATCTATCGAACGGGTCGAACGGCAGATCGAAGCGTCCATTAGCCGAATCGGCCGCGATACCATGCTGGTTGTCGCGCCCGAACATTTTCTGTCGGGGCCACCCCTCGGCGAAACGCTGGTTGAGTGGCGCGACAAAGCGGCTTTGGAAATCGATGGGCGGATTTACGAAGCCCTGGGGGCCATGGTGCAGCGGCTACAAATCTACTTTTCGGGTAATGCTTACGAGCAGGACCCGCATTTTCCGGATCTGTACTTCCAAACCAGTTTTATCATCGGGCCAAACGGCAACGTTTTGCTGCGGTACCGACGGCTTAACGCGCTCAACATCCCCACCCCGCACGACGTGTGGGCGTACTATCTGGAAGCGTACGGCTACGATTCTATTTTCCCGGTCGCCAAAACCAACATCGGTAATCTGGCCTGTATCGCGTCCGACGAAATTCTGTTTCCGGAGGTAGCCCGTTGTTTGGCTATGCGCGGGGCCGAAATTTTTCTGCATTCAGCCTCGGAGGTAGGTAGCCCGTTGCTCACGCCCGGGCGGGTGGCTCCGCTGGCTCGTGCCGCCGAGAATATGGCCTATGTGGTTTCGGCCAACACGGCCGGAGTAAGCGGAGGGGCCTTCCCCGCCAGTTCAGCCGATGGCGGTTCAAAAGTAGTCGATTACAAAGGGCTGGTACTGGCCGAGGCTGGCTTTGGTGAGAGCATGTCTGCCCATGCCGACATCGACCTCAACGCCTTGCGGGCACACCGCCAACGACCGGGTGCCGCTAATATGCTGGCTCGGCAGCGGTTTGAGTTGTACGCTGAAAGCTACACGGGCCATTCGTTTTCTCCGCCCAATACGCTGCTGGCCGAACCCGTCGACCGAACGCATTTTGCCAAGACGCAGCAGGCGGTTATTGACAAACTAAAGAAAGAAGTATTTTGAGAAACAATCGGAAGAGGAGCGGACGTGCGGTTGGGTTGATCCCCACCTTGATTGGGTGCCTTTGTTTTTGGGGAACGAGTTTGAGCCTGAAGGCCCAGCCGATGGTTCCCCTCGACTCGGTTTATCAACTACAGACCGGTCGCGAAATTCGGCTGATGGCGCTTGGGTTAGCGGCCAACGGAGCCGCTTTTGTGATTGGCCGGGGGCAGTCGGGCCTGACCGAAGCACAAATTGCGCGGCTCGATCCGCAGACGATCAACGCATTTGACCGGGGTGCAACCCGTAACTGGTCGCCCAAAGCGGCCCGCCTGAGCGATTTGACCTTGCTTGGAACGGTAGGCGTAGTGGGCCTGACGGGTTTACCTACCCTGCGCCAGAAAAAGTGGTTTACTGTGCCGCTCTTGTACGCCCAAACCATGTTGCTTACGCTCGGAGCCGTCGACATAGTGAAAGAGGTGTCGCTGCGCAACCGGCCGTTTGTGTACCACACTGCGGCCCCCCTGAGCGAAAAAATGGACGTAGATGCCCGGCGGGCCTTTTTTTCGGGCCATGCGGCAACCTCATTTGCCTCGGCTGTGTTTGCGTCCACGGTGTTTGGGCATTATTTCCCGGTCTCAAAACTGAAGCCGGTGGTGTGGGTCGGCTCGCTTGGGCTGGCTACCACAACGGCCCTGCTCCGCTACGAAGCTGGTAAGCATTTTCCGACCGACCTGGTGGTGGGAGCGGCTGTTGGCTCGGCGGTGGGTTGGCTCGTACCCCGGTTGCATCGGCCCCGTGCCCGTAACAAGGCGTACTCAGCATGCGTGACGCCGTGGACCAACGGCCTGGCCAATGGAATTTATGTACAGGTTGCCCTGCCCTGATTGTGCCCCGTGTTGCGAATTTGTGGGGCCGGGCGGATATATTTGCGGGTCTGAGATTACGTAGCCCGGTGGTTGGGCTTACTTTACGAACACGCTCCAAACTCAGCATAAGGAGCACAAGCCCCCCGACATGGTGCGGGGAACACACACGAAATGACCAAGATTACCGATCACATCCGTAACGCCAACGGAAAGCCCATCTTCTCCATTGAAGTTATCCCGCCGATCAAGGGCGATAATCTCAAAAATCTGCTCGATAACATCGAGCCGCTGATGGAGTTCAAACCGCCGTTCATCGACGTGACGTATCACCGCGAAGAGTACATTGAACGGCCTATGCCCGATGGTTCGATCAAGAAAATTGTAACGCGCAAACGGCCCGGCACGGTGGGTATCTGTTCGGCTATTATGCACCGGTTTGGGGTAGACCCCGTGCCGCACGTCTTGTGCGGAGGGTTTACCCGCGAAGAAACCGAGGATTTCCTCATCGACCTGCACTACCTCGGGATTGATAACGTGCTCGTGCTGCGGGGCGACCCGGCCAAACCGTTCAACACCTTCAAACCCAAAGACAACGGCTACTCCTACGCCAGCGAACTGGTCGAACAGGTGGTGAACATGAATCGGGGCGTGTATCTGCACGAAGAAGACACGGCCTTGGCGCCCAGTAGTTTCTGCGTGGGAGTAGCGGCTTATCCCGAAAAACATTTTGAGGCACTCGACCCGGATACCGACTTCGACTTCCTCAAAAAGAAAGTTGAGAAAGGGGCCGATTACATCGTGACCCAGATGTTTTTCGACAATCAGAAGTACTTCGATTTTGTGAATCGGTGCCGCGAGCACGGTATCACTATTCCCATTATTCCGGGTCTGAAACCGCTGAGTACCCGTCGGCAGCTACAGATTTTGCCCAAGCTGTTCCACCTCGAAATGCCGCAGGATCTGGTCAAAGCTGTAGAAGCCTGCGAAAACGATGCGCAAGCCCGCGAGGTAGGGGTAGAGTGGGGCATTAAGCAATCGCGCGAGCTGATGGCCGCCGGGGTGCCCGTGTTACATTACTATACGATGGGTAAAGCCGATAACGTGGCCCGCATTGCACGTGAGGTATTCTAACACGGAGCACAGGTTTTAAGGCGTCGGCCGGTTAGAAGCCGGGTTCTATTGCCTTATCGGGTAAATTAGTTCACGGCCTGTCCGGGCCATTCCAAACGATAAACCCTCTTATGCGTCTACTTCTTTCGTTTGTCATGCTCCTCTCGTGGGCAACTGTTTTTGCACAAAGCGCCGACGAGAAAGCCGTCATAGCAGCTGAAAAAGCGCGGTTCGATGCGCAGGTGGCTAAAGACTACGATGCCCTGAGCAAATTGCTCACCGACGATCTGGTGTACACGCACTCCAACGGTAATGTCGACGGCAAAGAATCGTTTATTCAGTCGATCAAAGACGGCAAATCGTCGTATAACACGATTGACGTAAAAGAACAGAAAGTGCGGGTGTATGGCAATACCGCCATTATCAACGGTCGTTGCGACATCAAAATGAATGCGCCCGATGGTAAACTTACCGATCTGCGCCTACGCTACACCGACGTGTACGTGAAGCGAAACGGCCGCTGGCAAATGGCCACCTGGCAGTCGCTGCGGTTGGCGCAGTAAACCGTAAAAAACGCAAACGAGGGGAAGAAGAGCCTGAATTGATTCTGGCTCTTCTTCCCCTCGTTGTTTCGGTTGGTTCACTACACGCCACTCGTGCCGCCCAATGTGGCATCACGGTTGGGGTTGTAGCGTGGCGTCGACGAATCGTCATCGTCCATCGACGAGCCACTGCTGTAGCCGCCTGTCGATGATGACCCCGAACCCATGCCTGAGCCGCTACCATATTGGGAACCTGATGACATGCCCGACCCTGTTGAGCCGCTGCGGTGATCCGAATCAGACGACATACCTGAGCCCGAAGTCATACCTGAGCTACTCCCGGTGTAGCCATAGCCCATAGTGCCCGAGCTTGACATACCCGCGCCCATGGTGGCTTCATTGGTCACACTGTCGCGATCCCGATAGCGGTCATAGTTATCGTTGTCCATGTCGTCGCCCTCACCGGCTGCGCGTTGGTTGATAAACGACTCGGCGAGTTGGGTCAATTTCTTATCCGTATTCTTTTCTTCGTCCAGTGTCTGCTGAAGCAGTTGAGCCGCTTCATGGTAGCCCAGCACCTTAGCCAGCGTCACGGCCGAGCCGTACGAAGCAATCTCGTGGTGCTCTACTTTTTGAGCAGCCATAATCAGGCCGGCATCACGGGTCAGTGAACCCGATTCGGTATTCGACACCACCCGCCGACCGTCATCGGCCAGTCCGTCAATGGCGTCGCAAGTCCCTTCGGTAGCCGAGACGCCGAGACTGTCGAATACACGTTCCAGCCGAGTCCGCTGATTACGCGATTCTTCCTGGTGTTGCAAAAACGCATTCCGGACCTCGTCAGTCGTAGCGGCATCGGCCTGCTCGGCTAGCGCATCGATGGCTTGTCCCTCTGCGTAATAAATGTCTTTCAGTTCGGTGATAAAAAGGCTTTTCAATCCCTCACCCGTGTCTGCGTCATTTCCACTAAAGAAATTTGACACACGATCCATCAGCGATGCCATAATCGAATAGTTTAAGGTTATGTTGAACTGCCTAACCCCTTGTCAATGATTATGCCATTACTGATTATCTGATAGTTATGCCTGAGCAAAGGGAGAAATGTGGGGTGTAAAATCTACAAATAGTGTAGACTAATTCGCTTTGTCTGCAAGTGCCAAATCGAACGGTTTAGCCTAATATTTTGTTAATTTATTACAATCTGGCTCACCTCGCAGGAAGTCGGCATGTTGCCGTGTGTTGCAACATTCAGTCGTTTTGCGTCTATATTTGGCGGAATGCGGTGGCGAATTGTGGGGATGCATCAACCTGAAAGACCATTTATGTCAAAGAACTTAGTCATTGTGGAGTCGCCTGCCAAGGCGAAAACCATTGAAGGCTACTTAGGTAAAGATTTTACGGTTCGGTCGAGCTACGGCCACGTTCGCGACCTGCCCAAAGACGGCCTGGCCGTTGATGTGAGTAATGGCTTTAAACCGGCGTACGAAGTGTCGCCGGATAAACGCCAATTGGTCAACGAACTGAAAAAAATGGCTAAGGAAGCCCAAGAGGTCTGGCTCGCAACCGACGACGACCGCGAGGGTGAGGCTATTTCGTGGCACTTGAAAGAGGCATTGGGCCTACGCGAAAACACCAAACGGATTGTCTTTCGGGAGATTACCAAAAACGCTATTCTGAACGCCATTGGGCAACCCCGATCTATTGACCTCAATCTGGTCAATGCCCAGCAGGCCCGCCGGGTTCTCGACCGGTTGGTGGGGTATGAGCTTTCGCCCGTGCTCTGGCGTAAGATCAAAGGGGGCAGCACGGGCCTGTCGGCAGGCCGGGTGCAGTCGGTAGCCCTGCGGTTGGTGGTCGACCGCGAGCGCGAAATTGATGCGCACCAGTCGAAGTCGAGTTTTAAAGTGACGGCTCAGTTTGTGGTTGATGGCGGCAAGATTTTGAACGCCGAACTGCCCAAAAACTTTGCGACTGTTGAAGAGGCTCGGGGCTTTTTGCAGCTCTGCGTCGGTGCCGAGTTTACGATTAAAAATCTGGAGACGAAGCCCGCCAAAAAATCGCCGGCTCCGCCCTTCACCACGTCGACGTTGCAGCAGGAAGCCTCGCGTAAGATGAGCTACGCTGTCGACCGGACCATGAAGCTGGCCCAAAGCCTGTACGAAGCGGGTAAAATATCGTACATGCGTACCGACTCGACCAACCTGTCGCAGGAGGCCATCGGGAAAGCCAAAGCCGAGATCGAAACCGAGTTTGGACCTAATTATGTCCAGACGCGTCAGTATAAAACCAAAAATGAGTCGGCGCAGGAGGCACACGAAGCCATCCGGCCGACCAATTTCAATGACCGCGACGCGGGGTCGAACCGCGACGAAAAACGGTTGTATGAACTGATCTGGAAGCGGGCCATTGCCTCACAAATGGCCGACGCCCAGCTCGAACGCACCACGGCTACCATTTCGATTCGATTTGGCAATGGGGCTACGCAAACCGTGCGGGCTACCTCGCTCGACGATAGCCCGTTCGATATGCCGGTGGCGGCTCCGTCCACGCCCGGCTCGTACCCCAATGAGCTGGTGGCACAGGGCGAAGTAATCAAGTTTGACGGCTTTTTGCGGGTTTACCTCGAATCGAAAGATGATGAGGATGAAGAAAGCAAAGGGATGCTCCCTCCGCTTCGGATTGGGCAGGTACTCAACCTGGGGCAGATGAAAGCCACCGAGAAGTTTTCGCGCCCGCAACCCCGTTATGCCGAAGCCAGCCTGGTGAAGAAACTCGAAGAAATGGGCATAGGCCGTCCTTCGACGTATGCGCCTACTATTTCGACGATTATTAATCGGGGTTATGTGGTGAAATCGGACCGGGCCGGTCAGGAGCGTGCCTTCCGCGAGCTTTTGCTGACCCAGAATCAGGTAAGCGAGAAAACCGGGAAGGAAATGTTCGGCTCCGAAAAGGCCAAGCTCTTCCCGACTAATACCGGCATGGTGGTCAACGATTTTCTGGTGGAGTATTTCCCCGACATCGTTGATTTCAAGTTCACCGCGAACGTCGAAAAGGATTTTGACGAAATCGCCAACGGTCGGCGCGACTGGCAGCAGATGCTTGAAGGATTCTACAACCCTTTCCACCGCAATGTGGAGGAGGTGCAGGGTTCCGATGGTGTGTCGTTCAAAACAGGCGCTCGTGAACTGGGCCTCCACCCGGCTTCGGGCAAGAAAGTATCGGCCCGGCTGGGTCGGTATGGGGCCTATGTGCAAATTGGCGAGTCGACTGACGAAGAAAAGCCTCAGTACGCCAACCTGCGCTCCGATCAGCTTATCGAAACCATCTCGTTGCAGGAAGCCCTCGATCTGTTTGCCCTTCCTCGCGAGGTTGGTTTCTTTGAAGATAAGCCGATGGTGATTGGTATTGGTAAGTTTGGCCCCTATGTACGGCACGACGATAAATACGTATCGCTGACGAAAGAAGACGATCCGTACGCTATCAGTGCAGAGCGGGCGGTTGAGCTTATTCAGCAAAAACGGGCCGAATCGGTGAGCGATACGCTGGGTGAGTTTGAAGGCAAGCCGGTGACAACGGGAAAAGGTCGATTTGGCCCGTACGTGAAGTTTGAAGATAAATATATCTCGCTGCCCAAAGGGGAGCAACTGGGTGCGATTACGCTCGATCGGGCGATTGAGCTGATTCAGCAGAAGCGGCAGGCCGAAGCGAACAAGTACATCAAGGAGTTTCCGGAAAACCCCAACGTAAAGGTGGTCAACGGGATGTACGGTCCGTATTTGGCGGTAGGTAAGCGCAACGTCAGGATTCCGAAGGAAACCGACCCGGCTACCCTGACGCTCGAACAGTGTCTGGAACTGGCGGGCGAACCTGCCGAAGGAGCCGACAAAAAAGCGCCCGCTAAAAAGGCGGCTACGGCAAAGAAAGCCGCTCCTGCCAAAAAAGCTCCAGCGAAGAAAAAGTAAGGCAAGTCCCTTCGGGGCTAAAGAATAAGAATGCGGTCGGATCGATTGGGAAAGCCTCCCGGTCGGTCCGGCCGCTTTCGTTTGTGGCCTACATTTCGTATCTTAAGAACATGGAATCGAAACGCAAACTTGTGGTTTTATCGGGGGCGGGAATCAGCGCCGAAAGTGGTCTGGCAACGTTCCGTGATTCAAACGGACTCTGGGAAAACTACCGAATTGAGGACGTTGCCACGGCCGATGCCTGGGTGCGTAACCCAGCGCTGGTACAGGATTTTTACAACAAACGCCGGAAACAGGCGCTGAGTGCGCAACCCAACGCGGGGCATAAGGCACTGGTAGCCCTCGAAGCCAAATACGACGTGACGGTGATTACGCAGAACGTTGATAATCTGCACGAAAAAGCAGGTTCATCGACCGTGTTACACCTACATGGTGAGTTGGCTAAGGCCCGCAGCACGGGCGATCCTTCGCTCGTGTACGAGCTCGAAACCGACGAAATTCAGATGGGTGATCTGTGCGAAAAAGGGCATCAGCTACGGCCGCACATTGTGTGGTTTGGTGAAGAGGTACCCATGATGGAGGTAGCGTACGAGATCACTCAGCAGGCCGATGTTTTCATTGTGGTCGGTACGTCGCTGGCGGTGTACCCGGCAGCTGGGCTGGCCTATGCCGTGCCACGCGGGGTGCCCATTTTTGTGGTCGATCCCAATACGCCGGAGTTACGCCATAAAGATCAGGTGACGTTTATTGCCGAGCCGGCAACCACCGGGTTGGTTCGGCTGGCCGAGCAACTGCTGGCCGCCTGATGGGTCGTTCGGTAGGTAATTGGGGGGCTGTATGGCTGTTTTGCGTTTCGTGGTAAACACCCGACGCATGGCTGTACAACCCCCTTTTTCTGTTATCGACTCCGACACCCTGCTCTGGTGGGCTCACCTGTGCTTAACCGAGGTGTACGGTACTCAGGCTATTTACGGACGTATGGACCCGATGCACGAGCTAATCGCAACCATACTCTCGCACCGGACCACGCATGCAAACGAGATGGCTGCGTACAAAGCTATGCTCGAGCGGTTCCCAACCTGGGAACAAGTGCGCGACGCTCCCCTCGACGACTTAATTACGTGTATCCAAACGGCGAAATACCCGGAAGTTAAAGCACCCTGGATAAAGCAGGTGCTCACCGCTATTATTGACGAACGGGGAGCCGCAACGGTCGATTTTCTGGCCGATATGTCTACACAGGAAGCCATGTCGTGGCTGACCAGCTTGCCCGGCGTGGGGCTCAAAACGGCTTCGCTGTTGCTACTGTTTTATTTCCGAAAGCCCGTTTTGCCGGTCGATACGCACGTGCACCGGGTAACGCAGCGCATTGGTGTGCTCGGCCCGAAGGTAAGTGCCGAACGTGCGCACAAACTATTGCTTGAGCAGCTTCCTAAAGACCCCGTTGTATTGTTTAACGTGCATAAGCACTTTTACTGGCACGGGCAGCGGGTCTGTACGTGGTACACCCCTAAATGCAGCGAATGCGCATTGGCGAGCCAATGCGCATTCTATCAGTCGGGTGGAGCCCTTGAACTAAGCAGTACGCCGAGCCGAAATACAGGATTACAAATCCGAATTGGCTAAGCTTTTCCGTTGTATTTTTTTTCGTGGAAGACTTTCGATTGGCCTACCCAGTTGTCGCGTTCGATGCGGCCGGGGAAGAACTCGATAATCTCGTTTACCTTGTCGATATCTTCCTTGGTAAAGTTGGCCACTTGCCGGAACGTATAAATGCCGAGGCTGTGCAGTTTGCGCTCCAGAAATGGCCCAATACCCACTACTTCTTTCAAATCGTCGGCTTCGGCAAGCGTTGCCCGGCCGATCCGGTCGAAATTAAGCTCACTCGCTCGCGAGGCAATGCGCGATAAAACGGCGGCTTCGGAGCCCAATGCGACCTGGGGGAGGGCCGGCTCTTCTGGTAAAACAGGTTCGGGTAATGGGGCCGAAATGGCCGGTTCTACAACAGTGGTAGTCTCCAACGCTGGCGCAATTGGCTGGGTCTGGGCAACGCTGACCACCGGTGCCGCTGCCGTTTTAAGCGGTTGGGCCGGGGCTACCGGCGTTGCTTTGGCCCGGCGGCAATCAGCCAGTTCCTGTTCGCGTTCGGCGATTTCGGTGCGTAAACCGTTGACGCGGCTGTTTAAAATAAGTCGGGCAATCAACCACCCAACAAAGGCCGCAAACGCCAGCAGCAGCAACATTTCGGAGATGGCTACCGGGCGGCTCAAAGGGTCTAATCCAAACATAGTGATAAGGTCAGTTATGGGGTTGATGGCAACCAGGCAGGACTGTTTCAACGTCGAAACGTACCCGGAGCCGATTCCGCAAAGGGTTATTTTCGTTTGTCTAATTCCGTGGCCTGTCCCACCCAGTTGTCGCGTTCAATGCGGCCGGGGAAGAACTCGATAATTTCATTGACCTTATCGATGTCCTCTTTTGTAAAGTTGGCCACCTGCCGAAAGGTGTAAATGCCGATGGCGTGTAGTTTGCGTTCCAGAAACGGCCCGACGCCGACAATGTCTTTCAGATCATCGGCTTCAGAAGCCTCAGCGCGGCCAATCCGGTCGAAATTAAGCTCACTTGCCCGTGCCCGGATGCGGTTGAGTACGGAGGCCTCATCGATGCCTGTCGGTAGCGGCATAATCGGCGTACGCTGGCAATCGTCGAGTTCACGATCGGTGCTGGCCAGGTCGCCTTCGAGCTGTTCGATGAGCCGCTGCCGCGAAATATATCCAATGATAAAGCCCAACGTGCCAGCCACAAACAGCATCACCCCATGCTGAATCATGGCGTCGGCAATGTTGAGGGGATTCATGTCAAACATAGTAATGTGGGTTTAGGAGGGTTTACTGGACAACAACCGTTACCCGACGGTTGGCTTTACGTCCGCTTTCAGTATCATTTGAGGCTTTGGGGTCGGCTTCGCCTTTACCGTCGACTTTTACCTGACTGGCACCAACGCCCTGCGACAGTAATCGGGTTTTAACCGAACCCGCGCGTTTTTTCGATAGGGCGAGGTTAGCGGCATCGGGCCCAACGTTGTCGGTGTACCCTGTCAGGATCAGTGACTTGTCTTTGTTTTTGCGCAGATACGCAATGGCTTCCTTAAAGAATTTCTTCGTCTCGTCGGTGCGGATGTAGTCCGACGAGTTTGTTTTGAAATACAAATCAATTGGTTTGAAGACCGACTCAAATTTTTCAGCCTTAGCCAGGGCTTCCTCGGTAACGGGTGTACCTGCCGATGAAGCAGAGGCTACCGATGTACTCGCTGCCGAAGCACTTATTGCCGACGTGGATGCGAGCGAATCGGGTTGGGCGGGTGCTGTGATCACCATAGCAGCGAAGCTACCGTTGACCCCGGCTATCACCGAGTCACCTGCGGCCGAAAACGCGATGTCGGCTTTTTCGACACCGGCCGTCAGCAACGAGGCTGCGGGTACTCCACGCTGAATGAGCATTTCCTTGACGGCTTCGGCCCGGGCGATCCCCAAATTGCTGAAGCTACTCGGATTCGTTTCGGCGGCTGAGTAATAGCCGGTGAGGGTCAGTTGCCGGTCGGGGTTGTTTTGCAGGTACGTAGCAATGGAGTCGAGCGGAGCATCGAAACCAGCCATGTTGGGGGTAACCCCCGATTTGGCAAAGTTGAACGTGCCGGGCAGACCAACGCTGAAACGAGCACCATCGGAAAGGGTAAAGACAGGAGCTGAGGAGGTAGCAACGGTGGTGGAGGGGGCATCATCGGCACAGAGCTGCTTGATTTTACAGACGTGCCACCAGGTTGATCCGGCCATCCAAAGCACCAGGAGTACAATCCACGGGGTCTTGTTGGTAAACATTAGCGGGGGTTTAATTAGGAGTGATGCGTGACCGATTGGGTCGTTCATCAGACGAGCAGAGCCCAGAAAGGTCATCCAAAAATACACGTCTTGTGTATAAATGCAAGATAGCCAGAAAATTATGCTTTTTGTTAAGGTCCGGCAGCCCACTTGCCTGCTGTTCTGTGTACTAACCTGGGCTGAGTGTAACAAAAAACCGCAGGCTCCGTGGGGCCTGCGGTTTGCAAAAATTTATACTGACGGTAACCGATCAACGATTCATCGAAATAAGGAATTCCTCGTTGTTGCGGGTGCCGCGCAGGCGATCGAGCAGGAAGTCCATTGATTCCATTGGATTCATGTCTGACATATGCTTCCGCAGAATCCAGACACGTTGCATCGTTTCCTTGTCCAGCAGGAGATCCTCCCGGCGTGTACCCGATGCAATAACGTCGATGGCTGGGTAAACCCGCTTGTTGGCCAATCGGCGGTCGAGCTGGAGTTCCATGTTACCGGTTCCCTTAAACTCTTCAAAAATTACCTCATCCATTTTCGAGCCCGTGTCGATCAGGGCCGTTGCGATGATCGTGAGCGATCCGCCGTTTTCCACGTTCCGGGCTGCTCCGAAGAACCGCTTGGGTTTGTGCAGGGCGTTGGCATCTACACCGCCCGACAGAATCTTACCCGACGATGGTACGACTGTGTTGTAAGCCCGGGCCAGACGGGTGATTGAATCGAGCAGGATCACCACGTCGTGACCGCACTCCACCATACGTTTGGCTTTTTCGAGCACCATGCTGGCTACTTTCACGTGCCGGTCGGCCTGCTCGTCAAACGTCGAGGAGATTACCTCAGCATTTACGCTACGAGCCATATCGGTCACTTCCTCAGGACGTTCGTCAATCAGCAGAATGATCAGGTGTACCTCGGGGTGGTTGCGCGTGATGGCGTTAGCTATCTCTTTGAGCAGCACCGTTTTACCGGTTTTGGGCTGCGCCACAATCATACCGCGCTGGCCTTTGCCGATAGGGGCAAACAGGTCAAGCACCCGAGTAGAGTACTGGTCGGGCCGGTTGGTTAGTTTGAGCTGTTCTTCGGGGAAGAGGGGCGTGAGGTATTCAAACGGAATCCGGTCGCGAATCTCTTCGGTAGTTTTGCCGTTTACGGTAGTTACGCGCAACAGGGCAAAGTATTTCTCGCCTTCTTTCGGGGGCCGGATAGCTCCTTTCACTGTATCGCCCGTTTTCAGGCCAAACAGTTTGATCTGCGAAGGCGATACATAAATATCGTCGGGGCTGGCCAGGAAATTGTAGTCAGCCGACCGCAGGAAACCGTAGCCGCCGTCGGACATAATTTCCAGAACGCCCTCATTTTCAATGATTCCGTCGAATTCGCGGATATGCTGATTGTATTGCCGACGAATCCGGTTTTGGTACTCCAACGACTCCCGTGAGGGTTGCGGAGCCTGCGTGGTTTGCTGCCGGTCGCCGTCGGCGGGAGCTTCGGTAAACTCGGCTGAAGCTTCGGCGGGGGCGCCTTCTGTAACCGGTGTTTCTCCGTCAGCAGGAGCGGTGGCAACGGTTGTGTTACCCTCTTCAACGACGGTCGGTGTCAGAAATTCTTCCTCCGACTCAACGCGCATACTCATCGCCGACTCATCCGTTACCGCCCGACGGCGCTCCCGCAAACCACCCGGCCGCTCATCACGGCGGGGCCGATTTTCCATATCCCGGTTACCGGGTTGTCCAAACCGGCTTGGGCGGGCATCGCCCTGACGCGGGTCACCCTGACGTGGGTCGCCCTGCCGTTGATCCCGGAAATCACGTCCACTGGGGTTGTTGCGGTCATTGCCACGGCCCATATCGGGGCGACCGGTTTCTGGGCGGCCCATGTCTGACCGACGTCCGTTTCGCTCAATACGCCCTGCATCGGGGCGGCCCACGTCAGGGCGTGTTCCGTTGGCTTCATTACCCCGTTCGGGGCGGAGCTGGTTGGGCCGGGGCGCTGGCTCACGGCGTCCTTCGGTGGGGCGCTCAGGCGTAGTACCAGCCTCAGTCGATTCGGTAGGCGTTTGCAACATACCTTCGTCAGTACGTGCAATCGATTCAGTTTCGTTGGTGGGAGGTGGTGTATCGGCTGCACCGGCATCCCGCCGAATCCGGCTGCGCGTCCGTGCGGGTGTTACAGCCGGGGTATCCGTTTCCGGGGCTGGCGTTTCGGCAACTACTTCGGGCGTGGGCTCGGCGGTTACTGCCTCAGCCCGGGGCCGGCGTCCCCGACGTGGGGCCTCCGCAACGGCTGCCTCGGGGGCCGCTTCATCGGGCATAGGCATCCGCGCCTGATGGTCCAGAATCTTATAAATCAATTCACGTTTTGGGTACTTGTTGCCGTCGGTGATTCCAAATTGATCGGCAATCGTGCGAAGCTCCGACAGAAGCTTCATATTCAGTTCTTCAATATTGTACATAAAAGTCAGGTTATCAGTAACCTTGCAGGGCGTAAAGCGTGATTAGCAGTAGACGAGCGCGAAGGGCGCTTTCAGAAAAGACGATGGATCAGAAGTAGGTCAACTAAGGATAGTGGCATTGAAAACAGGGCGCAACGGGCTGGTGAGACTCCGGGGGCTGCTTATTGGTTTGCTACGCGCTTCGTACAGGCAAGGGGCCCGGTGAGAGCCGTTGGATGTACGAGGATATTATTTGGCTTGAAATCTGACGACCTATCGGTTGATAGTCGAAGGATATGACAGGGCAAATGTAAGAACCGAGCGTCTATTTGTCAACATAACGTCAGTTTACCCGAAATGTTTCCGTTTAGAATTATTTTTCGTACAGATCTATTTTTCGGAAAGCGGTTGTTTGCGAGCCCGTTGAGTAGAGCGACTAAATATTACTTACATTAGTGTTTGTAATCGGTGCCTACCCATATGAAACGTATTCTTATTGCCGACGATCACCGGCTGTTTGCCGATGGTCTTCGGTTTCTATTCCAGTTTTCGGAGCTATACGAGGTGGTAGAGGTTGTGACGTTGGGAGCGGAGGTGCTTCCGACGTTGGAGCAGCAATCCATCGATTTACTATTGCTCGATGTCAGCCTGCCCGATCTGCCGGGCCCGGCGGTGGCGCGATTGGTGCGCGAGTTTCGGCCTGACTTGCCGATTCTGGCCATTTCGATGGAAACCGAAGCGGCTACTGTTCAAACCATGTTGCGGGCTGGCGTCAATGGCTACTGTCCCAAAACGGCCCACCATGCGGATTTGATGAAGGCACTGGATGCCGTTTGCGGGGGCGAAATCTATCTTGATCCTTCGTTGCAGCACGTGTTACTTTACTCACCGACTGCCTTGCCGCCGGACCAGAGCCAAGTGCCTGATTATCGGCTCACCCCCCGCGAACAGGAAGTGGCCCATTTGCTCGTGCAGGGCTTGAGCAACACCGCCATTGCAACCCGGACGTTTACCAGCCCCCGTACGGTGGAAACGCACCGCAAAAATATTTATGCAAAACTCGGGGTACACAACGCGGTAGAGCTGACCACCCGCTTGTTGCAGCGGGCATGAAAACGGCTTGGCTGGTTGGGTTGTTGTGCGGGATCGGGTTTCTGGAAAGCCGGGCCCAGCTACCGTTTCGGGTAGAGCGGGTCGGGCAGGAGCAAGGGCTGGTGCAGGGTACTGTGTCGGCGATGTGCAAAGATTCCCGGGGGTTTATCTGGGTGGGTACGCAGGACGGGATCTGCCGCTACAACGGAGGGCAGTTTCGGGCATACCGGCCCTCGGCTATCGATTCTACAGCCCCGGTTGGCTTGTTTGTTAACCAGATTATCGAAGCACCCACCGGCGACCTCTGGATCGGGACCGACGAGGGCCTGAATCAGTACCAGCGTGCCACCGACCGCTTTACTCCGTTTCAGCTCACCGACAGCCGCGGCCGCCGGATGAGTAACCCGACTACGCCTTTCCGGGCTACGGCCCATACGGTATGGTATTGGTCGGGGCAGGAGGGGATTGTACGGTACAACATTCGGGAGCGGAAGAAACAGGTCCTTTTCAATCAGTTTTCGTTTGCGTTCAACTACTACGTGACCCAGAATGCCACCACGTTCGACCGGCGGGGGCGGCTTTGGATTCATGCGGATGAAGGGATCATTGCATACGATACAACCACCCGCCGGGCCACCCATTATTTTAGCCGACACGCCCAGAACCGGCTGGGGCCTCCGCTGGTTTTTTTTGATTTTCATTTGGCTCGGAATGGCCTCATCTATCTCGTTTATGCTGACGGAATTGTCTGCTTCGACCCCGACCGGCAGCAGTTCGAGCTGTTTACAAGCTGGCAGGGTAAGCCAATGGGGCAGGTATTCGACCTGGCCGAAGACCCGACCGGACAGCTTTATTTAGCCACCCTCGACCACCACGTCCTTCGGTTCAATCCCGTTGCCCGAACGTTTACGGCCGTTCAGTACCGTCCCGCTGATCAGACGCAGCTTGGCGATGTGTATTACCTCTACCACTTTGGTGATGGTATTATCTGGCTTAACGAAGATCCGCAGGGGTTGGTGAAGCTAAACCCGTATGGGGCTCAGTTTGGTCTGGTGAATGGCCAAACGCACCCGAAACTGGCCAACCTTAATATTCGCTCGTTTGCCGAAACCCCCGACGGAACCTTGTGGGTGGGCACGCTTGGCGGAGGGCTACAGGCTTACGACCGGCAGGCCGACCGGCTCGATAAGCCGTTCGGGCACGACCCTGCCAACCCGCAAAGCCTGCCCGGTGATCAGATTCGACATTTGCTCACCGACGCGTCGGGTACGCTCTGGATTGCTACCGATCAGGGTTTGGCCCGCTATCGGGGGCGCGGCCAATTTCAGACGTACCGGCCGCCGGGGGCCACCCTCAATTCGGGGCGGGTGTTTGTGCGGCACCTGGCCGAAGTCGATAATCGTTGGTTGCTGGTTGGTACGGAAGACGGCCTGTACCTGTTTGATCGGGCTACGGAGCAGTTTGCCGAGCAATCGTTTTTTCGGCATAAAATTATCGGGTTTGCGGCTCCCGACCGGCACGGCCGCATTTGGGTAGGAGTCAATGAGGAGGGTATTTATGTGGGGAAACTCCATAACAGGCAATGGAAACGGAGGGCCAAACTCCTGAACGAGCCGGTTGCCGCCAGTTTTTATGCGGATGCGCAAAACGAGTGGGTGAGCACGAGTAAAGGGTTGTTTCGGTTCGATAGTCAGTTGCGGCTCAGGCAGCATTTCGACGAGGGAAACGGCCTGCCCAATGCCTTTGTGTACGGCGTGTTGCCGGGGCAGGCAGGTGAGCTGTGGCTATCTACCAACCGGGGCTTGTGCCGACTGGCGGTGGAGTCGGGGCGGGTGCGCACGTACGGTCCATCCGACGGTTTGCAGGGGAACGAGTTTAACGGCAACAGCTTTTTCCGGGCTCGCAACGGTGAATTATTCTTTGGAGGAACGTTGGGTTTCAACCACTTTTTTCCGGCCCAGATCCGACCGAATCAGTACAGGCCAATGGTGCAGCTCACGAATCTGACCGTTGCCGAAAAACCGTATGATCTACCGACCTACATTGGCGAGATTCGGCGGTTAACGCTCCCTCCCCCCGACAATACGTTTGCCCTGACCTATGCCGCGCTGGATTATTTCAGTGCCGGAGCCAATCGCTATCAGTACCGCTTGTTGGGGCTCGATAGTGCCTGGGTGCAGGCTGGCACACAAACGGTGGCCCGGTTCATCAAACTGCCTCCGGGTAGCTATGTGTTTGAGGTACGGGCCGCCAATAACGACGGCCTTTGGGGGCCGATTCGCCGGTTGCGTATTCAGCTCGAAGCCCCGTTTTATCTGACGTTCTGGTTCAGGTTGTTGTTGTTGACTACGCTGATGGCGGGTTTGTACGGCTTCTACCGCTACCGGCTATTTGCCGTGCGGCAACAACAACGGCGCGACCTGCAAACAGCCGTGCAGACGCAGGAATCTGAACGGACTCACTTTGCCCGCGAACTCCACGATGGAGTGGGCGCTAACCTGGCCGCGCTGAAACTCTACCTGAGCCATGTGGGTAGTCCGCACGTTCCGCAGCCGGATCTCAAAACCCGCTCGCTTGCCCTGCTCGAAACGTCTATTACCGACCTCAGGCGGCTCATTAATCAGTTCAGCCCACAGTCGCTGCAAGTGCTGGGCTTACCCAGTGCGTTGGCTCAGGCGGCCGAAACCGTAGCGTCGGTAAGTGGCCTGCAGGTGAATCTGCACGTTGATCCCCAACTCCCTCCGCTCGACCCGGCTTTCCAGATCAACCTGTACCGCATCGTGCAGGAGCTTTTTCAGAACGCTCTCAAGCACGCCGGAGCATCGGAGCTGACGCTCGCACTTACCGTCGGGCCGGATGGCTTGACGCTTCACTATGGGGACAATGGCCGGGGTTTCGACCCGCAGGTGGTGCGCCCCAACAGTCAGGGGCTGACCAACATCCGGCATCGGGTAGAACTGCTGGAAGGCGAGTGGACGATTCGGTCTGCACCTGGCGAAGGCGTACAGATCCGTATTCGGGTGCCACTCCCAGCCCAAAATACGTAGTTCTACGCCTGCAATATACCGTACCTACGGTATTGTCTGCCGCTACTGAGGATCAGACCTTTGTCCTGTTCCTTTTGCTCCAATTTGTTATGAAACGCTACCGTTGGTTCCTGGTTCTGATGCTCTCGGCGGTGGCCATTGCTATCGGGGTGTTGGGGCTGGTATTGCTCTGACAGAGGAAGAGCACTCATCTAAAATCCCATGTCTTATGTCTCGTTCCTTGTTTTTACTCATTGCTGGCCTGTATTCGTGTTTTCTGGGCTTGTCGATGTTGTTTTTGGCTGGAGAGTCGCTCAAAAGCTACGGCGTTTCTAACCCTGATCAGGCGCATATCTCGGTTATGCAGTATCTGGGCCTGACGAATATCGGATTGGGTATTTTGTCTCTATTGAACCGACACGTGCCGAATTCGGCGGGCTTGCGCAATGCCCTGCTTACCACGGCTTTTGTGGTGTTTGGGGGAGTACTCAAAGGGCTATACGATGTCTTTGTGTTGCATCCGCCCATGAGTGGGTTGTTCCTGGCCGATACGGTCCTTCGGCTGGGGTTGGGACTTGGTTTGCTGTACTTTCTGAACCGCGAACGTCAGCAGGCGATTCGTCAGGTAGCTCTGTAAGGCCATGAGGATCATCTGTTTCGCGCTAATCCTTTTCCTGATGAGCTCAGATCTAATTCAGGCCCAGTCGGTTGTCGGGACCTGGCAGGGGACTATGACCTCGCCCCAGAATGAGTCGGTTCAGGTACTTTCGACGCTCGCAATCCGGCAGGCTGGCACGGCCTACGCGGGCGAGCTGGTGCTCCAGTTGAACGGAGCCCGCGAAACCTACACCGTTAGCGCGGGTATGCAAAATAACCTGTTGGTAGGTACCGCTACGTATCCGGCCAATCAGACGGCGTATCAGCTTGAAGCCATGCTCCAGAATGGCAAACTGATCGTTGGAATTGGCCTGTTGAATATACCAGCCATGGGCGGGGTATTCACCAAAGTAAGCAAAGCAGCCGCTGCGGGATCGTCGGACAGGCCCGGTGGCACATCGGCAGGCGGAGGCCCCGACGGACTCCCCCGAAACAGCCGACTGGTGGGAGTGTGGGCACATACCCGCCACTACGGCAGTGGTGAATTTTATGGTTCAGTGCGAACCACACTCATTTTCTACCCCGATGGCCGCATCGGCTCCAGCGACTCTTCGGGCAATGCCAGTCTGGGTGGCAGTTCGGTCAGCAGTAACTCCGAAGGCGTGCAGATTCTGGAGGGAGTTCGCTGGTACACCAAAGGCACCGAACAGATCTGGATTCGCAACGTAGGCGGTGGGGGCGACCGTCTCTATGCCGAATACGGCATGGCCGCCGACGGCCAGAAAATGCTTCTGTACCGCAACGGCGGCAAGCAAATCTATTACCGGGCGCAGTAGCTCAACTTCCAAAACAACGATTCGTATGGCTATCGACTTCAAATCGAGAAAGACCTGGCTGTGGGGTGCCCTGGGCCTGCTGGTTTACTTAAACCTGGGAAATGACGACGATTCGACCTCATTCGGTGGGGGCGACTCGGACGCCGTGGGCGGGTGGCGAACTACCCTGTCGGGCACGCGGCTCAACTATTTCCACACCTACAACTCCTACTCGGGTGGGTTTAGCCGGTCGCAGAAAATGGACCTGTGTCCGCAAGGTACGTACACGTTTTACGCCGAAGCCAGCTTCGACGCAACTGGCCCGGCCACCGAAGCCGGTACCTGGAATGTGCAGGAAAACGGGGGTGGTGTATCGCTCGTGCTGACGCCTGATAATGGTGAGCCTACCTACCTGCCGCTTGCCTTCGACGAAAAACAGAACATTCTGGTGGGTAGCCGCTCTTATATACCGGCCAAGTCGGGTAAGCACGGCCCTGCCTGTTACTAACACAACACCTTAAACTAATTCAATGCCATGAAACTACATCGTAACACTCGCTTTTTTGGGACCCTTTTGTTGGTTACCAGTTTGCTATTGACTCAGTGCAAAGGGCCTGCGGGCGACCCCGGACCGCAGGGGCCGGCTGGCCCCAAAGGCGATACGGGTGCTGCGGGTGCGCAGGGGCCAAAAGGTGAGGTGGGCTCGGCCAACGTTACGCAGATCACCTGGCTTAAAGCAAGCGATCGTAGCAACCCTTTTGAGAGCATATATAGGCTACCGGCTGATGTGTCACTGGCCAATGCATTGGTACAGGGCTATGTAACCGTGAGTAACCTGCCTAACTCCAGCAGCTGGATTGCGGTTCCTTCTTTTCTTGATTATGCCTGGATACCGACAAGTCAGCGAGATTTCTACAGCTTCACCTACGGCACTGGACGGGTATCGTTGGAGCGATTTAATGAAGCGGGCAACCGGACTCCCAACCTGTATGATTTTTCGTTAAAGGTAATTGTGGTTCCGGCGGCTACGCTTAAAAACGGCCGTTTCGCCAATCTGGACTACACTAATTATCAGGCCGTTAAAAAAGCATTCAACCTGCCTGATTGATTGAGCGATTGCTGACCATAGGATGAAACCGAAACCCTTCACCTGGCGGCATTCCGGTCAGCAGTGATTCGGTAGCGTCAGTCTAACGAATACACACCTTATCCACTCTGTACGGTATGAATCCTCTGTTTATTTGCTGCGATCGACAGCAGATTACCCTCAACAACATTATCTGGCTCGAAGGCGACATTAACTACACCCGGATTCATCAGCAACGGGGGCGCTTGATTGTCAGTGCTTATACCCTAAAACGGTACGAAGAGCTGCTACACGGGTTTGTGCGGGTACGTCGGGATGCAATCGTCAACCCGGTACATATCGCCGAAATCAGGAATGATCCGGGGCGGCCTGCCCGGCTAACGATTATTCTCAGCGATGGACAGGAGCTGGCTGTAACCCGACGTCGGCAGTTGCACGTCCGGCACTTGTTGCTGGGTCGGTCCTTATCACCTGCCCAATTGCCAGTCAGACATACCGCTTTGAATGCTGCCAACTCACCAACTTCTTAAACCGTATGCAATTCTGTAAACTTTATACCACGCTGGCCCTGATTATTGCGCTGCTCGTCGTCAGTCCGCTGGCCTACGCCCAGATTGGCATAGGGGGGACGCCCCACTCCTCAGCAGTGCTCGACTTAAAAGGCACTAATAGAGCTTTTTATCCACCCCGGCTCACCACGATCCAACGGCAGAATTTGTATATGCCGCAGGTGGGAGCTCTGGTTTTCGATACCGACCTATCCACGTTAGTGTTGTTTGATGGGAATAATTGGATGCCACTGGTTACCACCAATTTATACAGCCTGTTTTACAGCCGTACGGCCAGTGATGGCGCGTCAGGCGATTATTTTGGCTGGAGTGTGGCCATTTCGGGCGACTATGCGATTGCAGGCGCGTACGGAGACGACATCGGCAATAATACGAGTCAGGGGTCTGCCTATGTGTTTGTGCGGTCGGGGACTGTCTGGACACAGCAGGCTAAACTCACCGCCAGCGATGGAGCTGCCTTAGACTACTTTGGGTGTAGTGTTGCGATTTGGGGCGACTATGCAATTGTCGGTGCCTATGGCGATGATGTTGGGTCCAACGCCGATCAGGGCTCCGTCTATGTGTTTGCGCGTTCAGTCGGTATCTGGTCACAGCAGGCCAAAATCGTTGCAAGCGATGGTGGCTCATCCGATTATTTTGGGGAGAGTGTCTCTCTTTCAGGTCAATCTGCGCTGGTGGGGGCTTATGGCGATGACGTGGGAACCAACGCCGATCAGGGATCTGCTTATGTGTTTCTGCGTTCGGGAACTACCTGGGCTCAGCAAACAAAACTCCTTGCCAACGATGGCGCTGCCAATGACCATTTTGGGGGCAGTGTCTCTATTCAGGGCGATCTTGCACTGGTAGGTGCAGATGATGATGATGTCGGTAGTAATGCCGGTCAGGGTTCAGCCTATGGGTATTTGCGGGTAGGCACATCCTGGTCACAGAAGACTAAACTGGTGGCGAACGATGGCCTTGCGAATGACCATTTCGGGGCCAGTGTTGCGGTCTATGGTGAGAATGCGATTGTGGGTGCAACAGGCGATGATATTGGCAGTAATATCAATCAGGGGGCAGCCTATGTATTTGGCTGGTCGGGCACTACCTGGCTTCAACAGGCCAAGCTTGTTGCCGATGATGGCCTTAGTAACGACTCGTTTGGACGGAGCGTGTCTATTTCGGGCGATTATGTTATTGTGGGAGCGAGTGGCGATGATGTGAATGGGAATACCAGCCAAGGGTCAGCTTATCTATTCAAACGCATCGGTAGTACCTGGACCCCATATCGTAAAATAACGGACAATGCCCCCGCAAACACCAACAATGGCATATCCGTCCATCTTTCCAACGGGACGTTGATCATAGGAGGTCATAATTTTCAAACGAGCCGTGGCAAAGTTGCCTTTGGAGTAGTGGAGTGAGCCATACCAAGCACTGTTCCGGCCTAAAACTCATTAAAAATCTATGCAATTGGTTAACTATTTTTGGGCAGTTGCCCTAGTGGCGGGGCTATTTACCAGCGGCCCTGCCCGCGCCCAAATTGGGATAGGTCGTATGCCTTATGAAGAGGCAATACTGGATTTAAGAAGTCCTGAGAATAACAAAGCCCTGTATTTGCCCCGGCTTACATCAGCTCAACGGCAGGCTATTGCAAGTCCACAGGTGGGGGCACTGGTTTATGACACGGATCTATCGACCCTCGTTTTGTATGATGGGACGCTCTGGATGCCGTTGGTTACCACCAGCCTGAACGCTATGCTCCTGAGCCGCGAAGGCCCCCAAGGCGCGTGGTTTGGTTATAGTGTAGCTATGTCGGGTGATTATGCGATTGTGGGAGCGCCAAACGATCATCCATACGGCGATAATCAGGGGGCCGCATACGTGTTTGTACGGTCGGGTAATATCTGGACGCAACAGGCTAGACTGATCGCCAGAGACGGTAATGCTGGGGATTTTTTTGGAGGAAGCGTAGCCATTTCGGGTGATTATGTACTCATAGGGGCAAGTGGCGATGGCGATGGTGAAGGTAATGCTTTTGCCATGTATGATATAGGGGCCGCCTATGTGTTTGTGCGTTCGGGTAGTACCTGGACACAGCAGGCTAAACTCCTTGCTAATGATGGCGCTCCGTATGATAGCTTCGGCAGTGGGGTAGCCCTTTCGGGCGACTATGCCTTTATAGGGGCCGATGGTGATGATATGAGTGCGTTAAAGGTCGAACAGGGTTCGGCTTATGTATTTGTACGTTCGGGTAGTACATGGACGCAGGAGGCTAAACTTATAGCTGATGATGGTGATACTAAGGATTATTTTGGGCGGACGGTCGCCATTTCGGGTAATTACCTGCTTGTAGGCTCAGGTAACGATGACGTTGGGTCCAACACCGATCAGGGGTCCGTCTATGTGTTTGTGCGTTCGGGGACTGCCTGGACGCAACAGGCAAAACTCACCGCCAGCGATGGCGCGTCAGAAGATTATTTTGGCGCTAGTCTGGCCATTTCGGGCGACTACGCGATTATCGGTGCTTATGGGGATGATATGGGAGCCAATGTTGATCAGGGGTCGGCGTATGTCTTTGTGCGTTCGGGCAGTACCTGGACCCAACAAGCCAAGCTCCTTGCCAGCAATGGGAGTGATAAACACTATTTTGGTTCGAGTGTGGCCATATTCGAGAATACTGCTGTGGTGGGTGCTGGGAACTTGAATGGGCCTACAGGTGACATGGGAACTACGTATATGTTTAGAAGCAATAACGGTATCTGGACAGAGATTAAACGGATCGAGCTCACTAGAGAATCGGAAGATAACGCTCGTGTTTACTCCGTCGGGATTTATAATGGGTCCTTTTCATTTAGTAGGATGGGAAAGGTGCTTTTTGGGCTGGTGGAGTAGTTGAACGTTTACGCCAGACCACAATAAAAGAGACCTTCATTGCCTTCGAAAGGCAACGCATACCTCTCCATGCCACAATCTGCCCCGAAGGCGATGTGAACTAACTCTCTGCTTTTCAGAGCTCCATGAGCTACCAATAAACACTACGCAAAACCCGGAATGCAATGCTGTTCAGACTTTTTTTGATTGTCTGCTCTTTGGCGTGCCATTACGCCAATGCCCAGACTGTGACTGTTTCGGGGGCTGGCAATGCCGCCTATAACACGTATTCGCTTAATGGAACGTACCAGTTCGATGGGCAACAAAACGGTAAAAACCGGTATCGTAAATCGTCAGGATTTACCGCCAATGGTTGCCAGGGGTGTTCAGGGTCGGCGGCTATCTTCTGGAATGGGAGTGGCTGGGTACTACAGGCCACCGGCAGCGGTCAATGTGTGTATTGCGCCATACCAACCACCACCCATTCGAGTACGGCTGTCACCGCGACAAACCCACCCTGTACCGGCTGGACTAATGGCATGACCCTGACAGGCTCCTGCGAAAGCGGCTCGACGCCCTGCACGGCCGTGTCGATGGTTGTGACCGGGCAGCAGGGGCAGCAACAAACCAATCCAACGCAGGTTACGGTAAGCTTAGGTTCCAGCCTGACCCTGTCGGCCACCGGGTGTTCGTCGGGTACGGTGCGCTGGTCAACCAGTAGCACAAATCCTGTACTGGTGGCAACGCCTACGGTGAGCACCACGTACTCAGTTACCTGCACCTCGTCGGCCTGCCCGTCTCCCAGTGAGCAGCGGGTAGCCGTTTCGGTAGTATTACCGGCGTTGCCCCCGCCGGTTATCGGTCAGATTCCCGCCGAATGGTGTCGGCAAGAGGAGTTTGTAGTGCCGTATTCAGTATCGGCCACCCACCCATCGGGAAATCGGTTCGAGGTTCAACTCTCCGACTCGCTCGGCAGCTGGAGTGCCCCGTTGGTGATTGGCACGGTAGCAGCTACCGGTTCGGGCGTGGTCAGGGCTATCATTCCGCGCGCGGTGCTGCGGGCCAATGGGTACCGGCTCCGGGTGGTGGCCACGCTTTCAGCGCTTGCTGATCCCGTGGGTGTGCCTTTCCGGGTGGTGTCGTTGTGTGTGACCACCTGTGACGACATGGTGTCGGTGCGTTCGGGAAACTGGCATGACCCAGACACCTGGTCGTGCGGGCGTGTGCCGGGCGGGGCCGATGACGTCACCATTTCGGCCGACCACATCGTCACCGTTGCCGACAGCCGGACTGCCGTGTGCCAGAATCTCCAGCAAAATGGAACCCTGACCCTGGGGGCGGGTAGTCGGCTGAGGCTCTTGGGCGACGATGAAGGCTCCACGCAGGTGCAGGGAACCCTCGTGTTGAAACCGAATGTGTTTGGCTTCGACCCGGCCAACAACGGGCAGATTATCGCCCGTACACCAACGACCATCCGGTTTCGGGGCGTGCCGGCCTTCCGAAACATTGGCAGCATGAGCGCAGGAGGGCGGTTGGCCGCCAAGTCGGGGCTTTTTGAGGGGGAGTGGGCCGTGTTTGCACAGACCACCGGAACACCATTCGGTTTTATTGGGCAGGTTACGGGTACGCGAAGCCTATCGACCACAAACGGTGATATTGAAACCGAAATTACCTTCGAGCCCGGCGACCTGTCGGACATTACCAAAGAAGCTGACATTTCGTGGCAGGCCGTGCTGAAAAAAACGATGCAGACACAGTTTACAGGTCAGTTAAAAGGGAAACAAAAAGTGGAGACCGACGAGGGGACCGAACGCGAGCGCGATGTCGAAATCAGCGTGGTGGGTACGGCGACCGACTCGCTACGGGTAACCATGGATTTTGGGCTGAAAGTGGCCAACAGTAACCTGAGTGAGTTTCGGTGCATGGCTCAGGTGGAAAATAACCTGCGATTGCGACTCAAAGCCGAGGGTAAGATCACGTACAAAGAAGCGATCCCCATTGATAAATGGGAGCGCAAAGCACCTTACATCCGGTTTGTCCTGATTGGTGGTGTGCCGGTGCCTATTGTCTTCAGACCAGTTGGTGGCCTCGACCTGACCAGCGAACTGGAAGCCGAAATCGGGTTCGATAGCGAACTGCTCAATACCACGCAGCGCGTCGGTATCGGCAAAGTGTGGCGGGCAGGGCAGGGGTGGAGCGACATTGAGCTGCCTGCCCCCCTGCAACACCCCGACAAACCCCTTGCCCTTGCGGTGAAAGGTAAAGCCCAGATTGGCCTGAAACCCAAAGTGGGGGTTAAATTTTATGAGCAGGACAACTGGAAGGTAGAAGTTGGGGCCGAGGGGTATGCGGCACTGCAAGGGGCCTGTAATTACGACAATACCGGCCTCATCGTGAGTAGTGCCATTGGCTTAAAGCCCGAGCTGGAAGCCGAGTTTGCCTGGAGTCCCCTGGTGATTGAAGGTAAACTGGCTATGCAAATCGACTCGATACCGCTGGGGCAAACACCCGTCAATGTAGACTTTTGCCGCCTGGTCCAAAACTGCATTGATCAAATTGGTCCTGGTAATATTGATTACGCGCCCAGAAGCCACCGTCAGGTTGTAACAGATACAGATAATCGAATCAAAACGATCAAAACGTTTCAGACCGACTCCGGAATCAAAGAAACGGTATTTAATTATAATGCGCAGGGCAAGGTGATCGGTGCCGATTTGTATAATCTGGGGGATGGGTCGTTACCTCGTGTTTTGTATCCGACGAATAGTCAAACCTTCGTGTATGGTACGAACCAGATTGACCAGTACTACTATACACTTTATCAAGGGTTGAGCGTACTGCGCTACAAACTGTCTGACAGTGGGCAGATCACCCACATTCAGAATCATACCCTTGCGGAAGCCAATCCGGCCGATTTGTCAAGCATTGCCATTACCCTTAGTTACTACCCAAACGGGTATCTACAAACCGCACGGATCGTTTATGGTTATGGGGGTTGGCTGGAAAAACGATATACCTACAACGAAGCAGCGGGGCAGGTCATCTGTGATTACGATGACCCTGGCGACGGCATGACCAGTGTCACGCTGGTTTACGACACCAGCCAAAAGCAATTTGGTACGGAATTGAACGCTCAGAACCAGGAAAGTGGTGGGTTAGGGTTTCTGAAAGGCTATCGGTTTCTGGAGGATTTAGGTCGTGTTACAGACATAGAGTCACTGGAAACTCCGCTTATTCATCAGGATAAATTTTACTTCGGGGCACCCGTGACGAGGTATTTAAAAAAATATACAATACCAAGTGTCAATTATTACGCAGAGCAGGGGTACACAGTAGACTACAGTTATGACACCGACGGGAAACCGATTTCATTCACGCGTACGGAATACAGGGCCGAAAGAAACCTGAATGGTACGTTGGAGGGCCGAACCAGCACCTACCCGCCCGTGCCAATCCTCTGGAAAAGCTGTCAGTGATCGGATAAGATAAATAGTGCGGGTAAACAGGTTCTGGCGGGGTATGGTGTTAGGTGCGCCATACCCCGCCTTTTTTTCTAAAAACTACCCCCGGCACGAGCCATCCGGGCTCTCATCCTTTTCTTAAATTTCGTTAATTCCCCCGCTTATATCCATTTTTGCGCCCACATTTACCGTTACGTTCATGAATGTTGCCATTGATTGGGGGAACACACGGCTTAAAGTAGGGTGGTTCAGCGAGGGGCAGCTGGTTCGCACGGCGCAGCTTACGTCGGTCGACGAGCTGGCCCAGGCATTGGCTCACCAGCCCGCCGATGCGGGGATTGTATCGTCGACGAGCCACCCCGCCGAAACGTTACCCCCGTTGTTAGGAGCTGACCGGGTGGAGCAGTGGGTGTTTCTGAACGGGCAAACCCCCGTTCCGATTCAAAAAGCGTACGATACGCCCCACACCCTAGGTGCCGACCGGGTAGCGGCTGCGGTGGGAGCTATGCACCTGTTTCCCAATGAGGATTGCCTTATTCTGGATTTGGGCACCTGCATCACCGCCGACCGGCTCGACCGAACAGGGGTGTTTCAGGGCGGGCTGATTTCGCCGGGGCTGCGTATGCGCCTGCAAGCCATGCATCAGTTTACGGCCCGGCTGCCGTTGCTGGAAATTGACCGGGCCAACCCGCCCGCCTGGCCGCGGCTCGATGCCCGCAATACCCGCGAGGCCATGTTGAGCGGAGCCCTGAACGGAATGCGGCTTGAACTGGACGGAATTGTGGCCGAATACCGGCTTGAATACCCATCCGGGCGTGTGCTTGTGTGCGGGGGCGACGGCCCGTTGTTTGAAAGTCGTCTGAAACCCCCGATATTTGCAGTGCCGCCGTTGGTACTGTGGGGACTGAATCGTATTTTACACTATAATGTCAAGAAATTACCGGCTAATCCGTAGACGTGTCCAAGTTTTTGCTCTCGTTCTCTCACTCACTGCCCCTGCTCTGACCCGAGCACAAGGTTTAGGCAACTCTCCGTACTCAGCCCTTGGGGTTGGGGAGTCCTACAACCCAACGAATGCGGCTAATCTGGGCATGGGAGGCATCGGCGTCAGCAATGCCAGTCCGTTTTACCTGAATATGCAAAACCCCGCGCTGTTGGCTCGCCGGGGTCGTTTTACGGCTTTTGAAGTAGGTCTGATCGGTCAGTACAAACCACAAATCAGCCAAATACGCGCCGGGCAAACACAAAGTCAGCGTGATTTTGGAGCTAACCTCAACTATGTAGCGTTGGCGTTTCCGGCCTCATCCCGCTGGACCATGATGCTCAGCCTGCGGCCTTACACCTACGTCGACTATTCGACCAAAAGCTACGGCCGGGTACTGCGCAACAACGCCAACACCATTTACGAAGCCGAATACACTTACTCGGGCCGTGGAGCCATCAATAAGGCGGCCTACACCACGGGTTTCCGGCTGGGTAAAAATATTTATGTGGGTGCCGAAGCGGGCTTCCTGTTCGGTAATATTACCAATAACTCCGATGCCCGGGTGCTAATCAACGATGTGGCCCCGACATCGCAGCAGCTTAATCCACAACCACAGGATATTGTGGTGTCGCGCTCAAACCGGGTACTTTACAATGATTTTGTGTGGCGACTTGGTGCTGGCTGGCGACCCAAGCTGAGCGAAAAATGGTCGCTGAACCTCGGTGCAACGATCGACCCGGCTACTCGGGTTGGCGCTACCGAAACCGATGTGTATCAGCAGGTTTCGCTGGGTACGGGTACCGGTGGTGGTGGCACCAGCCTCTCCGACGAAGATACGCTGCGGGCCAACGTGGCCTCGTCGATTCGGTTGCCGCAACAGGCTCACTTCGGCATCAGCATTGAGCAGATCAATAAACTGATGGTGGGCCTGGATGTAGGCTTCCAGAAATGGTCACAGTTTCAGGCCGTGAATGGTCGGTCGGGTAACCTGCTCGATGCCATGACGATCGGGGTTGGTCTGGAATACATGCCCAAAGCCAACTCAACCAAGTACTGGGATCTGGTAACCTACCGGGCTGGTTTTCAGATTAATCAGACACCCTATTTGGTGGATGGACAGCGGGTAAAAGATGTAAACGGTAGCGTTGGTCTATCCTTGCCGATGGGCTCGTACTTTGTCAATTATGTGAATCTGAGCGTGCAGGGTGGCCAACGGGGTGCCCTGGTCGGCTCGCAGATTCGGGAGCGGTACGTGCGGTTTGCCCTTGGGCTCTCGCTAAACGACTGGTGGTTCCGTAAGCCGGTGCTCGACTAAGCGTTCAAACAATCAATACAAAAGCGTGTGGTGCATAGTCTATGAGCCACACGCCTTTTTTTATCGGTAGGGTCACGATGTTAGGCGTATGAAGCAGTATTCGGTCTCGTTGGATAATTCGGCTAAGGTGATTACAGGACTCGTGCTCGCCCTGACGGTTTCCCTGTTGGCCTTTGGGGCGTTTAAGCCGGGTGTGGTGCTGGCTATTGTAATGGTCATTTGCTACGGCTACCAACCCCAAAAATACATACTGACGCCCGAGACACTCACGGTGGCCCGGTTGTTTGGGGCTGTTTCGTTTGACCTTAACACGATCCGGGAGGTACAGGAAATTGCCCCTGAGCAAATGAAAACGAGTTTACGCGCGTTTGCTGTAGGGGGGCTGTTCGGGTATTACGGTCGGTTTGTGAATGCCTCCATCGGGCAAATGACCTGGTATGCCACCCGTCGCTCAAACTACGTGCTGGTGCGTACGGCCGACGATCGCCGGATTGTGTTAACGCCCGATGGGCCAAAGCAGTTGGTAGCTGATTTGCATCGACTACTGGCTGCGTGAGTACCCGTTTTTGAATGTCCACTATTGAAAACGAAAAACTACGTTAATGATAACTCGATTGCTGTGGTGTGGCCTCTTGCTGATGGTTGGCCTCTGGGGCTGCGAAGAGCCAAAAACAACCCGGAAAACCAATGCCTATCAGGGACCCATTGAAGAGATCAACAACGTGAAAATGCTGTACAGTGAGGCCGCTGTGTTGCGCGTTCGGATGACGACGGCCAAACAGTATCGGTATCAAAACGACGACCGCAAGTACCCTCAAACGGTCAATATCCTGTTTTTTGGCCCCAATGGAGAGGAAGTAACAACCTTACGCTCCGACTCGGGCCGGTATGATAAAGCCAAAAACCTATATACGGTTATGGGCAATGTGGTGGTGATTAACAAGCAGAAACAGGAAAAGCTGACTACCAACGAACTGAACTGGAATCCGCAAACAAAGAAGGTATTTACCGAAAAACCGGTGCTCGTGCAAAGCAAGCTGACGGGCGAAAGCCTGCGCGGTCTGGGTCTGGATGCGAACCAGGATTTTTCGCAGTATTCGATTCGCAAAGTGACCGGCGTGTTCAACGTCGAAGGGGGCGGGGGCTTCTAAGCCGTGTGTTCCAGAACAACCTAACGAAGACGTATGAAATTCTTGCAAAAACTGGTGCCGGGCTTATTTGCTCTGTCCACTTACGGCGCTGTGCTGGCCCAACCGGCTGTCATCCCCGGCGATTATCCCGACCCTTCGGTGACCAAAATAGGCGATACCTACTGGGCATCGGCCACTACGTCGAACTGGTTTCCGGCTTATCCGTTGCTCAAGTCCACCGATCTGGTTAACTGGCAAACCGTCGGCAATATCTTCAATAAAGTCCCCGACTGGGCCGATTATTACTTCTGGGCTCCCGAAATCACAGCCGAAAATGGCAAAGTATATGTCTACTACACGGCCCACAAAAAGGGTGGCAACCTCTGTGTGGCCGTTGCCAGTGCCGACCGACCTGAAGGCCCGTACCGGGATCATGGCCCGCTCGTGGGGCAATCCGACGGGTCTATTGATGGCTTTCCGATGCGCGACGAAACGGGTAAACTGTACCTGATCTGGAAAGAAGATGGTAACAGCGTGAAGCAGCCGACCCCCATCTGGGCGCAACCTATGAATGAGGAGCGCACAGCGCTGACGGGCGAGAAAAAAGAGTTATTCCGCAATACAGACGCTTGGGAAGGCAATTTGGTTGAGGGAGTATCGATGATTCGGCACGGCGACTATTTCTACGCGATCTATGCCGGGGCTGGTTGCTGTGGAACGGGGTGTACCTACGCAACGGGCGTGGCCCGGGCCAAAAACCTGCTCGGCCCCTGGGAAAAGTTCGGCCAGAACCCGATTCTGGCCGACGAGGGTAACTGGCGCTGCCCCGGGCATGGTACCGTTGTAGAGAAAGACGGTCGGTATTTCTTTCTGTACCACGCCTATGACAAGCAAACGAATGTGTACACCGGTCGGCAGGCACTTCTGAAAGAGTTTTCGTTTACGGCCGACGGCTGGCTTACGTTTTTACCCAATACCCCGGCCTTAGCCAGCGTGAAGCCTGTTTCTCCACGCCTGAACGATTCGTTTGCGGGTAAAACGTTATCCCATCTGTGGCAATGGTCCGTGTTTAAACAGCCCGATTTTGGCGTTCGGAAAGGGGCACTTACCCTGCATGCTCAGCCTTCTAAACTGGGGAGTGCTGTAGCACAGCGCACCATCACCGGTAACTATACGGTCACCACAACCATTGACCGCAAACGCTCGGCCGGGCAACCGGGGCTGGCGGCCATCGGCGACGACGACAACGCACTGGGTATCTCGCTTGAGGGCTCGGCACTGACCGTTTGGCGACTGGAACGGGGCAAAAAAACGGTGGTAGCGACTCAACCCGTGGGCGAATCTCGTAAACTGACACTACAACTGCGGGCACAGCAGGGTAACCGGTTTTCGTTTGGCTACGCTACTGATGGTAAGACGTTCCAGACCGTAACCAAAGACCCCATCAACGGAGCGTTTTTGCCGCCCTGGGACCGGGCCGTTCGGGTAGGGGTTCTGGCAATGGGTTCGGCTGGAGAGTCGTCTGTATTTGAAGACTTTGTGCTCGAAAACACGCAACCGTAGCCCATTCCGTTACTGTTTGCCCAACACCCGATCTACATGTTTAACGTCGATAAAGAGGTCTTTTTGACCCCACTCGGCGTTAATGTAGCTTACAATTTCGGCAATTTCGAGGTTACTCAAATGGGTTTGTGGAGGCATGGGCCGGTTGTACCGTTTCCCGTTGACCACAATAGGCCCCTGCTGACCATGCCGGATGATATGGATAATACTGTCAGGCTTGCTCAGGTACTCTGATCCGGTTATGGGCGGGTAAAGAGCTTCGAGTCCCTTACCGTCTTTCTGGTGGCAGTTGGCGCAGTTCGTTTGGTAGAGCAGGATGCCCTCGGTAATGTATTTCTGGCGTTTGATTTCTTCCTCACTTTGGCAGGCAGAGCTACCAATAAAGAGGGCCGCCAGAGCGGCCCAACTCAATCGTTTCATCATTCGTTTGGTTCGGCGAGTAACTTGTCAATGTCGGCCATAAGCTTGTCGACACCTTCGGGCGTGGTGCCGTCGTAAATACCGCGTACCCGTTTTTGGGTATCGACCAGAATAAAGGCACCGCTATGCACCACCCCGCCGGGGGCCGTAGCGTCTTCGGCGGCACTCACCATATAGGCGTTCTGGCCAATGTTGTAAATCTGGTCTTTGTCGCCCGTTACAAATAACCATTGGCGGTCGTTGACACCCAGACTCTGCGCAAAATCGCGCAGTACGGCAACGGAGTCACGCGTGGGGTCAATGGTGTGCGACAAAATCATGACGTTCGAATTCCCCTTGAAACGGTCGTACACGCGTTTCATCTGGGTTTTCATTTTGGGGCAAATGGTGGGGCAGGTCGTGAAAAAGAAATCGGCCACGTACACCTTACCCGCTAGTGTGCCGGCCGTAACAGTATCTCCATACTGGCTCACAAACCGGAAATCAGGAATCGTATGATCAACTGAATCGGTCACGGTTTTGCCGTCTACGGTGCGGGTAACGGCTTCTTTCTGGCCAAGTACCGGCAGGGTATCACCCGACGAGCCGCAGGCCGCCAAAAACAAGCCGGCCATAACCAGCCCCAGGCTATTGCGCACCCAGGTACTGACGAGCCTGCTTGATGCTTTCGTTGACTTGCTTGTTGACATCCGTGATTTTTTCTTTCTGGTCGGCGAGGTAGCGTAGGGCTTCATCGCCCGAAATTTTGGTCAATGTATCCCCGTTGTATTGGCTCATCCAAACGTCCATACTTTCGTTGGCCTGGCTCAGACTACGGTTGATCCGGCTTATTTCTTCTTTAGTTTCATCGTTGCGCACCTGCTCGCTCGGTTGCCGGTTGGTGAGGCTATCGAGGGTCGAAATTCGACTGCGAAGGGCCTTCTGTAACTTCGGAATTTCGTTCATCGTGAGAGGCATGACTTCGTCGTGTAGCTTGAAAACCTCCGATTCAGCGGCTTTGATGGCTTCGCTCTGATCGTTCTGGCAGGCCATTGTTCCGAGCAACAGCCCGGCTATAACAAAGGTGTATTTCATAGTGAAGTGGGTAACTCAAATAGGTGCGGGCACACCGCCCGACGGGTACTTTTATTTAGCAACCGCCGTGGCCTTGCCTTGTTTCAAAATTTCACGGGCATTTTTTACCGTGTTGGCCGATGGGTTTTTGCCACCAATCATCTGGGCAATCTCCATCACCCGTTCGTCGAGCGAAAGCTGCCGGATTCGGCTTACGGTTTTGTCGGCTGAATGATCTTTGTACACAAAATAATGGCGCGAGCCCTGAGCCGCAATCTGGGGCAGGTGTGTGATGGCAATAATCTGATGACTATGAGCCATGTCTTTCATCATGTTGCCCATCCGAATCGCAATTTCGCCTGAAACCCCCGTGTCGATCTCGTCGAAAATAATAGTCGGGAGTGAGCGTTTGCTGGCCAGGATATACTTGATGGCCATCATCAGTCGCGAAAACTCACCGCCCGAGGCCACATTTTTAAGCTGTTGGGGTTTTATACCCTTGTTAGCACTGAACAAAAACGTAACGGTGTCGATACCCGTTGGCGACGGCTTACCCGACTCGGCCTCGATCCGAATCGAGGCATTGGGCATGCCCAAATCATGGAGCAATCCACTGATTTCGCGCTCGATCTCGGGCAGTACCGCCCGGCGGGCCTGCGACAGCACATCGGCACTCTGCATCAGTCGAGCCCGCGCTTCGGCGGCTGCGTGTTCGGCGGCTATAATCTCTTCGTCAAGGTTTTCGACTTTACTTACTTTCTGCTGCAAGTCGGTCTGAATGGCCAGCAGCTCCTCCACCGAATCGGCCGAGTGCTTTTTCTGCAACTGGTAAATCGTGTTGAGCCGCTCCCGAACAGTCTCGGCCCGGCTCTCGTCGGTATCAATCGAATCCTGTTCTGTGCTGATTTCGTCGGCCAGGTCGCGGAGTTCAATCAGGGCACTTTGCGCTCGCTCCTGTAGCGTAGCGTATTGCCCCGAAAGCTTACTCACCGACGCCAACGTACCCACGGCACCCTTCAAAAGCGACACGACCGACTGCTCGGGATTGTCGAGGTATTCGTAAGCCAGCTGGAGTTTTTCGCGGATTTCCTCGGCGTTTTCCAGAACGTTCAGTTCGCCCTCCAGGTTTTCCTGTTCGTCGGGCTGGAGTTGTGCCTTGGCCAGTTCGCGGTAGAGGAAATTATTATAATCAAACTCTTTCCGCATCGCCGAGGCATCGGCCCGGAGCTTTTCGAGGGTGTTGCGCTTGGTGCGGTAGTCTTGATAATGGAGGTTATATGTACGCAGTAGGGGTTCGTCCTGGGCGTACGTATCGACGATCTGTAGCTGGTATTCGTTGGAGCCCAGTTGCACCGAATCGTGCTGGGAGTGAATATCCATCAACTGACTCGTTACCCGCCGAAGGGTTTCCAGATTGACCGGTGTGTCGTTAACAAAGGCGCGGCTTTTACCGCTCGGGCTTATTTCCCGACGTACCACGCACGAGGTGGAGTAATCGAGTTCCTCTTCCTCAAAAAGCTGTTCGATAAAATACCCCGAAACGTCGAACGTGCCCTCTATCACGCATTTCTGATCCAGATGGTACAGCACACGCGTGTCGGCCCGGTTGCCCAGCAATAAGCCCAGTGCTCCCAGCATAATCGACTTACCGGCTCCCGTTTCGCCCGTAACGATGTTCAGTTCAACATCGGGCGACAGTTCGAGTTGGTCAATCAGGGCGTAATTTTTGATCAATAAGTGGGACAGCATAGTACAGGCTCCTTAATAAACTAACACGCTCGGCCGGGGGCAAGTTTCCTGAGCAGGCCTTTCGTTGGGGTAATTAGCTCGCCGATTAAACCCGTAAATTGGGCGGGGTTATTGCCATAAAAGCTTCCGGTACGCTTCGGTTTTGCCGGGGTCAAGCTGGGTGAGCAGATCAAAACCGCGTTTGCGCTCGGCCAGTGACCCCTCGTACAACACATTGATAAACTCCTCAGACTTAGCGTCCATGAAGGAATTCATTAACACGGAAAGGGATACCTGGGTTTGAATACGACGCATGGTGGTCAGCAAGTCCAGTAGGGCTTTGCGCGATTGGATGGGGTTGGTCGTAAAGGTATCGAGCGCCAGCCGGTGATACGTGTACAGGCCGTCGCGGAACGGACCGAACTGCGGAGCCTGTAGGTTTTCGATCAGGTAATACCGGTTGCGTTTGTCGCCACCCACCAGCCAGCCCGCGCCGTTGGCCGTCTGGGCTAAGTTCATGATGTTGAAGGCTCGCTGCATGTGCGGTGTTCCTCCCTGCCGACTGAATGTATCGTAATCAAGGGCCAGAAAAATATTCGCGTAAAAGCCGAGGATTGAAGTCAGCTCGTCGGTGTAGGCGTTGTCGCGGAAGAAGACCGGCGTCGTGGGCAGATACACGATGTTAAAATTCCGGTCAACGTAGCTAATCACCGTCGATTCGAGGTTTGTACCGTACACAGGCCGTTTCAGAATCAGTTGGGCATTACCCTCAAAAACACCCTGTTGCGTCGATTTGAGCAGGTTAATATTCAGAATGCAGTTGATACGCTCCGATGGCTGAAACTGATCGTTGGTCCAGCGTCGGGTGTTCAGCAACTCCGTAATCACGCCTTTCAGCTGATTGAAATACGAAAAATCCGTTTTCTGTTGCGAAAACAGCTGGTCGTAATTCAGATTTACCTGGCAATTTAGTTCCTGAGCCTGTACCGACACGGTCAGGAGAATACCACTCAGCAAACAAAGTAATTTGGTCACGGACCGAATCATGGATTGGCTAATTTTTCTTTTACTAAGGTAAGCAAATCTTCGGCTACTTCCTCTTTGGTTTTAAGGTCGAATACCCGCACGTTGCCCCCTCTGTCCATAACGGTTATTTTGTTCGTATCGTGTCCGAAGCCAGCGCCCGCATCGCGTAGTGAGTTGAGCACGATCCAGTCCAGGTTCTTGCGCTGAAGCTTGCCCAGGGCATTCTCGTGTTCATTTTCGGTTTCGAGCGCAAAGCCCATCATCAGCTGCCCCGGCCGTTTTCGGGTGCCGAGCGTAGCCGCAATATCGACGGTTTTGGTCAGTTCGAGCGAAAATTCGGCTTCCTTTTTCTTTATTTTCTGGTGGGCCGGGTGGGCCGGGGTGTAGTCGGCAACGGCCGCGTTCAGAATCAGAAGGTCAGCCTGTTCAAAGTGGGCTTCGGTAGCGCTAAACATCTCCGCAGCCGACCGTACCGATACCCGGCGCACGGCGGGGTGGGGCAGGGGGAGGGCCGTGGGGCCGCTCACCAGCGTAACCTCGGCGCCAGCCATTGCAAAGGCCCGCGCAATGGCATAGCCCATTTTTCCGGTCGAATGGTTGCTGATGTACCGCACCGGGTCAATCGGCTCCTGTGTGGGGCCGGCCGTTATCAGCACGCGTCGACCAACCAGCGCCCCACGCTGGCTGAAGAAATGAGTTAGTTGCTCGACAATGGTTTCGGGCTCGGCCAGCCGACCTTCGCCAACCAGCCCGCTTGCCAGTTCGCCGTGTTCGGCCCGGATAATGTGGTTTCCGTATGAAGCAAGCCGTTCGATATTGTGCAGCGTACTTGGGTGCCGGTACATGTCGAGATCCATAGCCGGCGCGAAAAATACCGGACACTTAGCCGACAGATACACCGCCGAAAGCAGGTCGTTGCAGAGGCCAAACGCGCAGCGGGCAAGGGTGTGTGCCGAAGCCGGGGCAATCACCAGGGCGTCGGCCCAAAGCCCCAGCTCCACGTGATTGTTCCAGGTACCTTCGGCAGGGTTACCCACAAACGACGAGAGCACCGGCCGTTTCGACAGGGTGCTTAGGGTGAGCGGTGTGATGAACTCGCCGGCCGCTTCGGTCATGACGACCTGCACCTCAGCGCCCGCTTTTACAAGCAACCTGACCAGCAGGGCGGCTTTGTAGGCGGCAATGCTGCCCGTTATACCCAGAAGAATGCGTTTGGCGTGTAGCATGGTCAAAAAAAATGGATGAGCAACGACTCAAACCGCCACCCATCCATCTGCTCTATGTGCTAAAATTTGATTACTGCGCTGCGTCTTCTTCGTTGTAACGCGAATAGATTTTGCCTTCCAGAAACTCGTCGGTAGCGACTGAGGTTGGCTTGGGCATACGCTCGTAAAACTTCGAAATTTCGATCTGCTCCCGGTTTTCAAATACCTCTTCGAGGTTATCAACCGCCGAAACAAACTCCGACAGCTTGTTGCTCAGTTCTTCTTTGTTTTTGGCGGCAATCTGCCGGGCGCGTCGCGAAATAATCGAAACAGATTCGTACAGGTTGCCAGTAGGAGCCGCAATCTTGTCGGTGTCGCGGGTGATCAATGAGGGATTCGTTGCCATATTCTTCCTTGGTAAAGTTCTCAGCTCAGGCATTTACACGCGCTCAATCAGAACGCTAAACCCTAAACCGAAAACTGTAAACTCTATTTTAGTTGCTTGCAGCAGTCACTTTTGCCGGTCGGTTGGCGTCGTTCTGCTTCTGCTGTTCTTTTTCTTTTTCCAGTTTTGCCAGGCGTTCCACCTCTTTCACGCTGCTTTCGTACATTTTCTCCGCCTGCTTCAGATACTTGCTCGACGGATACTTGTCGACCATCGCCTGATAAAACGTGACGGCGTCCTGAAAACGTTCCTTTTGCTTCGTTTCCAGACTATTAACGGCGTAGTTGTACTGCGAATCGACTTTCAGATACGCTAACTCTTCGTTGTATTCGGAGTCAGGAAACTCTTTCTGGAAATTGTCGATACTCACCACCGCCGACTTCAACGAAGCGATATTGAATCCACTTGTTTTGTGGTACAGTTTAGCTTTTTCGTATGCTTTCTGTTCCAGCCGTTGCCGAAGCTCCAGAATCATTTTGGTACAACCCTCGCGGAATTCGCTCTCCGGGTAGGAGTTGATAAAATCCTGAAGAGCCGACATAGCCGCTACCGTGTTCGACTGATCGAGGTTGAATTTAGGCGTGTCTTTGTATTGCGAGAGGGCGTACATGTACTGAGCCTCCTGCGCTTTTTCACTGCGCGCAAACGTCTCGTAGAAACGCTTGAACAGTTGCGCACTGACCGAATATAACTGCTGATGATATTGCGTGTAGGCGTAATAGAACTGCGCCATTTCAGACTCGTTACTGCCTTTAAGCACCGGAATCAACTCTTCGAACAACATCCCGGCCCGGTACCAATCTTCTTTCTTGTAATACTCCAAAGCCCCTTTGTACTTCTCTTCCTGCGTGCCGTTTTTCTGCAACTTCGAGAAAGGGCTGCACGAACCGAGCAGCGCCACGAACAGCACACTCCAAAACACTCTAACTATCTGACGTTGTTGCATAGGGACGCAAAGATAATAAAACCACTCCTCAGTAACGATAGAGTGGTTTGAAAAGTGTCTGCTGATAGGGCAGACAAGCCGTTACGGCCGTTAAAAAAGCTTAAGTCCGAATCCTGATTGGCTACCTGCCGGGTCTGAATTCAAACCACAAGGTTAGCGATGCTGTACCAGTAATTTTTTAGTTGCTACCTTTTTGCCATCCAGCGACAGCCGGTAGAAGTACATCCCGGTTGGCATTTCGCGTGTGGCTATACGTACTTTCCGGTCGCCTGAGTCGAGGGTGTACTCCGAAATGGGTGAACCCAGCAAATCAAGAACGGTGATTTTTGCTTCGCCAACGGGCGCAATAATCTGGTAGTCAATGTCGGCATAATCCGAAGCGGGGTTCGGATACACGTTCGAAACCGAAATCCGGTCATTGGCAAACAGCCGATCGTCTGACGTACGCTCCAGGCGCAGGCTTTCTTCGGTTGGGGCTTTGGCTTCAGTTGGAGCAGCAGCCGTGCTTTCAGCCAGTGCCGAACGGGTGGCCGGTTTGGTAACCGATGTTGTAGCGGGCGCAATCAGCAGCGAACGATAATACGAATTGATAACGGATGTCTTGCTCGAAGGCACTACCCGATCCAGCCCTGTGCTGTTGGGTTGAGCCAGAAACGGAAACTTGCGGGCAAATGCCGAGCTTTCCGTCCGGGGGGTAAGCTTAGGACTTGACCCCGTTCGGCCCGTTTCAAGCCGGCTCCGGGTCCGGGCATCCGACTGAGCCCGGAGCGGAGCACCTGCCGAAAGCACGAGGCCGGTGAGACACGCCCAAAAAAGTATATGTTGCTTCATGTAAATTTCTAGTCGATACTACAGATTACGAGTGAATTAGATAATCCGTTGCAAACCTATGATGAAAAGTAGTGAATGCGAACGAATCTACCTCCTAAAAATTGTTAAACGGCAAAAATCATGCTATTTTTTGGTATTTAGAACCGGTTCCGTAGCCGAAGGTTTAACCGAAGCCGTTGTTTTTTCGGTTTTCTTAACGACTGGTTTGTAATTGATCACGTCGTTTTTGCCTGGCTTATCAGCTGTGCGCCAGCGGAAACCCTCCAATTCTTTCTTCGGTCCCGTGATTTCCTGCGGGGGAACAAACTGCGAATCGGGCTGCCCGTAAAACCGTATCTCATTGACTTTCTGGTTCTCAAAATCAATATTCATCCGACTGCATTCGACGCGATTCATCCCCACTAACTTGTTCTTATCGTCCACAGCAAAGTAGATACTTTGTCCGTTTCCTTCCACAATCACGCGGTCGAGCACCGTATTTTGCCGAACGGTCAACGGGGCCGCAACCGTACTGGAAGCTGCGTTTGTCGCAACTGCCGGGCGGGTCGGAAGTTTACCTTTTACCACGGTTGTTGACGTTGGCATGGTGCTTGTAACAGCCCGCACAGTATCGTTTTTGGTCTGGAAATACGCGGTAATCGCTCTGCCCTTGATCTGGTTGAAGTTCTGCAACGTATCGCGGGCAACTACAAAGGAGCGGGTTCGCAAAAACATCCGGTCAATTCGGTTATTCTTCATCCTGGTCGTTACCGAGTCTGCCTCCAGCTGATATTGCCCGCTCCAAATGATTGGCTTTTTGAAGAAATAGATGGTCGAATCGGCTACATCGTACACGAGCGAGTCGCACCGGCTTTGCAAGTCCGATTTAAACACCACCACATTACGCTGACCAATCAGTTTGCGTACGGGTTTGGTGCCCGGCTTGGGTTTCGTACGAGCCGTGTCGCGGGGAGTATCGTACGAAAACAGGGTGTCGGCCCGCATAAACAGGGTGTCCTGGTTACTTACCACGCTTTTTACGAGCGCGTTGCCCGTTACCCGCGAGATTCCAATCCGACCGTTGTACCGGGTGTGTTCGCCGGTAATTATCGTTTTGTCTTCCTTGGCTACCATCACCACGTTCCCTTTGGCAATGCCCAGGTCGGTGTTGTTGTCGTAAAAGAGGGTGTCGCCGGTGAGGGTGTACTTGGGGGTTTCGACGGTAGCCCGCTGCTGAAAATTCGATACCCGCGTTACGGTATTATACTGCCCTTGTGAAGCCAACAGAGTACCATCTTTATTGACAATCTTGGTTGGCCCCTGAAAGTCGGCAATTTTGGTTAGCGAGTTGTACAGCAAATTATCGGCGGTAAGGGTGTATTTGGGATTTACCAGCCGTACGTTCTGACGGAATGTAAACTGCTTGGTTCGGGTATCGTAAAACCCTTCCTGACTGGTCAGAATGTTCTCCCGGTCAACAATACGGCCCTTGTTGGGGTAGTGCGCCACCCCCATAGACATATCGTAATCGAGTTGTCCGGTTGTCAGTGTCATTTTACGATCTTTCATGGTCACACGTCCGCGCAGATTGGCCTGCCGCACGTTGCCATAGTAATACATGGTATCGGCCCGCACGCTGATGGTGTCACCTTGCAGAATACGCACGTTTCCGTAAGCTTCAATCACGTTGGTGGTTACGTTCTGTATGGCCTGGTCACAGTACATCAGCACGCCCTTATGCCGGAATCTTACGTTATTATACAGTTTTCGGATTACCTGTCCCGGATCATTTAACACCACCAGGCTATCGGCTCCGGGCGGTAACAGCTCCACTTTTTCGACCGGGCCGCTGTTGCCCCCGCTCATGGGCGGACGGCCCACTTGTGCCCGACCGGGCAGCCAGCAGGCTGTGAGTAACAGGGTGGTCAGTATAGAGATTCGCAAAAAAGCGAAAGGGTTGCAACGACTCATAAACAATAGTAAGGAAAGGGCCACCGAACGATTAAATAGGGCGGAAATTGCACCCGGTAGGCGTGTCTGCTCGTACCTTTACCGATGCAAAGCTATGTCAATAAACGCGTATCGGCCATGTATGATTCGTTTTTAGAGTTTATTAACGATCAGCACCTCTTTCAACCGACCGACCGGGTACTGCTGGCCGTAAGCGGGGGGCTCGACTCCGTTGTGATGACCGACCTGATGGTTCGGGCGGGTTTCGCAGTCGGCATAGCACATGTCAATTTCGGTCTGCGCGGGGCCGACTCAGACGCCGACGAGGCCTTTGTAACACAACTGGCCGTTGGGTACAACCGGCCGTGCCACACCATTCGGTTTGATACAACGTCGGTGGCGCGCGAGCGGGGTTTGTCGGTGCAGGTGGCAGCCCGTCAACTCCGGTACGACTGGTTCGAGGCTGTGGCCCGCGAGCATGGTTACACCTGGATTGCCACGGCTCACCATCAAAACGACGTACTCGAAACCTTGTTGCTCAACCTGGTGCGGGGTACCGGATTGGCCGGGTTACGCAGTATTCCAATCCGGCAGGGGCGCATTGTCCGGCCACTCTGGTTTGCCAGTCGGGAAGAGGTTCGGGTGTACGCCCAGGAACGTGGTCTGCCCTGGCGCGAAGATGTCTCCAACATGAGCGATAAATACGCCCGAAACCGTCTGCGGCATCAGGTGGTACCCGTGCTGGAAGCTATCAACCCCCATTTGATCACCACTTTTGGCCGCACCGTAGAGCGGCTGAGGGCGGCCGAGTCGCTCCTAAACGAGACGCTCGCGGCATCGTGGCAAGCCTGCGCCCGCGAATCGAGTGGAATGTGGACGATTGATCTGGAATGGCTACGGGCCCAATCAGAGTGGGCGTTTCGACTGAGCGAATGGCTCAAACCGTTTGGGTTCCCGTATGGTCAGGTGCAGGAGGTGGTCCGTGTGGTTGAAGCAGGTCAGAAAGGGCAGGTGTTTCGGTCGGCAACGCACGGACTGTGGCACGACCGGGCCGGGCTGATGGTGGCTCCTTTATCGGTCGAGATACCGTATGATTTCCCGCTTCCTTCAGGAGAGACCGGTACGTTGTTGCTGCCCGACGGTCGGCAAGTGAGCTGGTTTTACCAGGAGAGCCCGGACCGCTTTGTTCCGCCAAACGAGCCAGATGCGTCTGTGGGGTATCTCGACGCCGACCAATTGGACCAGCCTCTGCATATTCGGTCCTGGCGGCAGGGTGACCGATTCCGACCGCTGAATATGCAAGGCACCAAACTGGTGAGCGACCTGCTCAACGACCGGAAAGTGTCATTGCCCGAACGCGCCCGGACGGCCGTACTTACGGCGGGTGATAAAGTGGTTTGGGTGGTGGGGCATCGGTTGGCACACGAGGTCCGAATAACCGACTCTACCCGGCGGATACTGGTTGTTCGGTTACAGAATAGCGAATCTAAACGCTAATTTGTGTAACTTTAAACCCCTTTGTACTAAGCCGTAAACTCATTGTTTTAAGGTGTAAACTACCGTTAGGGGGCTGTGGAGGGCGAATCTGGGATGTTTTCGGAAGTTTATAAACTATTTACCCTAAGTCTGGCACTGTATTTGTTTGGTGACGGGTGGCCCATACTCCTAAACGGTAATTTAAGTTAAGCCATGAACCGATCATTACTCATTGTGCTGTTGCTGGCTGGTTTTCTGACCGGAGCACATTCTCTCCGGGCGCAAAGCGTGAAACTGCGGGCTGCTAACAAGCAGCTTGAAAGCTTCAGCTACATCAACGCCGTCCGCTTGTACGAGGATTTTTTACGTACAGACAAGCAAAAGAACGCTGCCGAAACCCGTGAGGCATTGACCAATCTGGGTTTCAGCTACCGGAAATTGCAGGATACCCGTAACGCCGAACGGGTGTATGGCGAACTGGTCAATAAGTACACGGATCTCAATAGCGAGATTTATATGTACTACGCCCAGGCCCTGGCTGCCAACGGCAAGTACCGGGAATCGCAGAAAATGTATAGCAAGTACGGTGAGCAGCAGACCCAGGATTTACGCGGTCGGCGGTTTACGGTCTCTTATATGGACGTGGGTCGTTTCTTCCAGGACTCATCGTCGTACAAAACCTACAGCTTACCCATCAATACCCGGCAGGCCGATTTCAGCCCAATGTACTACAAGGGCGGTATCGTGTTTGTGTCGGCGCGCGATGAGGGCGGTCCGCTGAAACGGGTGTTTACCTGGAATCAGACCCCTTTCCTCGATTTGTACTACCATGCCGACACCACTGAGATTCGGGCTCCGAATGTCGATATGCTCCGTCAGCCCAACACGGCGGTGCTGGGTGGCGGTTCGCCGTCGGCAACCAAAGCGCCCGAAATTGCGGCTCCGGTAGAGCAGAAGCTGTCTAAAACACAGGAGTTTAGCCGGACGCTGAATACCAAATACCATGAAGGCCCGATGACATTTTCGCGGGACCAGAAAATGATTGTATTCACCCGGAACAACGGCAGCAAAGGCAAGACCGGCAAAAGCAACGACGGGGTGCGTAAGCTGAAGTTGTATTCAGCTATCAACGAGAAGGGAAACAAATGGTCGAACGTGCGGGAGTTACCTTTTAACAACAAGGAATATTCGGTTGGTCACCCGGCTTTCTCGCCCGACAATAGTAAAATGTACTTTGTGTCGGATATGCCCGGTGGCTTTGGCGGAACCGACCTATACGTGGTCGAATACCGCAACGGTGAGTGGGGCACGCCCGTTAACATGGGTAAAGACATCAATACGGAAGGTAACGAGATGTTCCCCTATGCCGATGAGAACGGTAATCTCTACTTTTCGTCGGATGGGCACGAAGGCCTCGGCGGGCTCGATGTTTTCTTTGCCGAGCTGAAAGATGGTGTCGCGTACAAAGGGGTTGAAAACGTGGGGGCACCCATCAACTCTGAGAAGGATGATTTTGGTATCATCACCGACAAGTACCGGACTTCAGGGTATTTTAGCAGCAACCGGAAAAAGGGCATCAGTGACGATGATATCTACAGTTTCCGCCGGAACTGCCGTGAACTTAAAATTCTCGTGTTCGACGCGAAAACTAACGCACCCATTGATCAGGCCGACGTGCGCATTGTGCGTAACGGAACCAACCTCGACCTGCTGCTGACCGACCCGAAAGGCGAAACCAAGCTCTGCCTGGATGCCAACACGGAGTACGAGTTTAAGGCGGTGAAAGAAGGCTACGCGCTGAATACGGTTCGGTTCTCAACTCTGACTCAGTCGCCAAAGCCGGTGATGAGCGTAACCATTTACCTCGACAAGAGCGAAAACAGCATTGTCCGTGGAGTGGTGAAACGGGAAGTCGATCAGGTGCCGGAGCAGGGCGTGAAAGTGACCCTCCGCAACGAACGCGACAAGTCGGAGCGGACTATCGAAACGGGTCCCGACGGTGGGTACGAGTTCGACATGAAGCCCGGTGCACCGTACACCATTACGGCCTCGAAAAACAAGTATGCCACTAAGAAAGTACAGTTGCCCAAAACCAAGACGCCTAAGGTTGTCACCGATTCACTGGGTCTGTATGGCGAGGGCGACGTATTCCAGCTCAAGAATATCTACTACGATCTGAACAAGTTCTTTATCCGGCCCGATGCCGCTCGCGAACTCGAACACGTGGTTAAGATCCTGAAGGAATACCCAACCATGAAAATCGAACTTCGCTCGCATACCGATGCGCGTGCCAGCGATGCCTATAACCTGAAACTGTCGGAAAACCGGGCGCGTGCCGCCATGGACTACATTGTATCGCGCGGCATCAAGCCGAACCGCCTGGTAGCCCGTGGTTATGGGGAAAGCGAAATTCTGAACGGCTGTATCGATGGTACCGATTGTGCCGACGCAGATCACCAACAGAACCGACGCACCGAGTTTAAGATTCTGGCGGTGCAGTAGAAAGGAAAAAGAGTAAAAGGAACAGGGAGAACGTAGCTGACGCGAGCAAAATTCTGCAAGTCAGCCACGTTCTCCCTGTTTTTTTGTGTGCTGTCGATTTTAAATTACGGTTCCGCCGTCGGCGTAGAACAGGCTACCCGTTGTGTACGATGAAGCCGCTGAGGCCAGAAAGAGAGCCATTGGGCTGATTTCGTCTGTAGTACCCATCCGGGCAATGGGGAGCCGTTTGGTGAAATGGTTCAGGATTTTTTCATCCTGCCAGAGCGCCTGGCTAAACTTGGTTTTGATCAGGCCGGGACAGATCGCGTTGACCCGAATTCCGTCGGGGCCCCACTCTTTGGCCAGTACCTTGGTAAGCATGTTGAGGCTTGCTTTGCTGACGCTGTAGATACCCAAACCGGGGTCGGGTGTGTGGCCGGCAATACTGCTCATCATAATAATACTGCCCCCTCCGCGGGCCTTCATGCTGGGGTAACAAAGCTTGCTCAGCTCAAATGGCGCTTTTACGTTGGCCTGCATGATTTTATCAAACGCAAGGCCATCGCAATCGAGCGACGGGCCAAATACGGGGTTAGAGGCTGCGTTGTTGACCAGAATGTCGATGCCGCCGTAGGTTGCAATTGCCTCATCAACGAGGTTTTTTAGCTGATCCATGTCGCCAACGTGCGCGGCCACACCCGTAGCCTCACCTCCCTGTGCGATAATGTCAGCCGCGAGGGCATCGCAGGCTTCCTGTTTGCGGCTACTGACAATTACCCTGGCGCCAAACCGGGCAAAAACACGGGCAATATCTTCGCCAATGCCTTTACTGGCTCCGGTGATAATGGCTACTTTTCCGCTTAAGTCGAATAATGCTTTTTCGGCGGCTTGCGTGGTCTCCGAATTCATAATGCTGGTTTATGTTTGTTTGCCCGAAAGATAAGCCCAAAAGGCAAACAGAACATGCATAACGGGCCGGGGTTGGCTTCTCACCGCATGGCTGTCACGGGGCGGTCCTGCGGGAAACGGTCGGCTCGCACAAAGATTGCTTGCCCTTCGACCACCGCCTGTAGCCGGTACTGGGTGTGTAAATACCGTTTTAGGCAAGGGTAACGCGCCATCCGAAACCGTGTAGGGTCGGACAGAACAAAGCTGGCTGGCCCCGTTGCATCAACGATCCAGACCGGCTGGTTTCGCTTCAGATCCTGCATGTATTTAGCCAGATACGCCGACTGTAACGAATGGTCGACAGCCGAGCGGAAGGAGTGGTTTTCACTAACACCCTGGGCGAGCTGAGCCTCTACATAGTACGTTGTATTCCAGCCCCAAACGGCCAGTTGGTCGCCTTCATGTGCGTGCCTGCGCAGGTACGCGCCCACGGCCGAGGGCGGAGACGTACGATTGTGCAGGGTGGTAGCCAGATAGGGATTATACAGAAATGGAGCTACGCCATACGTCCACATGGGCAAAAGCGTGGCCAGCTGCCCAATCACGTACAGCCCCATAATGTAGTTGACCCGGTTACGCGAAAAGGCAACCGCAAACGCGGTGCTCACCAGCCAGGTTACCGGCAGAACAATAAAAAGCAGGTGGTGATGGAATTCGGTACCCGGCGCAATGGCTACGTAGAACGACCCCCAAAGCCAGATAACCAAGGCCCAAGCTTTTGCCAGAGCCCCCTTGTTCAACCAGCGACGCCAGGCGATTGCCAACACCACGGCGCTCGAAAGACCCAGACAAAACAGGTACCGCACCGTTGGTTCTACCCACAGAAAGTGAGGTAGGTTACTCAGCTTCGTCAGTATTGATCGGTGCGTGGGCAGGCCCAGATGCTGCTGCAGCTCATGGTAGTTGCTCAGGTTGGCCCGGATGTAAAACGTCCAGAAATTATCCCAGACTCCGAAGGCAAGGCAATAGCCAACTACCAGAAAACTGGGCAGAAGCCCACCAGCTACAAAAATTAAGGCCGCCCGGCGGTTACCATTGAGTAACGGTTTTCCAGAACACAAAAGAGATACAACCAGACAAAGGGCTAACAGACCGACCACCGGGACTGCCTGTAGCTTGGCAAATGGGGTGAGCCCGGCGAGCAATCCGGTCCAGAGCCAGGATAAAGCCGACAGGGGAGACGAAGTGGTAAGCAAGCGCATCCATTGCCACCACAACACTGCAATGAGCGGTAAAGCCACCAGTTCGCTGCTGTAATGTACGAGATCAAAGTGCGTGGCAAAGGAGAAAAATGCCGTGCTAATGAGCAACCCTACATAGGCCACGCCCGCACTGAACCGCACCGACAACGCCTTGTAAAAGAAAAAAAGGCTGATCAGAATCAGAATCAGACCCGTAATGCGGGCCTGCAGATAGCCTGTCTCAAACCCAAACAACGATGGCCAGGTCAGCACAAAACTGGCCAAAGGACCGGTGGTGGTACCATCAACCGACTCCCAGAATCGTGGATGTTTGGCCAGTGTCAAACCCTGCGCCAGTAGCTGACTCTCATCGGTGTTGAGCTGAGCGGAATACGTGATACTGGGAATTCGACCAATCAGTAAAAGCAAGCCGGGCACCACAAGTGCCCAGCGCGAGCGACTTCGGGTCGACTTGAGCTGGTTAGCTGCTATACCCGATCCAGCCAGAAACAGCCCGACGAATACCGTAGTAAAGACTGCCAGAATAACAGGAACTAACATGCAAATTCAGTGGAACACATTGGCCACGTATGAGTTTGTTAGATGAATTTAAGTATAAAAATTATACTAATTAAATACATATAATTTGTTTGTATAATGGTCTTAGGGTGCTTACTTAGTAATTTAATCTGGGTTTTAGGCACAAGCGCCTTGTTGGGCATTTAAGCGCGTCTTTGTATTATCTTCCAAGAAAGCGAGTGTGTAAATTTTAATCCTGGCAACGTGAAAGGGGGGAGAAAAGCGGCTGGGCAGACAGGTTACAAACAACGGCTGATGGAATGGTTTTTGTGTATCAACCTAAAAATTGCGGTTTGTGAATTATTTTTTGTGAGTCTGATCAAGTTTGTCGTTTATGTATTCGGGGAGTTACTCATCCGTTTCTCCTTTCCTGCCTGTGCCTTTTTGTCTATTTTCGCCCCTCATTCCCTACAGCCTACCGTATGAGCCCTCGAGATCCCGATCTACCTCCCTTTGTCAACAGCTGGCGCCAGTTATATACCATTGTACTGGGTGCGCTGGTGGCTGAGATTATTATTTGTTACGCCCTAATGACCTGGCTTTCATGAGTACACTTGACTGGGGCGTTCTGGGTCTTACCCTTACGGTTATCATTGTTTACGGCATTTACCGGAGCCGGGGCAATCGGAATATGGACGATTACCTGCTGGCCGGAAACTCACTGCCGTGGTATCACGTGTGTTTGTCGGTGATGGCAACGCAGGCCAGTGCGGTTACGTTTTTGTCGGCACCGGGTCAGGGCTTTTCCGACGGAATGCGCTTTGTGCAGTTTTATTTTGGTTTGCCATTGGCCATGGTCGTGCTCTCGATCACCTTCGTCCCGATTTTCCACCGGCTCAAGGTGTACACCGCCTACGAGTTTCTGGAAGGCCGTTTCGATCGGCGGGTGCGTAGTTTCACGGCCATTCTGTTTCTCATTTCGCGGGGTCTTTCAACGGGCATCTCGATTTACGCACCGGCCATTATTCTGTCCACTATTCTGGGTTGGAACATCTACCTCACCAACCTCATTATGGGGGGCATCGTACTGGTTTACACGGTTACGGGTGGTACCAAAGCCATTTCGTACACGCACCTGCAACAGATGCTCATTGTGACGGGTGCTATGGCCGTAGCCGGGTATATCACGGTGCATATGTTGCCCGACGGCGTAGGCTTTACCGATGCCCTGCAGGTGGCAGGGAAGGCCGGGCGGATGAATCTGGTCGACCTGGAATTTAACCCCGAAAGCCGGTACAATATCTGGTCGGGACTGATTGGCGGCTTCTTCCTGCAACTCTCCTATTTTGGCACCGATCAGTCGCAGGTAGGGCGCTACCTTACGGGGCAGTCGGTGGGGCAAAGTCGGCTGGGCTTGCTCATGAATGGTATGCTCAAAGTACCCATGCAGTTTCTGATTCTGCTTGTAGGGGTGCTGGTCTTTGTGTTTTACCAATACCGTGAGTCGCCCATTTTCTTCAACACCCAGGAGACCGATAAGCTGCGCAACAGCCCGCACGCGCAGGCATACAACCTGCTCGAAATTAAGCATCAGCTGCTCACGACAGCCCGGCAAAAAGAGGTGTTAAACCTGCAGGAAGCTCTCCAGACTGACAACGAAACGGGCGTCGAATCGGCCCGTAAAGCCTTGCTCGATGCCGATGCGGCCATCAAAACCAACCGGGATAATGTGGTGAAACTGATCAAGAAAAACAATCCCACGGCCGACACCAACGATACGAACTATGTTTTTCTCCGGTTTGTGCTCGACTACCTGCCGCACGGGCTCATTGGGCTACTCATCGCTGTGATTTTTAGCGCGTCGATGGGGTCCATTGCGGCTGCGTACAACTCGCTGGCCTCCACTACGGTCGTTGATATTTATAAGCGCAGTTTGCGCCCCGGTGCCAGTGATGCGCATTACGTAGCCGCGTCGCGCTGGGCTACAGTAGGGTGGGGTGTATTTTGTATTGTGGTTGCTCAGTTTGCCAACCGAATGGGCAACATGATTGAGGCCGTCAATATTCTGGGGTCGCTGTTTTATGGGGTTATCCTGGGCATTTTCGTCGTCGCGTTTTATTTCAGGAACATCGGCGGTCGGGCCACCTTTCTGGCCGCGGTCATTGGCGAAATACTGGTTGTGGTTTGCTGGCAGTTGAATCTGATGGCATTCCTATGGCTCAATGTGGTAGGCTGCGTTCTGGTAGTGGGTATCGCCTGGCTCATCGAACAGTTTAAAAAAGAAGTGCCCGAGGCATAGCGACACCCGTTTGAGCCGTCAATGTCTGGCTGAGATCGATAAATGAAAAAGGATAGCCCAGTTACGGGCTATCCTTTTTTTCGTACAGATTATGATTCCTGAGTGGCTTGTGCGTTCGGGATTTATCGTAGTCCATAAGCCGCAGACCGGCTCGCTTTCCTCCCAACCACTCGGCTAATTAGCTTTTCTTCTTCTTGCCTTTAGCAGCTGGCAAAGCAACTGGCAGTTTTGAGGTGTACTCGGTTACGCCTTTGGCAATGGCATCTTTAAAGAACGGGAAGGCAGCATCGCCCGACGTCTCCCCCAAGCTCAGGGCCTTCTGTGCCAGGGGCACTGCTTCGGCAAACTTGCCCATTTTGGCCAGAATCTGAGCCTTCAGCCACACATTGCGGAAGGTCTCTTTCATGCCGATTGACTTATCGGCCCACGACAGTGCCTGCTCCAGGTTGCGGCCTTTTGAGAGGTTGTAGCCCGCAGCGGCCTGCAACACGGCTGGGTCTTCGGGTTTGTCGGCAACGGCCTTGTCTACGTTGGCTGATGCATTGGCAGTTACGTCGACACCCAGCTTAGCGGTTGCCTTCGCGTTACCAAACACGATATTCATGTTGGCTGTGCTGTCGGTTACGTCGCTGAAGTTGATGGTAAACGTTTCCGTTTTTTCAGCAGCCGGAGCTGCGGCAATCTGAACACGCAGGGCGTCTTCTTCCTGCTTATAGTTTTGCTCGGTTACCGATCCGTTTTTGCTGAAAATAAGCGTCCACTCGTTCTGGTTGGGAATCGAGAGCAGCGCGTACGAACCAGCGGGCAATTTCTGGCCACCTACCGTCAGGTCGGTTGTGGTGTTGAAATTGGTAGCCGCGTTGGCACCGGTACGCCATACTTTACCATAGGGAACAAAGGCGCTCGTAAACGGCTCGCGGCCTTTGAGGCTGGGGCGCGAATATTTTACCGTAATATCGGTAGTGCCAATAGTTTGCATTACCGACGCACCGGGGCTCGGCTGAGGTAGACGGATTTGAGCGGTGGCCAATTGGGCCGCCAGGCAAAGCGTGGTTGCTGAAAGAAGTAATTTACGCATGATGTTAAACACGTTTTGGATAAGCCAATTACGGCGCGAAATTGCATTTTTTTTCTATAACTGTGACAATGCACCGTCAACCATTGCTTACCCAGCTGCGCCGGTATCAGCCAACCGACCCGCACGAACGAACTATGTGGCTCAACACCATTGCTTTTGTTGAGGAAAACCCCGATTGTTTTGAGCGATCACTTTCGGTAGGGCACGTTACGGGGTCGGCCTGGATTGTGGCCCAAAACCCGACCCAGCCCGATCGAACGCAGGTGGTCTTGATTCATCACCGGAAACTCGATCGCTGGTTTCAGCCGGGCGGGCATGCTGATGGTAACCCCGATATTCTGGCCGTGGCCCGGCAGGAGGCTCAGGAAGAAACCGGCCTGACTCAGCTGACGGCTCTCGGTTCGGCCGATGACACACCGGAAATTTTCGATGTCGATGTCCATCTGATACCAGCACGTGGCACAGAACCGGCTCATTTTCACTACGATATTCGGTTTTTGTTCCGGGCAAATCCGTTGGAACCCTTCGTGCAGTCAGGCGAAACAAAAGCTATATGTTGGGTAGATTTACAAGATATCATTCGTTATACTACCGAAGAGTCAATAGAGAGAATGGTCAAAAAGACGAAGGTTTTGCTGTGTTTTTAAAAGGAAATAGAAAAAATACCTGCTAACTAAAAGAATAGTTATGTTTTTGGTGGTTATAATTGTGTAAACGCTCGAAAGGGCATGTACAACAAAACCACAGGAACATGAATAGTCAAACGAAAGAGGCAACCCTCCGGACCTTCGTTTGGCGTGCGGTGGGATCGTTTTTCCTCGGCGCGGTTTTTCTCTCAACAGCTTTTGCTCAGCAGGAGACCAAACTGCAAAATGATCCGACGTACTCCACTCGAAACTATAAACATCCGAACAAAGCGGCCGCAGCCAAGGCGTGGGAGTCGGAAATTACCCTGGGTCGTCAGGAACGGCGTCAGGTACGAATGGGCGACTACAAACGGTCGGCCAATACCGAGCAGGGGGCAACCCGGCTCACCTTTACGCCCCGCCGGAACCGGAATACCAACCCGGAGATGGTAGCGGGATACAACTACAAAAACCCGCGCCCTCAGGTGGCCAATAAAGAATCGCGCAAGCCAGCTAAGCCCATAGCGATTGTCCCGGCCGAAGAGAGCGAAGTGCCAACTGGAAATTAAACCGGGCTAGCATACCCTGTTTAGGACGTAAACGCCTGAACTGTTCATAGATTTGCCGAAGGGACAGCGTATCATTGCGCTGTCCCTTTTTAGTTTTGGGGTAACTAACTCGTCCATGCGTACCCGATTCCTTCTCTCCATTCTGTTTTGTAGCGGCTGGATAGGTTTGACCGCTTTTCAGACCCAATCGCGCCCTAAACCCCGATCGCTCCGCCCAAACATCCTGTTTATTCTGGTCGATGACCTGGGTTTTGGTGACCTATCGTGTTACGGGGCCAACGATGTAAAGACTCCGCATATTGATAGCCTTATTCGCGGAGGAATGCGGTTCACGAGCTTTTACGCCAACAGCCCGGTTTGTTCGCCGTCGCGGGCGGCTTTGCTGTCGGGCCGGTACCCGGAGCGAATGGGCGTGCCGGGCGTTATCCGCGACGATACCACAAACAGTTGGGGGTATCTGGCCCCCGGCCGGCTGCTACCCGATTATCTGGCCGAACAAGGTTACCACACCGCTCTGGTTGGCAAATGGCACCTGGGGCTGGAGCCTGAAAACCACCCCAACCGGCGTGGCTTCCGCGAGTTTTACGGGTTTCTGGGCGATATGATGGATAATTACGTTGAGAAAAAACGGAATGGCCAAAACTTCATGCGCCACAACCGGGAGGTGATTAACCCACCCGGTCATGCAACCGATGTGTTTACCAATGCGGCTATTACCTATCTGAACGGACAGGTTCGGCAGCGTCGGCGGGCCAATGACCCTCCTTTTTTTCTGTACCTCTCTTACAACGCCCCGCACGATCCGCTACAACCGCCGGCGGCCGATCTGGATCGTGTGACCCGTACGCGTCCCGGTATCGACCCCACCCGGGCGAAACTGGTGGCCCTGATTGAACATCTGGATGCAAACGTCGGGCGGGTATTGGCTGCTCTGCGGGCCAATGGGCAAGACCGGAATACCTTGGTCGTGTTTACGAGTGACAATGGCGGCTGGGGGCCAGGCAAAGCCAACGTCGGCGGGTACCGGGGTGTCAAGGGCACGATGTACGAGGGCGGTCTGCGCATTGCGGCCGGGGTACGCTGGCCAGCTGGTATTCGGCCCCGCACCGAATCTGATCGGCCATTGCTGCTGATGGACTGGATGCCAACACTGCTTCAGTTGGCAGGAGCGCCCGTGCCAACAGGCATTCAGGGGCAGTCGTTTGCTGGGCTTATTACCGGAAAAGATACGTTAGGCGATCGGCAAAGGCCACTTTATTTTGTTCGTCGTGAGGGGCATGATACCTACAAAGGATTGCAGATTCATGCCGTGCGGCAGGGCGATTTCAAGTTGCTGCAACCCACGCCCTTTGCCCCGTACGAGTTGTACAACCTCCGCGCTGATCCGTACGAGAAGACCAATTTGGCCGATACCGACCGGCCTATGCGCGAACAGCTAACCCGGCAGCTAATGGAGCATATCCGACGGGGCGGGTCCGTGCCCTGGCAACGCCCGGCCGGTGTGGCCCGACAATAAACTAATTGCATAAACACAAAGGCGGTCGGATGCTTGCTCAGGCATCCGACCGCCTTTGTGTTGGTCAATACGGGCTTACAATTTCCGAACGGGCACTACCCGGCGCCGATTCTGCTGGATGATTTCGATGAAATACGCCCCGGCCGGAAGGTTGCGGGTTCCAAGTATCCGTTCCGACTCGGTTCCCGGTATGGTAAACTGGAGGTAGCTCCGCCCGTCGGCTCCGATCAGTCGCCCCTCACTATCCTGGCCGTTCGGGCTTAGTTTTACCGTGATATTGTCGTCAAACGGATTGGGATAGGCAATTACGTCCAGCTCGGTCTCGTCTACCGAAGCACTCAAGCGACTCGATGCGGGCAACGGACTATTGCAGGAGCTGCTCATGGCGGGGCCGGTGCCGGTTGGCGTGTAGGTAGCACTGGTGGTAAGCACAAACTTGTCTATTCGGACGCCATCTTCGCGCATCCAGAGGTTAAACGTGTACGAACCGGGCGTAGAAATCACGATTCGGAATGCGGTCGAGCCGGCCGCTTTGAGCCAGGTCCAGGCTGTGCTGCCGTTGTTGTAATTGCTTGTGCTGGGGCTCAGGGTAACAGCCGTGCCGTTCAGGCCGAGGTGAAACGAATCGTCGCTGGTGGTACTGGGCCCGGCTGCCATGCGCACCCACACATAATACGTACCTGCGGTGGTGAAGTTGATCGCATAATCGAGCCGTGGCCCAACCAAATTGTTCTGCAAATTAAGCCCCGTTCCCGATGCCGACATGGCCTGCCCGCCCGATGCCGTGCTGCTACTCAGGGGTGACCAGACCCGACCGGCTGCGGCTCCGGTGCCTGCCACGGCAGTTCGGTAGTTTTCGGCTTCAAATACCACCTGCCCACCCGTCTCGCGGAAGCAGGTTTGGAGGAGGGTTTTAAACGATGCTACGGCGTAGGTGCCGCATGTTGGCTTTACCCGCCAATCGTAATCGGTGCCGTTGATGAGGCCTGTTACGGCATACGAGTTTGTCGAAACGAGCACATCGGCGGGCCAGGCCGTGGTGCTCTTAGGTTTTACAGACACGGCATAACTGGTTGCCCCGGACACAGGTAGCCAGCCCAGCGTAGCGCTCGTTTCTGTAATGGGTGACGCCGTCAGCGCGGAGGGGGTACCACACGAGGGGCTAAACGTTAGCGTCACCGTATCTCGAATGACCGACAACCCGTTATCGACTGCAATCTCAAAAGGCAATAGGGTGCCAGTCGGTGTGCTGGCGTCAACCGTGAAGCTGAGCGAGCCGGGACTACTCTGGAGCATGGCCTGCCCGCTGAAGGTACGGCTTGGGCTGCTGATGGCGAGGGCCGGGCTCAAACTGGTGGTAGCCACGGTATAACTGGCAGGCTTAATGCTGAAGTTCTGAAACTGGTAAGCCAGGGTGGCAGCCGTACCGCCGGGCTGTGTGATCGAAAGCGGGCCGCTGACGGTAGCCCGACCGTAGTACGTAGAAATGCGCAGCATCCGGCGGTTCATCTCAATCATGGTATTGCTCAGCGGGATGATCCGCGACGAAGCGGGCCAGAAGCCATCGGTCGACGAGCCGATTTCGGGGGTGAATCCGTAGATTTTGCTTTTAGCCACCTGCTCACCAAACTCCCAGTCGGGGGCGGTACCGTTGGCCTTGTATCCTACGGTTTCGTAGGCATTGCCAATTTTGAATCCGTTGTCGGCGGTGAGGTAGGTAGCCGCACTTCGGAATGTGCTCAGTTCGGCGTTGTTGTTGGGGTTGAGGCTTTCAAACGGATAAATGCAGACGTTGCTGTACGAGTGGTAATTAAACGCCGTGACGAACTGCCGACTGGCAGAAAACGCCCGCAGGGCTGCCGTTTCGGGCTCTGAAAACGCCCCCGTGCCCCGGTAGGTGTCCGACGACGGGGTGGGCGATGAGCCGGTATTGTCGAGGGCGTAGTTGTACGAGTAATTTCGGTTGAGATCAACGCCGAAAGTGCCGTCTGCATTGGTACGTCGGTTTTTGCGCCATAGGCCACCCCCGTTGGGGTTGGTGGTTTGGTTATGCACATACCCATCGGGGTTTACGCAGGGCAGAATGTAAATCTCCGAGCTGTTGAGCAGCGTTCTGATCTCTTTATCGCTGTTGTAGTTTTCGAGCACATGCCACATGAAAAAAATCAGCTGGCTTAGGCTCATGGGTTCGCGAGCATGGTGTAGTGCGTTGAGAAGTAGTTCGGGCTCATTTTCGTCTACATCAGGGTTGTCGCTGATCTTCACCATGTAAAGCGGCCGTCCCTGCACCGAGTTACCAATACTCGACCGCACCGAGATCAGGTTAGGGTAGAGAGTCCGCATCCGATCCAGAATGGCGGGAAGTTCGGTATAGGCGTAATAACCGGCGTATGACCCGAGGCTGAAGTTGACCGGTGTACTCACCGCAGCGACCCGCGCCTTGCCCGATTGGGCGGCTGCCCGGTCGATGCGGGCGTTGATAGCCCTGTAATTTTTTTCAAGATCCCGAACCAGGTAGGTAACCTTGACACCTGCCCGCCGAAATAGGGCCACGTCGGCGTCGGAGACTTCGGCCGTGAAATCGCGCTTGTTTTCGTAGCTGAAATGGTCTACATCCAACCCGTGGTTGAACAGATATTCTAGTCGTTGGGGGTCAATGGCAACCCGAATTCGATGGTATTTTCCCGTTTGGGCAAATAGTAACATCGGCATCAGGAAGACCACGCTAAGGAAGAAACAGGTGTATAGTTTTTTCATAGCCAAGGGTGAATTATAGGTAATTTTATGCCAATATATGAAAATGTAATTTGTGTATTGATATTCAGATTTATAACTCAATTAGCTGGTTATTTTTTGTAAGTACTTTTTTAGGGCGGTGCCCTGTTTAAGTGTCCATGATTCGGAGGGTTTTGGGATCTTTTTGGCCATCGAAGTAAGCATTCAGAACAGCTTCAAAGACAGCGTCGGTATTGTTGGTCATGCTGAACAACGTCATGCATGACCGTAGCTTGGCATCATCGGGACTGTCAAAGATTTCGTTGGCTGTTTTTCCGTGTATGGATAGTACGGCGCTTGAGATTTCGATCAGTCTGCGTCTCAATAGCTCATTTTCTAAATAACGGGTAGCTTCGTCAAGGCCGGCGATACCGTAAAATTTGGCCGTTTCGCTGTAGCCGATGCCCTTCAGTTGCGGGAAAATAAACCACATCCAATGGGATCGTTTCCGGCCATTCCTGATTTCCAAAAGAGCTCGTTCGTAAACGCCCTCCTGAGCGTCGATGAACCGTTGCAGGTTGTATGGATCAGTCATCTGGTGTGTTTGATTTTGTTTTAACGTAATGCCGGCAAGTACTGTATGCTGGCGGTGGTAAGGTAGCAATTTTACCGTTAACCCGGCGTTACATAGTCGGTAACTTCCCAAATCTGTACATACACTTTCTACATGAAGCAATCGCTACGTTACACGTCACCGTGCTTATAAAACCCCATGCGATTGGCTTCATTTTCACTACTTCGCTGTACTCTGTTGAGTGTAGCTACCATGTCCTGTCAGTCATCTGACCGCCTGAACAGTGCACTCTCTCCCGATACCGATTGCCTTGTAAAAGCCTCGGCTTCCAATGGACTGGCAATCAGCGGCCAGTATATCGTAACCACCACGTTTGCAGACATTCCAGACGCTCCCAATGCCCGGCAGGCCAGCCCGGCGGCCGATCGGCTGGTGGAAACCTTCCTGCAAAATCACCGGGTACGTCAGCCTCAGGCTCATGTATTGACAGCAACCGATGCCCAAATTACGTTTGTTGCCACCCTCGACACCTTTGAGGCCGAAGCACTCTGGCGCGACACGTCGGTGAAATTGCTTGAACCCGACCGGACGGTTTCGTTGTGTGCCTGTGTTGACGTGAGTAGCCCTACTACGCTCGGCTGGAACATCCGACAAACGGGCTATGGCCGGGGCGACCGCCAAACGGGCCGCACAGCCTGGGTAATTGATACCGGTATAGACCTCGATCATCCCGACCTGAATGTGGATACCGGCCGCAGTCGGTCGTTTTTGAGCGGGGCTACCTCGGCTGCCACCGAGGCCGAAGACAACAACGGGCACGGCACCCACGTAGCGGGTATTATTGGAGCGCTCAACAACAATATCGGCGTAACGGGCGTGGCATCGGGGGCGCAATTGGTGGCTCTTAAAGTGCTTGATCAGTTAGGGGAGGGGCGACTTTCGGGCGTCATCGCGGCCGTCGACCATGTGTACCGCACCGGCAAGCCGGGCGATGTGGTCAATCTGAGCTTGGGCGGGGAGGGGCAGTCGCCCACGCTCGACCGGGTCATCCGGCTGGCGGCCGACCGGGGCATTTTGTTCGCCATTGCGGCTGGTAACGAGAGCGAATCGGTTGAGGGGCAGTCGCCTGCCCGCGTCAACCATCCTAATGTGTTTACGGTATCGGCCATGGATGCGCAGGATCGTTTTGCGGCATTTTCCAATTATGGCCCCTCGGTCGATGTGGCTGCCTACGGGGTTAGGATCCAATCGACGTACCGAAATGGCCGATACGCGACCTTGTCGGGTACCTCCATGGCTGCTCCGCACGTGGCTGGTTTGCTGTACATACGCGGCAGCAAATTGCCACTGAAAGGCACTGTTTCGGGTGACCCCGACGGGCAGCCCGATCCTATGGCCAGGGAATAAAACAGGACAACAGACAAACCCTTACCGTTTCATAAGCCGGACGGTTTTGCGGGTGCCGTTACTCTGCAAAGTGAGCAAATAAAGACCCGGCGGGAGGCCCAGTTGCCGGAACGAAACCGTCGGAGTCCGTTCGGCCGGGAGGGTTTGTTGCCAGAGTACCCGGCCCGTCAGGTCGGTCAGGCGGGCGTCAATAGGCTCGGTGGTCGGGGTGTCGCTCCACGGAATCGTCACAAAGTCGGCGTCGGTGAATGGGTTGGGTGAAGCCAACGTGTACGAAAGCCGCTCGGCCAGGGCCGATGCCCGTTCAAAGTTTGGAATGCCATACCCGAGTTGGCTATCGGGGTTCAGGGCCTGATGCCCCGCCCGCCGAACAACACCGACAATCTCGCGGGCGGTGAGTTTGGGGTAAGCCTGCCAGAGGGTCGTAACAAAACTGGCCATAAGCGGACTCGAAAACGACGTTCCCGAACCACTCACAATCCGGCCGCTGCTGTTGCCCAGAATGGTACCCTGCCCAACAGCGGCTACGTCGGGCTTCACCCGGCCGTCGGGCGCAGGGCCAAAACTGCTGAATGCAGCTCGCACATCGCCTGTAGTGGTGGCTGCTACGGCCAGTACATCGACCGCGTCTGACGGAGCCGAAATATACCGCCACGGGCTTGCCCCTTCGTTACCCGCCGATACCACCACCACCATACCCGACTCCGCTGCCCATTGCGCAGCCCGGCTCACGAGGGTAGTTCGGCCATCCATCTGGCTATACGTATGATCGACCGCGCTGAAATCAGGATCGAACTCGGTATAGCCAAGCGACGAGTTGATGACATCGGCTCCGGTGCTGTCGGCCATTTCGGCACCCAGTAACCAGTACGCTTCTTCAATGGGCGACTCCGTAGCGGCATTTTCGGTGCGGAACAGCAGGTAGCTGGCTTTGAAGGCCCCGCCGTACAACTGATTGTCGGCCGTAGCGGCCATAATCGAGAGTACATTGAGCCCGTGACTGTCGTCGTCGTACACGTTTCGGTTGTTAGCTACAAAGTCGTACGTGGCTACAATCCGGTTTTCACTAACAAGGGGGCGTAGGTACGACACCGTGTTGGCGTTGGGAAACCCAGAGTCCAGAATGGCCACGAGTTGACCTTCGCCCCGGAATCCGCGTTCGTGTAGTTGGTTAAGCCCCAGCTGGTTTAGTTGGGCCGACGAGAAGCCGTAGGGGAGGGGGTCGGCCATGACTTGCCCAAATTTTCCGGCGGCACTGGTTTGTTCAGAGGCTCCGATGCGCGCCCGGCCAATGGTTTGCCCGTACTCAAGCCCCTTCACAAATGGCAAGGCGAGCACCCGCTGCAAGGTGGTCGCCGACGTACGAATGAGGGCCGCATTGAGCCATCGCGATGTGTATAGCACTTCGGCCCCCGCCTGCCGGATTTGGGCTACGTAGGCAGGGTTCACCGGGAGGTCGTGCTCCGTTACGGCAATTGCCTGTCGCGCGCGCCGGGCAATTGCCCGTGCCGACAGAAACTGTTCCGGTTGGGTGGTCCGAAACGGCGAGTTGGCCTTGTCGCGAAGCAGGACGAGGTACCGCCCGGTCTCTGTCTGAGCCTGAGCCCCCGCACTCACCAGCCCGATCACCAAACTAAACCAAAGTATCAGTAGCTTATTTGTTTCCATAGTCCGTCAAACGGATAAATTGTCTAATTCCAGACTTGATCGCTGTGGGGGAGCCGCAGCCAGATTCGGCAGCACAGTAGCGCACCTGTTGCCGTTCGGCGTACACCAGCCCCGCGCCCTGAGCATACACCTCGATCCGCTTGTCCTGAGAGACTAAGGTAGAATCGTTTTGTTGAATAACGGTTAGGGTGCGGGCAAAGTCTTTCTCGCCCGTACGAAAGGGGGTATGGCACTGTTGCATCACAAACTCGTCGGGAGGGTCATTTCGGTAGCGATTGCCGTTCCAGCGGGTGCCATTGGCTACCGGAAAGGCGAGGGTTACGGTGGTTTGGCCGCCATGTGTGAGCAACGCTTCGGCCGCGGTTAGTTGGGTGGCACCAACCGAATCGGTATGCCATTCTGAATCTGAATTGAGCCGGTGTGCGTACGTAATAGGGTAGGTGTTATTGCCCGAAAGGCCCAAAAAGGGAGCGCCCGTTGTGTGTCGCCATTGGTACTGTCGGGTAAGCAGAACCTGGCCTGGTCTGTACAGGTGCTCCGTGACCGAGTACACCCGAAAACTGCCCGCCTGGAGCGGAAAGTAGGAAGAGTCGGGTAAGGCGGTCGGGGCTGGGTCCGGGCGGCACGAGGCCAGTAAAACTAACCACACGATGTATCGCATACGCAAATTGGGCAACCGGTTCAATGGCTGAGCGGGTAACCGAAATTAATTAACCGAAACGTTAGAGCAAGATTACGAAGTCTCAAAGGGGATTGGGTGTCAATTTCCTACTCAAATCCGGTAAAAACACCTGCGTTCAGGCCAACAATTTTGTTCGACAAACCGTCCTGAAAAGTAGTACCCACTGCGTACATTTGAGAAATAAACAAATCATATATATGTCAATTGATAATTTAAAGGCTGCTATTGAGCCGGTTCGTTCTGAACTTCTCCGACATGAAATCTACGGAACTGTGCAGGATTTGAACGGTCTGCGTGATTTTGCCCGTTACCACGCTTTTGCGGTTTGGGATTTTATGTCATTGCTGAAGGGATTACAGATTCAGCTTACCTGCACCTCGGTACCCTGGGTGCCGGTGGGAAATGGCTCTGTGCGGTACCTAATCAACGAAATCGTAACGGGCGAGGAGTCCGACGAAACCCCCGATGGTCGGCGTTTGAGCCATTACGAACTGTATCTCGAAGCCATGGAGCAAATGGGGGCCGATACCGCTCCGGTGAGCCAGCTGGTAAGTGAGGTAGCCGCTGGAAAACCGGTACGGGAGAGTTTGGCAAACCTCAACCTGCCCGAGGGCGTACGGAAGTTTGTCGAGTTTACGTTCGATGTGATCGATACCGGTAAGCCGCACCTGGTTGCGTCGGTGTTTACGTTTGGTCGTGAGGACCTGATTCCGAACATGTTTATCGAGATTGTGCGACAGCTTGATGCCGGTAATGGCCAACTTGACACGTTCCGGTACTATCTGGAGCGGCATATTGAACTCGACGGGGACCATCACAGCCACCTGGCGATGCAGATGGTCGAAGAACTGTGCGGTGCCGATGAAGAGAAATGGGCCGAGGCTACCGATTGGACCATCCGGGCGCTGCAAGCGCGTATTCGGCTGTGGGATGCCGTTTGTGCTGAACTGAGCCTTGTGAATGGGTAAAATCAGATAAAACAAAAGCCCCCGCTTGTGGGCGGGGGCTTGTCGATGAAGTTGTATATTCGACACTATTCTACATCCTATAAAAACCCGCGGAGGGGTATATAAGCGTCACACCGTGCTGGCGTATCTATAGTTTTTAACGATATTGGTGGATAATTGTTCAACTATTAGGCAAAAAAGTTGATCAAAACTTAAACAAACCTGGGGGTAAGCGCATCAAATGGGCCTATTTTGTCTCATTCGCTGGCTGATGAACCTCTGGTTAACTCACCGGCCAATCTGAAACTTCATGACCGTAACTGCCCGGATTGAACAGACTCCGTACGAAACGCATATTTCAACCGATACACAGGTAATTGTTTGCGATGAGCCCGCCGAAGTTGGTGGGGGTGATAAAGGAATGAAGCCGGGCGATCTGCTGGCGGCATCGTTGGGGGCTTGTACCGTCATTACGCTGCGTATGTACGCCGACCGTAAGGGATGGCCCATGACCTCAGCAGTAGCGCATGTTGACCTCGAAAATGATCCGCTTACCCAACGGGCGAAAATGCATATGCGGCTCATCATCAATGGTAATCTGACGGAGGAGCAGCGAGAACGCCTGCTCGAAATTGCCGACCGCTGTCCGGTTCATCGGATTCTCGAAAATCCAATTGATTTCAGTACTACGTTGGTCAGATAGTAAGCTACCCGGCCACCAAACCAGCAGGTAATCATGCTTTACTACACGCAGGTGATCTACATTCAGGAAGGGAAAGAATCGACGTTTCATACCTTCGAAGACAACGTACTTCCGCTGATTGAACGACACAATGGCGAGCTACTGTACCGTGTTCGGCCCGATGCTACGGCCGTTGTTGCTACCCGTATGGGTTATCCGTACGAAATTCATCTAGTTTCATTTCCGAGTAAGGCCGATTTCGAACGTTACCGCGACGATCCTGAGCGTCAGCAGTACCTTTCTCTGAAGGTTGAATCGGTGGAGAAAGCCATACTTTGGGAAGGCCATCCGTTATAAAATCAGTAGAGCCAATGAACGACGAAAACAAAATTCGAGATACGAAGTCCGAGACTCCCGATATAACCAGGACGTATACAAACGGGGAAATAACGGTAGTCTGGAAACCGGCCATCTGTGTTCACTCCAAAATCTGTTGGACGCAGTTGGGGGAAGTCTTCAATCCCCGGCTACGGCCGTGGGTAAACATGCAGGGGGCCGAAACCGAACGGATTGTAGAGCAAGTAGACCGTTGTCCATCGGGGGCGCTGAGTTACGTACGTCAGGAGGAAGCCGCCGAAATAGAAACCGTGGAAGGAGAAAGCCTGGTAGAAGTGATGCCCAACGGGCCACTCATGGTGTATGGTAATTTGCTGGTGAAAGACAGCAGCGGCCACGAAACTCCCAAACACCGTGTCACGGCTTTTTGCCGGTGCGGAGCCAGCCAAAACAAGCCGTACTGCGATGGCTCCCATGTACGTACAGGTTTTCAGGGGTAAACGTGCCTATACAGGCCAGGGGGGGCGGATAAACCGGTGCTTCCGACCAAATCTGTTTAGGGCTAAATCTGCTCGGGCGTATCATTGTAGCGCCCGAAGGCCCTAACAGTACCGTTTCGGGCCTGACCGCCGACTGCGAAGCTTACATGGCCGCTGTAAAAGCCGATCCCCGGTTCGAAGCGCTTGAGTTTAAGGTGGAAGAGCACGAACAGCACGCTTTCCAGAAACTGCACGTCCGGGTGAAGCCCGAAATTGTGCACTTTGATTTGCCCGTCAACTCGCTCGAACGAACGGGGGTGCACCTCGATCCCGAATCGTTTCGGAAGCTCAAAAACGACCCCGATGTGGTGTTAGTAGATATGCGGTCCAACTACGAGCATTCGGTGGGTTGTTGAATGTACATAGCTGACGTGGCTACCCTTTTATATATAGGATTAAATAGGATTTTTTTTGTTATTTGGGTACTTCTTGTAAAAGGATTTTTAGGAAGTATATCGGTTAATAAACTTTCTTTCCTGGACCAGCTTACCTAAGTCTAATAGATAATAAAAGCGCTCACCTTTATGTATATTTTGATATATAAATGACAATTCACCGGTTTTTGTAGACTAATAAGTTCTAATATCTTTCTAATGTATTTCTAAGACAGCTCTAACAGGTTTAGGTAACCATTCGTTGCGTACGGAGTTTTAAGAGTAATTGCTAACATAATTATTTCATGAAACTTCACTCACTTGTTGCCACTCTGTTCGTTTCAACCTGTCTGGTAACAATTTCCGAAGCACAGACACGCCGTCGGGCGGCTGCGCCAGCTCCTCCCACACCGGTCACGATCGACTCAGTCCAGTGGCGTAAAGATCATTACGTTGTTAATCGGGACTCGGCGTATGCTGATCCTCGAATCGCCTTGTGCAAGCTCATGGGGGGCAATCGTCGATTCGTTGAGCACAAAAGTATCCGACCTCGTCAGGACCAGGCTGCCCTGACCAATACCGAGAAAGGCCAAAAGCCGTTTGCCATTGTTGTAAGCTGTGCCGATAGCCGGGTGCCCAACGAGATTATCTTTGATCAGGGTGTGGGTGATTTGTTTATTATCCGTACGGCCGGTCAGGTGATGGCCGAAGCGTCGTATGGTAGTATTGAGTATGCGAGTGTCGTGCTGGGTTCTAAGCTGATTGTTGTTTTGGGACACCAAAGCTGTGGAGCCGTCGATGCCGCCATCAAACGGCCCGAAAATCTCCCCGGCCATATTATTGCCCTTGTCAACAGTATTAAACCAGCAGCCCAGAAAGCGAGAGCCATGGGAGGTAACTTGCTCGAAAATGCCATTCGTCAGAATGTGCTTGAGCAGGTCAATAGCCTGCGTGATCTGGACCCGGTACTCTCGCGCAAATACCAGAAAGGGGAAATCCTGATTGTGGGTGCGGTTTATAATCTGGGCACAGGTAAAGTGGAATTCCTGCCCGAAACCCTGCCCAACATGGTCGGCTATACTACCTCGGGACGATGATCGGCATTGGATCGGAGCGACAATCCCCGGCAATTGGCTCATTACTAATGCTCTTTGGCTGGTTGACTTTTGGGGTGGCACAGGCGCAGAACACCCGTTTGCGTGATAATAACACGATTGGCTGGTTCACCAATGCGTCGACTTTGACATTTTCAAGTCGTTGGAGTGGGCATCTGGAGTATCAGTTTCGGCGCGATGAGTTTGTGACGAAATGGCAGCAAAGCCTGTTACGGACAGGAATCAACTACCGGGTAAATGACCGGTTAACGCTGCGGGCCGGGTATGCCTGGATCGAAACGTTCCCGTACGGCGATTACCCTATTCAGGCTGCGGGGCGGCAGTTTCCCGAGCACCGCCTTTTTCAGATGATGACCCTGAGTAACCCGGTCGGCCGGGTCGATGTTTCACACCGATTCATGCTGGAACAACGGTGGATTGGTCGTTATCTGAGCGCCGATAGTCGTCGGCCCGATGAAACAGTGTACTCCAACCGTATACGGTATATGTTTAGGGCGCAGTTGCCGCTGGGCAAACCCAAGCTCGAAGACCGGACTCCGTACGTGGCTGCATACGATGAGCTGTTTGTCAGTTTTGGCCGTAATGTAGGTGAGAATGTGTTTGACCAGAATCGCCTTGGACTGCTGGCAGGGTACCGGTTCAACCCAGTATTCAGACTCGAAGGCGGTTTCTTTCAGCAACTCGTGCAGTTGCCCCGTGAGATACAAAACCGGAATGTGTTTCAGTTTAACAATGGATTGATTGTTAATACAATCGTCAACCTGGATCTTCGGAAAAAGTAACAGCTCAGGCGTATGCTGAAGCTGTTTCTACAGCTACAGGGATCTGAGTTAGGTGCTTGTTCGAGCCGCCGATGCATCGATAGATGCTTCGGCGGCTTTTTGTTAGATTTGGGAGGACAGATGCAGCACTTGTAAAACGTATATAGTAATCAGACATAAACGGCTTTGGTTGGTAGTAGGGTCAGGGTACCATGGTTCACCAAAAGGCTTCCGACCAAATAGGTAACATCTGAACGCCGAAAGCCGTATCTTTGCGGTCTGAAATAGCACCCATACTAATGAAACCATATCGCGTTTTACTATATTATTGCTATACCCCAATTGCTGATCCTGAAGCCTTTCGGGAAGAGCATCACTTACTCTGTTTAAGGCTTAATCTGCTCGGGCGCATCATTGTAGCGCCTGAAGGACTCAACGGTACCGTTTCGGGCCTGACCGCCGACTGCGAAGCCTACATGGCCGCTGTAAAAGCCGACCCCCGGTTCGAAGCGCTTGAGTTTAAGGTGGAAGAGCACGAACAGCACGCTTTCCAGAAACTGCACGTCCGGGTGAAACCCGAAATTGTGCATTCTGATTTGCCCGTAAACCCGCTCGAACGAACGGGGGTGCACCTCGATCCCGAATCGTTTCGAAAGCTCAAAAACGACCCTGATGTGGTGTTGGTCGATATGCGGTCGAACTACGAACACTCGGTGGGTAAGTTCAAAGGGGCTATCACCTTCGATATGGAGAACTTGCGCGAACTGCCCGAGCATGTCGACGAGATCGCCCATCTCAAAGACAAGAAGGTAATCACCTATTGTACTGGCGGTATCAAGTGCGAAAAAGCCAGTGCCTACCTCATTTCGCAGGGTTTTCAGAATGTCTACCAGCTTCATGGCGGCATCATCAAATACGGCCTTGAAGCGGGTGGCGAAGATTTCGATGGCAAGTGTTACGTGTTCGATAACCGGGTGGCTGTGGAGGTTAACCAGGTGAACCCGACCGTTGTCTCGACCTGCTACCGTTGCGGAAAAGCCTCCGACCGCATGGTCAACTGCGCCAGCCCGGCCTGCAACAATCACGTAGCCATGTGCGAAGAGTGCGGCTGGGAGCATCAGGGCACCTGCACTGATGACTGCCTCAACGACCCACAGTTGCGGGCCTACGATGGCACGGGCTACTACAGCAAAAAGTCGGAAGGCTACACCCCCTGGCAGGGGTACAAGAGTTTTGCCGGTAGTCAGGCAACAACACACTAACCCGGTTGTCGTGTTGGGGTATCGTCACCTGTTTGCTTTCGGGCAAGCGCGGGTGCTTACTCCCAAACGGTATCTCATAACCTACTCGTATGGCTCATCAAAAGCCTTTGATTTTAGTAACCAACGACGACGGCATTACGGCTCACGGCATACGGACGCTCGTTGAGGTAATGCAGGAACTTGGTACCGTTATTGTGGTAGCTCCCAATAGCCCCCAGTCGGGTATGGGGCACGCCATTACCATTGCCAACCCCCTGCGGCTTTACCCGGCCGATATTTTCGGCGACGTAATTGCCTACGAATGCTCCGGTACACCTGCCGACTGCGTTAAACTGGCCAAACATCACGTTCTGAAAGACCGCTCGCCCGATTTGGTCGTGAGTGGCATCAATCACGGCTACAATACCGCTATCAGCGTACTGTACTCGGGTACCATGTCGGCAGCTATTGAAGCAGCCATCGAAGGGATTCCGGCAATTGGCTTTTCGCTGGGTGATTTCAGCCGCCAGCCTGACTTCTCGCACGTACGCGAGCACGTGTTCAACATTGCCCAGAAAGTATTGCAGAACGGCCTGACCAAGGGCGTTGCTCTGAACGTAAATTTCCCGGCGCGTGGGGCTGAGCCGCTGCGCGGGGTTCGGGTATGCCGGCAGGCTAACGCCAAATGGGAGGAAAGTTTCCACGAACGGCGCGATCCGCACGGTCGACGGTATTTCTGGCTCGATGGTGAATTCGTAAATTACGACGCCCAGGCTGAGGACACCGACGAGTACGCGGTAGCCAACAATTATGTGTCTGTAGTGCCGTGTCAGTACGACCTGACGGCGTATTCGACGGCCGAGCAGATGCAGCAGTGGGGGCTATAAAAAAGGGGTGATGATGCCCCGGTGGAGCAACAGGTGGCGGAGCAGGATTGCGGGGGAAAGCATCACCACAGGTAATCATTCAACATTTTCATTGACAAGACTATGGCCCTTCTGGGAAACGTTTTAAAGCGCGGCATTCGGTTGACGGAAGTGGTGCGTCGGCGCCGGATCAACGCGCTGAAAATGCAGCGTAAGACCTTCAGTAAGCTGGTTGGCAAAGCGCGATATACGGCTTTTGGCGAGACGTATCACTTCGATGAACTGCTGCGGTCGGTGGAGTTTGGTTCGGAGCGGGACTTCTACGAGCGATATAAAAAACTGGTGCCAATTCACGATTACAACCGGATGTTTGCCAACTGGTGGCACCGGTCGCTCGATGGCGAGAAAAACGTAACCTGGCCGGGTCGGGTGAAGTATTTTGCCCTCAGCTCGGGTACCTCCGAAGCAGCCTCCAAGTACATCCCCGTGACTAAGGCGATGGTAAAAGCCATCCAGAAAACGGGCGTCCGGCAAATCCTGACCTTGTCGGGGTATCACGACCTCCCCGCGACTACCTTTGAAAAAGGGTGTCTCATGCTCGGCGGCAGCACCAACCTCAATAGCCGGGGGCGGCAGCTTGTGGGCGATCTGAGCGGCATCACGGCCAGTCAGATTCCGTTTTGGTTCGAGCGGTTCTACAAGCCGGGAAAAGACATTGCCCGTGAGCGCGACTGGGCTCTGAAACTCGATGAAATTACGGAGCAGGCCATTCACTGGGATATTGGCTTTATTGTGGGTGTACCAGCCTGGCTTCAGCTGCTCATGGAGAAGATCATTGCCCGCTATAACGTTAAAAATATCCACGAAATCTGGCCTAATCTGGCCGTTTTCTGCCACGGTGGCGTATCATTTGAGCCGTACCGGAAGGGATTTGAGAAACTGCTGGGCAAGCCCATTGCGTACATCGAAACCTACCTGGCTTCGGAGGGTTTTCTGGCTTACCAAACCCGCCCCAATGCCGAGGGGATGCAACTGGTGCTGAACAACGGGATTTTCTTCGAATTTATCCCGTTCAACGAGCGCAATTTTACGTCAGATGGGGAAATGGTCGAAAACCCCGAAACGCTCATGATCGACGATGTGGAGGAAGGACAGGAGTATGCGCTCTTGATCTCGACCTGCTCGGGCGCGTGGCGTTACCTGATTGGCGACACCATCCGGTTTACGAGCAAACGCCGGGCCGAAATCGTGATTACGGGTCGTACCAAACACTTCCTGAGCTTGTGCGGAGAGCACCTGTCGGTCGATAACATGAATAAGGCCGTCGAGCTGGTGTCCGACGACCTCGGTATTGCCGTGCGTGAGTTTACCGTGGCCGGGCAGACGTTCGACCGCGAGTTTGGCCATCACTGGTACATTGGTACCGACGACCCGGTGGATGCCGATGATCTCAGGCAGCGAATCGATGCTAAGCTTTGCGAGCTAAACGACGATTATGCCGTAGAGCGCCGTCATGCCCTTAAGCGGCTCGAACTGACGGTAGTGCCAGCCCGGCTTTTCTACGAGTGGATGGACTCAAAAGGGAAAATGGGCGGGCAGCATAAGTTTCCTCGAGTGCTGAAAAAAGCACTTATCGCCGATTGGCAGGGGTTCCTGGACAAAGTCCGCGTTCAGCCGTAGAGTTGAGGTAAGCAGCTTGACGAGAATGATGTACGTCATCCATCTCGACGCATCAAAAAGGGGGACCGAAGCTATTTGGTCCCCCTTTTTGATGTAAATGCATCCCGTCTGTTTGAACGGCTCGCTGGATTACATTCACTAAAAACCCAAAACGATAAATCTTAGACCCCAAAGTGGATGGCTATTTCAACTCAGCCAGTTGCTGCACATTACGTTTGGTATCAATACGGGCGGCTTTGGCGAGTTCCAGCGCTTTCTGGGCGGCTTTGCGGGCTTCGGCGTCTTTGTTTGCACGGTGTTGGGCCTGCGCCAGCTCGTAATACAGATCAGCCTGCTCCTGAATTGTAGCTTTGTTGGTGCTCAGGGCCTTGTTGATCCATTTGGTCACTGTTGGTACATCACTTGGGTCGGGGCTTTGTTTGTTAAACAGCCGCGAAATGTATAGATACTCAGCCACCGAAAGCGGAAAATTCGTGGCCTGACTGTCCATCCGGGCAACAGCCTTCGCGGTCTGACGGGCTCTGAAATACGCGTTTACTTCGGGGAGCAGGGTACGGTTGGCCGCTACCTTGGGGTCAATTCCAATTCGGGTCAGGCCAGTACGAACCTGCATAATCTTGCTCACCGGAAACTGAGCCCCACGGCCGCTGTACAGGGTCGACATCAGGATGTTTTCGGCTACGTTGCGTGGTTCTTCGGCCCCGTATGCCTTGTACTGCCCGATGTTGTTGATCAGGTTCTGGGCCAGTGGGTTGTCCATGTCCATCACCAGTTTCTGGGTAACAAGCCAGTTGGTCTGGCTCGCCAGCTGATTGGCAGGCTGTTGCCGGGCGTATTCTTCCATCACCCGAATGTTTGTGACAGTATCCGTAGTTACCTTGGCAAACATACCGTAATCGATGAGGAAATTGCCATTTCGCTCGCCGTTGGCAAATCGCTGCCGGAAGTTGGTGCCGCGTGCGGCTGGGTCGAGGGCTTGCGTACCGTGCCGGATCACCTCATCGGCCGAGTTGTTGCTCATGGCCAGGTGCATTAGGTTACCCTTGTTATCGAAATACAAAAATAGGGGCAACGAAGGCACGTAAAGCTTCTTTTTGGTAAGCCAGGCCTGTGTTGCCTTGTTCATGATGTCGAGCTTGGTGCTCACATACTTGCCGTTATAAAACTTGCCCACCCGGCTATCGGCCAGGGTCGGAATAAAGCTCTGGCACACATGACAGGTTGGTGAGTAAATCTCAACAAACACGGGTTTGCCCGCGCTACGAGCCGTGGCAAATATGCCATCAATTGGCTCCGTTCGGAACGTAATGCCGCCCTTTTGGGCCAATACGTTGGTCAGGCTAATCAGCAGCAACAGGCAGGTTGCGAATTGTTTCATGGTACAAGTGTCAGGAGAAAATCTCGACGGCCCGGCTCCGGGTTCGACGGAACATGCCGTTGGTCATCAAAGCCCAAAACGGGGAAATTACAAACGTTTCGTGTATCGCTTTCGGCATGTTCTCAGCAAAAAACGGGCCGATTCACGCCGAAAACGATACACGAAAAACGACAAATGTATTACGGCTGTTGTTGCTGTTTCATTTCTTCTTTCACCCGGCGGCTCAACACCTGGCAAAGACTCATGATGTCGCGGGCCATGTGCTCATCGCCCGTAGCCGACTCAACGGTGCTGGCCAGGCCGTCCATGATCTCAATCACGAAGCGTTTCATATCGAGAACCTCCATGTCTTTGGTCCAGAGGTCCATTTTGAGCGTGCCCTGATGATAATGGTCCCAGATCGAAATGGCAATAGCGCGGGTGTCGCTCAGGCCTTCGTTTGGATTATCGGTGGCGTCCCAGTAGATTTTATCGGGTACGTTCTGGGGATCCAGCTCAACGGTAAAGTGAATATCTGACTTCTTCATGGCACAAAGATACGGAGAGATTTGTCGGGGCTAAAGCGTTTGGTTGCGTACGGGCCAGCGAAAAACAAAGGAGCCCAGCGATGCGCAGAATATGCAGTTCTGGGCTAATCACTGGGCTCCTTTGTTGAGTGATCGTGTTGCTGCGCTAATGATCTTAGCTTCCAAACACCCGACGGAGAATCTCGCTCACCCGGGCGGCCGGGTTTTCGCGAATGTTTTTCTCCTCCTGTGCCACCAGAATAAACAACCCATCCACGGCTTTATTGGTGGCATACTCGGTTAGGTTTGGGTTCACCTTTTGCACCAGCGGAATCCGGTTGTAAGCATTGACCAGATCGCTGTAGTATTTGGTGGTGTTGTTTTTCTTCAGAGCGGCATCGATGTCGGGCGTGAAGGCCTTCACCAGTTCCTGCCCTGATGTCCGGCGTAGGTATTGCGTGGCGGCATCCTGTGGCCCACGTAAAATACCAATGGCATCCTGAATAGTCATTGACATGATGGCCTTCACAAAAATCGGTTTCGATTTCTGGGCGGCATCTTCCGCAGCCCGGTTCAGCGACATCACAAACCGGTCGACCTGCGGGCCGAGGCCAACTTGCCGGAGCCGGGTTTCAACGCGTTGCAACTCGGGCGGAAACAGGATTTTGATGAGCGGATTCTTGTAGTATCCGTCTGTAGCCGATGCCTGATCGGCTCCTTTGTTGATGCCGACCCTCAAGGCTTCGCGGAGGCCGCTGGCAATATCGGCATTGGAGAGAGCACCACCCGAAGCTGGTTTTGTGACGGCGTCCAGAATCTGCCCAAATACCGAACGGGGCTTTTGGGGAGTCGTGGTGTCCTGAGCGTATGATGTAGCGTGAAGGCACAGCAGAGGCAGGGCCATCAACCAAATTTTCTTTCTCATTCGATAAAGCGTTTTGTACTTTTGACGCATAAAATACCCGAAAGGTTTAGCCTTTGGGCGAAAATTTAGACCTCAACCATGACAGAAATGGTCCGCGCCGAGGTAATCACTATCGGCGACGAAATTTTATTCGGTCAGATAACCGATACAAATACGCAGTGGATCAGCACTGAACTTACCAATCTGGGTATTCGAACGGTGCGCAAAACGTCGGTCGGCGATGGAGCCCCGGCTATTCTGGAGGCTCTGCACGAAGCCCACAATCGGGCTGATCTGATTATTATGACCGGCGGGCTGGGACCAACCAAAGACGATATCACCAAGAAAACCCTGTGCGAGTATTTTGGGGTTGGTATGGTACGGAACCAGGTGGCCCTCGAACTGGTAACGAGTTTCTTTGTGAAACGCGGCCGCGAAATGACCGACCTGAACCGGACGCAGGCCGACTTGCCAGCCAACGCTGAGTATATTCAGAATGACTGGGGTACAGCACCCGGCATGTGGTTTGAACACCGGGCAAACGAAGGTGACCGTAGTGTGGTGTATGTGTCGTTGCCGGGCGTACCTTTTGAAATGAAGAGCCTCATGACCAACCGGATTCTGCCAAAGCTGCAGGAACGGTTCGAGACGCCTATCATCAAGCACAAGATGATTCGGACGGTGGGCATTGGCGAATCGTTTCTGGCCGAGCGTATCGAGGCTTGGGAAGATGCGCTCCCTCCGCACATCCGGCTGGCTTACCTGCCTCACTTCGGGCAGGTTCGGTTGCGGCTCACCGCAACGGGCTCAGCAACGGATGCCGACCGGCTCGATCGTGAGCTGGCAGAGCAGGTAGCCAGGGTGATGCCCCTGATTGGGGAGCATGTGTTCGGGTTTGACAATGACGAGCTCGAAACTGTGGTGGGGCGGTTGCTGACTGAGCGCGGCCTGATGTTTGGCACAGCCGAGAGTTGTACGGGTGGGTATATTGCCGCCCAAATCACCAAAACGCCCGGTTCGTCGGCCTATTTTCAGGGGAGTATTGTGAGTTACGCTAATGCCGTCAAGGTAGGGCAGTTGGGTGTCGACCCGGCCACGCTTGCCGAGCACGGTGCTGTGAGCGAACAAACGGTTCGGCAAATGGCCGAAGGGGCTCGCCGGGCGCTGGGTGCAGATATTGTCCTCGCAACGAGTGGCATTGCCGGGCCCGATGGCGGTACGCCCGATAAACCCGTAGGCACAATCTGGATTGCCTGTGCCACTCCCGACCGAACCGTGACCCGGTTGCTCCGGCTGGGGCAGTACCGCGATCAGAATATTCAGCTCACCACGGCCTACGGGCTAAACATGGTGCGTGAACAATTGCTTGCTTCATCAACATACACTTCATAAAACCACAACGATTTAATCATGGCCTTAGTCGACATGGTGATGCCCAAAATGGGCGAGAGTATCATGGAATGTACGGTTATTCACTGGCTCAAGCAGCCGGGCGAACGAATCGAAGCCGACGATTCCATTCTGGAGGTGGCGACCGATAAAGTCGATACCGAAGTGCCTGCTACCCACGCTGGTATTCTGAAAGAGTGCCTGGTGCAGGAGGGCGATGTGGTGCCCGTGGGCGCACCCATTGCCCGGATCGAAACCGAAGCGTCTGTTTCGGCCGAACCGGCCACGCCTGTTGCGGCCGCTCCGGTCGAAACCTCGTCTACGCCGGTTGCTCAGGAAACCCCTGAGGAGACCGAGCCAGAAGTACTCCAGGTAGCGCAGGGGTTGGAGTCGAGCATTGCATCGATGCGTACGCGGCCCGACCTCGCCGATGGTCCCTCGTTTGCGGGTCGGTTTTATTCGCCCCTCGTGCTGAGTATTGCCAAGGAAGAGGGCATCGGCCGGGAGGAACTTGACCGGATTCCAGGCACTGGAGCCGAAAACCGCCTGACAAAAAAAGATATTCTCGGGTATCTGGAAAACCGGTCGGCCGAAGTAGCTCCGGTAGCACCAATACCAGCACCTGCTCCCAAAGCGGCTCCAGCCTCGACTGCTCCCGCTACGGCGGCCAAAGCTCCCGCTTCGGTATCGCTCAACGGGCAGACAGACATCATCCAGATGGACCGGATGCGCAAGATGATTGCGCAGCGCATGGTGGAGTCGAAGCAGATTTCTCCGCACGTGAGCTCGTTTGTGGAGGTGGATATGACGCCCGTTGTACAGTGGCGTGCCCGCATGAAAGACGAGTTCAAGCGCAAAACAGGGGAGAACCTGACCTTTACGCCTATCCTGATCGAAGCGCTGGTGAAGGCCATTAAGGACTTCCCCATGATCAACGTCTCGGTGGATGGCGATACTATTATCGTCAAGAAGGCCATTAATATCGGCATGGCGGTAGCGTTGCCCTCGGGCAACCTGATCGTGCCCGTGATTCACGATGCCGACAGTTATAACCTGGTGGGGTTGACCAAAAAGGTAAACGACCTCTCGAAGCGGGCCCGTGAAAACAAGCTCACCGCCGACGATCTGGCCAATGGCACCTACACCATGTCGAACATCGGTACGTTTGGCAACATCATGGGTACGCCCATCATTTTGCAACCACAGGTAGCCATTATGGCCTTCGGAGCCATTGTAAAAAAGCCCGCTGTGATCGAGACCCCGCAGGGCGACCTGATTGGTATTCGGCAGCTGATGTTCCTGTCGCATTCGTACGATCACCGCGTGGTTGACGGGTCGTTGGGTGGTCAGTTTGTAAAGCGCGTTGCCGACTACCTCGAAGGGTTTGATACCGACCAGAAGATCTAAGCCCTTATATTGCTATGAAACAGCGCATTGCCATCGACATGGATGATGTCATGGCCGACACCTACGGCAAGTTTGCTGAGCTTTACCTACGGGGTGAGGCCCCCCGTTACACGCTCGAAGAATTGCGGGAAAAATCATTTCACGAGATTCTGGACGAAGGAGAGTTCAAGACTCTGATGCAGAACGTTTATGAGCCGGGTTTCTTCGCTGATATTCCGGTAATGGAAGGCGCTCAGGACACGATTGCCCGGCTCATGGAGAAGTACGAGGTGTTTGTGGCCACGGCAGCTATGGAGTTTCCGAATAGCCTCCGTGAGAAATACGACTGGCTGGCGCGGTATTTTCCGTATATCCACTGGCGAAATATCATTTTTATGGGCGACAAGAGTATTCTGGGAGCCGAGTACCTGATCGACGATCTGCCGCGTAATATAGAGACATTTGCCGGGCAGGGGCTGTTGTTCACGGCCCCGCATAACCGCGATGAAACCGCGTACAAGCGTGTCAACAACTGGCAGGAGGTTGCCGACCTGTTGTTGTAGACTGAACTTTGGTGAGGGGCTTTACACCAAAAACTGGGTGTTGCTCTTTGGTTTACAGCGTTCTGTTTTTAGATTAGTGGTTGTGGGTGTCGGAGTGCCCAAATGGGACGCTCCGACACCCACAATTGTCTTGTGCGACCCCAACAACTTTACGTACTATTGCCTGCCAAACGTATGCATATTGCCATTACCGGAAACATTGGCGCGGGTAAAACCACGCTGGCCCAACTTCTTGCTAACCATTACGGCTGGGATGTCCTGTACGAAGCCGTCGAAGGAAACCCTTATCTGGCCGACTTCTACGGCGACATGGAACGCTGGTCGTTCAACCTTCAGATTTACTTTCTCAACAGTCGGTTTGAGCAGGTAAAAACGATTCGCGAAAGCGGGCGGAGTGTGATTCAGGACCGTACCATCTACGAAGATGCCTACATCTTTGCCAGCAACCTGTACCGCAGCGGCAATATGAGTGAGCGCGATTATGAAACTTACCGCTGCCTGTTCGACAACATGGTAAGCACGGTGCAGGCCCCCGACCTGATGATCTACCTCCGGGCCGACCTGCCTAAGCTCATGGGGCAGATTCGGAAACGGGGCCGCTCGTTTGAGCAATCGATCGGTGAAGATTACCTGGACAGTCTAAACGTATTGTACGAGGAGTTTGCCCGCAAATACACCGCTGGTGAGCTGTTGATTATCGACGTAAATGATCTGGATTATGCCAATCGGCACCAGGATCTACAGCATGTAATTGGCCGAATCGACGAGCGTTTGGGCGTTAATTCCTAAGAAACTGGCAGTATCACTAAATAGCCATCGCGGGGTCACAACATCGAACGTTGGCCTCGCGATTGCTTTTTAATTAACGTGAGTTAAGGGCAAGATGCGTATCAATCAGCTGTTAAACAGATAGTTGCTGACTCGTCAGCCATTATCCATAATTCACGTTAATCACAGGTTGAGCAACGCTTTCAGTTTATCGTAAAAGCCGGTATTGGCAAATGTAAACCGCTTGTGCAGTACGTAGTTGTTCAGGAAGCTGAGCCCCATACCGATCACCTGCGCGCCCAGTTTATTGAAATTGACCTCTTTGACCGAGTACGGAATCGTAAAAATATACTGGTCGAATTGAGTGGCCGTAAAATCGTAGATCCACGCTGACCCATACACCGTGATAATGCATGAAATAACGGAAACCATCGTGAATTTGACCATTTCACGCTTGGTTTGGGCCGAGTTGCGGGCGTTAAACGCAAACAGCTTGGTCAGAAAGAAACCGGCCGCAAACGCGACCACGTAGCCAACAAATAAGGCCTGTACGTACGTGATAGGGAACCACTCCTGTAGCAGACTACACACCACCAATTGCATGGAAGCGCCAATAGCTGCGACAATAAAATAAGCAATGACATCCCGGCGGTTAAAGAGTTCACTTGCCATGGCGGGAGGGGGGCAGACAAGTGATAAAATAGGTAATCTTCACAGAATAAGTAAGTTGCAGTAGCAGGATGGTCGGTGTGCACCAAACTGGCTAGCGGAGCAGATGCCCCGGCCGAAGCCTGTCTTTCCGGCAACGGGCTGAAAAAACATGAGAAAATGGGTTGATGCCCGACTTTGGACTGTCAAAAGTAGCACCAAAATACGAGTTACGTCGGGTGCGATGCTCTCTTTCTTAGGGTGCGGTGTGTGCCATTGGCCCGTGAATCAGCCCGACGGGGTTGAGTTGGGATGGAGGCAGTTTTGCCAGTACTCGATGATGAGCCGGAGTTGCCCTTCTACAGCCTCCAGCCCGGAAGCTTTCCTGAAAAAGCCCTGTACGCTCAGTTGGTACGCAAAATTGACCTGTTCCTGAAGGTCTTCCGTTCGACTGGTGGAGGTATAATACACAAACGGAATTGCTTTTTGGCGCAGGTAATCATCCTCGTTGATGCGTTGGCGCAGGTCGATGCCATCCATGAGTGGCATACGGATATCACACAGAATCAGAAAGGGCGTTTCGGGTGTTGTGGCCAGATACTGGAGCGCATCGAGACCCGTGCGGAAAAACCGAACGGTGTTAGGTAAGCCCAGCCGACCGATTATATCGCTGATTATCAATTGATCGTCGTCATCGTCTTCGATAGAAATAATCGGGCCGTGTAGAGACATATAACGTAATAATTAGTGAGGAACCGTTTCGTAAATTTTTCAAAAGTAAGGTACGACACCGAAACTGGATTAGCCGTTGGCTCAAAAGGTGGCAAAGCTTAGCCGACGGAATGGGTTTGGGAAGATACACCAACGGAGTTGACTGAGGTCGGCTGTTTAGGGGAGAAGCTACGGATGAATGACTGTTTGATAGGGGAGAGTTAGGGGTGTTACTATTTGCGTTGTATATTACAAGTATAATTTAGCTACTCAGGCGACACCACCTCCACAAAAAGCAAATGAAACCCACGAATTTTATAGTCGCACTCTTGATGGTCACTGCCTACTTTGGCATTGTTGGCTTTTCCAGTGCTTCGGTAGTCGGCCTGATAATTGCCCTTATTTTATTGGCGAGTAAGCGAAACTTGTGGTTCGACTAAAACCCGATTGGTTAAGGAAGCAGTAGGGTTGAGGCCAATGATAAAGTTTGGGCTGCAACAGGATTTGTGTCACAAAGTACGTTAACCTGACCTATGCAAGATTTAATCGATTACGCGCTCAAAAAGGGTATTACCTTACAAGATCAGGGTGATTGTCAGTTTTGTGGGGCCAACGTTGCAGGGGGCGTTTATGAATGCCACGCCAACGCGCATCACCTGGTTGAACTCCTTGATTTCAATAATCCCCTCTTTTACCAAACCCGCTTTTTAAGTGTGGATGCTATGGCTTTACAGCATAGCGAGATTCATGGCCCCTGGAACAATCATATCCATTTGACAAGGTTGTTTCTGATATTTGAGAAGGAAGTCCAATGGACCTATCTAAAAACGCCTTTGTTGAGTGTGGTTATAAACCAGTATAAGAAAAACAAAGAAGAGTTTCTGACACCTCCGCCTTTGCAACAAAGAGGAACTCTGACAACGTCAGATTTAGTAGGCCTTACTTCGACGCAGGATTGTGTCAAACTGGTACGACAATGGGCAATGGATGTCTACACGTCATATAGTGACCATCATCATTTGGTTTCTTTGATAGCCGATACGTTCCTGACCAGGTATCGTTAGTCATTACATGTGATCCGTAAAGAGCTGCTTTGACGCATTTAGCGGAGGGGCTTGTCCACTGTTTTATAAGCCTATCAAACGATGGGGGGGAAATGCAGCGGCTTGTTTTCAAGCCTATTCGGCCGACCGATCTACAAAGCGACCCATAAACTGATGAGGGTACCACCGCAGCCTATTTTACAGGGTATGTAGGAGCGGCCGGAAGGCGAGTAGGCTTGTGGTAATAGTATCAACGTTGTCTATTGTTAATCGTAAATAGTAAAATGTTTGAATAATTAGATCAAAGCCAAACTTTAGCAATTAATTGTCTCTCCAATTCAAACTTACACAACAGGAATATTGATGATAACGTACTCAACAATTCAGGATTCCAAATGGCAGAATCGGCTGTTTCGCGCATCAGTTGCGGGATCTATTTTTTGGATACTTGCTATTGTTGGGCAGTGGTGCGTCTTATTCGATGATGGATTTTGGTATGGCATTTTTGTAATGGCGCCTGCACTCTTTCTCATTCCCCCAATGCATTTGTTGCTGATTGGATTGACTGCTTATAGCTGGTCGGCCTGGTCCAATAAGCGAAGACGAATGATAACGTTGATCTGCTCGCTTAGTGTGCCAGTTTTGCTGTTCTTGATTACAACTCTGCGCCTTTTTTAATATTTGAAAAAGTGATATGATATATGTACGTTGCAATACTTGAAGCGTTAACCTAATAGCAACTAATACAACATTAATGATGGTTCGGTTAATCTATGTTTATACCGCCGTTCTAATTTTGCTAATTCTGCCTATCGCATTTATGCTCGGTATGAGATTTTTCAATCCTTTCCGAACATTCGACATCTATCTCGTTTATTTTGCTGCCGGAATTGCCCTAAAATAGCTTGACATTCTCGTGTAATTCAATGAATATCAGCTTTCTAAAAAAAGTTAAAGATCAGCGAAAAACTGGCTTAGTCAAACGTCAGGTTATTGAACTATATCGTATGGGTAGCTTAACAGAACGTCAGGTTCTGGAAGCTGTTGGAATTTCCAGGACGATATTAAGGCGGTGGAATCGTTATTACCAACGGTATAAACAGCAACGACATATTGAGAACCTTAAAAAATACCGGCTTATGAAACCGAAGAACATCAATGAAGTGGCACTTCTAAAGCGCAAGATTGCTGATTTAGAGGGGCATAATAAAAAGCTCCAATTGGAGAATGAAGCATTAATCACTGTCATAGACTTGGCAGAAAGTCAGTTTAAGATACCGATTCGAAAAAAGTATGGTCCCAGGCAGTAACTCAACTTAGCATGCAACACCCACTGGTGAGTATGCGTGAACTCTGCGGTCTGTTTGGGAAAAGCCGCCAGGCTTGGTATGATGGGCAGAAGCAAGAAGATCAAACGACATTGGAGTATGAACTTCTTTTGGAGCAAGTACGTGCGATTCGTCATGATTTACCACGAATAGGTGCTGAAAAATTGCATTTAATGACAGCAGACTGGTGTCACCAACATGGTATAAAGATTGGTCGTGATCGGTTTACAGAGCTGTTGAAAGAACATAATCTGTTAGTGCCACGCCGAACGCGGAAAGTATCGACGACCATCTCGCACCATCAGTACTTCAAGTACTCAAATCTGGTCAAGGATGTAAAAGTCAATCGACCTAACCAGTTATGGGTAAGCGACATAACCTACATCCAAGTGGTAAATAGGTTTTCCTATTTAAGCTTGATCACGGATGCCTACTCCAAAAAAATAGTTGGTTGGGCCTTAAAACCTAATTTGGGGGTTGGTGGCCCCGTGGCAGCCTTGAGAATGGCCTTAGCTCAAAAAGGGACTAATGGGAAAAAAAAATTGATACACCATTCGGATCGGGGGATTCAGTACTGTTCCAAGCAATACACAAGTCTTTTGTTAGGGCATGATATTCTGATTAGTATGACGAGCCAAAATGAATCGAGTGAAAATCAGATTGCAGAGCGTGTCAACCGGACTATTAAAGAGGAGATTCTGGAAAATCGTGGCTTTCACTCTCATGATCATGCAGCAGCAGAAATCGAACGCGCTATCAAAGCGTATAATTTAGTTCGCCCCCACTCTAGTTGTGATTATCTAACTCCTGAGAAGGCGCATCTTCGAGAAGGTGAATTGCGCAAGAAATGGCGCTTATCAAATCGCCATCGTCAACGCAAAATACAAATCGAGGAGCTTGAAGAGATTAGTTGAAACCTGTCAAGTAAAAGCAGGGTAACTCCGATTTTTTTTTTGCACCTATGCGACTTCTGAAAATTGTAGGTATTGTTCTACTGTGCTGTATAGCCGATGGCATTGCTCGTAGTTTTATACCTGGCTGGGGAGGCAAAGGTGCTTGGTTTTACTATATACTGAAGATTCTAACCGTAGGTGATATTTTCTTTTACCTGATTTTTGTACTAGCATTTGAATTAATCAACTCCCGGCTAAATCGACAATCAGCAATACAATCTATTTTTATAAGCACTGCTCTGGCCGTAGTTTGTTTTCTGCTTTTCGGGCCAAGTCGCTTTTGGACTTTAGAACAGAAAACTATTATGGGATTTGCCTACGGAATGATAGGTATCCTGTACGGCTATCTGCATTACAAATGGGCATCTACAGTAAATGATGCTAATTGAATTTTATATTGATCTTCATAATTTGACCGGAGCTTACACAAAAAGAATAAGCTCTTAACACAAGTGTAGTTATATCGCTCAACTTCGGAAAGTATAAATTAACCTGTTTTTGATTGGTTGTACTATACAAAGTTGGTAGCTCTTTGCGAATACACTTGACCGTCACCCCATCAGGTTGGCGGTTTTTTCATGTCCTATTGTACCGGGGAAGTAAGTTTTCCTGCATTTTTTTACGGGGCTACGGCGAATTGAAACTTGCCATTTTTCTGCCCCCAGCAACACAAAAACGCCTGTAAGATCTTGTCTTACAGGCGTTTGAAGAGTGACCACGGGGAGACTCGAACTCCCATGCCGTGAAGCACCACCCCCTCAAGATGGCGTGTCTACCAGTTTCACCACGTGGCCATTTCCTTGAACTGGGTGCAAATATAGGGCAGTAGAATAGCTTTGTCAACCCGTAGATAGATAATTCACCCCAATGATCCTGCTAACAACTAGTTGCTTCCGGCCTTATAACTAGTTCGTAATCACGGGCTGGAGGGCTTATTTTAGGGGCAAAACGGGTCATAAAATTTGTCAAAAAAAGCCGAAAAATGACCAAAATTTTGTAATTTAGACCTTCATTTAAGCGCATACGGGCGGGGCTGGTCAGTTGGCTCAGCCTCTTACAAACCCGATTTTTGAATCAATCATTATGGCATTAGAATTAGTCGGTAAGCTGCACAAGTTGTTGCCGGAAGTAACGGGTCAGGGGCGGAACGGAGCCTGGAAAAAGCAGGAGTTTGTTATTGAAACAGCTGATTCGCAATTCCCCAAGATGGTGTGTCTGTCTATCTGGGGCGACAAAACAGACGATCTGAAGCAGTTCGCGCTGGGCGACACCCTCAAAGTGACCTTTAACGTGGAGTCCCGCGAATACAACGAGCGTTGGTACACCGAAGCTCGGGCGTGGCGCGTAGAACTCGACAATGGTAGTGCGGCTCCGGCAGCAGCGGGAGCACCTCGTCAGTCGTCGGGGGCGTCGGCTCCGCAGGCACGAGCGGCTTCGTCGCCGATGCCGTTCAGCAGCTCGTCATTCGATGAGGAAACCAACGATTTGCCGTTCTAAACAGATCCGATAGTTTACACACAGGGCCGATAGATAGTGGACGTACCGTTCTCAGTCTATCGGCCCTTTTGCGTGCTGTCGTGCACTGGATAAGAACGTGTGTGACGCCAAGACCCATACAGTAAACGTGTATTGTTCTGCTGGGTGTAGCAGAAGTTCATTACCGCAGCTTTACCAAAAAATATTCTGACAGGATTACAGGATAAACAGGATTTATTGAGTCCCAAGAAAATCCTGTTTATCCTGTAACCCTCCGGACCGCCGACCGGTCAGAAAAAGAAACTTGTCCTATACCCGGGATTGTCAAACTGGCTAAACATACGAAAGCCCCGAGGTCGGGGCTTCTTGGTGATCCGGCTGGGATTCGACCGGCAGCGGCCGACCGCCAGGACCCATACAGTAAACGTGTATTGCTCTACCAGCTAAACGCGGGGATTGTCAAACTGGCTAAACATACGAAAGCCCCGAGGTCGGGGCTTCTTGGTGATCCGGCTGGGATTCGAACCCAGGACCCATACATTAAAAGTGTATTGCTCTACCAGCTGAGCTACCAGATCGATTACTTTTGTATTTCAGTGGGCAATCGTGACTGCTTTCTGAAATCGTGGTGCAAAAGTATGCCCTTTATTTATTCAATGCAAGCCCCTACTCTCAAAAAAAGCCTATTTCTCGTTTTTTTTCTTTGTCAACTTGGGTTGACAAGCTGGAGCGCGGTGCCCTTACGAACGGCCGATTCGCTCTTTGCGCTGGGTCGTTTAGACGATGCCGTTCTGCTTTACGAAGCGGCATTAGCTGAGGGTCAGATGGCTACCGATCCGGTGCTGCTTAAACTGGCGTATGCCGCCGAGCGCAACAACGATCCGGCCCGGGTTCTTTTCTACCTGCAAATTTTTTTTGATCGTCACCCAAATGAATCCGTGCTGCGGAAGATGAATGAGGTGGCTCGCTCGAATGGGTTGATTGGTTATGAAACCGACGACCTCAATTATTTTTATTTATTCTACAAGCAGTACGGCATTTACCTGTTACTCTTTCTGCTTGGGCTGGGTATATACGTTTTTGTGATACTCGTGCTGAAAATGGCCCGCAAGGAATTTTCGCCCGCCCGGCACAAGTGGGTGGTACTTTTGTACCTGATTACGCTGCTTCTGTTTGTTAATCTACCCGAAGGTTACCGGTCGGGTATTACGAGCCGTGACCGCGTGTATCTGCGGCAACAACCTTCGGCGGCCGCGCCCGTGTCGGAGGTGATTGGGCGCGGCCATAAGGTGAATATTCTCGGCAGTGAGGATATCTGGCTTCGGATCTTCTGGAACGACCGGCTGTACTACGTCCGTAAAGATCAGGTTTGGCTTATTTAGAAGGGGCGTTGTAACGCAAAAGCTCCGCAGCCTACCGTTTCAGGGGAGAGTTCTTTTCTTTCGCCAGTGTGTTGTACACGAGGGTGTCGGTGAGTTTCGGGAAAAGTTTGTTCAGGAAAACGGTCAGTTTGCCCTGTGCTGTCAGAACAAGCTCGCGTTTCCGGTGTTTTACCGCGCGCAGAATATGGTCGGCACACTCTTCGGCACTCATCATTTTTTCTTCGTCGCGCACGGTCTCACCCGCTTCGTGCCCCGATGCATCGAGAGCGGCCGTTCGGATATTCGAGCTGGTAAAGCCTGGGCATGCTGTCAGCACGTGTACGCCCGAATGCAGTAACTCGGTGCGGAGAGCCTCCAGAAAGCCATTCATGGCAAATTTGGACGCCGAATAGCCCGCCCGGACAGGTAAGCCCCGATACCCCGCAATCGACGAAATGCCGACAATCGAACCTTTCGTTTTCAGGATGTGCGGTAGGGCGTAGCGGGTCGCGTACACGGTGCCCATATAATTGATGTCCATTACTTTGCGGAATACCTCGGGGTCGGCGTCGACAACCATCGAGCGCATGGTAATCCCGGCATTGTTGATCAGAACATCCAACCGGCCATAATGCGCTACGGCTTCATCAATCAGTTTGACGACATCGGCCTGCACGCTGACGTCGGCCGTGAGGGCGAGGTTGTCAATGCCTGCTTCGGTCAGTTCCTGACTGACAGCGGTCAGCGCATCGGCCTTGCGCGCACAAATCACGATGGAGGCTCCTTCTTTTCCGAACGCAAAGGCAAGCGCCCGCCCAATTCCGGACGAAGCGCCGGTGATCAGGACAACTTTTTGTTGCATAGAGTGGGTAACGTTAAACCGCAAAGATAGGCACTATGCCGCGTGATACCGGCTTTTACCCCCTACCTGTATAGGGTTACGGTGCCTTTCCACTGCTGTCGGGTGTACTTGATGAGATAGTAGTACACCCCCGGCGTTGTGTTGGCACCCGTCCAGCGGAAGTTGCGGTCTTTGGACCGATACACCACCTGTCCCCACCGATTGACAATCTCGACTGACTGGAACTGCTCGGAACAATTGTCGGCGGGCAGGTCGGCTACCGACCAGTAGTCATTGATGCCGTCGTTGTTGGGGGTAAATACGTTCGGAATATTCAGGGTGTAATCCACGGTCGGGTTTTTCAGACGAACGGTTACCGAGGTTGTATCGGCATGCTTGGGCTGGCAGCTCCGGTCGTCGGCCACAAAGTCAAACACGAAGGTAGCTTCCTCTTTGCCTTGCAGCAGCTCACAGGACGGTTGCCACAGGAAGCCCGATTGAAGAGAAGGCCGGCCAAACAAATCGCGCCAGTTGACGCCCAAATCGGCCATACTACCCCCACGAACGGTACCGGTGAGCCGGATGGAGTCGCGGTCGGGGTCATTGCCCAACACATCGAACTGAATGGACGAGCGGGTCTCATCGGCCGGATTCAGCGTCAGCTCAATGACCGGATTGGGCAGGCTGGTGCGGATGGTGGGCGGTTGGCTGGGCAGGCCCACGGCCGTCAGGTCGACGGTGACGGTATCGCGGAGGGTACGGTTGCATCGAGTTTTCGTTACCACAAAATCGACCAGGTATTTGCCGCGTGTGGCCTGCGTGCAGCTCGGACGCCAGACGAACGGCTGGGTAATGCGCCCTGTGCCCGAGCCAGTGGCAAAATTCATGTTGGCCGATGCCAGCGTAAACCCCCGCCCAATGGCCTGTACGGATACAATGTCGTTGTCCTGATCAGTGCCGACCACGTTGAACGAAAGTGAACCGCCTACGGTCACCTGAGCCTTGTCTTGCGGGAGCGTGGTAACCACCCGTGGCCGGTTGATGGGCGCGGCAATAACGTTGAGCTGAACCAGCAGGGTATCGGTCAGGCCCTGCGGGCAACTTTCATCGGTAGCCCGAATCGCGAGCGTTACCCGACCGCTCACCCCGTTGGTGAGGCAGCGACCAAAGCAGAACTCGGCCCTGACGGTATCGGTGCTTGTACGGGTGGTGACGATGTTGGGGGTAAGCGAGAGGCCCGGCAGGGTGCCGCTGGCGTTGGTAATCGTGATGCGCTGGTTGGGGTTAGGGTCAGTCAGGAACAGCGTGAGGCAGTTTTGGTCGGCTTCGCTGATGGTCAGTACCGTGCCACGCTTGTAATAGTCTTTCGCGCCCTGTGGTTTCATCAGAATCCGGGGTGGGTCGTTGGGTGGGCAGTCGACCACTTGCAGCTGAAAATCGCGCCGGACCTGCCCAATCCGCACCGGAGCTCGACCGGCTGTTCGGCGGTATTCCTCTACCAATACCGAGAAAACGTACAGTCCCGGTGTATTAGCCACAACGGTAAGTAGGCCCGTGCGTGGATCGACGCGGAGGGGTTGCGTTCCCGGAATAGCATTGGTGGCCGACAGGCCCGGTGCCCAACTGACAAGCGGGTAGGGGCCTCCACGTACACTATTGCTCTGGCTGGGGTCGGGTACGGTGGCTGTACTGAAGCCGTTGAGGGGCGTAGCCATCGAATACACAAGGCTGTCGCCGTCGGTATCGCGGGCGCTGAAATCAAAGCTAAACGGCCGATTGGTGCAGATGTAGTCGCCTTTGGCAACACCGAACGAAGGCGTGGAGTTGACAAACGGCCGACTGTTCTGCCAGGGTGCAGCAAATTCGAGCCAGAACGTAGAACCCGCCCCTCCCGGATTGATAATATTCGCGATCGAGTTGTTGCGACAGCACCGTTCCCAAACCATGTAGTATCCTTCAGGATCGCTGAAGTTGTTGGTGAACGTCACATCGATACTGTATCGGAGCAATCTGGTACGCAGGTTGCCGATGGCGCAGGCCGCGTTGGTGTAATTGACAAACGTATCGCCCACGAGTGGCAGGGCTACGCGCCCTTCAAGTCCGTTGTCGCGTTTCCGAAAAACATACACGAACACAGTCGGATCGACGGCCCCCCGGTTTCCGTTGATATCGTCGAAATAAAGGTTCATGTTGATGCGGTGCGAGAACGTGCTGGAAGCCCCCAGATACTGGAGTTCCAGTTCACCGCCCACGATGTGAGTAGCCCGTGCGGTAGTCCAGCTTAGCAGGAACAGGACGGCGATAAGTAGCTTAGAACGAGTCTGTTGGTAAAAAGTGGGCATGAGTAAACGTTTTCCAATCTGCACAGGTCCAAAATGTGGGTTAATTTAGCATTTTATTCAGGTATTATGCGAAGAAGGAGTCATAAAGCACCCCAACGGTTGGAAGGCGTACAAATTGATGCGGTAGCTGCCGAAGGGAAGTGCTTAGTGCGTACCCCAGAGGGGATAATTTTTGTGGAAGCCGGGCCGGGCCATCCGGCAGTGGCTCCGGGCGATGTGGTCGATCTGCGCATTGTTAATGTGAAAAAACAGTACCGTGAGGCTGTTGCCGAGCGGATTCATTCGTATTCGGCCGTCCGGGCTGAGCCGTTCTGCGAACACTTTGGCACCTGCGGAGGCTGCAAATGGCAACACATTCGGTACGAAGAGCAACTGGCGTTTAAGCAACAACAGGTCGTTGATCACCTTACGCGGATCGGGAAGGTTGCGTTGCCGTCTATTCGGCCAATTATGCCGGCCGACGTACGGCAGTATTACCGGAACAAACTTGAATTTACCATTGCCGAAGGGCGCTGGATGACGCAGGCCGAGGTAACCTCCGACGAACGCATCGATCAGCGGGTGGTGGGCTTTCACATTCCGCGCCGGTTCGATAAGGTGCTGCCCATTCGGCATTGCTACCTACAGCCGGACCCTTCCAATGCAATTCGGTTGGCGGTTTCGGAATACATGCACGCGCACAATCTGGCCGCGTATAACCTCAAAACCCACGTTGGCTACCTTCGTACGCTCATTATCCGCACGGCCGAATCGACGGGACAGGTGATGGTGACCATGCAGGTAGCGCAGGATAACCCCGATCGGCTGGCGCACCTGCTCGATTATCTGCTCGAACAGTTTCCGCAGATTACGTCGCTCAACTACATCATCAATACCAAAAAGAACGACACCTACGGCGACCTGGAGGTGATAAACTATGCGGGTACGCCCTACATTGAAGAGCAGATGAACGATGGCCACAGTGCCGACGGAAGCCCGCTGACATTTCGGGTGGCGCCCAAGTCGTTCTATCAGACCAATGCCGGTCAGGCGTTTAATCTATACAAAGTTGCCCGCGAATGGGCTGGGCTAACCGGTCAGGAGCTGGTGTATGACCTGTACACCGGTACCGGCACCATTGCGTTATTTGTGGCCCGGCAGGCCCGGCAGGTGGTGGGGGTTGAGTACGTCGAAGATGCGGTGAAAGATGCCCGTGTGAATGCGCAGGTCAATGGAATCACGAATGTGAATTTCCACGCGGGCGATATGAAAGAGTTGCTCACTGACGCCTTCATGGATCAACACGGCCACCCCGATGTGGTCATTACTGATCCGCCCCGGGCAGGCATGGATGAGGCTGTTACCCGGCAGTTACTCAAGGCTGCGCCCAAGCGTATTGTGTACGTGAGCTGTAATACGGCAACGCAGGCTCGTGACCTGGCTATTCTGGACGAAGCGTATCAGGTAAGTAATGTGCAACCGGTTGATATGTTTCCGCACACGCACCACGTCGAAAATGTAGTTTTGCTGACGCGCCGGGCCTAATTTTAACCATACCATGTAACCCCTTGAGTCTTTATGAAACAACATGTACGCACGCAGCGATGGATCGGGCTGATACTGCTACTTTGGGGGCAGTCGGTCGGGGTTAGTTTCGGGCAGGCCGGTATTCCCGACCCCACCTCGCCGGGGGGCTCAACGGCACCGGCCGGAGCAACTGTACCCGGTAGCTCGACCGCTACGGGCTGGCTAAGACTCAATGGTCGGATAGGCATTAATAACTCCGACCCCCGGTCGAGCCTGCACGTAAGCGCGGGCGATGTGTACATCGACAACATTGGTTCGGGGGTAATTATGCGGTCGCCCAACGGGTACTGCTGGCGTGTAACGGTCGACAACACAGGCAACTTCGTTCGAACCCGGATTGCCTGCCCCGGTGAACCAGCACTGGCCTCTGAGATGCTGACGCTTCAGCCCGCAACCGGCGAAGGGCAGGACGCGTTTACGTCGACCTACAGTACTACAGCTGTTACCGGGGCTGGGTACGGCATGGCGGTAGGGGCCTGGACTACAGACGGAACACCACTTACCTACCAAAGCTATCTGCGATTCAATCTATCCGCTATTCCAGCAACGGCGCGTATCGACAGTGCGTTTCTGAGACTGACCTATTACGATATTCCCTGGTTTGCGCCATCGCCTAACACCGGCAACAATCCGGTGTATCTGCAGCGTGTGACCTCGGCCTGGGATCAGACCACATTGAATTACGCTACACGCCCAACGAGCACAACCGCCGGACAGATAGCCGTTCCGTCGGCTGAGTCGCAACCGGGCGTGTATCAGAAGCTTGATGTGAAAAGTCAGGTGGCGTCTATGGTCGCCAATCCGGCCACTAATTTTGGGTGGCTACTGCGTTTGCAGGATGAGTCGCCCGCGCCCCCGTACCGCGCTTTGCAGTTCTGTACAAGTGAGCATCCAACCCCCGCCAACCGGCCACGGCTGGTGGTATATTACAGTTTATAGGAAAAAGGATAAGGGGGAAAGGCGAAGGGGGCTAATGCATGTGATAAACATACGTTAGCCCCCTTTGCCTTTTTACCTGTTGCCTTCTCCTGATTAAAACGGCGTCTGCTGATTGGGGTCGGCGTTGCCAAAGTTTGATAAATCGTTGGCGCGGCTGCGTAAAGTGCCTCCCGTGGGCGGGATTGGGGGCATACCGCCGGGGCCTGATGGGCCTACGGGGGGGAACCCACCAACGGGGCCACTGTCGAAGCTACTCAGACCCGTTACATTGCTTGGGAAACCTTGTCCTTGCGGTACCGGATCGAAATACGTATCGAGGTCGCAGAATTTGGTGAAACGGTTGACGAACCGGAGCTGAATGGTGTCGAGTGAGCCCGAACGGTTTTTCGCCACAATCACCTCACCGATGCCGGCCGTAGAGTTACCGGCTTCATCCTGCGTAATGTTATAATACTCAGGCCGGTAGAGGAACATAACCATGTCGGCGTCTTGCTCGATAGAACCCGATTCCCGAAGGTCAGACAGCTGTGGTTTTTTGTCGCCACCCCGGGTTTCAACGGCCCGGCTCAGCTGTGAAAGGGCAATTACGGGGACATTCAACTCTTTCGCCAGGTTTTTCAACGCCCGCGAAATCGATGCAATTTCCTGTTCACGGTTGCTGCCCTTGCTATTATCGCCCTGCATCAGCTGGAGGTAGTCAATCACGACCATCTGAATATCGTGCTGAGCTTTCAGACGGCGGCACTTGGCGCGTAGTTCCAGAATCGACAGGGCGGGGGTATCGTCAATGAAAATTGGGGCCTCCGTCAGTCGCTGAATTTTATGGTGAAGCTGGGTCCATTCGTGCGGAGCCAGGTTTCCTTTCTTAATTTTTTCACTGTCAATTTCTGCTTCGGCCGAAATCAAACGATTAACCAGCTGCACGGCCGACATCTCCAATGAGAAAATAGCAACCGGCTGCCCAAAATCGACGGCGGCATTTCGGAGTGCTGACACAACGAATGCAGTTTTCCCCATAGCCGGTCGGGCAGCTAGGATAACCAATTCGGTCGGTTGCCAACCGGAGGTAAGCCGGTCGAGCGCGCTGAAACCCGACGGAATGCCGGTCAAACCATCCTTATTGTTTTTCTTGATTTCCAGCTCGTTGAGGGCCTGCCGAACAATGGTGCCCATGTCGGCGTAGTTTTTCTTGATGTTCGACTCCGAAATCCGAAACAGCGACTGTTCGGTTTGGTCGAGCAACTGAAAAACATCCGTGGTATCTTCGTAGGCGTCGCGCAGGATGGTGGAGGCCATGGTAATCATAGCCCGCTTGAGCGAATGCTCCGAAATAACCCGCGAGTGGTACTCAATATTGGCTGCTGAGTTGACTTTGATGGTCAGCTCAGAAACATAACCCGCTCCCCCCACAAACTCCAGCTCGCCCGTTTTGCGGAGCTGCTGGGTTACCGTGAGCAGATCGATGGGTTCTGAATTCTGAAATAAGTTCAGAATGGCGTTGTAGATACGCTGGTGGGCTTCTTTATAGAAACTCTCCGGCTTCAGAATGTCAATAACTGCCGAGAGGGCATCCTTCTCAATCATGAGGGCTCCCAGTACAGCCATTTCGAGGTCGGTAGCCTGCGGAGGGAGTTTGCCCAACCCGGTGTCGAGCCGGTCTAACCACCCATTGCCTGATTGTGAGCGGGTTCCGCCAAAGCCAGGGTTTTTTCGTAAGTGCTGATTGGGTCGTGCGTTTTCCATGATTAACACAATGTTACGCAATGTTTGGGGTCAAAGGCAACTCCCCCGGCGGATAAAAAAGGAGACTTTATCGTACGTTGCCCGCTAACGTGCTGGTAATAAAAGAACTCCCCCGAAGCGGCTGTCCATTAAAATCGGCTAAAGGACAGGGGCTCCGGGGGCGTTATGAAAAGGGAAACTCGGTTGGGTCAACGACCCCAGCTGCCGGGGTCTTCACGCCAGGCACCGAGCGAGCTTAATTGCTCGGCCTGTACATAGTCCATTCGTTGGGCTTCTTCGATCAGGGCCGAATAGTCGCTCAGGCATACAAGCGGAACGTTGGCGTTACGGAAATTTTCGTCGGCCAACGGAAAGCCATACGTAAAAATAGCGGCCATCCCCAGCACGTCGGCACCAGCTTGCCGGAGGGCCTCCACCACCTTGAGCGAGCTGCCGCCCGTCGAAATCAGGTCTTCAATCACAACAACCCGTTGCCCGGCCTCAAACCGCCCTTCAATCTGGTTGCCCATCCCGTGTTTTTTGGGCTCCGGCCGTACATAACAATACGGCAGATTGAGCACATCCGCTACGAGCGCCCCCTGCGCGATACCTGCCGTAGCCACGCCCGCAATGATGTCGGCCGCCGGGAAATTCTGCCGGATCGCATCGGCTAAGGCGTTTTTGATAAACGTACGGACCTCGGGGTACGAAAGTGTTACCCGGTTGTCGCAGTAAATGGGCGATAGCCAGCCTGAACTCCAGGTAAACGGTTCCTCGGGCCGTAGTTTCACGGCTTTCACTTCCAGCAGATGCCGGGCAATTTGGGAATTGATCATGGGAAATCGGAGAGTTGTTAGCCGTCGGCGAAACCGCCCGGAAGCGGCTCGTGTAGCCCGGCAGCCGGTTTATTCGTCGTCGACGCGGGTAACCAGAATCTTGTCGATCCGGCTCTTATCCATGTCGATAATCTCGAATCGGTAGTCCTGCCAGCTGAAGGTTTCGCCCGTTTTCGGAATGTCTTTCAGAATATGCAAAGCAAAGCCACCGAGGGTATCGAAGCCGGTCAGGTCGCGCCGTTTCTGTTCCGACACGTTGATGTCGAAGTGGTTCAGAAAATCGTCGAACGGAAGTTGAGCGTCGATCAGGAAACTGCCGTCGGCCCGCTCGCTGATTTCGTAATTAAACTCGCTCGTTTCCGAAATATCACCCACCAGGGCGTCGATAATGTCGTTGAGGGTCACCATGCCCAGTACCCCACCGTACTCATCCACAATAATACCGACATACTGCCGCCGTTCGCGGAAGCGTTCGAGTACCTGATAGGCCCGGTTGTTTTCAGGAATAAACAGCACCTCGCGGCTGATGGCTTCGAGGTTATTTATTTCGGTGTTGAGGTCTTTGCCGAGTAAGTCTTTCGACGCAACCAACCCGACTACTTCATCGACCGAACCGTTGCAGAGGGGGTAGGTAGAGTGTTTGTACGTCGTGATTTTTTCGATGTTCTCCTCGGGCTCAGCCTCCAGATCGAGGTACACGATTTCCTGCCGGTTGGTCATGAGCGACGTAATCCGCCGATCGCCGAGCTGAAACACGTTCTGCACAATTTCCTGCTCAATTTCTTCGATGACCCCACCCGTGGTACCTTCCTGAATCAGGCTTTTGATTTCTTCTTCCGTAACGGCGCTTTCGTTGGGTTTGATGCCCATCAGTTTGATCAGACCGTCGCTGGAAACGCTCAGCAAACCAATAAACGGTGAGGTGACGCGCGACAGCACGTTCATGGGCCCAACCATGGTTTTTGCAATGCCTTCGGGGTTAGAGAGGCCAATCCGTTTGGGCACCAATTCGCCCAGTACCAGCGAAAGGTAGGTGAGCCCCAACAGCACCAACGCGACCGCAATAGGCCGAGAGTAGGCCCCTATGTAAGGGAACTGGGCCACAAAGTTCTGGACGTCGGTAGTGAGCTGGTCACCACTAAAAATACCGAGTAAAATGCCAATAAGGGTGATACCGATCTGAACGGTCGATAAGAAACGGTTGGGCGAGTTGGCCAGATCGAGGGCTGCCTGGGCGCGTCGATCGCCGTTTTTGGCACTGGTTTCGAGTTTAGCTTTCCGGGACGATACCAGGGCAATTTCTGACATAGAAAAAACGCCGTTAAGTATCGTCAGTAAGAGGATTATAAGAATTTCCACAAAGGGAGTTAATTGGCCTGTTGCAAAAATAGCAATTGTCGGCTCAACGCAAACAAAAGCGCTTTTTTCTAATTTTGTTCATCAAACCGAACGGGCAACAGAGGCAAAGCCGCCCTGTGCCGTCAGAAATGGTTTTTCACGGAACACGTCTGCATGAGATGATTGTATTTATCGACGACCGCCCGATTCGGTTCATCAACACAAAGAAAGCCAACCGCTTAGACGACCTGACCCACTACGATCAGATCGTGGACGCCCGGCTTGAAATCCTGAAAGATGACGCCCTGAAAGGCCATCTGCTGGTGCTTAATGTAGCCCCGACGATGGTCGAGAAAGTGGTGACTCTGATGCAAACCGCCGATGTGAGCGATCTGCAATCGATCACGCTCATCTGCAAGGATAAAGAAGCCTGCGAAGAGCGGTTTGCGAGCCTTTTCAAGGTTGTCAAGGCCGCAGGAGGGGTGGTTTTTAAGAACGATCAGATGCTGCTGATGTTCCGCCGGGGAGTATGGGACCTGCCCAAAGGCAAACTGGACGACGGCGAGTCGTCGCGTGAGGGGGCGGCCCGCGAGGTGGAAGAAGAAACCGGGGTCGTGGTGGCTATCGAAGATAAAATCTGCACCACCTACCACACCTACACGGACAACGGAAGCCGGATTCTGAAACGAACCAAATGGTATCGAATGCGGCTGGTAGACGACAGTCGCATGGCCCCGCAGGAAGACGAAGACATTGAAAAACTGGCCTGGCTCGACCGGAAGCAGGCTTTGGTAGCCCTAACCAATTCGTTTAGCTCGATTCGTTACGTGATCGATCAGGTGTATCAGGCTACGGTAAATACGCGGTAAGTCGGGTGTTCATAAACAGTGAAGCCGGGCGGAAGATCTTCCGCCCGGCTTCGCTGTTTATACTAATGTATAATGCATAATGTAGAATTTATGGATAATTGACTAATATTCAATGTGTTGAAAAAGTATGTTGCTTGCTCTACATTAATCATTATACATTCCACATTATCCATTAGCTACATTCTCAGTTACTGATCGAGTTTGTAGGGTACAAAGGCATCCACATTTTTGCCGTAGCGGTGCAGATCCCGGATAATGCTCGAACTGATAGGAGCGAGGTGGGGCGATGTGATCAGAAAGACCGTTTCGACGTCTTCGTACACATATCGGTTTACCTGCGAAATGCTGTTTTCATACTCAAAATCCGTGGTGTTGCGCAAGCCTCGGAGTAGAAATTTGGCCCCGGCCTCGCGGGCCACGTTGGCCGTCAGGCCGTCGTACGGTAAAACCGACACCGAGGGATAATCGCGAAACGTTTGCTCAATAAAGCGGACCATATCATCGAGCGGAAAATACCGTTGCTTATTGGCATTCCGGCCAATGCCGATAATAATCTGGTCGAAGAGGTTCAGGCCGCGCAGAACAATGTCTTCGTGGCCTTTGGTAAATGGATCAAAGGAGCCGGGAAAAAGGGCAATTCGCGCCATGTTGTGAAACGTAAGAAAGCCAGCGCCTGTAGGCCCCGGCAATTGAACAGGCGAAGTAGCGAATAAAATCGTTACGACCAGTAACAGCGAGGCCGTTCGGGAGTGGGTAATAGGCAAATTTACTCGGCGTAAAGCCGCCAACGTGGAAACAGGGGCAAGGTAAGAATGCAATAATTTCCTACATTGGGCCAAAATTTTAAAAACGTTGCCCCCATGAATCAGCAACCCGTATTAACTGAGCAGGAACGGAATCCGCTGGCTTCCCTCGAAGAGTGGGAAGACGACCTGTTGGCCCGGTACCCCGAAACACCGGCCTCAGTGAATCCAGAGCACAAAACCAAAGAAGAATACCGGAACTACGAGGCTCCGGCCCGTGATACCGTTCGGGAGTTTTACCGGCTCAACCACCGCTATCAGACGTTCGATTTCGTGCGTGAGAAGCGGGAGGAGTTCTTGGCGTTCAACAAAAAAGAGATGACCGTTTGGGGCGTTGCCGAATTTCTGAACACGCTCGTCGACGACTCCGATCCCGATACCGACCTCGATCAGCTTCAGCACCTGCTGCAAACCTCGGAGGCTATCCGCGCCGACGGACATCCCGATTGGTTTGTGCTGACGGGCTTCCTGCACGACATGGGCAAGGTGCTTTGCCTGTTTGGTGAGCCGCAGTGGGCTGTAGTAGGCGATACGTTCCCGGTGGGTTGCGCGCATTCCGACAAGATTGTGTACTCTGAGTTTTTTGCCGAAAACCCCGACAGCCAAAATGAGCAGTACAACACCAAGTACGGTGTGTACGAGCCTAACTGTGGCCTTCGGAACGTACACATGTCGTGGGGCCACGATGAGTATCTGTACCACATGACGAAGGACTACCTGCCTGAGCCGGCCCTGTACATGATTCGGTACCACTCGTTCTACGCACAGCACCGCGAAAACGCGTACAATCACCTGCTCGATGACCACGACCATGAGATGTTCAAGTGGGTGCGGGCCTTCAATCCGTACGACTTGTACTCGAAGAGCCCCAAGCCGCCGGTTGTGAGCGAGCTGAAGCCTTACTATGAGGATTTGATTGCTAAATACCTGCCCGCAACGGTACGTTTATAGTAGAACTTACCCCTATTGGACATTGGATAGTGGGTGTTGGAAGGCAAAGGCATACTCCGTACGCTTTTGTCTCCGGCGCCCGGTATTCAATGTCCAATTTTTTTTGCCCAATGGCTCCGAAACGTTCTCTCCAAACTCCGATACTCGGGCTGGCTACGCTGGCTCTGGTGGTGGTGTCCTGCGTTAAAATGATGCCTGGCAGGGCCGCCAACGATACCGCCCTTATTGTGCGGGAAGACCCCGCCGAAGGCCGTCAGAAAGCGAAAGACATCCGCGAAAAAACAGCCCTGACCGTAGCCGATGGGCTTCAGGTTTCGCTGTGGGCCTCCGACTCCCTCGCGCCCGACCCGGTGGCTATGTCGATTGATGATCAGGGGCGCGTGTACCTGACCCGGACCAACCGGCAGAAAAACTCCGAATTTGATATTCGGGGGCATCGCAACTGGATGACCCCCTCTATTGGCTTGCAGACCGTAGAAGACCGTCGGCAGTTTCTGCGCAGCACCTTCGCCCCCGAAAAAAGCAAAGAGAACGAGTGGCTGAAAGACCTCAACGGCGATGGCAGTCACGATTGGCGCGACCTGAAAGTGGAGAAAGAGGAAATCTGGCGCCTGGAGGATACCGACAACGACGGAATCGCTGATAAGTCGATGCGGATTCTGAACGACTTCTTCGATGAGGTGTCTGACATTGCGGGCGGCTTGCTTGTCCGGGCCGAAGACGTGTTCGTAGCCATGGCCCCCGACATGTGGCGGCTCCGTGATACCAATGGCGATGGCGTTCTCGATCATAAAACCTCCATTAGCACGGGCTATGGCGTACACATCGGGTTCAGCGGGCACAACATGTCGAACCCGATTGAAGGGCCGGACGGGAAAATCTATTGGAACATGGGCGACATCGGGGCCAACATCACCACGGCCGAAGGCGTCAATCATAAGCGTTCTAACGAGGGGATCATTGCCCGCTCGAATCCCGATGGTACTGATTTTGAAGTGTTTGCGGGTGGGTTGCGCAACACACACGAGTTTGTGTTCGATGAATACGGTAACCTCATCAGCTCCGACAACGACGGTGACCACCCCGGCGAAAGCGAGCGACTCGTCCACGTGGTCGACGGGTCCGATGCTGGCTGGCGTTCCAACTGGCAATACGGCAAATACACCGATCCCAAAAACAACAGCTACAAAGTCTGGATGGACGAGAAGCTGTTCAAGCCCCGGTGGGACGGGCAGGCGGCTTACATTATTCCGCCCATCATGAACTTCCATAATGGCCCCACGGGCATGGTGTATAACCCCGGTACGGCCTTGGGATCGGCCTGGAAAAATAAGTTCTTCCTGGTAGAGTTTGTGGGTAACCCGGCCCGTTCGCCGATCTGGGCCTTTGGCCTGAAGCCAAAAGGGGCGTCGTTTGAACTGGATGGCGAGCAAAAAGTGCTGACAGGATTGCTGCCCACCGGCATTCGGTTCGGGCCGGACGGTGCCCTGTACGTGGCCGACTGGATTAACGGTTGGGATACCAAAAACTACGGCCGGGTCTGGAAACTCGACGTGACCGAAGAACGCAACGACCTGAAAGCCCAACGCGCTGAAACGAAGCGGCTGATGCAGATGGCCTACGCGACCCAAACGCCCGAAGCCCTGTACGATTTGCTGATGTATCCCGACATGCGGATTCGGCAGAAAGCCCAGTTTGAACTCGTAAACCGGGGCGCTGCGGGGGCGGCTCAGTTGCAAAAAGCAACGGCCCAAACGGCCAATCAACTGGCGCGGGTTCATGGCGTTTGGGGAATCGGCCAACTGGCGCGTAAAAACAAAGCCGATGGTAAGCCGCTGCTGGCGTTGCTGCGCGACGCTGACCCCGAAATTGTGGCACAGGCCGCTAAAGTGATTGGTGATGCGGACATGAGTGAAGCTACCGCGCAACTGATCGGGCTGCTGAAAAGCAATACCCCACGGGTGCAGTTCTACAGCGCACAGGCCCTCGGCCGCATTCGTGATCAGAGCGCCGTCGGGCCATTGCTCGATATGCTCAAAGCCAACAACGACGAAGATGTGTACCTGCGCCATGCGGCCGTAATGGCGCTGTCGCGGATTGGGCAGGTAGAGCCGATGGTCGCTTTGGCCAATAGCCCTGATAAATCGTTGCGGCTGGCTGCTGTGCTGGTACTGCGCCGGTTGAAAAACGAAAAAGTGGCCCTGTTCCTGAACGACCGCGACGAGTACATCGTGACCGAAGCGGCCCGCGCTATCAACGACGATGAGTCGATTCCAGGTGCCTTGCCTGCCCTGGCTGCAACGCTGGGCAACACCCGCTTCACCTCGGAGCCCTTACTCCGGCGTGCCATTAACGCTTGCCTGCGGGTGGGTGGTAACGCGCAAATTGACGGATTAGTCTCGTTTGCGAATCGCAAAGATGTGAATAAAGCCCTCCGGGCCGAAGCCCTGGCAACGTTGGGTAGCTGGTCGAATCCATCGGTAATGGACCGCGTGGATGGCCGGTACCGGGGAGCGCTCAACCGCGATGCAGCTCCGGTACGGGCGGCTTTGCAGGCGAGCCTGAACACCCTGTTGCAAGATGCTGAGCCGAGCATTGTGGTGGCTACCGCGCAGATGATCAGCGGACTGGGACTGACCAATGCCACGGCACAATTGGCTACCTTGCTGAGTCAGGGCGGATCGGCCGAGGTGCGGTCGGCGGCCCTCACGGCTTTGGGTAATTTGCGGTACGCGGGCATGGAGTCGGCTATTAAGCAGGGCATGACCGATGCCGACGCCGATGTGCGTACGGTGGCCCTCGGCCTCATGCGTGGGCAGGACTTGTCGGCGGCAACGTTGGCCGAAGTGTCGAAACCGATTTTCGAAAAAGGCACGGTGAAAGAGCAGCAGCAGTTGCTTCAGGTGTTGGGCACCATGCCTGCAGCCCGTACGGAGTCGATTTTGGCTGGGCTGATTGACAAACTGGCGTCGAAATCGTTGTCACCGAGCCTGGCGCTTGAATTGGGCGAAGCGGTCGATTCGAGCCGATCGGCCCCGTTAATTGCCAAACTGGCCCCGTTCCGCACGGTGGGGACCACCACGGCCGATTACACAGATGCCTTGTTTGGCGGTAATGCGCTTCTGGGGCGTCGGTATTTCATGACCAACTCGACCGGGCAGTGTGTGCGCTGCCATGCCATCAACGGGCAAGGGGGCGAGGTAGGCCCCTCGCTTACCCGCATTGGCGAACAACTGAGCCGCGAGCAACTGTTGCAGGCTCTGATCGAGCCGAGCGCCCGTCTGTCGCCTGGGTACGGGAGTGTGATGCTGACCCTATCCGACGGGCAGACCGTGAATGGCGTGCTGACGGCGGAAAACGAACGCGAACTGGTGCTTAAAACTACCGACGCTGAGCCGCTCAAGATTGCGGTGTCGCGAATTACGAAGCGCGAAAATATGCCGTCGAGTATGCCGCCCATGGGCTACATCATGTCGAAGCGCGAAATCCGTGACATGGTTGAGTTTCTGGCCAGTCTGAAACGGCAGGAGAAGTAAGGGGGTGGATACTGTAAAATGCATGATGAACAGTTGAGTTAACAATTGATAGTCGACTTTTTCATTGTCCATTCTACACTTTACATTATCCATTTAATTCAGCCTACGTACTTAATAGCAAGGGGGCCACGACATAATGCCGTGGCCCCCTTGCTTTGGATGACGTACCTGTTTCCGAAAAAGAGGTCGGTATGGGGCAAATCGCTACAGTTACCGGTTCGACGAACCGCCACTGCCCAGTTTACTCAGAATATCCTGCGATACCTTCAGGTGGTTTTTGACGAGCGGATGAGCGGCCATTTCGAGGCTTTTCAGGCTGGCGTCCGATGCCTGACTCCGTACCATATCCATCACTTTATCGAGCTTCTGGTGGCCGTTGACCCCGCTCTCGCGTACATACGCCATGTCGAATTGTGTACCGGCGGCTGTACCTTCCATCTGAGCAATCATGGCCTGGGCTTCGCTGTCGGGAGCTGTCGGCAGCGTAACGCCTTTAGCTGCGGCAATCTCTTTCAACTTGGCGGCTAACCCGGTTTGTTCCTCTACTTCGGCGCGGGCCAACTCGCGTACTTCGGGGTTGGTAGCTTTTTCGGCCGCAACTTTACTGACAGCCAATTGCACCATACCCCCTTTGGCTACCTCCATCATCAGCTTACTGTCGGCGTCGGAAAGTTTCGCGCTCGACGGACGAACCCCCGAGACGTCGGCGGCTCCTTTCTTGTTCATGCGGTCGAATTCGGCCTTGCTTTCGCGGCCCACCATGGTGCCCGTTGAAGCGGTTGTGCCACCCGTATTCATGCCCGAATTTTGTTGGGCCATGGCGCCTGACGACAGGGTCAGAGCGGTCAGTACGCTTAGGCTCAACGCCCATTGTTGCGAAGTTTTCATGCGCGTTTTAAATAACGTTAGTAATTAATATAAAATCTATCAAGTATATATATAATAACTTGTTCTGTCTGGTTGTTCTCCGTTGTGCCGGATTTTAATACGCTTGTTGTTCGACCTCGTAAAAACAAGGCCAACCGACCCGATGAGGCCACTTTAGAGCAACACCATCCTCAAAAAAAATAAGCATTCGGTCCCCAAATGACGTTGTTAGAATAGGTGCATCAACCATGCAACGTACTCAACACGATGAAAAGCAGACTTCTTTTAGCCGCGTTGTGCCTGTTTGGCATAACGGCCCGCGCCCAAACCAAACCAGCCACGACCACACCACCCGCTGTTGTGTCGCTGATTGAAGGCATTACCGACAAGCAATTTATGCCCGACACGGCCTTTGTAGCCCTGTCGAAGCAAGACGAAGCCCAACTGGCCAGAGAGCCCGTGGCCAACTGGGGCCTCGCGCAGGAGTCGGGTGGGAATATGACGTACTACAACCTCGTCATCGGGACACTGTCGTACCAGCTGGTGATTACCCGTCCGCCAAAATCGGCGTATCCGATAGCGACCCTACTGCGGTACAGTACACCCAAATCGAAACCTGAACCGCTGGCGCGGGGTACCCTGCGACCGGTAGAGGCAGGAAAGCCAAAGTAAACCGCTCCCGATTTGTTAATTTTTCGCATTGGCTGCAACAGGGCCGAGATGGCCTCCGTATTGGGGAGTAGGTAGTCCGGAGTGCAAGACTTCGGGTAGGCCGACCCTGTCCGCAAAACGAGGTGAGCATATCCGAGTGTGGGTGTTCAGGCCTAATACAGCAATCAAGGCGATTTTAGAGAGTGACCCGGATGGTGGTCACTCTCTTTTGTTTGTACGCTGCTCAAGTGAAATTAATAATGGGACTTGCCGCCAGATGCGTCAACTATGCCTGGGTAGGCGGGTTGGGGAGTATGGGTTGTACGTATTGTCGACGCAACCACCGACTGAGACCATCGAGTCCGGGGAAAAGCACCCGTTCGTTGATGTTGGCCTGATCGAGTTTATCCCGGATTTCCCACTTCAACTCGTTGGCCACGGTAATCTTCCGGTACACATCGGGCCGTTGTTCGAGCCAGCTTTTCATGCTGATCGTCGGGTTCGAAATGACCGAGAACAGGGCGTACTGGTTTACAATCCGGTCGTCGATAGAGGGTGGCTCAAAAAACAGGGCAAAGGGGTGCTCACTACGGGCGTCGAACTCCCGCAGCGAATGAATTGGACTGAGCATATCGATTGTAAACACATCGGCTCCTTCGTCTTCGAGCAATCCACTCAGGGCGGCCGGGAGGTAGCTATGCACTTTTTTGTAGTCAAGGCACCAGATAATGCCATCGGAATGGTAGCGCTCGGTATTGGCCGTAACGAAATGAAGGGCCACGTAGGGTGAAAAGGTCCAGTCCATCAGGCGGGTGGGCAGCCCGTGGTGCTGGGCCACTGAGAGCCAGTACCAGAGCGAGTCGCGTTCAACTACATCGCGCAGGGCGTATTTTTTGAAATTCCGTAGCAGGTGCCCCTCAATGCGGGCGCAGTCTTGCCCCATACGCATGAGCGAGGTGTCGAGCACAAACGACTCGTCGGGTAGGCCCCGGAATGCAAAGGGGGGCCTGAACCGGCGGAGCGATGGCATCCAGGCATCTTCATAGAGTAGCTCCATGAGCTGGCTCCAGGTGGTAGCGCGTATCGAATTCATGGGGAGAACAAAAAGGTATCGGTGGTACAAGCCGGCTTTGCCAGAAATAGAGATGAGTTTACGAAAAAGCGGCTACAAGCCCAACGCGACTGTATCGCGTTGGGCTTGTAGCCAGGAAAGTAGGTACCGGAACTCTAAGCTTTTTCGTGCCCCGAACCCTGCATCTGTTCGGTTTGGGCGTGCCCCTGCGGGATCGGTGGGGCCAACTGGGGCTCCTGTCCGAGTGGTTGCGCCTTTATTTCGCGGAACGTGCCGCGCCCATCGAGCGAGGGACCGTGGGTCCAGCGCCGGTTGGTACCAGCCGACGGTTGCTCGGGGTCGATGTTGGTGTTTACAAACGCATAGCTGAACTCCTGCACTTCCTGCGCCTGCGGGAAGCTGTTCGGAATGGGCAGCACTTTATATAGGTTGCCTTGTCCAAGCTCTTCCAGTACGGCCAGCCACTGCTGCTGGTGCATGGTGTCGCGGGCGATCAGAAACGCCAGCATATCTTTCATGCCCGCATCGTCGGTCATCTCGTACAGGCGCGTGGCCAGGGTGCGCCCGGTGGCCTCGGCCGTTACGTTGGCGAGCATATCCGACGCCATATTGCCCGAACTCACCACCCACGAGCCGTTGAACGGCACCCCGTTGGCATCGGAGGCCAAAGCCCCCAAACCACCCGACAGGTAGTGGCGTGGGTCGCCCCCGCCCACAATTTTCTCCATGAGTGGGTCATTCCCCACAATCGTGTCGATCACACTGCTGGAGGCACCTTCGAGGTTGAGGCAAACAGCTGTAGCCAGCATTTCGATATGGGCTATTTCTTCGGTACCGGTATCGAGGAGCATATCCCGGTATCGCACCGGCCCGCGTGCGTTCCAGGCCTGAAACAGGTACTGCAAACACACCCGGATTTCGCCTTCAATACCGCCGATGGCCTGTTGCAAGGCGCGGGCAAACTGCGGGTTCGGTTTGTCGACCCGTACTTTGTACTGGAGTTTCTTATCGTGATAGAACATGCTTACGTCGGTTAAAAAGGTTACTGATTGCCCGTGCGTGAGCCTGACGTAGTGTTACTGTTGCCTGAGCCTGAGCTACCCGTTCCTGAGCCGCTGTTGCCGTTGTTGGTGGCTTTGGTGTTGGTTCGGCGTGTCTTGGTCGTTTGACTCCGGCGATTCATCTGGCCTTGCCCCGATGTGCTGCCCGACTGACTGCGTACGTCAGTGCCGCCCGTGGTGCCGCCTGTAGTACCCGTACCCACATTGGCGTTGTTGGTTTGCCCGGTGTTGCCTCCCGAAGTGGCACCGGAGCTGGACTGGCGGGTGCTGCTACCCGATGATTGGCTGCTGGTACCGGAGCCCGATTGCCGGGTCGAGCCCCCCGAAGCGGCTCCGTTGTTCGCCTGCGCGTTTGCGTTGGTGGCGGCTACTGCCATAAGCAGTGCTGCGGCCATGATTACCTTTTTCATGCGTTGAATTGGTTTATGCCGTTGCCAGTCGACAACTCTTTGTAAAGTCCCAATTCGCCGGATGAGTCTGCCTTCGGGCTGTAACTAGTGAGAAAACGGTTCTGGGGCATGAGCAGGTCGGGGGCGTTCCGAAGCCAGAATGACCGTACCGTTTTCGAGCAGATAAGGCTGCTGTGGGTGGGGGCGCATCTTGGCCCTGCGGACTTTTTTACGCTTCCGTTCGGGGCGGAGGTCGCCCGCCCGACGCATGGGGTCGTGGGTGATGTAGGTAAGCAAAATGGCCGCCAGCAAAAGCAAAGGCAGCAGATACATCAATGGGATCTGGGTTTCCATAACGAATAGGTTGAGTGAAGTTTTGGCCAGTATATTGCCAGAACCGTCGGGTCGGGCAAACAGGCTCATTAATACAACGCCCGCACCCTGCTTCGCTGTTGCTAAATATAGGAAACGGTCCGTTGGGGCCGTTCCCTTACTTCTGGCGAAGTAGCGGGTCGTACTTCGCGCGGTTTCGGGTTGGAAACTGTATCGGCCCGCTCACATCAGCGCCGAGAGGATAACGTTTACTCAACCAACCTGAAAAACACCTGTATGACTATGCAACCCCGGCTCTGGCGGTCGCCCGATAGCGATGCCGCCGACCAACCGGTCCCGGTGTACTCGCCCGAAAATAGTGCCGGTCTCAATCAAACCCGTACCCACGATGCGCCCGTGACCAGCAGCCCGGGCGAAACGCCGTACACGGGGAGTCACGCCCCGGATTATAACTCCGAAACGGAAGCCGACCAACCCGGACCGAGTGGCGAAAACAGCAAAGCCCCCGCCCAACAGGGGGGTGGTCTCTGGACAAGTGGAGGAGCCGTAACGACTGGCACTCCGTATCACGACGAAGACTAATCTGCTATGAAACGAACACGCCTGATTCTGCTTTGTATTTTGCCCCTGTGCGGGCTTAGTGCCTGTTTTTTCGGTGATCAAAGCACCACGACCGATGCGGCCAATGATGCCGCGGGCACGGGCGATCCGCACGAGGCCCGTGAGGTCTCGGGGGTTTGGCTCCTGAGCACCGACTACAACTACGACCAACGGTGCAATTACCTGCCGGTTGAGTTTGTTCGTAACCTCTTTAAACTGGGCGAATCGGTCGAACTCGAAAAGTACGATATGCTCAACGGCTGCGAGGTGCGCTGGGGGGGCGAAAAAGTGACTTTTTCGTTTGAGAAAGACTCGCCTTACGAGTCTACGTTTCAGTCGGAATACGCGTTTGACCGGTTATTTCAGCCCCAACGTGTGGCCGAACGCGACTCTGCTGCCCTGACGCTCGGTGTGAAAGAGGGTTCGTACCACGGCCCAAATCCGGAGGGTACAGCCGCCGAACGGCCCGAATCCGGTATTCGGCCGGGTGGGGGGGTAGGCGACGCGTCAGCGGATAACGATTCCTCGAATCACCCGTCGCCTAACCTGACTCCCGCCATGACAAAACTCGTAACCCCAGCTCAGAATACGCCCACAGGGGTGGCACTCAACGGCGTGGGCGACAAAGCCATTTGGGAGCCGCGTAAGCGTACCCTGCACGTGCTCTACCTCAATCATATCATGCACGTAACGGCCCCTGTTCGGATGAACGAGCGCGTGGCTCGCGAGGGTGCCGTGAATCTGGCTACCGCCATACTGGGCCGATTGAACAACAAAGAAGCCTGAGGCTAAGGAGCGGCCCTGCCGACCATCCCCTAACCCCCCTCCTGAAAAGCAGGATGGGGAATGAAACGTCTACTTCGAGCCATTAGCGAGCTGGTAAAAGGCTCATAATTTGGCTTGTAAGATTCCCCCTCCTGAAAAACAGGAGAGGGTAAGGGGGTAAAAATTCAAGAACAATAAACAACGTAAACCGAATACTATGCTGGCGATGAATTACCGGGGCCCTGGGCGGGTCCGTATTGATCACAAGCCCATGCCCGAGATCAAGCACCCCGAAGATGCGATTGTTCGGGTGACGCGATCCTGTATCTGTGGGTCCGACCTGCACCTGTACAATGGCAACGTGCCCGATACGCGCGTAGGCTCCACGTTTGGGCACGAGTTTATCGGTGTGGTCGAAGAAATAGGCCCTGAGGTGCACAAACTCAAAGTTGGCGATCAGGTTCTGGTACCGTTTAACGTAGCCTGCGGAAAGTGCCACTTCTGCAAGCAGGGTATGTTTGGAAACTGCCACGAATCGAACCCCGAAGCTACGGCCGTGGGGGGAATTTTCGGCTACTCACACACGGCGGGTGGCTACGATGGCGGGCAGGCCGAGTTTGTTCGGGTGCCTTATGCCAATGTGGGCCCAACGGTGATTCCGCCCGGTATGGACCCCGACGATGCTGTGTTGCTCACCGACGTGGTGCCCACCGGCTATCAGGCTGCCGAAATGGGCGGAATTCAGCTCGGCGATACAGTGGTGGTCTTTGGCGCGGGGCCGGTTGGGATCATGGCTGCACGCTGTGCGTGGCTGTTTGGAGCCGGCCGGGTTATCGTGTTCGATCAGTACGAGTACCGGCTCGAATTTGTGCGCAACTATGCGCCCTGCGAGGCCTATAATTTTAAAGAGATCGACGATCCTGTATTATTCATTAAGAAAATGACCGACTGGATGGGGGCCGACGTGTGCATCGATGCCGTTGGAGCCGAGGCTGCCGGAAGCGCCCTGCAAACCATTACAGGCCGTAAAACCTTGTTGCAGGCAGGCTCGGCAACGGCGATGCACTGGGCCATTAATTCGGTGAAAAAAGGGGGCATCATATCGGTGGTTGGGGTGTATGGCCCAACCGATAATCTGATTCCGATTGGTAACTTCATGAACAAAGGCCTGACCATGCGCGGCAATCAGACCTCGGTAAAACGGTTGTTGCCCCGGCTCATCGAACACGTGCAGAATGGCGTGCTCAATCCCAAAGCGCTCATCACACACCGCGTACCGCTCGAAGATGTAGCTGATGCCTACCACATCTTCTCCGAGAAACTCGACAATTGTATCAAACCGGTTCTTATCCCCCCTTCAGCCAATGCCTAATCTGGAAGAATTAGCCCCCCAATTTGCCCATATCAAGGGCTGGGGCATCGACGCAGACCCGAAAAACGATCCGACCTACCCCATGAAACAACGCACCAATGCCGAGCATTCGGGGTATTCGTGGGAGCGGCCCACCCAGCAGGTAGCGCAGGAAGAGGTACTGCACTCCAACGAACGCCCCGGCCTGACGGCGGTATTTGGCACAACCGTGCCGCCAACCGGCCTGAGTGGGGCCCTTCGGCGGTACGCTTTCAAATACAGCGAGTCGAGCTACGGCCATTGGTTGCCGCTGCTGCTGGCCGACCGCGTCAACGTGGTCGAGGGGATTATCGACGATTTTAAGCAGGGGCGGGTACCCAATATTTTTGCCGAGAAAGGCTGGAAATCGGAGTGGAAACATAACCCGCAGGGGTTGGCAACTAAGGTGCTGATTACAGTAGCAGTCACGGCGGGTATAGTGGCCCTGTTGCGCGGAAACCGGAGCCGTTCGTTGCAACGGGCGTAAGGAACAGACACGCTTCAATTGGCAGAAACCCATCCGTTTCGGGGTGGGTTTTTGACTTTAACGTCCGTTTTCGGAATTAATCAGTCGGGTTGGGCTGTTGCCATCGAGTGAGCTGTTCGGTCAGTTCTACAGAGTATGTGTTATTAACGTTGTGATAATGAGAATACGAATGAAGCGGCATTACCGTGTAGCCCGGTATGTGATCTATCGTCAAACCTTGCTTCGGCCCGCCGACCATTTCTGGACCTTTCTGGGCGCGTTTGTGGCTATTGCCGCTATCGGACTCATGCAGCAAACGCATTTTACCCAACAGGACAATGTATTTCTGATTGGCTCTTTGGGTGCTTCGTGCGTGCTTATTTTCGGGTCGGCGCACAGCCCGCTGGCGCAGCCGCGCAACTTGGTCGGTGGTCACCTGATTGCCTCGCTCATTGGGGTAGCTGTGTACAAGCTGTTTCCGGGGCAACTTTGGTTGTCGTCGGCCCTGGCGGTGTCTTTGTCGATCGTCGCCATGCAAATCACCAAGACCATGCATCCGCCCGGTGGTGCCACGGCGCTGATTGCTAATATTGGCTCCGAAAAAATCAAAAGCCTTGGCTTTGCCTACGCTCTCTCGCCCGTGCTCACGGGCGTTGGTATTTTGCTTCTGACGGCCATACTCATCAACAATATCCCTGCCGACCGGTCGTATCCTGCCGACCCTCTGTCCTGGCGGAAGTTCCGGCTGCGGGCCCGCAAACATCTCCGAAAGGCGGTGAAGTAGGCGGGTAAAGGTGGTTTGTGGTTTATCGTTTTTGGTTTCTGGTTTATCATTTTTAGTTGATTGACCAGAAACGACAAGCCAAAAACCAAAAACCAGAAACTAAAAACCAAAAACCCCTTCAGAGCCGTTTAATGCGCTTTACCAGTGCCCGCGCAATCCGTTCGTAACCGGCGTCGGAAGGATGAAGACCATCGTACGTTTGCGCCACCGATTCGGCGGGGTAGGGGTACTCATCGGTTTCCGGGTTAAACGGAACATCAATAAAATCGGGGTATCGGTAGTTCCGGTACTGACCGGTTTGCGGGTCTTTCAGCCGCTTAAACTTTACCAGTTTTGTATGGTCCAGCCCTTTGAGGTGGTACAAATCTACCACGGGCAGTTTCTCATGGCGACCAATAGAGTCGATGGCTTGTGCGAAGGCTTCGAGCGACTGCCCGTTTTTGGGCTTGTATGAGCCAAACGCGTTGTTCTTAAAGTTGAACAGGTACACAAAATCAACACGCTGCATGGGGGTAATCAGGATGATCGGCGCGTTGGGGTTGAGGCTCCTGAGCTTATCAATAATAATCCGATAGGAGCCGTACACCGTCTGGTTGCCCGTATTGGCTATATAATCGCTCAGCTGCCCCAGCGGCCGACCGGCCCACCAGTCGTTGGTGCCCAGAAACACCGAGTAAAGATCCGCTTTGGTGAGGTTTAGCGTCTCAATCTGCGCGGCAATGCGCCCGGCTGTCCAGCCATTATGTCCCTGATTCACAAACTGGACGTGGGGCAATTGCTCGGTTACACGGGTCATATACCCTTTGGTAACCCGATTGCCGGTCTCGTTCAGGTGGTCGTTGAGGTACGTGATCGAGTCACCGATGGCTACCCACGTCAGGGTATCGCGCCGGAACGAGCTAAATAAGCCAACCAGGCAGCAGAAAAGGAGAAGTTTACGGAACATACCTATAAAATCACAGACAGAAGCGCAACTACCCGTTTGAGTGCGGGTCAGGGTTGGCCTACGACAATCATGTGGAGAGTCCCGTCAAACACAGCGCTGCTGTTTCCAGCATTATAAAAGCGCACTTTGAATAAGTTGGTTGAGGTATTTACATCGTGGATGGTCAGTATAAATTGGTGCCATGTGTTGCCTGTACTAACGGCCTGTGCAATGCTGATTCGTGGTGTACCCCCAAACGATGTCATGCTAAAAGGGATATCAATAAAGTTATTGGCGGGTAATGTGATGGATAGAACACCACTTGAGAAACTCACTTTCAACTGCGTCGAACTATTGCTGCGGACAATGCCGAAATTGCCATTGACCTGCAAGTTTTCACTGATGCGTGCATTCCCCACTACATCGAGAGGCATATCGGGCGAAGTAGTACCAATGCCGACCCGATTGTAAGCGTATAGATTATTTTTTGCGTAGACATCCCGTTCAACGATGGCGTCAAAGTCGCTACGGAGGTAACTGCGTGATCGAATTGTACCATTGACATCCAGAGCATACGCTGGCGAGCTGGTTTGTATCCCCACAAAATTATTGGTGAATAAAGCAGAATTGCTGCTTTGCCATTTATCCGTGATTTCGCGCCAGGCAGCCCCCGTATGGTACCAAAATGAACTTTGCGTGGTGTCATACACCATCAGACCTTTAACCGGCGGAATGGTTTGTCGGGTAGTTGTGGAAGTGCGGGGAATAAGCAAGCCTTTATTGGGGCTTTTTAAATCTAAAACCGCATTGGGGTTTGGCGTGCCGCCCAGACCGATCTGCGCCATAGCGCGCAATGAACTTACCAATAAGAGAAGGAGTAGTGAAAGTTTCATGAACATGAATGGATTTTTGGTGCGAAAGTGAGTATGCGATTGTCTGATTGACAATAGTTTTGACGCAACGGTAGGTGGGGGTATCAAACGGTTTAGTTGCTGAATGTCATCGGTCCGAAAAAAGATGGATGAACAGCAAAAAACTGGTACTGAACTTCGCATAAATTAGGGCTTTGCGTACTTTTGACGTAAAGGTGGTTCGGTGAGCTACCCAGTAGACATTTTAGACATCGACTTGTATGACAAAATCGTTTATGCTCGGCCTTTCGGTATGGGCGTGTAGTACGCTGGCCGTGGCTCAGCCGCGCTGGACCGAAACAGATGCGGGCTCGTTTCGGGTGGTGACGAATCCGGGCGGACAAACGCTTGGTTATTCTGCTGAATCGGGCGTTAAGCTGCTTACGGTTGCTGGTTTGGCGTTTAAAGACCTGAACCGAAATGGTGTGCTCGACCCGTACGAAGACTGGCGGTTGCCCGTCGAACAGCGCGCCAAAGACCTGGCCTCGAAGCTGACCGTCGAGGAAATTGCGGGCCTGATGCTGTACTCATCGCACCAGTCTATTCCGGCGCGGGCAGGCGGCTACTTTGCGGGTACCTATGGCGGCAAACCGTTTAAAGAAGGCGAAACCGACCCCACGGCCCTGACCGATCAGCAGCAGAAATTTCTGCAAACTGACCACCTGCGGCACGTGTTGATTACCTCCGTACAGACGCCCGAAGTGGCAGCCCGCTGGAATAACCGGATGCAGGCGTTCTGCGAGCGGGTTGGCAAGGGGATTCCGGCCAACAACAGCTCTGACCCCCGGCATGGGACGGTGGCACGGGCTGAGTACAACGCGGCTGCGGGTGGCCGTATTTCCATGTGGCCTTCGTCGCTCGGTTTGGCGGCTACGTTTGACCCGGCACTGGTAGAGAAGTTTGGGCAAATTGCCGCCAACGAGTACCGGGCGCTGGGCATCACAACGGCACTTTCTCCGCAGGTTGATATAGCCACCGAGCCACGCTGGGGCCGGTTTGAAGGTACATTCGGCGAAAGCCCCCGCTTGTCGGCAGCGATGGCACAAGCCTACTGCAACGGGTTTCAGACGTCGCTCGGACCGAAGCTGGTAGCGGGTGGCTGGGGTTTCGGATCGGTCAACGCTATGGTCAAACACTGGCCGGGTGGTGGAGCAGGCGAGGCTGGCCGCGATGCACACTATGCCAACGGTAAATACGCGGTGTACCCCGGCAATAATTTCGATCAGCACCTGATACCATTTACTCAGGGCGCGTTTAAGCTCAACGGCAAAACCGGCATGGCGTCGGCCGTGATGCCTTATTACACCATCTCGTGGAATCAGGACAAGAAAAACGGCGAAAACATAGCCAACAACTACAACCGTTACCTGATTACTGATTTGCTCCGGCAGAAGTACGGGTACGATGGGGTAGTGTGTACCGACTGGAACGTGACCGGCGACCACAAAGTGATGGACTCGTTTATCGACGGAAAGTCGTGGGGTGTCGAAAAACTGTCGCTTGCCGAGCGTCACTACAAAGTACTGATGGCGGGTGTTGATCAGTTTGGGGGGAACAACGATGCCAAACCGATTCTGGAGGCCTACCAGCTTGGCGTAAAACAGCACGGAGAATCGTTTATGCGGACCCGGATGGAGCAGTCGGCCGTGCGGTTGTTGCGGAATATTTTCCGGGTTGGTCTGTTTGAGAATCCGTATCTGAACGCGGATGAGTCGAGCCGGATCGTGGGTAAGCCCGCGTACATGCAGGCCGGGTACGAAGCCCAGCTCAAGTCGATCGTTATGCTCAAGAACAAAGCCAAAGCGCTGCCGTTGGCCCCCACTAAAACGGTGTACGTACCGAAGCGATACATAGCCGCGAGCCGGAATTTTCTGGGCATCGAAACTCCATCCTCAACCGATTATCCGGTGAATATGGAGCTGGTGAAGAAATACTTCAAGGTGACCGACAACCCCGCCGAAGCCGATGTGGCCCTGGTGTTTATTGAGAACCCCAAAACGGGTATTGGGTACGATGTGGAGGATCTGAAAAAAGGGGGTAATGGCTATCTGCCCATCAGTTTGCAGTACGGCCCTTACACGGCTACCGATGCGCGGGCCACGAGCCTGGCCGGGGGCGACCCGCTGGAGTCGTTTACCAACCGCTCGTACAAGGATAAATCGGTAACGGCGCGCAACATGACCGACGCACAGTTGGTATCCGAAACCCGCCAGAAAATGAACGGTAAGCCCGTTATTGTTTCGGTGGCTGTATCAAACCCGATGGTGTTCAGCGAAATTGAGGGCGATGCAAGCGCCATTCTGGTCAGCTTCGGGGTACAGGATCAGGCGTTGCTCGATATTATGTCGGGTAAAGTACAACCGTCGGGGCTGTTGCCGATGCAGATGCCCGCTTCGATGAGCGTTGTTGAAAAGCAGGCCGAAGATGTGCCGTTTGATATGCCTTGCCACCGCGATTCAGAAGGGAACGCATACGATTTTGGCTTTGGTCTCAATTGGAAAGGGGTGATTAAAGACGCCCGTGCGACCATGTATAAGAAGTAGTTATTGAGTCGGAATGCCCCAAAAGGCAAGTGTCCCCCGGCTTTCGCTCTGGAAGCCGGGGGACACTTGCCTTTTGGGTGTTTGGTTAGAATAAAAAACCTGGTTCGGGGGTTTTAACGATTCGCCATCCATCATCGTAGAGCCGGAAGGCGAACAAATTCTTTTTCTCTTGTTGGGCTTTGGGGTTGGTCTTTTCTAAAAGTTCGAAAAAAGGGGTTTTGCCTTCGAGCTCATACGTACATTCTACGAGTGCTTTAGTACCCGACGGGTCCTTTCGAATACCAGTAACTTCTTTAAGCTTGTGATAACTTACAACTACGCGCTGAAACTTGTTTGTTCTATAGGTAAATAAGGATATTCTCTCTGTCTCGTTATACATATCGCCTGCCAGGTAGGGTTTTGCTTTTTCGGTGAACTGAATATTCAGACCATTTTTAGCAGTAGCCTGGGTATTAAGTCGCCAGTAGCCTTCTTTCTCAAGCGATAATTTTTTGAAATTGGCGGCTGTATACTCGTTGTTTAGCGTGATTTGAAATCGATTCGTATCTATTATAGCGTTGTTTTCGACCAAAAGCTCCTCGGCCCGATCGCGGTCGAGAACGGTGGGATCACTGCAGGCCATGAAGCCAAACGACAGGATCAAAACCAGCAAAAAGTTGGTAAGAGTAGCGCCGAACGTGCGCGATTGGGTGCCTTGACGAGACATACGGTTGGTTGTTTTAAAGTACACCTCTATATCGCCGGAGTGGGGGCGAGGTTATCAGGGAAGAGACAAAAAAATCGTAAAAAATTCAGGCCAACCTGTTACGCTACAGGTTGGCCCAATCAGCATGCCACCAAGGCGGAGTTTGCCTAACTCTTACCGACAATCTTGAACTCAACCCGCCGGTTTTTCTCGCGGCCTGCCGGGGTCGTGTTGGGCGCTACGGGCTTCGACGATCCCAGCCCAATCGCCTTAATCTGACCCGCCCCGATGCCGTTACCCTGTAGGTAGTACGACACCGATATGGCCCGGTCCTGCGAGAGTTTCTGGTTCAGTGTCGCGCTGCCCTGCATGTCGGTATGGCCCGAAATCTCCACTTTCACCGACGGGTTAGCCTTCATGAACTTGGCTACCCGACTCAGTTCGGTATACGATGCCGGCAGAAGTCGGTCTTTGCCTGTCTCGAAGAATATATTGTTGAGTGTGATGGCACTTCCCACGTCGAGAGCTGAGATAATGGCAATTTCATCGAGAACAATGCGTTCGTTGGGTTGGGTTTTGCGGGCGAGGTTGACGTATTGCGAGCTACTGATGGCGCCATCTTCCGTAGTAGCCGTAATAGCGTATTTACGGCCGGGCGGTACCATAATTGAGTAATTGCCTTTGTCGTCGGGGAGAGCTTCGCCCAATTTTTGGCCTGTGTCTACATCTTCGTACACCACTTTGACCCCACGGAACGACGAGGCCGACCGGGGCAACCGAATCCGACCGCTCAACAACACATCGGCCAGAATCTGCGCAGCTTTACCGGTGCTTGCAGGGGCCGTTGTGGCCGGGGCTGGTGCTGGTGTAGCGGCCCGTTGGTTGGCGTTCACAATGGGGCCGGCGTGTCCCCAAACCATCAGCTCATAATCGCCCACGGTAGCTTCTTTGGTTTCAACCACCAGCTTGAGGGTACCTTCCTGCTTCACCGCAAAGGAACGGTCTAATAGTTGATTGTACGACTCATAGCCTTGTCTGAAAAAGCTTTCGATAGGCTGATTAAACTGATCGTACAGGGTAAAACTGGCGGGTGTATTGGTTGAGCGGTAAATGATTTCGACGTTGCCAAGCCGGGCCGGAATCCGGTATTCGTGCCGTTTTTGGGAGGCCACAAACTGGCCATTAATCGTCTGTTGGGTTGTTTCTACCCGCGTTGGGTTTTGTTTAAACGTACCTACTACATCCAGTTTATAGGTGCCACGCCCGTTCGTCTCCCTGGTTGCTACCCAAATTTTATACACTCCTTTCTGAGTGGCCTTCTGAACCAAAAAAGGCGCACCATCTTCAGAACTGTAATGCTGACTCGTGACTTTACCAGTTGGATCAACTACACAGATTTTTACAGGTACTCCGTTCGACTCGGCCTGTACATCAAACCAGGAGTCTAACTCCGGCTCAAAAGTGTACACATGGTTTCGGGGCGAAAAAAAGTTGTCATAACCACCCCCTCCTCCTTCGTTTCCAAAGCTTACTTTATCTTGTTGCCAATGGGCAAACTGCTGTTTTACTACATTACGTACGGGACCGTCGAGGGTTATCATATATCGTCCTGTTTTCACTCGATCAGTTGCCAAAATTAAATAGTAGGTACCCGCACGTAAATTTGTTAACGTATTGTTCCATGAGCTTAAACTTTTTCCTGTTTCGGTATAAATGGAAAGTTGAGCCTCGCAAGTGGATTCAAATGGATAACTTAAGGTCGCGTTGTCCTGAGTAATGGAAAATGTGTAATGATGATTTCGAGGAGAAAAAGACCCCCATCCCCCCGGTCCCAGTTCTTTCCACTCGCCCCGGATGGTGTTGCCGCTTATGAGGCTCGAACCGGTGTTGCCCGCCGTTTGCCCCGATGAAGATGAGTTGAGCGGGGTAACCGGAAACACTTCGCGCTGTAACAATATGTTGCCTGCAACAGCCCCAACTCCTTTCATGGTTTGCCAGAACGCTGATTTCTTTTTGGTACTGTCCGCCTTGGTTCGGTCTTGCCCAAAGCTTGTCGAGAGGGTAAAGAGTAATAAAATTGCGAAGTAGGTGAGTGTATTGGATTTCATAGCTGACTTGTGAGGTTGTTCTGACTGGGTATCGGCAAACCGGTCGGAAGGTTATCAAAACTCGTTCTACATTTGTCGAGATTTTTGCACCCGTCTGACCGAATGAAGACGGGGGTAAGACGTCTGAATGCATAGATTGTCACGATTTCGAATGATAGTTTTAGTGACTTATGCGCTCTTTAGTCAACGGTTTATTGGTTTACGAGTATTATGCGGCAGCTTTTGGTTTTTTTGGGGGCGTTGGTTCTGTGGGTCGGTCCGGCCGGGGCGCAAAACCCCGCTCCCGCGCTTGAGTGGGTAAAACAGGCCCGGCAGGCGTACGACCGCTCGGCCTATGAAGAGGCCCGGCAGTTGTACACCCGCGCCATCGAAGCGGAGCCGGGGCTTGCCGTTGCCTATGCCGAACGTGCCGATGCGGAACTGCAACTAACCCGATACAACGAAGCCCATGCCGATTGTGAGCGGGCCATTCAACTGAATCCCCGCAACCATTTTGCCTTTTTTATCCAGGGCGATGCCTTTCTGCGGCTCAATCAAACGGAGCAGGCCATTGCAGCCCTCACCCGTGCCGTAACCCTAAAGCCGGACTTTGGCTCGGCTTATTTGTTGCGGGCGCGGGCCTATCGGGTTTCCAAAAACCTGGAAAACGCGCAGGCTGATTATGGGCGCAGCCTTGCCTTCCTGCCCGAACAAGCGGCCCAGATTGAGTCTGAGCAAGACGAACTGACACGCTTATTACCCCCCCGCCCGGCAACCCAGGCAGTGGTTACGAGCCAAACGGCCATCGCAGCGACCAACACCCCTTCGATTGTGTGGGTAAGCCCCAACGCCCTGAAATTTCCGGACGGATACCCGGTGGTCGGTAATACGTTGACAATTGAACTGACCATCAGTGCGCCGACGACCGAAACGGAGCTGCGTCAACACACATCGGTATGGGTCGACGGGCGGTTGTACGAGGGTAAAATGGGGGAGAAAAAACTCAAAAAGTCGGCCCGGCAACAACTGTTTTCGTTTGATTATGCGCTTGATTTGCCGCCCGGCCGTCATTCGGTGGTGGTATGGGTACGGGTGCCGGGCTTGCCCCCCAAAAGCAGCGAACCCCTTACGGTACTTGTGTCGGACGACGACAAACCCAACCTGTACTTGTTGGCTTTCGGCGTAAAATCGGACTTGCTTTTTACCCGAAACGATGCCGATGATCTTCGGAACCTCTTCAAAGCGCAGGAGGGGCAATTATTTGAGCAGGTTGATGCACAAGCCGTTACGGGCGACGAAACTACCGCCTTTGATATGGCCGCGCGACTCGAAGAGCTAAGCCAGCGACCCATCCGGGATAAAGATTTGGTGATCGTTTTCTTTTCGGGCCACGGCATGCTTTATAACGACGAACTTCGATTGCTGGGCTACAAGTACCGCACCGAAGCCCCCCGGACTACCTCCCTCAGTTACCGCGATGCGCTCATTGGGCCATTATCCCGGCTCAAAGGCAAGAAGCTTATTTTGCTCGATGCCTGCCATAGTGGACAGGCCGTGCAGCCGGGGCCGGGCGAACGCTCGACTCCGCTCAAGGTAGCCGAGGCCAGCCGGATTCTGGCTGACACCCCGCCCGGCATTGCCATTATCACCAGCAGTTCGTCGGCCGAAAAATCATACGAAGACCCGGTTTGGCAAAATGGCGCATTCACCGAAACCCTGCTCGAAGCCCTGAACGCGGGCAAAGCCGACGCTAACCGCGACGGAATTGTGTGGTTGCAGGAGTTGTATACCTATCTGAATCAGGAGGTGCCGCGCAAAGTAAGCCGGGTAAAACAAGCCCGGCAAACGCCCGCCTTTCGTTCGGAGGGGGCCGACTTCCCTCTGTTTGGGTCCCGACCCAAAGCGTCGCATTAGGGTTTTTTCGGTGCAGTTTCGAGCCGAAGCAGTAGCGCGACGGTATCGGCCGGTCCCTCTGTTTGGGCTTCAAACTGCATCTTATCTGTCAGATACCGCACCGTACGCGTCAGCAGCCGTTGATCGAGGGCCGCAGCAAGGCGTTGCTGAATGGTTCCTTTGGCCGCTTTCAAGCGCGAAAGTAGGGCCGGTAAATTGGGCAGGAGGGGCTGGCGGCTGAAAAGCACACACAGATAGTCGGTACCGGGCGTGTCGAGGGTCAGAGCTGTTTCGGCATCGGGCAGTACCGAGTCGAACCCGTTAAACGGGAGCAGGTCGCTTTCATTGAGGGTGGCTAGGGCCGGATTGTAGGAAGCCAGGGCTCGGTTTCGGGGAAAGTGAACCGTCAGCTTATCGGTAGCATCGAGGCTAAACACGCACATATACTCGCCCGGTTGGGTATTTTCGGTCAGTAACTGAAACGCCTGCCCAAGGGGCTGTACTTGCTGACGAAGTTGATACATGCCGGGGGCAACCTGTTGTACCGTTAACGTATCGTAGCGTAGGGAGTCGGCTTGTTCGTGTACCGCCCGGATGCCCAGTCGACCACCCAGTCGCAGGGGTTTGCCCGTACCGGCCAGCAGGTCGGGTTCTGCCATGACCAGCACAAGGCCGGCAATGGCATCGCGTGCAAAATCGCGATAGCTAATCCAGAAAAATCCTTTTTCGCCCCAGTTTGGCCCAAAGCTATTGAGCACCTTGAAAGCGGCCCGGCGGTCGTCGTATCCAACTACCACAACGGCATGGGCGGTTGTCGGTCGGCCGGTGGTGGGCTCGGGTTGGTAAAGCCCTTTTTGCAGATTGAAGAAGTTAGCCGCTACGTTGAGCCCCAGAATAACCGGTTGTTGGTGGCTCAGTTGCCGTTTTACCCGTAGTACTTTTTCGTCGGGGTCATCAGTACGGCTAAAGATGCGTAGCAAGTCGCTGATGGCGGGTACGGTTGGTGAGCGTTGTGGTAGGGCCGCTTTGCACGATACCCCCGAAAACTCGCGGAACCGCATACTGGGGTTCTGGGTCATAAACCGACCCACAGCCTGCATAGTGAGCGGCTCCCAGCACGGATGATTTATTCGTTTGAGCGGAAAAATAGGCGATAGGGCAAACTGTCGGGTAACCTCGGTGGGTGAGAGGGGTTTCCCCAAGCTGGCAGCCTGCTGAATGGCATACGCACCATAGGCGGTGGCAAAAGCCACGCAGGTTTGTTCATTACCCTGATCGGCCGGTTGTGGGCAAAAGGGTGTCAAATCTACAACTTTAGGCCCGGTTCGGGTTTCTTTTTCGCCTGTGTACGTGGGTAGTCCTGGAATCGAATCAAACGATGCCCCCTCGAACCGAAGCCCGGTAGTGGGTTGAGCCAGTAATTGACCCGATGCCAATGCGAACAACAACCAAACCAGAATGCGAAACATAGTCAATCGAAAAATGAAACCGGCCCAAAATACAGGATTTGGGCCGGTTGATGGATAAGGGTTAGCAGAAATTACAGTTTGACCAATCGGCGCGATACGGTCTTTTCGGCGGTTTTCAGTTCAATGATGTACATCCCGGCCGGATACCCCGTCAGGTCTAATGGCAAGGATGCAGCTGAGCCACCGCCCGACAAACGAATCGATTTCAGGAGTTGGCCATTCTTACCGTAAACCTGGATTTGGCCGTCCTGAGCCGCTGTTTGCAGCGTCACCAGCCCTATGCTTGGGTTTGGGTACACCAGCAGGGTCAGGTCTTCGGGGGAGTTGGCAGTGCCAAACCGGGCATTGCCCGCGCAGGCGGCCCTGAAATCCCAGCGGTAGCTTATCTCCTGACCCGACTGACGCGCGAAAAGCTGGAAAGGTTGCGCGTCGGGGGCTGGTTTTACCGTAAATGGCCCGGCATTGGTGGTCCAGCCCGTAATACCAATTGCCATAAACGATACAGGCGTACCATCGCCCCCGGCCGAACGGAAGACAAACGCGCCCGTCTGGCAATTGTACTCAGGAGCCAGTAGGCTTAGGCTGGTACCTGTTGAGCCGGGTGTGGGCGGTACAGGCGTTGGCGTGCCAGGCGAGGGTGTTGGGACTGGGTTCCCTCCGTTACTACAGGCGGCTTTCCAGTCCCAGCTGTACTGGGTGCTACCGTTAGCGGCCTGAGCAAACAGGGTGAACGCTTGTGCGTCGGGGGCTGGTTTTACGGTAAACGGCCCGGCATTGGTGGTCCAGCCCGTAATGCCCGGAGCCATGTACTGCACCGACCCCGCCCCGCCCGATGAGCGGAAGATAAACGCGCCTGTCTGGCAGTTGTACTCAGGGGCCAGTAACGAAAATCCCTGTCCAGAGGGCGTAGTGGTCGGCATCGACGGGGTAACGGGTGTGGGTGTATTTGTGTTACTCCCTCCGTTACTACAGACAGCTTTCCAGTCCCAGCTGTATTGGGTGCTACCGTTAGCGGCCTGCGCAAACAGGGTGAATGCTTGTGCGTCGGGGGCTGGTTTTACGGTAAACGGCCCGGCATTGGTGGTCCAGCCCGTAATGCCCGGAGCCATGTACTGCACCGACCCCGCCCCGCCCGATGAGCGGAAGATAAACGCGCCCGTTTGGCAATTGTATTCAGGAGCCAGTAAGCTTAAACTACTGTCCGTTGGGCCGGGTGTGGGGGGGACGGGCGTTGGCGGTACGGGGGTAGGTGGTGCGGGCGTGGGTGAAATAGGCGAAGGCGTACTGCCGTTGGTACAGGCGGCTTTCCAGTCCCAGCTGTATTGCGTGGAGCCGTTGTCGGCCTGCGCAAAGAGAGTGAATGGCCCGGCATCAGGGGCGGGTTTTACCGTAAATGGCCCGGCATTGGTGGTCCAGCCTGTAATGCCGGGGGCCATGTACTGCACCGACCCGGCCCCGCCCGATGAGCGGAAGATAAACGCGCCTGTCTGGCAGTTGTACTCAGGGGTCAGTAAACGTAAACCCTGCCCCGTAGGCGGAGGGGTAGGGCTTATGCCCGTACCTTGAACTGTAAACGCTTCACTTAGTTCGCCCGTTACCGATGGCGACGATGCCGAAACCCGAATTCGGTACCGGCCGCTCGGCAGTCCGCCCGGAATCTGAATTGGTGCCGGGTTTTGGTTGGTCTGCGACAGCAGGGTCACAAAGCTGCCACTTTCGGTACAAAGCTCAATGCGGTACAGATTGTCGCCCCGGACAGCGGCCGTCGATCGAAACGGCACCGAAACGGTTTGCCCACTTTGCACGGTAAAAGGGAAAATATAGCCGGTGGTGATAGTCGGAAAGGATTGGGGTACCGAGGGCTGTACGTTGGTAAAAAAGCCGTTGTGTAGTTGCTGACTCCAAAGGTCGGCCAGAGGCTGGCAGTCGTCGCGGTCGAAGTGAAGACCGTCGGATTTTCGGTAGGCGGGCAACCGGTAAAGATCGGTATTGGGGCCGGCCCAGTTGTTAAATTGCGATGCCAGCGCATTTTGGGCCTCTATGATGGCGTTGTCGGTTTCGTGGTTTACGTATTCGTTTCCGTACCGGGCGGGCATGTAGCTTACCCGCGAAATAACCCACGACAAAGCCCCGAAGCCGGATTGAGTGCGCGATTTCTGGATTACCGTATTCACGTTATCGATATACCCCTGGTAGCTGCGGTAGAAGTTGTCACCTTCGCCCTGATGCCACAAAACGGCCCGTACCCCGGTTCGTTTGAGGTAGTGCAAAATGGTGGCGCCGAGCGCCCGGTAGGGCGCGTTGTTGCTGTAATAGCCGCCCACGTTCTGCTCGCCATTGGCCGACTCCATCCACGACTTACTGTTGGTGCCTGAGTGCGACGCGCCAAAAAACAGGACCGGCACGCCCAGGCGTTGCGCCAGTCGATCGCCGAGTGCTCCCCACATAAACAAGGGGGCTGCGGGTGCCATCGAGACGGTACCACCGGGTGCACCGGGCTCAAATCCGGCGTGCGAAAACTGCATGGGTAAGTTGGCTTCATCAAACTGACTGTTGCCCCCGCCCCAGTAGTTGGCCACCGAGACCCGGTCATCGGTGGCTACGCCTATATCGTAGTTGGAGCCATAACTGTTCGATTGGCCTGCCGTCACAAACACCTCGCCAACACCCACTCGTTCGAGAGTGCCAGTACCAACCAGTTGATCGCCCGCCCAGGCCCGAATTTCGAGATTATACCAGCCGCCCTGCACATTATAGAGCACTCCCCGGAAAATACCCCGGTCGGGCGCGGAGTCTACAGTGGTCCAGTTGGTCGTTTGGCCGCCTTGCCGCACCGTCACGCGGGCTTCAACGCGGGTTGCGTGAGCCGGGCAATGGCCATTGAGGGGAATATGGGCGGTATTGGCGTTGTTGCGCTGAAATACCATCCGGGTGGTTGGGTGAGTGAGGTATAGTTGAGCATACCCATCCTGAACGAATACACCCAGTAAAAGTACCCAAAACAGAAAAAAATGCTTGACTGACAATAGTGAAAGAAAACGGTTCATACACATTAGTTGACTTGGTTTTGTAACCGTATCGGCAAATGGCATGAGAGGTTATCAACGATTGTCACAAAAAATATACTTATTTTTGAAGGTTAGTACCCACCTCACCTGATCATAGTCGTATAAAATGCACACTTCATTTACTATTTTCTCGGACCCTGAATCGCTGATAAAGGCCCTCCAGCAAGAAAATCGAAATGCCCAGTCTTACCTATACAAACGATGTAAGCAAGTTTGTTTTCACTATGCTGAACCTCGAACGAAGCTATCCAGGGATGTTTTAGAGGATATATTGCAGGATGCTGTGGTGGAGTTTTTCATGCAACTCCGCAACCGGCGCTATGTGTATGAGGGGATTCCCCCAGAGCAGTACGTAAAGCGAATTTTCTGGTTTAAGTGCGTTGACTACTGGCGGAAAACCGGTAAGGAGATGTATATGTCAGAAAATGAGGAGTTTTTTGATAACCTACCAGCCGACGATTCGATAGAAGCAGAAGAACGAGAGCAGCGTCTTGGCCGGGTTACGCAGATTTTGAATCAGCTAGACGAAAAATGTTTGAAATTTGTAACGCTATTTTACTTCCATAGCAAGTCAATTGCCGAATGTGGGAAGGCCCTGAACATGACGCCAGAATCGGCTAAGGTGAAGAGACATCGCTGTATTGAGAAGCTTAGAAACTTTGTTTTGTAATCGACCATGCGTGTAGACGACGAGCTGTTGAACCGGATCAACGCTTACTTGGACCATAAACTACCCCAGGCCGAACGGGAATCGTTTGCCCGGCAAATGGCTGCTGATTCTGAGTTAGCCGAGGAGGTAAAACGGCAGGATGTTATTCGGGAGGCAGTGCTTAGAAACGAGTATGCATCATTGATTAAGGGTATACGGCATGAGTTAAATGCGCAGGAGCAGGCTGAAGAAGCTCGGCGTACAGAGACACCTGTTCGGCCCTTGAACCCGGTACGTTCAGTGCGTTGGTCATATTGGGCAGCAGCGGCCTCACTGGTATTACTTGCCGGGGTCGCATGGTTTTTTCTGAATCAAGGCCCTGATACCGAACGCCTTTATGTCGATAACTTTACAGCCCAGCCCAAACAGCCGCCCGTTAGTTCAGATCCTGAGCTTATGGGGGCCGGTCAGCCGCCAACCGGCGAATCTGACTCAACCCAGGTCATGCGGGCGCTCGGCGTGTTTAACACGGCAAACCTGTCGGCCGTGGAGCCGGTGTTAAAACAAGTCGCAACCCAATCAAATAGTCACTGGAGCCGTGTGGCTCAGTGGTATCTAGCCATGCTGTATCTCAAACAAGGAGATGTTGAACGGGCGCGGCAGCAAGTTCAGACCATAGCCGCCGAAGCTAACCACCCGTACCAGGTCGAAGCGGCTCGTTTGAAAAAGGAGTTAGAATAAGCGATTACGTTTAAAAGCAAACCCCGGTACTGAAAAGAGCCGAGTGAAAGCTTATAGCGTGAAGTATTGATTTGTATCCATTTTCTATATTGTTTTAGCTTATAAGGTGGTTCTTGATGCGTATATAACTTATTGTTAATACGTAAAGTAGGGTTGCTGATACACTTCATTAGGCTCATCGAAAGCGCTACAGACGACGGAATGCCCGCAATAAAAAATCGGAACCATTAAACTGATAACCTTTATCCAACGCAACGATATAGCGGTAAATAATCTTTACCAATCGTTGTATGACTCCATTTTTGTTTGCCTTTCGGGTAGGCATGTTGCGCTTTTTAGGCGTAATGATACTTTTATTATGGGCATCCTTTGCTCCGGCACAAACCGTCTCTTTTAATGTTGTTCCGCATTATGGTTCTCCACGGTCGTTGAAAAACCCGATTCAGGTACGCGGGGGAGCACCTACCCTGACCCATACCGATCAATTTATTTATGAAGGACGCCTGTTTGGGCCGAGTGGGGCAAGCCGGGAAGTTAACGTATTCGAAAAACTGATCGGTTTGGGATTTGAGCTAACTCGTAAAAATGACCGTACCCATCGGGGGTGGGGGCTTACGGCCGGAGGGGTGCAGCAAACGCATGTTATTGGACTGGAGACGGCCTCATACCTATCTTCAAAATATCTGCTCATTTACCGCTATCTCGGTTTTGGAGGAGGCATAAAGCGTTTTTGGGAAAACCCCGACAAAAACGTCCACTATTTTGTGCATTTGTCGGCCCGGTACGCGACCAACGCCCGCGAGCATACGATTGAACAAAAATGGCCTAAGGTGACCGAAGGTGGTGTACTCGATTATGTTGAGCGGGGTACTGGCTATCGAATGATCAACCGGGCACCAACTGCCAATTGGGCCATTTGCCCGGAGGTGGGCGTGCAATGGGGCGGAACGGTGCCTGTTCGTTTAAGTATTCAGTATGTCAAACCGCTGACGGATCCGCTCTTTTTGAAGCAATTTGATTATTACCAGAGCAACCTCCTGCGTAGTTCGGAGGTACTTAGCTTATCGCAGCATTCGGTAGTGCTTAATCTCGGTATTCCCTTGACTATTTTTGAGCACACATTTCGCAGACAGCCACGGGTTCAGCCTACACCTAAACCGAAGCAGCCCCAGGTAACTTCTAAACCGGCTCCCCCGGCTCCCAAGCCGGTTCTGCCCCCAACAGATACCTTGCCTGTGGTTAAACCGGCCGAACGAATCCGGCTGAATAATGTGCTCTTTGCCCCCTCACGTGCCGACTTGTTTGCCAGCTCATACGCCGAACTCGACAGTTTGGTGAGCCTCATGCTCAGTCGACCAACGCTCGTCATCCGGCTCGAAGGGCATACCGATAAAATAGGGGAGACTGGCGCCAATCAGCAGCTGTCAGAGAACCGGGTTCGGGCCATCAAGACCTATGTGGTAAGCAACGGGGTTGCGGCCGATCGAATCACAACGGTAGGCTACGGCGATACCCGCCCTATTTGCCCATCGCCCTGTGCCGAAAACCGGCGGGTGGAGTTTGTGATTGTGCGTGAGTGATGCACAAAAAAAACCGCTCAATTTCTTGAGCGGTTTTTACTTTTTGAGCCCCCAGTCGGGATCGAACCAACGACCTACTGATTACAAGTCAGTTGCTCTACCAGCTGAGCTATGGAGGCTTTACTCTTACGACGCCCCGTTTCCGGTGAATCGTGGTGCAAAAGTAGGGCGAAGTAGTATTTCGCGCAAGTGTTTTAGAGAAAAAATATTCGTTTTTGGTGGTCTAGGGGCGTATTTTGCTGAAAAACAGGCTGTTTAAATAAAATAAAACGCTAAAGTTGAGGCCGACAACTGACTGCCTGACTTCACAGCAAGACGGCTTTCGGTTAACTCCGTCTGTTCAGGGTAGTTTTTTTACGGGTAGTCACGAAAAAAGCCTGTGCGAGTCAACGCACAGGCTTCTGGTTAATCATTTCGAATTCGCTTAGGCCGACTGGGCAGCCCGTAGCTGATTGCGGAGATCGTCGAGCTGCTTTTGCGCATCGGCAATCTTCTTGTCGATATCGGCACGGAGTTTATCGGCGTTCTTCGACCGGGCAAAAAACTCGATGTTGTTACGGTACGTGGCGATGTCGTTTTCGAGGGCTGTTATCCGACGACGGATATCGCCACCCCGGCTATCGCCGTCACCATGACCACCCCGACGGTACGAATCCCGGTCGCGGTCGCCCCGGTTTCCACCGCCCCGACGGCCTTGATTTACTTCGGCTTCGGTTTCCTGGATTACCCGGTCTTTTTCTTTCTGGGTCATCTTACCCATTGCACCGACCAACGCGTTGATCGCGTTGATGTAGCGCTTCTGCGTTGCCTGCATGTCGCGCTTGGGTACAAAACCGATGCTGCTCCACTCCCGCTTGAACTCGTTCATTTGTGAGAGGTCGGCACCTTCCGATGCAGCAGCTTCGATGCGGGCAATCAGTTCGTTTTTCTTCGCGAGGTTATCTTCAAACTCCCGCTCTGTTTCCTGATTCTTGTTGCGCTTGCGGTTGAAGAACGAATCGCAGGCATTCTTGAACCGATCAAAAATCGAGTTTTTGAACTTCTCAGGTACCTGGCCGATGTTTTTCCACTGCCGTTGCAGCTCAATCACGCGCTGGGTCAGCTCGGGAGTATCTTCGCCCGATTCGAGAATAGCCTCTACCTGCTCACACAGTTCGGTTTTCGCTTTCAGGTTCTGCTCACGCTTCGCTTCCAGCTCTTTGAAGAACTCGCCTTTGTTGTAGAAGAACGATTTCAGCGTGGCCCAGAACTTCTTGCTCAGCTCTTTGCCTTCCTCGCGCGGCATCGAACCTTTCAGCGCGTTCCAGCGGTCCTGAATCGCCATAACCTCCTTGGTCTTGTCGTTCCAATCGTTGATGCTTGATGAAGAGAATGACGTAAACGGAACCAGTTCTTCGTAGATTTTCGACTTCTCTTCGTACAACTGAGCCGATTCTTTCCGCTGCTCTTCGGTTTGGCCCCGACGCCGTTCGTACAGCGTATCCAGAGCCGCTTTCATACGGCCCCAGAGTACTTCCTGCTCGGCTTTGGGGGCCGGGCCGATATGCTTGTACTCTTCAAACAGCGCATTGGCTTCGTCGATTGTCTGACGAGATACCGGCTTGTCGGCCAGTTCCTGCGCCATAGCTTCAACCTTCTGGATAACCTCCGTTTTGAGGGTGGCATTCCGCTTACGGTCAAGCTCTTTCAGCTCGAAATAGATATTCCGGTTGCTGTAATAGCGGTCGACCAGGGCGTGGTACGTAGCCCAAAGCGTAGCGTTGTGGGGTGAGTTGATGTTACCCGCGGCTTTCCACTCGTCCTGAACCTGCTTGAACTCATTCCAGCTGGCCTTGGGATCGGCCGCGCTGTTTTCGTCGTTCTCAACCAGTTCGCGAAGCCGCCGGAGCAGTTCGGTCTTGGTAGCGAAGTTCGAATCTTTAGCCTTGTCCAGATTCTGGAAATAGGTATTCTTCAGGCTCTTGATCTGCTTGTACAACGCATCAAACTGGTTGACGCTCTCGTCGTACTTAAACTCGAAGCCCTCGTCTGACCCGTTTTCTTCGGTGTATTTAGAGAGAGCCGATTGGCGGTCTCCTGCTTTCAGCTGATCAAACAGCGGCTTGGCCTCTTTCAGAATGGCGTCGGCCCGCTTGAAATCACCAGGTGTTACCCCTTCGGCGCTGATGGTCGTGAGCTGCTCTTGAAGCAGGGTCACAAACTCAGCCTTACCAAACTGACTGTAGTCGATAGCAGGCTGGGCAGCCGCTTCTTCCTCGGCCGTCTCCGTGTCGGCGTAGTCTGCCGAGATTTCTTCGGCTACCGATGGTTCGATGGCGTCTGCCGGAGCTACTTCGGCTTCGGGCGCTGCAGTTTCGGCTACAACCTCGGCTTGCGGGGCTGCTTCGTCCAGAATGGAAGGCACCTCGGCATCGGCCGGGAGTTCTTCGGCGGGAGCCTCGTCGGTCGAAACCGCCTGGGCGTCTGACACATCGGTGGGTTCAGCCTCCGTAGCGGCTGTCGGAACCGATGACTCTTCACTGGTAACCGGCGCGACTGGGGCTTCAGCGGATGCTTCTACCGGGGCCGGTTCTTCCGAGGTTTCGACGGGCGTTGATGCCTCAACCGTTTCAGTTGACTGGGCAGCAGGTTCGTCTGTTACATCCTCTTGAGCAGGCTCAGCAGCAGCGTTCTCTGTCGCATCCAGTTCCAACATTTCGGCTGGCTTACTGGTCAAATCCTCAGGTCCTTTGATTTCTTTTTCTTCGTTTGCCATGTTGGTAACGTACCGATTACTTTTGCAAAAATAGAAAGAATTGCGGATTCGGAGGATTTTTCCTTCCCTAACGATCGCAAAGAAAACGAATTATGTCGGTAGAAATAGCAGACTTAAGAAAGGAGTACACCCTCAATGGGCTTGATCGGAGCGATGTTTTGGCCGACCCTTTCGCCCAGTTTCGGCAATGGTTTGAGGCAGCATTGGGGGCTGGTATTCCTGAGCCAAACGCTATGCACCTGGCTACCGTCGGCGAAAATGGCCGCCCATCGGGTCGGATTGTGCTTATCAAAGAGGTCGATAGTCGGGGTTTTGTGTTCTATACCAATTATGAAAGTGACAAAGGGCATGACCTGGCGGCAAATCCGGTGGCCTCGCTCACTTTCTTTTACCCTGAACTCGAACGGCAGATCCGGGTGGAAGGAGTTGTGGAAAAAGTGACCCCCGAAGAGTCAGATATTTATTTTGGGAGCCGGCCCCGGGGAAGTCAGATTGGTGCCTGGGTGTCGCGGCAGAGTACCATAATCCAAAACCGTGACGAGTTAACAAACCGTCAAAACGAGCTGGAAACACAATTTGAAGGTAAGCCGGTACCCCGGCCCCCGCATTGGGGGGGCTACCGGGTAGTGCCCGACCTAATCGAGTTTTGGCAGGGCCGCCCCAGCCGACTACACGACCGAATTCGGTATCGGTTGGTCGACGGAGCCTGGGTGATCGAGCGCGTGTCGCCCTAATTGCTCCATCCGAGTCATTTTATTTTAGTAAACGGTCTGTTTAAATCGGGTCGAACAGTACTAAGCCCTGAGGTTAGCTCATTACAAATGGGCTTGTCTCGGGGTTTTATGTTCAGAGCGTTCACGTTTGATTGCTTTTCGGGAAGCGTATGGGCGTATCTCTCTCTGTATAGCTATTCTGCTCAACTGCGCCAGTCGGGTATCTTTGCGCATGGATTATTTCAAACAGCTCCTTCAGCTTCTTAAAGCCGAACGAAACGAAGACCGTGAACAGTACCGCCGACTGACCGAATCGACCTCGATTGCCGAGCGCCGGGCCGATGGGTTGACGTGGTACCCTATCGCCATTCGGGGGTCGGAGCTGGGCCGGGGTGATTACCTCACCGTCGAGGTCGAGCGAACGACGCACCAGGATATTGCTCATCAGTTTCGGGTAGGTACACCCGCCATGCTGTTCAGCAATCACGATTCCAAAAATGACCGGGTTGAGGGGACAATTGCCTATCAGGGCGGCAACCGGCTCAAGATTACCCTGCTTACCGATGAACTGCCCGATTGGTCGCGGGATGGCAAGCTGGGTGTTGAACTGCTGTTTGATGATCAGAGCTACGATCAGATGCAGGAGGCTCTGCAACTGGCCAATTCGCTGGCCGACAAAGGCGAGAACCAGCTTGTCCGGATTCTGACGGGAGACGCAAGCCCCACCTTTCGGCCGTTGCCCACGTTACCTGTCATTCCCCGGCTTAACGAGAGTCAGGTGCAGGCCGTCGGGACTATTCTGGCGGCCAATGAGCTGGCTATTGTGCACGGCCCGCCCGGTACCGGTAAAACGACCACGCTGGTGCAGGCCATCAAGGCTCTGTACGGGCAGGATCATAAACAGATTCTGGTGGTGGCACCGAGCAATGCTGCTGTTGATCTGTTGAGCGAAAAACTGCATGACGAAGGCCTTCGGGTGCTGCGGGTAGGCAACCCGGCGCGGGTGTCGGAACGGTTAATGGGCCTGACCCTCGATCATCAGATGGCCGACCACCGGATGATGAAGGACATCAAAAAACTCCGCAAGCAGGCAAGCGAATTCAAGGCAATGGCGCATAAATACAAGCGCAGCTTTGGCCGGGCCGAACGGGAGCAGCGAAAGGCGTTGTTTGATGAGGCCCACCGAATCATGAAAGATGTTGCCCAAATCGAGCAGTATATTATCGATGAACTGCTGGCGCAGGCGCAGGTCATTACGGCAACACTGGTAGGGGCCAACCAGTACCTGATTCGTGACCGTAAGTACCACACCGTCGTGATCGATGAAGCCGGTCAGGCCCTTGAACCGGCGTGCTGGATTCCGATTCTGAAAGCGCAAAAAGTAGTGCTTGCGGGCGACCATTGCCAGCTGCCCCCGACAATTAAATCAATGGAAGCGGCCCGGCAGGGTTTGGCGACTACGCTGCTTGAAAAAGGAGTAGCCCAGCATCCCGAAGCGGTGCGGCTGCTCAATGTACAGTACCGGATGCACGAGCGGATTATGGGGTACTCATCGGCCGTATTTTATGGTGGACAATTGCAGGCCCATCGCTCGGTGGCCACGCATAGCCTGCTTACGGGTGACTTGCCGCTTCTGTTTGTGGATACCGCCGGGTGCGGCTTTGACGAAAAACTAGAAGGTACCAGCTCGACCAACCCCGAAGAGGCTGCGTTTCTGATCCGTCATCTGGGCCTGTTGGCCGAGGAGTTAAGCCCGGCGTACGGAGCGGCCGATTTTCCATCGACGGCGGTGATTTCGCCCTACAAGGCCCAGTTGAATCTATTGGCCGATCAACTGGCACAGACGCCCGAATTGGCTCCGCTTCGTGCTCGGATTGCCGTTAACACCATTGATAGCTTTCAGGGACAGGAGCGCGACATTGTGTATATCTCGCTCACACGCAGCAACGACAAAGGCGAAATTGGTTTCCTGTCCGACATCCGGCGGATGAATGTAGCCATGACCCGAGCCCGTAAGAAACTGGTCATGATCGGTGACAGTGCCACGCTGGCAACCCATTCGTTCTACGCCGACCTGATTAGCTATGCCCAAACCCACGATGGGTACCGTAGCGCCTGGGACTGGATGTAATATCTGTTTGCGGGAGACTGCTTGTGGTTAGCCTGCTTTTTCGACCGTGCAAACCGTGCCCAAACCAGCCGGTAAAAATTGGGTTGCCTTTTCCGGCTGAACCTGTTTCCTTTGCTCGCAAAAACCCACGTCGTGATGAAAACAAACTGGATTGGTTTCTGGGCAATGCTGATGTTGGCCTGCTTTAGTAGCCGGGCGCAGACGGTGTACGCCGGCGAACAGACAATAGAGAAGAATAAGTTGTCGGGCTTGTTTCTGACAGTACCTATCGACGAAAAAGCGGTTAGCCGTGAGTGGGAACAGGCGCTTCGGTCGTACGGCCGACTGAATCTCTCGCGAGGAGTGTTTCGGGTGACCAATGCCGATATTCCGTCGGTATCGTCGGAACCGATTAATCTGATTAGCCAGGTAAAAGGAGGTAAAACGTCGACAACCCTGTTCGCGTCGTTTGATCTGGGCAGCGGCAATTTTGCCCGGCCCGGCGACCCCAGCTACAGTTCTGCTGAGACGTTGCTGAAAGATTTCGCGGCTAAGGCGCTATATAATAACGAAGTGCGTATTGCCGAAGAAAGCTTTGCCGAGGCTCAGAAAGCACATCAGCGGTCGGTGCAGAAAGGCGAACGGCTTGGGCGGGATATTGAGCGGAACAAGCGCGAAAAAGAGCGGCTCCAGCGTAGTCTTGATGAAAATGCGAAGGAACTCGAGCAGTTGACCAAAGACATTGACCTGAACAAAACCGAACAGGAAAACGCGCTGACCGAAATGGATGTAAAAAAGAAGAATGTAGAGACCGTAAAGGCCAAAAAGCAATAACCTGGCCCCTGCTCAACAAAAAAGCGCCCCCAGACTGAGGGCGCTTTTTTGTTGGCTAAGCCGCGCATTACTGAGGCTTGAACTTCATCTGAAGACCCAGCGATTCTTTCGGGGTAATGCCGAGGAAAATGGCAATAAACGCCAATCCGAAATCATCATTTTGACTTACCGAAGAAAGCTTCTGTTCGGCTTTTACCTGTAATTCGCTGCTGGTCAGACTGGTAATGTCGTATGTCTCAACGGTCTTGTCTTCGTAGGTGAGTTGCAGCTTTTTGTTGGAGTCGGTCAGTTTCCAGGTGCCCTTATCCTGATAGGGTTTTCCCTGATCATCAACGTCACTCTCCACAAAGGTGCCGTTGCTGTTCAGGTTCATTTTGAAGTTTGACATATCCAGTGGGTTGTCTTTAGCTCCTTCTTTATAGAGGGCAGTTCCCACTTTTCCGTCGACTAACAGGTCAGTTTGGGTGTTTTTCCAGTTTTTGGCGATTAGGGTGGTGGGGTCGCTGGCAGGTGTGGGATCATCACTCTTAGAACAGCTGGTGAGGGTAAGGCCGAAGATAGCGGCCATAAACAGGAAACGTTTCATTTGTGTGTAGTGAATTGTTGGTAATAGTTTCAAATGTATGTTATGGTAAGTTTACTGGAAGCATACTATTGTGTAAACGGTAAGTTGATTAAGAGAGACTTTTCTATCGAATTGTTTGTCTGATAGTTATAAAAAAAGGGCAGTATAAGTACTGCCCTCGATCAATATGGGTTGGTAAAGGAAAGTTAGAACGTGGCTACGCTCAGGCGTCCGCCCGTTACGCACCGGCCCGACAGAGATGCGGTTGGTACGGTGGTGTTCAGGATGGCCGACTTAATTTGTGAAGCCGTAGCCGTTGGGTACAGCGATTTGTACAGAGCAACAGCTCCGGTCACGTGCGGAGTCGCCATCGATGTTCCGTTATACGAAGCATAGCCCGACCCACCGCTCGACGTCGGTACCGTCGACCAGATGCCCGAACCCGGTGCCCCGAGATCGACCGTTGTTGCGCCGAAGTTTGAGAAGCTCGACCGAGCCCCCGACGAGGTAATGGCCGCTACCGCAATCACGTTGGTGTTGTTGTAATTTGAGGGGTAGTTAGCCACGGCGTCATTGTTATCGCCAACCCCATCGGAGCCCCCATTCCCAGCGGCAGCCACAAACAGAATTCCCGCTGCATTGGCGCGCTCAATGGCGTCGCGCAGTGCCTGCGAGTAGCCGCCACCACCCCATGAGTTATTGCTGGCTACAATGTTGAGTCCATGACGCCGTTTCAGGTCGGTCAGGTAATCAATGGCTTTGATGGCATTGGCGGTGCTGCCTCCGCTACTGCCCAAAAACTTCAGACCAATCATCTTTACGTTCCAGCACACACCAGCCACGCCGGTGCCGTTGCCGCCCCGTGCGCCAATAGTGCCCGCTACGTGCGTACCATGATCGTCAGACGGGCCGTCGTAAATCGAGGCATTGTTCGATGCAAAGTCCCAGCCGTACAGATCGTCTACGTAGCCATTTCCATCGTCGTCGATGCCATTGCTCGTTTCGTAAGGGTTTACCCAGCTGTTGGCCGACAGGTCGGTATGCGTCCGCATGTACCCTTCGTCGATAATACCGACGATCACGCTGCTCGAACCGAGTTTATTGGCGTTCCAGGCCACGGCGGCCCCGCTGCCAAACTGATTAGCGGGTGAGGTCGATGCGCCGTACATGCCCCAAAGTTGTCCGCTGGTGAAATACGAATCGTTGGAGGTGGCATCCAGCGTGTAAATGTAGTTTGGCTCGGCATACTCAACTTCCGGCATGCCTTTTAGCTCGTTGATGGCCTCAAACACATCCAGCGACGTCGAAAGGAGCGTAACTCCTTCTTTGTCGCCTTTGTCTTCCATCATTTTGGTCAGAATTTTCTCGGCTTTGCTGTACTTCTGTTTGCTAAGGGCTTTGAGAACTTTTTCCGATACGACGCCATCTTTAAACTTCACCAACACCTCGCCAGGGACAAAGTTGCCCCGTTCGGCAACCCGGGCCTGACCGGTTGTTGTTGGCGTTAATTCAATCTGGGGCTGGCAACTGTACAGCAGAGCACTGCTCAGCAGAACGGTTGCCGCCCGCTTTCCAAGAGAAGTTAGTTTGTTCATAAAAAAATAGGATTAAGAATTGGATCACAACTTAATCAAAATTTTACGTATGAACAAAGTCTCACCTTATAATTTTAATTCATTATTAATAATTGAAAGCATTTAACTTTCTGAAAATGAGACGTTTGAGTGGGATGCATTTGTCACTCTTTGTAAAAAACCCGCTTTACCCGGTCGCTTACGTTGGTGAGAAGTTCGTAGGGGATTGTACCTATCTGATGGGCCAATTGTTTAACCGAAACGTTTGGGCCGAAGATTTCGACCTCGTCCCCTTCTGATACCGAAGCCCCTGTTACATCAATCATCGTCATGTCCATGCAGATGTTCCCGACGGTGGGGCAGAGGGTCCCGTTGACCCAGATTTTACCCACGCCATTGCCAAAGCGCCGGTCGTAACCGTCGGCGTATCCGATGGCAAGCGTAGCAATGCGGGCGTCGTGGTCAAGTACGCCCCGGCGGCTGTAGCCAACGGTGTCGCCCGCCGGTACGGTTTTAATCTGGCTAATGACAGTGCGGAGCGTTCCGACGGGCAATACGCGCCCCGGTTCAATCTGACTGCTTTCGACACCGTACAGGCCAATGCCCAGCCGTACCATATCGAGCTGAAACTCGGGAAACCGTACAATCCCGGCCGAGTTGAGCAGGTGCCGCGTAGGCAGGTACCCCAGGCCTGCTTCGAGCTGGGTAGTGGCTTGCACAAAGCGCATGTACTGTTCCTGCGAGAAGGCGTTGAACTGGGCTTCGTCAGCCCCGACCAAATGGCTAAAAACGGTAGATACCCGCAGATTGGGGTGTTCGTTGAGCAACGCGATAACAGCGGGTAAATCGTCGGGCAAAAAACCAAGCCGGTGCATACCCGTATCAATTTTGAGGTGTAGCCGTACCGATTCATCGGGGTTCAGATGGGGCCGGGTTTGCACAAAATCGCACCATTCACGCAAGAGTCGAAGGCTATATATTTCGGGTTCGAGCCGATGGTCGAGCAGGGTGGCGAAGGTTTCGGGAGCCGGGTTCATGACCATAATGGGTAAATCGACGCCATTTTGCCGGAGTTGTACTCCTTCGTCCGCATACGCAACGGCCAGATAATCGACCCGGTTGAACTGGAGCAGTTGGGCCACCTCAACGCTGCCGCTGCCGTACGCAAAGGCCTTCACCATCACCATGATTTTGGTTTGAGACGGTCCGGCGCTCCGGCTAACCTTGGCGCGGTAGTAATTGAGGTTATGGGTGAGGGCATCGAGGTTGATGTGCAGTACCGTGCCGTGTACCTTGCGCTGTAGCCGATTGATAATCCGCTCAAAGGTGAACGACCGGGCTCCTTTGACCAGCACCACGGCATCGCGGAAAAGCTCGGCGGGTAACTGAGCCAAAAACGACTCGGTGTCGGGGTAAAAAGCGCTCCCAGCCGGAAAATGGCTTCTTTGTTGGTTCATAACCGGGCCAATGCCCACAAACAGGTCTGGATGCTGTTCGGTAATGAGTTGTCCGATTTGGGTGTAGAGGTCGGCTTCGGGTTGACCTGATTGCAGCACATCCGACAAAATAATCACCTGCCGGGGGCGCGTACGTTGCTGATTCAAAAAGTTAAGAGCAAGCTGCAAACCGGCTACGTCGTTGTTGTACGAGTCGTCGATGAGCACACTATTATGGATACCTTCTTTCAGTTCGAGTCGCATAGACACGGGCCGGAGCCGATTGAGCCGTGTTTGTAGCCCGACCTCGTTGGTCAGGCCCAGTTCCAGAAGCACGAGCAGGCAGTGAATGAGGTTTTCGACCGAAGCCGGGTCGGTAAAGGGGAGCTGAAGGTGCCACCTTGTGCCGTCGGAGCGAGAAAGCAGGAGCGCACTGCCGCTCACCCCAGCCGTAAAGTCGGCTGTCTGATCGGTGGTCGACCAGCTCACGAGCCGAATAGCCGGGTTGACAGCTTTGAGCAACAGCCGGATCTCCTCGTCGATGTCGGAATAGTCTTTCCGGTAAATGAGGCATGGGGCGTGGGTAAAGAGCCTCAGTTTCTCAGCGACTTTTTGCTTACGGCTCCGAAATCCTTCATCGTGGGCAGTTCCGATATTGGTAAACACCCCGATGGTAGGGGCCACAATCGGTTCCAGGTTGGCCATTTCGTGAGGAGCCGAAATGCCGGCTTCAAAAATGCCGAGCGTGTGCGACCCGTTGAGTTGATGCACCGAAAGCGGTACGCCCACCTGCGAATTATAGCTTTTTGGGCTACGGGCGATCACAAAATCGGTAGCGAGGAGCTGGGCCAGCCACTCTTTCACAATGGTTTTGCCGTTGCTACCTGTAATACCTACCACCGGAATCGAGAATTGAGCCCGGTGTCGGGCGGCTTCCTGCTGAAGCGCCCCCAGTACGTTGGGCACCCGAATTAGCTCGGCATCGGGCAGGGCCTGCCATTCGGGGCGTTCCATGCCCTGTTGCACCACAAACTGCCGGACTCCGCGTTCGTACAGCTCGTTGATATACAGGTGGCCATCGTGCCGGGTACCCGGAATGGCAAAGAAAACAGTGTTTTGGGGGTCGGCAATGACCTGGCGAGAATCGGTAAGCCAGATGGGATTCATGCAAGAAAGGGGTTACATCCAGCCGCGACGGCGGAAATAAATAATGAGCCCGGCGGCCGTAGCGGCCATGACCCCGAGCGTAATGAAGTATCCGTTGGTGGTTTTCAGCTCGGGCATATTCTCGAAGTTCATGCCGTAGATACCCGCAATGAACGTGAGGGGCATGAAAATAGCCGAGAAAATGGTGAGCGTTTTCATGACCGAGTTCATCCGGTTGCTCATGGTCGAGAGGTACACGTCCATCAGACCCGGAATCAGTTCTCGGTACGAATCAATGGTTTCAATTACCTGCGTCACGTGGTCGTACAGGTCACGGAGGTAGGGGAGGGTACCCGGCTGAATAAGCGGGTGTTCTTCGCGAATAAGTGCGCCGATCATGTCGCGAAGGGGCCACACCATCCGTCGGGTGTAGGTTAGTTCGCGCTTCAGGCTGTAGAGCTCGGTGAGGGTGGGTTGCTGTACGCCATTGCCCCCAACCTGCACCTGTACAATCCGGTCTTCGAGCTTATCGAGCTGAGTACCAATAAAATCGAGTACTTCAAAATATCGGTCGACAATCAGGTCCATCAGGGCGTACATGAGGTAGTCGGGGCCGTTGCGCCGGGTTTTGCCCGCCGATGCTTTGATCCGGTCCAGTACCGGTGTGAAAATGTCCGACGTCCGTTCTTCCTGAAACGAAATGAGGTAATTGGGACCGAGCACAAAACTGATATGTTCGGCGTCGATTTCGCTGATGCGGTTATGGCAGTGCAGCATTTTGAGCGTTACGAACAAAACGCCATCATCGTAAGCCTCGCTTTTAGGTTTCTGCTCTGTATTGACCACGTCTTCGAGCAGGAGTGGGTGCAGGTTGAACTGCTGCCCCAGTGCCTCGATCACCTGCGGCTGGTGAATACCGTCGACATCGATCCAGGTCACAAACGGCGTACTGGCCGCGGGAATACGGCAGTTGCTCAACCGCCCCGATCCATCAATGTGATACTCGGCCGTGTTGTACTCAATGCGCGAGATTCGAGTGGCATGGGCCACCTCGCGACCCACATACGTGATGGTACCGGGCGAGGCTCCGGCCTGTTTCTGACCTGTTTTATATCGGCGTCGACTCATTGGGGCAAAATTGGGCATTAACCGACGAAATTATCCACGTCCTGGCTAACTTTTTGGCCGGTTGGTATCGAGGTCTGCCCAGCAGGGAATTACGGGTAATATTTTCAGAACAAGGGCCCAACCGAACCGGAAATGTGTTTTTTTTGGGGTGTGGTCCGCGGTTTTCATCACAAACGCCCACCTACCCTCTAAATTACCCCAGTATGTTCCAAAAACTTTTACGTCTTTGTGCGGGCTCGTTGCTGAGCCTGTCGATAGCCGTTGCCCAGCCGATTCCGTCGCCAAAGGAACACTTTGGTTTCAATATCGGTGATGACTACCAACTGGCTAATTACACCCAAACGGAGGCCTACTTTAAAAAGCTGGCGCAGTCGGACCGGGTAAAACTGGTTGACATTGGCCTCACCGAAGAGGGCCGCCATCAGTATATGCTGGTGGTGTCGTCGCCCGAGAACCTCAAAAATCTGGCGCGGTATCAGGACATTTCGCGTCGGCTGGCCCGTGCCGAAGGCCTCACCGACGAGCAGGCCCGCGCGCTGGCGGCCGAAGGTAAAGCCGTGGTCTGGATTGACGGAGGTTTGCACTCGACCGAGACTGTTGGTACCATGCAGCTGATCGAAACGGCCTGGCAACTGGTAAGCCGCAAAGACCCCGAGACAACCCGGATTCTGAACGATTGTATTGTGTTGCTCGTACACGCTAACCCCGACGGGCACGAACTGGTGGCCAACTGGTACATGCGCAACCCTGTACCGCAAAAGCGCAGCCTGGAGTACCTGCCCCGCCTGTACGAAAAATACGCTGGGCATGATAACAACCGGGATTTTTACATCATGAACCTGAAGGAAACCCAGAACATGGGTCGGCAATTATTTGTCGATTGGATTCCGCAGATCATGTACAACCACCATCAGCGTGGCCCGGCCGGGTCGGTACTGGCGGGCCCGCCGTACCGCGACCCGTTCAATTACGTGTTCGATCCGCTCATGATTACGGGTCTGGATGCCATCGGGGCGTCGATGATTAACCGCCTGAACTCCGAGAACAAGCCTGGTTACACCCGTTTGAATGGCTCGGTGTTTTCGACCTGGTACAACGGTGGTTTGCGGACAACCACGCACTTTCACAACATGCTGGGCCTGTTGACGGAGATTATCGGCGGACCCACGCCAGAAGATGTGCCCGTAGTGCCGCAGCGACTTTTGCCCAATGGCAACACTCCGCTACCGGTATTGCCGCAGAAATGGCATTTCAAGCAGTCGATTGACTACTCGATGTCGCTGAACTACTCGGTGCTCGACTACGCAGCCCGGCACCGCGATCAGGTGTTGTACAACATCTACCGCATGGGTAAAAACTCAATTGAGCGCGGCAGCAGCGATTACTGGACCTTGTCGCCCAAGCGCATCGATGCTATCCAGCAGGCTTACCGGGCGGCCGTTCAGAAGCCCCGCCCCGATACGGCTGGTCATGCCGCAGCCGCCCGCGAAGGTGGTATTCCGAAGCGCTACTACGATGCTGTTCTGAAAGATTCGACCCTGCGCGACGCCCGTGGCTACATCATTTCGGCCAATCAGCCCGATTTTCCCACGGCCGTGAAGTTTCTCAATGCCCTCATCCGTACCGGTATTCAGGTGCACCGGGCTACGGCTCCGTTCAGCGTGAACGGCCGGAATTACCCGGCGGGTTCGTATGTGGTAAAAACGGCGCAATCATTCCGGCCGCATATTCTGGATATGTTTGAACCCCAGGATCACCCCAACGATTTTGCCTACGCGGGTGGCCCACCGATTCGGCCGTATGATGCCGCTGGCTGGACCCTGGCGTTCCAGATGGGCGTTCAGTTCGACCGGGTACTGACCGATTTCAACGGGCCGTTTGAAGCGCTGCCGTATGGTGAGTTGCTTAGTGCGCCGGCTGCTACCGTTGCGGCAACCGGTGCGGCCGCGGGGTATGTGCTGCCTGCCCGTATGAACAATGCCTTTGTGGCAGTCAATGACCTGCTCAAAGCGGGTGTCGAGGTATTTCGGATGCCCGCCGGTTCGGGCAAAGGTGATGCCGGTTCGTTTTTTGTGCCGGCCTCGGCTAAGTCGCGCGAGATGCTGACAAAAGCGGGTGTAGATCTGGGCCTGAGTGCCACCGGCGTGTCGAAGCGGCCTGCCGGTAAACTGGTGAAACTGAAGCCCGCCCGTGTGGCTATCTGGGACACCTACGGCGGTTCGATGCCGTCGGGCTGGTTGCGCCTACTTATGGAGCAGTTCCATTTCCCGGCGAGCGTGGTGTACTCACCCGAAATTGACGGGGGCGACCTCCGCAAAAAGTACGATGTGCTGGTGTTTGTGCCACGCGCTATTCCGGCCAAGGGGGGCCGTGGTGGTGAGATGGGCGGCTACACGCCCCGCGAACCCAAAGTAGATTCGATTCCGGCCGAGTTCCGGTCGTGGGTGGGTCGTATCACGCCCGATAAGTCGATCCCGGCCCTGAAGAAGTTTCTGGAAGACGGTGGCACCATTGTCACCATGGGCAGCAGTGCTAACTTGGCTTATCACCTCGATTTGCCCGTTCGCAATGCCCTCACTGAACTGGGACCCACGGGTCAGGAGCGTCCGTTGCCTGCCGAGAAGTACTACATCCCCGGCAGCTTGCTCCGCGTATCGCTCGATTCTACCCATCAGGCAAACTGGGGTATGCCCGCGCAGACCGATGTGTACTTCGATTCGAGCCCGGTATTTCATGTTGCCCCCAGCGCCATTGCGAGCGGGGCCGTGCAACCATTGGCCTGGTTTGCTACCGACAAGCCCCTCCGCAGTGGCTGGGCCTGGGGTCAGCAGTACCTGCAGGATGGTGTAGCTGCCTTTGCCGCCCCGGTCGGTGCGGGTCGGCTGGTGGTGGTTGGCCCCGAAGCAACGTTCCGGGCACAGCCGCATGGCACCTTCAAATTATTGTTTAATCAGCTTTACCGTCTGGAATGATCCCTGCCGACGCTGCCCTGAGCCATCTGGCCAATGACCCGGTTATGGGTAAAATTATTGCCGAAACGCCCCTTCCGAAGGCGTTTTACGACTGGAACGACGATGTGTATCTGGCCCTGCTGGAAAGCATTGTGTCGCAGCAGATTTCGGTGAAGGCAGCCGACGCTATTTTCCGGAAATTCCGGCTCTTGTTTCTCGACCCGACCCCCGCACCCGACCTACCCTTGTCGGGTGCGGGAACCCCGGCCGAGGGCTACCCCGACCCGGTGCGGTTGCTGGCCAAAACGCCCGAAGAACTGCGCAGTGCAGGGTTGTCGTTTCAAAAAATAGGCTACCTGCGTAGCGTCGCCGAGTTTGCACTGGCCAACCGAATGGATCGGCCGTTTTTCGATGCTCTGACCGACGAAGAGGTGATCCATTACCTTATTCCGATCAAGGGCGTTGGTCGGTGGACCGTTGAAATGCTGCTGATGTTTGTGCTCGACCGGCCCGATGTGTTGCCCGTCGATGATCTGGTGATTCGGCAAAAGATGGTCCGGGCCTATGGGCTCACCGAAACCGGCCGACCGCTGTACCGTCGGTTACACGAAATCGCCGAACCCTGGCGACCGTACCGGACCCTGGCCTGCCGGTACCTTTGGCGCTGGCAACCCCGACCGGTAAGCGAAGAAGGATAACCACCCGGGTGGAATAGTCACGAGTAAAGGGTAAGGTGAAAGCCTTACCCTTTACTTTTGTAAAAAATGATAGCATTACTTTTAAACAAAAAAGTAAAAGTGTCGTTTCTGGTATATTCATTAACCACAGAACCATGATTACACGACTGAAAAGTTTTTGGCTTGCCTCATTCTTACTACTGGCTACGCTCACAGCCCGCGCCAACAATCCTGATGCGGTACTGGGCGTCTGGAAAAATGGGGAAGGCACCGGTATGGTGCAGATTTACAAAAAGGGGGATAAGTATTTTGGGCGAATTGTATGGCTAAAAGTGCCCAACGACGACGCCGGTAAACCCCGAACGGATGTTAACAACCCGGAAGCAAACCTGCGTAATCGCCCGCTCAAAGGCCTCGAAAACCTGCGCGACTTTGCCTACAAGGGCGAAAACAAATGGGAAGATGGCCGTATCTACGATCCAAAAAACGGCAACGATTATGCCTGTGAAATGAAGCTCGTCGACGAGAATACGCTCGAAGTACGCGGCTATATCGGCGTATCCATGTTCGGCCGGACCGACGTCTGGAAACGGCAAGTCAAAAAATAGATTGTTCAGTACCTCCCATCGTACGTATGTATTCTCGCTTCATCAAACTGCTAGCTCTGGCCTGCTTGACGTATAACACGGCTACTGCCCAAACCACCCCGGCCGATACCACCTCGGCCCCACCCGAAGACCTCAACTTCGACGAGTTTTCGGATGCCGACGACCGCAAGGTGAAAACTTTTGCTACCCAAAAAGTGCTGTACATGTCGCCCACACGCCTGATCTCGGTCGGGTACGAAGCACAGTTTGGCCCTCAGTTAACCTCAGTGGGTAGCCCGGAAGGAGGGGCCTCAATCACCGACGCCCGGCTTACGGCTTACCGGGGGCTTCGGCTGGCGTATAACACACCCGTGATTTCGCGCTCCAATTTTATCCTGAATCTGGGCGTTTCGTACTGGAATACGGGCATCCGAACCAATTTATCGGCACCAACGGGCCTGAAAGGGGCACTGGAGCAGGGGCTGCGTACGGCGGGTGTCAATGCTACGGTATTCAAACCGCTCAATAACACCCATTTCCTGATTGTACAGGCCAACGCCGATGCCAACGGGAACTACCGGGCCTTATCGGACCTGCGTAACAAGCATCTGACGTACAGCGGCACGGCTATTTTCGGCTGGAAAAAAGATGACAATTTTATGTGGGGTCTTGGCCTGACCCGCACCTATCGCGGGGGCGACCTGCTGCATATTCCGGTCTTATTTTACAACCGCACCTTCAGCCCGAAATGGGGTGTTGAGGCCATTTTGCCCGCCCGGGCGGCCATCCGGCGCAATTTTGGCACCAATGCCCTGCTCTCGTTTGGGTACGAACTGGAAGGAAACTCATTCTTTCTGAGCAATAATGCGGGCCGTAATACCGATTGGTTTGTACGCCGAAGCGAAATAAAGCCGCGCCTGAACTACGAGCGCAAACTGAAAGGGTTTGTCTGGCTGGCGGTGCAGGGCGGTATGGCCATCAACTGGCGGTACGATGTGCTGGGTACACAAAATCCGGTGGCCAACGAAAAGCCGCTTTTTGCCAATACCCTGCGCAATGCTCCGTACATCAACGTGAGTTTGAACTTAGTGAGCCCGTAAGTTTAACTGCGGTTGCCGGGGCAATACACACAATTTCTCCAGAACGCGAGGCTTTGCTCTCGCGTTTTTTGTATGTTTAGGCGCTTCATCAATTTGAGAATCTATTTCAATGAGTTCAGTACCTACACCGGTCATCACGACCTCTTTGTTTGACCTGTTTAAGATCGGCCCCGGTCCGTCGAGTTCGCATACCATTGGACCCATGAAGGCCAGCTTCGATTTTCGGCAGCGGATGACACAATTGCCCGCTGAAACCCTCGACCGCGCTTCCGAGATTCATATTCATTTGTACGGCTCGCTCAGTGCAACCGGCAAAGGGCACGGCACCGACCGCGCCGTAGTGGCCGGGCTGCTCGGCTGGCAACCCGAAACTACCGACCCTGATGGGTTGCTGGCTTTGTTGAGCGACGAAACGGTGACCTATCCCGTCGAGTTGGGCGTGAAAACAATTGAGGTTGGGCCAGCCAATATTCATTTTGAGCGTAAACCGCCGTTTCGATTGCCCTACGCAAATACCATGATCCTGCGGTTGACCGAGGCAGGGGGCAGCACCTTAGCCGAGGAAGAATATTATTCCATTGGGGGCGGGTTTGTGATTCGGAAAGGCGAACCCGAAACGCCCGCCAACTCGGTTACGGTGCCGTATCCGTACCAGACCATGAAGGAGCTGAAAGCGCACCTGAAAGCAAACCGGATGACGCTCGAACAGCTCATGCTGGCCAACGAAAAGGCCATCACGAGCGCTTCGGAAAAAGAAATTAATCGCCGGATTGATCAGCTACTCGACGTAATGCACCGTGCTGTTCGGCGGGGACTCCGGCAAAAAGGCACCCTGCCGGGCAATATCCGGCTTCGGCGTAAGGCCCCGATGCTTTACGCGCAGGCGAAGGGGCTCGCTCAAACGAGCGACAGCTTTCTGATTTTTCTGAATGCGTACTGTCTGGCGGCTTCCGAAGAAAACGCAGCCGGGGGGATTGTTGTGACGGCCCCAACCTCGGGGGCATCGGGCGTGATTCCGGGATTGACCTATCTGGCCAAGAACCATTTTCATTACGACCGGGCTACGCTCCGCCGGGGCATGTGGGCTGCGGCCGCGGTTGGGTTTCTGGTAAAACACAATGCGAGTATTTCGGGGGCCGAAATGGGCTGCATGGGCGAAATCGGCACGGCTTCGGCAATGGGTGGGGCGTTTCTGACCGAGTGCGCTGGCAAAACCATTGAAGCCGTAGAGGCTGCGGCCGAAATTGGCATTGAGCACCACCTGGGTATGACCTGCGACCCCATTGGCGGCTATGTGCAGATCCCCTGCATCGAACGCAACGCGATGGGAGCCGTAAAGGCGTACAACGCTTTTCTGCTGGCTACAGCTGGTACGCCCTCCGACCAGAAAATCTCGCTCGATGCAGTCGTGAAAGTAATGAAAGCCACCGGCCGCGACATGTCGACGAAGTACAAGGAAACATCGGAAGCTGGCCTGGCCCTGAGTGCTACTGAGTGCTAACTGAGGCTGTTGGCTCAGATTTTACCCGTAAAACGAACTACCTTACCGGTCGGACGTTAAGAAGCTGTTTGTATAATCCCCTTCAAACAGCTTCTCATACGGGGAATCTTATTGCGTACTTTTTACTATGGCCAATATTTACACGCCACGCCAACAGCGTATTTTGCTCATTACCAGTCTGGTAGTTATTGCCGGATTCATCATTGCCGGGTTACGTCAGTATGCGACCGCCTTTCTGGGGGCGGCTATCCTTTTTGTGGTGTTTCGCCCCTGGTTTCATTCGCTGACGCAGAAAAAGAAGTGGAATAAGCGGCTGGTGACCGTGTTGCTCATGCTGTTTTCGCTCATTGTCATTATTCTGCCTTTTGCCGTGCTGAGTGTGTTGCTCGTAGACCGTATTCAGGTTTACGCCCGTAACCCGCAGGAGATTCTGGACTTGGTGAACCAACTCGAAAAAGCCACCGGTTTCAAGCTGACAACCCAACAGAATGTGCGGCAGCTGGTAACCGAGGGGGCTTCCTTTGCCAGTAAGCAGTTTCCGTCTATTCTGGGCGGTACACTCGACTTTGTGGTCATTCTGGGCCTGCTGTATTTTGCCCTGTATTTCATGTTCATGGAGGAAAAAACCTTTATGAAAGGCTTACAGCGCTACCTGCCTTTTGAGCAGAAAACCCTCAACGAACTGGGCGAATCACTCAAGAACAACGTCAACGCCAACGTGATTGGTCAGGCAGTGGTTTCGTTTGTGCAAGCCATTCTGACCGGGGTAACGCTCTGGATTTTTGGTACGCCCGACCCGGCATTCTGGGGAATGATTGCCTTTTTTATGGCATTTATACCGGTATTGGGTACCCCGTTGGTATGGGGCCCGGCAGCACTCATCAAATTTTCGCAAAACGAAACCGGGCAGGGGCTGGGGATTCTGCTGGTTGGCCTGATCGTGATTATCAACATCGACAACCTGTTGCGAATTCTGCTCGCCAAACGCATGGGCGATGTGCACCCGCTCATTACGCTTACGGGTATTGTGCTTGGGGTACCGATTTTCGGCATTTTGGGTCTGGTTATCGGACCGTTGTTGCTCTCTTACTTCATTGTGCTGATGGACGTGTTTGAACGCCAAAATCGGCAACAACGCGTAGAGGCCGTAGCCGACGAGGTTAAGGTGGAAGAGCAGGCCCGGCAGGGGTAGGGCAGAATAACGGATTTGGGCAGAGGACCTGCTGAAATAGAGGCCATCCCCTAAATGATTTGTGGTTTTTCTGAGTTATTTTTGTTTTTTACTCAGGAGAAATTCACAATAAGTATGGAACAAGTCGTTAAGTATTTTGAAACGATTCCGTCGTTGCACAGGAGCCTGATTTTGGTGGGTGGTATTACATTTTTCTGGCTTCTGGAGAGTGCTGTACCCTTATTTCGCTTCGATCAGTCGACGCCTGGCTACCGCAAAGCTCGGCATGCCGGTATCAACTTCTTTTTTACGCTCACGACCATCGTAGTCAATTTCTGCCTTGCGTTTCTGCTCGTGAAAACCAGCGATTGGGCGGTAGCCAGTCGGGTGGGCGTATTGCCCTGGCTCAATTTGCCACTTTGGGCCGAAGCACTGGTGGGGCTGTTACTTCTCGACCTGATTGGGGCGTGGCTGGCACACTGGACAGAGCACCAAGTAAAATGGATGTGGCAGTTTCATTCAGTGCATCATTCCGATCAGTACGTCGACACCACAACCGCTAACCGGCACCATCCGGGCGAAAGTGTGATTCGGTTTGTGTTTACGCTGGTGGCCGTTGTGGTCACGGGGGCGCCCATGTGGCTGGTTTTTATGTACCAGTCGCTATCGGTAGTGTTGTCGCAGTTCAACCATGCCAATATTGAGTTACCTCGCTGGGCCGACCGGTTACTGGGGCTGGTGGTGGTTACGCCCAATATGCACCATGTGCATCATCATTACGTGCTGCCCTTGTCGAATACCAACTACGGGAACATTTTTCCGTATTGGGACTGGATTTTCGGGACGTTTGCGCGGGAGGAGGGCCGCCGGCTGGTGTATGGCTTAGATACCCACCCTGACCCACACGAGCACGACCATATCGGTGGTATTCTGAAAGTACCGTTCCAACAGTACCGCCCACCGGTGGGGGAGCGGGACAAAAAAGAATTAGTGGAAGAGTGAAAGACCGGGCCGCCGGGCGGTGAAAGAGCGAAAGAGTGAAAGAGTGAGCGTGGTTGCACACTCACTCTTTCACTCTTTATTTTTGTCGGAAGCTCTTCATAATCCAGCCACCGCCTACTACGTCGTTGCCCTCGTAAAAAACAGCCGCCTGCCCCGGCGCAATGGCCGAAACGCCCTGCTCAAACAGAACCTCAATTTGATCGTCGCTGGTTTGGGTAATCAGAGCACGGGTGCCGGGGTCTTTGTAACGTACCCGGGTGACGGTATCGAGTGGTTCGGTGATCCGGGCGTATTTCTGGAGATTCAGCTTGCTCACCATCATGCCGTCGCGGAATAGGTCGGTATCAACACCCAGAACTACCTCGTTCGTTTCTTTCCGGATTTCGGTCACAAACATCGGCTTCCCAAAAGCCATCCCCAGTCCTTTCCGCTGTCCGATGGTGTAAAAAGGATAGCCTTCATGCTTGCCCAGAATCCGGCCGGTGCCTTCTTCCACAAAATTACCGCCCGCAACTTCGGCTTCCAGTGTCGGAATCCGCCGTTTCAGAAAACCCCGGTAATCGTTGTCGGGCACGAAGCAGATTTCGTACGATTCCGACTTGGTCACGAGTTCGATAAAGCCCCGGTCGGTGGCCATATCCCGAATTTCGGACTTGCGCAGGTGACCCAACGGCAGTTTGGTGCGGCTCAGACTCTCCTGCGATACCCCCCACAATACATACGACTGATCTTTGAGCGTATCAACGCCTTTCGAGATTACGTACCGACCCGCCGAGGGACCTTCGGAGTCCTGCCTGATGTTGGCATAATGTCCTGTTGCGATAAATTCACAATCGAGCCGGTCGGCCCGGCGGAGCAGCGCGTCCCATTTGATGTGGGTGTTGCACAACACGCAGGGGTTAGGGGTGCGCCCCTCAATATATTCGCCCGTGAAATGGTCGATGACCGCATCGCCAAATTCGGAGCGGATGTCGAGAATGTAATGCGGAAAACCAAGGCTTACCGAGATGTTGCGGGCGTCGTTGATACTGTCGAGGCTGCAACAGCCGGTTTCTTTTTTGGTCCCGCCCGACGAGGCATAGTCCCAGGTTTTCATGGTCATGCCAATCACCTCGTAACCTTCTTCGTGCAGCATAACCGCTGCCAGCGAAGAGTCGATGCCGCCACTCATGGCGACCAGAATGCGTCCGTGTTTGCTCATAAATGCTCTGCGAGGGTTCAAAGCCCTCCGATAGGGGTCGGGTAAACGTACCGACAATAGGGCCAACAACCGAAACCGGGCGTTTGGTTTCCGGCCGGGCTGTACAGACGTAACTAACGTGAGTTATGGATAATACGCACGGCAAAATCCCTGTCCTACAAGTAGTTGCTGTCGAAGGCCCTTGCGTCAGCCATTATGCATAATTCACGTTAACTAGTATTCCGTTTGTGGAATTGACTCGGGGATTACTCGTTCCGCAGACTGTTAACAGGGTTTTGCAGGGCTGCTTTCAGGCTCTGAAAACTAACCGTTAGCAAGGCAATCCCGGCGGCTATGAATCCGGCAGCCACAAAAACCCACCAGTCAACCGAGATTCGGTACGCAAACCCTTGCAGCCACTGGGTTGTCGCATACCACGCCAGGGGCGAAGCCACCAGCAGAGCTACCAGCACGAGCTTGAGAAAATCGGTGGAGAGTAGGCGCATGATGCTCAAAACGGATGCCCCCAGTACTTTTCGGACACCTATCTCCTTGGTGCGTTGCTCGGCCGTGAACATGGCCAGACCAAACAGGCCCATGCACGAAATCAGGATAGCAATAACCGTGGCTATGTTGACGAGCTGAGCTGTTTTGGCTTCTTTTTCGTAAAGCTGCGCAATGGAATCGTCGAGAAACGTATAGCTGAAGGCATGGTCGGGATAAACGGTGTGCCACACACGCTCCATATCGGTGAGCGTTGCCTGTACCTCCCGAGCAGATTTACCTTTACTCACCAGTTTCACGCCTACATTACCGGCTTGTCGGGGCATATACCCGATAAATACCGGCCCCACTTTTTCGTGCAGCGATTGTTCGTGAAAATCGGCCACAACGCCCACAATCGGGTAACTGCGTCCCTGGAGTTCAACGGTCTGACTGACGGCGTCGGTGGGTTTCTGGAAGCCAAGTGCTTTGGCGTACGTTTCGTTGATGACGATCTCCCGCAGCGAGTCACTTCGGAGATAATTGCGGCCAGCAAGCAGTTGCAATTGGTACAACGGAATAAAGTTTTCGTCGCCCGCCTTGATCGAAACGTCCATCTCCACTGTTTTTTTACCCCGATATTTCAGATTAGCCACCATGTAGCTGCTACCCATGGGCGGAAACCACTCCCGCGTGACCAGTTGGACATCGGTAAGCTGCCGGAGCTTTTCGGCCAGGATGTCGGCTTTGCCCAGTTGGGCAGTGTGCAGCGATACCACTGCGTCGGTTGAGAAACCCAGTTCTTTGTTGCGCATAAACGCCAGCTGACGGCCAATAAACAACGTGCCGATGATGAACAGCAGCGATACTGTAAACTGAAACACAATGAGGCTTTTGCGGAAGTACCCGTTACGCCCGCCTGCGGGTACCTTGGGTCCTTTGAGCGAGCGGGCGGGTTGGTACGACGCCAGCACCCACGACGGATACAAACCAGCCAGCAGAGCCGTAATCCCAGTTAATAGAAGCAGAAAGAGCGCAGTTTGCGGAGTAAGGCCATCGTATTGGACACCGCCCGGAATAAACGCTTTAAATTCGGTCAGTACGGGCTGCACCAGCAGTTGAGCGAGCAGTACGGCCCCAAGGGTCAGCACGAGCGTTTCGCTCATAAACTGCGTGAGGAGTGAGCCTCGACTGCTTCCGAGCACTTTGCGAATGCCAACCTCCTGCGCCCGGCTCATCCACTGGGCTGTGCTCAGGTTTATGAAGTTGATGGCCGCGATGAGCAGGATAAACAACGCAACGCCCATAAGCCCGTACAAGGTTGGGAGGTGGGCCTTGCGCGCGTAGTTGTCATTATACGCTTCATTGAAATGCAGGTCGGCTAAGGGTTGAAGGGCAGGCGTGAATACAAACGGGCCTTTGTAGTGCTGACGGCCAAATTTGGAAAAAGCACCCGACAATTGGGCCGGGGTTACACCCGGTTGCAACTTCACAAACGCCTGCGACGACGACCAGATATCGTCCCACTGATCCAGATTGATCGACCCTTTGAGGAGGTTACTGCCCCGAATGGTGCGCGACGATATGAAATCCGTAAATGTGAGGTCGGTGGGCGTGGCCCAGTCTTGCACAACCCCCGACACGGTCACCCGCAACGAATCCCAATAGATGACCTGTTTGCCTAAATATTGGTGTGGGGGCAGATCACCGAAGTATTTCCGGGCTTTTCGGACCGATAAGACAAGTGAAAAAGGCTCACTAAGGGCGGTTTTGGGGTTACCGACCAGCCATTGGTAGCTAAACAGGTCGAAATACTGAGGGTCCGTTACGATGATTTCGGCGGGGTCGATCCCGCGTTTGCGCGCTTCAAACCGTTGGGGTTTGGTCGTGCCGTTTGGGATAAGCACATCGGACTCAATATTGTGGAAAGCAGCTACCGTTTCAATGCCGGTAATCTCCTGACGAACGCCCTCCGGTACGGCATTTGGCACAAAACCGGCCGGGCGTTTTTCGGGCGGATTTCCAAATTGGGTTTCGCCCACCAGCCGGTAAATACGCTCGTGGTCGGGGTGAAACGTATCGTAACTCAGTTCGTGCCGGACAATCAGGTAAATGGTCAGGCAGGTTGTAACGCCAATGGTGAGCCCAAACAGATTGATCAGCGTGCTGACCCGATGTTTCATCAGGTTACGAAAGGCGATTTTCAGGTAGTTGCGAAACATAGCGGGGGACAGGTTTACAACGGCTCGGAAGGTACAAATGCTTTGCCAAACGTTGTAAAGCCGCTTTTCGACTCACTTTAGCCCTCGAAGCGGGCGCGTGTTGTCCGAAAGCGTACACTTTTTGTCCGAACCTGAACAGCCGTTTCGTGTATGGGGTACGACAATGCCCACTGACTTGTAACTTCGCGCCAGCTTTGACCAACTGGTCTATTTCGATTCAACATGACGCGCGGGCGGCCGCGCTACGTACACATGGCCTTACAAACAATTGTAAAAATTTCTAACGTAACCAACCTCAGCGATGCCCGCTACTGTGCCGGTATGGGCGTTGATATGCTCGGATTCTCGATGGACGAAAGCTCCCCCGATTATGTGGAGCCCGCCCGCTTTAATGAAATTCGGGGTTGGCTGGCCGGTGTTCAGATTGTAGGCGAAACGGCCGAGATCGATCAGGAGCGTATTCGGGAGCGTCTGGAAACATATGCGCCCGATATGCTGCAGGTGGATGAACCCGCTTTGCTGCCTGCTCTTTCGTTGCTGGGAAAGCCGCTCATTCTTCGTCTGAACCTGGTTGATCTCACGCTCGACCAACTCGATGCCCTGATTGATTCCAATCCCGTTGATGCCGATTACATTTTGCTCGAGAGTGGTGCCCCGCTGCACCTGGACGACGATATTAGCCTGGCCATCGGACGGTTGGCCAGCCGACACGCCGTGCTGCTGGGCGTTGGTATCACGGCCGAAACGGTGCACAACCGCTTGGCGCAGTGGCCCATCAAAGGTATTGCCCTCACGGGTGGCCCCGAAGACCGACCCGGAAGCCGCGAGTTTGGCGAGTTGATGGATATTCTGGAGTCGCTGGAGATAGATTAGAAGGTACTATGTATTACCTACTATCAGTAAAATAAAGCATTCATCATAGCCCGTATCCACTCTTACGAATCGCGTTGTTGGCAATCGAGTCGTGGTCTACTTTTACATCAGTTTCAACCACGAAAACAAACAAATACAATGGAAACTCGACTCGAACGATTGCGCGATGAAGCCATGTTAGGCGGGGTGGCTGCTGGGATAGCCCGCTACTTTAACATCGACCGGACGTTGGTACGGGTGCTGTTTCTGGTCGGATTATTCATTCCCCATTTTCCGGCCGTCATCGTTTATATTATCTTGTGGGTAGTGTTGCCCGAACGCCGGTTCGGGGTACTCCAGGAGCCAATTTTGTATTCTAATCCAACTTTTTCTACCATGAATCCGTACAACCCAAGTAACCCCGACCGCTCGCAGGGGAGCCTCATCGGTGGCGTTATCCTGATCGTTTTAGGGGTCCTGTTCTTACTCGACCGCTGGTTCGATATTGACCTCGGCGATCTGTGGCCGCTGGTACTCATTGCCGTCGGGGTCTGGTTACTGTTTAAAGACCGGATCTCGAATCGGAACGACCCATTCAACCGGAACAACGATCCGTATAACACCAACAATCCATCCTAAATGACGTTGAGCACCGGACGTTAGCCAACCGACCGTATCTGACGGATACGTCGACAGGCTAACGTCCGTCTGTTTAATGTCCCCTTCAACTATGAACCGAGGACTTTTCTGGGGTATTTTCTTCATCACGATTGGCCTGCTGTTTCTGGGGCGTAACCTAGGCTGGCTCGCTATCGACTGGGAAACGATCCGCAATCTCTGGCCCCTTTTGCTCATCCTGGCGGGCATTAACATGATTCTGGAACGGCGTGGCAATCAGGCGGCTGTCGTCTCTACGGTATTGCTGGCCGTAGCCTTGCCTGTTGCCCTGTTTAGTTTTGTGGGCCGCAACCGGCACTGGAACGAAGACGAGAACCGGTGGGAGTACCGCCATCGTGACCACGACAACCACGAGGATGAGCAAGCCGATGCTGATATCAATACCGACTCTGATGAGGACGATGAGCGCGAAACGAGCGTTGCCAACTTTGTGGAGTCGATGGATGGCGAAACACCCGAGGCTGTGCTGAAATTTGGCGGGGGAGCCGGGCAGTTTTCCATTGAGGAAACGACGAGTAATCTGATCGAAGCCGAGGCCCGGCAAACGGTTGGCACCTACAAAATGCTCGTGGAGCGTGACCCTACCACCCGAATCCCGACTATCGAACTGAAACCCAACGAAGGCAAAGCCGAATTGAAAGAAGGTAAACTGGCCAACCGGGTTGAAGTGAAGCTAAACAGCCGCCCGCAGTGGACCATGGACCTGGCCCTGGGCGCGGGCGAAGGTGATTTCGACCTGAGTGCGTTTAGTGTAAAAAATCTGAAAGTGCAGGCCGGGGCTGCCGATGTGGAGCTGAAACTGGGCGACCGTGCCGACCTGACTTCGGTCGATCTATCGGCGGGTGTCGCATCGGTGGTGGTCCGTGTACCCGAGGGCGTGGGTTGCCGGGTTGAGAAGCAGGGCGGACTAAACGTGAATCAGCTCGATGGGTTTGTGGAGGTCAGCGACCGGCTGATGCAAACCTCGAACTACGATAGCGCTGCCAAGAAAATCAACATTGTTTTCAACGGTGGTATCTCCCGCTTTAAGGTGGAGCGGTATTAATCCGAATAAACCCATCTGGACAAATAAAAAATCCCGGCCGCAAGAGGGGCCGGGATTTTTGCTCTCTTTCCATAGTCTTGATCCAACGATTCCGGGTCGTGATCAGAAGTACTTACGGAAAAGAGTGTTGGGCAGATTTTGCCAGATGATAATTTTTTTCAAAGAAAGACGAATTGAATCCGTCAGAACGTTTAGTCTTTGTTAAGCCGCTTCAGCAACATCTGGTTAAACGACCGTTCGGCGTTTTGAAGCTCAGCCAGTTGAGCCGGTGAAATCACTTTCAGAAAACGCGGCATGTACTCCTGATCGAGGTCTGCAATTTTTTGCTTGGCGTTGTTACTCTCTCGCAGGTTATTCAGGACATCCTGCTCCGACAGACCCTGCTGCACCGACCGGGTGTTCAGCTGCCGGACTTTCTGGTTCAGCTCCCGCTTCCGGGCGCTGTATTCGTTGTAAATCGGCCAGAACTGCGGAGCCTGCTCGGGTGTCAGGTTAATGCGGTTGGTAATATGGCCAATCTTCGCTGACTCAATTTTCTGTCGTCCATCGTCCTGGGCCTGGACGGTGCTGACCGCTGGTAACAATGTCATCATCATCAGCCAGCCCATTACTACTTGTTTCATATCTCAGGTGTATTTATAAAATCATTTACGAGTTTGCGTTTGCCATGTCTTCAGCTACCACGTCGAGGTCAATCTCTTGCTGAATCACTTCCGGGTTTACGTCCTGAAGCTGGGTTTCGATGGCTTCTGGCTCAAACGATTGCTGAATTGGCGTGTAATCCGCCAGATCCATGGAGCTAACGCCCTGCTCGTCGAGGTAATTCGTGATAGCGGTATTGCTGACGTCGGCGAGGCTCTCCTGACCGAGGGAGTCTTGCCGGGCGGGCCAGGTCACCCAAACCAAAGCCGCTACCAGACCAGCACCCGCCAATGAAGCCACCGACCGTTGCCACGACCAGTTGATCGACCAGCCGTGCTGTTTCGTCACGACCCGTTCCTGAATCTGGTGCGGGAGGGCATCAAAGTAGCCGTCGGGCACGCCGAGGTTGGTAGCCTCAAACGGGTGCTTTCGGAGCGGATGTCCCGCATCGAGTTCATCGAGCCGTATGTATCGTTTCTCATTCATAGCGTGTTATGGACCGATATTTCACGTATTGGACAGACAGGCACGGCAGGGGTTTAATCATTATTTAGAAAATCCTCAATTTTCTTCACGGCCAGGTGATACGAAGCTTTCAGAGCCCCCACCGATGTACCCGTGATGGCAGCAATGTCCTCGTATTTCATGTCATCGAAGTACTTCATGTTAAACACGAGCCGCTGTTTATCAGGCAATTTTAATAAAGCTTTCTGAAGTTTCAACTGAACCTCATCGCCACTGATATCGCCCCCGGAGGTGGTGTAATCCGAATTCTCTTCCAGTTTCTCCATCAGTTCGCCCTCCACATCACCGATAGGCAGGAAAAAGCGACGACGTTTTTTATTCAGAAAATTCAAACATTCGTTTGTGGCAATGCGGTAAATCCACGTATACAACTGACTATCACCCCGAAACTGTTCCAGACTCGACCACACTTTGATGAACGTTTCCTGCGTGAGGTCGTTGGCATCATCATGGTCAATCACCATCTTCCGGATATGCCAATAGATTTTCTGCTGGTACTTCCGCACCATCAGGTTAAAGGCATAATTCCGGCTCGACGGGTCGCGAAATTTTTCTAACAGTTCCTGGTCAGTCATAGGGAGGTTAGTTTGCAGTTTACGGTTTAAAGTTTACAGTTGCGCGAAGCGGTTAATATGCGCCAGCACACTGTAAACTCTAAACCGTAAACTGTAAACTCATTTTCTTGCCATCGCCTTTTTGGCAGCTTCCACAATTTTGTCTGCCGTGAGGCCGTACTTAATCATCAGCTGATCGGGCGTGCCGCTTTCGCCAAAGGTATCGTGTACGCCGATCATTTCGAGTGGGGCCGGGAGGTTACGTGCCAGTACCTGTGCCACGCTGTCACCCAAACCGCCGTTAAGCATGTGCTCTTCGGCCGATACGGCGCACCCCGTTTTCTTCACCGATTCGAGAATGGCCTGCTCATCGAGGGGTTTAATCGTGTGAATGTTAATGATGTCGGCTTCAATACCTTCTTCGGCCAGCATTTCGCCCGCTTTGATAGCTTCCCATACCAAGTGGCCCGTTGCGAAAATCGAAACAGCCGTACCTTCGTTCACGTGCCATGCTTTCCCGATCACAAACTTCTGATCGGTCGGGGTAAAGATAGGCACAACCGGCCGTCCGAAACGCAGGTAAACCGGCCCTTCGTGCTCGGCAATGGCGATGGTAGCCGCTTTGGTCTGGTTAAAGTCGCATGGGTTGATGACGGTCATGTTGGGCAACATTTTCATCATGCCCAGGTCTTCCAGAATCTGGTGCGTGGCTCCGTCTTCCCCCAGGGTCAGGCCGGCGTGTGAAGCACAGATTTTAACGTTCTTGTTGGAATAGCACACCGACTGCCGAATCTGATCGTACACGCGGCCCGTAGCGAAGTTGGCAAACGTGGTGGCAAACGGAATTTTACCGCCAATGGTCAGGCCTGCCGAAACGCCAATCATGTTGGCCTCGGCAATACCGCACTGAATGTACCGGTCCGGAAAATCTTTGATAAAGTTTTCGAGCTTGAGCGAGCCCGCCAAATCAGCCGTGAGGGCTACCACATTGGGGTTCGTTTTGCCCAGCTCATAAATGCCCGCGCCGAAGCCCGAACGGGTGTCTTTCTTCTCGGTGTATTCGTATTTTTTCATGATTGTTTTCTGATCAATAGTCCGACATACCCGCCGTGAGCGGCAACTGATTAAGGGCCGTAGCAAGTTGCTCGGCATTGGGAGCTACGCCGTGCCATTTGTGGCTGCCCATCATGTAATCGACGCCGTAGCCCATTTCGGTATGCATCAGAATGAGGGTCGGTACATCGGGATTCTGGCGCGCTTCTTTCAGTTTTGCTACTACCTCGGCCATGTTGTTGCCCTCCATGTGCTCTACGTGCCAGCCGAAGGCTTCGTACTTAGCCCCCAGGTCGCGGTTGTTCATCACCAGTGAGGTGGGGCCGTCGATCTGCTGCCCGTTGAGGTCGATAACGGCCGTCAGGTTGCCCAGTTTGTGGTGAGGGGCAAACATGGCGCCTTCCCAAACCTGACCTTCCTGCTGCTCCCCATCGCCCATGAGTACGTACACGTGGTTGGGGTCTCCGTTGAGCTTTTTGGCAAAAGCGGCCCCGCAGGCTACCGACAGGCCCTGTCCCAACGAACCCGACGCGATGCGTACGCCCGGCAGGTGTTCGGCCGTAGTGGGGTGGCCCTGCAGGCGGCTATCCAACTTCCGGAACGTGCTCAGTTCCGAAATCGGGAAGTAGCCCCGGCGTGCCAGTACGGAGTAAAACAGCGGAGAAATATGACCGTTCGACAGGAAGAAAATGTCTTCGTCCCGGGCGTCCATATCGAATACTACCTGCCCACCATCGTCGGTTTTCAGGTTCATTACCTCAAAGTAGAGGGCAACCATAAAATCGGTGCAGCCTAATGAGCCGCCGGGGTGGCCGGAGTTAACCGCATTCACCATCCGTACAATGTCGCGCCGAACGGCAGTAGCGACGTGTTCGAGTTGTTGTATTTCCATAGTTTTCAAGTCTACAGTTTTCGGTTTACTGTTTTCAGTTCACGAAGCCCTTTTATTTAAGCGTCAGTTCCTGTAAGCTGTAAGCCAGACACTGTAAACTATTTTAAAATTTGATCTGTGTGCTTCTTCGTATCTACTTTGTCGATGATGTCGGTAATGATGCCATTCTCGTCGATCAGGAACGTGGTGCGTACGGTGCCCATGTATTTACGGCCGTACATCGATTTTTCCTGCCATACGCCGTACGCTTCGACCACCTGCCTGTCGGTGTCAGCAATGAGCGAAAACGGTAATTCATACTTGCCAATAAACTTCTGGTGCGACTTCTCCCCGTCGATGCTCACGCCGAGTACGTCGTAACCAGCGGCCTGTAGTTGAGCGTAGTTGTCGCGGAGGTTACAGGCCTGAGCCGTACAGCCCGAGGTGTCGTCTTTGGGGTAAAAGTACAAAACAACTTTTTTGCCCCGATAATCGGATAATTTTAGGGGGTGGCCGTTCTGATCGGTCGTCTCGAAATCGGGAGCCGGATCGCCGGGCTTTAGTTTGGTCATGGTGGTTTTGTTTACAAGTTGGGTTAACGTCGGCGTTTTTTACGGGCGGTTGGTTTGGCTTTGGGCTTTGCCTTAGGTTTTGGAACCGACACCACGCCCTGTACCGACGTTACGTTGCCCGCATTGTCGGTCACTTCGAGCAGTACTTCGGCCCCGTCGGGAAAGGGTTCGTCGGCGTTCAGCTTGTCTGACCAGAGAAGGGCCCGTTTGTAATCGTACTGCATCAGCAGCCACTGCCCGTCGACCATCGCCCGAAACGACCGGATACCCGACCGGTCGTCGGTAATGCGGGCCGAGATACCGTTCGGTTGCAGCGACAGAAACTGTGCCTGCGGGGGCGTGGCGTCGGTGAGCAACTGAAACCGGCCCAGCTCCCGGGTTTTGAACGACAGCTTGTTTTTTTGCCAGCTGCCGCCCACGTAGCGCTCGCGGCCCACTTTGTCGACAAGGTACGCCTTGGTCCGCGACGTATCGGCTACACCGGCCGTATTCCAGACCACACCCAGCGGTTCGTTGAGCGGAATGGTGTTCTGGTTAATCTCCAGCCCCCCGCCGGGCAGTGAGCGCACGGCCAGATAGAGTGTGTCGAACAGGGTTTTTGCGCCAAAATTCAGGCTCACGGTGCCATCTTCGTAGGTCTCGTCGCGGCCGGGGATAACCCGTTTTTTGAGGTTTGTTGCTACGCGTCCGGCCCCGACCATAACGGCCTCGGGCAAGTGCGTGTTGAGGTCGATCAGGTACACAGCCGCATTGTTGTGTACGTAGCTGACTGGTTGTTCAGAAACTTTCTTCCCTTCAAACAGCCGGGCGGCCGGTGGCAAGGAGTCGGGCAGGTTCCGAACCGCCAGTTTGAGCACGTTTTGATCTGTGGTGATCGTAGCCGCTTCGGCCTGATTGGATGGTTTGAGGCTTAGGGGCAGATCGGTGGCCGATGAATCGGGCTGCACCGTAAAACGCAAAACCGCCGAGTTCTGGTACGAATCGAACAGGGTTACTGTTACGTCGTGGGGCTTGCCATCCATGAGCGGCAGCCGCCCGCGCCGGGCCGGAATGTGGGGCTGATCGGTATGGTACAACGACAACTGATTGCCGTCGGCTACATAACACCGGTGGTACCGTTGCCCGAAGAGCCGCTCGGTTTCGTAGTCCATATGGACGTTGATAAACCGGGTTTCTTCGTGCGGAAACGAGTCCATGTTGTACGTAAACATCTCGCGCCCGTCGAGCTTTACCTCCACGCAGTTGATACCATTTCGGTAAGGTGAGCCCGTTGTTTTGTCGTAGGCCAGAATTTCAAGGCCAATCAGGCCCGAAGCCGTGATGGGCTGGTTCAGGCCATATGACCCATCGGCCCGCCGAACCGGCGCAAAACTTTGGCGGGTGTACTCCCCGTTGAGCCGCGAACCGGTAGTCAGGGTGCGCAGGGCAATGCGTTCGAAATAGGGTGGGACTTCGTCGCGTAGTTCGCGGAAGTTGTATAGCAGCGGGTTAATGAGGTTGTCGCGCTCATCGCGAATCTCGAAGTGCAGGTGCGGTCCACCAGAACCGCCGGTATTTCCCGACAGGGCAATGATGTCACCTTTCCGAACCGGATACTGCCCCGGTGCCGGGCGCAGGTCAATCTCAAACGTCTGTTTGCGGTATTGTTCGGAGCGGAGGTAGGTGCCGAGGGTGTCGTTGAGGGTTTTGAGGTGCCCGTACACGGTGGTCATTCCGTTGGGGTGCTTCAGAAAAATAACGTTGCCATACCCACCCGTAAACACGGCAATGCGCGACACGTACCCGTCGGCGGCAGCGTACACGGGTAGGCCCTCGCGGCCGCCCGTGCGGATGTCAAGGCCGGCATGAAAGTGATTGGCCCGCAGGTCGCCCATACCGCCGGAGAGCGAGTTTTGCCCTCCCGGCTGAATCGGAAACATAAAATAACCGGGTACGACAACCTGCCGGATAGGAGGTCGGTTGTTTGGCGCTGGTTTGGGTGTCTGACCAGAGGCCAGAAAACCTGTACCGAGGCTGGCAATCGACAAAAAGAAAAGGGCAATTCGATTCTTCAAAACAGTACGAGCTTATTTCACCCCAATTTCCAGGAGCTTACGGTCTTCAATATAGGCCGTCAGAGTATCGCCTACCTGAACCGGACCCACCCCCTTGGGCGTACCCGTAAACAGAATGTCGCCTTTCTGAAGCAGAAAATACCGCGACACAAACGAGATGAGGTAATCAATCTTGAACAACATAAGGCTGGTGTTGCCCTGCTGCCGGGTCTCGCCGTTTACGTCGAGCCGGAAATTGATGTTGTTCAGATCGGTGAATTCGGTTTTAGGGACAAACGGCGAGATAGGAGCCGAGCCATTGAAGGCTTTGGCCAGTTCCCAGGGGAGGCCCTTTGCTTTCAGTTTGCTCTGTACATCGCGGGCTGTGAAGTCAATACCGATCCCGATTTCGTCGTAGTATTTATGGGCAAACTTAGGGTCAATGTTTTTGCCAACCCGGTTGATTTTTACCAGAATCTCAACCTCGTGGTGTACGTCGTTTGAGAAGTCGGGGTAGAAAAAAGGCTCGTTTTTTAGGGGAACGGCCGTTTCGGGCTTCAGAAAAATCACAGGATCATCGGGTTGCTCGTTGTTCAGCTCCCGAATGTGTTCGGCGTAGTTACGCCCCACGCAGATAATCTTCATACTCGACCAGGGCAGCGACCGGTTGGCCAGCCGCGTTAACGTTTAGATGCGTCACAAATCTAAGGAGTATCCATGGGTCGACCGAACCTCATTCTAAAAAAGCTGAACAAATCGGGGTTCTGGACCGCTTTTGTACCATAGGGATTTACTCAACCAGACACGAACGATGAAAAAAGTAATGATGATGACGTTGGCCCTCGCCCTGGCGATTGGTTGCCAGCGCGTACCTCTTTCAGGTCGTAAGCAGTTACTGCTGGTTCCGAACAGCGAACTCCTTCCGCTCAGCTTTAGTAATTACCGGGGTGTGCTCGATACAAGCCGGGTAATTCGTTCCGGCAACGATGCCCAGATGATTCAGCGCGTGGGCAACCGGCTCCGTACCGCTATGGAAAGCTACCTGCGTGCCAATAATTTTGCCGACCGGCTCGAAGGGTTTCAGTGGGAGTTTGCTCTCATTCAGAGCCCACAGGTAAACGCCTGGTGTATGCCCGGCGGGAAGGTGGCTTTTTATACGGGAATTTTGCCTTACACCCAAAACGAAGCCGGGGTAGCTACCGTAATGGGGCACGAAATTTCGCACGCCATTGCCGAACATGGTAATGAGCGAATGAGCGAGAGCCTGATTGCCAGCAACCTGTTGCAGGGTGGTCAGCTTGCGCTCGGAGCCGTAGCCCAGTCGCGCCCGCAACAAACGAGCGCCATGCTGCTACAGGCGGCCGGTGCGGTGTTGCCCATTGCCTATCAGGTAGGTCGGGCGTTGCCGCATAGCCGGAAACAGGAGCTGGAGGCCGACAAGCTCGGGCTTATTTTTATGGCGATGGCGGGTTATAATCCAAACGAAGCCGTTGGGTTCTGGACTCGAATGGCCCGCGCTGGCAGTGGTCAGAAACCCCCTGAGTTTCTGTCGACGCACCCATCTGATTCGCGCCGGATTCGGGATATTCAGAATCAACTCCCCGACGCCATGAAATACTACCGCCAAACGGCCCGCCGGTAGAGTGCCGAACAAAAAACCGGGCAAGCGAGGCCGCTTGCCCGGTTTTTTGTTGCCTTTAGATTACTGAACCCAGACTTTGATTTGCCCCTGGAGTGCGTCGCCGGGTTCGAGTACCGAAAGCCCCTCGTTGTTATTGAAGGCGTTGACATTGGCTGTCAGCGGTTCAATGGCAATGTGGTCGCGCCGACCGGGCGTGTACACTACCAGATACGGAAAGGCCGGGTCTTGCCAAACGTGCAGGGAAAGTTGCTGCCGGGGCGAGTGCAACACTGTCGTAACACCCTCGGGCTTCGATACCACCCGAAACGCATTGTCCAGGTTCCGGTCGCGCAGGGCCAGAATGCCCTGATCCTCAAACGGTGATCGGCCGGTCGGTAATAGGTTTTCGTCGAGGTGAATCAGTTCGCTTACTGGCATATCGATGGTCAGCGCGTCGGTGTCTTCACCGTTCAGACTAAAATACGGGTGCCACCCAAACGAAGCCGGGCAGCGCGTATCGCCGGTATTGAGCGCCGAAAAATCGAGTGTCAGCGTACACGACTGATTGGGCTGATCGGCCGGGGGGGGAGTCAGGATGTACGAAACTGTCAGCGAAAACGGAAACGGATACCCTTTGATTGGTTCGGCGTTGGTGTAGCGGATGGTCAGTTGGGCTTTCTGGTCGGTTATTTCCTGCCCGATCACTTCAAACGGCTGCGGGTGTACCAAGCCGTGGATGGCATTGTCGCGGGCGGTTTCGTTCATGGGCAGGGCGTACTCTTCGCCCTCAAACCGGTAAATACCATGCCGAATCCGACTCGGAAACGGGTAGAGCAACGCACTCGCGTAGGTTTCGTCGGTAAACAGAGCTTGTGGCGAGTCGGGAGCACGCAGCACATTGATGAGCAGTGATTTGGGGCCCAGAACCAGTTGGCGCAGAATGCCGCCATAGGCGGGAAGTACCGAAAAGCCTTCGCCGGTTTCGGTGTATTTAACAAAGTATTCGAGGATGGGTTCGCTCGTTTCGGCAGTTGGTAAAACGCCAAAAGGCTGAGTGTCGATAGAAAATAGCATATCAGATCGGCAGTAAAATCGGGACAGAGGATGTACAAAGGCTACCCAAAAGTAAGTCGGGTTGTTTACGTTTTTTACCCTTCAGACCTACATTTCGCCTTCGACACCCAGCCCAAAGAGGGCAAAATCGTACCGAACCGGGTCGGTGGGGTCGAGTTGGCGCAGGGTTTCGGTCAGGGCAACGGCCGTGTTCCAGTCGGGCGAATGGGTGGCCGTCGACCGTTGGGGGAGGAGCCCCAGCAGGTTGGCTACACGGCCTACGTGCACATCAATCGGAATCACGAGCTGATCGGGCCGGATACGGGTCCAGAGCCCAAAATCGACTCCGTTGTGGTCGCGTCGGACCATCCAGCGCAGAAACATCAGCAGCCGTTTGCACGACGAATTACGGGCCGGTGTGGCAATGTGCTTGCGGGTGCGTGGGGTAAAATGGGGCAGGCTACAAAACTGGTCATGAAAGTGTTCGAGATGCCGCCGGACCGTAGTGTCGTTGGTTGCCCCGTCGGGTGGGAGAAACGCATCTTCGAGCGAGTTGTGCTGCCGGTAGTATGTCTGAAAAAACGACAGAAAATACGCGGTGTCGGTGAAGTTGAACGTGCGGTGTTTGAAAGCGGCAAACCGCGCCAGATCGTGCTCGTCGTGGTTGAGCACAAAATCGTACGGGGCTCCGTCCATCAGGTCGATCAGTTCGGCTGCTTTCTTCAGAATCACCGGCCGTTGCCCCCAGGCCAGAATGGCCGCCCAGAAGCCCATGATCTCAATGTCTTGCTGCAACTGAAACCGATGGGGAATGCTGACGGGGTCTTTGGCAATAAAAGAAGGCCGATTGTACCCATCGGCCTTGACGTTCAACAAATCGATAATGTCGGGGCTCATCGGCTTTTTCCTCCGCTGACAATCCAGGCTATTCCGCGTGAAATGGCCGAAAAGAAGGCCAGAATCCCTGAAAACACAGTTGTAAACACGGCCACAAACGGGTAGCCGATCGTAAACATAACGCTGAACACTTTATAACCCGGTGTGGCTTTCATCCGCTCGTCGCGCAACCGGTGCCGCCGGGCAATACGCTCTTCTTTTGAATTCATCGTCTGTAAATTTTAGTTTACAGTCTTCAGTTTACGGTTTTCAGTTATTCTGTGATGCAGTTGCGCGAAGCGTTCCTGGTGCGTCAGCTAACTGGAAACTCTAAACCGTAAACTGTAAACTTTTTAAGGCACCATATAACTGACCTCAGCCCGAAAACTCTGATTGTTGGGCGAAAGTTTCGAAAAGGCTTTTGACGATAACTTGATCAGCACCCGCTCATTGACGCCGGTATTGGGCAGCCGGCCAATCACCTTTACCCACAGGCTCTGGTTGCTAATGTCGTTGCGAACCTGCACCAGTGAGCCAATAGGCGCGGTGCGGTGCAGGGCAAGGTATTTGTTCGAAGAGTCGTCGGAGTCGATGCGCTCGGCCATCCCGATTTCGGCCATTCGGCGGCCTTTGGCAGGTAGGTTGTTGCCCGACTCACCGGGTCGGATGGGGCGCTCCTCGGCCGGGCGGGCCGGTGCTTCTGGTTTCGTCTCGGCCTTGGCCAATTCTTTTTTCGGCGCTTCGGGCTTTGGTTCGGGGGCTTTGGCGGCCGGTTCGGTTTTGGCAGCCTCGGTGTTTGCTGGTCGGCTGGCGTTGCGAGCAGTAAAGCCTTTTTCCGACACGATCAGGGTTTGCCCCAACTGAATATTATCTGAGGTAAGGTTGTTCCACCGGCGTAGGTCGGCCATGAGTACCTGATATTTAACTGCCAGGCTGTACAGCGTTTGGCCCGGCTCAACCACGTGGGTATCGGCCGCTTTGCGCGTCTCAGCTTCTTTGGTTTCGGGCTTCGCCGTCCTGGTCTCTGTTTTGGATGCCGGTTCAGTCGGCTTCATCAGTTGCTCGTCGTCTTTGTCGGCCTTGCGAGCCGCTTTTTCTTCACGCCGGGCCGCCCGTTCGGCCGCTCGCTCTTCGCGTCGGCTCAGTTCGGGCAACGGAATACGCACCACCTGATTGTACTGAAGCGCATCTTTCAGGTCGGGGTTCGCCGATTTTATGACTTCAACAGAGGTATTGTACCGGCGGGCAATGGCATAGAGCGTTTGCCCCTGATTAACCCGGTGCAGTATAAACCGCTTGCCGTCGCGCTTCTCGACCCCAATCGAGTCGACAGTGGTGTGGTTGGTGGGGCGGAGAGGGAAATCGGAGAGTGAAGCTGCCTGAATTCCACCGGGCAACAGCAAACCCAGGGTTGCAAAGGCAAGTAGGGATTTCATGGGTAAGTAACGTTCAAAAAAGGCGCAGACGTACCTTATTGGGCATGTCCTTGCGTAAAATTATGGTTTCCGGGGGTTATTTCAAATCCAATCAGCCCGTACAATTCCGTATGTTTACGGCCATGAAGATTCTCGGACTCATTCCGGCCCGCTACGCATCTACACGTTTTCCGGCGAAGGCGTTGGCCGATATTAACGGTAAAAGTATGATTCAGCGGGTCGTGGAGCAGGCCCGTCAGACGCCGTCGCTCAGCCGGGTGGTGGTGGCTACCGACGATGAACGGATCCGGGCGCACGTGGCCGATTTTGGGGGCGAGGTGGTTATGACGAGCACGCATCATCAGAGCGGTACCGACCGGTGTCAGGAGGCTCTCACGGCGCTGGGAGAGCCGTTCGATTATGTCGTGAATATTCAGGGCGACGAGCCGTTTATTCAGCCTCAACAGATCCAGCTGCTGACATCGGTACTCGACGGTACCACCGAGCTGGCAACGCTGGTGAAGGCCATCACCGACGCCCACACGCTGTTCAATCCGAACTCGCCTAAGGTGGTGGTAAGTCAGACGGGTGAGGCTCTGTATTTCAGCCGCCAGCCGATCCCGTATCAGCGCGACCGCACCACAGAGGAGTGGCTGCGGCACCATACATACTATAAACACATTGGCCTGTACGCGTATCGTACCGACGTACTGGCGCAGATTACCCAACTGCCGCCCTCGGCACTTGAACGGGCCGAAGCCCTTGAACAACTCCGATGGCTCGAAAACGGCTACCGAATCCGGGTTGTCACCACCGAACTGGAGAGTTATGGTATTGATACACCGGAAGATTTGGAAAAGCTAACAGTGAACAACGAACAGTGAACAACGAACAACCAACAGTCAGCAGTGAACAACCAACAAGTCACTCTAGATCTTATAGAATAACTGTTTGTTGTTCACTGTTCGTTGTTTACTGCTATGTTTCGTTACGCTCCAACGCCTTCCGGATTCCTGCATATCGGTAATGGCGTCAATTTTGTCTTGACGTATCTGTGGGCGCAAGCATTAGCTGCCCCTATTTTGCTGCGCATTGACGATCTGGATGCCGATCGGAAACGCCCCGAGTACGTCGACGATGTGTTTTTTACCCTCGACTGGCTTGGTTTACGTTACGACGTAGGCCCTACCGGTCCCGACGATTTTGAGCGGCATTGGTCGCAGCGGCACCGCCTGCCCTTGTATCGCCAAATGCTGACCCGGCTGGTTCGGCGGGGCGTGGTGTATGCGTCCGATTTTTCGCGTCAGCAGATTCGTAGCCTGGGTGAGGCCGAAGCTATCCGGCTCATGCGCGCCCAAAACCTCTCGCTCCGTACGCCCGATGTGCCGTGGCGCGTGCGGGTACCCGATCATCTGCCGATTACGGATTTTGTGGTGCGTCGGCGCGATGGTATCCCGGCGTATCAGGTGGCTTCCCTTACCGACGATTGCCATTTCGGCGTTACGCACATCGTGCGGGGCGAAGACCTGCGCGAGTCGACCGCCATTCAGCTGTTTCTGGGAACCTTACTCAACGACGACCGATTTGCGCAAACGACCATCTGGCACCACCCGTTGCTGACCGATTCAGGTGGTCAAAAGCTATCGAAATCGGCGGGAAGCACCTCGTTGCGGGCCCTGCGCGAATCGGGAAATAGCCCGGTTTTTGTGTACCAAACGGCGGCCCGATTGCTCGGGTTTTCGCCCACAAACGTCTATTCACTGCTTGATTTACAGGTGCTTCTTGCGCCCGTTTGGGCTAGCCCAGAACTGGGAGCTAACTCATAAAAAACCTTAAATAGACCCGGCGGATGGGATGCCTAAACACTCCCTTCCGTTAGTAGGTTAAGCAAGAACCGGCCGGGTCGGTCGTTCTAATTGATGAACCAGCCCCCGACGAGGGGCTATTTTACTACGAAACCATACAGTTATGCAGCAATATTCCATCCTTTGGGCCGACGACGAAATCGATCTGCTCAAGCCACACATCATGTTTCTCAAAAACAAGGGCTACACAGTGACGCCCGTAAATAGCGGGGCCGATGCGCTGGAGCAGGTGGAGCAGGAGAAGTATGATCTGGTTTTGCTCGACGAAATGATGCCCGGTATGACCGGACTCGAAACACTCGCCCAAATCAAACAGATGCGGCCCAACATGCCCGTGGTGATGATTACCAAGAGCGAAGAGGAGCACATCATGGAAGAGGCCATCGGGTCGAAAATTGCCGACTACCTTATCAAGCCAATTAACCCGAACCAGTTGCTGTTGTCGCTCAAAAAGAACCTCGACAACAAGCGGCTCGTGACCGAACGGACCAACATCGGCTATCAGCAGGATTTTCGGAACATTTCGATGCAGTACAACGACCGCATCGGGCATGAGGAGTGGGCCGAAATTTATAAGAAGCTTATTTTCTGGGAGTTGGAGCTCGATGGGGCTCAGGATAAAAGCATGGGCGAAGTGCTCAATATGCAGAAAAGTGAGGCCAACTCGAACTTCTGTAAATTCATCGAGGAAAACTACGAAGACTGGCTCAACGACCCCAAAATCGACAAGCCCTTGATGTCGCACCAGTTGATGCGTAAAAAAGTATTTCCGCTTGTTGAAGCCGACACGGCTTCGACCAAGCCGCTCTTTTTTCTGCTCATCGACAACCTGCGTTACGACCAGTGGAAGGTAATTGAGCCGATTCTGACCGATTATTTTACGGTCGAAGAGGAGTCGTCGTACTACTCTATCCTGCCTACGACTACGGCCTTTGCCCGCAACGCTATTTTCTCAGGCATGATGCCGAGCGAAATGGAAAAGCAACACCCCGACCTGTGGGTGAATGACGACAACGACGAGGAGGGACTCAATAACCACGAAGAAGAGTTTTTGCGTCGGCAACTCGACAAGAGCCGCCTGAACGTGAAAATGTCGTACAACAAGATTCTGAATATCAACCAGGGCAAGGCACTCGTTGATAACGTGAGCAACCTGATGCAGAATCCGCTGAACGTGATTGTTTACAACTTCGTGGATATGCTCAGCCACGCCCGTACCGATATGGCCATGATTAAGGAACTGGCCCCCGACGAGGCCGCTTATCGCTCTATCACTCGGTCATGGATTCAGCACTCACCCTTACTCGAACTACTGCGTAAGATTGCCGACAAAGGGGGCCGCCTGATCGTAACCACCGACCACGGCATGATTCGGGTGCAGAAACCGGCCAAGATTGTGGGTTACCGCGAAACCAATACCAACCTGCGGTATAAGCAGGGTAAGAATCTGGGCTTTGATGATAACCACCTGTTTGTGGCCCGTAAGCCCGAGCGGTTGTTCCTGCCCAAGCCTAACGTATCGACGGCCTACGTCTTTACTATGGAAGATTACTTCTTTGCGTACCCCAACAACTACAATTACTACGTGAACTACTACCGCGATACGTTCCAGCACGGGGGTGTTTCGTTGGAAGAAATGGTGGTGCCGTTTGTGTATTTACGGTCGAAGTAGGGGTATAAAACAGAAAAGGGAGAAAGCAGAAAGAACGGGCGCAATGCCTTTTCCTTTCTGCTTTCTCCCTTTTTCGTTGTGCTATTTACCTCAAAACCGGGTTCCGGGGGGCACTTCCTCTACTGTTCCTTCGCCTACGCGGAGTGTGCGGGCGGGGTAGCGGGTGAGGAGTTCGTAGTTGTGTGTAGCCATCAGAATAGCGGTTCCGGCATTGTTGATGGCCCGAAATACCTGCATAATCTGATCCGATACAGCCGGGTCGAGGTTACCCGTGGGCTCGTCGGCAATCAGAATCTGCGGTTCGTTGAGCATGGCACGGGCAATGACCACCCGTTGCTGCTCACCCCCTGAGAGCTGATGGGGCATTTTACGCTGAGCCGTACCCAGCCCGACCTGCATCAGCACTTCGGAAATACGGTCGGTCATTTTTTTCTTGTCGGTCCAGCCCGTTGCTTTCAGCACAAAGCGCAGGTTCTCTTCCACATTGCGGTCGAAGAACAGCTGGAAATCCTGAAACACGATACCAATTTTCCGGCGTAGAAACGGAATCTGCTTTTTATCGATCCGGTGCAAAGGTGTGCCGGCAACGTTTCCCTGTCCGCTCTGCAGTTTCAGGTCGGCGTAGAGCGTCTTGAGCAGAGATGTCTTTCCACTGCCTGTCCGGCCGATCAGATACACGAATTCACCTTTCTGAATCGAGAAACTAATATCGCCCAGAATCAGCTTCGTATCCTGAAAAATGTCGGCTCTTTCGAGCATCAGAACGGGTTCGGTGCTGAACATAGAGAAAGTTTACGGTTTACAGTTTACGGTTTATAGTTCACAATATCTAACGGGAATCACGTTGCCATCAGCATTAACTGTAAACTATAAACCGCAAACCGAAAACTTATTTATTTGCTGCCTTCTTGTTGTCTTCCAGGAATTTGGCGAGGCCAATATCAGTGAGGGGGTGGTTGAGCAGGGCTTTGATAACGCTCAACGGGCCCGTCATCACGTCGGCACCAATTTCGGCGCACTGAATCAGGTGCATCGGGTGCCGTACCGAAGCGGCCAACACCTCAGTGGTATAGCCGTAATTCCGGTAAATTCCCACAATCTGCTCGATCAGCGCGATACCATCGGTCGAAATATCGTCGAGCCGACCCACAAACGGTGATACGTACGAAGCCCCGGCTTTAGCAGCCAGCAAAGCCTGACCCGCCGAGAAAACAAGTGTACAGTTAGTGCGGATACCTTTTTCGGAGAAGTACTTGATCGCTTTAACGCCGTCTTTGATCATCGGCACTTTAACCACGATGTTCTCGTCGAGTTCGGCCAACTCCTCGCCTTCGCGAATCATTTCGTCAAACGTCGTCGCAATAACTTCGGCACTTACGTCGCCCTCTACAATGTCGCAGATTTGCTTGTAGTGACGCAGCACGTTGTCTTTGCCGGTGATACCTTCTTTGGCCATGAGTGACGGGTTAGTGGTTACACCGTCGAGGATACCCATGTCCTGCGCTTCACGAATTTCGGCCAGATTTGCCGTATCGATGAAAAATTTCATAGAGTCAGTCTGATTTTGTACAAAAATAAAGGAATGTTAGAGAAGGTGCGTGCCATTCTGAATCTGGCAGGTATGAATCAGCGTGTCGGTACCGGTGCGGGCCCGGAACTGCTCCAGCATCGTTGTGGTGAAGGCATCGAGTGCCTCGGCCCGAACCAGATTGATCGTACAGCCGCCAAACCCCCCGCCCATCATGCGGGCTCCCAGTACACCCGGAACGGTACGCGCAATATCGACCAGGATATCCAGCTCAGGGCAACTCACTTCGTACCAGTGGCTCAACCCCTCGTGTGAACCGTACATGAGTTGGCCAAACGCGTCGAGATTACCGGCGTCTAAGTGACCTACGGCGCTCAGGAGCCGCTCGTTTTCCTGCACTACGTAGGCACAACGCCGATAGAGCAGGGGCTCGCGGTCGCGCAGCTGGGCATCAAGCATGTCCATTGTCACATCGCGCAGGCTGTGGATCGTGTCGCCGTACGCAGCCCGTACGATTCGGACACCAGCCTCACACTCTGCCCGGCGGGTGTTGTATTCCGATGCCGCCAGCGAGTGTTTCACCCGCGAGTCGCAGAGGACAATCCGAATCCCATCCATTTGCAAGGGGGCGTAGGCGTATTCGAGCGAGCGGCAGTCGAGCTTAATCACGTGGTTGGCCCGCCCCATCATGCTTGCAAACTGATCCATGATCCCGCATTGTACGCCCACAAACCGGTTTTCGGCCCGCTGGGTCAGCTTCACCATGTGCAAACGGTCAGTTTGGTCGTGGTTGTACAGGTGGTCAAGCGCGAGGGCGACGCCGTTTTCGAGGGCCGCCGACGAGGATAAGCCCGAGCCAATCGGAATCGTACCACCAAAAACGATGTTCATGCCGCCTACCGGCAATCCGGCTTGCGCAAACTCACTTACCACGCCCAGCAGGTAATCGGCCCAAGAGTTTGTTTTCTGTAGCGAACCCACCGACCCGGTAAAGGTCTCGTTCAGGTCGGCGGCTACAAGGTGCAACTGATCGTCGGGGCGGGCACCAACAGCCAGATAAATCGCTTTGTCGATAGCCGCCGGTAGCACAAATCCTTCATTATAATCGGTATGTTCACCAATCAGGTTGACCCGGCCGGGCGAACAGATAAGCGTAGGATTAGCGTTGAATCGGGCAAGGAAAGCCTCGCGGAGCGTGTGGGTCAATTCCATGGGGAGGGAAGGGAAAGGACACAAAAAAAGGCAAATCGAATGTCTCACCGCTACGACCACCTACCCTTGCTTCGGTCAAGACCTGGGGGATTCAGCGGGAGCTGGTAGCACCGATTTGCCGATGCAAACATACACCAATTTTCGGGGTTTGTAAAGGTCTGGTTGTACTTTTGTGATTGTTTGGACCCGGTTTTTTGGCTGTTAAGCCGAAAAACCATTGATGCTCAAGTTAATAATGAATCTAAAAAATACATGGTACGCAGGTTTTGTTCTCGTCCTGCTACAAGCCTGTACGTCGTCGGATGCGTATCTCGAACAAGGTCGGGCACTTTTGAAAGAAGGTAAAACCCGTGAAGCCATTGCGGCCCTGAATCAGGCGGTGGAGGCTGATGAAGAAAATGCCGAAGCCCTGAACACCCGGGGGGTAGCGTATTTCGAGCAAAAAGAATACAGCAACGCCCAGCTCGACTACGATCAGGCCATACAGGTGGCCCCCAACTTTTACCGTCCTTATTACAACCGGGCCTTGCTCAAAATAGCCCAGAGCGATCTGGAAGGGGCTCTGAAAGATTATTCTGATGCCATCCGGCTTGTACCCGATACCGCGCGTTCGGCCAGTTCGGATCTGTACCTGAACCGGGGACAGCTGTTTGCGACCCAGAGTCAGGTGCAGCCCGCCATCACTGATTTTACAAAGGCCATTGAGTTGAACCCAAAAAATGCCCTGGCTTTATACAATCGGGGTAATCTGTATTTCAACCAGAAAAATTTGCCGGCTGCCCTGGCCGACTTTCAAAAATCAGTCGAAGCCGATCCGGCATTTGGCAAAGCGTTTTACGGCTTAGGGCTGGCGCAGTTGCTTAATAACCAACGCGATGCGGCCTGTCTGAGTCTGAAGCAAGCTAAGCAATTGGGATATGCTGATGCCGTCAATGCCGTTGCACAGTACTGTCAATAACTCCATTGGCGGTTGGCGTAAGAAATATGGAGTAGGCGAGAAGGTTTTTGGTGCTTCTTACCTTAATCCGAGTCCCTAAATTTCTTTACCGTATATCCTTATGTTGAAATCACTTTCCATCGTATTTGCGCTATTGTTTGCCCTGTTCGCTGGGTTTCAGTACAACGACCCCGACCCCGAACTCTGGATTCCGATCTACGGATTGGCGGCTGTAGCGAGTGTCATGGCCTTGTTTGGCACTGGCCGGCCCTGGTTCTTCTGGCTGATGGCAGCTATGTACGTGGTAGCAGCCGCATACCAGTGGCCCCCGCATTTCGAGGGTTTTCTGTTGGATGAAATGGGCATGAAAACGCTCAATATTGAGCTTGCCCGCGAGTCGGGTGGGCTGGCCATCTGTGCCATTGCCATGGGGGTACTCGGATGGCTGGTTCAGAAAAAAGGATAAACCTGGCGTGTTTGCACGAAAAAAGGGGCTGACGAATCAGCCCCTTTTTTCATATAGTATATGCCCGATTGGTTAGACCGTTCGGCGGCTACCTTTAATCAAGGCGGCAATACCCAGAATAATGACGGCTCCGACAAACGCAGTCAGAATCCGGTCGAGGATACCGCTTGCACCCGTCGTGAACGTATTACCGAAAATCCAGCCACCAATTAAACCACCAATGATACCGAGAAGGATCTGGGTCAGCAGAGAGAACGAAAACCGCTTGAAAACGAGGTCGGCCAGCCAACCGGCAATGGCACCAACCAGAATGGAGATTAAGAAGCTCATGACTTTATTAACGTTGAGTGTTGAATTGTTACCCTGCCATAGGGTAATCTACCGTTAAGAACGATTGAGTTTTCTAAATGTTTAAGATTTTAAGCCAATTATCGCCATCAATCGGCCGGTTTGTCCACTTTCATACCGATGCGAAAAATAGTCTTCGTTATTCAACACGGTTGAATAGGTCGAAAGGGCGATTTGAGCCGTTGGAATGCCGAAATTGGTTAACTGGCGGGTGTTTGCCGAGCGCAGATTCACAAATGTCCGTTGCGTAAATTCATCCACTCGCTTAAACTCAGGCGCAAACTGATCAGCCACATCAGGCCCTACTTCAAACGAGGTTTCGTCGATACACGTACCCACGTAGGCATAGCAGTCGCCGGGACGGGTGTGGTAACGCTGCTGCATGGTTTCGAGTGTAAGCCGGACTAATTCGGCCACGGTACCTTTCCAGCCTGCATGAATGGCGGCAACCGCTTTGTTTTTGCTGTCGTACACAAGGATAGGCACGCAGTCGGCAATGCTTACGGCCACAAACAGGTTTGGCTGGTTGGTGATGATGGCATCGTACCCCTCATACCGGCCGGGCTCGGTAGCTTCCAGAATCTCTTTACCATGTATCTGGTGTGAGGTGGCCACGCGTTCGGGGTCAATGGCCAGGGCCGAAAAGAAACGAAGCCGGTTTTCTTCAACAAAGCGTGGGTTGTCGGCCGTATTCAAGCCCAGATTGAGCGATTGGTAAGGAGCCGGGCTGACGCCCCCGTGCCGCGTACTCTCGGCTGCGACGAGATTTGAAAACGAGCTGAACAGGGCAGGAGCCCGAAATAGGGGCTTTTCGGCGGTTGAAAACATAAAAAAGTGGAGTCCGTTAGCTCAGGTAAACAGACAGATTGCCGTTCGTGTTCCGAAACGAACCGCTCATGTACTTTGTAATGCAAGGTACTGTTTACGGCCTATATCTTTGTATCGTCAATAAGGCAAAAAACAACAACTACTATACGCACATGAAAACGTTCATCAAATCACTCGCACTGGCCCTGACTTTGGGTGTTGTATCATTCGCCAACGTTTCGGCTGCTCCCGAAAAACCGGGCAAGAAAAGCAAAGTTGAAAGCTTTGCCACGTACCAAACAGCCGTTTATCCGTCAACGAGCCAATCCGTGATTAACGTCATGCTGGAGAAAGGCGAAGGGGGCCCGGTCCACATCAGTTTCAAAAACAAGGCGGGTGAGACCATGGCCGTGCAAACGGTTGGCCGTAACAAGGATCGGGTCTCAATGAAGTTTCGCATTGACGAATTGCCCGATGGTCAGTATTCAGTTGAAGTATCGAACGGTCGGGATGTAACCTCAAAACAGATTACCATTGCCACCCGCCCTGAGGCTTCGCCCCGTACCATTGTTCTGCAATAATACGAGCCACACTAACCTGTAAAAAAGGGCCGCCAGGCGGCCCTTTTTTTATGCGATAAAGTAAACGTATTCAGTGGTGCGTTATCGGCGCTAAACATCGGTTCGGAGTGCCTTAACCGGCGCTCCGTCCCCAGTTTTGGCGTTCCTCCGGCGTCCATAGATCCGGGAAGAAAAACCGTTGCTGCTCCACAGGCGGCAGGTACCGTTGCCAGTTGGTGCCGCCCGTAGCTGCAACCGCTTCGGGCGTTTTGTGGAGGTAGCGCACCGCCGAACGCAGGTGCGAGAGTTTCCACCGCACATTGACCCGCTGATCGAAGTCACGGAGCTGGCGGGCAAGGGCGTCGGTTTGTTCGCCTTTCTCGGCCAACCCCAACCAGCAGGCGTATAGGTTTCGGGATTGATACTCGGTGGCAAGCCGCACAAGTGAATCACCGTATTTTTTCTCAAACTGCTTCAGCGTCAGTGTTTTTTGCTGGGTGGCCAGTTCGGTCGCTCCCTGTTTCCAGTAAATAAACTCGTACAGTTGGTCGAGCGGGGCGTTGGTGGGGATGGGCGCTGATGGGCTAAGCAGGTTGCGGAAATGGGTGGCCATAATTTCTATATGCCGGAACTGCACCGACTGAAACCCGCTCGATGGGAGCAGAGCCATCCGAAACTTCAGAAATTGGTCTTTGTCCATTCCTTCGACCATAATCGCGAATGACTGCTCCAGAATGGCAAAGTAGCGATTGATCCGTTCCATTCGTTCGGTAAAAAAATGGGCAGTCAGGGCCGGGTGGTAGCCAATCTGCGTTATCTCGTGCTTCACCAGTTTGAAGTACAGTTCCGTGATCTGGTGATACGTGATAAAAATCAGCTCGTCGGGATAAGCCGTTCGGGGGTTCTGGAGCGAGAGCAGAGTTTCGAGGTGCACGTAGTCCCAGTACGTGAGGTAATCAGCTTGTAGCAGCCCATCAAGGTAGGAGGTCATGTCCTGCCCCATGGCGGCATATTTTTCGGAAAGTTGATGAAGTTTCTCCACCAGTTCTGGGTGGAGTTGGGTATCCTGTGGTAAAGACATAAGGTAATTGCAGGACGGTTAATACGGGTAAAGGTAGTTTTTTTACGCCATCGATCGTGAACTAATTTAGGTCGCTGTCTTTATAGTTAGAACCTGAAATTCGAGTCGATTCTGTCCCAATCCAGCCCGGTCTCGTCAGGTAAACCTGAATAATTACATGAACATTACCCAATCGCAACTGTCGGCGGCTTTCCCGGCCATCGACCAGGTCCCGAGTGCCTACCAATTCGAACCTCTCCACCAGCGTGAGTATCTGATCAACGGTCAGATGCGGCCGTGGGATGGCCCAACGGTCGATGTGTTGTCGCCGGTTATGCTCCGTCAGCCCGATGGTTCGCTGGAGCGGCCCGTAATTGGCAGTTACCCCGTAACGACCGATACCCAGGCGCTCGAAGCCCTCGATGCAGCCGTGGCGGCCTACAACAATGGTCGCGGTGAGTGGCCAACCATGAGTGTGGCCGACCGCATTAGCTGCATGCAGAATTTTGTGGGTCGCATGATCGAGCAGAAAGAACAGGTGGTGAACCTGCTTATGTGGGAGATCGGTAAAACGCTGGCTGATTCGACGAAGGAATTCGACCGGACCGTGCAGTACATTTATGACACCATCGACGCCCTGAAAGACGTAGACCGGGCCGGTTCGAGGTTCGAAATCACCGAGGGTATCATTGGGCAGATCCGGCGTTCTCCGCTCGGCGTTGTGTTGTGTATGGGGCCGTTCAACTACCCGCTCAACGAAACCTACACCACCCTCATTCCGGCGATTCTGATGGGGAATACCATCTTGTTTAAGCCCCCCAAGCACGGAACGCTCCTGCACTATCCTTTGCTCGAAGCGTTCCGGTCGTGTTTCCCCGCCGGGGTTGTCAATACCATTTACGGACGGGGAGCCTCTGTGGTGCCGGCCCTGATGCAGTCGGGTAAAATCAACGTATTAACCCTCATTGGGTCGAGCCGGGTGGCGGACAGTCTGAAAAAGATGCACCCGAAAAGCAACCGGCTCCGGGCGGTCTTGGGCCTCGACGCCAAAAACGCGGCCGTGGTTTTGCCCGATGCCGACCTCGACCTGACCGTGAAAGAGTGTATCCTGGGTACCCTTTCGTTTAATGGGCAGCGTTGCACTGCCATCAAGATTATCTGGGTGCACCGGTCGGTGGCCGATGCGTTCCTCCAGAAGTTCAGTGAGGCTGTCAATGAGTTGAAATTCGGTATGCCCTGGGAAAAGGGGACGAATATTACCCCCTTGCCCGAACCACAAAAGCCCGACTACCTGACGGAGTGCATCGCCGATGCCAAAGCACAGGGCGCGCGGGTGATAAACGAAGGGGGCGGAACGGGCGCAGGCTCGTTGTTTTACCCCGCCGTGGTGTACCCCGTTGCCGAGGGCATGAAACTCTACCGCGAGGAGCAGTTTGGGCCGGTAGTACCCATTGTGCCGTTCAACGATGTGGAGCAGCCGATTGAGTACATTATCTCATCCGATCACGGGCAGCAGGTGAGCTTGTTTGGTTCTGACCCTGATGAACTGGCCCGCTTAATTGACCCGCTGGTGAATCAGGTGAGCCGGGTAAACTTGAATGCCCAGTGTCAGCGCGGTCCCGATACGTTTCCCTTCACGGGCCGTAAAGATTCGGCTGAGGGTACGTTGTCGGTCGAAGATGCTCTGCGGGCGTTTTCAATCCGGACGGTGGTTGCCACTAAAGATACGACGGCTAACAAGGCGATTGTGAACCAGATTATCCGGGAACATGAATCCAAATTCCTGTCGACTAACTTTATTTTCTAACCGACTTTCGTTTTTGTACCCTGCTCAGTTGTTGCTTGGGTAGATCACAGCCGCTCCAACGTAACGGAGCGGCTTTTTATATTGCCTATAAATAACTGGGCCGACCGCGTAAAAGACACGTTTGACAGGTGCCCAGCGTGCCAATTTTGTCCATATTAGCCGACAAATCCCCCTTCGACGTTTGTAGAGGTTATGCATACACAATCGGTTACGGCTCTCACGGGCCTGTCTACAGAACAAGTCACGGCCGCCCGGCAGCAGTACGGCGCTAATGAAATTACGACGGCCGAAAGCCAAACGGGCTGGCTGCTGGTCAAAGAAGTGGTTACGGAGCCCATGTTTATGCTGCTGGCCGCGGCCAGTCTGATTTATGTCCTACTGGGCGAATGGCAGGAGGGTATCACATTGGCTGTGGCAATGGTGCTCGTAGCCGGTATTTCGGTGTACCAGACCGTCCGCAGCGATCAGGCTCTGAAAGCCCTGCGCAAACTAACCGAACCGACTATCTCGGTGGTTCGAAACGGGGAGCTTATTACCGTCGGAATTGAAGAAGTCGTGGTCGGCGATCTCATCTGGATTACCGAAGGCCAAACCGCCCCCGCCGATGGGCTACTGGTACAGGCCAACGATTGCTCAATTGATGAATCGGTGCTGACCGGCGAGTCGGTGCCGGTGGTAAAGTCGGTGCCCGACAAAGACCCGGTGTATGCTGGTACCATACTGGTGTCGGGCAGTGCCTACGTGCGGGTTACGGCCGTGGGCGATAGCACGTCGTTGGGTAAGCTGGGTCGGTCGCTGCAAGGGGTAGAGGTAGAAAAAACACCTCTCCAGCGGCAGATTGGGCAGTTTGTGCAGCGCATGGCCTACGCGGGTTTTGGGGCCTTTCTGCTGGTTTGGGGTATCAATTTCGCGCAATCGGGCGAGTGGGCCACCTCGTTGCTGCTTGGCCTGACCATTGCCATGTCGGTATTGCCCGAAGAAATTCCGGTAGCTTTCAGCAGTTTTATGGCGCTGGGTGCGGCCCGCATGATTCGGTCGGGCGTGCTGACCCGGCAACCCCAAACCGTTGAGAGTCTGGGGTCGGCAACGGTCATTTGCACTGATAAAACCGGCACCATCACGCAGGAAGGAATGCGGCTGGCAGTGGTGTACGATGTTCGGGATGGGTCGTTGACGAAATTACCCGATGCGTTGACGCCAACCGGGGCTGAGGTTGTTGCCTACGCCCGGCTGGCCAGCGAGCCCGAACCTTTTGACCCGATGGAGAAGGCCATCACCGATGCCTGGGCTGTTCTACCCAACAAAGCAATAGCCACCGACGGGCCGCTTATTTACGAGTACCCATTGGGTGGAGTTCCGCCTATGATGACGCACCTGTATCCGCTCGGTGAGCACACGGCTCGCGTAGCCGGTAAGGGGGCTGTGGAGCGGATTATCCGGGTGTGTAAGCTGGAATCGGCAGTAGCCGAACAAATCAAACAGCAGGCCCATCGGTTAGCCACCGAAGGGTATCGGGTGCTGGGCGTGGCCGGGGCCGAGGTAGTTACGGGCGCTTACCCCGCCGAGCAGGATGAGTTTGACTGGCAATTCAAGGGCCTGATTGCCCTCGAAAACCCGCCCAAAGTCAACGCCCGCGCCGTACTGAACCGGTTCGACGAGGCTGGTATTCAGGTTAAGATGATTACCGGTGACTCTGCCGAAACGGCCCGCGCCATTGCCGCACAGGTGGGCATGCGCGACGCCCAGGCCGTATTGACAGGTAATGAAGTGATGGCCTTGACCGACGAAGCCCTGCAAACGCAGGCGGCTTCGGTCAATGTGTTTGCGCGTATGTACCCCGAGGCCAAACTTCGCGTGATTCGGGCCCTGAAAGCGGCTGGCGAAGTGGTGGCCATGACCGGCGATGGCGTCAACGACGGACCAGCGCTCAAGGCGGCCCACATTGGGGTGGCTATGGGGCAGCGGGGCTCGGAGTTGGCCAAGCAGTCGGCCTCGTTGATTCTGGTTGAGGACGACCTGAGTAGCATGGTCGATGCGATTGCCCAGGGTCGCCGAATTTACCAGAACCTGAAACAGGCCGTGGGCTACATCGTTTCGATTCACATTCCGATTATTCTGACCGTGACGGTGCCGCTCCTGCTGGGTTGGAAGTTCATCAACCTCTTCAATCCCGTACATGTCATTTTTCTGGAATTGGTTATGGGCCCGACCTGCTCTATCGCCTTTGAGAATGAACCTGCCGAAACCGACCTGATGAAACAGAGGCCCCGCAAACTGAGCGATACGTTCTTCACCTCCCGTGAATTGGGTTTCCGGGTGGTGCAGGGCCTCTGCATTGCCCTGGCTACGCTTGGGGTGTATTACGCGCAAATGCAGGCCGGAGCGTCGCTGGAGCAGGTTCGTACGATGACCTTTGCCACACTGGTGATTAGTAATATCTGGCTGACGCTCGTGAGCCGTTCGAGCCGGGCGTCGGTACTAACCACGCTGCAACGGCCCAACACCTTGCTCTGGATCATGTTGTTGCTGACTGCGCTTATGCTGGCCGGCTTCCTCGGTTGGCCGGTCCTGCGGAATCTGGGGCAGTTCACGACCATCTCTCTCGCCGATTTGGGTGTGTGTGCCGGGGCTTCGTTCCTGGGGGTTATCTGGGTTGAGTTGTATAAACTCTGGTTGCGCAACCAGCCCGCGTAGGGTGGGGGTATAAACACAGAAAAGCCGCTCCGAAACTTCGGAGCGGCTTTTCTGTAAGCTGTAAAAAACTAACCCAGATACGTTTTCAACGCTTTTGAGCGCGACGTATGCCGGAGCCGCCGAATGGCCTTCTCCTTAATTTGCCGAACCCGCTCGCGCGTCAGGTTAAATTTCTCACCGATTTCTTCGAGCGTCATGGCGTGCTCACCGTTCAGACCGAAATACAGCGTAATCACATCGGCCTCGCGCTGAGTAAGCGTCGACAGCGCACGCTGTACCTCCTTGCGGAGTGAGTCGTTGATCAGGCCCGAATCCGGCTTGTCTTCGCCATCGTTTTCGAGCACGTCGAGCAGGCTGTTTTCTTCACCCTGCACAAACGGCGCATCCATCGAGACGTGACGACCTGAAATCTTGAGTGTATCTACCACCTCGGCGGGCGTAATGTCGAGTACGGCGGCCAATTCTTCCGGCGACGGCTCGCGCTCAAACTTCTGCTCCAGATCCGAGAATGTCTTCGAAATCTTATTCAGCGAACCTACCCGGTTCAGGGGCAGACGCACAATACGAGACTGCTCGGCCAAAGCTTGCAGAATCGACTGGCGAATCCACCAAACGGCGTAAGAGATGAATTTAAAACCACGGGTTTCGTCGAAACGCTGAGCGGCTTTGATCAGACCGAGGTTACCCTCATTGATCAAATCACCCAACGACAGACCCTGGTTCTGATACTGCTTCGCTACCGATACCACAAAACGCAGGTTGGCCTTGGTGAGCCGTTCGAGCGACAGTTGGTCGCCTTCGCGGATCTTCTGCGCCAGAATCACTTCCTCATCAGGCGTCAGCAGGTCAACCTTACCAATCTCCTGGAGGTACTTATCCAGCGACTGACTTTCGCGGTTGGTAATTTGTTTTGAAATCTTTAGCTGTCTCATGGTACGTACACCCCTTTAGATTGTGCGGTAATATAACGTAAGGATTTGACGGTCAATTACACAAAAAAGTAACAATTCGCTTTTAGTTTTTGTTCTCCGGTTTCGGTAACAAAACTTTGCGCGACAAACGGTATTTTCCGGTCTTTTTATCGATATCAACCAGTTTTACGCGTACTTCTTCGCCAACTTCCAGCACCCCATCCATGGTTTCGAGACGCTCCCACTTAATCTCGGAAATGTGCAAAAGTCCGTCCTTGTTCGGCAGGAACTCGACAAAGGCACCAAACGGCATAATCGTCTTTACCTTGCCGACGTATTCCTCACCAATTTCGGGTACGGCCACAATGCCTTTCACGCGGGCGATAGCCTTGTCCATGCCTTCTTTGTTCGTCGCAAAGATGCTTACATAACCGGCATTGTCGCGCTCTTCGATGACAACCGTGGTGCCTGACTCTTTCTGAATTTCCTGTACGACTTTACCACCGGGTCCGATTACGGCACCAATCTGGCTCTGGTCGATCCGAATCACGTGGGCCCGTGGCGCATGTGGCTTCAGATCCGAACGAACCTCGGCAATGGCTTTCTTCATTTCGCCGAGGATGTGCAGACGGCCCGCCCGCGCTTGTTGCAGGGCTTCGGTCAACACTTCGTACGACAAGCCGTTCACCTTCATGTCCATCTGGCAGGCCGTAATACCGTTTTCGGTACCGGTTACCTTGAAGTCCATATCACCCAGGTGATCTTCGTCGCCCAGAATATCCGACAGTACGGCGTATTTGTTCGAGCCGGGCTCGGTATCTGAAATCAGACCCATGGCAATACCGGCCACAGGAGCCTTGATTTTCACCCCGGCGTCCATCAGAGCCATGGTGCCGGCGCAAACCGTTGCCATCGACGATGAACCGTTCGACTCCAGAATATCAGATACCACCCGGATTGTGTACGGGTTATCGGCATCGGGGGGCATTACTTTTTTGAGCGCCCGGTGAGCCAGGTTGCCGTGACCGACCTCGCGCCGACCCGGTCCGCGGTTCGGTTTCACCTCACCCGTTGAGAAGCCGGGGAAGTTGTAATGCAACAGAAACTTGTTGTAACCCTGGTACATCGCCATGTCCACAATCTGCTCGTCCATTTTGGTACCAAGCGTTGCGGTGGTCAGCGACTGGGTTTCACCCCGGGTAAACAGGGCCGATCCATGCGCCATCGGCAGGAAGTCAGGCTCGCAGGTAATCTGACGAATTTCGTCGAGTTTGCGGCCGTCCAGACGGGTACGCTCATCGAGTACCAACCGGCGCGACGCTTCCCACACCAGATCGTGGAAATACGTTTTAACCAGTGCTTCGTTTACCTCTGTGCCTTCGGGCAACGAAGCCATGTACTCGTCGCGAACGGCTTTAAACCCTTCGCTACGGGCTTTCTTGTTGGCTTGCTGTAACTGGGCTACCGCGTAGATTTTGTCGTAGCAAGCCGCCCGAACGGCAGCGCGCAACTCCTCATCATGCGTTTCGTGGCTATACTGGCGCTTTTCGGTTTTGCCGACTTTCGCTTCCAGCTCTTTCTGGGCCGCACACTGTTGCTTGATTACGTCGTGAGCAACGCGCAGAGCCTCTACAATTTCTTCTTCTGAGCACTCGTTCATCTCGCCCTCTACCATGCAGATATCCTGTGCGGTAGCGCCAACGATCAAGTCGAGCGAAGCCCGCGACAGGTCGGAGGTTTTGGGGTTGATGACATAGGCACCATCAATTTTGGCAACCCGTACTTCGGAAATCGGTCCGTTGAAGGGAATGTCGGATACCGCTAAAGCCGCCGAAGCCGCTAAAGCTGCCAACTGATCGGGTAATACCTCCGGGTCGGCCGAGATCATGGTAATCATGACCTGCGTATCGGCATGATAATCTTCGGGGAAGATCGGGCGGAGGGCACGATCGACCAGACGGCTAATCAGGATCTCGTGGTCCGACAACCGGCCTTCACGACGCTGAAAGCTGCCGGGAATCCGGCCCGCTGACGCGAATTTTTCCTGATAATCAACTGACAGGGGTAGGAAGTCGACGCCCTCTTTGGCGTCTTTGGCCGATACAACCGTGGCCAGCAACATCGTATTGCCTAAGCGAACCACTACGGCTCCGTCGGCCTGACGGGCGAGCTTGCCCGTTTCGATGGTTATTTCCCGGCCATCGGGCAGGGGTACTGATTGGGTGGTGATTTGAAACATACCGTTCGTTGAAACACGCTACTACAGCTTTGACCGCTTACTGAACTGGTTTCGTGGTTTTACGTTAAAAACGGGTGATGAGCTGAGGCAGACATACCCGTCTAAACAAATAACGAATTGTGAAACCGTTTACTTCTGGTATAAGCACAAAAAGCAGGGAATCTACCAGTGGCAGATTCCCTGTGTGCGTTGGTTGCAGGATTACTTCCGGATGCCCAACGCGGCAATAATGGCCCGGTACCGGTTAATATCTTTGCGCATGAGGTAATCGAGCAGACGGCGACGCTTACCTACGAGCTTCAACAGACCTTGACGCGTACCATGATCGTGCTTGTGCGCTTTCAGGTGTTCGGTCAGGTGAGAGATGCGGTACGTAAAGAGTGCGATCTGGGATTCGGCCGAACCCGTGTCTTCAGCGGATTTCTTGAAGCCCTGGGTTGCAAAGATTTCTTGCTTCTTTTCGGTCGGTAATGACATCTTCAGACAGCTTAAGTAAATGAAAAAATTAAATGAACGCGCAAAGGTACGAAAATACAGTGAACAGTGAGCAACGAACAGTGAACAGTTTTCTCATTGACTGTTGTTCGTTGTTCGTTGTTTACTGATAGCTGTTTTGAACCGCTCCCAGGCGATTACATACACATCTTTATCGAACAGTCGGGAGTCGTGCCGGGCCTGATACATAAAATACAGACCCACCGGGAGGAGCAGAACGTTGGCCATCCAGGCGCCGGCCGGTACCCAAAGTACGCCGTCTTTGGCAAACTTGTCGCCATTGAGGGTAAGCACGTAGAGCAGAATAAAGAAGATGATGGAAACAAGTACGGGCAGGCCAAAGCCTCCTTTTTTGATGATAGCACCCAGCGGGGCTCCAATCAGAAACATGATGAACACTGAGATTGCCTGCGTAAACTTGTGGTGTTTCTCGAGCTCGTATTTATAAACCTGCCGTTGTTTCTCCTGTAGATACACGACGTTGGAGTTCGCATAACTTTGTACACTCTGCGCCTGCAGCAGGGCTGTTGCGGCCAGTTCATGGGGCCGATAGCTACTCTTCTTCATCACCGAGTCGACCCAGGGGCCATCTTTCAATGCGGTGGTTGAGCTAACAGGGGTAGCCGTGGGACCCTCGTTTCGAAACTGATAACTGTAATACTGCCGCGACGAGTTGGCCACGTTGAGGGCGGTACTACGGAAATCTTTCTTGAGCGAGTCGGTAATGGTGGTTAGTTCGCCCAGGTTTTTCATATACTCGTGGTACTCAAACTGCTGCTCATCGGTGCGATGAATCCCAAATGATTCGAGGCCGATAACCAGCTTGTAGTGCCCAAAGCTGTTGCGGATGAACTGAGAAGACTGGTTAGGGGTGCCGTTGCTGGCGTAGCTAACGTTGTTTGGGTCCGACTGCTCCTGATAGTCGTTGCCATTGTAAAGCTCAAACACCAGATACGAGCGGTCTTTGTCGGTGTACATACGCCCCGAATCAGCCAGAATTACCTCCCGGTTGCCCGATTCAATGCCCGATGTAGCGTGTTTGTAGATAATGAGCCCCTTGAGCAGGTCGCCGGTGGTACTGTTGGGGTCGGTAGTAATTTTCTTGTCGACCTTGATACTGTAACCCGGCAAGTCGTTGTAGAAGATGCCTTCTTTCAGGTTCAGCGTAGCTTTGGCGGTTTTGATATCGTACAGCAAGCTATACCCTTTTAGGTTTGCCCAGGGGGCTACCACATTATTGAACCAGAACGAAAAGCCACTGATCAGGACGGCTACAATGAGCAGCGGGCGCATGGCGCGCGTGAGCGAAATGCCCGCACTCTTCATAGCCGTCAGTTCAAAAAACTCACCCAAGTTACCATACGTCATGAGCGACGACAGTAACGTGGCCAGCGGCAGGGCCGTAGGAATGGTCAACAGGGAAAAGAAAAACAGAACCCGCCCAAACGTTACCAGGTCGACATCTTTGGATACGAAGTCGTCGATGTAGAACATCAGCAAGCGCATCAGAAAGATAAAAATGACCACGCAAAGGGTCAGCACAAACGGTCCCCAGAACGACGAGAGGATAAGCTTGTCTATTTTTTTCAATGGATAATGGTTAATGTAGAACGGAAAACGAGTTCGTTAGCAGAACGCGCCTGCCCCGATGAATTGTTCATTATTCATCGCCCATTATACATTTTTAACTACCGACAATCTCGCGGAGTTTTTCCATCAGGCCATCCCAAAGGTCCTGTAAGTCTTCGGCATCCGTGTTGGTCGAATAGTCGGTGATGCGGAGGTAAGTCGATTGTGTCAGTTCGCTTTGATCGACCCGAAAGTCCACATAGTTATTATCGTGCCCATTTTCGGCAGTATCCAGAAACTCGAAGCGAACGCTTTTATTTTGGCGGAGCGACACCTGACGGGCAATGTGGCTCTCGTTGTCCCAGAGAAAATCGAACCGGTGTTCGGGGAGGGTATTCACTTTGGCTGCAAACCACTGCGACAGGCCTGAGGCCGTGCTAATGTAAGGAAACAGCATTTTGGGCGAGGCCCGAAGCTCGTATTCGGTCACAAACTTAAACTTCTCCATATCAATTCGGTAGCATAGGGCTATGGGCAAAGGTAAAATTTTTTTGATGCGAAAGACAAACCTACCCCTTGCGCACAAAATAAATTTTCGTACTTTTGCACTACAAAACGGCGGGGTAGCTCAGATGGTTAGAGCGTAGGATTCATAACCCTAAGGTCGGCAGTTCGATCCTGCTCCCCGCTACTACTGAAAGCAGTTATAGGTTGGTCCTGTAGCTGCTTTTTTGTTTGGTGCTCTGTTGGGCGCGGAGAGACACAAACGATTTGCTACTGCTCCAAAACGCCAGAAGGTAAAAATCAACGTACACGTTTCTACACGCCCATCTCAAACTTCTTAGACCATAGATTGAGCCGCTCCTGCAACCCAATGATGGAGAGCGGAAAGAACAGGAGTACTAAAAAGTTGGCTACCGTATCGCTGTTGTTTGGCCGGGAAACAGCCTGAACATGACTCAACCCTTTCGCCACAAAATAGACACTGTACAGGAGCGCGATAACGTAAATAATCATCCCGTATGACTCGACCTGCTCGAAGGGTAGGGTGGTTAGCAGGTTGGGGGCTGCAAAAAACAGTTCTAACCGCAGAGCCGGTTCCGCAACAGCCAGGGTCTGAACAAACAGGGCCACCACAAACAGGCTGAACTCGGCCCCGCGCGGCAGGTGGTTGGTTTGGATGAGAAAATTGACGATGGCCCAAAACCATGCAACGCGCATGAGCGTAACCCAGGCGCTACCAATCTGCGAAACGGTCGAATCGATAAACGGATTATCAAACGGGATACCCTTCAGAAGAATCATCGGGGCCATTGCGAGGATAAACAACGGCCAGGTTTTCAGGCGTAAAAGGGCGTTCATGCGTGTAAATGGTGAATGATACGGGGTCAAGATAAGTGTATTATGACAGAAAGTAGTTTTTATGTCTCCTTTTTTGGGAAGAATGGGGGAGAATAATTCGGGGTTGGAACCAGGTCATACCATGACCAACCCCCAACCCCGAATTAGTAGCCCAATGATGGGCCCTTTATTGTGCGTTGATAGCGGGCATACGCTGCTCGGCAACCATCTGGTTAAACGCCGGAATCTGCTTCTGCACCAACTCTTTCAACTTGCTCAAAGCCGTGTCGGCCTGCTTCGACAAATCTTCAAACACCGTGTACGACGCTTTGGTGGGTTTCGTATCGGCCGACGATACCACCGAGGCCACCCCGGCCAATTTGTCATTCAGACGGATGGGGTAAGCCAGGGCATCCTGAAACGCCTTTGATTTGGGTTGCATCAGGGTCGACTCCAGCTGATCGAGTTCATCGAGCATGGGTTTGGTTGCTTTCTTGAACTTCTCGGCCACCGATGGGTCTTTCACGTCTTTCAGGTAGCCGTTGATCTGGTTGCGAATCTGCCGGATCTGATTCACGCCTTTGTGCGTTTCTGAAAGCTTGTTGTTGATCTTCTGCAACAGCTCAAACTGAGCCCGGTAATCGTCGGCGCTAGTGTTGATTTTCGGGTTCTTCCGAATCTCAATGGGTTGCTCGCCCACCACCTTGTTATCAATCAGCAACTGTACTTTGTACATGCCCGGTACCACTTTGGCCCCGGTTCCGCGGCCGGTCCACATGATGTTGGTGCCTTCTACGGCCGTAGCGTCGGGGTAGCGCATATCCCACAAAAAAGTATTCAGACCCGGTTTGGTGGCTACCACGTCGGCGCGCTCATTGTCGGCGTCTTCGTAAAAGTCTTTGATTACTTTCAGCGGCTGCCCTTTCTTGTCTTTCTGGCTGGAGTACGAAATGATGGTGTCGCCCACCGTAGTCATAAACAACAGCTTGACTTCCTTGTCGGGTTTACCGTTCAGTGCATACCGCACCAGCACACCGTTGGGGGCATTTTCGCCCTGATCGGTGGGGGCTCCGCGTCGGCCGCCCGCGCCCCCTTCCATCCGGTACGCATGGCGAGGTTTAAACAGATGGGCGGGTTTGTCGGCTAATGACTGCCCTGTGTTAGCGGCCATCTCGTGCAGGGGCGTTACATCGTCCATAATCCAGAACGAGCGGCCGTGTGTAGCGACCACAAGGTCTTTCTCGCGTTTATGAATCTGCAAATCGCGGATAGGCGTAATGGGCATGTTCAGGCTGAGCGGTTGCCACGACGCCCCGTCGTTGAACGACACGTACACGCCCCGTTCGGTGCCGGCATAGAGCAGACCGGGCTGGTTAGGGTCCTCACGTACCACATGGCAGTATTCATCGGCCGGAATCCCGTTAGCAATGGAAGTCCAGGTTTTGCCGTAGTCGGTGGTTTTGAGCAGGTACGGCTTGCGGTCGCCCGACATGTAGCGTTTGGCCGCCACGTAGGCCTTGCCGGTCGTGTGGTCGGACGGGTGAATAATGCTGATCAGCGCCCACTCCGGCACGAGGCTGGTAGAGGGTGTAATTTTTTGCCAGGTTTTGCCCGCATCCCGGCTGATGTGCATCAGGCCATCGTCGGAACCAGCCCAGTAAACGCCTTTTTCGAGGGGCGACTCGGCAAACGAATACACCGTCGGGAACGTCTCGGCACCGGTATTGTCTTTAGTGATTGGGCCGCCGGTATCGCCCTGGGTTTTGGGGTCGTTGCGGGTTAGGTCGGGGCTGATGTCCTCCCACGAATGGCCATTGTCGGTGCTCCGATGCACAAACTGCGAGGTACAGAACAGGACGTTGTTGTCGTGGGGTGAAAAAACAATGGGGTACGTCCACTGGAACCGGTATTTCCGGGCCGACGACGGCGCACCCATGCTGTACTCGGGGTACACGTTGACCACCTGATTCTGATCGTTGTTTTTATCGTAGCGGGTAATCAGCCCGTCGTAGCTACCGCCAAATGTCACATTCACATCTTTGGGGTCGGGGGTAATGTACCCCGACTCGCCCCCGGCTACCGACCACCAGTCGCTTGGGCCGATAGCGTAGCCTGTCGTGCGGCTTGCAATCCGAATCGACGAGTTATCCTGCTGGGCGCCGTACACATTATAGGGGAAATCGTTGTCGAGGGCTACATGGTAAAACTGCGCCGTTGGGATGTCGATATCCGAAAATGTAGCCCCCCCGTTGAAGGTCACTTCGCCACCTCCATCATCGGCAATGATATAATTCTGCGGGTTTTTGGGGTTCCACCAGATGTCGTGCGTATCGCTGTGGTGTACCGGGATGTTGGTAAACGTTTTGCCGCCGTCGGTCGATTTGAGGGCACTCACATTGAGTACAATCAGGCTGTTTTCGTTTTTCGGGTCGGCGGCCAGCATCATGTAGTACCAGGGCCGTTGCCAGAGGTTTTTGTCTTCGTTAATCAGCTGCCAGCTGTTGCCCGCGTCGTCGGAGCGATACAAGCCGCCCTTGGCACTTTCGATCATGGCGTACAACCGGTTGGGGTTGGCCGGTGATACCGTAATGCCAATTTTGCCGAGCATCCCTTTGGGCATACCAGGCCGGTTGTTGAGGCTTACCCAGGTATCGCCCCCGTCGGTCGATTTGTAAAGGCCACAGCCCGGACCACCACTGCTCATCTGGTAGCTGTTTCGGTAGGCCTGCCAGAGCGAAGCGTACAAAACCCGTGGGTTGCTCGGGTCCATTTTGATGCAGGCCGCGCCGGTGCTGTCGTTTTTCGAGAGAATGTGTTGCCACGTTTTTCCACCGTCGGTTGTGCGGAAAATCCCGCGCTCCTTGTTGGGTGCAAACGGGTTGCCGAGGGCTGCAACGTAGGCGATATCTGGGTTCTGGGGGTGTACCTCGATGTTGCCTATGGCGTCGGCCATTTTCAGACCCATGTGTTTCCAGGTCTTACCGGCATCGGTCGATTTGTAGACGCCATCGCCGTTGGCGATGTTACCCCGGATTTCGGCTTCGCCCATACCCACATAGAGTACGTTGGGGTCGGAGGGGGCTACGGTAATGGCACCCACCGACGACGATTTGAACGTACTGTCTGAGATGTGCGTCCAGTTGGCTCCTCCGTCAACCGTTTTCCAGACGCCCCCGCCGGTGGCTCCGAAATAGTAGGTGAGCGGTTGATCGGGGTGCCCGGCTGCCGCCAGTGCCCGCCCGGCCCGGAAGGGGCCAATGTTACGCCACCGAAGCCCTTCAAGCAGCTTGTTTGTGGTGGTGGGCGTGGCCGCTACGGTAGGGGTGGCCGCTTTGGTTTTTTTGCGCTGGGCCAGCGTGGGGTTGGCTATGAGTAGCGCGGCCAGTACAGTTACGGAGAGGGTAGTACAGGAGTTTAGCATAGATTGTTGGTTGGAGTGTCAGTAGCCACGGCTGAGCTGAACCGGGTTTTCGAGTGGTTTGCCCTGTTCAAGGTGCTTCAAATTGCGGACAAATAAAGCCATTTTGCCTTCATCTTCAAATCGTTGCCCGCCGGCCGTGTGTTGTGTAAGCATCACGTTGGGCATGGTCCAGAGAGGGCTGTCGGTAGGGAGGGGTTCCTGCACCGTTACGTCGAGCGCTGCCCCGCCCAAGTGGCCCTGTTGCAGGGCGTCGATTAGGGCGGTCTCGTCGGCGGTATTGCCCCGGCCAACGTTGGCAAACACCGACCCCGGCTTCATGGCGGCAAACACCTCCGCATCGACAAACGAATGCACCGAGCCGGGCAGGCAGTTGATAAGCAGGTCGGTATGGGGCAATACGGCCAGTAGTTCCTCGCGGGTATGCAGCTGGGCACTTGGGTCGGTGCGGGCCATGAGACTGATGGCGCACTCGAAACCGGTCAGGATGGTACGTACGGCCTGCCCAATGGTACCCGCGCCCAAAATCACGACCTGTTGTTTGTGCAACAGGCTCATGCCGTAGCGCAAGGGCGCGCCAATCCACTTCTTGTCCTGCTGCAATACGGCTAATTCGTTGATTCGGCGGTAGAGGGCCAAAATTCCGGCCACGATGGTCTCGGCGCAGGGCCAGGCAAAAAAGTCGCCCATATTACTCACCGGGAAGCTCAGGTTCAGGCCGCTGTATTTGTCGAAGCCTGCCGAGTCGAGTTGCCAGAATTTCAGGTTCGGGGCGTCGGTGAGCCATTCAGCGGGTGGGTTGCCCATGAGTACTTCGGCTTGTCGGAAGGCCGTCAGGGCGTCGGATTCGGGCAGTTCGGTGCGGAACGTAACGGCGTGGCCGGGGCCAACCTGTGCGCGTAGAGCGGCCCGGTTGGTTTCGTTCAGGGTGGTATGTATGAAAAGGTTCATGACGGAGAAGGTTTGGTTAGTGAAGTACGTCGAATACCAGTTCGCGCAGGATGTCGCTTTCGCTCATGGTGGGGCAGTCGATGCCTTTGGAGCGGGCGTCGGCCCGGCGAATGGCGTGAATTATGTCGGCAACTTTGGCAATCGGAAAGGTGCGCGCGGCCGCCAGGTAATCTTTCACAAAAAACGGATTGACCCCCAGTACCGAGGCTAGCCCTTTTTCTGACTGATCGCGCGAGGATTGCGCCAGCAGCACCTTGGCAAAATAACCGTAAAGTTGCGCCAGAATCACGACCAATGGATTGTCTTTGGGGTTACGGCCAAAATAATCGACAATCCGGTTCGCCTTGACCACATCGCGTTGCACCAGTGCCTTTTGCAACTCAAACACGTTATACTCCCGGCTGATGCCCACGAGTCGTTCGACGGTAGCCGCCGAAATCTCTTCGTTGACACTTAGGTTGAGCAGAATTTTGTCGATTTCACCCGCCAGCCGTTTCAGGTCGTTGCCAATCGAGTCGGCGAGCAACTGACACGCCTTAGGGCTTACTTTCACGCCCTGTTTGTGGCAGTAATCGGCTACCCAGTCGACGAGTTTGTTTTCGTAGAGTTTTTTTATGCCGAGCAGTACGCCCTTGTTGCCGAATGCCTTGACCCAGGTTTTTCGCTCATCGACGCCCGATTTGCCGTCTTCCTTGTTGAAACAGAGCATCAGAATCGTGCTCTGTAACGGGTTCAGGGCGTAGTCTTCGAGCAGTTGCGCACTCGATTTATCGTTGAGGCCCCCCATCTGCTGAGCCTCTTTCACAAGCACCAGCTGACGCTCGGCCATGAAAGGGTACCGCCGGGCGTAGTTGATTACGGCCCCTACGTCGGTGTCTTTGCCAAAGAGCACAAACTGATTAAAGCCTTTCTCAGCGACCGGAATGGCCACTTTTTCAAGTTGATCGGCAATCAAATCGAGGTAGTAGGGCTCATCGCCGTGAATCAGATAAACCGGGGCAATGCGTTTGTTACGGATGTCTTTAAGCAGCGTTTCGACGGCGGGAATCATGCGGGCAATCGGGAGTTGGAACGACAAAGATAAGACCTGACCCGCCAGGTTTTGGCAGGGTGCGTTAACCTTTCGGGCCTACTGGGCTGTAGTTGGGGCTGTCAGTCAAATATTCCTCTGTTTTTCAGGATTCCCGCTTTGTAGTGTAAGAACAGGTCTTCGGCGTAATTACCCATAACCACCACGGCTTTGTTGCCCTCGACTCGGTAGTAAGGAGCCGTGTACGACTCGGCCCGGCGCCCGCCAAGACCAATTGACACCTCCTCGACAAAATCGATGGGTTCGGGTTTGAGGGGGGTATGGACGTTGATGAGTTGATTGTAAAGGTACGTGCCGGCATCACCGGCCCAGCGCCCGTTAGTAGTCGGGTACACGGCAGTGTAGAGGTTTACCTCTGAATACAGCTTGCCATTTTGGCGCGAAACAAACAGCAGCGCGTGTTTGTAGGGAGCAAATAGCGGCTTCCCGTAGTGGGTGTAATCGATAAACGCGACGGTGTCTTTGGGCAGAGTGTTATACACGGACTTGACCACTTTGTAGGTGGCTAAAAACCCCGACCGGAACGGTACCCCATACGTTTTTCCGTACGTGGTATCTTTGCCAATAATCATCGGGACAATTTCTTCCTTGATCGGCTCCCGGGGCAGGGCTCTGAGGGAAATACGTTCACCGACAAAAACGTAAAAACTGTCCCGCTGTGCTTGTCCGTATGTCAGCTCAGTTAGCAAAATCAGCCACAGAAAGCTCAGGCGTTTAGTGTTCATGGAGGGAAGTTACAATGCCTTCTCCCCAAATCGCGCTACCTCGGCTACTAATTGGGGCCAAAACCGCCCAAATGCCTCCCCAATGGGCTCATAAAATTGTTCCAGATCAAGGACCGCGGTGTCGAGACCCGAGGGGAATTGGGTTCGTCGGGCAATGCCCCTTAGCGACCGGTCGACCCCGTCGAACGTGGCGTAATGGGGAAGCCAATTGTGGGTAATCAGGGCACTCAGCATCCGGCGGGCCGGTTCGGGGAAATTGGCTTCGTGCTGTTGCAGGGTCTGGTAATACGTGGGGATAAACTCGGCCAACGTCAGGCCGGTGAGAGTGGTGAACTGCCGGGCCAGAAAATGGTCGAAAAACACATCGACGGCTACACCGGCGTATTTGTGGCAACGCGGGTGCAGCAAATCACGCACCAGGGCTACGTCGGGGTGGGAATCCGTAAACGCGTCGATGATTCGGTGCAGGCGGACGCCCGCAACAACCTCTGGTTGCAGGTGGTGGCGCGGGTGGTCGGGGGCACCTTTGATAAAGTCGCCCAGAAAGTTACCCACCATAAGGCCAGCCGTCGGGTGGTCTCTGGGTACCGTGGATAAGTAGCCGTGCGCCAGTAGGTTCATGCGCGCCGAGCCAAAGGTGGATCAGAAAGGAGCGTAAACCCCTCGCCGGGAACGTACTCCTCCACCTGAACCCCAAACCGACGCAAAAAGTCGACGCCTTCGTCGGTGCCGATGCCTTTGTAGTGAGCGTAGGAGTGTAGATAAATGACCCGCTCGATTTTCATGCTGTAGATAATGCGGGCGCAGGCAATGCAGGGTGACAGGGTCACGTACAGGGTTGAGCCGGCAATATCGGAGCCGTTTTTGGCCGCGTACAGAATGGCGTTTTGTTCGGCGTGCAGGGCGAGCGAACACGAGCCTTTGGAGTCGCGGGGGCAGCCCACTTCCGGAAACTCAATATCACAGTTGTGCGTACCGGCCGGGGGGCCATTGTACCCGATGGAGATGATGCGCGTGTCTTTGGTCAGCACGGCTCCGACCTGCGCTTTGATGCAGTGCGACCGTTTGGCCAGGTTCACGGCCAACTCCATAAAAATGTCTTCGAAATTAGGGCGGGGCATTAGGCGAGCAAAAGTTTTTGGGGAGGCCCTCAATGTAAAGGACCTCCCATCAAAATGGTTTGACTGAGGAAGTCGGCTGATCGTAACTTCAACTAAGAATTACTGTTGAGACTGACCTATTCGGTGTTCCAATTGCTTTAACAGCGGATAATTCAGGGTAACGATGTCAAGAACAAGATTGTGTGCTATGCTACTTTCGTATGCCGACGCAACTAATGCTCGTGAGCGCATCAGCTGCGTCCATTCAGCTTCACTACCAAAATATCCTTTCTGTTGCGCCAATCTGAAAATGCTAACCGGACTTGGTGTCTGACTATACTTCTCGTGCGTACATATCGCTTGTAGAGTCCGCCAGGCCAGTTCATACGAGTATTTGAACCGCTGAATCACTCCGTCCTTTTCCAATTCAGAAAATGTGGCAACTGCGTCCAGGCTCGCTACGGCTCCCAGCCGATTCACAGCCCTCTTATAGTTGCTAAAACGCTGTTCCCAGCGACTGTCGGGCCCGTTTGTCATACTGCAATGATAAGACAAAAAGGCCGCCGGTCAAACCGCGAGCGCCTTCTTCGACCGGAGCCAATCGGGCTTACGGGTCACCACAACGGCTTTTAGCTCGTTGAGCATGGCGTATAAACCGTAGTACGTCCGGTTGATGTACAGGCCATCTTTTGAGCCCCGCACTACCTTCGACGTCCGCAGCTCTTCGAGCCGGGTCAGCTCGTCGGCAAAGGCGTACACCTTGTTGAAGTACTCGTCGTTGCCGAAGTCAAACGTCTCTACGGCAAAAGGCTCGCCCAGCATGTGAATCATCTGCACAAACAGGTCTGAGAAAAAGGCCCGGTCTTTGGCAGAATCAACCGGGTGTAGAAACTCCAGATTCTCGAAAATCTGCTGGGTCAAGACCTTGTCTTCCAGCGTGTCGGGGTTGATAAGCCGGAAGTAGTTGTCGTAGTAATAATCCGGGATCACCTTCACACACCCAAAGTCAATGACACCCATTGTACCGTCAGGGCGCATCAGGAAATTACCGGGGTGCGGGTCGGCGTGTACCTGCCGAAGCGCGTGGATCTGATGATCGTAGAAATCCCACAGCAGCTGCCCAATGCGGTTGCGGACTTCCTGCGACGGATTCGTAGCCAAAAACTCTTTCAGGTGTAGCCCTTCGAGCCAGTCCATGGTCAGAATCCGCTTGCTCGACAAAGCGGGGTAGTATTTCGGGAATACCAGCCCATCGATATGAGCGCAGGCTTCCGAAATTTCGATAGACCGTTTCAGTTCCAGTTCGTAGTCGGTTTCTTCGAGGAGCTTGGTTTCCACCTCGTCCATGTACCGGTCAATCTGCCGTTCGTCGAGGTTCAGGAGCCGAACGGCGAGGGGCTTGGCGATTTTCAGGTCAGAACTAACCGAATCGGCTACGCCAGGGTATTGAATCTTGACCGCCAGACGCTTACCGTCTTTCCAGGCCTGATGTACCTGCCCAATGCTGGCCGCGTTGACCGACTTGATCTCGAATTTGTCGTACAGCTCAGACGGCGATTTGCCGAAGTACGTGCGGAAGGTTTTGACCACAAGCGGGCCCGATAGCGGGGGCGCTGAGTACTGCGACATGGCAAACTTGTCGGTGTAGGCCGTAGGTAGCAAACCCCGGTCCATACTCAGCATCTGCGCCATTTTGAGCGCCGACCCTTTCAGTTCGCTCAGGGCACCATAAATATCGGCGGCATTATCCTGATGCAATTCGTCCTTGGTCAGGTCCGGGTTTACCAGTTTTTTGCTGTAATGCTTAAGGTAGTTGCCTCCGACCTTGATACCCGCCTTTACAAACTGACCCGCACGGGCTACTTTGGTGGTAGGGATAGACGATTGTTCTTTCATGAAGTGAAAGAGCGCAAGAGTGCAAGAGTGAAAGAGCGATTATTCCGAAGTATCACTCATTCACTAATTCACTCATTCACTCATTTAGTTTGGTAGATGAATTTCGCCAGGTCGAATACCGAGTCGAGGGGGGAGCGGCCAATTAGGTCGAAGGCCGTGTTGACGGTTTTTTCGATGGCGGTATCGGTTTGCTCAAAATTTCTGCTGACGTCGCGTACCCAGAAATCCAGAATGTAGAGAGTCTGGAGCCAGAGTGCGTCGGGGTAGCGGTTGGTCACAAAAGGGCGCTGTTCTACCTCGCGGCTTTCGCGGCCCTCGGCCAACAGATCTTTAGCGAAGTCGTAAAAGGCATCCTTAAACGGAAACAGCGTGCGGCTTCCGCTCGCCATGGGGCCGCGGGCACGCATACGAGCCAGGGCAATGCGCGAGCCGGGGCGGGTAGGGCCGCTCATAAGACCCCCGTCGGGTGCCGTCATTTGTCCCCGTACGCGGCCATAGCTATACACAACAAAGCTCCGCTGGGCTTTGAGTAATTCGATCCAGGTGTAGTAAAACGCCAGTAGTTTTTCCCGAACCGAGTACGTCTGGTACGTTTCGTCGGCCTCTACGGTCTGCCGGGCTTCAGTAAAGAACGCCAGCCAGATGTCGGCCTCGATGGCATCAAACGAAGAATAGTGATTATAAAACTCGGCTTCGGGAAGTTTCAGTTTCTTTGCAAACTGATAAACGGAGGGTGGTTGTATGCCGTTCTCGAGTACGTACTCAGTGTACGCTTTACGGATTTTTTCGAGCGTTTCCATATAGTTATTGAACGGCCTGTTTTGGTAAAAAGTTTTTAAAAATCTGGGATTAGAGCACCGAACAATAGTTCTTCAACCAAAGACCTCAGCGCACCAACGGCCAAACAGCCCCTGCCCCGGTAATGTGTAGCTGGCTCCGGCCGGCTGGTTTGCCCAGGGGCTTTGGTAGTTTTCCGTAAGGGCGAGTGCGTAACTTTCAGATAAACAGATCTTAGCGTTTTATGCCCGTATTGCAACCCATCGTCAATATTGCCGAACTGATTTACCGAAAAGGAATTACGGATGTAGTGATCTCACCGGGGTCTCGGTCGGCCCCGCTAACCATTGCGGTCGCCCGGCACCCCGGCCTGCGTACCCGCGTGGTGGCCGACGAGCGGTCGGCGGGGTTTGTGGCGCTCGGAATGGCCATGCAGTCGGGGCGCCCGGTCGCGGTTATCTGCACGTCGGGGAGTGCTGTGTACAACCTGGCCCCGGCCGTAGCCGAGGCTTATTTTGCCGAAGTACCACTCCTGCTACTCACTGCCGACCGGCCGCACGAATGGCTGTATCAGCAAGATGGGCAAACGATGGTGCAAGCCGGGGTGTTTGGGCCGCACGTGAAGCGTAGTTTCGACCTCCCGGCCGACTATACCCACGCTGATAGTCGTTGGTTTATTGAGCGGTCAGTCAACGAAGCCGTAAATCTGAGCCGGTTGGCGCCCGCTGGGCCGGTACACATCAATGTGCCCCTGCGTGAACCGTTTTACCCGGCACCGGGCGACGAGCTGAGGTTTGAGTCGGTGCGCCTGATCGAAACGCTGGCAACCACCGCGCAACTACCGGCCGACGTCTGGCATCGGTTGCTCGACGAATGGGATGAAACCGACCGGAAGCTGATTGCTGTGGGACAAATGCCCTACAACCCGGCTCTGCTGGCGGTTCTGCACAAAATTAGCGAGGAGTTGGGCGTGCCAGTGGTGGGTGAGCTACCCGGCAATATTGGGCAAAATGGCCTGTTTATCACCCGGACCGATACCTTTTTGTCCGGTGCCGACGAAGCCCTGCTCGATAGCCTCCGGCCTGATTTGCTCATTACAATTGGCGGTTCGTTTCTGACCCGCAACCTGAAAACGTATTTTCGGCAGTACCCAGCGCGGGTGCGGCACTGGCATATCGGCCCGGATGCCGGTCGTATCTCCGACCCGTTCCGGTCGCTTACGACGCTCGTGCCGATGGAACCCCTGCCGTTTCTGGAAAAGCTCTTTGCCGACATTGATTACCAACGGTTTCGGCAGGGCGACGACGATAGCGATGAGTCATTTGCGTTTCGGGAAAGCTGGCAACAGGCCGACCGACGGGCCGCCCGTGTGGTGGCGCAGTCGCTAGCCCGGTCGGCCTTTACCGACTGGACAGCTACGCAGGCTCTGATGGATGCGCTGCCCCAGGGCTCGGTGCTGCATTTGGCCAACAGTATGCCGGTTCGGTACGCTAACCTGTGTGGTCTGCCCGCCGACCGGCAGGTGGCCGTGTGCGCCAACCGGGGCGTAAGTGGCATTGATGGCTGCCTGAGTACGGCGGTTGGGGCAGCTTTGCAAACAGACCAGATTGTGACGGTGCTCATTGGCGACGTTGCTTTTTTCTACGACCGCAACGCCCTGTGGCACGCACAGTTGCCACCAAACCTGCGGATTGTCTTGCTCAACAACCACGCCGGGCATATTTTCCGGATGATTGACGGACCAAGCCGTCAGCCCGAACTCGACGAGTTTTTTGAAACCGAACAGCCGCTTACGGCCGCCCGCACGGCCGAAGATGCCCAGATTTCCTATCATTTTGCGGATGATGCAGTGGGGCTGAAACAGGCGTTCGACCGCTTTTTTGAACCTTCGGAAACGGCCAGATTACTCGAAGTCAGAACAGATAAGCAGGTGAACGAGCAGGAGTTTAAACGGTACAAGGAACGGCTGAGGGAGGGGTGATAGTTTTTTCGTAGATTAACCATTAGCTCACAAACTTTACTAAATCAAACCTGCATTGTATGAGAATTGTCCTCGAAAACGTGGATGCGCAGTATATGAGCGTAATCAACGAACTGGCTCAAGCTCTTCGGTTTAAAGTGGCCAAAGTCGAACGGGAGAGCAAGAAAGCCGAAATAGACCGACGGATCGACCGTTACGAAGCAAGCCAGACGAATCTTGTACGACCCGACTGGCAAAAAATCGTTGAAGAAGCCGGGTCAATCTGATGCGTGCCATTCGCTTTGACCCAGATGCCTGGCAAGAATTTACCCAAGAGCACCGACGTATATACAAAGCCACTGACGAGGAGATCGTTATTATTTCCTGTGAAGGTCACTATTAAACAAATCCGCTACTTTCGTGCGAATTATTCTCCTCCTTTTGTCGATCCTACCCCTGATGGGGCAAGCCCAAACACCGCCCAAAATAAAGGTGACGCCGATTACGGATCGCCTGTATGTGCATACCACGTTTCGGACGTACGGGGGCGAGTTGGTCCCGTCGAACGGAATCATTGCCAAGACGGCCGATGGCGTAGTGTTGGTGGATACGGGCTGGGACATACCGACCGATCAGCACCAGACCGAGCAACTGCTACATTGGGTTGAGCAAAACCTGCATCAACCGGTTCGGCTTTGTATTGTTACTCATTTTCACGACGACCGGGTGGGCGGTATAGCCACGCTCCGGCGGGCGGGTGTGCGGGTGGTGAGCACAGCACTCACGGCCGACAAATCGGAGAAAGCAGGTTACGAACGGCCCGAAGGAATTTTATCGAACGATACCACGCTGGTGGTGGGAAAGCTACCGATTCGGTGCATTTTCCCCGGCGAGGGGCACACAGCCGATAACATTGTGGTTTGGTTCCCGACCGAGAAACTCCTGCACGGGGGCTGTTTTGTCAAAAGCTACGCGGCTATGGGTTTGGGCAACGTTGCCGACGCTAACCTGCGGGAGTGGGCCAACTCGGTTAGGCGACTACAGCAAACCATCCCGAAACCGAAGCACGTGATCCCCGGCCATCAGGAATGGGACAAAACCACCTCGCTGGAACACACGATCCGGTTGCTGGAAATGAAAAAATAGGTCAGTGCCCACTCCAGAGAGCCAGCAGACAGAAGGCATCGATAACGAGCAGACCGGTCGGTACTTCGTGCCGTTTACCCACGGCGAGTTTAATCACCGTCCAGCTCAGAAAGCCCCAGATAATGCCCTGCGTGATGGAATAGCTGAACGGAATGAGTACCAGCGCCAAAAACGCCGGGATGGCATCGTCGAGTTGTTCCCATCGGATACGCGTGATGGGCTGCATCATAAACGCACCCACCAGCACGAGTGCCGGGGCTGTAGCTATGGCCGGAATCACCGACAAAAGGGGCGATAAAAACAAAAACGGCAGAAACAAACACGCGGCCACTACGGCCACCAAACCGGTGCGCCCTCCCTGTGCAATACCCACTGCCGACTCGATATAGGCCGTACCGGGGCTAGTACCCAGCACACCCGCCAGTGTGGTGGCTACGGCGTCGGTCAGTAACGACCGGTTGAGGTTGCGTGGTTGCCGAAAAACGGGTGCGTTGGCTGGCTGATTGTCGGGGAGGGGGTCGTACAGGTTACCTGCTTCGGCTACGCCCACAAACGTCGAAATGCTATCGAACAGGTCGGTGAAGACAAACGCAAAAATGACCGGCCACAGCGACCATTGCAGCGAGTTGACGAGGTCAAGCTGACCAATCAGGCTGAAATCAGGCGTGGCAAACAGGCCGTTGTAGTTGACTAACGCTTTCCGACCGAAATTAATGGCCGAGGCATCGCCCCACCACCGCCCGATGGGCCATGCCGCCAGTGTGGTCAGTACAATCCCGATGATAATGGCCCCCGGTATTTGCCGGACCACCAGAATGGCCGTGAGCAATAACCCGGCTACAAACGTGAGCACAACCGGGTCGTGCACCGAAGCGATACTGACGAGGGTAGCCGGGTTGCCAATAATAAACCGGGCGTTTTCGAAGCCGATCAGTGTGATAAACAGCCCGATGCCTGCCGAAACCGCGTAACGTAGCGGCACCGGAATAAGCCCCACAATGGCCGACCGGACTCGCCCCACGGAGAGGAGTAAAAACAGAATACCCGCCCAGAACACGGCCCCCAGCGCCACCTGCGGACTCAGGCCCATACCCTTGACCGCCGTAAAGGTGAAAAATGCGTTGAGCCCCATGCCCGGCGCGACCACGATTGGGTTGCGGGCGTAAAGGCCCATCATTAAACTCCCAAAAAAGGACAGGAGTACCGTAGCCGTGAGAACCCCACTAAACGGCAGGCCGGTCTGACTCAAAATGGACGGGTTGACCACAATGATGTACATCGTAGCCAGAAACGAAGAGATACCGGCGAGAACCTCGGTACGACGGGAGTACGTCATGGTATGTAGAGAAAGTTTGGGGTATTGTCAGATCGGGGGGCGGTGTGACCGCTCGAACTGACCGTATTTCGGGAAATTAGCCGATCTGACACGCCGTATCAATCCAAACGTGCGCGTGGGGGTGCTTTTGGATGATACTGGCCGGAAACTGCTCTGTCACGGGCCCATTCAATGCCTGCCGGATCACCTCGGCTTTACGCTCGCCCGATGCCATCAGGATGACTTCGTGGGCTTCCATCAGGTGCTGCAAACCGAGCGTAATACCATGGGATAGCGCGGTGGGGGAGGAGAAGTATTTTTGGCCGACGGTTATGGTCGTTTCGGCAAGCTCAGACACGTGGCAGTAATTGGTGAAGGGCGTTCCGGGCTCATTGAGGGCAATATGGCCGTTAAGTCCAATGCCTACCAGCAGTAAATCAAGGCCGCCCCGCTCATGAATCACCGTGTCGATACGGCGGCATTCGGCGGCAAGGTCAGTGGCTTTGGCGTCGAAATAATGAATTTGCTCCGGCCGAATCTGGAGGGGCGCAAACAAATCCCGAAACAGGTAATAACTGCAACTCCCCTCATCGGTCGGGCCCATACCCACCCATTCGTCGAGCCCCACAAACGTACAGCGGTCGAGGTTCGCGTGCCCCGACTGTGCCAGCGCGACCAGGGCATGAAAGGTAGCAATGGGCGTTTCGCCAGAGGCCAGGCAGAGCGTAGCGTCGGGCTTACGGGTGAGGAGGTGGGCAATGTGCCGGGCTGCATGATCGGCCAGAGCCGAGGAGTCGGGAAATACGCGTAGAGCCATAGAGTCGGGTATTCGTTAGGAATTCTGCGCAAGTACGTCATGAACGGCTCCTGGCGCAAACACCCCCCGCAATCATTGGCGCATACGAGCAGATTTGCACCCATTTATCATTCGTCGCCAGGTGCGCGCACTCGTAACGTTGCCGCCTGCGGTAGGCAAAGCACCGTCCAAGCCAGTGAGGATGGGGCAATGAATAGGATAATGGGGGGATTTGAAACCTTATCCAATCATTTTCGGGCGTTTCCGGTTGTATTTGATGGATAACAAATACGTAAGAAATATGTATCAGAAAGGACCGATAGTTTTCATCAGCGATGATGAAGACGACCAATTGATCTTCAAGCCGATTTTAGAGGAGCTGGCTCCCATGAGTGATATTCTCTTTTTTAACGATGGCCATGAGGCTATTGAGTACCTGAAAGCAACCCCCGAGCGACCGTTCCTGATTATTTCGGAAGTGAGTATGCAGGTGGTCAACGGCCTTGAACTACGCCGACAGATTGAGGCCGACAGTCAGCTGCGTCGGCGGGCTATTCCGTTTATATTTTTTACCCATCCGGTGTACCGGCACCTGGTCGAGGAAGCCTACGAACTGACCATTCAGGGGTTCTTTGAAAAGAAACAAAGCGTGGAAGAAATGCGCACCCAATTGGACGCCATTGTGAGGTATTGGTCTGATTGCCTGCACCCAAATCGCTTTGCCGATCACGAGTAAGCGATTTGTAAGACCCTAAACCCAAAAGAAAGCCCGGCACGCTCACGTGCCGGGCTTTCTCTGTTACGAAAGACCTGGATTTGGGTTGGGAGCTTCCGGATTGCTTTGCCGACGTTGCCGGAGAGCCTCGAGCCCCTTCTTCCCGTAGGCAAGCCGCGTAATGGCGACATACAGCACCGGTACCACAAAAATGGCGAGCGATGTTGCCGCCAACATACCCCCCAGAACGGTACGGCCAATCGTGACCCGAGCCACGCCACCCGCTCCGGAAGCAATCGCCAGCGGCACAACCCCCAGAATAAAAGCCAGTGAGGTCATCAGAATGGGCCGGAGCCGCAGCCGAACCGCTTCGATGGTCGATTCGAGCAGATCCTCGCCCCGGTCAACGCGCTCCTTGGCAAACTCGACAATCAGAATGGCATTTTTAGCGGCCAGACCAATGAGGGTAATCAGACCAATCTGCGCGTAAATATTATTGGTCAGGTAGGGGAAAATGGTCAAGGCCAGAATTGCGCCCAAGGCCCCAATTGGCACTGAGAGCAAGACCGAAAACGGCACCGACCAGCTTTCGTAGAGGGCGGCCAAAAACAAAAACACAAACCCAATACTGAGCGCAAAAATGTAGATCGAACTGTTGCCCGCACTGATTTCTTCCCGGCTTAGGCCCGAAAAATCGTACGAATAGCCAGCGGGCAACACCTGCGCAGCTACTTCGCGCAGAGCGTCGTTGGCCTGACTGCTGCTGTACCCCGGTTTGGCCCCGCCGTTCAGCTCAACCGACCGAAACAGATTGAAGTGTGAGATGAGCGGTGCATTTTCGATCACTTTGGTCTGAATGACGTTGCTGATCGGAATAAGCTGCCCACCCGCGTTCCGAACGTAAAACTGGTTGAGGTTCCGAACGTCGCTCCGGTACAGGGTGTCGGCCTGTGCCACCACCCGAAACTTACGACCGTAGATAATGAAATCGTTCACGTACTGACTCCCCAAAAACGTTTGAATCGTTCGGTACACATTGGATACCGAGACCCCCAGCCGCTTGCACTTCTCCCGATCGACCTCGACCCGGTAGGCGGGTGCTTTAGCCGTAAAATATGTGAAAGCCCGGCCAATTTCGGGTCGTTTGGCGGCTTCGGCGAGGAAGTTTTGCACCACCGCGTCGAATGCCCGTACATCGTCGGCGGTTTCGCGTTGCTGAATCTGAAACGTAAAGCCCGACGATTGCCCCAGGCCCGGAATGGCCGGAGGCTGGACTACCTGCACCCGGGCGTCGTAAAGGCCCGCAAGCGCCCGTTGTAGTTTCGGCACAAGTGAGTCGGCCTGCATACTGCGCTCCTTACGCTCGGCCCAGGGCTTCAGCTGGATAAACACGGTGCCGCTGTTCGATTTCGACGCGAACGTGATGGCGTTAAGGCCACCCAGAGCCGAAAAGTGGGCAACGTAGGGTTGTTTCTTGAGGGTATCCATCACCGCCCGAAGCACCTCCAGACTGCGGGTGGTAGAGGCTGCCTCAGGAATCTCGTAGGTCACAATCAAGCGGCCTTCATCTTCTGTCGGGATAAACCCGGTTGGTTTCGCCCGAAACAGCAATCCGGTACCAATGTACAACACCACCAAGCCCACAATCACGAGGGGCGTGGCCTTGATGAGCCGTTGTACACTCGCCGAATACGCATTGGTAACCCGGTCGAACCAGCTGTTAAACCGGTAAAAAAACTTGTTCAGCCCTGTCGATTGCGCATCAATGTGCATGGGCCGGAGCAGAAGCGTACACAGGGCGGGTGTCAGTGTAAGGGCTACAAACGCCGAGATCAGCACCGATACCGCAATGGTAATGGCAAACTGCTGGTACAACCGCCCTACAATGCCCGGAATAAAGCCCACTGGCACAAACACGGCCGCCAGAATCAGCGCGATGGCAATCACCGGGGCCGAAATCTCGCGCATGGCTTCAACAGTGGCTTCGTAGGGACTCATGCCTTTGTCGATGTTGGCCTGCACAGCCTCCACCACCACAATGGCGTCGTCGACCACAATCCCGATGGCGAGCACAAAGGCAAATAGAGTAAGGGTGTTTACCGTAAAGCCAAGCGGCACAAACAGGGCAAACGTCCCGATAATCGACACCGGAATAGCCAGCAGAGTAATGAGCGTGGCCCGCCAGCTTTGCAGAAACAGAAAAACGACCAGAATTACCAGCACCAGCGCTTCGGCCAGCGTTTTGATAACCTCCGAAATAGAAACCTGAATCACCGATACCGACTCGAAGGGCACCACGTAATCCACATCTTTCGGAAACGTTTTTTTGAGGTTGTCCATAGCGGCATACACCCCTTTGGCCGTTTCGAGGGCGTTGCTGCCCGGCAACTGGTAAATGAGCAGATAGGCCGCCCGGTTGCCATCCACAAACGAGTTGTTAGCGTACGAGAACTTACCCAACTGCACCCGCGCCACGTCTTTGAGGTACACCAGCGAGCCCCGCGCCGGGTCGGAGCGAACCACAATCTGGTTAAACTCTTCCTCTTTGCTGAGTCGACTGTTGGTAAAAACCGTGTATTCAAACGCCTGTGAACTGGGTTGCGGAGGAGCCCCCACAGAGCCCCCGGCCACTTGCAGGTTTTGTTCCTGAAGCGCAGCCACCACATCGTCGGCGGTGAGGCCAAGCTGGGCCAGCCGGTCGGGTTTCATCCAGATTCGCATACTGAAATCGTCGGCCCGGCTGAAAATATCGCCTACCCCTTCAACCCGCAGCAGGGCGTCGCGGATGTAGATGTTGGCGTAATTGTCCAGAAACGAAACATTGTGCGAGCCCTTGGGCGAATAAATCGCCACCAGCATAAATAACGATGGGTTACGCTTCCGCACGGTCACACCGAGCCGGGTCACCTCTTCCGGCAATTGCGGCTGGGCAATACCGACCCGGTTCTGCACGTCGAGCGCGGCAATGTTCACGTCGGTGCCCACGTCGAAGGTCACGTTCATGCTCATCCGGCCGTCGTTGGTTGCATTGGTTTGCACGTACGACATGCCGGGGGTACCGTTCACCTGCGTTTCGATGGGGGTGGCTACGGTCTGTTCAACCGTTTGGGCATCGGCACCGGTGTAGGTAGCCGAAACCTGCACCACGGGGGGCGTAATATCGGGGTATTGGCTGACGGGCAGGCTCAGCAGAGCAAGCGTGCCGAGGGCCACAATAACCACCGAAATCACGATGGCCATGACCGGCCGTTTGATGAATATTTCTGCAAACATAGATCTGTGCGGGAGTGAGGAGATAGAAGTGAGGAGTAAGAAATGCGGACGCGTACACTTCTGGCGGAGCATTCTCGCTTCTCACTCCTATCTCCTCACTCCTCGTTAATTTACTTTTACCCGCGCCCCTTCCCGGATTTTCTGGGTGCCTTCGGTGACTACCAGTTCGCCCTCATTGAGGCCGCCTTTAACAATCACCTTGTCGTTGATGCGCGCGCCAAGGGTCAGCTTTTTCTGGGTAACCTTGCTACTGTCGCCTACCACAAACACAAAGTATTCGCTCATTTGCTCCGTCACGGCTTTGTACGGAATGAGCAGTTGGGGGTCGCCGGTGCTGTTTTTCACGCGGAGGTTGGCATTGAGGCCCACTTTCAACTGACGGTCAGGGTTCGGAAACGCAACCCTGACGCGGAGGGTGCCCGTTTGCGGGTCAACTGCCCGGTCGACAATACGGACCGTGCCGGGGTAGGGGTAGCGGCTACCGTCGGGCATTACCAGAACCAGCGTTGAATCACGGTTGGTGCCTTTGCTCGTTTGCAAACGCAGAAAACGCCCAATTTGCCCTTCATCGACCTGTATATCGGCAGCAATGGGGTTGTCCGACGAGATGGTGTTGAGGGGGGCTGTGCCCGGTGCAACGGCCGCGCCCATGCGCACCTGCGAGATCCCTATAGTACCGTCGAGCGGGGCGTAGATGGTGGTGTATTTGAGGTTGGTAGCCACAGCTTCGATGCTTGCCTGAGCCGCTGCTACCTGCATGCGGGCGGCTTCGAGGGTCGCGTTGGCGTTGTCAACAAGTTGCCGGGCCACGGCATCCTGTTGGGCCAGCGTGTTGTACCGGTCGGCATCTTTCTGGGCGCGGTTGAGGTTCGCCTTTTGCACGTTTAGGTTCGCTACAGCCTGATCGTAGCCGGCCCGGTATTGTTGCGGGTCGATGGTGTACAGCTTTTGGCCTTTCCGAACCACCTGCCCATCCTGAAAGAAAACGCCGGTAATGTTACCCGCCACTTGTGGCAGCACGTCAACTTCGAGCAGGGCCGTAATCGTAGCCGGAAACTCGTCGTAGTAAACGGCATCCCCTTTGGCCGCTCGTACGGCACTCACGGGTGTGGGTGGGGGAGGGCCCTGCTTCTGCTCATTTTTTTGCCCACCGCAGGCAAGGGCAAACAGGCAGATGGCTGTCAAAGACAGAGTCTGGATGTGTGGTTTCATGGTCAAAAAAATCAAAACGAAATAGTGCCTAACGCCCGCTGAACATCCAATTTGCTGATGAGCACCTGATACAGGGCGTTGAATAGGTTGAGCCGGGCCGTGCGCAGGTCGGCTTCGGCAACGGTTACGTCGAGGTATGTCTTGATCCCCGAGCGGTACTGAAGGTTGATAATGCGGTACACATCCTGCGCCAGCTGAAGGTTTTCCTGAAGGGCGAGGTAGTTGGCCAGATTGCCTTTGTAGTTCGACAGGGCCTGCGCGTATTCAGCATCAATAGCACTCACGAGCGCCGTACGGTCCCACCGTAGCCTGTCGACCTGCAACTCAGCAATCCGTAACTGCTGCACCCGCCGACCTCCCTGAAAAATTGGAAACAGCACCGACAGACCAATCAGTGAGTTCGGGAAGGCCTGACTGTAAAGCTGCGTGAAGGCATTGTTCTGAAACAGCAGATTGTAATTGGCGTTAGCGTTGACCGTAGGCAGGTAGGCCCAGCGGTTGTACTGTACGTTGGCGTCGAGCAGACGGCCCTGGGTTTGTAGCAACTGATACTCAATACGGTTTTGCGGAGCAACGAGCAGGTTGGTGTCGAGGGCAGCCTCATTGGCCAGTTGCAGGGTGTCGTACGTCAGACTGATGCGCTCATTGGGCGGATAGCCCATGTATTGTTTCAAAATCTGCTGCTTGGCACCCACCTGATCCTGAAACTGTTTGCGTTGGGCAAGCGCATTGTTAAGGGCAATACGGGCGCGTTGGGCGTCGGTTTTGTCTACTATCCCGCTCTGATACTGATTGGTGGCATCCTGCAAGCTGCGTTGCAGGCGGGTGATGTCCTCATTCAGAATATCGACCTGCCGCTGCGTCAGAATCACGTCGTAAAACGCCTTACTCACGTTCACCACCACGTCGATCTTGTTCTGAGCCGTTACCTGCGTGGCCTGCACCCTATAGGCATCGGCCGTCCGGTTGGCCAGTAGTACGTCGCGGTTGAAAATCGCCTGAGATAACGAAAAGGATACTGAGGAGGTATTTTTGGCCCCCAGTGCAATAGGTCGGCGTTCGCCCGTGTTGGCGTCGGGGATCAGGGTGACCGGGAGTTGCAGATTATGCACCAGATTGTAGCCGGCATTGAGTTGCGGGAGCCAGCCCGCCTGAGCAGAGCGGACGGTACGGTCTGCTATTTTCTGATCAATGACCGACTGCCGGAGAAGGGGCTGATTTTCGAGTGCGTACTGGATGCAATCGGGCAGGGGAGCTCGCTGGGTTAAAGCATCGGTTGTTTTCTGACCAAAAGCAATGTGCAGGCACCCGGTTCCCAGGCCGAGGAGCAGCGTCAACCAACTGTTTTTCATAACGGAGTGAACAAACAAGGGCACCCCGTGGCCAGTTGGTCAACGGGGTGTACTATCGGATAACCACCGGGTACTACCTTTTTGTTCAGCAATCACCCAGCCGCAGTACCCTCAGTTGCGTAAAAAGATGCTTTCCAAAGAGCCTGAGCCCCGAAACACAGCCAGTTAGGGTTCGTGAAATTTTTTAAAAAGTTGTCAGCTTTCGCGCCTTTGCAGGTCTTAAACAAACAACCCAAACCCTGTCGGTGGTCGTAGACCCGGACAGTGGTTTGGGTTGTTACTTCAGACTCCCGTACAAAAGCAGGTTGGGTGCTGAGTAGTGGAGCAGAATTAAATGTATGATGTATAATGAACGATGTATAATGAAGCAGCTGATTGTCACCAGGCAACCCAATTGTTCATTATACATTGTTCACTGTTCACTGTTAGTTGTTCATTGTCCATTATCCATTGCTCACTGTCCATTCCATTATCTCTGCAACTCCAGCAGCAAAGCCGTTTGGGCGGGTACGTTGAGCGTCGTCAGGTTCGAGATCACCTCGCCCGTCAGCACATTGCGAGCCCGGCTGTAGCCTTTCATTCGCTCGGCAAAACGGGCTGTTTCGACAGTTGCGTCTTTTTTGCCGCTGTTCATAAACACCATCACGGTTTGTGCGTCGGTGTAGCGGGCATAGGCGTACACGTTGTTTTGGGGCAGAAACTGCATCAGTTTGCCCGTTTTCAAGGCCGCCGACTGCTTGCGGTACTGACCCAGTTGCCGCACGAAATCAAACACCTCATTCTCGACTTTGGTACGCCCGGCGGCCGTGAATTTGTTTGCTTTATCGTCGGCAAAGCCGCCCGGAAAGTCCCGGCGAACCTCGGCGTCGGAAGGATCTTTGAAGTTCTTCATTAACACCTCGGTGCCGTAGTAAATCTGCGGAATCCCCCGGCTCGTCATCAGAAACACCAGGCCCATTTTAAACTTATTCATATCCTCGCCAATCACCGAGAAATACCGATCGGTGTCGTGGTTGTCGAGAAAAATAAGGTTGCGCGATGCGTCTTTGTACAGATAATCCTGCGCCAGTACGCTGTACACCGTTTCGGGGTTGTCGCGTTTGAGGGTTTCGTTCAGGGCATTATAAACCTGAAAATCCATGCCACCGGGCAGATTACACTTGAACGATGATTCGATGTTGTTGCGGGTGAAATAGGCCTGATTGGGCACACTACCTACCCACGACTCGCCAAACAGGTGAATGTTCGGGAAATTATCGAGCAGTGCCTGATTGCAGCGGTTCATAAACGCCAGATCATTGTAGATGTACGTGTCGATCCGCCAGGCATCAATGCCGAACTCTTCGACCGTCCAGAGGGCGTGCTGAATGAGATAATTGGCCACCACCGGGTTTTTCTGATTCAAATCGGGCAGGTGAGGCACAAACCAGCCGTCGAGCGTCACTTTTTTGTCGAGCGCCGATGCATAGGGGTCCAGCAGGGGCTGATCTTTGTACGACGTGTTGGTGTAGGTGGGCCATTGATTGAGCCAGTCTTTGGCGGGCATGTCTTTGAGCAGCCAATGGTTGGCTCCCACGTGGTTATACACCGCGTCCTGAATAATCTTAATGCCTTTTTTGTGGGCCTCGTTCACCAGTTTCTTGTAAGCCTCGTTACCGCCCAGCCGCCGGTCTACCCGGTAGTGATCGGTGAAACCGTACCCGTGGTAGGCCGAGCGCATGGCTCCGCCCTCGTTAGTCAGGGGTTGATCGTTTTCGATGACCGGGTTAAGCCAGAGGGCCGTTACGCCCAGCTCATTGAAATAATCGAGGTGATTGATAATGCCCTGCAAATCGCCCCCATGCCGAAAGTACGGATTGCTGCGGTCGGCGTTGGGGTCGGCCATATCGGCAAACTTATCGTTGGAAGGGTCGCCGTTCGAGAACCGGTCGGGCAAAATCAGGTACACCAGATCGGCCGAGGTGAGACCCTGCACACGGTCGCGGCTCCGGTCTCGGGCGGCAATCCGGTAATTGTGGGTAATCGTTTGGCTACCTACCGTAAACAGAAGCGGAACCGTACCCGGTTTGGTGGTTGGGGCAATGGTCAGGTCAACAGCGACGTAGTTGGTGTTTGGAAACGAAGTGATTTTGCCAACCGTGATGCCCGGATACCGCGTGCTTACTTTCGCTTTGCTCAGGTTTTTACCGTACACCAGCAGCTGGAGTTTGGGGTCTTTCATGCCCACCCACCAGTTGGTTGGGTCAACCCGTTGAATGCGAGCGTCCTGTGCCTGAAGCGTAGCAGCCGAAAGCCCCAGCAGGCAAAGCAGGGTTACACAGAAATGTTTCATAAAATTGGTAAAAGATACCCGACAAATGTACTAAAGGGAAATGAGACCCGGATAATGCGCGGCTCTCGTAACCCAGTAGTCGAGTGACCGGCGCACGACTTGATCGAGTTTTCGAGGTACTTACGGGATTCCCGTCTTAATTTTGCGGTATGAATACCACCGTTGCGAAGCCTAAGCTGGATAAGCTGGTCATCTATCAGATATTTACCCGTCTGTTCGGTAATCAGAATACAACCAACCACCGAAATGGGACATTGGCCCAGAACGGAGTCGGTAAATTTGCCGATATTGACGACCGGGCCCTGACCGACCTTCGGGCGTTTGGGGCTACGCATCTCTGGTTCACGGGGATTCTGGAACACGCCACCGCCACCGATTACTCAGCCTTTGGTATTCGTCCCGATGACCCCTCGGTGGTCAAAGGTCAGGCCGGGTCGCCGTATGCCGTCAAAGACTACTACGACGTTGACCCCGATATGGCCGTCGACGTGCCCAACCGCATGGCCGAGTTCGAATCCCTGCTCCATCGCACGCAGGGGCATGGGCTGAAAGTAATCATCGACTTTGTCCCCAATCACGTAGCGCGGCAGTACCACTCAGACAGGAAACCGGCGGGCGTGCGCGACTTAGGCGAGGCCGACGACACCCAACAGGCGTTTTCAGCTCAGAACAATTTTTACTACCTGCCCGGCCGTCAGTTTGTGACGCCCGCCTGTGAACCCGACCGCCAGCAGATCCGCGAATACCCGGCCAAAGTGACGGGCTCCGGCTCGCTTACCGAAGCGCCTTCTATCGACGATTGGTACGAAACCGTGAAGCTCAACTACGGGATCGACGTGTTCAACGGCTGGGTGGGCCATTTTGACCCGCCCCCGGCTACCTGGCATCAGATGCTCGATATTCTCCTGTTCTGGGCTGCTAAAGGCGTAGATGGTTTTCGGTGCGATATGGCGCATCTGATTCCGGTCGAGTTTTGGCACTGGGCCATTGGGCAGGTGAAAAGCCGGTATCCGCACCTGATTTTCATTGCCGAAATCTACGACCCCGGTTTGTACCGGCGGTTTATCGAGGAAGGCGGCTTCGACTATCTCTACGATAAAGTGGGCTTGTACGACTCACTCCGGCGGCTCATGGAAGGACACGGTTCGTGCCACGACATTACCCGCGTGTGGCAGCAGGAGTCGGGCGATTTTAGCGAACACATGCTGCGGTTTCTCGAAACCCACGACGAGCAACGCATTGCTTCGCGGTTTTTTGCGGGCGACCCCTGGATTGCCGTACCGGCCATGGTGGTCACAGCAACGTTGCATACGGGGCCGCTATTGCTCTATTTTGGGCAGGAGTTGGGGGTTAGGGCCGAGGGAAGCGAAGGATTTAGTGGTGACGATGGCCGGACTACAATTTTCGATTATTGGGGCATTCCCGAATGGCAGGATTATCTGCGGTCAGGGTTCGATAATGGGGCTCTCCCGCCCGATACCCAACAACTCAAAGCTTTTTATGGGCGGTTGAATGCGCTTGTCAACCAATCTGACGCGATTCAGAACGGGGCTTTTTATGATTTGCAGTGGGCCAACAACCAGACCCCCGGCTACAACGGCAACCGACTGTATTCGTACCTGCGCCATACCGGGCAGCAACGCTTATTGATCGTGTGTAATTTTGACCGGACGCAACGGGCCGACACTACGATTCAGATTCCGACCCATGCCTGGCAAACCATGCAACTCGACGAAACGGCTACTTACCGGTTTGTCGATGTGTTCGGGGCTAATTTTGACGCGGAAATAATTGGCTCGTCGGGCGTACCGGTGACTTTGCCCCCGCTTGGCGTCTTAATCCTTGAAATCCGGTAACTTGCGCGTTCATGCTTGCATAAACCCACCGAGCCTATGCACAACTATTACCTCGTTTTGTTTCAATTCTTGTGGGCCTCCGCTGGTATGGCCCAAACCCTGCCTGAGCCGCGTGAGCTGGCAACGGCCTCGGGCCCTACGGTTGCGGAGACAGTACTGGGCGTAGGACGGCTGTTTCTGGGTAAACCGTACGTACCGCATACGCTCGACAAGAGCGATACCGAACAGCTGATTGTCAACGTGGGCGAGTTCGATTGTACCACGTTCGTCGAAACGACGATGGCGCTTACTCTGGCGTGGCATGAGGTGACCGACAAGAAGAATGCCGCACAGATCGAGACGTTGTTTCGGAAGCAACTGACCAAAATCCGGTATCGTAACGGACAAATCGATGGGTACGCCAGTCGGTTACACTACTTCTCGGAGTGGTTGCGCGACAACGAGCGGAAAGGCGTTTTACAGGATGTTACATCGCTACTGACGGGCCACGTGCGGGTATCGAAGCCGTTGTCGTACATGACCGCCAAAACCCATAAGTACCCGGCTCTGCAAAATCCGACCGTGTACAAACAGATCGCCCAGATCGAAACAGCGTTGAGTCAGGAACGATTTGCCTTTGTACCAAAGAAAAACCTGCGTCAGGCAGAAAATAACCTGCGCGATGGAGATATCATCATGCTGACGGCGTCGCGACCCGGCCTCGACATGAAGCATTGCGGATTTGCCGTCTGGCAAAATGGCCGGGTGCATCTATTACACGCGTCGTCGGATTTGGGGCGGGTCGTGCTGACGAGTCAGCCGCTCACCGAGTATGTGCTGGCCAACCGCTGGTTATCGGGCATCCGGGTGGCTCGTTTCAAACCCGCCGGTAGCCCACTCACCGCCAGTGCGCAGTAAGCCGATCTGGTAACAAAAAAGGGGCGTAGCAGTTTGCTACGCCCCTTTTTTGTTCTTTTTGGATTCCCTTGAACGGGAGCAGGTAACTCGAAACGGGTTGAATGGTTGCTACGAGTTCACCCTTGACTAAAAGCGAAGAACCCAAACCCGAAACGAACGACTACAGGTTAGCCACCACCGCCCGAACTTTCTCGGCCGCTTCTTTCAACTCCACCGCCGACTGAACTTTCAGTCCTGATTCGTCGATGATTTTTGCGCCTTCGGCCGCGTTGGTGCCCTGCAAACGAACGATGATCGGAACCGGAATATCGCCGATTGCTTTGTAGGCTTCCACGACCCCGGTCGCAACGCGGTCGCAACGAACGATACCCCCAAAAATGTTGATCAGGATGGCTTTTACGTTCGGGTCTTTCAGGATGATCCGGAAACCGGCTTCTACCGTCTTGGCGTTGGCACCACCCCCTACGTCGAGGAAGTTGGCAGGCTCACCACCCGACAGCTTGATGATATCCATCGTCGCCATGGCCAAACCGGCACCGTTTACCATACAGCCCACGTTGCCGTCGAGCTTCACATAGTTCAGGTCGTTCGATGAGGCTTCTACTTCGAGGGGATCTTCTTCCGTGATGTCGCGGAGATTGGCCAGGTCCGGGTGACGGTAAAGGGCGTTGTCGTCCAGATTCACCTTGGCATCAACGGCCAGGATTTTGTTGTCCGAGGTTTTCAGTACGGGGTTGATCTCAAACATCGAAGCATCCGTATCAACGTACGCTTTGTATAGCGATGTTACAAACTTCACCATCTCTTTGAACGCTTCACCCTGCAAGCCGAGGCCAAACGCAATTTTGCGGGCCTGGAATGCCTGAAGACCAACGGCCGGGTCGATCCACTCTTTCACGATTTTCTCCGGCGTTTTCTCGGCAACTTCTTCGATGTCCATACCGCCTTCGGTGCTGGCCATGATTACGTTGCAGGCCTTCGAGCGGTCGAGCAGAATACCCAGATACATTTCCTTAGGCTCTGATTCGCCGGGGTAGAATACGTCCTGAGCTACCAGTACCTTATTTACTTTCTTGCCTTCTGGGCCCGTTTGGTGCGTTACAAGCACTTTGCCGATCAGGTTTTCGGAAATCTGGCGTACGTCTTCGACCGATTTAGCCAGGGCCACACCCCGCTGCTCTGATCCCTGAACCTTACCTTTACCGCGCCCTCCAGCGTGAATCTGAGATTTCACCACAACAAACTTTGAGTTGGTTTGCGCCATAATCTGCTTGGCGGCCTCAACGGCTTTGTCGGGTGATTCGGCTACAATGCCTTCCTGGATTCGAACGCCGTAGCGCTTTAAAATTTCTTTACCCTGATACTCGTGTATATTCATGACGGATGCAACCGCTTCGGCGGCCCGAAAGGAATGTTGAAAACACTAATTTTGCGCGGCAATTTACTACGCAATAAGCAGTGAACAGTAGGCAATGAGCAGTTTTTTCAGTTATCCATGAATTACAAACGCTTATTCACCGATACCTTTAAGGGGTGTACGGTTCGCTGCCCACGGTTCGTTGTTCCCGAATAACTCATTTATGACATCCATTCTCACCGCTTCAAATATCCAACGTTCGTACGGTACGCTGCCTGTTCTGCGGGGTATCGACCTCACCATCAACTCCGGCGAAATTGTGTCCATTGTGGGCGCGTCGGGCGCTGGCAAAAGTACCCTGCTGCACATTTTGGGTACCCTCGACCGGCCCGATGCGGGCGAGGTCTTTCTCGCCGATCAGAATGTGTTTACGCTGAACGATAATCAGTTGGCCCGTTTCCGAAACGAAAAGATTGGGTTTGTTTTCCAGTTTAATAACCTGCTGCCCGAATTTACAGCGCTCGAAAATGTGTGCCTGCCGGGCTTCATTGCCGGTAAGCCCGAGCGTGAGGTTCGCGAGCGCGCGCAGGTGTTGTTACAAACGCTTGGCCTGCCCGACCGCGGAGGGCATTTCCCCTCGCAGATGTCGGGTGGTGAGCAGCAGCGGACTGCCGTTGCCCGCGCGCTCATCAATCAACCGGCCGTTGTGTTTGCTGACGAACCCAGCGGGAATCTGGATTCGCACAATGCGGAAGAGTTACATAAGCTCTTTTTCAACCTGCGCGACAATTTCGGGCAAACCTTTATCATCGTCACGCACAACGAAGGCCTGGCCGATCTGGCCGACCGGAAGATTGTGATTCGAGACGGGCAGGTTAATCCACCTGATGTAGAATAGGCGGGCGCTAACTGACTCATATTGTGAACCCTCTGGCGTGTTTGGGCCAGGGTTTCGGTAAAATTGAATTCATGTTGTGCCCATTAATTAGATTTTAATTATTTTTAAAATTCTAATAAACAGGCAGTTATGTTTTTGTTGAAAAAATTCTACAGTGTGGAAAACCTTTCATAGTCCCTTTTGTTATATAATTGCGTCGAAAAGAAAAGTTTTTCATAACGTTGAGTAAATCAGAAAGCCAAGAGAGAGTCTCGCTTGGCTTTTTCGTTTTTTATAGGGTACCCAAGCAAAACGCGGACGGTCAGATGGAAGTAGTAAAACTACCTCACTCTGACCGTCCGCGTTTTGCTTAGACCTTAAATGCCCCCTCTGGGGCCAGTTGTATTAGTTGGTGTACACCCGATACTCCCAGGGTTTGAGGGTAATCGTCATACCGGGTTTAATTTCGGACGAAGTGCGGGTAAAAATCTCCATGAATGTCCCCTCGTAGCCCGCTCCTTCGAGTCGGGTAGTTACGGGTTTCTCCGACAGATTAAGTACAACCGTAACCTGATCATTGTCTTTCTTCCGGTAAAAGGCGTACACTTTATCGTCATCACCCGTTTGAATCTTCACGGCTTTACCGCCTGCCTGACCGTTCCAGAGAGCACGGTTACGGTGTTTGAGGGTCAGTAGTGACTTAAAAAAGTCGGTTTTGCTGTACGTTCCCCAGGGAATCGAGTCTTTCTCAAAAAAAGCCAGTCGCTTGTTCAGGTTCGATTCCATACCGTTATAGACCAGCGGCATCCCGTCGATGGTGTGGCTCAGTACCACAAACGCATCGGCCCCTTCCTTAAACGATTCGGTGAGTGTGCCGTTCCACGAGTTTTCGTCGTGGTTCTGCAAAAACTGCATCTGATAAAACCATTTCGGAAACCGCTTCTGGTTGAGCACAATCATGGAGTCGATCACGGTAGCCGGTCGAGCCCCCTGGGCAACGGCCTTCATGACAGTGTGCATGCCCCAGGCGTAATTGGCGTTGAAGCAACTCGAAAAATGACCGGGTTCGTCCTCCCATTCGGCCAGCATGAAAACCGTTTTGATTTTGTCGAGCGCCGGGCGCACTTCCTGCCAGAAATCATCGGGAACAAAGCCGGCGACATCGCAGCGGAAACCGTCAATATCACACTCCCGTACCCAGTACGACATGGCGTCGATCATGGCCTTACGCAGATTCGGGTTGTCGTAATCCAGATCCACTACATCGGTCCAATCGGTCGGCTTGCCGGTTTTCGGATCGAGCGGGGTGGTCATTTTCCCTTTTACCTTGGTGTAATAATCGGGGTGCTCCGTAATCCATTTATGGTCCCAGCCGGTATGGTTCGGAATCCAGTCCAGAATAACCCGCAGGCCCAACGCATGAGCCCGCTGCACCAGTGCCTTGAAATCATCGAGGGTACCGTAGTCGGGGTTAACCGACATGTAATCGGCCACGGCATAGGGGCTACCCAGAGGTCCTTTTTTGTTTTTGAGGCTGATGGGATAAATCGGCATGAGCCAGACAATATCGACTCCCAGTTCTTTCAGCCGAGGTAGCTGCGCCGTAACGGCCTTGAACGTACCCTCCCGCGAAAACTGGCGGGTGTTTACTTCATAGATTGTCGCATTTTTTGCCCATTCGGGCGCGGGAGGAGCCTGCCCAAACTGAACCGTAGTGGTATCAGTAGGAGTAGTGCTCGTCTCCGTCTGGTCGGTTTGCGTTGAGTTTTTACAGCCTCCGGTTAGTATCAACAGGCTCAGCGCACTGGCCAGCAAGTACTTCGTCATATAGGTTAGTCGCAAGATCGTTCGTAAGTGAGAACAAATATTAAGCCATCGGTGAGGGCTGCTGCGTAAAGGGCCGTTCTTTTAAGGCCCGGATAGCCTCAGCCGGATCGTCGGCTTTGAAGACCGAGGTGCCCGCTACAAAAACATCGGCACCCGCTTCGGCGAGGGCTGTGATGGTATTCAAATCAACGCCCCCGTCTACTTCAATCAGGGCTGGGCTTTGGTGTTCGGTCAGCAACCGGCGCATCTTGCGCACTTTCTGAATTGAGGCTGGGACCAGTTTCTGACCGCCAAAGCCGGGGTTGATCGTCATCACCAGCACCTGATCAATGGAGTCGAGCACATCTTCGATGGCCGTCACGGGGGTTTGCAGATTCAGGGCAACCCCCGCCTTGCAACCCAGCTCGCGGATACGCGTAAGCGTGCGGTGCAGGTGCGTACAGGCTTCGTAATGAACCGTGATGGTTGCGGCTCCCGCTTTGGCAAACTGCTCCAGATAGCGGTCGGGCTGTACAATCATGAGGTGCACGTCGAGGGGTTTTTGGGCGTGTTTCTGGATGGCTTCCAGCACCGGAAAGCCAAACGAAATGTTAGGCACAAACTCGCCATCCATGATATCGATATGGAACCAGTCGGCGTCGCTGTGGTTAATCATTTCCACATCACGTTGCAGATTGGCAAAATCGGCCGCCAGAATCGACGGGGCAATAATCGGTTGGTTCATAGCTCATAACGGGGCAACGGCGAAAAAGAAGTCTGTTACCCCCAGAAACGCGCTTAGCGGTTACTAAGTGGTTTTTTGTCCGTAAAACTAACTTTTTTTGCCGAAACCCCTGAGGTGGACCGCCGGATATTGGGCATCTGAACTGGGGCAGGAGGTATGGAAGGTTGGCCGTTGGGTAGTAGCTTTGTTGTCGGAGGTGCCCCACAGGTTGGGTACCGGCCTACCCAATACAACGCACTAGTACATGTCGCCCCAGGAGCAGATAAATGGGCTAACAGACCAGCTCAATTATTACAATCACCAATACTATCAGAACAGCGTGTCGGAAGTGGACGATTTTACGTTCGACCGGATGCTGGAGCAGTTAACGGCCCTCGAGGCCCAATATCCCGAATTTAAGCGCCCCGACTCACCGACCAACCGGGTAGGCGGTGGCATCAGCAAGGAGTTTGCAACTGTGTACCATCGCTTTCCGATGCTCTCGCTGGGTAACACCTATTCGGAAGCCGAGTTGGTTGAGTTCGACAATCGGGTTCGGCGCGGCCTCGACGGGCAGACCTTCGAATACGTTTGTGAACTAAAATTTGACGGGGTGGCCCTGAGCATGACCTACGAAAATGGGGTGTTAGTGCAGGGAGCCACCCGGGGCGATGGCGTTCGGGGCGACGATATCACGGCTAATATCCGTACCATCCGGACCCTTCCGCTGCGGGTTGGCCATTCGATAGGGCAAAGTACGGATGTCCCTGTGGCGGTGCCCGCCCTGTTTGAGGTTCGGGGCGAGGGTTTTCTGCCCATCGCTGAGTTCGAACGGATCAATAAGGAGCGCGAAGATATTGGTGAGTCTCTGCTGGCCAACCCGCGCAATGCAGCCTCAGGCACGTTTAAACAGCAGGATTCGCGGATTGTAGCCCAGCGCCGGTTAGACTGTTACCTGTACTCGTTTCTGGCAGACGAAGAGGTGTTCAAAACCCATGAGGAAAGCCTGATTGCCCTCAAAGCCTGGGGGTTCAATGTGTCGCCTACGTGGCGGAAGTGTACCGATATTCGGGAGGTGATGCAGTTTATCAACGACTGGGACACCCGACGGTTCGAGTTACCGCTGGCTACCGATGGCATTGTGATCAAGGTGAACAGCTATGCCCAGCAGCGCGAGTTGGGCTACACGGCCAAAAGCCCCCGGTGGGCCATTGCCTTTAAGTATAAGGCGATGGCTGCGAGTACCACGCTCAACCACGTTACTTATCAGGTTGGGCGCACAGGGGCGGTTACGCCGGTAGCAAACCTGACCCCGGTATTGTTGGCAGGTACGGTAGTCAAACGGGCGTCGTTACACAATGCCAATGAGATTGAGCGCCTGGGGGTGCAATTGGGCGATACGGTATTTGTTGAAAAGGGCGGAGAGATCATTCCGAAAGTGACCGGCGTTGACCTGACCAAGCGCACCGATGCCGTACAGCCCATTGTTTACCCAACCACCTGCCCCGCCTGCCAGACTCCGCTGGTGCGTATGGAAGATGAGCGGGGGGGCGTTCAGGCGCATTTCTACTGCCCCAACGAGAAAGGCTGCCCCCCGCAGCGTCAGGCCCGGTTCGAGCATTTCATTCAGCGTCGGGCCATGAACATCGAGAGCCTGGGCGAAGGTAAAATTGAGCTGCTTATTGAGCGGGGGCTGGTGCAGTCGCCCGCCGATTTGTACGAGCTGACAACAGAAAAGCTGCTTGGGCTCGAAAAAACCTACCCGGCCACGCCTGTACTGTCCGACGACGGTTCGGGGCGGACGTCTGCGGAAGAGCCCGGTAAGGCCCGCACCGTGAAGTTTGGGCAGAAAACGGTCGACAATATTCTGAAAGCGGTGGAGCGGTCGCGGCAGCAACCGTTTACCAACGTATTGTTTGCGCTCGGAATCCGGTACGTGGGGGCGACGACCGCCGAAAAACTGGTTGACTATTTCGGCACCATGGATGCACTGATGGCGGCTCCGCTGGAGGTGCTCATTACCGTGCCGGAGGTGGGCCCCCGCATTGCCCAAAGCGTGGCCAACTGGTTTGCCGACCCCGACAACCGGGACTACGTAGAACGGTTGCGGGCGGCCGGGCTTCAGTTTGTGGGCGAACGCAAAGTAGTAGAGGTGCGTAGTGATCGGCTTACTGGTAAAACCTTCCTCTACACGGGCACGTTTGCCAACTTCAGCCGCGAGCAACTCGAAGCCGAGATTGCCGCCCACGGGGGCAAGCTGGTCAGTGGCGTTTCGAAAAAACTCAACTACCTCATCGTGGGCGAAAATGCGGGTCCCTCGAAGGTAAGTAAAGCCGAAAGCCTTAAAGTTCCGATGATTAGTGAGGACGAGTTCATGGCGATGTTGACGTAATTGACGTAACTTTGTGATAATACGGCTGGGGTGGCCCGGTTCAGGTCGGAGCCACCTTTGCACAACTAAATCTGATTGATGAACAATCGCTTTCACGGTGTCGGAGTGGCTATCGTCACGCCATTTCACGCCGACCATTCTATTGATTTTGACGGCTTCGGCCGTCTGATTCAGCACGTCTCAGACGGAGGGGTGCGCTACATCGTGCTGCAAGGCACAACCGGCGAGTCGCCGACGGTGACGAAAGCGGAAAAGAAACAGTTGTTGCAGTACCTGAAGGAGAATAATCCGAAACAGCTGCCCATTGTGTACGGGGTGGGAGGAAATGTGACGCCCGACGTTGTGAATACGCTTAAGGAAACTGACTTCGAAGGCGTTGACGCCATCCTGTCGGTTTGTCCATACTATAATAAACCGGGTCAGCGGGGAGTGATCGAACACTTTACCCGTGTGGCCGATGCTTCGCCGGTGCCCGTCATTCTGTACAACATTCCGCCCCGGACAGGCATCAACATGACCGCCGAAACGGTATGTACGCTGGCTCAGCATCCCAATATCATCGGGGTGAAAGAGGCCTCGTGCATTATTGAGCAGTGCATGGAAATTGCCCGCGACAAACCGGACGATTTCCTCCTCATCTCGGGCGATGATGTGCAGGCTGTGCCCATTATCAGCATCGGTGGTGTGGGCGTGATGTCGGTTATTGCCAACGCCCTACCGGCTCGGTTCAGCGCGCTGATCGATGCGGCTTTGCAGGGTGATTTCGCGTTTGCTTCGAAAGAACTGAGTCATTTCCTGCGTATCGACCCTCTGTTGTACGAAGAAGGCAACCCGGTCGGGGTGAAAAACATCCTCGAAATTATGGGCCTCATCGAAGGGCACGTTCGGTTGCCGCTGATGAAAGCGTCGGAAGGCCTGAGCGAGCGGCAGCGGGCCGTGCTCCAGCAGGATCACCTGCTTGAGCTGGTTGCGTAAACACCATACAAGATTCATTTTAAGCCCCCAGCGGGGCGTAACAACCCAAGTGGTTTCTGTTACGTCCCGGCTGGGGGCTTTTTTTGACAAAATGCGCTCTCGGGTGTTCGCTGACAAGTTGTTGGTGGGCAGGCTTAGGAAGGATGAGGTAAGCAAAACAAGTAGTTGCGGGCGTTCCTAACTTTTTACACAAGATCACCACATGTACGTCGATCAACCGACTACTCCCTTTATAATGTATTGTATGAGAAGGTTAAAGGCAGGGGCTTCCCTGATTTGTTGTTTTCTATTCATTGCTCTTTGTTCCTCCCCCGGTTCTGCCCAGATAAATTCGCCGTCAGCGGCTCCGTTTACCCTCAAAAAAGGCGACCGGGTGGTATTTGTGGGCAATTCGCTCTTCGAAAACGACGTTCAATTCGGGTATCTGGAACTGGCTCTTACCACCCGCTGGCCCGACAAAGAGGTTACGTTTCGGAACATTGGCTGGACCGGCGACAACGTGTACGGTGTAGCCCGTAGCACCATTACCAACCCGCCCACGGCTTACGAACTGCTCATGGAGCACCTGACCAAAGCGCAACCGACCGTCGTGTTTATTGGCTACGGCAATATCGAAGCGCAGGAGGGCGAAGCCGGTTTACCCCGTTTTGTGGAGGGCCTGAACAAACTGGTCGACAAGGTGGACGAACTGGGGGCGCAGGCTGTTCTGCTGTCTACCATTCCGGTGTTGTCCGACTCCATTCCCAACCGCACCGAGTACAACGCCATGCTGCAACGCTACGCCGGAGCGATTGCCAAAACAGCCACCGACCGGGGCAAACGGTATATTGATCTGTTCGGCCCGCTGGCGGCTATCCCCGACAAACGGACAATCACCGAAAACGGCATACACCTGAACGAAGCGGGCTATTACCGGCTGGCAACCCTGCTGGAAGAACGGCTGGGCCTCCCCGCACGACATGGAGCTATTCAGGTGGCAGTCGGTAAGACCTCGGTCGATGCATCGGGGCCGGTGCGGGCGGCAACTGCTGACCCCAAAGCCGAGCGGATTGGGTTTACGGTAGATGAGCGTTGGCTGCCACTGCCCAAGCCTGCCGATGCCGGGGTAATTCCCGAAAAAGGGAATGTGCTTGCAGTGACTGGCCTCAAAAAAGGCTATTACACACTCCGAATCGACAATGCCGAGGTCGTAACGGCATCGGCAAAAGAGTGGGCCGAGGGCGTCGAAATCCGACAGGGGAGTGGGGTCGAGCAAGCCCGCGACCTGCGTCACCTGATCAACAAAAAGAACGAGCTGTTTTATTTCCAGTACCGGCCGCTCAACACAACGTATATTCTCGGCTTTCGCTCGTATGAGCAGGGCCGACACGTGAAAGGGCTTGAAGAGCAGAATTTTATCATTAAGTGGCTCGAAAGTCAGATTGCCCTCACCCGCACCCCCAAACCAAGAGTTTATCAACTTACCCTTTTGAAGTAAACCGAACGTGATGAAAACAAGCTGGTTTCCCAGGCCCCTCTCAACCCTGTTGAGCGTCCCGGTTTTTCTGATTCTTACCGCCACCGTTCATCAGGAGAATCTGACCGATATTCCGAAACCCGACATTAAGCGCGAACTTGAATCGTTTAAGATTGCCGATGGCTTCGAGGTTACGCTCTTTGCCGCCGACCCACTCGTGGCCAAGCCCATTCAGATGAACTGGGACGCCGACGGGCGGTTGTGGGTGGTGAGCAGCACGGCCTATCCGCACCTTAAAACCGGTGAAGAGGCCAACGATAAAATCTTTGTGCTCGAAGACACCGACGGCGACGGAAAGGCCGATAAGTCGACCATTTTTGCCGAAGGCCTGCTGACACCCACCGGAATTCTGCCCGGCGATGGGGGCGTGTACGTAGCCAACTCCACCGAGATTCTACACTTTGCCGATACGGATGGCGATGGTAAGGCCGACCAAAGACGCCGGATTGTGAATGGTTTTGGTACCGCCGACACGCACCACCTTATTCACACGTTCCGCTGGGGTCCCGAAGGTCTGCTGTATTTCAATCAGTCAATTTACATCTATAGCCACGTCGAAACACCCTCGGGGATCAAGCGGCTCGAAGGCGGTGGCGTTTGGCAGATGAACCCTAAAAAGCGGGAGCTCGACGTGTACGCCAAAGGGCTTGTGAACCCCTGGGGCCTGCAATTTGACAAGTGGGGACAGTCATTTCTGACCGACGGGGCCGGGGGCGAAGGCATCAACTACGCTTTTCCGGGGGCTACGTTTGTTACAGCACCCGGTGCGGCCCGTATTTTGCGCGGTCTGAATCCGGGGCAGCCGAAGCATTCGGGGCTCGAAGTGGTGTCGGGGCGACACATGCCTGATTCGTGGCAGGGTACGCTCATTACCAACGATTTCCGGGCCAACCGAATCAACCGGTTTAAGCTCGAAGAACAGGGGAGCGGCTATGCGTCGCGACAGCTCGACGATTTGCTTTGGACCGATAACGTCGCGTTCCGGCCCGTGGATATTTCGGTAGGCCCTGATGGCGCCATTTACGTGGCCGACTGGTACAACCCTATTATTCAGCACGGCGAGGTCGATTTTCACGATCCCCGGCGCGACCAGGAGCATGGTCGCATCTGGCGCATTGTGGCTAAAAACCGACCCCTGGTCAAAAAGCCACCGCTGAGCAAAGCGTCGGTGAGTGAGTTGCTCGACATGCTCAAACTACCCGAAGACTGGACCCGCCTTCAGGCCAAACAGGTGCTCAAAGCCCGCGGGGCTGCACAGGTGATTCCGGCCTTGCGGCAGTGGGTGGATGGGCTGGACAAAAACCACCTCGACTATGAGCATCACCTGCTCGAAGCGCTCTGGACGTACCAAACGCTCGAAGTGGCCAATGAACCGCTACTGTTGCGGCTCCTGAACGCGCAAAACCACCGGGCGCGGGCTGCGGCCCTGCGTGCCTTGCAGGTGTGGCCGGGCAAGGTTGCCAATGTGCCCGCCCTGCTCACCAAGGCCGTGGCCGATCCGCACCCACAGGTTCGGCTGGAAGCGGTGATTGGCCTGCGGCAGGTGAAAACACCCGAAGCCGTGCGGACGGCCCTGGCGGCTCTGGATAAACCGATGGACGAGTTTCTGGATTTTGCCCTCTGGCAAACCGTTCGCGAGGGTGAGTCGTACTGGGCACCCCGTCTCAAAACCGAGGCCGACTTTTTCGGATCACCCCAGAAAACGGTGTTCGCCCTCAAATCGGTGAGTAGCCCCGAAGCCGTGGCGCAACTGGCCCGGTTGTACGGGCAAAATCAGGTGCCTGCCGAGTATCAGAAAGATGTACTGGCCTCCCTGGCGAAATTTGGTAAACCCGCTGACCTGTCGGTGGTGTTCGATAAAGCTTTGCTCCAAGCATCTGACCCAAAGGCGGTTGCCTCACAGTTGGGTGCGCTGGAGGAAGCCGCCCGTCGGGGCGAAAAACCATCGGGTAACCTGAGTCGGCTGACGGGGTTGATAACGAGCGATGACGAAGCTGTGGCTGCCAGTGCCGTGCGTCTGCTGGGCTTGTGGAAGCTCGAAGACCAAACCGCTACCCTCACAGCTCTGGCTCGTAAAGACGATAAAACGCTGCGCAAAGCCGCCCTGACTTCGCTGGCCGCCATGAACAGCGATGCGGCCCGCAAAGCCCTGACCGAGATGGCTGGCGCTAAAAACCCGGTCGACCTACGGTTGGCGTCCGTGGCTCAATTGGCCGTTGCCAACCCAACGGAGGCAGCCCCCATAGCGGGGAATCTGCTGCGTACGCTGCCGGCCGATACCGACGTGACCGATTTGTTCCGGGCTTTTCTGGTGCACAAGCAGGGGGCTCGTGCTTTGGCCGAAGAGCTGACGGCCCGCAAAATTCCGGAAGGCTTAGCCACGGCGGGCCGCCAGACTATGCAGCGTCATGTGCCCTGGAACCGGCGCGGTGATGAAACCGTGACGCAACTCATCAAAGCCATCGAAGCATCGGGAGGGGTGTTGCCCGCTGAGAAAATGCCGCAGGAACTCAGCGCATCAGACATTGCGGCCATGGCGAAGCTCGTAAAAGAAACGGCCGACCCGGTCAAGGGCGAGATCGTGTACCGGCGTACGGGCCTGGCCTGTCAGTCGTGCCATGCTATTGGCGGGGCGGGTGGCCGGATTGGCCCCGACCTGAGTAGCCTCGGAACCAGCTCGCCCGCTGAGACCATTATTCGATCAATTCTGTACCCCAGCCAGTCGATTAAAGAAGGCTACGAATTGCAGCGGGTAGCCAAAAAAGACGGCTCCGAACTGATGGGGTATCTGGTCAGCAACGGTACATCCGACGTTGTCCTGCGCGACGTGACGGGGGCCGAAGTATCGGTGCCGAAAAGCCAGATCAACGTGATTGAGAAGGTGCCGGGCTCACTCATGCCCGCCGGGCTGACCGCTACTTTGGACAAAGCCGAGTTTATAAATCTGGTTAGTTTCCTGACCAAAATGGGCGAATCGGGGCAGTTTCGTGTGCCAACTGCCCGGTTTGTGCGCCGGTGGAGTACCGTGGTTCCAACGCCTGAGTTGAGCCGTAAACTCCGCGATGAAGGGCTGGGTTACCTGGTGCGTGACATTGGCAAAGTGACTTCTCAACCGTTGTACAGTACCGTTGCGGGCTCGGTTCCCCTAGCCGAACTGCCCATCGTCGAACAGGCTGGCGGCCGTCGGCACAGTGTGCTGCGGTTCGAGCTGGAGGTGCTGACTAAAGGCAACGTGAATCTGGATCTGAGCACCACAAATGGCCTGACCGCCTGGGTGGGCAACCGCCCCCTTAAACTGACCGACCGGGGTGCCCTGCTCGAACTACCCGCGGGTATGCATACCGTGACCCTGGCTATTGACCGGAATCTGCAAAAAGAGGGAACGTTCAATGTGCAGCTCGGCGAAGCCGACAAAGTACCCGCTCAAACCCGATTGGTGATGGGTCGGTGATGAGTGAATGTCCAATGGACGTATAATGTACAATGCAAAATAGGGAGTAAGTTACTAATTTGACTGTCAAACTATTAATTGTTCATTGCTCATTGTATTCTAACTCGGTACTTATCTGCTTTCAAAACCACAACGCCCCCGGTAACCAATTTGGTCTGCCGGGGGCGTTGCGGTTTTGGAGGATACTTCCCCTTTATACATTCCACCAGTACGTCAACTTAAACACGAGTGCCCGACTTTTGACCCGGAAATTTTCGGGTAGGTAGTTGTCTGTGTACACAATGAATAAGTCAGACGCGGGCTTGTAACGCCATTGTAAACGGGTATTCAGATTCACGTTTTTTGCCTGCTCGTTGTACTGCATAAACGCCGTGACAAAGAGCGAATTGGTCATGGTCAGATCGAGCCGGGGGCCTACCAGCCAGAAGGTCGTCAGGCCCGAGAGGTTGGGTAGATCAATGCGGTTGTAGCTGGAGGTGAGGGCGAGGCTGGCGTAGGGCTGAATCCGATAGGCCATATCGGTGGTGATGTTCAGGCGGGTGCCGCCGTCGTAAAAGCCGCCGTACCGGGTTGAGAAACCGTAGGTAAACATACTTTGCGGCCGCGATACAAACTCGGTGCCCCAGGCGCGCCAGTAATGCAGCGTACCAGTACCTAACCTGGCTTTCCCGCTATTGGTGGGGTCGAGGTCGGCCAGCAGCCGCACAAAATTGGAAGCAACCCAACCCGCAAAAGTACTTTTGTTACGGAATTGCAGTCCGTACAGAATATAGTGTTCATTGTCGAGTTGCCGGTCGAGCCTGGTGTTCATAAACACGGTCGTGTTTAGCTGCGGACCGTGACTCAGAATACTGCCTCCTTTCGGGAAAAACAGATAGCCAATCTGGGCATTGAACTTCTGGTAGCCACGCCGGGGTACATACCCCACTTCGGGGTTATAGTTAGTACCTACGTACTCGTACTGCCCGTTGATCAGCCACTTGCGGTTGTTGTATTGCAGGTTACCGGCCATCACCCCGTTGTCGGGGCGGCTATTGGGCGAAAACGATTTCAGGTACAGGGCCTTACCCGTCCAGAGGTTGTTGGCCGACGCCAAGTTGTACTCCAGACCCAAGTTGCGGTTGTACTGCGAATACGTCGGAAAATTTTCGCGGGGCTCGTAATTCATCGACTGCTTATTGATCATCAGCAGCCCCACGTTGGAGCGGGCGGCTACACGCCGTTGCAGAGCGGCTACCGTGAAGTTCTGCCGGGGCAGGTTCACGTCCTCTACCTCACCTGTCTGCATGTGCATGACGCCAATCCGCCAGTCTTTATTCAGCTTGCCACTCAGGCGGGCACCGTACCGGATAGGTACGCCCAGCCCGATCCGACGGCTGAAAAATGGCCGGATATTATTATAGCCGAAGTTGGCAAAGAGGTCACCGTTTTCAAGGAAAAACTGTCGCCGTTCGGGGAAAAACAGCTCGAATCGGTCGAGGTTAGTCACCTGCCGGTCGACCTCAACCTGCGAAAAGTCGGGGTTGACGGTCAGGTCCAGATTGAGCGACGAGGTCAGAGCCACTTTGGCGTCGCCCCCCACGGTAGCTTCTGGGGCCGGTCGGTCGGGCCGGGAAAAATCGCGGGCGGTAGAGGCCAATACGTAGGGAATCACCGAAATATTTGGGCCTGCCTGTGGGGGCGCCTGATCCCACACGAGTGTGCCTGTGTACGCGAGCGAGGCCGTTGGAAACTGCCGGGGAATGGGCGTCCACGACGATTTTTCGGTGCTCGTCAGGTCCTGGCGGCTAAAGTTGACCCCCCAGCGGGTAACCCCTTTTTTGTACCGGATGGTTTTGAACGGAATGGCGGCTTCGAACACGTATCGGTCGGGGTAGTTGCGTACCACCGAGTACCACTTGTTGTCCCAGCTGGTGTTTATTTTGGCCCCTTCAAACATCAAACCGTCCCACTGTGCGCCCACGGCGTTGGCCCCAAAACTGAACCCGTTGGTCTGATCGTCGAACGTGTCAAGAAAGAGAAGAAAGTTATCGTTTTTCCCAAAATTCCAGTCGCGCCGGAGCGATTCGACCACGTAGGGCTGATTTTCGGGATGGTAGCAAATAGCCACCATGTACAGGTTGTTGTCGTCGTAGGCCATCCGAACCTCAGTGCGGATGCGAGCCCGGCTGGTGTCCATCGGAAGCACCATGTAAAAGTCAGTAGCAAGCTGTGCACTCTGCCAGGCGGCTTCGTCGGCGGCCCCGTCGATCCGAATCGGCGAAGTGGCCCGGGAAATATGGTACTGGAAGGCGTCGTTCTTTTTTTGACCCCAAGCCGACAACGACAGCCAGCTCAGGCACACCAGTAGCAGTAAACGATTCACGAAATAATCTGTAAGTGGTTTTGTAAGTGGGTAAGCCGGTTGCGGTTTTGCCGCGCTGGCGGCTGCAAAGGTCGGGGCTAAATCACTATAGACAAAAACAAAAGGTAACCTCATCATACTGACAAGGTCACCTACGGAGAAGAGAAAATAAGTGAATAGAGCCCACAAAGGCCGCGGAGATAGTCTATTTACAAGGCTTGCCCGAATGTAAGCAGGTTATGATCGGGGTCAATTACCGAAAACTCTTTTTGCTGCCACGGTTTTAGGGCCAGTTCACCGCCGGGGTGAATCGGGGTTCCGTTTTGCACCAGCGACTGATAAACCGCATCGATATGGCTCGTGCGGATGTAAACCTGCCCATAGTTCTGATGCGGGTCAAGGTCAGGGAAATGGAAAAAGTGAATTTCCACCTCATCCCGGTACAGTATCAGGTAATCGGGGTAGTCGCCACTCACCGTAAAGCCCAGTTGGTTTACGTAAAACGCTTGCGTGACCTGTTTGTCGCGCATGGGCAATTTAGGGTGAATGGCGCTAAGCATTGTTCGTTACGCTTCAACGGTTGGTTGTGCGGGTGTACCTTCGCCTTGTGGGCTGGGCTTGCGACCGCGGTTTCGGTTGCGCCGACGGGGCTTTTTGGCCTCTCCTTCGGCTGCTCCAACGGTTGGGTTAGCTACAGCTTCGCCCTCAACTGCTCCGCCCGGCTGGGGGGCAACAGCACCCTCGGGGCGGGGTGTGCCCGGTTTGCCATCCCGGCCACCGCGCTTACGGTTGCGGTTTTTCGGGCGAGGAGTATCCGAACTGGCTTGTGATTCGGGGCGGGGGCCTTCGGCACGGGGCGTATTGGAGCGCTCAGGCCGGCGGTCGCGTTCGGGTCGTTTGCCCGTTTTTGATCGGTCGTTGCGGCCGCGGTCGGCGGGTCGGTCGCCCCCATTTTCTGAAGGCGCGGGACCAAGGCCCAGTTCTTCGGTAATGGCCCGCTTTTCAATTTTTTTGTCGAGCAGCCGCTCAATTTTCCGCACCCGCTGCATGTCCATCTCATTGACAAACGTGATGGCGGTACCGGTATTTTCGGCGCGGGCCGTGCGGCCAATCCGGTGCACGTAGTCTTCGGCATCGCGCGGTACATCGTAGTTGACTACGTGACTCAGGCTGTCGATGTCAATACCGCGTGAGAGTACATCCGTAGCCACCAGAATCGGGAATTGCTTGTTTTTGAAGCCCCGTAAGACCTTCTCGCGCTCGTCCTGCTCAATGTCCGACGAGATTCCGTGGGCTTCGTAGCCCAGTTTCGTCAGCGCACGTACAATGGGGTTCACCTCCGATTTGCGCGAGGTAAACAACACCATGCTTTGGGCGTTGGCCTGCTGAATGAGGTGCATGAGCAGCGGCAACTTCTGGTGATCTTTGGCCAGATAAAACTGCTGATCAATTTTTTCGGCTGGTTTGGAAACCGCCAGCGTAATCTCATCGGGATTGGTGAGCAACTTCTTGGCAAACTCCCGGATTTTGCCGGGCATTGTGGCCGAAAACATGAGCGTTTGCCGGTTTTTGGGCAGTTCCCGTACAATTTTCAGAATATCGTCGGCAAAGCCCATATCGAGCATTTTGTCGGCTTCGTCGAGCACCAGATAATTGAGCTGATCGAACTTCACGTAGCCCAGCTGCATGTGTGCCATCAGCCGGCCCGGTGTGGCAATGATAATATCGGCACCGGTGGTGAGGGCATTGCGTTGCTGATCCCAGTTTTCGCCTTTACCACCGCCGTAGAGCGCAATACTCGTGGCTGATACAAAGTAGGCAAACCCCTCAACCTGCTCGTCGATCTGCTTGGCCAGTTCACGGGTAGGAACCAGAATCAGGGTGCTGGTGTGCTGATGCCCGGCATGCGAGATCTTGTCGAGCAGCGGAATCAGGTAAGCGGCTGTTTTGCCGGTACCGGTTTGTGCGCAGGCGATCAGGTCTTTACCCTCGATGATCTTGGGAATGGCCATCTGCTGAATGGGCGTGGCCTGCTGGTAATTCATGGCGTCGACGCCCGTCAGTACGTCGTCGTGGAGATTAAAGTCGTGAAAGGTCACGTGCAGAGAAATAAAATGTGAATGCAACTGCAACTGACCTTTGGTTCCCGGCCAGTTTACCGCTTATTTTTTCAAATATACAATTCCTTAACCGGAATATCCACATTATCGTTCGGGTGTATTGGGCGGCTTTAGGGAGTATATACCCCTGAAATCGGGTCAACGAATTAACCTTTCTCTACCGTACATTCAATTTTCTTTGCTGAATAACCTGTTAACACTCAACTTTCATCCACGACTCACCACTCGTCGGGAATCCGTAATTTCTCGGCATTACTTACTTAATCGACATGAAACACCTGCTACCTATTTTGGGGTTGCTGCTTGCTCCGTTGCTTGCCGTAGCCCAACCCACCCAAACCCTGCGCGGTCGGGTGGTTGACCGGGAATCGAAGTATCCCTTGTTCGGCGCGACGGTTCAACTGCTCGACAAGGCCAACAAACCCACAACCGGCACTACGGTCGATACGCTCGGGCGGTTTCGGCTGCCTAATGTGCCGGTTGGTCGGCAAACGGTGCTCGTCACGCTCATCGGCTACAAAAATGCCTTGTTGAACAACATTGTGGTGGATGCTGGCCGCGAAACTATTCTGGATGTGGAGCTCGATGAAGCCATCAATGAACTGGCCACTGTGACCGTAAAGGCGCAGCGTACGGGCGACGCCAAGAACGAGATGGCCCTGGTGTCGGCCCGGCAGTTTACCGTCGACGAGGCCGACCGGTACGCGGGCAGCCGGGGCGAACCCGCCCGGATGGCTTCGAACTTTGCCGGGGTGCAGGGCGCCGACGATTCGCGCAACGACATCGTGATTCGGGGAAACTCGCCCAGCGGGGTGCTCTGGCGCGTAGAGGGCATCAGTATTCCGAACCCCAATCACTTTGCCATACCGGGTACGTCGGGCGGGCCGGTGAGCATTATCCGCAACAACACCCTCGCCAACTCCGACTTTTTTACGGGGGCTTTTCCGGCCGAATTTGGCAACGGTATTGCTGGGGTATTTGACCTGAAGCTGCGCAACGGTAACAACGAGCGGCATCAGCGGTCGCTTCAGTTTGGGTTTCTCGGAACCGAAGCCATGGCCGAGGGGCCACTCTCGCGCAAATCGGGGGCGTCGTATCTGGTCACGTACCGGTACGCCAACCTGTGGTTATTCAACAAAATAGGTATCGATATTGGCACGCAGGCTGTCCCGACGTATCAGGATGCGTCGTTTCGGTTTAGTTTTCCGCTCAAAGGACGCGACGGTGCCCCCGGCGGGCGGCTCTCGTTCTGGGGCTTTGGCGGGACCAGTACGGTCGATATTCTGGTCAGTGAACAGTCGGTATCGGATCGGAACATATTTGGCCAGAACGACCGCGATCAGTACTACACCTCGCGCATGTTTGTGTCGGGCCTGACCTTCGAGAAGCCGCTCAGTCGTAAAACCTTCCTTAAAGCCACGGTAGCCGCGTCGGGTACGGTGCAGGATGCCAACCACAATTATCTGTTTTTGCGGAACGGGCCGGATGGGAAGCCCGCCGTGCAGAACGACCGTTTTGTGATCGACCGGATTGCCCCCATTCTCGATTATCGCTTTGCTGACACTAAGGCGTCGGTTTCGCTTGCATTGACGCACAAATTCAACGCCCGCAGCTCGCTCAAGGCGGGTCTGAACGCCGATACGTACTTTTTCAACCTTTACGACAGCGTTCGGGTGGTCGTTACCCGGCCGGGTGTGGTGCCCGAGTTACAGCCCTGGCAACCCCGCTGGGATACCCGCACTAGGGCCCTGCTGTTGCAACCGTTTGTGCAGTGGCGCACCAACCTGACCGAAAAGCTGACCCTCAGCGCTGGGCTGACAAGCACTATTTTCACCCTGAACAAACACAGTGTATCGCCCGTGGAGCCCCGCGCCGGGCTGGTGTACGAGTTGCCCAATCGCCAGAAACTGAGCGTGGCTGTGGGCCTGCATAGCCAGATGATGCCGACCTACGCGTATTTCTACCAGACGCCCGACCTTACGTCGTCGTTCAGACCTACGCCGATGAGCGAGCTGAACCGTGAGGTGGGGCTCACCAAAAGCTGGCATTACGTGGCTGCTTACGACCGCCTGCTGGGCCGCAACGTGCGGATGAAACTGGAGGCTTATTACCAGTATTTGTTCAACGTACCGGTGGAGGTAGGCCGCACGTCGTTTTCGATTCTCAACACGGGGGCAGGGTTCTCACGGGTGTTCCCGCAGAAACTCTACAACGGCGGTACGGGTCGGAACTACGGGGTAGAGCTGACGCTCGAAAAATTCTTTAGCGATAGTTATTATTTTCTCGTAACGGGCTCGCTGTTCGATGCCCGCTACCGGGGCTCCGATGGGGTGTTGCGGAATACTGATTTTAATGGTCGGTACGCTTTCAATGCGCTGGTAGCCAAAGAGTTTACGTTTGAGCGGGGGCAGGGTAAGCGGAATAGCCTGAATGTGGGCGCCAAGTACACGGCAGTAGGGGGGCGTTGGTACGGCCCGGTCGACGAGGCCGCGTCGCAATTGGCGCAGGAGATCCTGTTCAAGGATGCGACCCGCAATACCCTTCAGTTTGCGCCGTATCGCCGGTTTGATATAAAGGTTGATTACAAAATGAACCGAATGAACGCCCGGGGAGGCCGTCTGACGCACACCATTGCCGTTGACCTGGTGAACATTCTGGGCATTGAGAATTTACTGTCGCTCAGCTACGCGCCCCAACCCGATGGGTCGTTTATCAAGCAGGAGTATCAGTTGGGCTTTCTGCCCGTGTTTTACTACCGAATCGATTTTTAGGTTTTCTTTGAGCCCGATTAACAGCCAGTGCCGACCCGCAACCCGCGTCGGGGCTGGCTGTCCGGTTTTGTCTTCGTTTGTGTTATGAAAAAAAGCTTCCTTATTCTGAGCCTGACGGCCGTGCTCGCCGGCTGTGGCCGTTCTGAAACCGCCCAAACCGATACGGCATCGACTACCGCGGCCGACTCTGTGACGGCAGCCGCAGCCCCGGCTAAACCCGAAAACTGTAAATCGGTTGTTGAGCCGGCCAAACTGGGCAAAGCCGACGAATATCAGGAGTCAGGGAAAGACCTGAAAGTAGCGTTGACGCTCAATCAGGCCGATAACACAACGCCCGGCCCCGATGGATGTTATTTCAATAACTCGGTGGATGTGACGGCCACCCGCAAATCGGGCAAGCCGGTTTTTCGGCGTACGCTGGTTAAAGAAGATTTGGGGTACTTCTCGGAGAGCGATTCGGTGATTGAAAAAGGAGTGCTGCAATCGGTGCAGTATAAACCGACCTTCAACAGCCAGAAGTACGTTAGCCTGACCATGCGCCTGCGTGACCCCGAAACGGACAAAACCACCGACTTCACGGTGTACATGAACTACAACGGCGAAATTCTACGGGTAAAATAAACCGGTGGCACCCCGATGGTGCCACCAATCTTACCAATTAAAAGCCAATATCGAGCACCAGCGGCTCTATCTGAAACTCGCCCGTGTTGAGGGCGTAGGTAGCCCGTGCACCTACCTCAAACGGCAGCCGGAATCGCAGCACATTGAACACAAACGATAGGTCGGCCCCGACGGTAGCGAGGTTCCGGCGTCGATTCTCGAAGCGTAACAACTGCCCGTTCTGATTCACGACGGCTACCTGCACATCGCCCTGAGCGGCATCGTAAAAACCGGCCGCTTTGATTCGTTGAATGTAGGCCAGCCGCCCGATGTTCCAGTGCGTGTCGGCCACGGGGAATCGGTATTCGGCCCCGCCCACCCAAAGTTTGTCGAAGCTGGTGTACAGTTGCCCCCGTGGGTAAAACGTAGCCGGGCTAAACCGGTAGGTATCCTGAAACTGTTGCTGGTAGCCGCCCCGCAACCGCAGCGAATGGTGCTTGATAAGGCCGGGAAAAAACAGGTTACCCTGAGCGCTGATCTGTTCGGCCCGTAAGGCTCCGCCAAAAGGCGTCGTGCGCCAGGTCAGGCTGAGGGCCTGCCCCCAGGGTGGTGCCACATCGCGCTTGTTTTGTTTCAGGAGCCGTTGGTACGTCAGGCCGTAGTTGAGTGCGTTGAGCACCCGGCCGCCCCCAACCTCATTAAGTGGTCGGGCGGGCAGGTCGTACCCCGATACCTGAATCAGATTGTACTGGGCCGAAAGGGTGAGGCTCTGCCGGTATTTTGTTTGAGTGAGCTGAAACGGTAGTCGAATGCCGGCGGAAAACTGATTGTAATTCCAGGTATCAGAGCGCAGGCTGTCGAGCGGAAGCCGCCGGTCTACATAAACACTGGTTTGATTACGGCCCGTCTGAAACGACAGGTCGAACACCGGAAACAGGCCCTGATAGCTGGCATTGGCAAAAAAAGCGCCGGTTCGTTCGGCCTGATTGTACAAAAAGCCCGTGGAGAGCTGGGTAGTAGCCAGCAGATCGCGCGAGTCGATGCCGAGCGTCAATTCCTGCCCCGTCGATGAAAAAATAGGCCCCCAGCCGTAAATATTGAGGGCGTGTGGCAATCGCCGAAACCGCGACGCCGGGAAGGGAGCCGGTAACGGGGCAGAGTCGCTCAGGGCCACACGGGCCTGACCCACACCGGGCTCCTGTGCCACAAGTGGACCAAAATACCGCACGGTCCGGTCGTTAACTTCGGTAGCGGGTGTCCAGCGTTCGGGGGCCAGCGGCATCTCCTGCACACGGTGCCCATCGGCCGAAAAATCATGAAACGCCAGATGTTTTCCATCGGGCGAAATAGCCGCGTGGTAGGCCCCCAGCGGCCGCGACGTGACCTGGTATGTACGGCCGTTGCGCGTGTCGACGGCGTAAATATTGTCGATGCCCGACTGGGGTGAGTTGTACAGCACGTATGGCCCCCAGGGCTGCGGGTGGCTGATGTTGCGGTTCAGTTCGGGGAGCAGGTCGGTACGCTGGCCCGTAACGGGGTCGATGCGCTGAATCGTTTTGCGGCCATCGCGCAGGGCTACGGCAATGATGGCTTTACTATCGTCGGTCCAGCGGGGATGCAGGTAAAAATAGTCAAATGGGTTGGGTAACGTTTGTTTCACCCGGCCCGTTTCGGCGTCGAGGACCAGCAGCCGGGTTTTATAGTCAGCGGTGTGCTCAACGGCGGCAATGCTGAAACCATCGGGCGAGAGGGCTACGGCCGTGTACCGGGTCTGGCTCGTCAGGCGGGTTTGGCGGCCGGTGGTCAGGTCGAGCGAACGAAGTTCTGACCAGACTTTCTGGCCCCAGCGGGGGTGATACCGAAACTCCACCCAAACGGCCCGCCCGGCATTGACCGACAGCATATCGGGGTCGTTGTACAGGCCGAGGGTAAAGGCCTTTTTCTCCGTACCGTTGCGCCGAAGGAGTACCAGCTGGGCAATATCGCCCAAACCCGTTTTGAGGGCCAAAAGCGTACTGTCGGATACATACTGCGGATTCTGGTAGTTGGTGAACACTCGCTTTTCGGGGCGCACGGGTAGGGGCGTGGCCGGGGTCAGTTTGAGCCCTTCCTGTTGTTTGGTCCAGGTTTCGGTCAGGTCCGTGAGGGTACGTTTGTAGAGATTGTCGACACGCGAGCCGGTTACTTTTTTCACACTGCCCGAAAACGAAAACGGCCACGGAAACCGGTGGTAGTATTCGTTGAGCACACGGCTCCAGCCATCGGCCCCGTTTTCGCGCCGGAGGTTGGTGGTCAGCAGGTAGCCCAGCACGTAGTGGTCGGGTACGTTGTCGCGAAACGAGCCCGCTACCGCTTTGTTATAACTAAACCGCCGACCGGCGAGCAAGTTGGCCCGGAAACCCATGTCGAAGTTCGGAATCCGGCCGCGCCCCGATCCACTCAGGGCCGTTTCTACCCCTACGGCATCGCCCTCCGAAAACCAATCGGGAACACCCAGGGTGGCCAGAGCCAGCGCATTGTTGCCAAACAGGTAATAAGCGGCTTTGCCAAACCCTTGCAGGGCTTTTTCAAACTGAACCACGTGCCGGTACTCATGCACGGTGAGCAGGTCGAGCCAGTCGTAGGTACCAAGCAGAAACGGGTCCTGGGGGGGCGTGGTAAAAAACTCCGACCGCCGGGGGGTAAGCGTCACAAACCCATTGCTGACAGTGGTTTGGTTTTGCAGTAGCAGCGGCAGCCGACGCGGGCGTTTGTCGAGGGTTGCGCTGACGGGTTCGTAGATACCTTCGAGCCGGTGGGCGGTTCGTTGAGCGGGCTTCTCGAACCCTTCGGGGTACAAAACCGAGAAGTGCGGGGTACGAATGCGGTACCAGCGTAACCGGGCCGGTGTTTGTTCGAGGATAGGAAGCGTTTGTGCCGTAGCCGAAGCAAACGATAAAGCCGCCAAAAATGGCAGCACGCGGGTTTTGAGCGACATAACGCTAAGTAACAAAGAAAACCAATTGCCCGCGTCAGGCCGGGGGCGTGGTTTGTAGTTTATTGTTTTTGGTAGCCTAGAGGGCGGGTCTGGGTAATTGGCGTAATCGGGTAATTGTTCTGTCGGGGCTCACCGTTGGGCACATTGGATAAAAAAAGGGGCCGTACGCTGGTCGAGTCTCACCGTCGGGCGGCCTATGAGGTTGCAGAGTCAGATTACCGGAGCGCGGCTCCTAAGGCCTGTGGCCACCCGGTAGCGATTATCACCCCCAACACTACCATGAAAGCACTTTCGTTGAGTCAGGTAAATACCCGGCTGGCCTTTGCCGTATTAGGAATCGGTATTTTGTATCTCGGTCGGCCGTTTCTGGTGCCATTGGCCTTTGCTGGTATTCTGTCGTTACTTTTTATGCCGGTAAGCAACTGGCTTGAGCGCCGGGGCATCGGCCGAATCTGGGCCACACTGTTGTGCGTACTTCTGTTTCTGATGCTGATTGGCCTTTTTGTGGGCGTTATCTACGCGCAGGCCGCCAGTTTCTCAAAAGACTGGCCGCAGATTCAAACCAAACTAACCACCGGTATTGAGCAGGCGCAAGCCTGGATTCAGCAGCAGTTTGGCGTGAGCCGGCAACGGCAGTTGCAAGCCCTCAAAGAAGGGGTCTCCAAGCTATCGAGTGCATCGAGCGGCTCGCTGACGGCGGTTTTTGGTGGTTTGTCGGGGTTCCTGACGGGGCTGGTATTGGTCGTGTTGTACCTCTTTTTTCTGCTTTGGAAGCGCGAGAAATACAAAGCGTTTGTCCTGAAACTGGCCGCGCCCGAAAACCGACCGGCTGTCAACGATGCCCTGAGTCAGATCAGCAGTGTGTCGGCGCAGTACCTGAGCGGCCGTCTGGTTTCCATGGGGTTTCTGGCCCTATTCTACAGCATCGGACTTTCCATTGTCGGCGTCGAGAACGCTATTCTGATGAGTCTGGTGGCTGTGATTCCCACGCTTATTCCGTACATCGGGGCGTTTGTCGGCGGAGCTTTTCCGTTGTTTATGGCGTTGGTGAGTGGCTCGCCCGATATGCTCCTGCCTACGCTCGTAGTGCTCGTGTCGGCGCAGGTCATCGACAACAACATCATCGAACCGCTCGTGATGGGCGCACAGCTCGATCTGAGCCCTATCTTCACCATTATCGCCATTGTGCTGGGTGAACTCATCTGGGGGGTGCCGGGCATGATTCTGTTTGAACCCCTGTTTGCGGTAATCCGGATCGTATGCGCGCACATTCCGACCTTGCACCCGTACGCGTTTCTGCTCGAAAATGAGGTCGAAGAGCCGGGCTGGGTAAAGGCGGTCAAGAAAAAAATAGGCTAATTCACTCACTTACTCAATCAATTATGAAGCGGTTTCTGCACGAAAATGGCCTGTCACTGGTCTTGTCGCTCATCACCGTCCTGACGTTGGTGGGGCAGATTCTGGTGGGTTGGCATACGTTTAATGAGGAATTGGCCGACTACGGCCGGGCTCCGCTGACATTGATGGTCTACGTTAGCAGTGGGCATTGTATCGAAGCCATTTTTGAAAACTGGGAAAGCGAGTTTTTGCAAATGGGCTTATACGTGTTGCTGACGGCCTCGCTTTTCCAGAAAGGCTCCTCAGAGTCCAAGAGCCTCGACGAACCCGAGGCCGTTGACCGGGAACCATCGGCCGCGCGGCCGGGCGCACCCTGGCCGGTTCGGCAGGGCGGCTGGGTGCTGACGCTGTACAAAAATTCGCTCAGTCTGGCGTTTCTGCTCTTGTTTGTGATTTCGTTTTTCCTCCATGCCCTTGGCGGAGTTGAGCAATACAATACCGAGCAAAGTCTGGCTGGGCAGCCCGAACGGCTGACCCTATGGGCGTTTTTGGGGACGAGTGAGTTCTGGTTTCAGTCGTTGCAAAACTGGCAAAGCGAATTTTTGTCGGTTTTGTCGATTGTAGTTTTGTCGATTTTTCTGCGGCAGAAAGGCTCACCCGAATCCAAGCCGGTTGATGCGCCGAACGCCGAAACGGGTAAATAATCCCGGCTCGGTGATTTATTTGGTAACGGTGCCCGAACCGACCATTTGGCTACTTGCCTAAGAAGCTGTTTGAGTTAGCGATTTGAGATCGTAGGGAGCGGATTTTAGTCGCTGACAAGCCAATTTTTGCCGGGCGTAGCTGTTGCTACGGCCCAAAAAAGTGGCGCAGACAGCGACCAAAAGCTGCCTTTACGGGCCAAAGTGATTAACTCAAACAGCTTCTTAGGGTAGGTTTCACCCGATTGGCCACCGTTGTCTAAACATACCCCTTCATGAAGTCCATTTTTTTTGTGCTGGCCTGTAGCCTGTTGATGATCCACCAAAGCTCGGCCCAGAAAAATGCCCCCATCCGGGTGGCCTCGTACAACCTGCGGTACAACACGCCCAACGATGGCGTCAATGCCTGGCCTAACCGTAAAGAGATGGTGAAGGGCCTGATTCGGTACCACGGCTTTGAGTTGTTTGGCGTGCAGGAAGCCCTGCGTGGGCAGATGAATGACCTGCTTGAGCTGAACGATTTTGCGTATCTGGGTAAAGGCCGCGACGATGGCAAAGAAGCGGGCGAGCACTCGGCTATTTTTTACAAAAAGGACCGCTTTAAGGTGCTCGATTCGGGTGATTTCTGGCTCAGCGAAACCCCCGATAAGCCCGGTAAAGGCTGGGATGCTACCTGCTGTAACCGCATTTGTTCGTGGGCGAAGTTCAAAGACCTGACCACCAAGAAAGACTTCTTCTTTTTTAGTGTACATTTCGACCATCAGGGCGTGGTGGCCCGGCGCGAATCGGGTAAGCTGATGGTGCAGAAGATCAAAGAGATCGCTAAAAACGCCCCCGTCATTTGTGTGGGTGACCTCAATTCAACGCCTGAAACCGAGCAGGTTAAAACCATTGAAACCTTGCTCAACGATACCTACCGCGTAACGGCTACTCCGCCCTATGGCCCGGTAGGTACATTCAACGCGTTTAAGTTTGATGCGCCCATGAAGCAGCGTATCGACTATATTTTTGTGAGTAAAGACATCGCCGTGAACAACTACGCGGTACTGACCGATGCCCTTGAGCAACGGTATCCCTCAGACCACCAGCCTGTTGTGGCAACTGTTGTGCTGAAGTAAATACCTGCGTTGTTGCGTGGGATGGTTATCCGTCTCTGACAGCTCCCCAAAACCAAAAAAGCGTCCGGGTTCACAAACCCGGACGCTTTTTGTATTGGCGTAAGTAGATTTCTAAACGGCCGCCAGCATCGACTCCGCTTTGGCTTCCAGCAGGCTTTCGCCCATCAGGAAGGTATCGGCGGCACGGGCGGCTTCGCGGCCTTCCGAGATGGCCCAAACTACCAGCGACTGACCCCGGCGCATATCGCCCGCGGCAAACACATTCGGAATGCTTGTCTGGTAGTTGTTGGCTTTCACATTGCCACGCTCATCGAGCTCAACGCCCAGGTCGGCCAGTAGTCCTTCTTGTTGCGGGTGCAGGAAGCCAGCCGCCAACAAGGCCAGTTCGCACGGAATTTCGCGCTCTGAGCCAGGCACCTCAACCATTTGCATCCGGCCGTTCTCATTTTTCCACTCCAGATTCACGAGCTGAAGGGCTTTCAGATTGCCGTTTTCGTCGCCGATAAACGCCTTGGTATTAATTGACCACTGCCGCTCACAGCCTTCCTCGTGCGAGGTGCTCGTACGGAGCATCATGGGCCAGTTGGGCCAGGGGGTACTTTCGGCGCGGTCTTTTGGCGGCATGGGCAGCAGCTCAATTTGCGTGATAGACGCTGCACCGTGCCGGTTGGAGGTACCCACACAGTCGGAGCCTGTATCGCCCCCACCGATGACTACCACGTTCTTGCCCGTTGCCTGCAAATCGCCGTTGGCGTATACAGCCCCCCGGTGGTCAACTTCGAGCGGCCGGTTGGCCACGCGCTTGTTTTGCTGGCTTAAAAACTCCATGGCCGGGTAAATCCCCTTGAGGTTGCGGCCCGGAATCGGTAAGTCGCGCGGAACGGTAGAGCCGCCCGCCAGTAAGACCAGATCAAACCCATCGAGTAGTTCCGATGCTTTGAGATCAACACCTACGTTGACGCCCGTCCGGAAGGTGATACCTTCGGCTTCCATCACGGCCAAACGGCGGTCAATCACGGCTTTGTCGAGTTTGAAATCGGGAATGCCGTAGCGGAGCAAACCACCAATCTGATCGGCCCGCTCAAACACTGTAACCGTGTGGCCGGCTTTGTTGAGCTGTGCCGCAGCCGCGAGGCCCGCCGGTCCTGAGCCTATTACCGCCACGGTTTTGCCGGTCCGCTTTTTGGGCGGGTTTGGCTTTACATACCCGTTGGCATAGGCCACCTCGATAATCGACTTTTCGATAAACTCAATGGCTACGGGGGGCTTGTTGATACCAAGCACGCACGACGACTCGCAGGGTGCCGGGCAAATACGCCCTGTAAACTCCGGGAAGTTGTTGGTTGTGCTCAGAATCTCATACGCGTACTGCCAGTTTTGCTCATACACGGCGTCGTTGAACTCCGGAATGATATTGCCCAGCGGGCAGCCGCTGTGGCAAAATGGCGTACCGCAATCCATGCAGCGGGCCGCCTGTTTTTGGGTCAGGGCTTCGCTGAATGGGGTATCAATTTCCTGGTAATCATGTATGCGTTCCTGAACCGGCCGCTTGGCGGGCAGTTCACGCGAAAATTCTAAAAATCCTGTGGGCTTTCCCATTGATACTTAAACAGTTTCTAAGGTTCGCTTGGTTAGCACATCGTGTTCGGTAAGCGCTTCGAGAGCCTCTTCCTCCACGATAAACACGGCAATCGTGTTGCCAACGGCGTTAAAAGCTTCTACGTAATAAGCATTGGGCAAGTCGCGCCGGGCTTCTAAAAACTCAACTGTCGTCACAACGTCCCCTTTCTTAAGGCCTTCCTCTGGAAAATCCTTCAGCAGGGCGTGCTGCTTGTATAGTGGCCACTTCATGCTTATGTATCATTTTGGAGGATATAACGTAATAAATTTAGTTAATTCCTCGTCATCATCCCGCATCCAGATTGTCTTCACCAGAATTGACCGCCCGTTTGGGCCAGTTAGATATCCTGTGACACTATACAGGGTGCCATACCCATTTGTGCGCTCCAGCACAGCATCGGTGCTTTGTACTAATCTGAATAGGTCTTGTTCGAGCTGTTTCCAACTAAGTTGCTCGTAGCCAGCTAAACTGAGGTAGTTCGACTTGTCATCTTGTTCCAACCGCACCAGTAAGTAGTGGGTCAGCTTTCGAATATCAACTCGAAGAGGAGGCTCCAACCTCATGCTTACCCGCCAACTACATCGACGACAATGTCCTGATAGACGACGTTTTTGTCGCGGATCTGCTCCGAAAGCGAGATACCCCGGCTTGCCAGTGCCTGACTGAAATCGGTGGGCAGCACCTTCACAAACTGACCCAGTTTATTGTCCCAGTCCTGAATCAGGGCCAGAGCCACGTTGCTGGTGGTGTACTGGAAGTGCTTATCGATGTACTCGCGCAGAATGGTCGAATCTTCAGCGTTAAGTGGCTCAAGAGCCACCATTTCGGGGTTTACCTTGCTCGCAAACGTGCCGTCCTGATCCCAGACGTATGCTACCCCGCCCGACATACCGGCGGCAAAGTTGCGCCCTGTCTGACCCAGAATTACGGCCAAACCACCCGTCATGTACTCAAGACCGTGGTCGCCCACGCCCTCTACAACTACTTTGGCACCTGAGTTTCGAACGCAGAACCGCTCGCCGGCCATACCCCGGATAAACGCTTCGCCTGAGGTAGCCCCGTAGAACGAAACGTTACCCACGATGCTGTTTTCTTCGGGCTGGAACGTTGCCGTCCGATCGGGGTACACAATCAGTTGCGCCCCACACAGGCCCTTACCGAAGTAGTCGTTGGCATCGCCTTCGAGTTCGAGTTTGAGGCCGCTCGTCGAGAACGCCCCGAAGCTTTGGCCCGCCGTGCCGCGCATTTTAACGTGGATGGTGCCATCGGGCAGGCCGGGGCCGCCGTACACCTTCGATACCTCGTTGGAGAGCATCGTGCCAATTGAGCGGTTTAGGTTATTCACCGTAAACTCGCCGTAAACGGGTTCGGTGGGTTTGCTACCCGTCAGCACCGGCTGCGCCAGTTCGATCAGTTCGCGGTCGAGTACTGTGTCGATGCCGTGATCCTGCTCTTCCTGCTTGTATAGGGCAGTATCGAGGCTGACAGGCTCTTTGTACAGCAGGGCTGTCAGGTTTATGTTTTTGTATTTCCAGTGGGGCAGATCGTCGCGGGTTTCGAGAACCTGTACCTGACCCACCATCTCATCGACCGAGCGGAAGCCCAGTTCGGCCATGATTTCGCGCATTTCGGTGGCCATGAACGTAAACATGTTCACCACGTGCTCGGGCTTGCCCGTAAACATGGCGCGCAGCTCTTTATTCTGCGTAGCCACACCCACCGGGCAGGTATTCAGGTGACACTTCCGCATCATGATACAACCGGCGGCCACGAGCGCGGCCGTAGCCACACCAAACTCTTCAGCACCCAACAGGGCGGCAATGACCAGGTCACGACCGGTCCGAATCTGTCCGTCGGCCTGCACGGTTACGCGGCCGCGCAGTTTGTTGCGTACCAGGGTCTGATGGGTTTCGGCCAGACCCAGCTCCCAGGGCAGACCCGCGTGCCGGATACTCGACAGCGGAGAGGCTCCGGTGCCGCCATCGTGACCCGCAATCAGGATATGGTCGGCATGGGCTTTGGCAACCCCGGCCGCAATGGTACCCACGCCCGCTTCCGACACGAGCTTGACGCTGATGCGGGCTTCACGGTTGGCGTTCTTCAGGTCAAAAATTAATTGGGCCAAGTCCTCAATCGAGTAAATATCGTGGTGAGGAGGGGGCGAAATAAGGCCCACACCGGGGGTCGAGTGGCGCGTCCGTCCGATCCAGTCATCAACCTTGTGGCCGGGCAACTGACCACCCTCTCCGGGCTTGGCACCCTGCGCCATTTTGATCTGAAGCTCACGGGCGTTGCTCAGGTAGTGGCTCGTGACGCCAAACCGGCCCGAAGCCACCTGCTTGATGGCCGAGTTGAGGCTGTCGCCGTTGGCGAGCGGGGTGTAGCGTAGTTCGTCTTCGCCCCCTTCGCCTGAGTTACTCTTGCCCCCAATGCGGTTCATGGCAATGGCTAAGGTCGTATGGGCTTCCCAGGAGATAGACCCGAACGACATAGCACCCGTCGCGAACCGCTTGAAAATAGATTCGATTGGCTCTACCTGATCCACCGGGATCGGCTGTCCCTTCTTGAATTTCAACAGTCCGCGCAGGGTAATAGCCTTCTTCGACTGATCGTCGATCAGCTTGCTGTATTTTTTGTACAGACCGTAATCATTACGCTTGGTCGACTCCTGTAGCAGGTGGATGGTGTCGGGGTTGAAAATGTGCTTTTCGCCCCGCTGCTTCCACTGATACACACCACCTACTTCGAGCCGTTGTACAGCGGCCGAAGGAACCTCTGGATAGGCCGTCCGGTGACGCACCAGAATCTCTTTGGCAATTTCGTGCAGGCCCATACCGCCAATACGCGAAACCGTGCCCGTGAAATACCGTGACACCACGTCTTCGTTGAGGCCAAGGCACTCGAAAATCATGGCTCCCTGGTACGATTGCAGGGTTGAGATGCCCATTTTCGAGAAAATCTTCAGCAACTCACCGTTGACCGCCTTCACGTAGTTCTTGTACAGCTTGTCGAGGTCGTAGTCTACCTGCAACAGGCCCTTTTCCTTCATGTTGGCAATCGTTTCGAAAGCCATGTAGGGGTTTACACCCGAGGCTCCGTAGCCAATGAGAGTGGCTACGTGGTGGGTTTCCCACACATCGCCCGCTTCGACCAGAATCCCTACCTGCCCGCGCAGACCCCGACGAATCAGGTGGTGGTGTACGGCGGCCGTAGCCAGCAGCGACGGCACCGGGGCATGGTCGGAGTCGATGGCGCGGTCGGAGAGAATGATAATCTCGAAACCGTCGTCGATGGCATCTTCTGCATAGCGACAAATCCGCTCCAGGGCCCGCTCCAGTGATTTACCGTTGCCATCTGCCCGGAAATAGGTGTTGATGGTTTTGGCCTGGAAATGGTGCCGGTCGATAAACCGAAGCTTGTCGAACTCTTTGGTAGTCAGTACCGGCTGATCCAGTTCCACCTGTTTGCAATACTCAGGCGACTCTGAGAGCAGGTTGTAGGTGGCACCCACAAACGAGATCAGCGACATGATAGAGCGCTCCCGGATTGAGTCAATCGGGGGGTTGGTTACCTGCGCAAAGAGCTGCTTGAAATAGTGGCTCAGGTGCTGGCTTTGCTCCGACAAAACGGCGAGTGGTACGTCGACACCCATGGAGCCGAGGGCTTCTTTACCCGTCTCGACCATGGGGGCCAGAATCATCCGAAGGTCTTCCGACGTAAAGCCGAATGCTTTTTGGCGGGTCAACAACTCTTTTTCACCGTAGTTGCTGTACGTCCGGGCAGGCGCTTCGAGCTGGGAGATGTGAATCTTATACTCATCGAGCCACTGCTGGTAGGGCTGGGCCGCACAGATTTCGGCTTTCAGCTCTTCATCGGCAATGATCCGGCCCTGCTCCATGTTCACCACAAACATCTTACCGGGCTGTAAGCGGCCTTTTTTGACGATCTTGGCCGGGTCAAGGTCGAGTACACCGGCTTCCGACGCCATGATGACCACATCGTCGTCGGTAACCCAGTAGCGCGAAGGCCGCAGACCATTCCGGTCAAGGGTAGCACCCACAATACGCCCGTCGGTGAACGAAATTGAAGCCGGGCCATCCCAAGGCTCCATCATACTGGCGTGATACTCGTAAAACGCCCGGCGCTGTGGGTCCATTTGGGTGTTGCCGTCCCAGGCTTCGGGAATAAGCATCATCATGACGTGCGGCAACGAGCGGCCACTCATCACGAGCAGTTCAATGGCATTATCGAGATTCGCCGAGTCCGACTGCTTATGGTCGCAGATGGGCAGCAGCATGGCCATTTCTTCGTCGGTAAACTTCGACGACTTGAGCATCGTCTCGGCGGCCTTCATCCAGTTTACGTTGCCACGTACGGTGTTGATTTCACCATTGTGGGCAATGTACCGGAACGGCTGCGCCAGTTTCCACGAGGGGAATGTATTGGTTGAGAAGCGCGAGTGCACAACCCCCAGCGCCGAAACGACTTCTTCGCGACCGAGATCGGGGAAGTACTCGGCTAGCTGACCGGTTGTCAGCTGCCCTTTGTACGTGATTGTCCGGCAAGAGAGCGACGCGAAATAGAAATTATTGTCGACGCCTTTCACCGTTTCATTGATGATGCGCGAACTGTAATTTCTTAAAACGTAGAGTTTCCGTTCAAAATCGTCTGAGTTTGTAACGCTATCCGGGCGTTTAATGAATACTTGCTCCATCTGCGGCTCAGCTGAGCGCGAGCCATTACCCAGGTCGCTGTTGTTGGTAGGCACTACCCGGTAGCCGAGGAGTTCCATGCCCAACTTCTTGATTTTCCGGTTCAGGATGGCGCGGCACTCCTCCCGAAGCCGGGCTTCGCGGGGAAAATACACCATACCCACACCGTACTCATCGGCGGCAGGAAGCTGGATAAATTGACGGCGGCATTCGTCCACGAAGAATTCGTGTGGAATCTGAATGAGCAGACCCGCTCCGTCGCCCGTGTTGGTTTCGCAACCGCACGCGCCCCGGTGTTCCATCCGGTGTAGCATGTGCAGCGCATCCGCCACAATTTGGTGCGATTTGCGGCCTTTGATATCGGCTACAAAACCGATACCGCAGTTGTCGTGCTCGAATTCAGGACGATACAGACCTGTTTCATAGGAGAACCCGCTTTGGGCGGGCTGGTCGCTTTGGTCAGACATAGACGTAACGGATTGTTGTCAAGCCCTCGCGCCGGTAGGTTGTACTCGTCGGCTACCGTCGCTACGACATTTATAAAATTGAAAAATCGTTAAATCAATGGGTAATCCGGCGATACGAATAAATAGTGTCAGGGGCCGGACTTTTACGTGTTTGCGATAAAGTCTTGCAATATAGTACGCATTTTATTTTGAAAACAGGTGCTTTGGCCAAATTTCATTTTACAAAGTCCATTTTGTGAAATTGATTATAAATCTTCTTGGATACTGACTATTTTGCAAAAACATTTATCTATTTTTTAAGAACGTTCATTTTGAGAGCCGTCTGCAAAGGTCAATTTGAGCGTATAAAAAAAGACAATTTGGTAACTACATGAGTGACCTACAGGTATAGTTTGCCGGGTTGATAGGCAAAAAAATGCCTGATGACCCTTTCTCAGACGAAAGAGTCATCAGGCGAGGTAATCAGAGGCCAAATGAAGCCGTAAATGGCCCTTAGTGAGCCCGCGTATCGTGGTAGTTGTCAACCAGGTGACCCAGAATTACCTGCGCCAGGGTAGCGGCTCGTTGTTGTTTCTGCATATCGCTGCCCGTGGTTTTTACCTGAATATTCAGGATGTGGTTATTCAGCAACACATGTAAGGTTTGCTTGGCGGGCTCCCAAACGGCTTTGTCGCCCACATCGGGTACGGCCTTGAAGCCTGCCATCGACCGAACGGGCTCGGTGAACTGAGCCGCTCGGGCGGGCCTCCCCGATACGGTACTGGCGGTGTCGTTGGCGGCCGATGTGTCGCGTTTGGCGCTGTTGAGGTTTGTGGCGGGGAGTTCGGCCCCGGTGCCTTCGGAGTCCGGTCCGCTGAGGGGTGCCCGGGTATCGCCTGCACCCGTTTGGCCCGTAGTAAGGGCCACCGCTTTGGGTTGGTACAGCCGATCGAATACATACTCGGCGTGGTAGATCGACGGGAACGGGCGTTTATCGCCCAGCATAAGCGACACTTTATTGGTACCCCAGACAAACTCGCAGCCGTTGGGTTTGTCGAACTTTTCGAGGGTGACGCCCTCCAGCCCGAAGGTTTCGGTCACGAACTCTTCGGCCAGGTAGTTGCAGGGCTCATCGTAATTGATGTCGGTACTGAGCATGTGGACGCCTACAACCTCGCGGGCGAGAAAGGGGCTACCGGTTCCGGCCGCATCGTTGGCCGCGTCGGTAGTAGTTGATGATCCACCGCAGGCAAAAAGCAGGGCGGGGAGTGTGGCGATGAAGATGGATGGATAACGCATAGGGGTACGAAAAGAAAAGTTGTTCTGTAGACTAATACTATTTTGGCGGGCAGATGTTTCCGGGCCTTAGCGTACCCCGCAATGCCCTATCTTTGCGCCCGAATCAGGACATCTGCTGAATGCCCCCCGTTGAAACGATTGAGCTGCGCCCCGGCCAGAAAGTTTACTTTGCCTCCGATTTCCACCTCGGTACACCGACCCCCGAGAAAAGCCGCGAACGCGAACGCGCCATTGTCGATTGGCTCGAAACGGCCCGGGCCGATGCGGCCGCCATTTTTCTGGTGGGCGATGTGTTTGATTTCTGGTTCGAATACAAGCGTAGTATCCCGAAAGGATTTGCCCGTTTGCAGGGCAAGTTGGCCGAGCTGACCGATGCCGGCCTGCCAATCACGCTGTTTACCGGCAACCACGATATGTGGATGTCGGACTACTTCACATCCGAAATGGGTATTCCGGTGTATCGGCAACCCCGCGTGTACGACATCGGTAGCAAACGGTTCTACGTAGGGCATGGCGATGGCCTCGGCCCCGGCGACCATGTGTACAAACAGCTCAAAAAAGTGTTTGAAAACGGCCTGGCCCGTTGGTTGTTTCGGTGGGTTCATCCCGATATTGGTATCTCGCTGGCGTTGGCATGGTCGCGCAAAAGCCGGGCGAGTGGGGCCGAAAAAGGGGAGGAGGTTTTTCTGGGTGAAAACCGCGAATGGCTGTACCTCTATTGCCAGGAGGTTGAAAAGTTGCAGCATCACGACTACTACATTTTTGGGCACCGGCATCTGCCCCTCGACCTCTCCGTTACGCCGAATAGCCGTTACATCAACATCGGCGAGTGGCTCCACGCCCGTACCTACGGCGTTTTTGATGGCCAAACGATGGCGTTGAGGGAGTGGTAATGAGGGAGGAAAGAGAGAAAGAAAAAAGGGGAAAGGTGGGGAGGTTTTTCGGTGGGGGAGCTAACGCCCTTTTCCCATCTCCTTTTTTCCTTTTCCCATTTTCTAATATTCTGAAACTAAAGGGGGTAAAGCGCGAGTTGGAAGTACTTTAGCCAGAAAAAGCATCGGCTATGAGACGGTCTTTCGCTTCCGTGTTGCTGTTGTGTCTGCTCGCTGCTCCCTTGGCAGGTTGGGCCCGGTCGATTCTTATCCCGATGGATGAGCGACAATCTAATCACCTCAAAGCGTACGGGATTGCCTATGCCGTGCTGAAGGCCGATGCGGAGGTCGAATGGCTACTCAATTACCGGGGTGGGAGCTTCATGATTGCCCATTCGGCTGCGTTTGAGGCCGAGTGCCGCATCCGGGGTGTCTCAGCCGAAATTATCTCCGATGCCGAAGCGGCATCTATCCGGCAAAAACTGGCCGACCCCAACCTCAACGGCGATGTGGTGAAGCTGCTCAAAGCCGCCAAAATTGTGGTGTATTCGCCCATCAAAATCAGCACCGCCGAGTTTGAAAATACCGATGCCGTGTTACAGGTGCTCACCTATGCCGAAATTCCCTACGAGGTGGTGTACGACGAGGAAATTCTGAAAGGCGACCTGCCCAAGTACGATTGGCTGCACCTGCACCACGAAGACTTTACGGGGCAGTTTGGCCGGAGTATGCACCGCATGACCGTCGATGATATCAAAGCCCAGGAAACTATTGCGAAGAAGTTCGGGCACGCGAAGGTGTCGCACATGAAATTGGCGGTGGCCAAGCGGATTAAGGAATTTTGCGCCGGAGGGGGCTACCTGTTTGCCATGTGTTCGGGCGCTGAGACCTTCGATATTGCCTTAGCCGCTGAGGGTGTAGATATCGTACCCAGCAGTTATGATGGCGACCCCGCCGATCCGGATGCGCAGTCGAAACTGGATTTTAGTAAGACAATGGCGTTCCAGAATTTCACCCTCGAAGGCGACAACGGCTACCGGGGTTTCTCGACGTTTTCGGACATCAATGCCAACGGAAGTCGGGGGTACGAAAGTGGGAATACCTATTTCGAATTGTTCAATTTCTCAGCCAAATGGGACGTCATTCCGGCTATGCTGACGCAAAACCATGAGGCAACCATCCGGGAGTTTGCCGGGCAAACAACGGCCTTCCGAAAAGGGGCCGTAAAGCCCAATGTGCTGGTCATGGGCGAGGGAAAAACCTCGCACCGGTACATCTACGGCGAAATTGGCCGGGGGCGATGGACGTTTTACGGCGGGCACGACCCGGAGGGCGTCCGGGGCGGCAACTTCCGAATGCCAACCAACCTGAATCTGCACCCCCACTCACCGGGCTACCGGCTCATTCTGAACAATGTTCTATTCCCGTCGGCGCGGAAGAAAAAGCGCAAAACCTAATCTGTGGTCGGATACTACCGGGTGCCGCTGGTCAATAAATGAGGTAAAAACGCCCTGCCCCAAGCTTTTGCGTTTTTGTAACCCTGTCGCCTTTGACCAGCCTTTTGTATGTTTCTTCTCCGTCGAATCGTATTGTCAGCCCTGCTGCTGTGTAGTGTTCTATCGTTTGCGTGGGCGCAGCCCAAACCCAGCCCGAAGGATTGGGAGTCGTTATTTAATGGCAAGGATTTAACCGGTTGGGACATTAAGATTGCCGGACATTCACTCAACGACAATTACCTGAACACGTTCCGGGTCGAAAATGGAATGCTGCGCATTGCCTACGACCAATACCAGAAATTCGACGGGAAGTACGGGCACATTTATTACAACAAGCCGTACTCGCACTACATTTTGCGGTTTACCTACCGGTTTGTGGGCAATCAGACGCCCGGTGGCGCGGCCTGGAACGTCCGCAACAGTGGGGTGATGGTGCATTCGCAGTCGGCGAAGAGTCTTACGTTAAAACAGGATTTTCCGGTATCGCTCGAAATACAAATGTTGGGGGGCCTGGGAAAAGGCCCCCGGCACACAGCCAACCTCTGTACGCCCGGCACGCAGGTGTACATGAATGGTAAGCTAAATCCGGCTCATTGTATCGATTCGGACTCGAAAACCTACGACGGCGACGGTTGGGTGACGATAGATGCCGTTGTGCTGGGCGATTCGGTTGTTCACCATATTATTGAGGGTGATACGGTGCTTACCTACAATCGGCTCGAAGTGGGGGGCGGCTTTGTGAGTAAAGACTACACCTTTCTTTCGGCCGGGATCGACGAAGCCGGTGCACGCTACTGGATGGAGCGTCAGAATACCCCTCTCGGTAGCGGTTACATTGCCTTGCAGGCCGAGAGCCATCCGATTGATTTCCGGCGGGTCGAACTGCTCAATCTGAAAGGTTGCACCGACCCCAAAGCACTCAATTACAAGTCGTATTTTGTGAAATCGGATAACAGTCAGTGCCGCTATGCAAACCGACGGTAGCCTTTCTGTATCGCCCGTAACCGGAAGTACAACCGGGCGTATTACGTCCATTGATGTGGTGCGGGGTCTGGTGATGGTCATTATGGCCCTCGACCACGTGCGCGACCTGTTGCACGTGACGGCCACCGATCAGGACCCTACTAACCTGGCTACCACTACGGCCCCGCTTTTTCTGACCCGCTGGATTACGCATCTCTGCGCGCCTACGTTCGTGTTTTTGTCGGGCACATCGGCCTATCTGTCGCTGCGGAAGCGGAACGACGGAGTCGCCCGCCAATTTTTGCTGAAGCGAGGTTTGGTGCTCATCCTGTTCGAGCTGACCATAGTCAATTTTGCTTTCTGGTTCGAAATCCCGTTTCGTGCTTTGCTATTGCAGGTGATTTATGCCATCGGGGCAGGGTTTGTGATCCTGTCGGTTCTGGCCCGTTTTCCGGCCCGTACGTTGGGTATAGTCGGGTTGGTTATCCTGTTCGGGCATAACCTGTTGGCGTTGGTTACGCTGCCCCCAAACCCAACCCTTGGGTTTGTGTGGGCGTTGTTGTTTCAGACAAACTTTTTTCAACTATCCCCCGATTTTGCCGTGCTGGTCGGTTACCCGGTTGTGCCTTGGCTGGGTATTATGCTGGTTGGGTTTGGGCTGGGGCCGCTGTTCGAGAAGCCCTTACACGAGCGCAAGCGGCAACTGACGCGTCTGGGCCTGGGGGCTCTGCTCCTGTTCGTAGGACTTCGGTTCCTGAATGGTTACGGCGATGGGGCGCCCTGGTCGGTACAGGCTACCCCCATGTTTACGGTTCTGTCGTTTATCAACGTGAGCAAATACCCCCCGTCGCTTTTGTACAGCCTGCTCATGCTGGGTATTGCGCTGCTGTTGCTGGCCTGGTCCGATGGCGTGTCGAACACCATGAGTCGGGTACTCACAGTGTACGGAGCCGTACCCATGTTTTACTACATTCTGCACTGGTATATGGTGCATCTGATTTTACTGGGCTTGCTGGTGCTACAGGGCTTTTCGCTCGCGAATCTGAACCCCGCGCCGTTTTCGTTTGGGCGGCCCAAAGGGTCAGGGGTTGAGTTGAGCTGGGTGTATCTGGTTTGGGCGGGGGTGGTTATCGGGCTATATCCGCTTTGCCGGTGGTATGGCCGTTACAAGGCCGCGCACCCCGAAAAAGGGTGGTTGCGGTATGTGTAGAACCTGCAAGCCGGGCCAGTTAAGTGTAGAATGCATAATGTAGAATGAATAATGATTTACCCTGCCGATTAGTAGCTTGTAAATCATTGCTCATTCTACATTGTGCATTCTACATTATGCATTCACTCAGACAGTTTCGTTTGCTAATACGGCTGAGCTGTGTGCGACTGCTCTTCGGCCTGCCGAACGGCTTCGTTGGTATTGGCGCTGCCGATAGGACCGCTCGTATGCTGATCGGTATCAGATGCCTGTAAACCTTCCCGTACGCGTCGGCCATATTCCTCATCGCACTGACTGAATAGCTCCACCATTTTGTCCTGAATCCGTTTGTCGGCGGGTTTCAGGGTATTTACGAGGTTCGTAATCAGGTCGTCGCGTTCCCAGTCTTCAAAGGCCCGGAATCGTTCGCCGGCTTGTTTGAAGTTGTTCTGCCGATCAATTTTTTGCCTTACCAGATTGGCTTCGTACCGGGGTGTGTAGTCGGCTCCGCTTTTTGGGGCTTCCTGCAAGCCGCCCAGAATAGACGGTTCGTAGTTGACGCGTGGATTTTGCCCCGGTGCCATGTCGACGTTGTAGGCCATTTGTCCATCGCGTTGGTTGGTAGCCACCCGTTTTTTGGGAGAATTGATGGGCAGTTGCAGGTAATTGGCCCCCACCCGGTACCGTTGCGTGTCGGAGTAGGAGAGGGTACGGCCCTGCAACATCTTGTCGTCCGAAAACTCCAGTCCATCTACCAGCACCCCCGTACCAAACGCCACCTGCTCTACCTCGGCAAAGTAATTTTGCGGGTTTCGGTCCAGCACCATTCTGCCGACTGGCAGAAACGGAAACCTATCCGTGGGCCAGATTTTTGTATCGTCGAGCGGATCAAAATCGAGTTCGGGGTGCTCGTCATCGCTCATGATCTGCACACAAAGTTCCCACTCCGGGTAGTCGCCCCGCTCGATGGCATCAAACAGGTCCTGCGTAGCATGGTTGAAGTTTTTGGCCTGAATTTGTTCGGCTTCGGCCTGCGTCAGGTTGCGGATTCCCTGCTTAGGTTCCCAATGGTATTTCACCAGCACGGCTTCGCCGGCTTCGTTTACCCATTTGTACGTGTTTACGCCTGAGCCCTGCATTTGTCGGTAGTTGGCCGGAATGCCCCAGGGCGAAAACAGAAACGTGATCATGTGCATGGCTTCGGGCGTGTTGCAGATAAAATCGAAGATGCGCTCGCCCGACTGTATGTTGGTGACCGGATCGGGTTTGAAGGCGTGCACCAGATCCGGAAACTTCATAGCATCACGGATAAAGAATACTTTCAGGTTATTGCCGACCAAATCCCAGTTGCCGTCTTCGGTATAAAACTTCACGGCAAAGCCACGCGGATCGCGGAGGGTTTCGGGTGAGTGTCCGCCGTGAATAACCGACGAAAACCGTACAAACACCGGCGTCTGTTTGCCCTTTTGACCGAACAATTTGGCGCGGGTGTATTGGCTAATCGGCTCATCGCCCACGGTTCCGTAGGCTTCAAAGTAGCCGTGTGCCCCGGCTCCCCGGGCGTGTACCACCCGCTCGGGTACGCGTTCGCGGTCGAAGTGGGTGATTTTTTCGATGAAGGCGTAGTTTTCCAGCGTGGCCGGTCCCCGACGCCCAACCGTGCGGGTGTTCTGGTTATCCGTGATGGGGTGCCCTTGCCGGGTGGTCAGGGTCTGATCGGTTTCGGTACTGCCGTTGGTGGGGCCTGAGCCATTAGGCGGCAGGGGCACGTGGCCGTTAGGGGTTTGTTTTTCGTTGTTTTCCATAACTGTATGCGGAGAAGTGGTTCTCAAAGAATCAACTCCCTATACAGTCTTGTGTTTTAGTAGATTATTCTGGGTCCCTAAAAAAAGTGGGCGCCAGAGGATGGGCGGGTGTTACAATCGCCGAATTTTGATGTTTCGGAACCAGACGGGGCTGCCCCAGTCCTGTAATCCGATACGCCCGGCAAACAACCCCTTGCCAATGGGCGCGTCTTTCAGTTTACTGCCCGACAGGCGCGATTTCCAATCGGCCCCATTCAGGTCGAACTCATGAATGGTAAAGCCGTTGAGGGTTACGGTCAGCCGGTTTTTCTGCTTCTTGACATACACCTGATTCCACGAGCCGACCGGGTTAACCTCCCGCACCCGAGCGTTGGCAACGCCGAAAAAGTCGCCTGCCCGGTGTTTGTTTTCGTCGGCTTCGCCATAAATCGCGTTGTCGAGTACCTGTAGTTCCAGCCCCGTATCATACACGTTTTTGTGTGTGGGCGACTCCTGCACGAAGAAAAAGATACCGCTGTTGGTGAGCCGGTCAACTTTCCAGTCGGCTTTGAATTCAAAATCGCCGGTAAAGGTCGCGTCGGTTACCAGATCGCCCCCGTTGGCGGCTTTGTTGCCTACCCGGTTAGGTACCGAAAGGTGCAGAGCGTTATCCTGAATCTGCCAGGCGGCCCCAACCCCTTTGCCGTTGTAGGTGTGCCAGCCCTGCGTGTTGCGCCCGTTGAAGAGCAGTTGCCAGCCGTCGGCTTTCTCTTTGGCTGTGAGTGTATTTTGGGCGTGGAGGTGGGTGAGGGGGGCGGTTAGCCAGAAAATCAGGGTAAGAAACTTGGGAGGAAGATGCATAAGAGAGGTTGTTTTAGGAATAATGTAAGGAGAGAGTTGATCTGCTCGCAGAATGTTAAGTGGCTTACAGGTGGGTAATTATTTTTGTTGTGAGCGTAACATTCCCTTCAAATATAACAAATACGCCGGACCTCGCAGCCCGGCGTATTTGTAGTGAAGATGCTTCGCTTCTCAGCATGATAAAGCTACACCAGCGCCCCTGCCTTGATCTCGTCCACTACGGCCGGGTCGAGGAGGGTTGTGGTGTCGCCGAGGTTGTTCACGTCGCCCTCGGCAATTTTGCGGAGAATCCGGCGCATGATCTTGCCGGAGCGCGTTTTGGGCAGGCCCGTCACAAACTGAATCTTGTCGGGCTTGGCAATAGGCCCAATCACGCGGGTAACGGTGGCCAGAATGTCGCGCTTGGTCAGGTCGGCATCGTGGTCGGCGGGGAGGGCTTCCGTAATCACGTAGGCGTAGATGCCCTGCCCTTTGATGTCGTGCGGATAGCCCACCACGGCGCTCTCCACCACGCCCGTGTGCATGTTGATGGCGTTTTCGACTTCCGCCGTGCCAATCCGGTGGCCCGATACGTTCAACACGTCGTCGACGCGGCCCGTAATCCGGTAGTAGCCATCTTCGTCGCGCAGACAGCCGTCGCCTGTGAAGTACATGCCGGGGTAAGTAGAGAAGTACGTTTGGCGGCAACGCTCATGGTCGCCGTAGGTGGTACGGAGCATACCCGGCCAGGGGAACTTGATGCAGAGGTTGCCCGACACGCCGTTGCCCTCGATAACGGTCCCGTTTTCATCGACCAGTACCGGTTGCACACCCGGCAGGGGCAGGGTAGCGTAGGTTGGCTTGGTCTTGGTCAGACCCGCCAGAGGTGAAATCAGGATGCCGCCATTTTCGGTCTGCCACCAGGTGTCTACAATCGGGCAGCGGTTTTTGCCGATGTTATCGTCGTACCAATGCCAGGCCTCGGCGTTGATGGGTTCGCCTACTGAGCCCAGTACCTCCAGGCTGCTCAGGTCGTGTTTCTGCACCGGCTCCAGCCCGAAGCTCATCAGAGACCGGATGGCCGTGGGGGCCGTGTACAGAATATTCACCTTGTGCTTGTCGACAATCTCCCAGAACCGCCCGGCATCGGGCCAGGTAGGCACACCCTCAAATAGCAGGGTGGTTGCTCCGCAGGCCAGCGGGCCGTATACAATGTAGCTGTGGCCCGTAATCCAGCCAATATCAGCGGTACAGAAATGCACCTGTTTTTCTTTGTACTGGAACACGTTAGCAAACGTGTATGCCGCGTACACCATGTAACCCCCGCAGGTATGCACCACGCCCTTGGGCTTACCCGTTGAGCCGGAGGTGTACAGGATAAACAGCATATCTTCGGCGTCCATCTCTTCGGCAGGGCAGTCGGCTGTAACCTGTTTCAGCTCCTGCTCCATCCAGACGTCGCGGCCTTTGAGCATAGCCACCGGGGTGCGGGTGCGGGTCATGACCACTACGCGCTCCACGCTCGGGCACCCGATGAGGGCGTCGTCGACCACGCTCTTGAGCGGAATTTCTTTGTTGCCCCGGTAGGCGCCATCGGCCGTAATCACGAGTCGGCATTTGGCGTCGTTGATCCGGTCGGCAATACTTTGGGCCGAGAAACCACCAAACACCACCGAGTGAACGGCTCCAATGCGGGCGCAGGCCAATACGGCAATGGCCAGTTCGGGTACCATGGGGAGGTAGATACAAACGCGGTCGCCTTTGGCTACGCCGTTACGTTTCAGGACGTTGGCCATCCGGCATACCTGATCGTGCAGCATCCGGTAGGTGAGCGTCACGCCAGACTCGTGCGGGTCGTTAGGCTCCCAGATAATCGCCGGTTGGTCGGCGCGGGTTTCGAGGTGCCGGTCGAGGCAGTTTTCGGTAATATTCAGTTTACCGCCCTGAAACCACTTCACGTTGGGTTCTTCGAAGTTCCATTGCAGGGTTTTGGTCCAGGGTTTGCGCCATTTAAACTCCGAGGCTACCTCGGCCCAGAAGGCTTCGGGATCGGATACGCTTTTCTGGTAGGCTGCTTCGTACTCGGCAAAGGTTTTAAGCTGAAAATTCATAGTAGGTTTTTGTATAGATGGATGGCGTCGGAACGCGTTGGGGTGGTTAGGCTGCAAAATAAAGGGGTTCTGCCCCCGCTGCGTACCGACAGAAAAAATTATTCAAAAGCAAGGCCGATGCCCCGTGCGGCCAATTCTGCCCGGATTTCGTCCAGAATCACGGGGTCATCGATGGTCGAGGGTACCGCAAACGATTCGCCATCAGCTAGTTGACGGATGGTCTTTCGTAGGATTTTGCCCGACCGGGTTTTGGGCAATCGTTTCACAATGACGGCCTGCCGAAAATAAGCCACCGCCCCAATCTGATCGCGGATCAACGTGACCAGTTCGTCTTCGACTGTGCGGGATGTTTCGGCTGCGGGAAGAGCCTCATCCGGGGTTTTGCCCCAGTCGTCTTTCAGAACCACAAAACCGACCGGGCGTTGACCACGCAGGGAACAGGCCAGCCCCACCACAGCGCATTCGGCTACAGCCGGGTGACTGCCCACGAGTTCTTCCATTTCGCCCGTCGACAACCGGTGCCCGGCTACATTAATCACGTCATCGACCCGGCCCATGATAAACACGTAGCCGTCTTCGTCGATATAGCCGCCATCGCCGGAGAGGTAGTACCCCGGAAACCGGCTCAGGTACGACTGCCTGAACCGCTCCGGGTCGCGCCAAAGGGTAGGCAGGCAACCCGGTGGCAGGGGTAGTTTCAGGCAAACGAATCCTTCCTGATTGGGGCCGAGGGGCTCCCCGGCTTCGTCGAGAATTCGGAGGTCGTACCCGCAAACGGGCACCGTAGCCGACCCGGCTTTCACGGGCATCGGGCTAATACCCATCGGGTTGGAGAGCATCGGCCAGCCCGATTCGGTTTGCCACCAGTGATCGATAACCGGTACGCCCGACACCGCTTCGAGCCAGTGCAACGTGGGCGGGTCGCAGCGTTCGCCAGCTACGAAAATCGTGCGTAACGAGCCCAGGTTGTAGCGGTGGCGGAGTTTGCCATCCGGGTCTTCTTTGCGAATGGCCCGGAACGCGGTGGGCGCGGCAAAAAAGACGTTTACCTGGTGCTGTTCAATCACCCGCCAGAAAGCTCCGGCATCGGGCGTCCGGACGGGCTTACCCTCGTACAATAGGCTCGTACAGCCGCCCAGCAAAGGGGCGTACACGATGTAGCTGTGCCCCACGGCCCAGCCCAGGTCCGAGGCTGCCCAGAATACGTCGCCGGGCTCCACGTTGTACACTGCTTTGAGGCTGTACCGGAGCGCCACGGCATGCCCACCGTGGTCGCGCACAATGCCTTTGGGTTTGCCCGTTGTGCCCGAGGTATACAGAATATACAGCGGATCGGTGGCGTTTACGGGTACGGGTTCGGTGGGTGTAGCACCGGCAACGGTCTGGGCCCAGTCGAGGTCGCGCCCGGCCTCCATCGACGCCGTACATTCGCGCCGTTGCAGAATGAGGCAATGGTCTGGTTGGTGGGTGGCCTGCCGAATAGCCTCGTCGAGCAGGGGCTTGTACGGAATCACCCGGTCGAACTCAATGCCGCACGAGGCCGACAGAATCAGCTTTGGTTGGGCATCGTTGATGCGCAGGGCCAGTTCGTGGGGCGCAAAGCCGCCAAACACCACCGAGTGAATAGCCCCGATGCGGGCGCAGGCCAACATGGCAAACGCGGCTTCGGGTACCATGGGCATGTAAATCACCACAGTATCGCCGGGGCCTACGCCCAGTTGCCGGAACGCCCCGGCCAGTTGGGCCACTTTGTCCAGCATCTCGCGGTAGCTGTACCGGCGCACGGTACCCGTTACTGGCGAATCGTAGATCAGGGCGGTTTGGTCGGCCCGGCCGTTTTCGACGTGATAGTCCAGTGCGGCATAGCAGGTGTTCAGAACACCATCGGCAAACCAACGTGGGTAGCCGTGCGCATCGGCCGACAGAATCTGTTCGGGAAACTGCACCCAGGGTATGGCCCGGGCCTCGGCCTGCCAGAAACCGGCCGGGTCGTTCAGGCTACGCTCATGGGCGGTGGTGTAGGAGGTTGGCAACATACCGGAATGTGGTTTTAGGCCCAACAGGCAAAAACAAAAAACAATACATGGCCTTACGCCAGCAATTCATGCGCTTTGGCCATTAACTCGCGGGTCGAGAACGGCTTGGGCAGGTACAGGTCGGCGCCGGCATCGTACCCCTTCTGAATTTCGGACTCGCGGCTTTTGGCACTCAGAAAAATGACTTTCCCGTGCTGATGCTCGGGCGACTGCTTCACAAACTGGCAAAGCTCGTATCCATTCATGTGCGGCATCATAATGTCGAGTAAAAGCAAGTCGGGTTTCTCGCGCTGAATCAGCTCGTAGGCTTCGGCCCCGTCGCGGGCAATCAGCACCCGGTACCCTTCTTTCTTCATCAAAAACTCCAGCGACAAGAGAATATTCGGTTCGTCGTCGGCAATGAGTACGGTGAACTTAGTGTTTTTCATAAGTGACAGCCCCTCCCGGAGCCAATGGTAGTCGAACGGTAAAGCAACTTCCTTCGCCTAACTTACTTTCTAATGTGATTGTCCCCTGATGCAAATGAATAATTCGCTGGGTAATGGCTAAGCCGAGGCCGCTGCTTTTCAGAACCCGGCCCGATTTGGCGGATCGGCCGCTTCCTTTGTCGGTTTGTCGGACGGCGTGCGTCTGGTAAAACTTCTCAAAGATCAACTCCTGATGCGCGGGGTCGATGCCGATACCCTTATCCTGTACGGAAACCAGTAAAGACTCCTCATCGGTACGGGTGGTGATGATGATTGGCCCGGCGGCCCGGTCGGAATACTTGATGGCGTTGGACAGCAGATTCACGATTACCTCCATCAGCCGGTCGCGGTCGCCCAGTACATGATCGGTTGGCCCGGCCTGGGTATCGACCCGGATCGGGATTTCTTTCTCGGTCGCCAGTGGTTCAACAGCCTCGACGGCCTCGCTCACCAGTTCGGGCAGGTAGAGCCGCTCGGGCGAGAGCTGGTACCGACCCGACTCGATTCGCTCCAGATCGAGCACCTGATTGATGAGCCGGGTGAGCCGCTCCGATTCTTTAATGACGGTCCCCAGAAAGTGCTGCCGGGCGTCGGGGTCCATGTCGGGGGTGTCGTGCACAATTTCGGTCAGCGCCCGAATGGAGGTGATGGGCGTACGGATCTCGTGTGTCACCGTCGACAAAAAATCGTCTTTGTGCATATCGGCTGCTTTGAGCCGCTCGTTGGCTTCGCTCAGTTGGCGGGTGGTGCGTTCGAGTTCAACCGATTTGCGTTTCAACTCCTTGTTGACCAGGATCAGTTCCTGCGACGATTTCAGAATCCGAATCATCTCATCGACCAGAATAGGCTCTTCTTTTGCCACCGAAGCCACCAGCGTACGGGCCGAAGCGGTGCCGATGGCTCCGGCCAGTACCCGCTCGGTGTAGGTTACTAATTGGGCGTCGGCGTACAGGCTTTTGGGCGTGGCCGACTCATCGGTGGTGACGTACCGATGGATGGCCCGGTTGGCGCGTTCGGGGCCGAAAAAGGTGGTGAGCAGGGAGCGTAGGTCGGCAATGAGCACTTTACCCCGCCAGACCACTGAGTTGTCGATAGCTCGCGAAAGTTTAAAAATATCGACGAACAAGATGGCCTGATTGTATTCGATTGACGATTGGGGCCAGTTGACAGATCCCCACAAATATCCGATGGTATTGACCAGCAGCGACCAGAACATACCGTGGGCAATGGGTTCGAGTGTGTTCAGCCCGAAAAGATTCTGGGGCCGTAGCCACCCGATGCCGAAGGGGCCGTGGGTAAGCAGGTCGGCGGGTAACAAAGCCGGTACCAGCGTGGGTAACACCAGGGTGTAAAACCAGATCAGACTACCTGCCCACAAGCCAAGGCGGGCACCCGTCAGGTTACCCCCTTTCCAGAACAAACCGCCAATAACAGCCGGCAAAAACTGGGCGACGGCCGCAAATGAAATAAGGCCAACGGAAACGAGTGAGAAGTGGTGTGATACCCCCCGGTAGTACAGATACGCCATCAGCAGAAACACCAGAATGGTAATTCGGCGGGTATTGATTACAAACGAACCCGTACCCACCCGGCTCTGCCAGCTCGGCCGCCCAATCACCAGCGGCATCACCACGTTGTTGCTCACCATCACGCTCAGGGCAATCGTTTCGACGATAATCATGCCGGTTGCGGCCGAGAAACCGCCCATGTAAGCCAGCAAGGCGAGCCCTTTCTGCCCGTACTGAACCGGGAGCATGAGCACGTAGCTATCGGCATGAATGGGCAGATCGGCCAGTAAAATATGGCCCCCAAAGGCAAGCGGCAGCACAAATAGATTAATCACAAACAGATACAGCGGAAACAGCCAGATAGCCCGGTCGAGGTGCTTCTCGTTGACGTTTTCGACCACAGCCACCTGAAACTGACGGGGCAGGAACAGAACGGCCGCCATCGACATGAGGCAGTTCCAGAACCAGTCGCCGGTGGTGTGACCGGGGCCAAACGTGAATTGCTCCCTCAGCGCGGGCATCTCCAGCGCCCGGCTAAAAATACTTACGGGCCCATCGAACAGCCCGAATGTGACAAACACCCCCAGGGCCACAAATGCCACCAATTTTACCAGCGACTCAAACGCAATGGCCGTTACCATGCCCTCGTGCCGCTCGGTCGCTTCGAGCGTTCGGGTACCAAACAGAATGGTGAAAGTACCGAGTAGCAGGGTGGTGTAAAAGGCAGGGTCGGTCAGGAAAAGGCTTTCGTCGTACCCATCGGTTCTGCCCGAGAGCACGGATAGGCTGCCCGATATGGCCTTGATCTGAATCGAAATGTAGGGAATAATACCCACCAGGCAGAGAACCGTGACAAAGACCCCCAGCCCCCGGCTTTTGCCGTAGCGGGCCGAGATAAAATCGGCAATGTTGGTGATGCGCTGTTGCTTGCAGATTCGGATAATCTTGCGCAGGATAATCCACCAGAGCGGAGCGGTGAGTGTTGGGCCGATGTAGACCGGCAGGAATTGGACGCCCTGTTCGGCGGCCCGGCCCACGCTGCCGTAGAACGTCCAGGCGGTGCAGTACACCGCCAGCGACAGCGAATAGATGTACGGATTATTGACCAGACTCCGGCCGGTGCGACTTCGGCGCTCGGCAATGTCGGCAATCACAAAGAGCAGACACAGGTACCCCGCCGATACGAAGAGGAGAATAAGGCTATTCATCGGCGTGGGGCGAGTCGTCGGTGTTCTGGTGTTTATTTAAAACAGCCACGAGTACGATAATCATCAGCCCCCAAACCAGCAAAATATAGGCATACGTGAGCGGAATCCCGGCCAGCAACCGGGGCTGGTTCACAATTGATAGTACTGGTTCGTTGAGGAGTACTGCAAACAGGAGACTGATGAAAAGTAGCCGCTTCGTTTTCATGACAAGTTACGGTGAGTAGAACAAGCGCTGAAGGTCGGGTCGGGATAGAAACGCTGCACCCAGTCGGGTGCAGCGTTTGCCTGTATCTTCCAATCCGATTTTCTGACGGTTAGCCAGAAACCCTACTCATTTCGGCTGGCCCCGTCGCTGTACTCGCCCTGAAGTGCGTACAGCCCAAACGTAGCCAGACCTCCCACGATAATCGGCATCAAGACAAATACGATGATGATGCCAAACACGAGATCTTCCTGTTTACCCGTCGATAGTTTGGGTAACCCAAAGGCGGTAAGGCCGTAGTAGCCACACACTGCGGCCAGGCCAAGCCATACAACACCCATTATTCGTTTGATTGCGTCCATGTCTTTAAACGGTTTATGCTGTTTTTTTGAATGATTAGGGCGTTGGCGGGTGTAGTTAGCCCGCCAACGGGTAAGGGTTAGTTAGTCAGCCGCCGATGGCCGGTTTTTGATGTACAGTACGCCAATCACGAAGCTTACAGCTGCCACAATAATCGGGTACCAGAGGCCTTCGAGGTACGGTGCTGCGTAGGGTAGGGCCGCACCGGCTTTTTCGGCCGCTATGTTGGCGTCTTTAGCACCCGTAGCGAGGTAGGTAGCCACCGCTGGCAGCAGACCGCCAAATACCCCGTTGCCAATGTGGTATGGCAGCGACATGGATGTGTACCGAATCTTGGTGGGGAACATCTCGACGAGGAAGGCCGCAATAGGACCATACACCAGTGTTACGTAAATCACCTGGATAAACACGAGCCAGATGAGCGTCCAGCGGTCGCTGTCGTTGAGGGTCAGCGTTTTCTTGATTTCTGGTTTAGCTGGTTCGGCAGCGGGATCGCTCGGCATTTTGAGCTTCGTGACTTCGGTTAGTTTGGTGCCGTCGGTGTACTCTTTTTTCACGGTCTTGGTCATAATCGACAGGCCCGCTACTTTGGGGTCGGCCGTTACCACCGAGTCGACGGTGGTGGCAGCGGCTACCTCCTGTTTATTAGCCACGTTGGTGGTTTGGTACATCCGTTCGTAAATAGGGCGATACGTAAGCAGAGCTACCAGCATACCTACGAGCATGATGCCTTTCCGGCCGATTTTGTCGGACAGCCAGCCAAACACGATAAAGAAAGGAGTACCCATCAGCAGGGCTACACTCATGAGGCTATCGGCCTGAATGGCGTCGACGTTACACACCGTTTTGATGAAGCTCATGGCGTAAAACTGCCCCGTGTACCAAACTACGCCTTGCCCCATGGTGGCACCAAACAGGGCCAACAACACAAACTTGAAGTTGTACTTATTGCCAAAGCTTTCTTTAAGCGGATTGGTCGACGTTTTGCCCTCGGCCTTCGCTTTGGCAAACAGGGGCGACTCGCTCATGTTGCGCCGGATAATGAACGATACGTACACCATCAGGACTGACACCCAGAACGGCACCCGCCAGCCCCAATCATCGAAAGCCTCTTTGCTCATCGAGGTGCGGGTGATCAGAATCACGATCAGCGATACAAACAAACCCGCAGTGGCAGTAATCTGAATCCACGAGGTCCAGAAGCCGCGCTTGTCGGCTGGTGAGTGCTCGGCTACGTAGGTGGCAGCACCGCCATATTCGCCCCCGAGCGCCAGCCCCTGCAGCAAACGTAGGATCAATACCAGCAGCGGGGCCAGAAAGCCAATGGTTTCGTAACTCGGAATCAGGCCGATGGCAAACGTGGCGCCCCCCATCAGCATCAGGGTAACCATGAAGGTGTATTTCCGGCCGATGAGGTCGCCCAGCCGCCCGAAAAACAGGGCCCCGAACGGACGCACCACAAAACCGGCGGCAAACGTAGCCAGTGTAGAAAGGAAAGCGGCTGTTGGGTTGCCTTCGGGGAAAAATTTGGTGGCCAGCACCGTGGCCAGTGAGCCGAAGATGTAAAAGTCGTACCACTCAATGAGCGTCCCGACAGACGATGCCCCGATAACGCTCACAAGCGTGCGGGTGCTGCTGGCCTTAGCGGTTGTTGGTTCTGATACCATGGGAGAAATAAGGTTTTATTGGTTAATTGGAATACGATGCGTTTGTGAAAAATGGGTTACAGGTAAATTTGAGCCTGCAACAGAAACTCCCCTTTGTAATCGCTGATAGTGTTCTTGTCGGTGTAAATAGGCCGTACAGACCACTGGGGGGTAATTTTGGCATGATGCCCATCGAGGTAGAAGTTACAGCCCAGGTCGTAATAGCTACCTGCCTTGCCGAGTGCTTCCAGATTCTTGTAGGTATAGGCTGCGAACGGCTGCACCCGCATTTTGGGCTTGTCAGTCGTTTTGGGCAGCAATAAGCCAGCCTGCGTGTACCAGATCTGCCCCGTACCGAGCAGCGGGCGGGCATCGCCCGGCCCGGCCAGTGCCCGCTTACCCTCGAAAGCAGGGTTGTTGGCACCGGGGTTCATAATGCCCAGGTTTCGGATATAGTTAGGACCAAAATTGTAGTCGTAGAAGACACTGTAGGCGGTCAGGGCCATATTCTTCTTCTTGTCGTCAAAAGGCAGATCCGCGAACATATCCACAGAAAACAGATTAATATCACTCGGTTTCAGACTGCCCCCACTGTAATAGCGGGTTCCCTCGGGTTGCCGGTAGAAACCCGCGCCGATGTTAAACACTCGTTTGGTGCCCACATACGTGCCAACCTTGAAGGGCAAAATATTAGCCTCCTGATCCAGAAACTGATACTCTAAGTACGCGCCGTACGACATTTTACTTACCCCGTTGTTGTCGACGGCTACATCGGGCGTAACCACCGTGCCCGATGTGGGCGGAGTCTGGTTGGTGGCAAACGGCTTATTGTAGTTGAGCCGGTACTCAAACTTGCCCAGCTTTCCCTTGGCGTACACCCCAAACAAGCGGGCAAACTGATCGGAGTTTTCGATGAGCGGCCAGTTGAAAATGGGGGCATCAATGGCCAGAAAGTTGAGCGTACTGGCCGATGTCATGCGCGAAACCCCGTGCCAGTAATGCAGCCCCGCACCGAGGTAAAGCGTGTTTTTAACCGCCGAACCGTCGGGTTTCTTACCGGCCGGAACGACCGCGTATTCATTCCAGACATCGTGGAAGAAAATGCCGGGTTTCTTACCCTGCCCATAGCCGCCCGTGCCGCTGCTGCCCGAGGCCCCGCCGTTGACAAACGTCTGGTTGTTGATACCGGCATGCACCAGAATCAGGTAGCGGGGCGAAATCTGGGCGTACCCCAACAACCGGAGCCGACGGGCGCCCACGTCGGTGAGCCGGTCGGTTGGAGTACCGTTGACGGTTGTTCCGGGGTTCATTTGCATGGATCGGAACCAGATCTGATTCCACATAATAATGCGTGCGTACTTGGTACCATCCGGGCTCAGATTGAATTTGAGACCAGAACCATACTCACTCGAACCCTGGGCTCGCAGCCGGGTGGGGGTGGCCAGGCTCAGCAGAGCCAACGCCAGCGTAAACGTTACGGAACGGGACAACATAGTTAAGACAAGTAGCGGTTTAGGTGGTCGTGAAAACCAGGTCAAAACTGCTCATCTCTCTCATCCAAAGGAAATAGATGCTATAGCTATGCTAAAACCTATAGATATTCCCTCGTCATCCTCTTACTCCCGGAATCGCTCCCACTTGATCAGCATAAATTTGTCGCCCAGCTCCGTCACGATCATGCCCGCGCCACTCACATTCTCCGGTTTGCTGAAATACTCCGCTAACTCTTTGTTGCTGAGTATTTTATAGGTGGGGTGATAGTTGTTGTTTTCAGGTACTTTGATCTGGTATTTTTTTACCCAGTTCATTACCGAAACGTGACTTACACCCAGCAGCCGTTCGATCTCGCGGTAGCTAACGCCCTCAATATAAAGCTGTAGCGCCTTGATTACATAGTAGCTGCTGATACTCTTTCCTGCTTTTTCAACCGTAAAGTTGTAGTGGCACTGTTTGCAGCGAAACCGTTGCCGACCATTGAGTACGCCATTACGAACGGCGTTTGTGTTTGAACACTTAGGGCATTTGGGCGTTGCCATGCGGGCGTAGGACAAAATCTATAGTTAATTAGCGAATGTATAGCAAATTAGCGGATTAAGCTAATTCTATCTTGCTATCCTTTTATTTTGTCCGTTTTCCGCTAGGGCTGGGCGCACACTTTCCGTAGGCCGTTCAGAATAGGCACAAAGTATTTTTTGTCGGCCGAACTGGTATTGCGGCTTTCATTATGCGTTTGCAGCACAAACGGGGCCTCGTCGGCCTGATACACCCGAATCGTAGTAGCCACACTAACGATAATGTTGCTTCCCTGTGTGTAGGTGGCATCGAACAGATAGGGGCCATTGTACTGCATATTTTCGCCCTGATTGGATTGGCTCTGTGCCTTGGTAGCCCGTACCCGTGCCAGGGTGGGGTTTGCCTCGATGATCTTGTAGCCGTTGTCGGTCAATAGTTTGGTACAGCGTTCTACAAACACATCCTGCGATACGGCGCATGGGATATACATGGGACGGGGTTTGGTATTGATGCAGCTGGTCTGAAGCCCCATCAGCAACAGCACAGACAAGTAGAGGAAGGAGGCCCTTTTCATACGGTGGCGGTTAGAAAAAGATGAAAAACTGGGTAATAATTTCGGATTTCCGGTCTGTAATCCGCATACCGCCAAGGCCCTCCTGTCCGGGTATTTCGTTGGTGGCCGCCGAATAAATTGGGCGGGGGCGGTAATGTACCGTAATCTTGGCATTGTGCCCGGCCAGCAACCAGTTCAGACCCCCTTCGAGCAGGTTGTAGGGCTGATTGAGCCGCTCAAAATTAGCCCGGCTGTACGACACATACGGTTGAAACTGACCAAAGCTGCGCGTCCAGGCCCGGGGGAACATATACCCGGCTTGCACATGAAACACAGTGCCCGTGCCCCAGGTTGGGTACGTATTGCCGGCTCCATTGAAAGCCTGTGGCTGCGAACCGGGTTGCGTGGGTGCACTGGCTAAGTTCATGGTGCCAGCGTTGCGCACAAAGTTGGGACCGTAGTTGAACCAGTAATGAGCCGCGTAGGCCGTCAGCGACGAGCGGTTTTCTCCTTCGGGCCCCAGCGGGAGCTCCAGAAAGCTATCGAGGGCAAAATGCTTCATGGCAGTCACGGTTGTATCGACGTTGGCTGTTTGCAAAGCAATACGCTGATTCTCTGGCAGCGACGAAAAACCTGTAATCGCGGCCGGATACCGCCCAGCCTGAAGTTCGCTTGTTTGTTGCGCCGTAAGCGATACCCCCGCCGGAATGGTTGGCGTGGCCGAAATGGGTGAGCGGTGCCACATGGCGTCGGGCTGAATCATGAAACCACCCCCAATATTGAATACTTTTTTGGTACCCAGATACGAGCCAACCATAAACGGCAGGGTCTGGCTTTCCTGCTCAAAGAAATCGTAGGTGGTGTACAACTGGTACAGCGGTTTGTTGAGTGTACGAGAGTTATACTGGGAGATATTGTACGCGTTGGGTAGTGCCGTGAGGCCGGCGGCCCAGCCTGCCCCGCGCCCGGCCAGCGTGGTCATAGGGGCTGCGCCCGTGCGTTGTGCCTGCGAGTAAGGGGTTGTCCAGCCGGTGGCCGCTTCGGGAATGGTGAAGGGCTTTGTCAGCACGGCTCTGTAGCTGAGTTTACCAATCTCCCCCTTGGCATACAGGCCAAACGTGCGGGCAAACTGATCGTTGGCATCGAGCAATGCCCAGCCGTAAAGCGGAGAGTCGAGCGTAAGGAAGTTGAGCGTTGCGGCATTGGACAAACGCGACAGCCCTGACCAGGTCAGCAACCCCGCTCCGAACGAGAACGCCCGGCTGGCTTTAAACTCGGTCCAGGCATCGTGTACAAACACCGACTGCCGTTTGCCATCGGTGACGCCATCGGGGCCCGTCAGTAGGCCCCCGCCCCCGGTATTGAAGGTCTGGTTGTTGGCACCGATAATCCAGAAAACCAGAATGCGGGGGGTCAGTTGCCCGTGCATTAAAATCCGGCTCCGCCGAATACCCACATCCCAGGTTTGTGGCACGTTGTTGTTGCCGGAAATACTGGTACCGGGGTTTTGCTGTTGCCAGCGCATCCAGATCTGCGACCACATGAGTAGTCGGATGAAGCTCGTACTGTCTTTGTTCAGGTACAATCTTAAACCATTCTTGTAGTTGGAACCGGCCCAGTAACCCTGGGCTGAAGCCGGTGAACAAATCAGTGCGGAGCCAAGCAGTAAAATACCCAAAAGTGCATGCCGTAAGGGACTGAGCATAAACGAAACGTTTGTGAAGTGTTTGTATTCATTTGATAAAAACTTGCACAAAGTTTATTGGGCGGCACGTATGAGGTCAAATAGATACTATCAATAATGCCTTTCTGAGCGTGTAGAACGAGGTTTATCTATAGTATTTTACCAAAATTATCTTTTGCAAAGCCAACAAAACGCAGAGCAATCAGTTTGAGAATACATTCATCAACCACCTTAACTGCTTGCCTTTATGTTACTCCGCCAGTTGGAATACATTATTGCCGTTGATACGGAGCGCAGCTTTACCCGGGCTGCGGATCGGTGCTGCATAACACAGCCTACCCTGAGTCAGCAAATCCGTTGTCTTGAAGCCCACCTGAATATCGAGATTTTTAATCGTCAGCAAGTGCCCGTTGTTCCGACACTGGAGGGGGAGCTTATTCTCCAGAAAGCGCGGGGTATTGTGGCCGAGGTACGTGCCCTGGAGCAGTTTGCCCGGCAACTAAACCGTAAAGAGCTCGCGGTGTGTAATTAAAAAGCGGCCCGCTGTGTGGAGTTGGATAAACCACACAGCGGGCCGCTGTATTTTATCTTTAAGCGTATCAGCTGATCAGTACTTCTTTGATCGGCTCTACTTTCGGGAGGGCACTTTTCGTTTTAATCACGTTTTTCAGTTCGTACGAAATCCCCTGCGCCTTGGCCGTTTCGGTGTAGTCGCGCAGCATGTTGTAGATGTCGTGATCAATGAATTGAGCATTTGTACCATCAACAATAACCTGATCGCCGGGCTGCAACGTGCGCAGAATGACTTTCAGCTGGGGCTTGCTTAAAAAGTATAGATCCTTCAGAATCTTGATTTCGATGCGCTTGCCGTGCCGGATCACCTTTACCGTCGACTGCGAGTTTGTGTACAGAATGAACAGGACGCCAATGACAGCGCCAATGGTGATGCCAATGAGCAAATCAGTGAAGATGATGCCAAGCACCGTCAGAATGAACGGAATAAACTGATTCAGGCCATCGTTGTAGATGCTCTTGAAGATTTTCGGTTTGGCCAGTTTGTAGCCCACCATAATCAGGATAGCCGCCAGACACGACAGCGGAATGTAGTTGAGCAGCGACCCGGCGGCAAACACCGCAATAGCCAGCAGTACCCCGTGTACAATGGTCGACACGCGGGTTTTGGCCCCGCTAAACACATTGGCGGAGGTACGTACCACTACTGATGTTACGGGCAAACCGCCGATCAGCCCGGATACCATATTGCCCACGCCCTGCGCAATCAGCTCCTGATCCGTTGAAGATACCCGACGTTGTTCGTCGAGCTGATCGGCCGCTTCGAGGTTAAGCAGCGTTTCCAGACTCGCCACAATGGCAATGGTAGCGCCTACCGCCCAGATGCGGGGATTTGATAAAGCCGAAAAGTCGGGAAATGTGAAAATTGACCACCAGGGTTTGTCGGCTGCTACCACCGGAATCTGTACCATGTGCTGATGGGCCGTGTCGCCCATGTACCACTCGGGCATGTACAACCGAAATAGCTCATTTAGGCCAATACCTACAAATACCACCATCAGGGCTCCGGGCAGCGTTTTGAAAAAACGCCAGCCCCGGCCGGCCAAACGCTCCCAGCCAATAAGAAGTGCCAGGGATACGGCGCTGATAATCAGGGCGCCGATGCTGGCGGTTTCGACGGCCCGGTAAATTTCAGACAAGGTGTTTTCGCCGTCGGCCAATTGCTGAAACGCAAACTCTCCCTCGTAGTCGTTGTCCCGACCGAGGGCGTGCGGAATCTGTTTGAGCACAATCACAATCCCGATAGCCACCAGCATTCCCTTGATCACAGAGTCGGGAAAAAAGCTGCTCAGCTTACCCGCTTTGAGCAGGCCCAACCCAAGCTGAATGGCACCGGCGAGTACAACACCTACCAGGAAAACTTCGTAAGCCCCTACATTTGTGATGGCGTCGGCCACAATAACGGCCAAACCGGCTGCCGGACCACTAACGCTCATTTCGGAGCCCGACAAAAAGCCAACCACGATTCCGCCGACGATACCCGCTACCAGGCCCGAAAACAGCGGAGCCCCCGATGCCAGCGCAATACCAAGGCAGAGGGGGAGGGCAACCAGAAAAACGGATAACCCGGCCGGGAGGTCACTGCGGAGTAACCCGGACGAGTACGTGGAGAAGGTATAGAGAGGGTTTGAGGTCTTCATCGATCGTTGGATAAAATGGAAAAAGTCGTAAGATACAGTTGGTGGTTCAGACAAAATTAAAAGGACATTAAACAAAAAGTTAGTTTTAACCAATATTATTTTGGAATCAATCGGATTGACAGTTGAGGAGAGAGACTTCATGACTGCGCACGTTCAGGACAATGTGCAGCAGTTATTGTTGCGGTATGCAGCTAACAAACAGATAGATATCCGAAAAGTGGCGGTTCAGATTGCGGCTCGTCAGCGGGTGCGCGACAAACTTCCTACCTGGTGCGCCAACCCGGGGGTTTTGTTCCCCCAGACCCTCCCGCTCGAACAGGCCTCGTCGGAGCGAACGGCGCGGTATAAAGCCACTGTCGTATCGGCCCATACCCCTCAGCCAAACCGACTGGTTGATCTGACCGGGGGGCTCGGCGTTGATGCCTGGGCGTTGGCTAGCGCAGCCCAACACATAACGTACGTGGAGCGTCAGGCACCCCTCGCCGAACTGGCAACGCACAATTTTCCCCAATTAGCGTGCCACAACGTGGAGGTGCTGAACGCCCAAAGCGAAACGGTACTCCAGCAGCTCGATGCCCCTGTCGACTGGATTTACCTCGACCCGGCCCGGCGCGACGACCGGGGTGGCCGTGTGGTGCGGCTCGATGATTGTGAGCCCAACGTGGTGGCCTGGTGGCCCTTACTCCGCCAGAAAGCAACGTGTGTACTGCTCAAAACCTCACCTCTGATCGACATTGAGGCTACCCTTCGGCAATTGCCCGGTATTGTGTCGGTGCAGGTGGTGGCGGTGCGGCACGAGGTAAAAGAGGTGTTGTTTGTGGCCACGCCCGACGAGGTGGCCGCTGATGCCGTTGATGTAACCGCGGTGGATCTGCTGGCTGATTCAGCCGTTCGATTTTCGTTTCGGCGGGGTGATGAACGAACCGTTGCCGTGTCGTTTGCCGATCCGCAAAACTACCTCTACGAACCCAATGCGGCCGTTCTGAAAGCCGGTGCGTTTCGGGCGGTAGCCGAGCGGTTTGGGTTGGCCAAACTGGCCCCGCACAGTCACCTCTATACGTCTGCCGTGCCGATAGTGAACTTTCCGGGCCGGGGGTTTAAACTGGAGGGCATCTGCAAACCAGGCCGGGCCGACGTACAGGCGCTGGTGCCAGGTATGAAAGCGAATCTGACGGTTCGGAATTACCCGCAGTCGGTAGAAGAGTTACGCAAGAAAGTGGGGCTGAAAGAAGGGGGGGATGTGTACATTTTTGCGACTACGTTGCTTAACGGCGACAAGCGGCTTCTTGTAACCCGCAAATGTTGAATTGACCAAAAGTTTGGGCATCTTTTTGGAGTATCGAACCCGCGCTTTGAACTTATCTGGGCAGAGGTTCCTGACCTTCCTTTTTTCTATGGAATTATTACGTTGTGTGGCTCCGGGCCATTTAGCATACGAACAGGCCCCAAAGCCGCAGCTTCAACCGGGCCGGGCACTGGTACGCATCACCCGAATCGGTATTTGCGGAACCGACCTGCACGCGTTCGAGGGAACGCAGCCGTATTTCACCTACCCGCGTGTGCTGGGACACGAACTGGCTGGTCAACTGGTTGAGGCAGACGGGGAAACGGACATTCGGCCGGGCGACACGGTTACCATCATGCCGTACTTCTATTGCGGACAGTGTGTTGCTTGTCGGGTTGGCAAAACGAACTGCTGCGAGCGACTCCAGGTCTGCGGAGTGCATACCGACGGCGGCATGGCCGAGTTTCTTTCGGTGCCTACGTACGCACTGGTACCGGGAACGGGCCTTGCCGACGACCAACTGGCCCTGGTTGAACCGCTTGCCATTGGCGCACATGGCGTTCGGCGGGCGCAGGTTCAGCCGGGCGAATACGTGTTGGTGGTGGGAGCCGGACCTATCGGGCTTGGGGTGATGCTGTTTGCGCAGATAGCCGGGGCGCAGGTGATTGCACTCGATGTCAACGCGGGTCGGCTTGCGTTTTGCGGGAAACACCTCGGTATTCCGCATCGGGTGGATGCGACCTCGGCCGATGCCCTTGAACAGATTCGGGCCATTACCGGGGGGGATATGCCAACGGTGGTGATCGACGCAACCGGTAACCGCCGGGCCATCGAGAGCGGGTTCGGGTATCTGGCTCACGGGGGGCGGTATGTGCTGGTGGGCCTGCAACGGGAAGCGGTTAGTTTTAGCCATCCCGAATTTCACAAACGCGAAGCCACGCTCATGAGCAGCCGCAACGCTACCCGTGCCGATTTCGATGCCGTAATGACTGCCATGCGCAATGGTCAGATAAATCCCATGACGTTTATTACCCACCGGGTGAGATTTGGGGAGGTGCAATCCGAATTTAGCGGTTGGCTCGATCCGGCCAATGGTGTTATCAAAGCGATGGTCAGCCTGGCGTAAATTTCATAGAAATACATGCGTTCAACCTTTTTCTGGGCCACGGTCTGTAGTTGGTTCGTAGCCGTGGTAACGCTGGCAGCCCCGGCACAACCCGTTTACCGGATTGCCTCGCCCGACAAACAGACACAGTTTGACGTACAGGTCGATGCCCGGCAGCGGCTGGTGTATCGGGTAATTCAGGCGGGGAAGACGGTAGTGGGCCCCTCCGTGCTGGGTTTCCGGCTGAATGAGCTAACCATCGGCCAACAGACTGTGCTGGGGGGGATGCGCCAACGCACCCACCGCGAGCAGATCAAGTGGCCGTTGGGTGAGAACGACATTATCCGTAATCATTACACCGAAATGAGTGTGCAGGCTCGGTCGGCAGGGGTGGCCTACACACTGGTGGTTCGAGTATTCGATGGCAGTGTGGCGTTTCGGTACGTGTTGCCCAACACATCGGCGCCGGGTGTAATCCGGCAGGAGTTAACTTCGTTTGACCTGGGTGAGGACTACACAATCTACCAATACAATGAGGAGTCGGTGTTTACGCCAACGTCTTTGAGCGCGCTTCACAAAACCTGCGACTTCCCCGCTACCCTGACCAACGGCAGGCTGTACCTGTCTATTGGCGAGGCCGACAACCAATCGTACACAAAAGCGGTGCTCGCACGAGCCGACTCACCCCATGCCCTCACGCTGGCGTTTGGTCGCGATTCTGTCAGAACCAGTGGCCCATTTGTGTCGCCCTGGCGCACCATTAGCGTGGCTACCTCGGCCATTGGGCTGCATCAGTTCAGCGATCTGGCTCTGCGTCTCTGTCCACCTCCGCGTGCGGGCGTTCCCGGCTGGATTAAACCCGGTAAGCTCATCCGGGCGGCCCTCACAACGCAAGGTGGCCTCGACTGTATTGACTTTGCTGCGGCTCACGGGTTCAACTACATTATGTTCGACGCAGGATGGTACGGGGCCGAATTCCGGTCTAGCTCTGATCCTACCCAGGTTATCCCGGCTATCGACATGCCCCGGGTTATCCAATACGGTAAAGACAAAGGCCGTACCGGCCAGCCCATTGGGGTGATTCTGTACGTGAACCGGGTGGGATTGCGGGCCAAGCTCGACACCATTTTGCCGCTCTACAGGCGTTGGGGGGTAGCGGGGCTCAAGTTTGGGTTTGTAGATGGCCTGAGCCATGAGGGGCTCAACTGGCTTATTCCAGCCATTAAAAAAGTGTACGACCACGGGTTTGTGCTCAACATTCACGACAACTACAAACCCACGGGGCTGAGTCGAACGTACCCCAATTTGCTTACGCAGGAGGGCATTCGGGGCAACGAGAACAACCCGGATGCCTTTCATAACACCGTACTCCCCTTTACCCGGTTTGTGGGCGGAGCGGCTGATTACACGTTTTGCTACCCGAACGCAAATGAGCAATTCTCCGACAACCTTCTGAAAACCAAACTTCAGGTCACGAAAGGGCAGCAACTCGCCCTGACGGTAGTGTATTTCAGTCCGTTGCAGGCCATGCTTTGGTACGGCAACCCCGTCCATTACACCAACGAAGTTGAACTGGAGGTGTTTGCGCGGGTGCCCACCGTCTGGAATGAGTCACACTACCTCACCGGCGAAATAGGCCGTCATGTGAGTGTGGCCCGCCGGAAGGGCAATACCTGGTATGTGGGCACGGTGGCCGGTCTGACCGATTGGCAAGGGACTATTCCTCTCTCATTTTTGCCAAAGGGGAAAAGGTATGTGGCTACCGTCTACGAAGACGACGGTGGGGGGAGTATCCAGAAGCGGAGCGTTACCCTGACCGGTGGCCAAGCGTGGCCGGTCCGGATTAAAGCGCGGGGAGGGCAGGTAATAATGCTTCAGACCCTGTAACATAAACGTGGTTTTCGGCGTCTGTATAGGCAAAGGGACTAATTTAGCCTTTTTAGTATCAAATGTAATCAACATAGTATTGGTTGGTTGCCTTAAGCAGAAGACATAAACACGCATGGAATTAGGCATTAGCAGTTTTGGAGAAATGAAGCCGGATGGCGTAGCGGGGCAAGCTGTCAATGCGCATCGGCGGATGCAGGAACTTCTCGAAGAAATAAAATTGGCCGACGAGGTTGGTCTGGATGTATTTGGGCTGGGTGAACACCACCGCCCTGATTTTTTGGTGACAGCTCCTGAAGTAGTGCTTGCGGCTGCGGCCACCCTAACCCGCCGGATTCGATTGTCGAGTGCCGTAACCGTGCTCAGTTCGGCCGACCCGGTGCGCGTTTTTCAGAATTTTGCCACGCTCGACCTGGTCTCGAATGGCCGGGCCGAAATTATGGCGGGCCGGGGTTCATTTATCGAGTCGTTTCCGTTGTTTGGGTACGACCTGAACCAATACGACGAGCTGTTCACCGAGAAGCTCGATTTGCTCCTGAACATCAATAAAAGCGAAATTGTGACGTGGGAGGGAAACCTGCGGGCGTCTATTGAGGGGCGGGGTGTGTACCCGAGGCCTATTCAACCGGCAATCCCAATCTGGCTGGCTGTGGGGGGGACCCCCGCTTCGGCCGTTCGGGCGGGAACGCTCAACATCCCCATGACGGTCGCGATTCTGGGCGGTACTCCCGATCGGTTTGTGCCGTTTGTAAACCTGTACCGGCAGGCGGCCCGCAATGCCGGGCACGATACTACCCAGCAAAAATTGGGTATAAACTCGCAGTTTTACCTCGCCGACGATTCGCAGCGGGCCGCCGATGAGTTTTTTCCACCCTACGAAATCCTGATGAATCGCGTCGGGCGGGAGCGGGGCTGGTCGCCCATAACACGGGCGCATTTTGAGCAGATGCGTCAGTTGGGCCCGCTCATGGTGGGTAGCCCAGAGCAGGTAATCGATAAAATTCTGTATTTCCACGAGCTATTTGGCAACACGCGTTACATTGCCCAAACCATCAGCGGCTACGGCATTCCACATGCCCGTACGCTGCGCTCCATCGAGCTGTTTGGCACCAAAGTGGCCCCGGCGGTTCGGAAAGCCCTCGGTGTGTCGGCCGTCGCAACGGTCTGATTCCAGCCAATACCAGTAACAAAGAATCCCAAACGATAAACCATAATCCCCAAACCGTACCTTAGCTGCATGAACCCCGTTCGTACCCTGTTTTTGTTCTTTCTTTTGGTGAGTGCTGGCTCGCTCCGGGCGGCCAAGATCGACACGGTAGAAACCTACAGCGCGTCGATGAAAAAAACGATCAAAGCCGTTGTCCTTACGCCCGACTCGTACAGCAGCGGCCGTGAGTTTCCGGTGGTGTATTTGTTGCACGGGTACAGCGGCAACTACGCCGATTGGGTCAAAAAAGCACCTGCACTTGCTGGGGCGGTGGATGCGCAGGGCGTCATGGTGGTATGCCCCGACGGAAATTACGGGAGCTGGTATTTTGATAGCCCGGTCGATGCGTCGTTTCGGTACGAGACCTACGTGGCCAATGAGCTGGTAAACTGGGTCGATACGCACTACCGGACAATCAAAAACCGGCAGGGGCGCGCCATTACAGGCCTGAGTATGGGCGGTCATGGCGCGCTTTATCTGGCGTTTCGGCATCAGGATGTGTTCGGTGCTGCGGGCAGTATGAGCGGTGGGGTCGATATTCGGCCGTTTCCGGCTAATTGGGACATTGCCAAACGGCTGGGCACCTACGCGCAGTTTCCTGAACGCTGGGAGCAGAACACGGTCATCAATATGCTGCACCTGCTCATGCCGGGTTCACTCGCGCTCATCATTGATTGCGGCACGGAAGATTTCTTTTTTCGGGTCAACAACAACCTGCACGACAAGCTGCTCGAACGAAACATCGCGCACGACTACATTACCCGGCCCGGTGGCCATAACTGGGCGTACTGGAACAACGCCGTGAACTACCAGTTGCTCTTTATGCGGCAGTTTTTCGATAAGCCCAAACGGAATTAACGCGTTTTTTCGAGATAAATCTCCACACGTATGAAATGGGTTCTTTGCGCGGTTTGGCTGCTTACTGGCCTGCTATTGACCGAAATTACTACCGCCCGGCCCTTTCCGCGCCGGGCCCATCGGATCTTGTTTCTGGGGAATAGCATCACCTATGCCGGCACGTACGTGGCCGATATAGAAGCGTATCTGCTGGCTAAATACCCTAAGCTAACCTATGAGTTTATCAATGTGGGATTGCCGAGCGAAACGGTATCGGGCCTGAGTGAGCCCAATCACGCCAACGGCCGTTTCCCGCGCCCCGACCTGCACGAGCGGCTCGACCGGGTACTGACTCAGACCCGCCCCGACGTGGTTTTTGCCTGCTACGGTATGAACGACGGGATCTACCTTCCGCTCGATGAGTCGCGGTTTCGGGCGTACCGCGAAGGGATGAAGTGGCTGCACACCGAACTAAAGAAGGCGGGTGCCCGGCAGATTGTATTTCTGACGCCCCCCGTGCACGACGACCCGCAACTGGGCCTCAACGGCTACAACCGCACCCTCGACCGGTATTCGGAATGGTTGCTGGCACAGAAAGACACGCTGGCCTGGGAGGTGGCCGATGTACATTTTCCGATGGTCCGGTTTCTGGAAAACAAGCGACAGTCGGACCCCAGCTTCAAACTGGCGGCCGATGGCGTTCATCCCGGCGAGCTGGGGCACTGGCTCATGGCGCGGGCTGTACTGGGGTATCTGGGTGAGAAAGTAGCTGACGAGCCAACGGCGCAGGCGGCATTGGAGAAGGTCGCTTCGGCCAAAAACGTGCGGGCCGACGAAATCAGGCGGTTGGTTGGCCAACGGCAGGGTGTCATGAAAGATGCCTGGTTACGGGCTACGGGTCACAAACGGCCTGAGATGGCCGTGGGCAAACCCATGCCCGAAGCCCGAACCCTATACAACGAACTCGAACGGCAGATTCGGGCTGTTAGGGTGGCGAAGAAAGGCCGCCCCTGAGCCAGCCTGGCAGAAGGCGACAAAAAAAGCAGCGATCCGAGGGGACCGCTGCTTTTTTATGCGAGGAATAGCTTGTCAACTTCAGATACCACTCGTTGCGCGCTTGAGTGGCTGGAGCATCGAAGCCTCACACCGTAGCCTATTGCTCCGTGTGTTTGCCGTACATTCTTTCTTTGTAGGCAGCTTTGATGACCTCTGTCCGGCGCTTAACCGACGGTTTTTGGAAAGCCGTCCGCGACCGGAGTTCACGCAACACGCCCGTCTTCTCAAATTTCTTCTTGAAGCGTTTCAGGGCCTTGTCGATTGACTCGTTTTCTTTTACGTTAATGATTAACATAATCCGGATACTGTTTTTTTTCGTTTAAACGGTCGGCAAAAGTAGTGTTTTACGATCGCTTTTCAAAGCCAAACCCTCGAAATTAAGGCGCTAAAGCCCATAAATAGCCCATTTGTGCGGTAATTATGGGAAAACTTACGTCTGGTTGTGTCACCTAACCCCCCATTCCGGTTCGGGGGTTATCCAGGCTGGGTTAGTTCGAGCAGTTCGGTTAGTAGTTGCGTCGCTTGCTGTAAGTTGCGTTGCAGCATGGTAATCAGACGCGCCCGATCCGAATCAGATTGGGCCATCTCAAGCATATTGGCCGTACCCAAAATAACGCCGAAGTGACTGCGCAGATCGTGGGAGGTATCGCGTAGTCGCTCATTTTGCGCCCGAATGGCATCCTCAATCCGGGGCAGAGTACTTTCGGTCCGTTCAAATCCTGAAGCGACCGCTGTAGGGGAGGGTTGTGAAGGCCGAAGAGTCAATACTCCGTCGATAATTTCGGGGGTTTCGCCAGCCGGGATAATGTACACCGTATCGGGGTGGACGCGTTGGCCTGCCTGAGCCACCTGTACCGGCATCGACGTCGACCCGCTTAAGACGGTCGCTGTTTGGTGGGTTTCAATGGAGCCATCCGGTTGAAGGTAAAGGAACACAAATCCTGTTTGTGCCGGAAGATGCGTTAACAACTGCCGAATGGGGGTAAGCCCGGCGGCAGAGGTTTGCTGGCTGACCAATGAAACAACTGGGGGAGTATGGATGTCAGGGTTTGGGATAAATTGCTTCGTAGCCATACGATACAGATAGTCGCTACAGATAAACCCGTCCCGTTGGGGATGGTTTGCCAAACGAGGGCAAGTTGTACTTTTGTCGAGATGAAACAAGCAGTTATCGATTTAGGTACCAATACCTTTCACCTCATGATTGTCGAACAGACCGTTGCCCAACCCTGGACGGTGCTGTTTCGGGAGAGCCGACCCGCTAAAATAGGCAAAGGTGGCATTGGTCAGAACCAAATTACCGACGAAGCCATAGAACGGGCGCTGACGGTACTGACTTATTTTCGGTCGGTGCTCGACGAGCACGGCATCGACCCGGCTCAGGTGCCCGCTTTTGGTACGAGTGCCATCCGGGTAGCAGCCAATCAGGATCACTTTATCGAGACGGTGGCTCAGGCAACGGGTATCCGAATTCAGGTGATTTCGGGCGATCAGGAGGCTGCGTACATCTATGCCGGGGTACGGGCGTCGGGGGCCATGAACCTCCTGCCTTCCGGCGACTCCGAATCACCCGTCTCGCTTGTGATGGACATTGGCGGGGGGAGTGTTGAGTTTATTCTGGGGACTACCGAGCGGATTTTCTGGAAACAAAGTTTTGAGATTGGCGGGCAGCGGCTCATGGACCGGTTTATGCCCAATCCGCAAAACGCCATCAGTCTGGCGGCTGTGGAGCGCATGAACGACTACTTCCGGGAACAACTCCTGCCGTTAGTCAACGCTATTCATCAGTACGCCCCCACTACCGGCCGACCGCTGCAACTCGTGGGCTCATCGGGTACGTTTGATACTCTGATCGATATGCAGTATTGCCACGAAACCGGCCATTGGCCCGACCCTGAGCAGGCTGCATTTGTGCTGCCCGTAGCCGAATTTTATCGGGCTTACGAGCTGCTACTTACCCGTAATCATGACGAGCGCATGCAGCTGCCGGGCATGATAGAGTTGCGCGTAGACATGATTGTGGTAGCCGTTTGCCTAATCGATTACATCCTGACCACCTTTGGTATTCAAACCATAACGGTGTCGCGGTATTCGCTGAAAGAGGGTGTGCTGGCGGGTAGTTGACGCCTAATCCTGGCTTACCTCAACTAAAACCCCTAAACGCCCTCCTGGCCCGACCTCCAACCCTATGCATGGCGAAACGAGTACGTCGTCTTCTTATCGTAATCTTCTTTACACACTTCTGATTGGAGTGGCCGTTGTGCTGGCCCTGCTGTTTCCGGGACTTTTTACCGAAGTCGGTGGGTTCCCACTCAAAAAGCTGATTGTTCCGCTGTTGCAGATTATCATGCTAGGTATGGGTACCACCATGTCGCTCGCTGATTTTGAGGGGGTTGTAAAGCAGCCGAAGGCTGTGCTGATTGGGGTGTTGTGTCAGTTCACCATTATGCCAACGCTGGGGTTCGTGCTGGCCAACAGCTTTAGTTTTCCGCCCGAAATTGCGGCTGGTGTTGTGTTGATTGGCTGTTCGCCGAGTGGGTTGGCCTCTAACGTTATCAGCTTTGTGGCCAAAGCCAACGTACCCCTGTCGATCACCGTGACCACAGTGGCTACGTTGCTGGCCCCGTTTCTGACTCCTGCTCTGATGACCCTGTTGGCGGGTCAGTTTATCGAGATTGGGTTCTGGAAAATGATGGTGGAAATTGTGCAGATGGTTATTCTGCCGATTGCCGTTGGTTTGGTGCTGAACCGGGTATTCCGGAAATCGACCGTGTTTATCAACGGAGTTATGCCGCTTATCTCGATGGGTGGAATTGTACTTATTGTAGCCATTATCACGGCCGCCGGCCGGGAGAGCCTGCTCAATGTAGGCTGGGCTTTGGCTTTGTGCGTACTGATTCACAATCTGCTGGGCTTTGCACTCGGCTACTGGTCTGCCCGACTTTTTGGCCTCAACGAGCAAAGTAGCCGGACCATAGCGATTGAAGTAGGGCTGCAAAATGCCGGACTGGCATCGGGCCTGGCTGTGCAAATGGGTAAAGTAGCTACCGTAGGACTGGCTCCGGCTTTGTTTGGCCCGATCATGAACACAACAGGCTCGTTGCTGGGTACCTATTGGAGTCAACGACCAGTTAACAACCAACAACGACCAGTTAACAACTAACAATGAACAACTGACAACTAAAACCAACAACTAACAACGTGCAGCGAACAATATGTTTTCTACCAGATAGGGCAGTTGTTCACTGTTCGTTGCTCGTTGTTAGTTGTCAAAGTCCTACCCAGGCTGATACCTTGATGGCGAAGGGCGTTACGCCGGGGTTGTCGCGGTAGGTGAGTCGGTGTGTGGCATCGACGCGGAACAGCTTGAATATATTGTCGATACCGTAGCCCAGTTCAATGTAAGGCACCTTGCCCAGCGATTGAAAACCCGTAACCGGCTGACCCAGATCGTTGACGGGGGCTACCAGCCGCACATTTTCGGGGCGAATGCCACCTGCCATGATGCGACCTGTGACTAACGTACGCCATTTGAGCCGCTTAATGGCCGGAATCCGGTTGAAAAATAAACCCTCGAAGTTGTGCTCAACGTGTGCCGATGCGTAGCGATCGGTCGCAAACTCGAAGAAGTTCATCAGGTTGTACGCGTTGTATACGTAAAAAGAGGTCTCGTTGCCAAGTGGGATAAACAGCAACGGATACGGCACCCGCGAGGGTATCAGGCCTGCCCCCAGCGTGTAGCTCGTGCGGCCCAGCACCCCCATTCGAAATGAGTGCTTCATCTCCAGCTGAAACCGCCCGTAGGGCACATACGAAGCCGAGCTGTTGTGCAGGCCGAGTGTGTACCGAAATGTAAGTTCGGGCTTACGGGTGGCCCCAAAACTGAGCCGCTCATTGTCGCTTTGTACCACTACCTCATCGGGGGCAAACCGGGTTTCGAACACCATCTCGGCCGTCCGAAACTGGCTGCGAATACTCTCGTCGGCCGGATTATCGGGGTTGGCGTAGTACGCAAACGGAAACAGGGGGTTAAACGAGCGTTCGCGAAGGGTCACAGTCTGGGTAAACCCTTTGCCCAGTTCCCGCCGGATGTAAGCCGAGCTTTGTTCCTGCAGGTAAGGCCGCCGGATAATGCCAAAGCGGGAGTACGCCAGAAACAGGTAGTTGGTACCAATGTTTTCCGACGAAACACCCAGTCGCTCTAGGTCGTATGAGTGTCGGAAACCGACTACCGTCCAGGGTTTGCGCTTCAGAATATAATCAGCGCCGATAGCGTATTTAAAACGTTCGTCGCGGGTGCCGTACGCCAGATAGCCGCTGAGGGTCCACCGGCGGCTGAAATAGCTGTTTGTACGGAGACCCACCCGAAACCGGTTGCCTTCGATATCGTTGTTGGCATAGGTGTAGAGCAGAGGGCCTACGTCGACGTTGACCTTGCCGATGGGCTGGTACCCGTTGGCAAACAGCCGGATAGCCTCGCCGGTAACTTTCACAATAGGCACATTGCGTACCGAATCGACTACCCGAAACGCCCGTAGTTCATCGGCCGAGATGGAGTCGGGGCGGGCCGCCTGCCAGTACCCTTTGGGCACATCGCGATAGTCGTCGGCCAGTTCGAGCGAGGGGCTGTAAAACGAGAGCGGCTGCGGCTGGTTGATTACGATGTTGCGGGCTGAGGCAAAAAAACGGACCAGCGCACCGGGGGCGTTGGGCGTCAGTTCGTCGGTGTCGATACGGACTTCGGTACGCACCGGTAAGCGGGCCCCGCCGGGTAGGGTTTCCAGCTCCTGCCCGACCCTAATTTCGTCGATGAAATTGATATTGGCGCGCCGGTCAATGCGGGTTTCAATCTGCACCAGACCCAGCCGGTTGGTATCGAGCCAGGCCGTACCCACAAATGCCAGATCAGTGGCGCGTTTGGGTTCAAAGTCGATTTCGTAGCAGATCTGATCGCCCACGGCGACCGTATCCATCATCTGCACTTTATAAAGGGCTTCCCAGGCTTCGCCCAACGGCGAAGGGATGTCTTTGCGTAATACCCGGACGTAGTTCTGGTAGAAGTTGTACTGCTGAAACGAAGCGCCGGTAAATTGCGAAAGCAGACCCCCTTCCTGAATCCCGACGGCTTTGATCTGGGTTTTCAGGATTTTTTCCTTCGTTCGGTCGGGTTGGTTGCGCTGGTAGTATTCCGAGTGATTTTCAGTAATGAAGACCGGAACGGCCGGTTGCCCACTTTCGTCGGTGATAGCGGGTAGCCGGTTCAGCACCTTGCCGATGGGCCCCTTGCGCCGGACTACCGTTTCGCCATTGCGTTTGGTCCGGGTCTTCTTTTCAACGTTGTTGATATATGCTTCAACCTTTGTGTAGCTTTCGTACTGAAAGGCGCTCAGTTGTTCGGGGTTGAACTCATTGCGCCGGGTAAGGGCCGCCCGGAGGACCCTGTACGCAGGGTCGCCCCCTTTGCCATAAACGCGTACCTCCTGAAGCCGGTTTTCGGCGGATTCGAGCGCAATAGTCAGCGTCTGGACAGGTTCGCGGGTGAGCGCCACGGCCTTCGTTCGGAACCCCAGACTGGTTACCAGAAGGGAATCGCCAATTTGGGTGGTCTTGAGCTGAAAACGCCCCTCAGCGTCGGCTGTTGTGCCCACGGTGCGGCCTTTGATGGACAGCGAAGCAAAGGGTACGCCCGCATTATTGGCAGCCTCCTTTACCTGGCCCGTAATGGTGTAAACAACCTGCGCCTGCAGTGTTACCGGCAACAGGAGTAAAAACCAGACAAGGCCAGAAATCACAAATCGTATCGAAGGAATCATGAACAGCGGGAAAATGAGAATCGTCCTATTAACGGCAAACCCGTCAACTTGGTTTACCAGCTAACAAATATTGTGATGAACGGTAGAGAAAACCCAGACGTGATTGCTTACAGGGGCGTAAGCGGGTCGGTGAGCAGAAAAGAATAATACTATTCTGGGATTATTTTGTTCAGGGCGTCCGGGCTGGGATTTCTACTAACAGGGGTATCCGTACACTCATAAGGGGTTGCGAGCGTGTGCGGATGGCTAAAAATTGAGTGAGCGGGTCTGTACCAGCACAAGCCACCCCAACTGTAAACTCTAAACTGTAGACTGTAAACCTATTGTTGCAGTGCCTGTAGCTGAACTACAACCCGGTTGACGATCGTGTCGAGCCGGGTGAGGAGAGTTTCGAGCTGTGCCGTCGTTTGATAGACCGTGGCTTTCTTTTCGATTTCCCGAATCGGTTCCTTGAGCGAATCGATTCCTAAATTATCGATCGAGGGCTTGATGCGATGGGCTGTCTTGGCAACCCGCTCAAAATCGCGGTTGGCGTAAGCCTCTTTGATTTCGGCGACCGAAGCCGGTACGTGCTGGATAAACAGTTCAATCATTTTGTGCACAAACTCATCATTGCCGCGTGCAATGGTCTCCAGCGCCGTGAGGTTATAAAGCGGTAGGATGTCGGCCTCGTTGTGTTGGGGGACCGCTTTTTGTTTGTCAATCCATTTACCAACAACCGAGAGTAACTGGGATTCCTCAAACGGTTTGGAGAGATAGTCACTCATGCCGGCGGCAATAAACTTCTCACTGTCACCTTTGACCGCCAGTGCCGTCAGGGCAATTACAGGCAGCTGCGTGCTAATGTGCTTCCGGATGGCCTGCGTAGCCTCCACACCGTCCATGACGGGCATCTGCACGTCCATCAAAACCAGATCTACGGGCTTTTCTTTGAGCTTTTCGAGGGCCTCCTGGCCATTCTGCGCTTCTTCGATCAGGGCTCCGTAGGTACGCAGGATCGTAGAGGCCACCAACCGATTCATCTCGTTATCGTCGGCCACCAGAATCCGCTTACCCGCCAAAATCTCAACGTTGGTGAAGCCGGGTTCCTTAATAGGCAACTGCTCTTCGGTGCCTTTCTGAAACGACACCATAAACGAGACCGTCGTGCCAACGCCCTTCTGGCTTTCAACCTCAATGGTACCCTCCATCAGTTCAACCAGATGTTTGCAAATGCTCATGCCGAGGCCGGTGCCGCCGAAGCGCCGGGTAACCGACTCGTCTTCCTGCTGAAACTTTTTGAAGAGGCTTTTGACAAACGATTGATCCATGCCAATGCCCGTGTCTTTCACGGTTACGCGGATGGTTTGCTGGCTCTCGTCGTCGCTCACAACACGGCAATTAATGTCGACGCTCCCTTTCTCCGTGAACTTAATCGCGTTCGAAATGAGGTTGATGAGTATCTGATTGAGCCGGTAGGGGTCGCCCAGCAGTACGGGCGAGAGCCGATCATCGCAGAACGAGTTGACCAGCGCCAACCCCTTTTCTTCGGCTTTGTGCATCAGCACCTGCATCACCTGCCCAACTACCTGTTTCGGCTCGAAACCGATTTTTTCGAGGGAGAGCTGCCCGGCCTCAATCTTCGATAAATCCAGAATATCGTTGATGATGATCAGCAGATGGTCGGTAGCCGACTGGATGGTGTTGACAAAAAACTGCTGTTCGGAGTTGAGCGCCGTTTTGTTGAGCTGGTTCGCCATACCCATGATCGCGTTCATGGGTGTGCGGATTTCGTGGCTCATATTGGCCAGAAATAGCTCTTTCGCCTTCGTCGATTCCTCGGCGGCCACTTTGGCCTGCGTCAGTTCGAGTTCCAGTTTTTTCTGGCGGGTGATGTCAACATGAGTGCCAATAATTTTCAGGGGTTTGCCATCGTCGGATGTCTCCGTGACTACCCCCCGGTCGAGTACCCAATGCACCGATCCATTCCGGTGAATCATCCTATACTCGTAATGGTGATTATTGATACGCCCGTTTTTGTAATTCTCGTCATTCTGCTGCAGAATATGCCGGTCATCAGGATGAACGCGGCTCCACCATAAACTGGCCAGGTCGGGGTACTCATCCATCGAAAAACCGAGCATGGCATTGTCGGGGTTCGAAAACGAAGTGACCCCGGTTCGGAAATCATGTTCCCAGTAGTTGTCGCCCACGTTGGTGAGCGCCATTTTGAGCCGTTCCTCATATTCTTTCACTTTCCGCTGGGCTACTTTCTCCTCCGAAATGTCTTCGAGCATCGCAAAATAGTGCGAAATGGCTCCGTCTTTTCCCACAACGGGCTGGCTGTGCGCCCGGCCCCAGAACCAAGAGCCGTCTTTGCGGTAAAAAATCAACTCACCTGTGTACGGCTCGTCCAGCTTGAACAGGTTCTGCAACCGCTTCAGCGCTACAGGGTCGGTAAGTGGCCCCCGCAACAGGCAAGCCGGGTGCTCGGCCAGGATTTCGGCGTTTGAATAGCCGGTAATTCGGCTTAGGCCTTCATTGGCCCAGGTAATCCGGCCATTCAGATCGGCAAATACAATTCCGTTTTTATTGGCACTCGCCACCAGTGACAGGCCTTCGAGCTGTGCTTCATTCTTTTTGCGTTCCGAAATGTCGCGGATAAACGAGCAGAAAAACTCATTGTCGCCCTGCTGCACCGGAATAATGTACAGCTCAATCGGGAAGTGCTCACCGTTGCGGTTTACAGCCTCCAGTTCCATTTGTTTGCCCAGTACCGGACCCTTGTGGGTATTATGGTAGCGGGCCATCCCCTGTGAATGCGCTGCCCGGTGCACCTCCGGGATAATCCGGTCGGCGAGTTGGGTCCCAATAACCTCGTGCGCCTGCCAGCCAAAAATTTTCTCGGCCTGCGGGTTCCAGAATGTAATGGCACCCGTCATGTCGATGGTGATAATAGCGTCGAGGGCCCCGTTCATGATCAGGCGGTTTTTCAACTCGCTCTGTTCAAGGGCGTCCTGTGCTTTTTTGCGCTCGGTAATATCCGTATAGCTCCAGAGGTGCCCTTTGTAGCGTTCATCGATGTAGATCGGGATGTAGTCGCGCTGAAAAATAGTACCGTTGGCCAGCTCCAGAATCTCCCCCGTCACCAGCTGCTTATTCTTCAGAATCAGGCTGATGTTCTGGACAAACTCCTCGGGGTTTCGAAAGAGGTCTTTGGTTTGTTCGGCGGTGTTGCTGCAGTCGATACCCGGCATTTGCCTAGGGTTCAGCGGAATGCCGAACAGGTTGCAGAAACCCTGATTGCAGTAAACAATTTTGCGGTTTTCATCTTCGAGCAGAATCCCACTGCGCATATTGGCAATGAGCGAGATAAACACCTCTTCGGCACTTTTTCGCTTACTTACCTGCTGGTATAGTAGCCGGGCGATCGTCAGCAGGTCGTCGGAGTCGGGTTGAAGTTCGACCTCCGAAATAGCGTTCACGGCCTCCCGCAACTGTTCGACCGACTGCCTCCGGACGGTAATTTCGTGTTTGAGCTTGTTGTTGAGCTCCACGTATTCTTCCTCGCTGATGCTAAAGGCCCGCTCGGCCAGTTCGCGATCGCGGTTCAGGGTTTTGTATGACTCATTAACAACGTCGAGAAATTTTGCCAGAGCCGGGTTATCCCGCAGGTCGTCGGGCAGGTATTTGCTTACCTGCTTGGCCAGCATTTTATGGTAATTCATAAAACGATGTGATGGTCATGGTCTGGTTATGCAGTTGGCAATCCCCACCATTGGGAAAGGGGGAGAGTTCGCCATTGGCATAAAATCCAATCAGGGGAACGTTGCTGCCCAAGGTTTGGCTTACAGCCTCTACCTCTTCGTCAATGTGCGGGCCCAGGACCAGCTTTCGCCCTACGCAGCTGATGAGCAGCGAGAAGTGCGGATGATGGTGCAGCGGATCGACCAACTGCCGGGCGGCTGTGGAGGCCGCCGAGGTCAGGCGGTCAAAGTTGGCCTTCATAAACCGGACCTTCGAACCGACCGGTACATCGCCCGCAAAGGTCATGGTTTTCCGCTCCGTATCGACCGACAGGATTGTCCGGACAATAGGTTGCTCGACACCCGGCATCAGCACCGACAACGGGAAGAGCAGGGCAGAGGCTGGCAGGTCGTCGGCATCGGAGCCGAGGTATTTCATATACAGGTCGAGGGCGTTTTGGTGATCAATTTCGTGCAGGATATTACTCTCCGAATGCGTCACCTCCTTTTCAAGTCCAAACGTATCCCACCCGCCTTCAGACCCGTGCCGGACAATCAGCTTGTCGCCGTAAAAACCAATGGCAATGATGTTGCCTTCTGCAGGTTGGGTATTCAGCCCCAGCAGGGTCGATTTAAAGTTGGCGGCATCGCCCGCCAGGCCGCCTGTAATGAGCAGGTTATCTGTAGCGACATTGAGCCCCTGCGCCAGTTCACTTCCGTTGACCAGACTCCCATCCGACAGTATCAGCAAGTACGTGAGGCCCTCGGTCGGTAACTGACGCACCAGTGCCTGCGCGGCTTCGTAACTCGACGCGTACTGACGTACATTGACCGAAGCCGTCTGAATCGTGGTCTCGCGGAACGCAACGGCCAGCCCTACCAGCGAATCATCCTGAACGGTATCGTGGTAGATTTCGCCCGAGGTACTGCACAACGCAATCTGAGCGTGTGGGAATCGGGCTCTTACCTGATCATAAATGGTTTCGGAGCGAAGAATGTAATCGGCTGCAAAGCAAAGGAATAACTGAACGTCAGTATCAGGTAGTGACTGGCTGACGGGATGTCGACTCCAGGTGTTATCTGACAACTGAACAAGTGCCGTGCGCATAGAGCGGATCTGCTAAGATGGGATGAAGATAAAAACTAGATAAAAAAATAGTGCCAGTAGCTAACCTGTTAGTTAATGTATTGATAGTTAAAGGTTTATGTTTTTATTTTTTTTGACTTCTTTCCGAAAAAAGGAAAATTATCCAAATTTCGGATAAAGTTTTAGGTGATCTCGCCCGATTGAATCATTTTATAAATGGTGCTTTTGCCAATGTCGAGCTGCCGGGCGGTAGCCAGTACGTCATCGTTGTTTTTGCGCAGGTAGTACTTGACAATATCGCAGGTGTATTGTCGAAGGGTCTTGAGTTCGCCTGTAAACAGTTCTTCTTCCCGCAGTTCGCTGAATATAATGTCGTTATCTCTGATCTCGTTGTTTTCGCACATAACCGCGGCCAAATCCACCACGGCTTTTAGTTCCCGCACATTGCCGGGGAAGGGGTAGCGCAGAAGCTTCTCTTTTGCTCCTTTGGTTAGTTGAATAGGCTCCAGATGGTTTTCTTTCGTAAAGGCATCAATGAAGTGTTTGGCCAGAATAAGTACATCGTTGCCGCGTTCGCGCAGGGGAGGCAGGTGAATCGGCAGGCCCATGATTCGAAAGTAGAGGTCTTCCCGAAAGAGACCCTTTTTCACTTCCTGCGCCAGATTCTTGTGCGTGGCTACAATGAGCCGAATATCGAGCTTTACTTTTTCCTGACCCCCTACTCGAACCACCTCGCGCTCCTGAAGCACCCGCAAAAGCTTGCTCTGAATGTTCAGGTCCATCTCGGCAATCTCGTCGAGGAAAATGGTACCGCCGTTGGCTTCTTCAAACTTACCAATCTTGCGGACCAGCGCACCCGTAAAAGCGCCTTTCTCGTGGCCAAACAGTTCGCTCTCGACCAGTTCGCGGGGGACGGCCGCCATATTGACCGCAACAAAGTTTTTCCTTTTCCGGTCGCTGTTGTAGTGAATGGCCTTGGCCACCACCTCTTTGCCCGTACCCGTCTCGCCCGTGATCGAAACATTAATTTTAACTTTTATGGCTTTTTCCATCAGCGCAAATACCTTTTTAAGGCTTTCGTGCTGACCAATAAGGGTTTTACTGAACGAGAACTTCTGCCCCAGTTCTTCGCGCAGGTGCTCAACTTCTTTTTTGAGACTCTGGTTTTCCCGGATCCGGATGATACTGTTCCAGAGCAGGTCCTTGGTAGTATCGTCCTTCACCAGATAATCGGTAACCCCCATTTTCAGGAGATTGATGGCCACCGAAATGTCTTCCTGTGAACTGATCACAATGACCGGAACTCCGGGCATCAGGTTCCGAATCTTTCCAAACAGCTTGTCACCGGTGGTGTCGGGCAGCGAAAAATCAAGCACAAACAGGTCGGGGCGTAACTCCAGGTTGTCGAGGCAGTCCTGTCCGGTTGTAAAGCGGACCAGTTTATGGTCTGGGTTCAGGCTCAGGTGATATTCCAGAATCTCGCCGTACCAAGGGTCATCTTCAACTATAAAAATGGTGTAGGCTTCGGCTTTCATCTTATATATATCGCTTTGTTCTTTTTGGACTGAAACTTACAACCGTCGAATGTTTTTATGACAACATAGTGCCTAATCAGGAATGTTTTTCCGAAATATGGAAAAAATTAGCATGAACGCTCTATTAAGTATCTGATTATCAATGGTGTTGTTCGTTGGCATTCGAATTGGAATAATGTCTGTTATCAGGCTAACCATTAATCCCACGAAAATGCTTGAGTCTAAAGATACAAACCGAATGGTTATTAGCAAACCTTCCGACACTGTCGTTTCAAGTCACCGTTACGGCATTATTGTCCCCTGTTTCAATGAGGAAATTCGTTTCCCATTTGGTAGTTTTCTTTCATTTGCCAAGAAGCATCCCACGGTTTTATTGTGCTTCGTAAACGATGGGAGTAATGATAAAACCGTTGCGCTGCTAAGAGGTATTCAGGCGGAGTCTCCCGAAAATATTTCGGTGTTTTCCATGAAGAAAAATGGCGGCAAATCGGAAGCGGTGCGTCAGGGTATGTTGTATGTGCACCAAAAATTTAACGTGGAATTATTGGGTTTTCTGGATGCCGACCTGGCTACCAAACCGGAAGAATGGCTACAGATGGCACAATATCGGGATCAGTACCCGCAATTTGGTGCTATTATCGGTAGTCGTATCAAGCGACTGGGAGCCAACATCCGCCGGGACGATAGTCGCTCGCTCTTTAGTAGTGTAGTGAAACTCGCTATTAAGGTAATCCTGAATGCCTCGTTTCAGGATACCCAATGTGGGGCCAAAGTTTTTCATCGGAGTCTGGTACCTTATCTATTCAAGCAATCGTTTATGACGCCCTGGTTGTTCGATGTTGAAATCTTCCTGCGTCTGCAAAAGAAGTTTGGTAAATCATCACTGCAGAAGGGAGTACTAGAATATCCATTAATGCACTGGACGGAGGTAGGCGAATCGAAGCTAAAATTGAAGCACACCATCAAAATTCCGATGCAGTTAATGCAGCTCTATTATCAATACCGCTTGCCGGCGTTTCTGCAATTCGAAGCTCACCCTGAATTCCGGTCGAGTAAAGCCGATAAGTAGTTTTGATAAAGGTAGCCTCCAACATTGTCTGATTGCACCAATTTGAAGCTAGTTACCTTTATCGCTTTGCAAGAATTCGCTCACACAAACAGGTTTTCAGAAAGGCGATCTAACAAGAGGTGTAGTTAATAGTATTGGCATTTCCTATATTAGCCTATGCCTGAGAAAAGGTAAGTAGATTGTGCCAGCCTTCTGTCCACTGATAGCCAATACGTTGTGAATGATTTCAAGCAAACTATCTGGAACGATTATTTTGGGAAAAAATTATTGCTGGTGGCCATGTCGCTTACCTTGCTGACCCACGGCGTAATTATCTACTATACATTGCCCAGAACGTACGATGCCTTCGTTCACATCTTCTTCGCCGACCACTACGCCCGCTTTTGGTTCGAACCTTGGGAGTATCGGTGGTACACGGGTTTTCTGACTATCAGTTACCCTCCTTTGGTTCACCAATTGATTGCGCTGATCAGTAAGGTGTTTCCGCTGAAGGTGGCATTTTGCATCTACGCCATTAGTATCTTTCAGGTGTTACTGGTGGGGGTTTACCGATTTTCCAAGTTATTCTTCGACAAGACGGTGGCCGGTGTAGCGGCTTTGCTAACGGTTGTTCTGTCGTCGATCGTCGAAACGCTGCACGTATACGGCCAAATGCCAACGTTGACGGGTTTATCGTTTCTGCTGAACGCGCTGCCTTTTCTGTACCAGTATATGGTCAGGCGACGTCCTATCTACCTCGTGATGGCGCTGGCTTTTCTGGCGGTTGTCATTTGCTCGCATCACGTGACCGCCATTTTCGGGATGGCCTTTTTCATTATGCCAACCCTGTTTATGGCGTTGGTAGATGGACTACCGGCCCATGAGCGAGCCCAAAACCTGTTGGGGTTTGCCTGGGCTATGGTGAAGGCGGCTTTTGCGCGCTACCGCCAGTTTATTCTGTTTGGTGGACTCATGCTGACAATGGCCGTCGGGCTGATTTTTCCGTACTGGTACTGGAGCAAAACTGATCCCATTACCCAGGTTTCGATTCCGCATGGCTCCCGCGACAACTTTCTGAAGGTCAGCTCGTCGGGCTTAATATTTTTTGTCATTCCTCTGTCGCTCGTGTTTGCGCTGCTGCCAGCCATTTCGTATTCGATTACGCGTCAACGGCGTTTTATTGGCTGGGCGGTGGCATTTTTTGGGTGTTTGCTGCTGGGAAGCGGGGGCACTACGCCCTTACCCAAGATGCTGCTCGGTGCTAACGCATTCAATATCCTGACGCTCGACCGGTTCGGCTTTTGGGCGTCTATCATTGCGATCCCGTTCATGGCCAAGTTTATCTATTCCTTTCTGGCCGGGAGCGTGCAGGCGTATTGGACCAGTCGGTTCAGGGCCCCCAACCACTTCGTGCTATCGGCCACGACCGGGTTTTCGTACCTGTTGTTTATTCTGTTCATTTTTCATCTGGGCAGCTTCCGGCCGCTACAGCCAAAGGAAGTCGAGATCCAGCCCATTCTTAATTTTCTGAATCGGGACGAACATATGCGCTGGCGGTTCCTGACGCTTGGGTTCGGCGATCAGATGGCCTGGCTCAGTGCCAACTCGCTGGCTGCTTCGGTCGATGGCAACTACCATTCGGCCCGGCGATTGCCCGAGCTAACTACCCGGCCGGTGGAGCGCCTGGAGAATGCCAAATTTTCGGGTGATGAAGGCATGGCATCGCTGGAGGATTTTTTGGTCAATTCGGAAAAATATAGCCTGAAGTACGTTTTCAGCAACGATCGATACTACGATCCCCTGCTTTACTACAATGGCTGGAGCCGAACGATTCGTCTCGAAAATGGAATCATGGTTTGGGAAAAAGGGAATATCTCCACCATCAGGCCGGTTACGCCCAAAGCGATTCATCCCTTTCTGAAAATGACATGGGGCCTGTTTCCGGTATGTAGCTTAGGCATGGCCATTCTGCTCACCGCTTTTTACATGATCCTGTACAAGCAGAAAGGCTATTTCGAAGCGGTACCCAGCACGGGCGATACATACCCCCGGTCGGTCGCCTTGTCGTCGTCGCTGCTGCCGCTGATCTTTTCGGGCGGGTTTATGGTGAATCAGGTCTACGAGTTGTTGCTGGTCGATGAGCAGAAAGACCCGCTTTCGACCGTGCTCCATTATTACAATCATCTTGATTTTCAGCGGTTCGAGGAGGCTTTTCATTTTTTTAAACCCTTCCCTACGTATCCGTTCGACCAATATCTACTCGAAAAATCAGTGACCGACGGAGGGCTCTTACCCTCGTACGCCAAGCTGGACGATATTAAGGTCAGGCGGCTCCCTTCGGTTGGCGATACGGTTGCGGTGCAGGTATCGACGAATTGGCGGACCGCACTCGGCTACTGGAAACGGACGGATTCGCTGCGGCTGGTTGAGGCCAGCAACAAGTGGTTTATCCTGCCGCCGAAGTTCATTCCTGAGATTCCCGACGAGCAGATGAGAAGTTATGCCTATACCCTGTTCAGGAAACAGGGTAAACGGGTCATCAGCAGTTTTCCGACGGTGAAGGATGATCGGGTGAAGAAGCCGTTTGCGGCTTTCAGGCAGGTAAATGTGATCCGGGATGGAGCGCTGAATGTGGTGACGGGGGAGATCCTGAACGCTGATGACATCCCGGTGAATATTGCCCTAAAAGTGACGGTTCGTTACCAGAACAACATCACCCGCGATTATTACCCCGGCACGGCTTTTCAGTACAATCTGTCGCCCAAAGCCAGTACGTATTTCCAGATCCGGCTGGATAGTACGCACGTCATGGATTCATTGAAGGTCAGTTCCCTAGAGGTGTACGGCAGCACGGACGTCAGCGAGCGAGGGTACATTCACGGGGGTACGATTGGCTATTCTGTGGGGCAGGGCCGGGGCGATTGGGTGCAGGTGCAGGCCAAACTCTACAATGAGCTGACAACCGAAATCAATATTCCCGGTCTGCTGATTGCCGAGAAAGACGAACAGGGCACCATTTGGCAGGTCAGGTTAGCGGTGCACAGCACGGCCGTGCGGAGTGGCCTGCATAAGCGCTTCTGTAAGTCGTTTCGGAAAATTCAGGGACACGCCCGGTTGATGAAACAGTACCCGTTGACTGTATTCATCAATGGGCAGAAGCGAACGATACTCCCCCTGCAACCCGACGCAATTGCCAACGCCAATCGGGGCATTTCGGTATTACCTCACTGTTTTTTAGCCCAGGAAATTTATCTGCAATGAGATCACTGGCTGCTTTGTTGGGTATCACACTGCTGGCAATGGGTTGCCAAAGGTCAGCCGTGAAAAAGCCTGTCTGGCTGAATCCGGCAGCGGTGGTTGCTGTGCCCGGTGCGCTGCTGCATTTTAACGGTAGTGCCGCCGATTGGCAGGCGTGTCTGTACAGCTTTACCCAGCCCATTCAGCTCAACGTTCGGTCCGGCGCATCCGGCTTTACGGTCTCGTTAGCGGGGGTGGGGGGCGTTCTGGAAGGACCGGCTCAGCTATGTTTGACAGCGGGTGAGCAGTCGTTTTATTTCCCGGTTGAGCTGCGAAACAGCAAAAGCGCAGCGATTACACCCAGAGATTATCGGTCGCCCAAAACGGTCAATCCCGACAGCAGCTTGCAGCAACAGCGGATCACCCATGCCGTGGATAGCTACCGGAATCTGATTCCGTCGGAAAAGGACGCCGGTTTTTTTGGGGAACAGGAGGTTAACCTGTCTCCGCGGTCGGCCACGTACCGCGCTATTCCGAACGAAAGCCTGACCGCTTATTATGTGCAACCCGGCTCCTGTACAGACATTCCGATCGAAGCCCGGTACCGGCGCGATGTGGATAGCTACCAGGTTACGGTTGGGCCTTTGGTAGACCGATACCAGAATCAGGTGGCCGACGGAACACTCGTCAATTTTATGTACGAAGGCTCCGGGGAGACGTATCGGATGGAGGCCACTGTACTGAATGGGTTTTCTACCGTTATGATACCCGCTGAGCACCGTAGTCGGTACCGGCTGAAGGCCGCGATTCAGAATGCGGTTTCGAAAACCATTACCCTGCAACCGTAAATGATACTCCGAATCTTGTTTGTTGGCCTCGCCGGGCTGGTCGTTAGCTTTTTCGTTTTACAGGGGAAAACCATGCAGCGGAACTCAGAAAAGCCTATTTTTCTGCGAACCGATTCCATCGCCGAAGCCCATCGGACCGACATAAAGGTGAGCGTGAACTCGCCTTACAAACCGAGTGATGAAGAGTTGGCCGCCTTAACGGCAGATTACAGCAACATCTGGGCTCATCTCAATCATCTCTACAGCACCAATGACGTCGAAGCGGGCAAAGAATATTACACGGAGGCCTGGTTCCGACAGATTTGTACGCATTATACCGGTGTGCAGCCGCAGCGGATTAGCCGAACGGATACGAAACACGACTGGCAGATTCGCAACTGGTCGAGCGATGGTCTGGTCTGCACAGCGATCGACAACGCCCTTCTTACCTATCAATATCCCGATCAAACCAAACGATCCACTCAGGTGCGCCTGGCCGTTGTCCTCCTGTTCCAGGGCGATCACTGGCGAATTGATGCCATGCGGTTTCTGAATGAATCACTTGTACAATAACCCCGACGAAACTAAAATCAGCTATGAAAATTGCGTTTGTATCGCCTTATCCCCCCAGTCAGGTAACACTCAATGAATATGGCTACCACCTGATCCGAAGCTTTGTTGGAAAACCAGAAGTTGAAGCCGTTTATGTGCTTACCAATCACCTCAACGATAACCTCCGCTACAGCCAGTATGCGCTTGAGGGCCTGGAGCTGATACCATGCTGGACTTTTAATAACTGGTTTAGCGTGCTGGATATTCGCGAGCAGCTTCAAGAGCTAAAGCCGGATGTCGTCATCCTGAACTTGCAGTTTATGACGTTTGGCGAAGGAAAAATCCCGGCCGCACTTGGCCTGCTGACCCCCTGGATGATCAAACAAATGGGAATTCCCTCGATCGTAATTCTGCACAATATAACCGAGACCGTTAAGCTCGATACGATTGGTATGGCGGAGAGTAAGCTGAAAGGTGATCTGTTTCTGTGGATCGGGAAGCAACTCACCAAATTCATTCTGAAGGCTGACCTGGTGGGTGTAACGATCTCGCAGTATGTAGACATTCTGAAAAGTAAGTATAAGGCCAAAAATGTCATTCTGTTACCCCATGGTAATTTTGAGCTACCTCCCCGCAAACCCGTTCCGGAGCCGCTGAAGGAAATAAACCTGATGGCGTTCGGCAAGTTTGGTACGTACAAAAAAGTGGAGGTGATGCTCGATGCCGTGAAACTGCTGGAACGTCGGTATCCGGACAGGAAATTTACGGCCACTATTGCAGGCACTGACAACCCCAACGTAAAAGGGTATCTGGACGGCATTCGGCAGCGGTATAGCGGTATGAGTAACCTGGTCTTCACCGGCTATGTGCCCGAAGAAAAAGTAGCCGATATTTTCCACGAGAGCACGTTTGTTATTTTCCCGTACACCACCACAACAGGTAGCTCGGGTATTCTGCACCAGGCTGGGAGTTATGCCCGGGCCTGTATTCTACCCAAGATCGACGATTTAGAGCGGGTCGTGGAAGAAGAAGGCTACGGTGGCGCGTACTTCGAGACCGATAATGCGGAGAGTATGGCCGATGCGGTGGCACATCTGATCGACCACCCCGAAGAGCGGAAGAAGATCGAAGAGATGAATTATGCGGCTGCCAAGGGGTTACCCATGAACGAACTGGCTCAGTGGTACCTGTCGCACATACAGCCGTTGGTTTTGTCGGAGAAGGGCCAGCCCCTGGCTATTCAATAACGTCAACAATTGATTGGTCTGATGAATTTTAAAAAAGGTATTAACGTCCTTCTGGATTTATTTTATCCGATTTTCAGGAAGGTGTTGCCCTTTCAGCTGTACGCCTATCTGGCCGTGGGTGCTATGAACACGGCACTCAATATTCTGTTGTTCGCGGCCATCTACGCGCTATTGCCCCAGCCGGGTTTGTTTATTAATGATTTTTTGGTTGCATCTTATACAATCAGTCTGGCTATCGCCTTTGTACTGACGGTACCGACCGGATACTGGTTGGCCAAAAACTTCGCGTTTCGTGAAAGCGGGGGAGGAGAAAGGCAGGCAGGGCAGCGACTGGGTAAGTACGTTCTGGTTGTGCTACAGGGGTTAGGGTCAGATTATCTTTTGATGAAGGCGATGATCGTTTTTCTGGACATCCACCCAACGGTTGCCAAGATTATCTCAACCGTAGTTGTGCTTACATTGAATTACCTGTTGCAAAAGTATTTTACGTTCAAGTCGCAACGGGTAACTCCGTAACGAGGAATTGGAAGTAATACGCTCATTATAAGTTGCTGACGCGAGGGCCTTCGACAGCGTCCTTAGTTTTACCACTTCAAAAGCAGACGTAGGGTGTACCAGTCGAAGGCGTAACCGGTACCAACGGCCGATGCGACGTTGCTGGTTTGGTACTTCAATGAAGTCTCAAAATGGTTGGCCCGGAAACCAACCTCGCCCTGGACCCGGAAAGCGGGTTGCCAGGCCTGCGTTTCTATTTGCTGCATACCGACTCCAGCCTGAGACTGAAAATAGAACCGGGATAAGTGAGGTAAAGCGGTGCTGTAATCGGCGAAAACCTCCGAACTCAGGTAGCGATTAGGGGCGAAATAAGCCGTAATCGTATTGTTGGTGAAGTGAAGGGCCGAGATGTTCACGCCCGCCTTCAGAGTTGGCTCCGTACGGAACAAGTGATAGAGTGACCCGAAAAACTGATACCGCTGATTCTGATCGGTCAACATACCGAAGCTCCCCTGTGAGTAAATGCCCGTTTTACCACTCAGCAGAATATGGGTTACGTAGCCGAAGTTATTGCTGCGGATGTTTTTCTCCAGTAGGGAAGCTGTGTAGTTGAGCACATCGCCGTTGTAATACAGCCCAATCATCCGGCGGTCGTTGGGCTGGTACTGAATCGTTTGCTTGCCCAGTAGCCCGCCCATTGGCCGACCCACCTCGGGTCGTATCGTTTGTAAATGTAAATCGGTTTGGCCACTCCAGGCTTTGTTGAAGCGCTCGTTAATCGTTACATGGGCAAACTGTGAAGTGGTTTTCTGGCCTTCAACCGAGGTGATTGCCGAGGTGCCGGCACTCAATCGAAACCGGTAACGAACACCGTCGTGTTGCTGAAACCACGCAATTTGCTCGATGCGGGTGTTTTTGGCGATGTCGCTGAAATAAACGAATTCAGTACCGGCATTCTGAAACTGGGCAGCCTTTAGTTTTTGCGTAAACGAGTGATACTCAGTCGCTGAGAACAGCGTTTGATGTTGCTGCATGGTTTCGCGCGAACGCTTTATTTCTTTCTTCCCCAACAGCACTTCCGAGTATTCCTTCAGGTAGTGTTTGTCCGGAAAAGCCCGAACCAGACTATCGTAAAAGGCTAAGCCCTTAGTATAGTTGCCGCTGGTTGTGTACAGGCGGGCTTTAAGAACCAATCGCTGCGCTGGGCTGAGTAGAGAATCCTGGGCTGATAAAAACTGAGCCGCTTGTTTGGTCTGACTATTCCAGAGCATAGCGTTGAAATAGTTAACCGTAGCGCTGGGGTTCGTCTTATTCTGCGTCCAGGCTTCGGCTGCGTAGTAAAGGGCCTTGGCTGGCCGATGATTCATGAAAAGGGCGTAGGATAAGTTGATCCGGGCGATTGTGGGCTCATAATTCAGCAGCAACAATTCTTTGTATACATCAACTGCTTCGCTAAAGCGATTGCTCTGAAGCTTCAAATCCCCCTTGAATAATAGAATGCCCGCGTCCTTCGGATTTTTGGCCAGGATGCTGTCTAGCTGAATGATGGCGGCCGAATAGTTCTCCTCCTTACGCAACTGAACCGCCTTCTGAACGTATGCTTCGCGTTGCTGGCCGGTTAATTCCTGAGCCTTAGCCGTTACATGGAGCCCAATTATATGTAGACAGATTATGATATAGATTGGATAGCGGTTCATATTTTTGAGGGGATCTTTCTAAAAAGTCACACGAACATGAGCATTGTCAGCGGTCCATTTACGATCATGGATTATGAGAAGGACTGTTTTCGAATCAAGGTTAGCGGTCAGCTTACCGGCGCGGAAGCCGCTTTATTGCGTATGGAGGTCGCGGAAAGCGCTTGTAATGGCTACGACGTCATTTATCTTGATGCCAAAGAAGTGACCGAGATGGACTTGTCGGGAATCAATGAAGTCATCAATTCGCACTACACACTCGATAAGGCATCCAAAAAGCTAATCTTTCTGTACAAAAAGGATTCGCCGGTCGAAAGCTGGGTGGCTACCACGGCGCTCGATAAGTTTGTCGCTACTGCGATTGTTCCTGCCAGCTAAACTCCTCGAAAGCCTTGAAGAGCATCGAGACACCAATCAGCGCGTAGACCAGGCTGCCCATACCCGCAAAAAACAGATCCCAGAAAGTCTGATGATCCGGCAGGCTTATCCATCGAATAAGCAGCAGGGTTGCGGCCGAATTGATAATGGCCCACCAGTACAAGGGAGAAGGCGTTCCGGTGGTGTCGGGTACGGTGGGCAGTGTAGCAACAGCCCGATACACCAACCAAAGCCCAATCACGCTGCTGACCAACTGAACAACCATATAGCCAGGTATGCTATGCTGGAAAAGGGTTAGTTTGGCCTGGAGTAAGGGAAACCATTGCACAAATACGCCGTCGTGATGTGCGAACCCATCCAGAAACAGGTGGGTCAGCAGCCCGACCAGGCAGGACAAGAAGACCCTCATCTTATTGTTCAGGGCGTAAGAAACCCAGTTGAAACCGGCAAACGGAGCCAATCGAACCCGGAACCATTTGGGCAGGTGCGTGATGAGCAGATCCCGAACGTAATGATGAAAAAGCACGCTCAGGAGGAGGGCTACCGGAACGTCGAACAGGAAAAAGCCAATTGGGTGATGCCCGATGTTTTCGGCCACCTGCATCCGTAAAATAAACTCGAAGTCGGGTACCATACTGCCCATAACCAGCGCCGTCAGCGAGAAGCCATAGCGAGCCTGTTTCAGGGGGAGAATTGCGGCTGGATGAGCGAAGGTGAACGGCATGTCAGGAACAAATCAAATCTACAGATCGTAAATACGGTCGGTGTGCGATACGATAATAGACTACGCGCTGATGATCGAAGCAACCTCCTGTCGGTTGGCATTACCTTTGAGCAGGTAGTCGAGCGAACCGTACTGAAGCGCATCAATGGCGACTCCCAGGTCTTCGTGGGCAGTGCAAAACACAACGCTGATCTTCGAATTGTAGGCTTTGATTTTCTGGAGAACCGTTAGTCCATCCATACCTTCCATCTGGTAGTCCAGAAAAATCAGCTCGGGGTTCAGGTGAAGATTCTGAAAGCATTCTGCACCTGACGAAAAGGTGGTGATATTCGTGAAGCCCAGGTCGTTCAGGATTTGGGTAAGCATGGCCGTCCAGAACGGGTCATCGTCAACTACAAATGTTTTTTTTGCTGAATTCATCCTCTCGTCTGATTTATTGTTTCTTCTAATCAGCGTATAACGAATTCAATGCCGAAGTTTTAAGATATTGATAGTGAGATAGTTGACTTTTTCTCGCAAGGTGTTTTGTTTCCAAATTCTGGAAAGTCGTCCATAGTAAAGATGAGGGCGGTATTGAGCGCAGCCTATTTTCGACTGTTTATCCTCGTTGCTTCCCTCTGCCCACGTATTCTTCACGCTGATGTTTCCACCGCTTGTGCGACCAAAGCCAGTCGGAGGGGGTGGCTTGAATGGTGCGCTCCAGCCGGTCGCGGTACCGGGTCAGAATGGCTTCATCAGGCAGGTCATTGTAGGGCGGCTCGGCCAGCGTATGCAACGTAACATCGTAGTAGCCCCGGCGTACCCGTACCATTTCGACATAGAAAACAGGGAGTTGCAACGAGCGGGCCAGCTTTTCGGGGCCCGGATAAAACGCGGTTTCGTGGTTCAGGAAGGGAAGCCAGTAAGCCACCTCGGGCGAGGCCGGAATCTGATCGGCCACCAGCGCAATGGCACGGGGCACATGCCGACGTACGGCTACGTCGCGCAGGAGCCGGTGCATCGGAATGGGGTTTACGCCGAACGTAGACCGGATTTCACGCATCAGGTTCTCAAAAAATGGGCTCGACAGTTGCTTGTACACACTGTCGGCAATAATGCCGTTGAGCTGTGCCGAAGCGGGGAGCCACTCCCAGTTGCTCTGGTGCGAAGCCAGAATGATAACGGGCTGCCCGGCAGCAATCCGGCTGCTAATGAGTTCGGGATTCTGAAACCGAACCCGCCGAAGCAGTTCGTCGGCGCTCAGGGCGGGGAGTTTGATCGTCTCCACAATCAGGTCGGTCAGGTTGCGGTAGAACCCCCGCGTGAGCTTGTTTATGTCATGTGCCGACTTCTCGGGAAAAGCGGTAGACAGATTCTGAACGATCACCTGGCGTCGGTAACGAACCACGTAAGCCAGTACAAGGTACAGCAAATCCGACAGGGCGTAGAGCCACGAAAAGGGCAGTCGGGATAACCAATGGAAGAAAATCATAATTCTGCCAAAATTAGTTGGAGTGATTTCTTTTTTTTCTTTAATTGGTAAAAAGTTGAGTTACGTTGGAAAACAACACCCCGTCGCGTTTACTGATTGAATTGCCTTTTTTACCCTGTTTGGATTTTTTTGTGGGTATGCTCACGCACGATGAGGTGCATCTTGAGGCCCACGAGCAGTACCAGAAACAGAGTTACCGAAACCGGTGCTATGTGCTCACGGCCAACAAGATTGACTGCCTGACGGTACCGGTAGCCGGGGCCACCAACCATCAGCCCATTCGCGAGGTTCGGATCGACAACGGGACGGCCTGGCAACAGCGGCACTGGCGGTGTCTGGAAAGTGCCTATCGGAAGGCGCCTTTCTTTGAGTACTACGCTCCCCAACTGGAGGCCGTTTATCGTCGGGAGTGGAAGTTCCTGTTTGACATATCGTGGGAGATGCTGACAATTTGTCGGCAAATGCTGGGGATAAAGACCGCACTTTTGCTGACAGAATGGTACCAGAAAAACCCACCCGATGGTACATTTGACGCACGTTCGCGGATGAACGCTAAGAATCCGCCCGATAAGCCGCTGTTTTACCATCCGGAGCCATACATGCAAAACTTTGGCCCCCATTTTGCCCCCAACCTGAGCATAGTAGATCTTTTGTTCTGCATGGGGCCGGAAGCGAGGCAATATTTAACGAGTGAAAGAGTGAAAAAGTGAAAGAGCGCAATAAACGAAGCGAAAACCTTCGTTTATCCGGCTCGTATCGTTGCTGGAGGAACCCAAAACAGGATTATTTCAAAAAAATCACTCTTTTGCGCATTCACTCATTCACTCGTTCACCCATTGAACAAACCCGATTTTTATTTCGTTACCCCATTATAAGACGCACACGACTGGAGAGCCAAAGCGAATGGATGCAAAATTTTCGAATCGCGTTAAAGAAGTAATCACCTTGAGCCGGGAGGAAGCCCTCCGGCTGGGTCACGATTACATCGGCACCGAACACCTGCTGCTGGGCATGATCCGGGAGGGGGAAGGGGTGGCCATCGGCTTGCTAAAAAAACTCGGAATATCGCTCGACGAACTCCGGGTGACTATTGAGCAGGCGACGAAAGGAACGGCCACCAACAATGTAAAAAATCTGGCGAATATCCCGCTGACCCGTCAGTCGGAGAAGACGCTCAAGATTACGTATCTGGAGGCCAAAATCTTCAAAAGCCCGCTGATTGGTACTGAGCATTTGCTGTTGTCCATTCTCCGCGACGAAGACAATGTAGCCACGCAGATTCTGAACAAGTACAACGTTAATTACGAAGTGATTAAGGAGATGCTGGAATATCAATCATCCGGAACCCGTCCACACATGGGACCTGAAACCGACGACGATGACAACGATCGGGGGATGTTTGGCGGAGGTGGCAGCACCGGCCAGGGCAAGGAAAAAGGGGGCGAGAAATCGCGTACGCCCGTCCTTGACAACTTTGGCCGTGACCTGACCAAACTCGCTGAACTCGGCAAACTCGACCCAATCGTTGGCCGTGAAAAAGAAATTGAACGTGTGGCCCAGATCCTGAGCCGCCGGAAGAAAAATAACCCGATTCTGATTGGTGAGCCTGGCGTTGGTAAAACTGCTATCGCGGAAGGCCTCGCCCTGCGTATCGTTCAGAAAAAGGTATCGCGGGTGCTGTTTGGCAAGCGCGTCGTTACGCTCGACCTGGCTTCGCTGGTAGCCGGTACCAAGTACCGGGGTCAGTTTGAAGAGCGGATGAAGGCCGTAATGAATGAGCTGGAAAAGTCGCCCGAGGTGATTCTGTTCATCGACGAGCTGCACACGATTGTGGGCGCGGGCGGTGCCTCAGGTTCGCTTGATGCGTCGAACATGTTCAAGCCGGCACTGGCTCGGGGCGACATTCAATGCATTGGCGCCACTACACTCGACGAATACCGTCAGTACATTGAGAAAGATGGTGCCCTGGCCCGTCGTTTCCAGATGGTGATGGTCGATGCGACGTCGATTGACGAAACGATCGAAATCCTGAACAACATCAAGGATAAGTACGAAGATCACCACCACGTAAACTACACGCCGGAGGCTGTTGAGGCTGCGGTGAAACTGTCAGAGCGGTATATCTCTGACCGGTTCCTGCCCGACAAGGCGATCGACGTACTCGATGAAGTAGGTGCCCGCGTACACATCTCGAACATCACGGTGCCCGAAGATATTCTGAAGCTCGAAGAGCAGATCGAGAATATCAAGAAGGAGAAAAACCAGGTGGTGAAGAGCCAGAAATACGAAGAGGCCGCTCAACTCCGCGACAAGGAGAAGCGCCTGATCGATCAGCTGGAGCGTGCCAAGCAAGCCTGGGAAGAAGATACCAAGAAGCGCCGGTACACGGTCAACGAAGACAACGTAGCCGAAGTGGTGGCTATGATGACGGGCATCCCCGTAACGAGCGTTTCGAACGACGAAGGCAAGAAGCTCATTAACATGGGCGAAGAGCTGAAAGGTCGGGTAATTGGACAAAACCCCGCTATCGAGAAACTGGTGAAAGCCATTCAGCGGACGCGGGTGGGTCTGAAAGATCCGAAGAAACCGATCGGCTCATTTATCTTCCTCGGCCCAACCGGGGTTGGTAAAACCGAGTTGGCGAAAGTTCTGGCCACCTACCTCTTCGATAAAGAAGACGCGCTGGTACGGATTGATATGTCGGAGTACATGGAGAAATTCAGTGTAAGCCGACTGGTAGGAGCTCCTCCGGGCTACGTAGGCTACGAAGAAGGCGGTCAGCTGACCGAGAAGATTCGTCGGAAGCCGTACTCGGTGGTGTTGCTCGACGAAATCGAGAAAGCACACCCAGATGTGTTCAACATTCTGTTGCAAGTGCTCGATGATGGTATCCTGACTGATGGTCTGGGTCGCCGGGTCGATTTCCGCAACACGATCATCATCATGACCTCGAACATCGGGGTGCGTGACCTGAAAGACTTCGGTGCTGGTATTGGTTTTGCTTCGCGCAGCCGTACCGAGAATCAGGACGACATGATGAAGAGCACGATTCAAAGTGCGCTCCGGAAGGCGTTCTCGCCCGAATTCCTCAACCGTCTGGACGACGTGATCGTGTTCAATTCGCTGCAACGCGAAGACCTGCATCAGATCATCGACCTGCTGTTGGCGAAGTTGCTGGGCCGGGTTACGAGCCTGGGCTACAAGGTAGAGCTGACCGAGAAAGCGAAGGATTTCCTGGCCGAGAAAGGCTACGATCCGCAGTATGGTGCCCGCCCGCTCAACCGCGCCATCCAGCGTTATCTGGAAGATCCCGTTGCGGAAGAAATTCTGAAGGGTGATCTGAAAGAAGGCGATGTAATTCTGGCCGACTACTCAGGCGAAGGCGAAGCCCTGACCATTTCAGTGAAGAAGCAGGAAGTTGTTGAAGAATAATTTGTCCTGACAGATAGATTCAAGCAAAAAGGCCCGAACGTACGTTCGGGCCTTTTTTTTGTCAGCTTAGTGTCGGTAATCTATTTGTTAGCCAGGTCAACACATTCCTGATCGAACATAAACACGTGGTAACAGAAGTCGCGCCAGGCGAAGTCTTTGCCGTATTTGGTCATCAGGCCTTTGCAGGAGCTGAACAAATCGACAAAAGCCTTGTCGTAATCTTTCTTTTTCAGCCGAAACGTTTTGCCGTTGGCGCGTACATAAAATGACTTGTCCATACCACCGGTAACCTGCACACCCGCAAAGCCGACCCCCATAGTCTCGGCTGCGAAAGGGTCATTATACACCCGAATCCGCGACTCAAAGCCCGGATTTACCAATTGTAGCAGAGCCTCGCGCCGGGGTTCGTCGAGCTGTTCATTGTAAAACAGGACGAGGTTCCGGGCCGATTCATTGACCTGGTTGCGCTGCATCTTGGCGATTGACCGGGTGCTTTCTGAGATGGAAGCCAGTTTGGCATAGTCGGATGGTGTGAGACCCAGCTCCTGAATCTGTTCGGCGCTGTACGAAAACTTCTTGCCATCGGCCGTTTTACCGGCAACATTAACAATGAGGCCGCGCTTACGATCCAGATCGTCGAGGGTGAATTCAACGCGCTCGCCGGTTTTGAGCACCAGATAACCCGGCTTGCTGCCCGAATAGCGTTCGATGGGGGGCAAAAACTGTTGGGCAGATGCGCTCACTATAAACAGACCTTGAAGCAGGCAGAGTGTTAGGAGATGTTTAAACATGCAGAGTTTTGGAAAATGTGACAGTAAATGAGTTAGTGCCTGTATGGCAAGTTGGCTCGAAAGATACAGATCAATTGGCGGTATGGAGCCCAATCGGAATAAAGCACTTCGTGAACGGTTACCTAATTTTGGAGCACTCGGGTAGCCTGGGTGTTTTGTCGCTCCTGAATGGGTATGTGCCAACCTAAATGGGCTTATCTTCGCAGGCTCCGCTGACGCGTAGTACGGTTCAGTCGGGGCAATCACCGTTCACATGCACGACTCATTTAAACAAACCCTGTTTGGCGTACTGATGGGGTGCGCGCTGGTAACGCAGGTCATGGGGCAGCAGACCCCGGCCCGTTCATCGGCAGCATCGGTTTCGGTATGGCTCACGAATCCCGACGATCCGGCGGCCTTGTTCGTCAAACAGCCTGGCACCCTCCGATTTGATGCGGCTATCAAGTCTGTTTCAGACCCAATTATTACGGTCGATAAGGCGCAACGGTTTCAGTCAATAGATGGATTCGGCTACACGTTGACAGGTGGCAGTGCTCTGTTGCTGAGCCGGATGGGCCCCTCGGAGCGGGCGGCTCTGCTCCGGGAGTTGTTTGGTACGCAGGGCAACAGCATCGGGGTGAGTTATCTGCGGGTAAGCATCGGGGCATCGGACCTCGACGAGCGCGTGTTTTCGTACAACGACCTGCCCGACGGACAGACCGACCCCAAGCTGGAACGGTTTTCGCTCGACCCCGACCGGCAGTACCTGATTACGGTTCTGAAACAGATTCTGGCCATCAACCCGGCCATCAAGATTCTGGGATCACCCTGGTCGCCCCCGGCCTGGATGAAGACCAACGGTAGCTCAAAAGGGGGCAGCCTAAAGCCCGAGTTTTACGATACGTACGCGCAGTATTTTGTGAAGTACATCCGGGGAATGCAGGCCGAAGGGATCCATATCGACGCCGTGACGATTCAGAACGAGCCGTTGCACCCCGGCAACAATCCCAGTTTGCTCATGCTGCCCGAAGAGCAGGGTTTATTTATCAAAAAAAGCCTCGGTCCGGCTTTCCGGGCGGCCAGGATTCAGACCAAAATCGTGTTGTACGATCATAATGCCGACCGGCCCGATTACCCGATCTCGATCCTGAACGACCCCGAAGTAAAGCCTTATGTCGACGGGTCGGCGTTTCATTTGTACGCGGGGCCTATCACGGCCCTGTCGGAAGTACACAAGGCGCATCCCGACAAAAATCTGTATTTCACCGAACAATGGACGGGGGCACCGGGTAATCTAAAAGGGGATCTGGGCTGGCACGTTAAAAACCTCATTATTGGGGCTACGCGCAACTGGAGCCGGACGGTGCTGGAGTGGAATCTGGCGGCCGACCCCCGGCAGCAACCGCACACGCCGGGGGGGTGCACGCAGTGCCTGGGGGCACTCACACTCGACGGTAACGCTGTAACCCGTAACTCGCCGTATTACGTGGTGGCGGTAGCCTCCAAGTTTGTCCGACCGGGTTCGGTTCGGGTTGGCTCCGAGGGTCCGGATTCATTGCCAAATGTGGCGTTTCTGACGCCTGATAAGCGCTGGGTACTCATTGTGTACAATGACACAAAAACGGCGCAGTCGTTTGCAATCCGGGAGAACGGAGCCCTTGCTCGAACGTCGTTACCGGCCGGAGCTGTTGGCACGTACGTCTGGGGGGCAATTAGGCAGAAGCCGTCCAAATGAATTCTAACTACTGGACATTAGATAGTAGACGTTAGACCTTCATACAGAAAAGTAGTAAGTCTAACGTCCAGTGTCTGAAGTCCGAATGTCCAGAAATGAGCAAATGATCTATCGAAACCAGTAAATAGTTTACAATTAATGGAATATCGGAAGTTAGGAGAAACTGATCTGGCCGTGTCGGCCATAACCTTCGGGGCCTGGGCCGCCGGTGGCTGGATGTGGGGCGGCACCGAACGTCAGGGGGCTATTGAAGCCATTCGGGCTTCGTATGATCTGGGAGTAACCTCGATTGATACGGCCCCAATCTACGGGCAGGGCACCAGCGAAGAGATCGTTGGGGAGGCTATCAAAGGCATTCCGCGCGACAAGGTGCAGATTCTGACCAAGTATGGGATGCGCTGGGACTCTACCCAGGGTGATTTTGGGTTTAAGAGTCAGGACAACGACGGCAACCCGATTGATGTGTACAAGTACGCCGGTAAGGAAAGCATCATGAAGGAGTGCGAAGATAGCCTCCGGCGGTTAGGCACCGACTACATAGACTTGTATCAGATTCACTGGCCCGACAAAACAACCCCGATCGAAGAGACGATGGAGGCTGTATTGCGGCTTATGGAGCAGGGGAAGGTGCGGCAGGCCGGGGTGAGCAATTACAATGTGGAGCAGATGAAGCGGGCCGAGTCGGTTTTGTCGCTCGCTTCTAATCAGGTGCCGTTCAGCATGATCAACCGGGGGATTGAAGACGAGCTGGTGCCGTATTGCATTGCCCACAAAAAGTCGATTCTGGCGTACAGCCCCATGGAGCGGGGCCTGCTGACGGGGAAAATTAAGCCTGGTCATCAGTTTGCGCCCGGTGACCATCGGGCGGGCTACCGGTTCTTCAACCAAGAGAATATCGCCAAGACAGATACCCTGTTGAATGCCCTGAAGCCATTAGCCGACAGTAAACAGGCTACTCTGAGTCAGTTGGTGATCCGCTGGACCATCGAGCGGCCCGGTATCACGGTGGCACTGGTAGGGGCCCGCAACGCCGAGCAGGCCATTCAAAACGCCAAAGCCATTGAGGTAAAACTCTCTGCCGACGAGATCGCATTCATCAATGCGCAGTTCGAGACACTTATTTTTGCTTAGCGTATCTGTCTGGTCGATAACCAGATTATTTAGGCGTGCGTTATGGGTCGAAGCCTTTTCAAGTGTTTGGTTTTTAGTTAATTAATGGTGTATAGGGCTTTGACTCACGGTTGTATAACAAGAAATTCGGCGGGCCGAAAGGAGTCATAAAAACTCTTTCCGGTCCGCCGAATTTCTTGTTGAAATAAGCCCGACCTAAAACAGATTGGGGTAGTCGGTGATGATGCCGTCGACGCCCAGTTTTACCAGATTACTGATTTCTTCTTTCGTATTTACCGTCCACGGGATGATCTGCATTCCTTTCTGGTGGCAGGTTTTTACAGTTTGGTCGGTTACGCCCTTGTAGTAGGGGCTATAGGCAAACGGCGTAAATCCGAGTGCGGCCAGGTTTTCGTCCACGGTTTTGGCGTTGGCGGTCAGGTACGCAATGGGTACCTCCGGGTGCTGTTTGTGAATAACCTGCAACGGCCGCACATCAAACGACTGCACATAGAACCGCTTGCCCAGCTTTTTCTGGCAAATCGGCAACACCAGATCCACAAACTCCTGTGGGGCTGGGTGCGATACGTTATCCCCCGCCGGAGCCGATTTTATTTCAATATTATACCGGGGCAACGGCAGCCCCTTTGTGCGGGCGTAGGTGTCAACCGAGTCGATCAGTTCAGCCAGCAGGGGTTTGTAGGCCTTAAATTTTTTCTGATCGGGAAACTGAGCGTGGGGTCGGCTACCTACATCAAACGCCCGAATGTCGGCGTAGGGCATCTGGTACAGGTTGATGGATTTCTGCTCGGCCTCGGTCACGGGCGTGCCATCGGGTTTGGTCGAAATACTCGCGGCCATGTAGTGGTCGTGCGATACCACCACCTGCTTGTCTTTCGAGATTACCACGTCCAGCTCCAGGGTTTCGACACCCACATCGAGCGCCTTTTTCATAGCGGCCACGGTATTTTCAGGCATCAGGCCCCGGGCGCCCCGGTGTCCCTGACGGTCGAGTTTGGTTTGGGCAAACGTGAGTTGGGCGCACAACAACAGGCCCATCGCACCGATTGATTTGAACATTGAGTTTGGGGTTGGTTTATGAAAATGGTTTTGCGTGTAGGGTATCGATCCCCAAACGCAAAACCGGAAAAGAAGCTTCAACTACTGCAACCGTTAAAATCCGTAACGAATACCGAGCTGAACCTGGAACGGATCACCAGAAGGAGTAACCACTCCGGCCGTGTTGACCCGGTACACGTAGCGGGCATTGGTCCGGTCGAAGGGCGAAACGGCGGGCGTGCTACCCGATGCCGGAATCCCCAGCGCGTACAGGGCCTGCGACCCGAGCGTGCGGTTGGTTCCCCAGCTCTTCTTGAGGAAGTTGGCGAAGTTAAAGATGTCGGCCGATACCTCGATTGTGTGGTTCCGGTACACCCGTACCCGCTTGCTGGCCCGAATATCGAAGATACCGTAGAACCCGTTGATGCCTCCGTTGCGCTCGGCAATCTGCCCAGAGTACCGATTAATATAGTCTTTGATACTCTGGCTCGCATTGGGGTTGTCCAGAATAGCCTGCAAGCCCGCGCGTACGTTGGCCGGCACGCTCTCGCTGTTGCGGTCGAAGATAAACGCCAGGTCATTTTGCCCGGACACAAAGTCGGCGTTGCTGTTAGCCCCCGACAGGAGGGTGTAGCGCGTGCCGCCCAGCCCCGAATACCGCACCCCTACCGATACGCCCCAGAACGTAGGCAAGGTGCCATACACGACTACTTTGTGCCGGAAATGGTTGTCAGAATAGGTTACGCGGCTCAGGTTGCGCGGGTCGTCGGCAACGGGCTGCACCAGGGTAGCCGTGTTGGCTACGTTGCCATTGTACGAGGTGTTGTCGCGGGTATCGTTCCAGGTGTAGCTGGCGGTAAATTCGCCATCGCGGAAATACCGGTACGTAGCATCAACCACGGCGGCAAAGTTGTTCACCTTACCGTCGCTGGTCAGCTCAAGTACCCGGCCCAACCGTTGACTGATGCGGCCCTGCAACCAGTCGCCGGCACCGTTGGCGGGCATAGTGTTGAGCGGCACGTACACGCCCCGGTTACCCTCGTTGGCGAGCCGGAAAAAGGGCTCCGTCACCATGTTCCGGTCTACGTAGGTGTAGTTGTTGCGGGCCAGCGACATAAAGCCCGACAGGCTCACTTTCAGGCGATCGGTCACAAACCGGGTGTACGAGAGGTTGGCTTTGTACAGAACCGGTACGCGGGCGTTGGCCCCGGTCATGTTGATGGTGGGTAGCTGAAACTGCCCGAGCGAGGGAATGCTGCTGTAGTTGGCCCGGTAAGCCGCAAAGTCGGGCGTAGGCACGTTGGCCCCGCGAACATCGACCGTAGCCAGATTGGTACCGTCGAAGGTCAGGTTGTTGATCAGTACATAGTTGTTGATGTCCGAGGCAAATACCCCGCCCCCGAGCCGGATAATGTCGCGCCGTTGCTCGTTCACGTCCCAGGTAAATTGCAGGCGTGGCTGTGCCACAAACGACCGGAGCCGGTTGTCGGTGCGCAAATTCAAGTCCTGCAATACGGCCTGATTGAGAGCCGCTTTGGGGTAGTGAGCGTAGTCGAAGCGGAGACCGGCCGTCATGTCGAGGCCGGTGGCAAGCCGGGTACTCATTTGGCCGTAAATCCCCGCGTTCCAAATGCTACCGCGCACGCTCCAGTCGTCTTTCAGGGGTACCTCGCGGAAGTACCGGTAGGGCTGGAGCCGCTCAAATTTGTCGAGGGCCGACAGCGACCCGTCCACGGTGAAGTGGAACCGGCCGTTAACCTCGCTACCATACACCGAATTCGAATGCGTGTACATCAGGTCGGTGCCAAACGTAAACTGGGCCTTGTCGGTATTGTAGTACAAGTTGTTGACCAGTTGCAGCACGTTGTTTTTGAAGCCTTCCTGCGCAAATCGGTGTCCACCCATCTGGATGTTGGTCGAGCGGTTTGCTCCCCCGACAGTCGACACCACGTTTTCGACAATGGCCCGTGGAATGTTGGCCGAGGGCAACTGATCGCCGGGGCTGCTGAGCTGGTAGGTGTACAGGTGCTGGAATTTCAGTTCGTTGGTGACCCGTGGGCTTACCGAGGTGCGCAGCGTGGCCAGCATGCTGTTATCCCAATTGAAGTCGTTGCCGTACGATTCGTAAATATTGATCGAGGTATTATCGGCCAGGCCCAGCTTGTTGCGGTCGCTCGTGAAGTTGTTGCGGATGGTCAGCAGGTTTCGGTTGTTAATCTGCCAGTCGAGCCGCAGAAAACCCGCGTTGGAGCCACGCACCTTGTCGAACTGCCCGTATTGGGGTGTGTTGGCCGTGCCGTACAGCGAACGGGCAATACCCACAAACCGGTCAAGCGTGGCCCGGGTTACGTTGAAACGGTTCTCATCAACCGGCGACTGCACGTCGGCTACAATGAGCGGGCGCGAGTCCTGCTGCCGGTCCCACACCACAAAATAGTGCAGCTTGTCTTTGATGATGGGGCCACCCAGCGAGAACCCAAACTGGTTGGTCGAGTACTTGATCGTGCGCGGATTACCCCGGATGTCGTATTTGCTGGCGAGCCAGTTGGCACGGGTGTAGTTAAACACGCTCCCCGTGAGCTGATTGGTCCCCGACTTCGTTACCGACGAAATCAGGCCACCCCCGGCCCGGCCGTACACCACGTCGTACTGATTGGTAATCACCTTAAACTCCCGGACGGCTTCGATCGAGATGGAGTAGGGGGCCCCGCTCCGGCTCGTGGTCGACCCGGCCGAGGTGGGGTTTTTGGCCGTCATCCCGTCGATGGTGAAGTTGGTCGATGAGCCGAGTTGCCCCGACAGGTTTCCACCCCGGCCCGCGAGTGGAGAAAGGTCGGTGAGGGAGGTGAAATTCCGGCCGTTTACGGGCAGGGTTGCAATAGATCGGGCCGAGACGGCGGTTGCAGCGCCAAAGTTTTCGACTTTGTTTTTGAGGCCCGAGGCTACTACATCCACCACGTCGAGATTCTGTCCGCTCTCCTGCATCGTGAGGTTAATGCGGATCAGATCACCCTGGTTGAGCATGTAGCCTGTTTGTTTCTGCTCACCAAAGCCCACAAACGTAGCGCGCACGGTGTAAGGCCCACCGAGTGGGAGCTCTTTGAACGAGTATTCGCCTTTTACGTTTGTAACGGTGCCGGTCGAAAAGCCCGTCGATTCGTTGCGGAGGAGCACGGTTGCTCCGGGTAGCGGTGTTTTTCCGTTTTCGAGCACCACGCCAACTATGGATGTTTGGGTGGTTTGTGCGCGTAGTTCGGTACTGACAAAAGCACTCAAAAAGAGAAGCGAGAATAGTAGTTTTTTCATGAAAGACGGTACGTCTAGTTACCGCTGCAAAGAGACACTCGCTACGTTACGTAGGTGTTACCCCACGATTACCAATTCGTGACCAATTGGGACACAAAACCCCTCTCTCTGCGGGATAGAGGCGGAAAAAGACGCGCTGCCTGCGTCGACACGGACGCCGTTCGATCCATCAACAGACTGATTTATAACGGAGCGCGCGGCACAGCGCCCGGCCGGGGTGGGCATACAAATTGCTTCACATTGCCTGTATCGAATGAAACTCCTTTGGCTAAATAAACAGGTGCTGTGTAGAAAAACCGTACGTGTAGAGAGGTGCCACTATTTTGTAACAGTTTGAGAATCCTTTTCCACAATGTAACGTGATACAATAAACGTTAACATGGGTTAATTGCCTGATAATCAGTTATAAGATAGTTCTGGTATGATATTTATATAAACCCTTAGTACATTCTAACATTCAAACTATCATGGGAAACATACTGTACACCATTGCGGTGATTTGCATCATCCTCTGGCTCATCGGATTCTTAGGTTTTGGTGGCTTTGGCCTTGGTAACCTGATTCACGTTCTGCTCGTTATCGCAGTTGTTGTGATTTTGCTTCGGATTATTCGAGGGAATTCGCCGGTGTAAGATAAACGGAAAAGACAAAAACGGGCGAAGGGAGTCTATGACTGATTTATCAGTCATAGACTCCCTTCGCCCGTTTTTAGTTAATCGAGATTAAACCAACTTCCAGCCTTCGCGGTACTCGCGCTTCACAAACTGGTTGGCATCATCGAAGTTCGTCACCTTCATGTTCACGCCGTCCCACATCAGGCGCTTACGGCCGGGGTAGTCGAAGCTGCGGCTGTTGGCCCGAGGTGTGCGCAGGGTGTAGCTCCGAATGGCGAGGTTACCCATCAGTACCGACTCGGTGAGCGGGCCGGCAAAGTCGAACGATGAGTGCAGGGCTTTGTGCTCCTTGCTGTTGAAGCCAGCCTTACAAGCCTCGGTCCACAAAATCTGGTGGCCGTTTTCGGGCAGTTTGGTTACGCTCTCCGGCTTCGGATCGCCCACGTATTTCTGACCACTCTTGGTGTACAGACGAGGATCGTTGCCGTACAGACCGCAAACGAGCAAGCCTTTGTCGCCGATCATCAACATGCCGTTTTCGCCGTTTTCGGGCATCGGCTCGCCTTCGGGCAGCCATTCGGGCCGGAACGGACGAATACCACCATCGGACCAGGTCATCCGAACGTCCTGCTTATTTTTGGCCGTTGCCGGAAACTTCAGCTCCACGTGCGACGACGGTGGGCAGCCTTCGGGAATATACTCGGGCGTCCAGTCTTTGAGGAATACCGAACCAATGCTGGCCTCCACTTCAGTGGGGTAGCCCAACCGGAGTACCCGGAACGGTACGTCCATGATGTGGCAGCCGATGTCGCCGAGTGCTCCCGCTCCGAAGTTCCACCAGCCACGCCACTTGAAGGGGTGGTACGCTGGCGTGTACCCTACTTTCTGAGCGGGTCCGAGCCAGGTATCCCAGTCGAGGTCGGCGGGGACTTCGCCAGCCGGTGGCGGTACCGGAATCCCCTGTGGCCATACCGGGCGGTTGGTCCAGAGGTGTACTGTATGCACTTTGCCGAGCAGTCCTTTGTCAAACCAGGCTACCATTTGCTCCTGCTGCGGGTTTGAGGCACCCTGATTCCCCATCTGCGTCACCACCTTGTATTTGCGGGCGGCTTCGGTCAGCATCCGGGCTTCGTAGATATTATGAGTGAGCGGTTTCTGCACGTACACGTGCTTACCCAGCTGCATGGCGGCCATAGCCACAACGGCGTGGGTGTGGTCGGCAGTCGAAACCGTAACGGCATCGATGTTTTTGGCTTCCTTCTCCAGCATCTGGCGGAAGTCTTTGTAGCGCGTAGCCTTTTCGTGCTTCTTGAACTGAGCCTGCACCTGTTCGCGGCCCCAGTCAACATCGCATAGAGAGACTATGTTGTTGGCTCCGTTGTTGAACGAATTGTTGGTGTCCGAAAAGCCTTTGCCAGCGATTCCGACGCCAGCAATGTTCAGCTTGTCGCTGGGGGCAATGAACCCCTTGCCCAGCACATGGCGGGGTACGATAAAGAAGCTACTCGCTGCGGCCAGTGCCCCGGTTTGCAGGAACTGACGCCGTGAGGGGCTCGTTGACTGTTCTGACTGATCCATGAATCAGGTGGAAATGTGGTTGATAGTTGCGTGCATGACTGCCCCTTAGCAGTCGGCTAAATTAGAAAGGGTTGCTCCCCTGCATTTTACCCGCAACCGACCGAAAAATCGTCGGCCGACTTAACCACCAGAAACCAGCCGTTGAGAGGGCACAGGCACAGGTCGCTACCCACCATAACGTAACAAACCCCGCCGATCCGGCTATTTGGGCGCCCACCAGCGGACTGATGAGTTGCGAAACGGCCCACGCCATCGAATACAGGGCCATATACTGCCCCCGGTTTTGGGCATTCGACCGGGTAACGGCGAGTGTTTGCATAAACGGCATCGCCAGCATTTCGCCAAAGGTCATGAGCAGGATGGTGACGAGTGCCAGACCCGGCCAGGTACTCAGGGTAAGCCCGGCATAGGCCATGCCGGTAAGCCCCACGCCGAGGGCGATGATGCGGAGCTTGGAGCGGGCTTCGGGCAGGCGTTTTTCGAGGGTAAACACCAACGCCATTTCGACCGCTACAATTAGTAATCCGTTCAGGCTCATGAGCAGGCCAATCTGGGCTTCGCGGAGGTGGAGCACCTGCTTGAAGTAGAGCGGTAACAGGCTGAACATGAGCACAAACGCGCAAACGAAGAGCAACGTCAGGGCCATGACCCGCAGGAAATACCCGTCTCGGTAGGCCGATTGTACAGGCTCGGCATGGGTCGGAGGGGTATGTAGGCTTTCGGTGGAGAGCGGGGTGAGCGGAACCGGCGTTTTTTTCGCGCGGGGTAGGCTCAGGTATAGAACCACGGCCGCCAGAATGCACGTCAGGCCATCGGCCCAAAAGAGCAGGCTATAGTCGATACCGGCCAGAAAACCGCCCAGACCGCCCCCGACTGCCCAGCCGAGGTTGATTGCCAGTCGGTTGAGCGAAAACGCCCGGGTGCGCGTGGCTTCGTCGCTATAATGGGCGATAGCGGCCGAGTTGGCCGGGCGGAAGGTGTCGCCGAGCAGGGTAAAGCAAAAAGCCGCCCCACACATGGCCGTAAAGTCGGTCACAAACTGGAAACCCAGCAGAAACACTCCGCCGAAAAAGAGGCTGTACAACTGCACGGGGGCAAACCCGAACCGGTCGGTCAGGCGGCCGCCGAGGTATGCACCCACAATGGCTCCGCAGCCGTACAAGGCCATCACTACGCCCGTTTGAGCTACGGTGTAGTGCAGATTTTGGGTGAGGTAGAGGCTCAGGTAGGGGAGCACCATGGTACCGCACCGGTTAATGAGCATCACCCCCGATAAAAGCCAGACCGACGGCGACAGGCCCCGGTATGCATTTCGGTACAGCTGAATAACCCGGTTACCCATCCACAAAAATTTTCTTGTCGGTGATAAGGGCGCGGTGCTCGTTCAGAAAAGTCTTGAAAAGCCGGATTTCTTCCAGCTGCCGATCGATGGGATTGGTCAGGGCGTAGCTTTCCACGTATACGTCCTGAAAATCGGTGACCACGTACTCCATAAGCCGAATCCCTTTCGTTTTGAGAGCGTGCAGATACAGGTTCTGATGGTTGTGTACGTACCGGTCTTTCTGATACGAGGAGGTCGTTTTAAGGTCAACGGCTTTGAATTTGCCGATCAGGTCTACATAGCCGTAAAACAGTACATCGTCAATTTCCCACTGGCAATAAACCTGCACATCTACAATAGGCCGGGGGAGCAGCTTGCGTACTTTGGCCAGAATTGTCGGGTCGAACCGCTCCTCGTCTGTGCCTTTGATTACGGCTTCCTCAAACGAGGTGCCCCGTTCCTGCGCGGCAGTGGCAGGCCTGGGCACGCGGTTGACTACGGCCAGTACATCGGCCTCGCTCACCGGGCCACCCTGCAGGTAGCGCGAAAAAACGTTGAGTAGCGTGGGGTAGAAACGGTAGCGAATCATGCCTAATTTTTTACGACAAATACGACCCCCGCAATGATGAGGGCCACACCGACCAATCGCCAGATATTGGCCGGGTGCGACTGAAAGCCAAGCAGTCCGTAGTGGTCCAGAATAACGGCGGCAATCAGCTGCCCGGCCACACTGAGGCTCAGCAGGTTGGCCGGGCCAATTTTCGAGACACTAATAATAACCGTAGTGACGTAACACGCGCCAATGACGCCACCAGTCCATTTCCACCAGTTGATCTGCCGGAGCTCGTCGGCAGTGGGAGTTGGGTTACCTGAAAACAGGTGAACAGCTACCAGGGCAAAAAAGCCGGTGCCGAACGAGATGAGGGCGGCTAAAACAGGGTTGCTCAGGGCGTGCCGGAGCGAGGAGTTGACCCCCGACTGTACGCTGATGCCAACGCCCGTCAGAATAGCCAGAATAAAAAACAGATACTGCATGCAGAGAAGGCAAAACGATACAGTCGCAAAAATAGCGGTTGCCCCCGGCATCCGGGTTACCGGCGGCTCTTTTTCATCTCCTGTTGCCGCATATACATCCCGTCGATGGTGGTAAAGAGTTGTTTGAGCGTAAACGGCGATGACTGACGGAGCTTAACCCCGCCATCTTTCCCGATGAGCAACGCCTGAAAGCCCGCTCCGGGCACGTCGAGCGTGCGGGCGAGGTAGGCTTGGTCGGTGGCGGAGAGGTTGTCGGCCGTTACTTCCCGAATGAGTAAATCACGTTCATCGAGGCCGGGCCGGTCGGCGCTGAGCAGCTGGCGTTGCTGCCGGAGTTCGGGCGAGTTGGCCGAGGGGGCGTACAGAAGTACAATCCGGTTTTTCCATTGGCGTTCGGCGAGCCACTGCCGGAGGGTTGGTTCTGCGGGTAAGGCGTCCATCGGCGAAAGGAGCATAAACAGCAGTAGGAATCGGCACATGGGCAGAGCAGTTTGGTCTCTGTCTAACACGCCCGGCGGCTAACTGTTTCGCTTGTCGAGGGCCCGAATCTGATCGAGGTACTCGGTCGGTAACAAGACCCGCTGCACCACCGACCGCAGCCCGAGGCCGTTGAGAATTCGGTATAGGCCAATGGTTTGAGCCAGCACCGGTTTTTGGGGTAGGGGCAACCGTTCGCTTACGGCTCTGGGCACCAGCAGTGCCTGTGCCTGAAGCAGCAGGTTGTACCGCCAACTGCCCAATTGTTCGCGGTAACGGGCGAAAAGCTGGTCGGTAAAATCGCTATGAGCCAGGTCGCGGTCGAGGTGAAGTTGCCGGTCTCGTTGCCAGTCGGCGTAGGTCGTGGGGAGGTCAGCTACGCCCATGCCCGCGCCCACCGCCCGGAACACCGTAAACAATTCATTCTGCTCGTCGGGCAAAAGGGGCCGGTGCAGTAGGGCATAGGCCCGCTCCGAATAGTCGATGAGCATGTAGAGGACATCGCGGTAGGCCCAGTCGGGAATGGCGTATCCGCGTTGCCGCTCAACCCCGCCATGAATAGCACCCATGCGGTGAACGGCCTGCCGCGCCCGGTCTTCGGGGGCAAATACAATTTCCTGCGCGTATCGAACGGTGGAAAAGAGCCGGGCAATCGGGTCGGCGGGGAGCTTACCGGTGAAAAACAGCCAGTCGACCGCCTTGTTGAGGGCAAATTCGGCCGCCGAGCCGGCAAACACCAGCAGAATTACGTCGGCATCGCCCCAAATACGCCGGACAATCGAATCGGGTTTGACGAAATACGTCGTCGTCATAGTTACGGGTTGGGATTTGTCGTTTACAGTTTCAAAACCACAAATTCAACGCGCCGGTTCTTCTTTTTGTTGTCTTCCGAATCGTTGGGAGCCACGGGTCGGGCGTCGCCGTATCCTTTGGGAGTAAGGCGGTTAGCGGTGATGCCCCGCGTCACGAGATAATTGGTGATGACCCGCGCCCGGTTTTCCGACAGCGCCTGGTTGAGCCGACGGTCGCCCACGTTGTCGGTATGGCCCGCAATTTCAATGGTGAGGCCGGGATTCGTGCGAAGAGTTTTCAGTAGCTTGTCGAGTTGCACGCTCGACTCGGGCCGGAGTACGTAGCTGCTCTGATCGAAATATACATTGTCGAGCCGGATGGCCTGATTGACTTTCAGGTCAGTAAATACCGTATCGATCCGCTCCATAACGGCGATGTGCTCATAAGTGCCGCAAGTATCGCACGACACCAACAAGACCTCCTCGGTTTTGTAGTAGCCTTTTACATCGGTTTTTACCACCAGCGTATCCGTCCGGGTGAGTACAAACCGGAAGGGTTGCCCCGGCTTACTGCTACCCTTGAACGACTTTTTGGCCAGCACAGCCTGAATTTCGTATTGCGCGCTAATGTCTGCCTGCGTTTTTTCGTCGATGGCCCGCACCGTAAAATCAACCGGATTTGCTGCTGTGGTGCTTTGTGTTGCCCCCGATACCGCCGACTGCTGCACATCGGTGCGTTTGACGGTTACGTTCTGGGCCAGCACTCGGGCGTGGGTAATCAGAACGAGAACGCTCAACAGGCTAATCAGAACAAGGCTACGGCGGTACAGACAAGGCACGGCGAAAGAGAGTTGGTAACAGTTACTTTGTCGTACAAAGACTGTACCAGCCTCAGCTTACCGCTCTAATTGGCGGGATGTAGGCTACTGGTTTATTGTTTTTGGTTTGCCGTTGCTGACGTTTCGGCCTACGCTATTTCTCATGACACACGTTGAGAGACCCAACCCCTGACAGGGTATTTGACCCCTGTCAGGGGGTAACGAATACAGATTCAACGCAAAAGCCACAATGCGTCAGGTCAGGTTGGGCTCAGGGCCGCGGAAGGCGTCTTTCTTCTCGACAGGCGGCAATTTGACCGGGCGGCCTTCGCGCGCCGACTGGTAAATGGCTTCCATAATCTGTTGATCCTGCAAGCCTTCCTGACCGGGCGTGTACGGATCTTTATTCGTCAGGATGCAATCCGAAAAGTGGTCCATTTCGGTAGCAAACTGGTTTTTGGCCGTGATGCTCACGTTTTCCTGCCGCACAATCGGGCCATCGGCGCGGGAGGTAGTCAGTTTTTGCCCCTCATAGGCGTAGGCATTGCCGAGCTCGTACCAGCCGCGTTCGGTCATGACCCGGTACTGCCGGGCGTCGTGCACGTTGTAATGGGTGGCGCAATTAGCAATTACGCCACTCGGAAACTTCATTTGCCAGGAGCACACTTCTTCCACCTCCTTAAACAGCGGATTGGATGGGTCGCTGGCTGTGTAGGCAAATACTTCAGTGGGCTCTTCGCCCAGAATAAACCGGGTTGTGTTGAGGCAGTACAGCCCAATGTCGGGTAGGGCACCGCCCCCGGCCAATGCTTTGATGTGCCGCCAATGATTGGGATTAGCCGACGACTGGCAGTTGTAGGCATCCACAAACTTGGGCTTTCCGAACTCGTTTTTCTGGAGTTGCCCGCGTACGTACCGGTTGTATGGCTCATACTGAATCCGGTAGGCGATCATCAGTTTTCGGTTCGCTTTCTGGCAGGCATCGATCATGGCCCGGCACTCGGCCGCGGAGTTTGCCATTGGTTTTTCGCAGAGAATGTGCTTACCGGCCTGTGCCCCCCGAATGGTAAACTCGGCGTGCATGGAGTTGGGCAAAACAATGTAGATGACCTGCACTTCAGGGTTGTCTTTGAGCTTGTCGTAGGTGTCGTAACTATAGCAGTTTTCGGGTTTGATGCCGTACTGCCGGGCTACTTTCCGGAGTTTTTCGGGGCTGCCGCTCACCAGCGCTACAGGCTTCGATTTTTTGCAGGCACCAAAGGCGGGCAGCAGTTCCTCCAGAGTCAGGTGGCCTAACCCCACCAGGGCATACCCCACCCGGTCGTCGTTGGGTAAGGGAGTCGGTACAGGCCCCGACTGCCGGTCGGCGTCCGATTTCCAGGCTTCCAGCTCAATGGGTGCATCGGGCTCGGTGGGGACGGTGGCCGGGGGAGAGTAGGGTGGCGAACTGGGCACCTGCTGGCCCGTGGGGGCTTTGTAAGTCCCCGACGTAGGCACCGGGTATTTGGGCGATTGACCCTGAGTCTGGCAGGAAGCCACCACACCCGTGGCTACCCCAGCCGCAACCGCACTGCCAGCCGCTTGTAAAAAGCTTTTTCGGCTGATGAGCCCGTCAGGGTCTGGCATCGTCAGCTCGGCCCGGCCCTTCATGAATTTGTCTAATAACGACATACTACCACCTGTTTTGTTCAGAAGGTAAACCCGTCGTCAGACGATGTTTCTGTAAAATCTATTAAAATGATAGAAATTAACCCCGCCGTCAACCAAAAACCCCAAACCCAAAACCTACCGATTCTCCGTGCGGAAGTAAGCTCCAATGGCCCGGATGGTGGGAGCGGCATCGTGCGGCATGGCGTTGATTTTGCGCCATAAGTCGTGCCGGGCATCATCGGAGAGATACCAGCCGAGGGGTAGTGGAACGCCCGAATGCCGGTCGAGCGAAATTTGGTAAAAGGCCGTTTGGGGCGTGTACCGGGCTAGCATATTGCGGGTCTGCCCGGCCACAGAGGCTGATTTGCGCTGATTGGCATTCATCGACGCTTCGATAGGCATGACCACGTCGATAAACGTATCGGACACCCGAATATCGTCGTCAAGCATGGAATTTTGCAGGTACAGCAGCACTGGCACCACCCGAAACCGGGCGTCTGGTTGTTGGTTGTGGGCTTCGATGGCGGGGGTCACGGCGGCCAGAACGGAGAGGGCGGTTTCGAGGCCCGTATTATCCCAATACCCGCCGTCGACCACGTGCCCAAACGCCCGACCGTTGGGCTGGGTGATGAGGCCCCCGCCCGTGAGCCACGGAAACCGGGCTGTGAGCGATGCCGCCGTTTTGGCGGGCATATCGCGCCGGGTAATGTCGTAAATATCAATTACATCGCGGAAGTACGTGCTGTCGATGCGCAGGTTGCTCAGAATACATTTCTGGCCGCTTTCGGTCAGTACACTGTTCAGAAACAGACTCGGCGTGTGGAGCGGATCGGCCCGAAAAGTATCCATAAAGGGCTTTTCGAGGGTTTCGAGCCGCAGGTGCTTCTGGTACGACAGGCTCCAGGCGTCTTCGAGCCAGTTGCTGCGGTTGAGTTGCTGCACCGCAACAGGCAGCATCCGCTGAAACGATTCGTGGAAAATAAGCGGCCCCAGCACCGGCGACAGAAAGTCTTCACCGATGGCCTGTTGAAATTGGCTTGTTTTCAGTTGGGGGCGAGTGCGCCGGTCGTGCTGGAATGTAGCGTATAGCGCGGCCCCGGCCCCCCCGCCCGATACGCCACTGATGGCAAATGTCTGTTGCCGAAACGCCGGAAACAACGAATCGAGCTTGTGCAGTACCCCCGCCGTCCAGTTCAGACTTCGGATGCCCCCGCCCTCGGTGGCCACAATGAAAACGGGCAAGGTGTCGCCCGGCCAATTTGCCCGGGCTTGCAGCCACCGGTCGAAATGGGCCGGTACAGTTGGGCGGGCGGCCAGTAACGCACTCGGCCGGGTGTCGGAAAATCGGAGTTCGGTATGGTCGTTAAAAAAACTGCAAAAGATGATCCAGAGGAGCGTCAACAACAGAACCGGTCGGGTAGGGCGGTTCCAGTACGTAAGCACTGATACAAGCGGGGTAAGCCACACAAACCCGATGAGCAGTACCCCCAGCGGACCGAGCTTACGGTAAATCATCCAGTCGGCGGGGATAAACATGATGGCCATCCACAAAAACCAGTTGCCCACCAAAAAGGCGTAAATCAGCCGGGTTGGGTTGTTGGAAGCCAGCCAGACATTATGCCAGTGCCGCCGGTCGGGGTAGTACAGATACGGATCGAACCGAATGCCGGGCAGCAGTTTGCGAAGCAGAGCCCGGTGGTACAAAAACCAGACGCCCAGCCCCAGGGCGAGCACCACAAACCAGATCACGTAAACCGGCTGCACGTTCTCGGCCCGCCCAAACGCCATCGCAATCAGTATGGGGGGCAACACGCCCAGCAGCATCGGAACAATGCGGATAAAAACCGTGAGTCGTTCGCGCTCCCGTTCGGACTCCTGTTGCGGAAACCGCCGGAACGTAGCCAGTAGTTTCGGGCCTCGCACATCGGCCAGGGTGAGGAGGGTACGCCCACAAAACCAGATGCTCAGCCCCCAGATGGCGGTGTAGAGCGTGGCAATCCGGAAGGGCCGGTTGGTGAAAAAATTGGGATCACTCGCGTTGAGCGACCGGAAAATGTCGTCGATCTGCGGCCCGCTTGTCAGGCTCAGGTAAGCCACCAGCAGCAGGAGCAGGTGCATCAGCACATGCCGGAGTACCGCCCACGAATAAATGAGGAAGTACTGAAAACTAAGCAATATGTGACGAACACGACGGAGCAATGGATAGCTGGTTTACAAGGTGTGAATGGGAAAATCTAAGCACAACGGAGCGAAATTCATCCTACTCGCTTCCTTTCTGGTGCAGGACAAGTTTTTTACGGCAGGCTTACCAAAATAGTTTTGGGACCGCCGGGTGGCCCGGAGAGATTACAGGATAACCCGGATTTTCTCCGACCAGAATGAATCCTGTTTATCCTGTAATCCTGTCCGAAACGTGTCCTACTCGCTTCCTGCCTGCTTTGGGCCTTCTTTCTCTCGTTTCCATTCTTCCTTTAGTAAAGCTAACAACCGGGGTAACTGATTGTCGATATACGCCCGATCGGCTTCGGTCCAGTGCCGGGGTTGCCCAAACATGCACGGTTGCAGAATACCCCAGAGGGTATCGCCCTCAACCACGTGGGCGTGGACAAGGGCCCGGTGTCCGAAGGTCTGAGCCTCAAAATCGCGGTTGAGTACGGTGGCCGGGGCGGTCTCTACATCGTCTACATACACTGAGGGCTGGGTGAGCAGGGCGGCCCGGAACAACGGATCTATATCAGGCAGGGTGCGGGCATCCTCTTCCCACTCGGCCCGGATGGCGTCGGGGATGCTTTCATCACGTCGCCAGCAGTAAGCAATGCGGCCTAAACCCTGTTCGGGTTTGCGGATGTGCAGAAAACAGCGGTCGGCGTTTAGATGTTGACCAACATCGGTAACCAGTTGCTGTAGCTGGCGGGCCGTGTCCGAAGTGGACTGAGACATATGCATGGGCAGGTTAGTGTGATGAAGCCGACAACTCAATAGCGCCGGTCTTTCCACTCCACCTGGCCCGGCCACCTATAATAGAGCAGCAACAGCAGACCAGCTATGGTTTGGTATGGCTCGTAAAGAAGCACATAATGCCAGTAGCGCGTTTGTCGTAACCGAATTAACCCATCACCCAAAAGAAGTGTTTGGGTAAGTACTTTGGCGGTGTACAAACCGAGCGCAAGGGCCGGAAACCAAAACGCCAGCACGAGCAGCAGGGGGGGCAGCAAATACTGACCGAGGGTGGTGAGCCGTAGCAAAAGAGGAAGGTCGAAAACGCCCTGCATCCAGCGTTTGCGTTGCCGGAAATAAGCCCCAATCGAAGGGGGAGGTAGCGTCCAGACAAGCGTTTCGGGGCTGATGAGCTGACGGAAACCGTAGCCCTTTCGCACAATCGACTGAAACAGGGTGTAATCTTCAACTACCGAAAACGGTTGCCCCTCAAAGCCACCAACTGCCGTGTAGGCCTCTTTTCGGATCGCCATATTGTTGCCCGCGCCAGTGAGGGCCACGCCCATTTGCGCTGCTAACGCCAGTAGCCTGAACACCAGTGCCGACTCAACGGCCTGCAATTTTGCCCCAACCGAGTGCCCCGATACGAGCGTGCACCCGTTGACAATACCCACCGTCTGCCCATCGGTTTGCTGCCCAAACGGAGCCAGCATAGCCCGCAGCCAGCCGGGTGGCACGCGGGCGTCGGCATCGGTCGTGAACAGGTACTCGCCCGTTGCGTGGTGGGCCAGTTGGGCCAGTACGTTAGCTTTCCCGTTGAGCTTAGGTCTAGCGAGACCCGGTCCGGCCAGATCGGGCAACTGTTCGGTAATGTCGATGAGCCTGAATTGGGGCTTGCCCTGGATAAAGTCGCGCACGACCGTACCGGTGCGGTCGGAGGAGCTATCGTTGCCAATCAGTACCTGTAGGCGGTCGGTCGGGTAATCGAGCCGCTCTACTGACCGGAGGCAGTCCAGAATGGTCAGTTCTTCGTTGCGGGCCGCAATCAGTACCGTTACGTTGGGTAATTCGCCGGGTAATAGCTCACTCATACACCGATAAAACAGGCTGCGGCAACGCCCTGAATTCGTACCCGCGCATGGCAAAATACCGCAGCATCCGGGGCAGGGCGTACCGCATGTTCGGAAACGCCTTGATACTGTCGTGGAAAACCACAATCGAACCCGGTTCGGTGTATTGCAGGGTTTTACGCAGGCAAACTTCCGGCGAAAGACTTTGGTCAAAATCGCCCGAAAGCACATCCCACATCACAACGGCGTACTGTTCGAGTACTTCGGCCGCCTGACTTTTCTTAATACGACCGTAAGGCGGTCGGAACAAGGCCGTTTCGATTCGCATCTGATCCCGGCATTGGTCGATATTGTCCAGATATTCGTCGTCGTCAGTTTTCCAGCCGTTCAGGTGGTTAAACGTGTGGTTACCAATTAGATGTCCGGCTTCAATAACCTGATAAAACACGTTTCGGTGTTTTCGTACGTTATCGCCAATACAGAAAAACGTAGCCTGAGCTGCAAATTTGTCTAATTGTTCGAGCACAAATTCCGTCACATCCGGTATAGGCCCATCGTCGAACGTCAGGTAGATAACCGGCTCGGAAGGGTCCATGCGCCACCAGAATTCCGGGTAAACCGAACGAAGTAGAAAATTGGATTTATGCAGGAACAAGGTTGTATGTTGATTAGTGGCGTGTCGGTATACTGGTTGGTTGATAAACCGTTTGGTCTGATGCTACATGAGCAAAGAACGGAAAACTAAGCACCTAAAAACGAATTACTTTAGCGATCGGCCTTTCCAGGTAAACCCTTTTTGCTGAGCGGCTAGCCCGAACAGCACGACGTAAAACGGATACACAAGCTGAGTAGCCGGTATCCAGCGAGCGGCCCCTGGTTTTTGCAGAAAACGAAGGATAGCCCGCAAAAATATAAACTCTGGTATAGTTTTCAAGCCAATGATTAATAGAACTATGGGCCATGGAACCAGCCCGCCTACACCTCCCAGTACGGCAACAACCGGAGCCATGTTGCTTAGAAACACAAAAATAGCCAGGGCCGACGGGTGCCAGCTTTCGTAGGCTTTCCATTTACTCGCCCAACGCTTGCGTTGCTGGTAGAAGGCGACCCACGAGCTGTGCGGGGCCGTTTGCACAATGGCATCCCGGTTTTTCAGAAACTGAACCCCACCCGGGTACCGCCTGGCGATCTTGTGCATCAGCAGCTCATCGTCGCCCGATGCTACGTGGTCGATGCCCGCAAACCCATTGACTTCCTCAAAAACTCGTTTTTCATAACAAAGGTTGGCGCCGTTGCACATAGTTGGGTTGTTCAGGGCCAACGTAGCCGCTCCCGATCCAATCAAACTCGAAAATTCGACGGTTTGCAGCTGACCAAATAGCCCAACCAGCCCCCCACCAGACTGGACAGATGACATCTCTCCAAACGAGATGTCATCTGTCCAGTCTGGCGTAAACGTGACGGGACCAGTCATCATGCGGGGTTGATGCTGGCGGTAGTACGCAGCAAAGCTCCTAACCCAGTCGGGGCCAACCCGGCAATCGCCGTCGGTAGTCAGAATCAGTTCGCCCTGGGCGATACGAATGCTCTGGGCAATGGCCCGCTTCTTGGGCGCACCGGTTTTTTCGTTGGGTAAGGGGAGTAAATGGAGCGTATAGGGTAAGTCGTTCACTAGTTTCTGAACCACCGCTACGGTATCGTCGGTGGAGGAGTCGTCGGCGACAATCACCTCAAATCGGGTGTAGGTTTGCCGGGCCAGATCGGCCAGCAAATGGGGAAGGTTAGCCGCTTCGTTACGCACCGGAATCACGACCGAAATAAGCGGTCCGTCGGTTAGCGGTGTCGTCTGAGCGTATGGAATACGTCGCCAACCCCACCAGAGAGTTAGGGTCATGAAGACGTACAGGACGCTGATGATGAGCAGAATAGTCGTAATCATGTAGTTCGGGTGCCTGCCAGGCGGATTCGCCAAACGCCCACCAGCCCCACCAGCACCGGAGCCAGCACATTGACGATCCAGAGCGTGAGCGTAGCGGCTATCAGCAGAGGGGCGGGTAGGTTATACGGGGCAAATACCCACAGGGCTGCGGCCTCGCGCACGCCCAAATCGCTCAGCCAGTTGAAAGCGGGCGTGATGGTTTTTACCAGAAACACCAGCCCGATGCCCGCCAGCAGATCGGCCGGGGGCAACGACAGACCGTAGAGGTGCAAAACGAGCAGAAACTGAACCGAAAAGGTCAGGTAACGGCCCGTTGCAGCCCCAAAAGCGGCCAGTAACTCACGGCCAGTGTACTGGGCTGCTACGGCCCAGTATGCGCTAAATCGGTTCAGGAAGGGCACATGACCCGACCAGCGCAGCAACATCGGCCTGATGTTGGCCAGCAGAACCCCCAGCCCGACCAGGGTCCAGAGGCCAATGGCCAAGGCCCGTGCCGCCGTGCCGTCGCGTTGGGGTACCCGGTCGATGTAGAGCGTCCAGGCGGGAGCGCCCAGACAAATGGCGACGTAAAACTGCATCCCGCCCGATACCAGGGCCGCCCCAATAGAGTCGGCCCGGCGCGTTGAGCGGAGGGAAAGCACTCGCCCGACCGTATCGCCTACGCCGGTCGGAATCGCCATGCTCAGGGCCAGCCCGGCCAGTACACCCCGGTAAGCGTCGGCGAATGAAATGGGCTCTATCCGCCGGACGAGGCCTTGCCACTTGAGGGCTTCGAAGCCCCAGTTTACGGGTGTAAGCAATAGCAGCAGACTTACCCAAAAAAACGGGTTGGGCGCTTGAGCCAGGGCTAGCCAGATCACCCCCAGGTCGGCGGGTTGGCGGCTAAGGGTGTAGACGATGTAGGCAATCAGGCCCGATAAAACGGCCATTTTAAGCCCAAACGCGATTTTTTTGTCTTCTAAACGCATCAAAGCGGTTCCGAAAGCGTTACCTTGCACACATGGCTTTACCAACTGCACACAATACGGAAAAAATTATCCTTGGCGTTGATCCCGGTACGCAGGTAGCGGGTTACGGCGTCATTGCGGTGCAAAACGGGGGCGTCATGCGGCTGTTGCAATACGGCGTTGTTCAACTGAGCAAATATACAACCTACCAGCTGAAGCTTCAGAAACTGCACGAAACCATGATCCGGCTTATCGAGCAACATAAGCCCGACGAAATGGCCATCGAGGACCCGTTTTTCGGGAAAAACGTGCAGTCGATGCTCAAGCTCGGGCGGGCGCAGGGGGTCGTGATGGCGGCCGCTCTGTCGCGCAACATTCCGATTGTCGAGTATGCCCCGCGCCGGGTAAAACTATCGGTCACGGGCAACGGTAACGCGTCTAAAGAACAGGTCTCGCAAATGGTTTCGCATCTGCTCAGAGCGGAACTTGACCCGCAATTTTTCGATGCGACCGACGCGCTGGGTATCGCTATCTGCCACCATTTTCACGCCAATGCCCAGCCCGTAGTGTCGAGCAAGAAAACCAAAAAAGGGGCCTGGGGTGCGTTTGTCAGCGAGAATAACGATCGGATTCTGTAAACGTCAACGCCATAGCGACACTGTCGACAAAGCTCCCGTCGCGGTTGCGGGTTTTGTTGCGGTAAACGCCTTCCCGTTCAAACCCAAGGCTCTCGTATAGCCGCAACGATGCTTCGTTGGTGGCCCGGGCTTCCAGCTCGACCCGCCGGATGTCGGGAAACGTCTGCCGGACATCCCGCAAAAACTGACTAAACAACGCTTTGCCAATGCCTCTGCCCTGATGCCGGGGGTGCACCACAACCGTGATACCGGTCAGGATGTGCGTAAAGATGCGTAACCGGTATCGCTCCCCATGAATTTCGCCCATCAGCTCGCCCGCTTCGTCGGTGACAACCCGTTGCAGGCCCACGGGCGGCTGCAGGTTGAGCAACGACGCGATGTAGGCATCGGTAATTTCGTCGGGCATACGGGCTATGCCGTTGGGGTCTTGGGCAACGGCCCGGTGTAGGGCGAGCAGGGCAGCCTGGTCGGCCGGGGTGGCAGGGCGAATGGTCATACGTGGTAAACGGAGTAAGCACAAAATAACGCCTTCTAGCGTCGGTGTTGAAAAGTTTTCCGTCTGCATTGGGGGTAACGTCCAAAAAAATCGTCTTCACGTTATACGTACTTCAGCCTGCCTATGCCTTTTTCTACGTCATCAGAAAATGCTTCCTCGCCTTCGGGGCTTCCTGCGCTGGGAGGGCAGCCAGATATAAGCCGGGCGGGCACCGATCCTGACTTTTTTGTTCGGCAGGCGTTTGCCAAAGACCCGACGCAGGGGTGTGCGCTGCTATTCCGGCAGTATTACCGCGATTTGTGCAGCCATGCTGTGCGGTTCGTGTACGGGCGCGATGTGGCCGAGGATATCGTCGGGGAGGTATTTCTGACGTTCTGGCGCACCCGTGCCTACGAACACATCACCAGCAGCTACCGGGCTTACCTCTTCCGTGCCGTGCGCAACCGGGCTATCGACTACCTGCGGGCCGAGTTTGGCCCCATCGAATCGTTACCCGATTCGCTCGACGAGCTGACCATCACCGCGGGCTACGATCAGCCCGATCGGATTATTTTTCTGGATGAACTGGTGCAACAAATCGGGGCGGCCGTCCAAACGCTACCTCCACAGGCACAGCGCGTGTTTATGATGAGCCGATTTGAAGGCAAAAGCCAGGCCGACATCGCGGCCGAGCTTCAACTCACCCCCAAGACAGTCGAAAATCACCTGACACGCGCCCTCGGGCGGCTCCGCAAGGCCCTCCGGGGCGAATGGCTCGTACTGGTTCTGGCTTGCGGGCCCGGTCTACATTTGCTTTCACGTTATTTCGTACCCACCAATGGATAACCCGATTCAGCCCGAACTGCTTCAGACGTACCTCGATGGGCGGGCTACTCCGTTGCAGAAGCAGCTAATCCGAACGTGGTTGCTCGACCCGGCCAATCAGGAGATGTTTTACGCGCAGTTGCAGCGACGGGAACAACAGCAACCCCAACTCGTGGTCGATGATACCGACGCATACGCCCGTTTTGTAGCCCAGCTCACCCAAACCGCCGAGGCCCAGCCCCCGCGCCCGGTTCGGGGGGGGCGGGGGTCGCGTTGGCTCATGGGTGTGGCAGCGTCGCTTGGGTTGGCGGGCTTGGCCGGGCTGCTAACCCTCACCGAGCCCTACTGGAATACGCGTACCATTGCCACTGAGTATGGCGAAATTCGGTCGGTGGTGTTGCCCGACGGTAGCCGGGTGACACTCAACGCAAACTCCGCTATTCGGCTGCCCCGTTTTGGCTTTGGTCGATCGACCCGGCAGGTGAGCCTGCGCGGGGAGGCCGAATTTGCGGTGGTGCATACCCCCGATGCACAGCGGTTTGTGGTGACCGGCGCCGACGGGGTTGAGGTGGTGGTGCTGGGGACCGAGTTTGTGATGAACACCCGACGGGGTACCCGCGTGGTGCTCAACCGGGGTAAAGTGCAGCTACGCTATGGCAAACAGCAACGCCCGCAAACCCTCACTATGCTACCCGGCGAGTGGGTGCGGGTACGGCCCGGCACGGCGTTGCAGCGTGGGCGTAGTGCCGACCCGGTTCCTGCCGAACCCGCCTGGAAACTGTTTCGCTACGATTTTCGGCAGACACCACTGCCCGAAGTAGCCCAGCTAATTGAAGATAATTTCGGCCTGCGGGTGATATTGGCCCCCGAACTTGCCGACCGCAAACTAAGTGGGCAATTCCACGCCCGCACGGCCGACGAAATTCTGACGGCGCTAACCGAACTGTTTGATGTACGGGTCACCCAAACGGATAAAACCGTGCAGATTGAGTCAGCTTTTGTCGATAATCCTTACTAAACCAGTTAAGTGAATGAACAATGTAAAACGCATAATGAACAATTGGATTATCTGTTGATAGTCAACAGTTTAATTGTACATTTCACATTATTCATTATACATTTAATTTTGCCTGAATACTTATGAACAAACCACTACTGTACGGGTGTATGGGGCTATGGTTGCTGCATCATACCTCTTTTGCCCAGACGTTGGCTATTGCCCCCCGGGCCCTTGCCCGCCAGCAGACGGTCGACGGGCAGCCCGCCCGAACGGTGCGCCTGACCGATGCGCTCAATAGCCTCCAGCAGCGATACCGCGTCGACATCCTGTTTGAAGAAGCGGGTATGAATCAGGTGATGGTGCCCGGTCATGTACTGAGCCGCACCAACACGCTCGAAGCCGGCTTGACCGAACTGCTTAAATCGACTGGTTTTGAGTTTCGGCAGCTGAAAAATGGGGCCTACGTGGTGCGCCGGTCCGACCGTCGGGCGCGGTCGGTGTCGCAAACCGAACAGGCCCCCCTGCCCGAAACCACTGCCGACGATGCCAGCCCCCGTCTCGAAACCGTCCGCACTGCCGACGACCGGACCATTACCGGTAAAGTAACCGACGGCTTGTCGGGGCAGGGCTTGCCGGGGGTGAATATCGCCGTGAAAGGTACCAACCGGGGGACCACGACCGATGGCGAAGGTAACTTCCGGCTGGCCGTACCGACCGAGGCTACCACGCTTGTTTTTTCGTTTATTGGCTACCAAACCCGCGAGGTGCCGCTCACGAGCGAGTCGGTGATGACGATAACCCTTTCGTCGTCAGATCAAACCCTCAATGAGGTGGTGGTTACGGCACTGGGCATCAAGCGGGAGAAAAAAGCTCTGACGTACGCAACGGGTGAGATTCAGGGCCGTGATCTGGTAGGAGCCCGCGAAACGAATTTAGCCAATGCACTTTCGGCCAAAGTACCGGGCGTACAGGTGACCAGTTCGGCGGGGGGCATGAGTGGCTCGTCGCGGGTGGTGATTCGCGGAAACTCGTCGCTGTCGGGTAATTCGCAGCCGCTGTATGTAATCGACGGGGTGCCTATCGACAATTCGAACCGGCGGAGTATCGGCTCGTTTGCGCTGCAAAGCGGTCTGGACGGGGGCGATGGTATTTCGAACCTCAACCCGAACGATATTGAGTCAATCTCGGTGCTCAAAGGGCCCAATGGGGCAGCTTTGTACGGTCAACTCGGTGCCAACGGGGTCATTCTGATCACCACCAAGGCTGGTCGGCGCAATCGGAAACCAACGGTTTCGTACTCCGGCAATGTGTCGGTCGGTCGGGCGCTGGTGAAACCCGATTATCAGAGTGAGTACGGGCAAGGGTACAACGGAGCCTTTACGTTTTACCGCAAAGCCGACGGTTCGGTGGTGCCTTACGACGCGGCTCTGACGGGTGGCATTCCGAAACTGGCCGGGGGGCGTAACCCAACTACGCGCGGCAGCTGGGGACCCAAAATGCAGGGCCAAACCTACGAGGATATGTGGGGCGACACGCTTCAGTACCGGCCCATCGACGACCCGTACACCGCCTTTTTCCGGCCTGAGCGGCAAATGAGCCACACGCTGAGCGTAGATGGGGGCGGGGAAAATACAAACTACTTTATCTCGGTCGCAAACCTCAGCAATGACGGCTTTGTGCCGACCAACACCCTCAAGCGCAACAGTGTGACGGTAAAAGTGGCTACCGATATTGTGAAGGGCCTTAACCTCGACATGAAACTGAACTACATCAATCAGGCCGTAGTGAACCGCCCCTATGTGGGCGACGACGGGGCCAACCCGGTGTACCGTTTCCTGTACGTGCCCCGCTCGCTGTCGATGGATGGCCTGCGCCGGTACGAGTATAGCGCCAAAGACATTCGACTGTCGCGCGATTTGGGTGGCAACGGGTTCTTTGTGGGTGGGGAGAAAATTTTTGAGAGTAACTCGGTCACCTCAAACCCATTCTGGACTATCAATAACACCCGCAACGGCGACACCCGCGACCGGGTGATCGGCTACGCCAAACTGAGCTACGAAATTGCCAAAGGGCTTTCGGTGCAGGGGCGCTACGGTACCGATTTCTACTACGAGCGGCAGTATGGCTGGCGGGCGGTAGGCACGCGGGTTGCGCAAACCGGCGATGTTTTTGAAAACAATGAGTACAACAAAACCGAAAACGCCGACCTGCTGCTGACCTACAACCACGACTTTGGCGAGACCTGGTCGATGAACGTACTGGCCGGGACAAACCACCAGAATAACCGTTATCGGCTGGTGGGCAACTTCGGATCGCAATTGAGTATTCCGGGCCTGTACGCCGTGGGCCGTACCGTGCTCAACACGCCAAGCTACAACCTGGTGGAGTCGGTCATTAATTCGGTGTATGCGTCGGCGAGTGTAGGGTTCAAAAACTACGCGTTTCTGGATCTGTCGGCACGTAACGACTGGTCGAGTACCTTGCCCGTGCAGAATAATTCGTACTTCTACCCCTCGGTGGGGGGCAGCTTTGTGGTCTCCGACGCCTTTGGCCTGCAAAATAACTACCTTAGCTACCTCAAGCTTCGCGGGTCGTGGGCACAGGCCGGCCGGTCGGGCAATCCGTACACCACAACCGGGTATTATAACCTGAACGCCAATACGTTTCAGGGCTTGCCGCTGGCAACGTACACCAACACGATTGTTGACCCGAACCTCAAAAACGAGCTGAAGGAATCGTACGAGGCCGGGGCTGAGGTGCGGTTGTTCCGCAACCGGATGAACATCGACTTCACGTACTACCACTCGGTAACCAGCAACCAGATTCTACCCATCGTGATCTCGGAGTCAACGGGGTATTCGACCAAGCTGACCAACGCGGGTAAAATCCAGAATCAGGGTATCGAGCTCCTCGTGGGGGGGACCCCTGTACGGTCGCGGTCGGGCCTGACGTGGGAGGCAAGTTTTAACCTTGCCGTGAACCGCAACAAGGTACTCGAACTGATCGACGGGGTATCGGAACTGGTGATTGGGTCGGACCGAAATATTCGCGTGACAGCCAAGCCGGGTGAACCCTACGGTGTACTGAGCCAGGCCGACTATGCCTGGGTGAAAGATGAGAAAGGCAACCGCCTGATCGACACGCAGGGTCTGCCCGTTCGGCAGAGCATCTCGACCCAGCCGATTGGCAACGCCAGCCCGCGCTGGATTGGCGGGTTGAGCAACAGCCTGTCGTATAAAGGACTCGTGTTCTCGTCGCTGATTGATATCCGGCGGGGTGGTCAGATTTTCTCGCAGGGTCGTGTGCAGGAGGCCGCCTACGGAACCTCAAAACGCACTCTCGACGGCCGCGAGGGTGGCCTGATTGCCGAAGGTGTGAAGGCGAAACTCGAAAACGGCAAGTGGGTAAGCACCGGTCAGCCCAACGACATACCGACTACCGCCCAGGCTTACTGGAACCGGGTTGCGTCGGACAAGGGCTTCGCCATAGCCGAAGAGTTTCTGTACGATGCCAGCTACATTGCCATCCGCGAGTTGCGGCTGGGCTACCAGCTGTCGGCCGACTGGCTCAAGCGGACGCCCTTTAAGTCGTTGGCAGTAAGTGTGTACGGACGTAACCTGGGGTATCTCGAACGGCATACCGATGGGTTCTCGCCCGAAAATGCGTCGGTCAATGTTAACTCCGGCACTATGGGTATGGAGCAACACTCGCTGCCCCTGATGCGGACCGTGGGTCTGGACCTTAATCTGAGTTTTTAACCGGCATTTGTTTCCGTGAAGATGAAAACGATAGCAACACCCCGCCTGCTGATGATCGCGCTGACGACGCTGGCAGTTGGTTGTACCCAAAATTTTGAGGAGATCAATACCTCGCCGGTCGCTCCGGCCAGTGTGCCGGCCGAATACCTGCTCACGCAGGCGCAACTCTCAGGCATCACGGCCGATGGCGACAACAACTGGCAGGTTGGTTCCTGGATTCAGCAGTGGGCCAGCGGCTCGCTCTCGGCCCCGTCGCAGTACCTCGAAGACCGCGACCTGTACGAAACCAACAACTGGCGTAACCATTACGACCTGATCAAGAACCTGGCTCAGATTCGGAACCGGGCGTTGAAAGGGCAGGAGGATACCCCCAACGGCCGTACCAAGCTGGCGATTGCCAAAATCTACGAAACATTTATCTGGCAGCGTATGACCGATTTCTGGGGGGACATTCCGTACACCCAGGCCGGTATGCCCGACGATAATCTGGCACTGTTGCCCAGGTACGACAAGCAGGAGGATATTTACCGCTCGCTCATCAGTAATCTGGATGGAGCCGTGGCCCAGCTGAACCGGAACGATGTGTCGTTTGGGGCCGCCGATATTGTCTACAAAGGCGACATTGAGAAGTGGCGAAAGTTTGCCAACGTGCTGAAGCTGCGTATGGGGATGCGGATACGCTTTGCCGACCCGGCCCTCGCCCAGAAAACCGTGACCGAAGCCCTGGCTGGACCTGTGTTTGTGAGCAACGCCGACAACGCAGCCATGCCCACCAACACGCTGGATGGCAACGCTCTGGGCTACCACCCGATCATTGCGAGCTATAACAGCAGTAAGGAGCTGAACCAGATGGCGGCAGCTTTTGTCGACGCCCTCCAGACCCGCAACGACCCGCGTTTACCCCGGATTGCCGAGCCAACCGAGAACTCCAAGAAAGCCGGTAAGCCTGTTTACCGGGGACTGGGTGTGGCTCTTGGCGGTAGTGTGATCATCAACCGCGACGATTATTCGTACATGAACATCGCCGTTTTCAACGACCGCAAAGCCACCTTCCCGTACCTGTTTCTGACGTTCTCGGACCTTTGCTTCTACCGGGCCGAAGCCGCCCTGCTTGGTTGGGCGGGCCTCAACCCGTCGCAGGCCGAAGGCTTTTATCAGGCCGGTATCCGGGCGGCTATGCAGGTGCAGCCCTACAACATTGCCGAAACAGCCATTGCCGAATACATCGGCCGGCAGGGTAAGCTGACCGGCTCCGACGAGGAGAAGCTGGAGCAGATCATGACCCAGAAATGGATAAGCCTGTTTATGCGGAACTACGAGGCCTATGCCGAGTGGCGCCGGACGGGCTACCCCCGGCTGACGCCCGGCCCGAATCCCGGCGTGACGGGTGGTCAGATTCCGCGCCGGGGTGTGTACTCAAGCACCGAGCGTCTGCGCAACGCAACCAACTACAACGAGGCCGCGAGCCGGTTGAACCGGGGCGATACGTACCTGAGCCGCGTTTGGTGGGATAAGCGATAGAATAAAATACCCGTTGGGGCCCGGCTTCTTGCAGAAAGAAGGCCGGGCCCTTCTATTTTTGCCCGTTCAACACGTACCCCTACGAACTTGCTCGAAGCCCTGTCTATCTCTAAATCCTTTACGGCCGATGTCCGGGCCGTTCGGCGCGTGTCGCTCCAGTTACAGCCGGGTCAGATTATGGGCCTGGTGGGGGCTAGCGGTTCGGGCAAAAGCACACTGCTCAATGTGCTGGCGGGCCTGACCGATGCCGACGCGGGCGAGGTACGCCTGAACGGCGAGCGGCTCAAAGGGCCATCGGAGGTACTGGTGGCCGGGCACCCCGACATCCGGCTGGTGCATCAGGAGTATCAGCTCATGCCCAATGTGTCGGTGCGTGAAAACATAGCCTACACCATCCGCTACTACGAAAAAGCGTACCAGGCCTACCGGGTGGATCAGCTGCTCCGAATCTGCCGGCTTGAGGCCGTACAGGACCGAACGCCCAAACAGATTTCGGGGGGCGAAAAACAACGGGTGGCCATTGCGCGGGCCGTGGCCGAGAAGCCGCCCGTGCTTTTGTTCGATGAGCCGTTTGCGCACCTCGACCTCCCCAACCGAACCATTGTGCGGGCCATGCTGCTCGATCTGGTGCGGCACGACCCCGATCACCAAACGGCCTGCCTGTTTGTGACACACGATGCCACCGATGCCCTGTCGATTGCCGACACCCTCGGGGTGATGCATCAGGGCCAGATTATCCAGATGGGGACGCCCCGCGAGCTGTACACGAGCCCCCGCACGGCCTACGTAGCCCGTATGACAGGCCCTGCCAATCTCGTCAAAGCGAAATACCTGCCGCAGCTGGGCCTTGCCGCCGACCCAAATCCTGAGCGCTACGCCTGTATCCGGCCCGAACGGGTCCGGGTGGGGCTCCCCGATGGCGCTGAGGGCGTGGTGAAGGCGGTGTATTACAAAGGTGGGTTCTCCGAAATTGAGGTGGCCATTTCCCGATACGTTCGGTTGCTGGCTAATACCACCGAGCCTATTTCCGAAGGTGACCGGGTTCGGCTTACCCTCGACCCCGCAGCCGTGGTGTGGGTCGATTGAGGCCGCTTACCCGAATCGGAGTTTTTCGATAGTTGCCTGGGTTTGTCTAATCTGACTTTCGCGCATCAGTTCAACCGGGGGGGCGGCCCGTACGGCGCAGTCGGGGATCGGGCACCGTTGGCAGGTTTCGCCCACAGACGTACGTGGAATGGCCGGATCGTCGAGAAACCGGAACACCTCGCGCAGTTGGGGCGTCAACGGAAAGCCGATATTGATGCTGCTGTTGGTAGTTGTTGGGGGCGACGACTTGGCAATCGAAAAAACAAAATACGTGTTACCGTTGGTCGAAAACGTAATCTGCTGGGCCCGGCAGATTGGCTGCCCGTTCCAGGCACCGGACTGCTGTAATTGCCGTAACTCCGACAAAATCGTGACCGACACCTGCCGACGGCAGTAATGCTCGTCGCGGGCGGTGCCGTGGGGGGTGTGTAACTTACTCAGATGCAGCTCTTTGTTGAGCGTGTACCGGCCATCGGCATTTTGGTTGAAGCGGATAAAAAACAGCTCTTTCAGCCCGAAATGACTCGTGAGTACATTGGTCATGCGCAGCAGAAACATTTCGGGCGTCACGGCAAAGGGCAGCATCATATCGAGGAGCCGGTTGTTGCTCCAGGTGGCTGAACCCGCCAGTTCGGTCAGCTCGTCGATGAGTCGCTGCCGGGGAATGAGCACCGCGCGGGCAAAGTACGAGGCTCTGAAATTAGTAAACACTTCCTCAAACGACCGGGCCGACAAAACTGACGATTCGAGGGGGCGGATGGTCGCCTTGAGCCGCCGGTAGCCTATTTCGCGCGCCAGCGTGAAGGCCCGCTGCTCGTTGGAAAGCTGCCGGTTGAGTAACAGGGTATTTTTTTCGGGCAGGTAAACCGAGCGCAGAGCTGCCAGATTGGGCTGATCGGTGGTGTCGTAGGTTTGGATGGTGCAGCCGTAGGTACGCGTCAGCAGGTCGAAGAGCCAATTGGGGCAGTCGGCCGGGTTGGGGGGGAGTGGGTGCTCACTCAGAAACAGGTCGGCTTCCAGCTCCAGATCCTCGAAATAATTGTCGTGCATGGCCTGATAGGTCCGCAGCACCGAGAAGTAAAACTGCTCGACCCGCAGATCGTAATTACGGCCAATTTCGATCAGCGTACTGATGAGGGCACTCAGCTTGGCCGGGGCATTGGCCATCACCTCCAGAAAATACCCCGGCTCGATACCGAAGAGGTCGAGGGGGAGTTCGTTCAGAATGTTCGAATCGAACAGCTCCACCACCGGCTCCAGCTGTTTGCTCACCCGCAACGACACCAGGGAGTCGTAATCGGTTTGTAAGGCTTTGGCCAGCGCGAAGATTTTTTCGGTTTTCGGGTACTTCTTCCCTTTTTCGATTTCATTCAGGTACGAAGGCGACAGCCCTGTCTGGGCCGCCAGGTCGTAGGTCGACAAACCGAGTTCGGTGCGTAACTGCCTTACTTTTAACCCAAATACCAAACGTACCTTTTCCCGATCTGATGCCATGCCACAAAAATAAGAGTAGAGATTGATCCAGCAGGGTTTAGCACCTAATACACACGAGGGGCCTCAGTACTGGACATTCGGACTTTAGACACTGGACATTAGACTTACTACCTTTATATATGGAGGTCTAACGTCTAATGTCCAACATCTAATGTCCAGTACTGAGATGAGGGTCTTTACCGGCTTGAGCAGACAAACATACAATAAGCCCCATAACCATTCACGAAAAACCAGTAACACGGGCGGGTAGTCATGATAAATTTCACGGTGGGGTCCATTAACTTAACCGGACCTCACGCCAGACAATGGCACCATTCACCCCCAAAACAAACGAGCTATGCGTACCTTTCTTTATAGTTTCCTCCTTTTCCTGACAGCGGCCGTCCAGGCGCAAGATAATGTGTCGGCACGCGGAGCCCGGTGCGTGGCCGTTGATAGCCGCGACAACCTGTGGGTAGGGGTGAGCGACCGGCTGCTCAAGGTGACCCCCGACGGGAAACCGACTTTGGTGCTCGATGGCTGGAAAAACTACATCAAGCCCCTGACGGTCGGGATCAGCTACATGGCCATCGATTCGCGCGATAACCTGTATGTGGTGGCATCCCGCGATAACCTCATTCGAAAAATCACGCCCGAGGGTAAGATCAGTCTATTTGCCGGGCAGCCGTATCAGTATAGCGTGATCGATGGTCCGCTGGCCAAAGCCAATTTTCGGAGCCTCGACCATATTACTATCGATCGGACCGGTAATATGTACGTGACCGATGCCGACGAAAAAACACCCAAAACCAACCTGAGCTATCATAATTACGTAATTCGGCACATCAGCCCGGCCGGTGAGGTGACCACCCTGCGCGATAAAGCTACCGGCGAAAAGCTCTGGTTTGATCTGATCGACGGACTGACCTCCGATGCCGAGGGCAACCTCTACATCAGTGATGCTTACCCGCGCTGTATCAAAAAGCTCACCCTGACCCCCGATCGTCGGCAGGCTACGGTGAGCGTGGTGGCCGGGCAGTGTGGTAAGCGTGAGTTTCACCCGGTTTACACACCCGGCGACGTTAAAACCGCCGAGTTATTTACGCCCGGTCCGTTGGCCTTTTCGCCGAAAGGGGAGCTGCATTTTGCGGATGTCCGGCTGCACCGGATTATTAAAATTGCACAGAATCAGGTGGTCGACGTAGCCGGTAACAGCAAAATTCAGAAAGGCGTGAACATGGGTGGCCGGGCTACAGAAGGCTACAAAGATGGCCCGGCCCGGCAGGCGTTGTTCGATTTTCCGCTTGGCAATGCCATCACGTTCGACAGCCGGGGCAATCTCTACATTGTCGACGGGGGCAACTACTGCATTCGTAAACTCTCAGCTGATGGGATAGTCAGCACCTTTTTGAAATGAGAGCACCTGTATTGTAGTGGGTATGAATTGTGTGTTGCCAACAGGGTCTATCAATACCGGTTAGATTATTTAAGGAGCTTTCTGTAAAAAACGTAGAATTATGGCGGATTGGATAAAAATAGCGAACGTTCGCTATTTTTATCCAATCCGCTTTATATCTTCATGCCCAGAATATGATGACCAACTAAAATAAATCCGCATGGTAGCCCAGGAAATACAGCCGACCTCTGCTTTCGCTCTCGACACGCCCGACGAAAAAGCGTTGCGTTTCCTCAAAATCAGTGATGTAAAGGAATTGAACTTTCAGTTGCCGCCCGCTGCGTTGGTACAGCATGCACTACGGCGTAACGAAGGGCAACTGACCGATCAGGGCGCGCTGATGTGCGCCACCGGGCAGTTTACCGGCCGCTCGCCCAAAGACCGGTATATCGTGAAAGACGAACTGACCGAGTCGCGGGTTGATTGGGGTGCCGTCAATATTCCGTTCGATGCGGGGCAGTTTGACCGGCTGCACCGCAAAATGTGCCATTTTCTGGAATACCAGAAAGTGTATGTGCGGTACGCTATTGCCGGTGCCGACCCTCGCTACGCCCTGAAACTGTGTATTCTGACGACTTCTGCCTGGCAGAATCTGTTTTGTGCCAACATGTTTCTGCGGCCCGATGAAGATGAATTAGACGATTTCGAACCCGATTTTACCATTTTGGCCGTGCCTGAGTTTATGGCGCACCCGTCCGAAGACGGTACCCGCAACGCCAACTTCGCTATTCTGAACCTGAGTAAGCGGGTAGTGCTCATTGGCGGAACGGGCTATGCCGGTGAAATCAAAAAAAGTGTGTTTTCGGCGCTGAACTTCCTGTTGCCTGCTCAGGGGGGACTGCCCATGCACTGCTCGGCCAATCGGGGAGCCGAGGGCGATGTGGCTATTTTCTTTGGACTCTCAGGCACAGGCAAAACCACGCTCTCGGCCGACCCCGAACGCGGGCTCATCGGCGATGATGAACACGGTTGGAGTAATCAGGGCGTGTTTAATTTCGAAGGGGGTTGTTACGCCAAAGTAATCGACCTCACCCGCGAACGCGAGCCGCAGATTTTCGACGCCATCCGCTACGGGTCTATCGTGGAAAATACATGTTTTGTGCGCAACAGCCACACAGTCGACTACACCAACACGTCGATCACTGAAAACACGCGTACATCATACCCCATTGACTTTATCGACAATGCTGTGGTGCCCTCGGTTGGTACGCACCCGAAGGCTATCTTCTTCCTCACCTGCGACGCCTTCGGGGTGTTGCCGCCTATTTCGCGGCTCACTCCCGAACAGGCTATGGATTACTTCGTGATGGGCTACACCGCCAAGGTAGCCGGTACCGAAATGGGTGTTTCTGAGCCGCAGGCTACGTTTTCGGCTTGTTTCGGGGCGGCCTTTATGCCGTTGCCCCCGACAGTGTATGCCCGAATGCTGGGCGATAAAATCCGGGAGCATCAGACAAGTGTGTGGCTCATTAATACCGGCTGGACGGGCGGCAGCTATGGCGTAGGCGAGCGCATGAAACTGAGCTATACCCGCGCCATGATCCGGGCGGCACTCAACCACACACTCGACAAGGTAGCTTTTGAAAAACACCCCGTGTTTGGTGTGCAGATGCCCACAAGCTGCCCCGGCGTACCCGAAACACTCCTCAATCCCCGCCAAACCTGGGCCGACCCGGCGGCTTATGACGCCAAAGCGGAGCATCTGAATAGCTTGTTTGCGAGTAAGTTGGCGTCGTACTCTCCAGCCCTGTAACGGTATGCTCATCCATCAGGAACGAATTACGGGGCGGTCCAATGCCTCCCAAAATGGCGAGTTGGCCATGCCGGTGGGCACCACGCTCGACCGGTACATTATGCGTCGGCAAAACGACTTTCCGTACGCAACGGGTGAGTTGTCGCAGCTACTGCGCGACATTGCCCTCGCCAGCAAGATTGTCCACCGCGAAATTAACCGGGCGGGGTTAATGGATATTGCCGGCTCGGCGGGGTCGGGCAATGTGCAGGGCGAGACCCAGCAGAAGCTCGACGTTATTGCTAACATCCGGTTTATCCGGGCCTTGAAAAATGGGGGTGAGGTATGCGCCATTATCTCGGAAGAAGATGACGATATTGTGCATACCGGCAACGTGAATGCCCGCTACGTAGTGGCTATCGACCCGCTCGACGGCTCGTCTAACATCGACGTAAACGTGTCTATTGGGACTATTTTCTCCATTTATCGGCGGATAACACCCGTGGGGACCGAGGCCACCGAAGCCGATTTTTTGCAGGGCGGCCGGTGCCAGATTGCCGCCGGGTACATTCTGTACGGCTCATCGACCCTGCTCGTGCTTACGTCGGGCGCGGGTGTGAGCGGCTTCACCTACGACAATTCCCTGGGTGAGTACATCCTGTCGCACGCTAACCTGCGGCAACCACCGATCGGGACTATTTTTTCGTGCAACGATGGCAACGTCGACGACTATCCCGCGCATGTACAGGCCTACCTGTCCGATTGCCGCCGACGGCGCTTCACAGGTCGGTACATCGGCTCGCTCGTGGCCGATTTTCACCGGAATCTGATCAAGGGCGGCATTTATCTGTACCCGCCCACGGTGAAGTCGCCCAACGGTAAGCTGCGGCTTTTGTACGAGTGTTACCCAATGGCCTTTATTGTCGAACAGGCCGGGGGACGGGCTACCAACGGGCATGAATCGATTCTCGACGTTGCCCCTATATCGGTGCATCAACGCTCAGCCCTGTACATTGGCTCGGCCGCTATGGTCGACGAGTTGTAGACAGAGTTGTTGACAAGTAAAAACGGGCCGCCAGATAATCTGGCGGCCCGTTTTTGCTTGTAGCCCGGTCAGTTACACGCGCTCGATAATAATGGCATAGCCCATACCTACGCCTACGCACATGGTGGCGAGGGCGTAGCGTTTGCCAGTTTTGGCTAATTCGAGCGCGGCCGTCTGGATAATCCGGGTGCCCGACATGCCCAACGGGTGCCCCAGCGCGATAGCTCCGCCGTTGGGGTTAATGCGGGGGTCGTTGTCGGCCAGGCCAAGTGCCCGTGTACAGGCGAGTGATTGGGCCGCGAAGGCTTCGTTTAGCTCGATGACGTCGATTTGGTCGAGGGTCAGGTTCGCTTTCTGGAGGGCTTTGCGGGTAGCCGGTACGGGCCCAATCCCCATGATGCGTGGCTCCACACCCGCAACGGCCGAGGCCACAATTCGGGCTTTGGGCGTGAGCTTGTACTGCCGAACGGCCTCGTCGGAAGCAAGCAGCATGGCCGCTGCGCCATCGTTCAGGCCCGACGCATTGCCGGCCGTTACCGTACCACCTTCTTTCCTGAAGGCTGGCTTCAGTTTCGCCAGCACTTCGAGGGTGGTTTGGGGCTTGATGAACTCGTCGGCGTCGAACACGGTAGCAGGGCCTTTTTTGACCAGAATCGGAACCCCCACAATCTCTTCAGCGAAACGGCCTGCCTGTTGGGCTTGGGCTGCTTTTTGCTGCGAATGGTAGGCAAACAGGTCCTGATCGTCGCGGCTGATGTTGTACAGCTCGGCGAGGTTTTCGGCCGTTACGCCCATCGCATCGGTCCCGTACAGCTCATGCATTTTGGGGTTCACAAACCGCCAGCCAAAGCTCGAATCAAACATCTGGGCGTCGTTGCCAAAAGGTTTCGAGGTTTTGGAGATAACCCAGGGGCCGCGCGTCATGTGCTCCATACCGCCCGCAATAAACAGGTCGCCATCACCGGCTTTGATGGCCCGGTTGGCGTGTACCACGGCCGACATGCCCGATGAGCAGAGCCGGTTGACGGTTTCGCCGGGTACGGTATAGGGTAAACCAGCGAGCAACAGGGCCATGCGGGCCACGTTACGGTTGTCTTCACCGGCCTGATTGTGGCAACCCAGTATCACGTCGTCGATGGCGTCGGCCGGGATGTTTGGGTTGCGCAACAGGAGTTCTCGTATAGGTAAAGCCGCCAGATCGTCGGCCCGAACGGGCGACAAACTACCCCCAAAATTGCCAATGGGCGTCCGGACGGCGTCGATGATGAATGAATCCATAGGTATTGAGTGAATTAGCGAATGAGTGATTGAGTGAATGTATTCCGTTTTCGCTCAATTACTCAATCGCTCATTAAATGTTGCGCTCGTCTTGGCGCGAACGTCGTCCAGGGTTACGCCGGGCATCAGGTCGATCAGGGTGAGTTGCCCGTCGGGGAAAGCGAAAACGGCCAGATCGGTTATGATCATGTCGACAACGCCCGTGGCTGTGAGCGGCAGCGTGCATTGGGGCACTACCTTCGATGATCCGTCGGGGTTGATGTGGGTCATTGTGATGATCAGCCGCTTGGCTCCTTTGGCCAGGTCCATGGCTCCGCCCACACCCAGCAACGGCTTGCCCGGTACGGCCCAGTTGGCCAGATTCGCCTGCTCGTCTACTTCCAGACCGCCCATGATGGCCACGTCGATATGCCCCCCCCGAATCATGGCAAATGAGTCGGCACTGTCGAAATAGCTGCTGCCTTTGAGGGCCGTTACCGGAATTTTGCCCGCGTTGACGGGGTAGTCCATCGCACCACCGCCATCGGCCGGTACGGGACCCACGCCCAACATGCCATTTTCGGTGTGCATGATAATTCCGTGCTCGTCGGTGATGAGGTCGGCCACGAGGGTCGGAATACCAATGCCGAGGTTGACCACATCGCCTTTTTTCAGTTCGGCCAAGGCCCGCCGGGCCATGTTCATACGAACTTCGTCTACTTTTTTCGACGACGATACCGATGCCGAGCTACCGAGGTCTTCGAGCGTGAGGGTCGCCTGCACCAGATAGTCGACGTAGCAGCCGGGCGTGTGTACGTGTTCGGGGGCAATAGCACCCACGGGCACAATTTCTTCCACTTCGGCAATTACCAGGTCGGCGGCCGTGGCCATCGCCTTATTAAAGTTGTTTTCGGTCATGCGGTATTGCAGGTTCCCGGCGGTATCGGCGCGCCAGGCCCGGATAAACGCCACGTTACCCCGAATACTTTTGATAAACACCTGCTCCACACCGTCGATCACCTTGGTTTCGCGGCCTTCGGCCAACGGCGTACCGGCCGATGTAGGCGTGTAAAAACCGCCGATACCCGCTCCACCGGCCCGGATGGCCTCGGCGAGGGTTCCCTGCGGCAGCAGTTCGTAAGCCACCTGCCCGCTTTGGGCGGCCTTAACGGCGTCGGGGTTCGACGTAAAAAACGAACCGATCATTTTCCGAATCTGTCCGTTGCGCAACAGCCGACCTCCGCCCAGACCGGCCTCGCCGGTGTTGTTGCCCACAAAGGTCAGATTACCGGTGCCCCGTTCGGCGAGGGCGTGCATCAGGTGAACCGGATTGCCGGTCATACCGAAGCCGCCTTGCAGGAGCACATCACCCTCCTTAACCAGGTCGGCGGCTGTTTGACTATCAATTACTGGTACTTGCTTCATCTTGTTGGAGTAGGTGTCGTGGAGAATGAATAATGTATAGTGCACAATGGATAAGCTGATAATCAATAGCATTATCCTTTAACCATTGTACATTATTCATTACCCATTGTGCATTATTCCTTCACTTAACTATTCATTTATTAAACGATTCGAAAGGCAGCCCGACATAGTTTTCGGCGACGGTGGCCGCGTAATTGTCCGAAATACGAATGTAGTCGAATTTGGCCCGTTGCAGGCGGTACTGAAACGACCCGTGTTCGTCCTGCTTGTGGAGGAGCGTGGTCATAAAGTTCGAGAAATCCTGTGCCCGCCAGATGCGCCGGAGGGCCGTGGGCGTGTAGGTATCCAGCCCGGTTGTCGAGTTGTTATGGTAGTAATCAATGAATGCATCGACTAAATGCTTCACATCAGCAATGGCGAGGTTGAGGCCTTTGCCCCCCGTGGGCGGTACAATGTGCGCGGCATCGCCCGCCAAAAACAACCGCCCGGCCTGCATGTTATCGATGAAATAACTGCGCATGGGGGTGATGGCTTTTTCAAAAATTGGGCCGGATTGCAGGTTCCAGCCCGGCGTGCCCAGCCGTAGGGATAGTTCTTCCCAAATCTGATCGTCAGACCAGTTGTCAACTTTGTCGTCGTTTTCGACCTGAATATACAGGCGGCTCACCGTCGATGACCGCAGGCTGTGGAGGGCAAAGCCCCGCTCGTGGTAGGCATAGATCAGCTCGTCCGACGAGGGCGGCACGTGGGCCAGAATCCCCAGCCAGCTAAACGGATACGTGAGCGAATATTCTTTGTAGGTGTTTTTGGGTAGGGTTTTGCGACCCAGCCCGTGGAACCCGTCGCAGGCGGCAATGAAATCGCATTCTACAACGCCTTTTTCGCCGTTTTGCTCGAAATAGATTTTTGGGTGGTTCGTATCGTAATCGGCCAGTTCGAGGGCGGGGGCCTCAAACAGGAGCGTGCCGCCCCCCGTGAGCCAGGCATCGGTCAGGTCCTTGACTACTTCCTGCTGCCCGTAAATGGTGATATGCCGCCCGTTGGTGTAGGGGCCGAAAGGCACCCGGATGCGTTCGCCGTCGAAGCTCAGGTACACGCCGTGGTGCTCGTGACCTTCGCGCACGAGCCGGTCGGCCAGACCGAGGGTTTTCAGAATATCGACGGTGTTTTGCTCCAGCAAGCCAGCCCGTACCCGAGCCTCAACGTACTCGCGGCTGCGGTGCTCAATAATAACCGAGTCGATGCCGTGTTTTTTGAGCCAGTGAGCCAGCGTAAGCCCCGCGGGCCCTGCGCCAATAATGCCTACCTGTGTTTTAATCGTTTTCATACATGAATCGTGGTTTGGGAGTCTGGGTTCCGTGTGAATGTACCGGTGCTTATTCAAGGGCAAAAGGAGGGCTGTGGCTTGCCTAAGCAGCCAGAAACAATCGCCTGAAACGCCAGAATCGTTTTGTTTACGCGTGGTTTATCGGTAATGTTGCCAGCACCTCCTGAGCGGCATGAAAGGCTTCGTTGGCAGCCGGTAGCCCGCAATACAGGGCCGACTGCATAATGACTTCTTTGATCTCGTCGGGGCTAACCCCGTTGTGAATGGCTGCCCGTACGTGCATCTGAAATTCGGCTTTCCGGTTCAGGGCAATCAGCATGGCGAGGGTAATCAGGCTCCGGCTGTGCTTGGGCAGACCCGGCCGGGGCCAGATTTCGCCCCAGGCGTAGCGGGTGATAAAATCCTGAAAGTCGGCTGTAAACGGGGTCGTTTGGCTATTGGCGCGGTCCACGTGGGCATCGCCCAGCACCGTGCGCCGAACGTGCATCCCCTGCTCGTAGCGGGTGTCGCCCACCAGAAAATCAATCAGCACTTGCGCGTATTGCCGGGGCAGCTCCGTGCTGGCGAGGTGCCGGGCGGGCAGCACCACCAGATTGGCCACCGGGATGTTTTCTTGCAAAAACTGAGCCTGCTCCACGTTAGTTACGGGGTCTTCGTCGCCGGTAATCACGAGCGTCTCGACCGAGAGCCGGTTGAGGTCCTGGCGGAAGTCGGCGTCGCGGATAGCCGCGCAACAGGCCGCGTAGCCGGGCACGGGGCTTCGGAGAAACATAGCCCGCATCTGCGCCACGCGGGTAGGGTTGTCGGCCCGGAACAGAGAGGTAAACCAACGCTCCATTGTGTCGTCGACAATGGCTTCCATGCCGTGCTCGGTAATGGTAGCAATGCGGCCGTTCCAGCGTTCGTCGTTGCCGATTTTGGCGCCTGTATTGCTGATAACCAGTTTTTTAATCCGGTTGGGTCGGTGAATGCCCAGCCACTGCCCCGTCAGCCCACCCATCGACAGGCCGCAGAAGTAAGCCTGCCCGATGCCAAGTTCATCCATCAGATTGATGACATCTTCGCCGAGCTGCGCGATGGTGTAAGCGTCGCCCGACGAAGCGTCGCCCGGCAATGTGGCTGGTTGATAGCTACCGCCATGCCCCCGGGTGTCGTACTGAAGCACCCGAAAATAGGGCAGGAGGTAGGGCAACAGCTCGTCCCACATGCACATTTCCGAACCGAGCGAGTTCGAGAAGATCAAAACCGGGCTGTTAGGCGCGCCAGAAAGCTTGTAGTTCAGAGACATGGGAAATGAGTGAATGAGTGCGGGCCGTCGCTCCGGCGCACCGGGGCGGCAAAGAGCGAAAGAGTGAATGGGCGAGTTAGTCCCAAAATCAGAAACCGGTGCGTCGGCCACCAAAAACAATAAACAATAAACCAAAAACAATAAACTCGTTATGACCCCGCCAGAATCGAGTCAATCAGGGCGAGGGTTTCGCCGAGTGAGTTGACGGGGTCAAACAGGGCGTCGAGGTTGGTGAGCGGCAGGTTCATACGGGCCAACACCGCTTTCAGATGCCGTTTTTCGGTGACCGCTACCCGGCTTGCTTCCTCCACCTGCGCGTGGGCCTCGGCTTTACCCAGATGGGCTGCCAGAGCCAGCGAGACGGTTTCGGCGTAAATCAGGCCGTTGGTCTGTTCGAGGTTCTGGCGCATCCGGTCGGGGTCAACGTCCAGATTAGTCAGTAAATCAAGCCCCTTGTCAACGGCCCCGGCTGTTAGCTGCATGATCTCGGTCAGTACGTCCCATTCGGAATGCCACAACCCCGCTGATCGTTCGTGCTCCTGCGGCATAGCCGCGAGTAAGGTGGCCACCAGTTGCGGCACCCGGTTGGCATTGGCTAAAATGGCCGTGCAGGTAACCGGGTTGCGCTTGTGCGGCATTGTGCTCGACCCGCCCTTGCCCTCTGCTTTGCCTTCGAACACCTCGGCTACCTCGGTTTGCATCAGCAAGGCAATATCGCGGGCTATTTTGCCCAGGCTGCCCGTCAGAATGCCCAGCGTAGCCCCAAACTCGGCCAGATTGTCGCGATGGGTATGCCACGAAACCGACTCCGAGAGGTCCAGCTGCGTAGCCATTGTCCGGTGTACCTCGGCCGGTATCGACGCGTTGCGGCTCCCGACTGCCCCGGCCAATTGCAGCACTAGCACCCGTTTCTGCCCCTCCGCCAGTCGCTGCCAACTCCGCCGAAGTGCGTCGAGCCAACCGGCGGTCTTGAGTCCAAACGTGATGGGTTTGGCCTGTTGTAGCAACGTGCGGCCGGGCATCACGGTGGTTCGGTAGGTGCGAGTCAACCGAATAAGCTGTTCCTCAACGGCCGTCAGTCGGGTCGTTAGCCAGTCTGAAAATGTTTTGATTGTCAGTACGGTAGCTGTATCGACAACGTCCTGACTCGTGGCCCCGAGGTGTACGTACCGGGCGGCCTCTTCGCTTTGGCTGCGTACCTGCGCCGTCAGTTGCTTTACCAGCGGAATAGCCGCATTGCCCCCCAGTGCAATGTCAGCCTGTAGTTTCGACAGATCGAGGAGCGGATGGGCACAGCAATCAGCGATGATTTGGGCCATCGGTTCGGGAACGAGCTCGTGTTGGGCCTGCGCCTGTGCCAATGCCCCCTCAAACGCGAGCATTCGACCCAGCATAGCCTCGGGCGAAACCATTGGCTCGACCTCCGAACTGTAGAAAAGACCGCTGTAAAGAGACATAATCAGGCCGGTTGGAGTGAGCAGGCTAAACCTCGAAAAACACGGTCTCGTTGTCGCCCTGCATGTAAATATCAAAGGTATAGCCGCCGGGCGTTTTTTGCGCCAGAAGCGTAGCCCGCCGGTTGGCCGGTACGGCATCAAGTACGGGGTCGGCTTCGTTCAGGGCTGTTTCGTCGGCAAAGTATAGCCGGGTGTACGAGTGAATAAGTTGCCCACGCATGAACACGATCACCCAGAAGTGCGGAGCCTGCCCATCCACCGAGCCGGGCTTAGTGGCCTGAAACACAAAGCGGTTCTGTGGGTCGGTGCCCGTGCCAAACCGGCCAAACCGCTTGTTAGCGGGGTCCCAAAGCTCGATCATGGCGTCGGAAATGGGTTGTCCCTGCCCGTCGAACACCCGACCCGTGATGGTAATGGCGTCTGGGGTGTTCAGCGGGTCCACCAACTGGTTACCGACCAGACTTTTGAAGTCGTACAGGTATTGTTCGGGGGTGAGGCCGTAGGCAAAGTACGGGCCCACGGTTTGCGAAGGTGTCTGTAGCATGTCGGTCGGGTTAAACGGTTTCGAAAGGGGTAGCCTGACTGCCTCTCAGGACAAAATCGAAGCGGTAGCCCAGGGCAAAGGCCGGTTCGGTGATGTCGAGGTCGAATTTGGAAATAAGCAGCTCGCGGCCTTTGGGAGGCACACCCAGAAAAATAGGGTCGTGCTGCAGGAGCGGGTCGCCGGGGAAATACATCTGCGTGACGAGCCGGGTGGTAATGTTCGGTCCGAACAGCGAAAAATGGATATGGTTGGGCCGCCAGGCATTGTGGTGATTACCCCACGGGTAGGCGCCCGGCTTAATCGTGTAAAATTTGTAGTTTCCTTCGGCATCGGTTAGCACCCGGCCCGCGCCCAGAAAATTAGGGTCGAGGGGGGCATCGTGCTGATCGACCTTGTGCACATACCGTCCGGCCGCGTTGGCCTGCCAGATTTCGATCAGCGTAAACGGTATAGGGCGGCCGTTTTCGTCGGTCACTTTGCCGTGAACCACGATACGCTCACCGAGGGGTTCGCCATTTCGGCGGGCGTTTTTGGTCAGGTCGTGGTCGAGCGGGCCGACGTTCATGTCGCCAAAAACAGGCCCTGACAACTCCGAAAGCGATTGTTTGACCACCATCAGCGGCTGACTGGGAGCCCGCAACAGGGTTGATTTATACTCAGGCGACAGGTACGGTGGGTGCACCTCCCGATCAAACGGATTATAGATAAGCTGGCTCATTTGTGTGCGTATTTGCTTAGGAAAGTCACTATGCAAAACTATCGATAGGGTACTAAACTATCTTGGATAAATAAAAATTAAGCTTGTACAAATCGAACATTTTCCGGTAATTAGGGCCTGAAATTGTCTAATTGGAACATAAAACGTAGACTGCTCAAAACCAAAACCCATGCGGAAGGCACTCAAAAACTTTGAAGGGCTCTACGGCGATAAGCAGCACCCATTTACGGATGGTTTTATACATCATGAGTTGCTGGAGGTTAGGAGTCGCCTGTACGACTGGGCTATCGACACCCATTTGCATACTGACTTGTTGCAGGTCTTTTTCTTTACCTCAGGCAACGGCGTGTTGCTCACCGAGCAGAACCGGGTGCCGCTCAACCCGCCCTGTGTCTTGCTAATTCCGACCAACACGCTGCACGGTTTTCGGTTTGAAGCCGGCATGGTAGGTGAGGTGTTTACGATTACCGAAGGGGCGCTCGACGCCTTTTTCAAAACGGCTCCGCACGTGTTGCTGGAGGTGAACCGCCTGAATCACCTGACGTTTCGCGAGCACGAGTCAGATTTTGCCGAATTGGTGGCGTTGCGGGATCGAATTTGTGCCGAGCTGGTGGGCGATCAGCTGGAAAAGGAACGGGCGCTGGGCTTTTGGGTGCAGTTACTCTGGGTGCAATTGTACCGGTTAAGTCTGGCATCCAGCGTGTTTATTCAGAAGGCCGACAACCGAACGCTGGGGTATTTTCAGGGCTTTCAGAAACGCATCCGGCAAGCTGGCTACCAAACGCAATCGGTGCAGGAGTACGCCCGCGAGTTGTCGATTACGACAGTTCACCTGAATCGGGTCTGTCAGTCGGTGGTGGGTAAATCGGCTTTGCAGGTTGTGCACGATTACCTCATTGGCGAAGCGAAAAAGTACCTGCTCGGAACGAGTTATTCGCTGTCGGAGATCTCGTATCTGCTCAATTTTAAGGACCCGGCTTATTTTTCGCGCCTGTTCAAAAAACAAACGGGCCTGACGCCGGGGGCGTTTCGGAAGCAGGCAAAGTAGGGGCGGGGGTGGAACACGGACCGAAGGGCGTACCCGTTCCATCCGTGTTCCTGACTACAGCACCCCGTTGAGATTGAAGCTCAGGTCGGTAATTTGAGCCTCGGTGGGCGTGATACCCGCTTCGAGGAGCTTGCGGGCGTTGAGGTGATCGGCCGGGCGGTTGAGCGAGTCGACCGCCAGCAGCTTGTCCCCTTTGAAATAGTAAACCGAAAATTTTTCGGCCGCTTCGTCGCCCCGAATCAGGTAGGTATCAAAGCCCGCCGAAATCCCGGCCATTTGCAGTTTCAGGTGGTACTGATTGGTCCAGAACCAGGGTACGGCCCGGTACGGACGAGGGTTGCCCAGCAGGTGACTCACAACGGTTTTGGCCTGATCGACGGCATTCTGCACCGATTCGAGACGGAGACACTTGCCCGCGAAGGGGTTATCGTGCGCAGCACAGTCGCCAATGGCGTAAATAGTTGCCACCGACGTTTGCCCGTATTCATTGATCCGAATCCCATCTTCACACACCAGACCCGCCGATGCGGCCAGGCCCGTTTCGGCAATAACCCCAATTCCCGCAACCACCAGATCGGCAGTCAGGCTTTGGCCGTCGGTCAGGGTCAAGGTGTGTGTATGTCCTTGTTTTTGGATAGCCTGAAGCCCAACGCCCAGCCGAAGCCCAACGCCGTGCTGCTGATGGGTACGCCCAAACACGTCGGAGATAACCGGGGGTAACACCCGCTGCATGAGTCGCGGCTGGTACTCAACTACGGTTACTTCCTTGCCTTTTTCAACGGCCACAGCCGCCAGTTCGAGCCCGATGAAGCCGCCCCCAATGATGGCCACCCGTTTGGCCTGCGCCAATCGGTCGCCAATTTGCCGGGCATCGGCCAGCGTACGGAGGTACAAGACCTCATCGGCACCGGGCATCGGAAGCCGCCGGTTTGCGGCCCCCGTCGCCAATATGAGGTGCGTGTACGTCAGGGTATCGCCTGTTGAGGTGGTCAACTGATTCGTAGCCGGGTCGAGGTGGGTAGCCGAAACGCCCAGCCGCAGGTCGATTTGGTTGGTTGTGTACCAGGTTGCCGACCGAAACAGGATAGCCTCGTCGGTTTGTTTGCCCTGCAAATAGCCCTTACTCAGCGGGGGTTTCTGGTAGGGCAGGGCGGGGTCTTCGGAAAGCAGCGTGATGTCTCCCTCAAATCCCTCTTCGCGGAGCGATGCGGCCGCCTGAATACCCCCGTGCCCGGCCCCGACTATGACGACACGCGGTTTCATTGTTTGTCAGGAATACGGACGATCAGCCCGTCCAGTTGGTTCGAAATCCGCACCTGACAGCCGAGCCGGCTATTGGCTTTGCGTTCGGCCGAGGCACCGTCGAGCATCTCGTTTTCTTCCTCTTCCATTTCCGGCAGCCGGTCCAGAAACGTTTCGTCGACGTACACATGACAGGTAGCACACATGCAGGAGCCCCCACACTCGGCCACAATGCCTTTTACGTCGTTTTGTACGGCTCCTTCCATGAGGGTAGCGCCAAGCGGCAGATCGACCAGATGCTCTTTTCCGCTTGTTTCGATGTAGGTTACTTTTGGCATAATTTTAATGAGTGAAAGAGTGAATGAGTGAAAGAGTGCGGGGCGTCGCTCTGGCGCACCGGGGCGGTAAAGAGCGAAAGAGCATGTCCTTTATCCCTTCTCCCTTTCCTCCTTTTTTTAAATAAACTGCTTGCCGCCATCGACAATGACGGTTTGGCCGGTTACGAAATCGGATAGGGGCGAGGCCAGATACAAGGCTGTTCCGGCAATATCTTCGGCGGTCGACGGGCGTTTGATAGCCCCCCGGTCGACACCGTACTGCCCTGCATTTTCCATCAGGTTCAGGCTCGCTTCGGTCAGGGTAAAGCCGGGCGCAATGGCGTTGACGTTGATGTTGAAGCCGCCGAGTTCTTTCGCCATCGAGCGGGTCAGGCCAATAACGCCCCCTTTTGAGGATACATAATGCGACCAGTTGGGCGAGCCACTCATGACCGTTGCCGACGAGATGTTGATGATTTTGCCACCAACGCCCTCGTTCTTGAATCGCTCTATCATCGGCTTGACAACGGCTTTGGTACACTGCCAAACCCCCTTGAGGTTGACGTTCATCACCAGATCCCATTCCGCGTCGGTCAGTTCGTAAAACGGCTTGCGGTTGATGGTGGCGTAAATGGCCGCGTTGTTGATAAGCACGTCGATCCGTCCGTACGTGTCGATGATCTGTCTCGTCATGCGTTCGACGGATGCGGCATCGGTCACGTCGACCTCCAGCCCCAGGCCGCCAACGAGTTGAGCGGTTTCGTCGGCCCCGGCTTTGTTTTTGTCACAGGCTACAACCTGAGCACCCCCGCCCGCAAAAGCCTGCGCAAAGGTGCGGCCCAGGCCACCCGCTGCGCCCGTGATGACCACTATTTTGTCTGTATAATCGAGCATGGGTAAAGAGTGAAAGAGCAAAAGAGTGAAAGAGTGAATGTTTTGATTAGTAAGCTTTTGTAGCTGTTGCGGTTTTAATCCGCTTAATCAATCATTGCCGCCCCGGTGCGTCGAAGCGACGGCCCGGCCCCATTCGCTTATTTTCTGATCGAGCCGGGCCGTTTGCAGGAGCAGGGTAGCCAGTCGGCGGCCTTCGTCGGTCAGGAAACCCGGCAACACAAAGTTTTCGAGGATGTCCAGTACGTCGGCGAGGCCAATTTCGAACCACTCGCCAATGATGCGGTTGCCGTGGGGCGTGTACCGCCAGAGCTTATCGGCATCTTTATGAATGGCATCGTTGAGTGAGCGGGCGTGTTTGGTGGTATCATGCCCGTCGATCAGGTTCAGAATCTGCTCAACGGCCTCATCGGCGTAGCCCAGCTCCGTGAGCACCGGCATGGCAATGTCGAGGCTTTCCAGTTCGTGCTGCCGCGTCAGTTCCGGGTACTTATTGTTGGGGCCAAACGCGTGCAGAATCTTGTCTTGTGGAATCTTCGACCAGCCCGTGTCGTGCAACAGAATGGCGGGCAGCACCAGCCCGGCGTCGGCTTCCGGGTACGTCTCGCAGAGTGTTTTGGCGTACAAGAACGAAAACAGCGTGTGCTCGTCGTTGTTGCGCACGTTCAGATGCGGCCGCGCCCGGAGCCATACCTCCTCCAGATTGCCGGCGGGCGTATCGAAAAAGTGAGCGGTTTGCGTTGGGGTCATGGCTCAGTAGTTCAGGTAAATCGTTTTCAGCTCGGTATAAGCCTCTACCCCGTACCGGCCTTTTTCCCGCCCGATGCCACTCTGCTTGTAGCCCCCAAAGGGTACATCGTGGTACGAGCGGTGGATGTTGTTGATCCAGACCGACCCGGCTTCCAGCGACTCCGCCACGCGCAGGCCGGTGCTCAGATTTTCCGAAAACACGTATCCCGCCAGGCCATACTCCGAATCGTTGGCCCGTTGTACGGCTTCCTCCACCGTTCCGAACGGCATCACACCCACCACCGGCCCGAAGGTCTCTTCGGTCATGATTTTCATGGAGTGGTCCGTATTGGCCAGAATCGTTGGCGGGAAAAACCAGCCATTGTCGTACTGCGGGCCGGTGAGTCGTCGGCCGCCCGTTTTCAGGATAGCCCCTTTGCCGAGCGCATCGGCCACCTGAATCTCGCTGTTCTGGTAAATTTTTTGATTGACCATCGGCCCCATGTCGGCCCCCGATTGCGGATGCCCCACGCGCAGATTACCCGTTAGCGTAACCATCTGATCCAGAAACCCGTCATAGATGCTCTCGTGTACGTACAGCCGGTTTACGCGGTAGCAAAACTGCCCGCTGTTGGCAAAGGCGTGCCGAACAATGGCCGGTACAGCTACGGCGAGGTTGGCGTCGGCGCAGACAATGGCCGGCGACTGCCCGCCCAGTTCGAGCGTCACGCGTTTGTTGTGCATGGCCGCCAGCGCGCCAATGCGCTTGCCCGTGCCGGTGCCACCTGTAAAGGCTATTTTAGCCGTGGCGGGGTGCTCAATCAGGGCGTTACCAATTTCGTGGCCGTAGCCCGTAATCACGTTGAACACACCCGCCGGGTAACCCGCCTGCATAAACAGTTCGGCCAGTCGGAGGGTCGACAGGGGCGTATCTTCCGACGGTTTAGCGACCACGGTGCAACCCGCAATCAGGGCTGCGCCCAGTTTCATGGTGAGCAGTGTAATGGGGTAATTGAATGGCGTAATAGCCACCACCACGCCAATGGGCTCGCGGACAATCAGGGCCTTCTCGCCGTCGAGGTTATGCAGCGGAATTTCGCCTTTGAGCCGGAGTCCCTCTTCGGCGTAAAAGTCGAGGAGGTCGGCGCTACGGCTTATCTCGGTCTGGCAACCCGCCATGGGGCGGCCCAGTTCACGGGCAAGGGTTTGGGCCAGTTCGTCGGCGTGTTCGCGCATCAGGCGGGCGGCAGCGTGCTGCAACCGGGCCCGCACGGCTACGGGTGTTTTGCGCCAGTCGCGGTAAGCCTCCTGCGCCACCTGCATCACCTTGGTCACGTCGGTCAGGTCGCTACAGGCAAACGTGTCCACAACGTCGCCCGTGCAGGGGTTCAGCACCTCGGCATACCGGCCCGAATGGGGCTTCGACCAGATCCCATTGATAAAGTTTTCCATACTCAGATTACGTCACAGCACAAGGTTGCGCGGGTTTCGGTGAGGTCGGCCTCGGCCATCGCTACCGATTCGGGCAAGTGCAGATAAGGAATCACTTCGGTCACGAGCCGGCGGCAGTACTGACTCGGAACCAGTTTGAACCAGGTGCTGGCAATGCTGACACCCGTTACGGTAAATCGCCAGAGCTTGTCGGCATCGCGCACAATTTGGTCTTCGAGGGAGCGGGCTTCCCGGCGGGTATCGTGCCCGTCGATGATGGTGCCTACACGCTCGATAAACTCATTCGAATACCCCAGTTCTTTCAGCAAGGGGGCCGACAGCCGTACGCCCTCCGACTCGTGGAGGTAGCGCACATCGCTGTAGAGGTAGTTTTCGGTTTGAAACCCTTTTTTGAAAATATCGTCCTCGTCGATGGAGTACCAGCCGATGTCGTGCAGAATAATGGCCGCAGCCACAATGTCTCTATCGGCTTCGGGGTACAACTCGGCAAGCCGCATGGCGTACCCAAACGAAATCGGAATATGCACATCATTCTGGCGCACCCGCATATACGTTTCGGCCGCTTTCAGGATGGTTGAGTGGGCGTCGTCCATGTAAATAGGTAAAGAAAGGGTTTATGGTTTTAGGCGTATGGCTTTTAGAAAAACACCAGTTGGACTATTAACCTGTTACTCAGCAACCAAAAACGCTAAACCATAAACCCAAAACGAAACATTAAGCTGCCTGTAAAATCGTTACTTCGCCCTGTGCACCATTGACCCGGATAAGGTCGCCGGTTTTGATGGTCGTGCTGGCTGAGCCCGTTCCGGTCACGGCGGGGAGGCCATACTCCCGGCATACGATGGCCGCGTGCGACATCATACCGCCAATGTCGGTAACCGTAGCTTTGATCTTGCCAAACACCGGTGCCCAGCTGGGAGCCGTGACCCGCGTCACCAGAATTTCACCTTCCTGCAACTGCCCCAGCTCATCCGGATTGTTGATGACCCGGGCCACTCCTTCCACCGTTCCGGGCGAGGCCGCCATGCCTTTCAGCTTGTTGGTTACCTCTGCCGTGCTCAGCCAGCCCTGCACGCTTTCGGTGGTGATGCCCCACAGCATAATCGTAAACGGCTCGGTTACCACGGCGGGTGGCTCGTTGAAGGCCGGCTTGGGCGGTGCCGTCGACAGGGCGTCGACAATGGCTTTCCGGCGGGCCACTTCGCCGGGCAGGTAGCTCGGCCCAATGGCCGGTACGCCCATAGCCCAACCCCGGCCGTAGTCGAACAGGAGGTTCTGGATTTCTTCGCGCCGGAAGTAGAACATATCGTTCGGGTCGGCGAAGAAGCCAGCCCCGGTCAGCACGTTGGCCAGTTCGCGCATTTTCCGCCAGAAAACGCTCATCGCCCAGTGCTCGATATAGAAATTATGATTCTCTACGTAGGGGAACACCACGCGCGCCAGCCCCAGCTTGCCATCAAAAGCAGCCTGAGCTTCCTCGTCGAAGAGCGAGTCGCGATACTCCTCAGTGATTCGGTCGCGCTCGGCGGCAATGGCCTCAGTTGGGCGGTCAATGCTGACGCCAGCCTGCACCTTGCGGGTGTAGTCTTGCACGTAACCGAACGGAATGTCCAGATGCTCAATCCAGTACTTATCGGTCGAGTAGAAGCCGTTGCCCACCGTAAAATTGAACCAGGGGTACTTGGCTCCTTCCCAGGCGGCAATCCACTGTTGCCCGGCTTCGGTTTCGGCGAGGGCCGCCAAAGCCGTTGTGAGGTCGTGGTTGACAATGGTGTCGGCAACGCCCAGCTCCACGGCCCGCTTGGCCAGTTTCCGCAGTTCATCGTCGGGCCGGAACAGTTCCGAGTCAATACCCTGCACCATTTTGGCAATCGACAGGTCGGGGATACCGGGGAAAGCCTCTTTGCAGAACCCGAAGAAGTCGAGGTAAGCCGCATAGCCAAGGTTCAAAAATTCAAAATGATACATCCATGTCTTATAGCACAGATCAATCATTTTGGTATAGTTGTGAATCAGGTGGTAGGTAGGGTCGAGGCCCACACCGCCCGTTACCCAGTCCATCGGAATGACCTCGGGGAGCGGCTCAAACGTAACGGCTTCCATCTCGTCGATGGTAGCTTTTACTTTTTTGTGCCAGTTGTCGAGCAGGTCGTTCCAGTTCTGGAAATAGTACCCGGCTCGCTCCAGAAACTGCGGTACGCGCTCACCAATCAGCTCGGGGGCCACGGCTACGGGGCTCATGTAGCAGTAGCCATTGTGAATTTTGAAGTCGATACCGTTGGCGGGCGGAATGAGCCACTGCCGGGTGTTGTACTGCCCGAGGCATTTCACGGCAAACTCAACCGTAATGGCATCGAACGGCTTAAACACGTTGGGCCAGTGTTGCGAATCGCAGAAGAAAAACTTGGCATTTTCCGACTCCTTGAGGTTGTCCTGAAACACCATGTAGTACGGGTACAGGTCTTTCCAATTCTCGGCACCCGCTGGCGCGTGGTGGTCATACGGGCTAATGAATTTGTGATCCATGCTGAATTGTGGTTAAAGGAACTCGATTACGGGTGAGTGGTAGCCGGACTTCCGGTCCACCGAGTTTGCTATGGAGGCTGTGCAAACGGGTGAACCTGAAGCCGGTTTGTCGTACGTTACGGGGGTAATATGAGCTTACTGACGGGCGGCCAGCGGGTTCATCAGGGTGTTCAGAATGCCCTCCATGCCGGTTTTGGTGGTTGCCTGCGTTGTCGCTTTTTTCTGCGTCCAGACCGTTTCGGGGCGGCTTTGCAGGAGTGTGAAGTTCTCGCCGTCGGGAAGGTCGGCATCCAGCGCCCACTCAATATCCTGCGGGCATCGGTAGTGCTTCTCAATCGTTTTAGCGATTCGGCACACGGCCTTCACCTCGTCGTCGGAGAGGCAGGGCTGGGCGGCCCGGTCGGGTTCTATGTCGCGCGTGATTACCCGGCGGTTTACGCGGTCGGGGACGTGTTCAACGGCCTTGTGCTGAATGTCTGCTTTGATGATTTCCAGCATCACCTTGTCCACCAGGAAGTTATCGGGGGTTACCTCGCCCGACACCACGGCTTCGCCCAGGCCCCAGGAGGCATCAATCACAATTTTGGAACGGTCGCCGTTGGTGGGATTGAGGGTCATGGCTACCCCGGCCGTGCGGGCGTTGACCATTTTCTGTACCACCACGCTCATCAGCACATCGTTTTCGGGGATGTTGCCATTCCGGCGGTAATTGATAGCGCGGGCCGTGTAGAGGCTGGCCCAGCACCGGCGTACGTGTTCGATCACCTCGTCTTCGCCCACTACCCAGAGGTAGGTGTCCTGCTGACCGGCAAAGCTGGCGTCGGGCAGGTCCTCGGCCGTTGCGCTCGACCGCACCGCTACGGGCAGGGTGCCGGGCAGGCCGGTGAGGTCGCACAGTTGCCGGTACGAGCTCCGAATCACCGATTCAACCTCGGCAGGCAGGGGCTTGTCCAAAATCAGGGCCCGGATTTCGGCCGACTGCCGGTCGAGTTCAGCCACATTGGCACAGTCGACCTGTTCGACCTGCGCCATGATGGTATCGAACAGATCCGATGCGTGCAAAAACGCCGAGTAGGCGTGGGTTGTCACGCAAAAACCAACCGGTACGGGCAGGTTAGCCGCGCTCATGCTGGCCAAACTAGCGCCCTTACCACCCAGCAGCGGGTAGTCTTCGGGTTGGGCTTCTTTGAAAAAAAGGGTATACTTCATCAGGTAGGAACGCTTACAAGGGTAAAAGAACGAAAGAGTGAATGAGTGAAAGAGAGAAAGAGTGAATGAGTGAAAACAAGGTGGTTCTGATTCAATGATCTCAGTACTGGACATTAGATGTTGGACATTAGACGTTAGAATTACTACCATTCTGTAGAGAAGTCTAACGTCTGGAGTCTGAAGTCCGACTGTCCAGTACGGAGTTCAATAATCTTGTTTTTGTGCGAATGGGCTAAATGTGAGCTTGTTAGTTCACTCTTTCTCTCTTTCACCATTCATTATGTCCACTCCACCTCTACGGCTACTGGTGCGCGGAATGAGGTGTTGGGGGCAAATTTGAATGCCTGATCCGGTTTGATACGGAGGTTCGGGATCAGGCGGGTGAGTTCTTCAAGCACAATTTTGGATTCGAGCTTGGCCAGCGGGGAGCCGAGGCAGAAGTGAATCCCGTACCCGAACGACAGGTGCTCTTTGGCGTTGGTTCGCTCAATATCAAAGGTTTCGCCTTGTTCGAACTGAGCTTCGTCGCGGTTGGCTGAGCCCATTACGAGCAGCAAATTGGAGCCGGCCGGGATGTGTACCCCGCCGACGATGCTGTCTTCGAGCGCGCGCCGACGCCATGACACAATCGAGGGCGAGTACCGCAGCACCTCTTCAATCGCGTTCGGAATCAGGGCCGGGTTGGCGCAGATAGCCTCCCAGCTTTCGCGTTTGAGCAGCAACTCCCGGATGCCATTGCCGATGAGCGAGGTTGTGGTCTCGTGGCCTGCAAACAGCTGACTGTAGCACATGGCGGCAATCTCGCGGTCGCTGATTTCGTGCCCTTCGGCCTGAAGCCGCACCAGGTCGCCGGGGAGGTCGTCGGTGGGGTTTTCGTGGCGTAGCTTCACTAGGTTCTGGCAGTAGTTCCAGTACTTGATCATGTTCTCGGCATGCACCAGCTGCTCGTCTTCGGTGAGGTCGCCCCAGGTCATCAGCAAACGGCTTTCGGCCCAGCTTTTTACCTGCTGCACATCTTCGTTAGGAACGCCCAGCAGCATGAATATAACGAAGGCGGGTAGGTCGTAGGCCAGCTGACGGACCATTTCGGCGTGGCCGTCGGCCTGAAACTGACCAATCATGTTAATCGCCAGTTCGCGGATGCGCGGCTCCAGTTTTTTGAACCGGCTTACGTTGAACGCCATGCTCACAATGCGCCGGATGCGGGTATGATCGGGTGGAATACGCCCCGACAATCCCGACAGCCCAATCATGCCGTGGGCTTCCATGAGTGCCTTGGCTTTGGGGGCAATGGGCTTAAACGGCGACTGTGCGTTTTCGGAAGTGTACGTTTTCCAGTTGCTGAAAACCGCCTTGATGTCTTCGTAGCGGGTCACGACGTAGTAGCCGAGTTCTTCGCTGAAGAAAACAGGCTCCTCTTCACGGGCCTGCTTGTAAAACGGGAAGGGATTGGTCAAGTCGAACGGCTTGAATTCCTCGCGGGTCTGGTGATAAGGGCAACCGCTCATAGGCGTTACACGTTGGTTTTGTAAAAACGTAACCAAATATAACTGGCCTTTCTTTGGTTAATCTTTGGTTTTTTTAGAAGTTTTTCAATTATTTCTTGAAAGATTTAGGTACAACAAGCGAATTTCGTCCGAAGGCGACCCCAGGTTGAATTTTTTGCGCGATTCGACGTAAATCCGGTATTGCCGGTGCAGGGCGTCCGTGCGGCCCGATTCGGCCAGAGCCAGCATTTTTTCGCGGTGGGCCTCTTCCAGATTCGGGTTTTCGTCCAACGCTTTATCGGCATAGGCAATTGCCTGCGCGAGGTTGCCCATTTGGCGGTGAATTCGGGCCAGGCTGTAGAGCAGTTTATAGTACATGTCGCGGTACCAGGTTCGCTTACTCCAGCACCAGTCGTTTTCGTTGTTGTCGATGTACTTGGGCGGAATGTCGTTGAACAGGTCCCCGCTATACAACCGCTCGGCCGATTCGTAGCATATTTTACAAGGTTCCAGATTGCCGTCGGTCAGGTGTTGATTGCCCTTGAAACACAACTCCTGAAACATGGGTAGGTCGATCCAGCTATCGTAGGGTAGGCGGAGGTAGTAAATGGAACTTTGCTGCACCACAAACGACGACTGCCGGGTGTCGGCTGCACTGCCGTTGAGTACCGCCCGGAGGTACCGCACGGCATGATAGAGCCGGTTCATGGCCTGCTGTTCGCTCTCGGCATCGGGCCAGAGCAGGTCGGCGAGTTCGTCGGCCGTAGCCCCTTTTTCGCCCCGAAGCAGCAGAAACGCGAATATGGTTTTGAGCTTCCGGGTGGAGCCGGCCTTGGTGTTCCAGTCAATCAGCTCACCGTTTTCGCGGTGAATGCGGAGTTCGCCGAAGCACCGGATTTTCCAGCGGCCTTCGGCGGTTTGGGCCACCATTTTCTGAAACGGCTTCTCGACCGGGTACGCTTTTTTCTCAGCGACCGGGTCTTTAGCGAGTGCGGGCGTGGGCGCAGCCCGGTGCGGGTCGATATTGGCCAGCCAGTAATCGAACCGCTGCTTGGCGTCGTTTTTTCGAATGATGGCGGGCGGCAGGTAGTAAGGGTTGGGGCGCACACCCGCCTGCGCGTACACGACCGGGTGCGAAAACAGGCCCAGCAGCAGCTGGTCTTCGAGCAGAATCGACTCGTTGTAGAGGCAAACGACGGTCAGCGCGGGCCGCTCGGCCAGTAACTGTTGCAGGGCTTCCTGAAGTTCGCGGAGGTAAATATCGCCTGATGGCGTCCGGACGGCCCAGGTCATTTCCAGAAAAACGGTCACTGGGCGGGCGGGTAGCTCGTCGAGCCGGTGGGCTAGGGCGTCCACCACGGGCCGGGCCCGCACTACCGACTCGCGCAGGTAAACCTCGGCCGACGACACCACCTCGACCGACCCACTTTCCGACTCGCCTACCGACAAGGCCGCCCGCACCTGCGGTAGGGTGTGTTCGTCGGTGATGTACACGGTTTGCCCTGTCGACAGCAAGGCCGTGACGCCCTGCCAGAGGGTTTCTTCCGATGCGGTAAACAAGCCGATAAAGCGCGACATGGCGAAGTTAAGCGGGTTTGTTAAGACGGCAAAGGTAAAAACGAGCGGTTCAATCCGTTCGTTACCCACCAAACACCAGGCGCATCAACAGGTACAGCACCGAGGGACACGACAGGCAACCCAGCCCGGTGTAGAACGTGGCTGTCAGCGCGCCGTAGGGCACCAGTTTGGGGTCTGTGGCGGCTAATCCGGCCGAGACACCGCTGGTGGTTCCCATCAGCCCGCCAAAAATCATGGCCGTGTGCGGATTGTTCAGCCCGATATTGCGGGCCATCAGCGGAGTGCCAATGGTGACTACCACGGCTTTTACCACACCGGCCGCAATGCTCAGGGCCATCACGTCGGAGCTGGCACCGATAGCAGCGCCCGTGACCGGCCCCACAATGTACGTACAGGCGCCGGCTCCAATGGTCGTCAGGCTAACGGCGTCGGTGTATCCCCATAGCAACCCCACCGCTACGCCACTTACAAATGAAAGGACAATACCCAGAAACAACGATAACGCACCCACCCAGCCGGTTTGGCGCATAACCGTAAAACTAGCCCCCATGGCCGTGGACACAATGGCAAAGTCGCGAAACATAGCTCCGCCCATGAGCCCGAATCCCGAAAAGACCTTCAGGTCGGCTACCCCTTTTTCGCCACCGGAGCGTAACCCGCCCCAGTAGGCGAGAGCGAGCCCGGCCACAATCGCAATGGCCGAGCCGGGTATCTTACGGTTGGTAAGTCGGCGGGAGAGCACCTCAGACAGGTACATGAGCAGACCGACGAGCAGAAACGCCACAATCAGCCCATTTTTTTCAAGAAACCGGGTGATAAGGTCCATGTTGTTCGGTGGTTTTGGGCGTAGTGAGTTTTGCAAGCAGCGGGATCACGGCCCCGCACAGGAGTACTGGAACAACGCCCGCCAGAACCGCAATCAGACCGCTCGAAACGGCCACCTTCACATTTTGGGTGGCCGACATCGCCACCACAATCGGAATGTACATCTGGCTCCAGAACTGAATGCCCCCCTCGGTCAGGCGGTCGGTGTAGCCTTTTTTGGTGAACCAGTCGTTGAACAGAATCAGCAGGAGCATGGCAAAGCCAACCCCGCCCACATTGGCATCAACGCCGATGAGTTGGCCCAGAAATTCGCCTGCCAGTTGCCCCATCACGTAGCAAAATGCCAGTACAGCAACACCGTAAATGACCATCAGTTTGGAATGAGTTTATGGTTTTGGGTTTATTGTTTTTGGTCAGTTGAGGATGGAAAAACCCGCATCCGGGTGAGCTTCGTGTGGGTTGCATACCCGTAAAACGCTAAACCCGCACAAGGTTTTTAAGCAGTTTGAAACAAGGGTTTGAGGTCGTTTTTGGTCACCTTCCCCATTGCGTTACGGGGGAGCTCATCCACGATTCGGTACTGCCGGGGAATTTTGTAGGCTGGCATCTGCTCCCGCAGCCAGGCATTAATGTCGGCCACCGAAACAGACCGATCCTTTAGCACCAACACGGCGCATACCAGTTCGCCCCATTCGTCGTTCGGAATCCCAACCACGCTGCAATCGCTCAGGGCGGGGTGAGTACGCAAAATTTCCTCAATCTCAAGAGCTGATATTTTGTATCCCCCCGATTTGATGATGTCGACCGAGTCGCGGCCGAGCATTCGGTAGTATCCGTCTTCAACCACGGCAATGTCGCCCGTTCGGAACCAGCCGTCGGGGGTAAAGGCGCTCTGAGTAGCTTCGGGCCGGTTCCAGTATTCCAGAAACACGTTGGCCCCCTTGATCTGAATTTCGCCCGGTTGCCCGGCGGCAACGTCGGCGTTGGCTTCATCTACCAGCCGAACGTCCACGCCCGGTAAGGGTTTGCCGATGCATCCGACCCGACGCTCGCCCGCGTAGGGGTTGCTGATTCCCATGCCTATTTCGGTCATGCCGTATCGTTCGAGCAGCGTATGCCCGCTGATGCCCTGCCATTTTTCGAGCACCGATACCGGCAGCGCAGCCGAGCCCGATACCATCAACCGAAACCGGGCCAATACGGCCGAAATGGCCTGCTGACGCGGAGCGGGTTGACTTTCCCAATACGAAATTAGTTTGAAATAGATGGTCGGAACGGCCATAAACACGTTGACGCGCCCTTCGGCGAAGGTGTCAAAAACGGCTTCGGCTGAGAATTGGGGCATAAACTGAACCGTAGCGCCCGACCAAAGCGCACACGACACCACGTTGACAATGCCGTGCACATGATGCAGGGGCAGCACGCACAGGGTATAATCGGCCGACGACCATTGCCAGGCGTCGACAAGGGTCGAAATCTGAGTTTCGAGGTTGGCGTGCGTAGTCACCACGCCTTTGGGCAGGTTGGTGGTGCCACTTGTGTACAAGATCATGGCCCGGCGCTCGGGTGTCAGGGTAGGCAGCGTTACGGGTTTAAGGACAGCTTCATTGTCACCAAGGATAATCAGCCGGAAGCCTTTCTCAGCCGACAAAGGGGCCAGGATTTGGCTGTGTGCCCGGTCGGCCACCACGATTTGGGCACCGGTGTCTTCGATTACGTAGCGCAGCGAAGGCAACGGGTACGACAGGGCCAGGGGTACCGCAACACCGCCCGCCCGCCAAACACCCCACTGCACCCGTACGTAGTCGAAGCCGGGCGTTATCATAAAAGCAACCCGGGCTTCGGCGAGGTCGTCAGTGCCGTCGAGGAGCTGCGCGGCTATGTCGGCCGAGGCATCGAGGAGCTGCCCGTAGGTGTAGGTATTGCCATCGGCGACAATTGCCGTAGCGGCCGGGTTACGGTACGCATTGGTAAAAAGTCCTTGCATGAAACGATCTTTTATGTGTCAGGTTGTCGTTGTATATTTGATTAAAACAAAAGCAACATGGTCATTCGGATTCCTAAAGATGCGCCAGCCTCCGCTGTGGATGAAGCGTTGAAGCAGATTGCCAGCCAGCCCAAAAAAGCCCGCAAAGGTTTCGACCCGAAGAAGTATGCGGGGAAAATTAAATTCCCCGTAGATGGCTTGACATATCAAAAACAAGTGCGGGATGAGTGGCAGTGATTCCATCGTAATGGATACGAACTCGCTGATTTATTTCTTTAATGGAAACGAAAAAGTAGTCGAGGCCATTGAGGATAAAGTCTTATACATTTCTGCTATTACTAAAATTGAGTTGCTCAGTTTTCCTCGTCTTGACGAAGAAAGTGAACAACAAATTCGGTATTTCATTGATGATGAAAACTGTCGACTCAATGAACTAATTCCTGCTATTAAGACGCAAACTATTCAACTTCGCAAAACACATCGCATTAAGCTCCCGGACGCTGTAATTGCTGCTACAGCACTGTTTTTAGGGATTCCGCTGCTCACATTTGATACAGACTTTGCTAAAATAAGCGGGTTAGATCTCATCTTACTGGAGCATTGATGCGGCTGTCTTAACTGACCTTTTTCGAGGAAATATACAGGGTCATAATGCCCGCAAAAATGGTCGGGACGGCGTAAATGAGGAAGTTGGTGACCATTGAAAGCCCCATCCCGATCAGAATACCACCCACTGCCGGGCCAATGATTCCCCCCAGTCGGCCCATGCCGATGGCCCAGCCCACGCCCGTAGTCCGAAACTCGGTTGGGTACATACGGGCCGCCACGGCATAAAGCCCCACAAAGCCGCCCTGAATCCCGAAGCCCAGCAGGCCAAACACCAGCAGCAGAGTATCTGAACCCATAAAAAACCGGAAGGCAATCATCACCACCCCGGTCATAATCAGGTAAAGCCCAATGGTGCGTTTCAGGCCAAACCGGCTCGAAAAATACCCCTGAATCGTAATCCCGAAAAACGCGCCTACGTTGAACACCGTGCCCGCATAAATGGCCAGTTTCATCGAGAGGCCCGCATTGGTCGCGAGTTTGGGGATCCAGCTCGTCAGAAAATACAGGGTAGCAAAGGCCAGAAACAGGGCCGACCAAAGCTGAATCGTCGGAACCTTGTAGTCGTTGGCCAGCAGCGACTTTACCGGGATCACAGCCTGCCGGGCGGGTTTGGCCGGTAATTGGCTGTACGTAGGTTGCCCCATCCGGGTCAGAATGGAATTGGCCTTTTCCAGTGCCCCTGCCGGTTGCGATTTGAGGTAAAATTCGAGCGATTCGGTCAGGAAAAGCCCGATCAGGGGCAGGGTTACAAACGTAGCCACACCCGCAATTTCAAAAATGCTCTGCCAGCCCAGATCGGGAATGACGCGGGCCGCTACCAACCCCGACAGAACCGCTCCCACCGGGTAGCCCGCAATGACGAAGCTCACCCAGAAATCGCGCGTTTTGTGAGGGGTGTACTCCGACGCCAGCGCGGCCGTACTCGCCAGCATGCAACCAATACCCAACCCGCTGATAAACCGGTAGATAATCAGGTGGCCGATACCCGTCGACAGGGCCGTGAGGTAGATACTAACTCCCATGATCAGCGCACTAAGCATAATCATGGCTTTGCGGCCAATTTTGTCGGCGTAAGGGGCCATAAATAAGGCCCCGGCGGTCATCCCGAACAGGCCTGAACTGAACACCGCCCCGAGGGCTTCGGGGCGCACGTTCCAGCTTTTGGCAATGGCCGGGGCCGCGTACGAAATCACCATGACATCCATGCCATCGAGCATGTTCATCAGAAAACAGATCCAGACGGTGGCGTACTGAAGCCGCGAAATCGGGCGCTGATCAATCAGCAGGGTAGGACTTACTTCCATAAATACGAGCCGGTAAGGGGGAATAAGGCGTTTAGATAGCTAAAGGCGTTAGGCCGTTCCCCATACCTTTCGGGCGGTATCAACCACCAGCTCGAGTTTGCGCCACTGATCGTCGGGCGTCAGGTCGTTGCCGTGGTGGGTCGATGAAAAACCGCACTGTGGGCTGATACACAGATTTTCGAGCGGCATGTATTGGGCCGCTTCGTCGATCCGGCGACAGAGATCATCCATGTCTTCCAGGGCCCGCACTTTCGACGAGACAATACCGAGCACTACCGATTTATGGCTGGGCACAAACCGCAACGGAGCAAAATCGCCGGAGCGCTCGTCGTCGTATTCCAGAAAATACGCGTCGACATTAATCGTGTTGAACAGCACCTCGGCCACGGGCTCGTACCCACCCTCGGCAAACCACGTACTGCGGTAGTTGCCCCGGCAGAGGTGAATGCCCACCGTGAGGTCGGCCGGGCGGTTGTCAATGACCGAGTTGATCAGGGCCGCGTACGTACGGGGAAGCTCGTTAGGGTCTTCGCCCCGCTCCACGGCGGCCGCCCGCATTTTGGGGTCGCAGAGGTAAGCAAGATTCGTATCGTCGAGTTGCAGGTACCGCAAACCGGCTGCGTAGAGGTGGTCAATTTCCTGCCGGTACGCTTCGGCCAAATCGGCAAAAAACTCATCCATGTCGGGGTACGACTGAATATCGATTGATTTACGGCCGCCCCGAAAGTGAATCATCGTGGGCGACGGAATCGATACTTTGGGCGTTTGTGTCGTTACAGACTTGAGGTAATTGAAGTCGGCCACCTGAATGTCTTTCACGTGCCGGAGTTTGCCCGTTACGCTCAGTACGGGTGGCTTAAACCCGTCTTCTGCCACCTTAGCCTGCGGGTTAGCCTCAATGCCACCCGTAACGCTCACGCCCGACAGTTCTTTCAAAAAGTCGAGGTGAAAATAATCCCGCCGAAATTCCCCGTCGGTAATCGACCGCATTCCGGTGGCTTCGAGCCGCCGAACGGTCTCGGCGATGGCTTCATCTTCGACCGCCCGCAACTCGTCGGCCGTGATTTCGCCTTGTTTCCACTTCTGACGGTTTTCTTTTACGGCCGGGGTACGCAACAGGCTGCCAACATGGTCGGCGCGGAAGGGGAGAGTTTTCATGCAAAAATGAATCAGGTAAGAATCGGGTTGTAAAGCGGTAAAGTGGCCTCGGACTGATGTTGCTCCGGGGCTCATTCGGCCAAAAATACTAAAAGCCCTTTACGTCTAAATGACGCAAAGGGCTTTATTCACTTTTTTAGGTAAAATATAATTTCCGGCAGAGCCGAAGAGGGCGGGTAGCGTCTGATGGTTCGACCACCCCTGCCCCCTCCTGATTTCAGGAGGGGTGGCTTAACAGGCTGACAGAGACAACGTCATTGTGTTTTTTGTTCGTCAGGGTCGGTGTTATCGTACGTAAAGCAGTAACAGATACCCGTACAATTGGTAAGTAGTAGCTATGTCTACGGAGCAGACACCAGAGCATCTAACCTTGCTGACAAACTGAAAAACAAACTGGTGTCTGTTTCTAAATTTTCAACAACGCACGTTAAACCCAAAACGATGAACCCAAAACCAGAGGGCCGCCATTATCGCTAACCCACTACTGCCGAATCGATACGTCGAAATTAACATCGAGGTCGGAGGTGCCGGGGGTAGCGGTGCCGTTTTTAGTGCCGGGCTGGTGGCGCAACACTACATTGAGTTTGCCCGAGCTGGCGGCACCGGTGGTTACGTCGGCCGTCAGACCAATGGGGAAGGGACCGGGAGCCGGGTTCGTATCGCGGTCGTTGGGGGTTACGGTCATGTTCAATCCGGTAGTGGGCCGGTACACCAGCAAGTGCTCGTTGGCTTCTTCTTTGATGTATGCGGTAACGTCGGCGGCTGGCGTTTTGCTCTTGTCGGCCAGCTCAATACGCATCGAGTAAGCCGCGTTGGGCTTCAGGATGAGGCTGGCTGCCAGAGTGCTGGGTTGGCTGCCATCGGCCGCAAGGCCATCCAGTACGGCCGTCACGGTTTCACTCGCATTGGCTTTGTTGGTGAGCCGCAGCGTCACGGTGGTGATGCGCTCGTTGTCCTCGTCGGGGGCAACGTTTTCTTCGTCGCGGTTGCATGCACCCGTCAGCAGAGCTACGGCAAGGAGGGGGAGAAACAGGCGTTTTGTAAACATGAAGGTAGATTGTTTTTAGGTGAATGAACTTGTAATTGAGCATAGTACTCCGAACCCCACCAACGAGGGTGAGTGGGAGACAATCGGTCAAGGGATTTAGATTGTTACTTTGAGTTTTAGGCTGAGATTACGACCCGGCTCGTCGGCGAAGTATCGGAACCGGTTGAGGTAATCGCGGTAGGCCGTGTTTGCCAGATTGGCACCGGTCAGAATCAGTTGCACCGGCTGGTTTCCAAGCCGCAGGGTCAGGCCCGCTTCGGCTCCGAGCAGCACATAGCCCGGTGGCGGAGGGGCAAAGTCGCCCCGGAAAATAAGCGTACCCTCGCGCATTTCGCTCGACACCGTTGGTACCCGGTGTTGCCGGGCTACGGCGAGCAAACTGGCCTGTAGGTACAAACCCGATACCCGCCCTCGATCGGCGAACTCGTACCGGATACTGTTGTCGGATCGTTGGGGAGGCACCAGCACCAGATAGTCGCGGGCGGTCTGGTTGTAGGCCCACAACGAAGAGGTTTTTGACGTAAACGTGAGGGGTTCGCTTAGTTTGTAGCTGATGGTGGCATCCACACCGCGAAACAGAGCCCGCACCTGATCGTAGCTGTAGGCCGGAAACGCCCCCCGCTGCCGGATAGTCGGTACCGAATCGGGCTTAAGGTAGATATAGTTGTTAATGAGGTTGTTGTAAATACCAATCTCAAACGATAATCGCTCCCCAGCATAGGCCAAAGCCAGGTTTCCGTTGTAGGCTTGTTCGGCTTTCAGGTTGGGGTTACCCCGCTCGTAGGCCACTGAGCTTTGGTGTAGGCCATTGGCGTACAGGTCACTGGCGTTGGGTGCCCGCCAGGCCGTGCTCAGGTTGGTGGTCAGCGTCAGGTCGGGGCGTAGCTCATACGAGACCCCGAATGAGCCGTTGGCATTATCCCAGTTATGTGAGCGACTAAAGACCCGGTCGGTGGTTTCGTCGAGGAAAAACGCCCGCAGGGTACGAACATCGTACCGGAGCCCCCCTTCAAACACCCAGCGGTTGTGGGCGTACCGTTCGATGATAAACCCGCCCAGCCCGTTGGCCCGGAAGTTTGGAATCAGGAACAAATACCGCCGGACGTTGCCCTGCGTGAGAGCGTTGACTCCCACACTGCCCGACCACACCCCGCCCGAGGGCGTACGCTTCACGGGGTGTTCCCAAATAAGATCGGCTGTTTGGGTGTTTAGTTTCAGGTACAATTCGGGCGTAGTCACCCGGCTGAACGACAACCGGTCGTACTCTTCCCGGGTGTTATGCTGGCTGGCTACGGTCAGGGTCAGTTCGCCAAATGACGCAGAGCGGTAGTAGGCCCGGCCTTTGAGCAATTGATGCTGAACATCCTGAAACGGGCGGTCGATGGTGTACGTAAATCCCGGTTGCACCAGCGGTTCCGGGCGGGCAATGGCCGCGTACAAGTCGCTCAGGCTGCCGACCTGCGCCCCCCTGAACATCCCAATCTGATTGTTAAACTGGCTGTAGTACACTTCGGCCCCCCAGTGCTTACGGTCGTAGTGGAGGTCGGCCGAGAAGTTGCGCTCCCGGAACCCGGTGTTTTCCAGAAAATAACCCGGCGCGCGGGCATTGCCGGCCCGTTTGAGGGTGCCTTGCACCCGCCAGCTGAGGCCCGTTAGTTTACGGTCGAACGCGCCTTCCAGAAAGCCCGAAATGGCCCCCATTCGCCCGTTGGTAGCACCCACGAGGTTGGCTTCGCCGTGAATCCCCGGTGCAGAGGGCATAGCTTTAGGCTCCACCAGAATAACCCCGCCAACCGCATCGGAGCCGTACCGGATACTCGCGGCCCCTTTGATGACGGTCAGTCGCGAGGCCACAAACTGATCTACCTGCGGAGCGTGTTCGCTACCCCACTGCTGGTCTTCCTGCCGAATCCCGTTGTTCAACACCAGAATCCGATTGCTGTACAGACCGTGAATCACGGGTTTGGAGATGGTAGGCCCGCTCTGAATTGAATAGAGCCCGGCAATGGCTTTCAGGCTTTCGCCCAAAGTGAGGCCCCGCGTTTGGTCGAGGGCTATCCCTGCCAGTTCGCTTTGTGTCTGTAGGATCTGTTTGGCTTCTGAACGGTGCTCGGTCACATCGACGCCGGGTAAGTTGCGGGCATCGTTGCTCAGGGTGATTTGCCGCACCGAATCCACAGGTAATCGTACCGATTCGGTTACGGACGTAAAACCCAGAAAACGGTATTCGACGGTGTATTGGCCGGGGCACAGGTTGTCGAGCCGAAACCGCCCCTCGCTATCGGTGAGGGCACCGCGTTGCAGCTCGCGGATATAAATAGTGGCACCGGGCAGGCCCGCGCTCGCTGGCGCACTCGTCAGAATCTGACCGGATAAGCTGCCCGTACAGGCTGGGGTCAGTTGGGCCTGAGCCCCGAGCGGCAACAGGAACCATGCCAGACTCAGCAGAGTGGTGAGTTGACGAAGGCAAGCATTGGCCCGGTTACTAATTGGAGACTGGATCATCATTCGTAGCCACAAAACTACAGCAGCCGCAACATTGTTGCAAAAACTTTCTGCAACAATGTTGTAAAAAGATGGGTCGTGGGTTTTGGTCAGTTGATAAAAGCAGAGTTTAGTGAAGGGGTTTAGGCAAAAAATGGTACTTTTGCGGCCTTTTTGCCCCGAAATGGGCCTAATACGTGAAGCAAATGAAACCCCTTTCCTGCGGCATCGACTTTGGTACGTCCAACTCCACCATAGCTATTGATCTAAACGGCGAAATCAAGCTGGTGCCGGTTGAACAGGACCACGTTACCATGCCGAGTGCCATCTTTTTTCGACAGGCTGATAACAAGGCGTTGTATGGACGGGTGGCCGTTCGGCGGTTTTTTGACCGGGAGCCGGGGCGGTTTATGCGAAGCCTGAAACGGGTGTTGGGAACCTCGCTCATGAAGCAGGGTACGCTCGTCAACGGGGCCGCCATGAATTTCGGGGTTATCATTACGGCGTTTCTCAAGAATCTGAAAGACGGCGCTGAAGCTCAGGCCGGGGCCACTATTGATAATGTGGTGATGGGGCGCCCGGTTCATTTTGTCGACAACGACCCGCAGGCCGACGAGCAGGCGCAGGCCGAACTCAGGACCATTGCCGGGCGGCTGGGGTTCAAACACATCGAGTTTCAGTTTGAGCCGATTGCGGCCGCCTTTGCCCACGAAACCGGCATTTCGGGCGAAAAGCTGGCCATCGTAGCCGATCTGGGTGGTGGTACGTCCGATTTTACCGTTATCCGTTTGTCGAACCGGTGCGTCAACAAGCCCGATCGTACGTCGGATATTCTGGCTAATACCGGGGTTCGTATCGGGGGCAATGATTTTGATAAAGCCCTCAGCCTGGCGGCTATCATGCCCGAAATCGGCTACCGGACCACCTACGGCCCCAAGAACCTGGAGGTGCCACTCAAGCCCTTCCACGATCTGGCGGAGTGGAGTAAGGTCAACTTCCTGTACACGCCCAAACTCATTATGCAGACCCGGCAACTGCTGCATGAGTCGCACGATAAAACCCGGTATAGCCGGCTGCTGGATGTGCTCGTGCGCGAAACGGGGCATATGCTGCTGGCGGGAGCCGAAGAAGCCAAAATCGCCCTTTCGGAGGATGAAACCCACGAAACCCATTTCGATTTTATTCAGGAGGGGTTTACCATTCCGGTAGATCGGACCGTGTTTGAAGAAGCTATTGCTGAGGATGTACGAGCCATTGAGACGTCGGCGCGGGCGTGCCTGCAAGCCGCGGGCGTAAGCCCCGAAGCCATCGAGCTGGTGATTCTGACGGGCGGCTCTACCGAAGTCAGATCGGTACAAGCGCTGTTCCGGCAGTTGTTTCCCAAAGCCGCCATTGCCGATCAGAACAAACTATCGAGCGTGGGGCTGGGGCTTGGTTATGATAGCCGCGCCCGGTTTGGAGCCTGAATGTGAGGGCGGTGTATCGTATCCGTAATTCTCAGCACTGGACAAAATGCACAAGTGTAGCTCTGGTCTTTGCGACAGGATTACAGGATATACAGGATTTTCTTCCGTAAAAATAATCCTGTACATCCTGTAATCCTCCGGGCCGCCGGGCGGTCAAAAAATAAACTTCTCCTATTTAGTTACCTCAGTCACCAGTACGTAATAGTCAGCGTCGGCGGTGAGGGTAGTGGCTTTGGTCGTCAATTTCTGCCAGCGAGTAGTGGGGTTGAGCGACTGCTGCGGTCCCGACTCGCCCAGGCATACTTCCAGCGGCATGTTGAAACCCTCCACGCAATTGGCCCAGCGGTATTCAAATCCGCCTTTTGTCCGGCGGTATTCGAGCGTAGGCAGGCGGGTGTCGCGCAGGTACTGGTCAAATACGTTGCTCAGGTCGCGCCCGGCCTGCTCACTCATGTACGCTTCAATTTGCCGACCCTCTACGGTTTGGTGGTAAAATGTTTTGTTCATACCCCGCAAAATCTGCCGCCATTTTTCGTCGTTGCCCACAATCTGCCGAATCGTGTGCAGCATATTGCCGCCCTTGTAGTACATATCGCCCGAGCCCGACTGGTTCACGTTGTACACGCCCACAATGGGTTTGTCGTTGCGGATCAGGTTGCGGCACCCGATCACATACGCAGCACCGGCCTCTTTGCCGTAGAGGTACTCGATGTACAGGTTCTCGGAGTAATTGGTGAAACTCTCGTGCACCCACATATCGGCCACGTCTTTGTAGGTAATGTTGTTAGCATACCACTCGTGCCCCGACTCGTGAATGATGATAAAGTCCCAGAGCAACCCCCAGCCCGTGCCAGAGAGGTCGCGGCCCCGGTAGCCGTTCTGAAACCCGTTGCCATACGTGACCGAGCTTTGGTGTTCCATCCCTAGGTATGGCGTCTCGACCAGTTTGTAGCCATCTTCGTAAAACGGGTAGGGGCCAAACCAGTGCTCAAAGGCCCGCAGCATGGGTTTGGCCTGGGCAAACTGTTTGCGGGCCATGTCTTCGTGATGGCGTAGGGCATAAAACGACAGGTCGAGCACGCCTTTTTCGCCCCGCAGCGTATCGGTCCACTGCACGTAGTCGCCGATGTTCAGGTTCACGCCATAATTGTTGATGGGGTTCACCACGTGCCAGTCAAACGTACGAGTACCGTCGGCGTTGGGCGTTGTTTGCCGGAGCCGACCGTTTGAAATATCCGTGAGCCCATCGGGTACGGTCACACTGATGCGCATGGAGTCGGGCTCGTCGTACATGTGGTCTTTGCAGGGCCACCAGGCACTTGCGCCCAGTCCCTGACAGGCCGTTGCGATAAACCGTTTGCCGGTTTCATCGCGGCCCCACACCATGCCACCATCCCAGGGAGGGCGTTTGGCCACTTTGGGCTTTCCGGCGTAATAAACCGTGATGGATTCGCTGCGGCCGCTTTGCTGGGGCTTCTGGAGCGTCACGAAGTAGGCATCGCCATCCTGCCGAAACGTCAGTGAGCGACCGTCCTGCTCTACTTTTTCGATGCGTAAGGGCCGTTGCAGATCAATCTGCATGGTTTGGGCGGGTTTCAGGACCCGGTAGCGGATGGTCGTGCTTCCGCTCAGGGTGCTGTCGGTGGGTTGCACCCGAACCTGTAGGTGGTAGTAGGCTAAGTCCCACCAGGCCCGCTCCGGTGTGATGGAGCCCCGGAGCGTATCGGCCCGGGTAAACTCGTACCGTTGTGCCCAGGCGGTGGTGGTCAGCAGCAGGAGTCCAGCCAGCCAAAGGGTTTTTAGTCTGTTTTGCATTCAGTAGATGGGTTTACCACCCCCCGGCCCCCTCCTGAAAAACAGGAGGGGGTGGCTTATCAGTCTGACAGCGAGAGGGTAATTATGACTTTTTATGAATCAACATTGACAGGGTTACATTCTCTCCTGTTTTTCAGGAGAGAGGTCTGCTAGGCTGAGAATGAGACGGAAGTTGTGCCTTTTGTGAATCAATATTGACAATTCTCAGCCTCCCCCTCCTGTTTTTCAGGAGGGGGTCAGGGGGTGGTCAGCCGGTGCCGATGGTAAAACCACCCCCGTTTATCGCGGACCCGGTGGGCAGTGTTCAGTCAGGAATTTGGTGTACAGCGTGCGCAGGTGTTCGGTGGTGCCTTCGCCTTCCGAGATGCCGTGGGTTCGGTTGGGGTAAGCCATAAACTGAAACTGCTTATTATGCTTCACCAACTCGTTGACGAGCACCTCGGCATTGTCGTAATGCACGTTGTCGTCGCCGGTACCGTGAATGTAAAGCAGGTTGCCGCGCAGGTTTTTGGCGTAGGTAATCGGCGATCCGGCCACAAAGTCCTCGCGGTTTTCCTGCGGCAGACCCATGTACCGTTCCTGATAGATGTTGTCGTAAAACAACTGGTTGGCAACGGCCGCAATGGCAATGCCGGTCTTATAAATTTCGGGGTACTGAAACAGCAGGTGCAGCGTGGTAGAGCCGCCCCCGCTCCAGCCCCAAACGGCTACGCGGCTGGTGTCGAGCCAGGCGTGTTGCTCAAACAACTTGCGCGCGCCCATAGCCTGATCCCGGATATTGAGTCGACCGATTTGCCGGTAGATGCTCTTGCGCCAGGCAGCTCCTTTGAGGTTAGGCGTCCCCCGGTTGTCGAGGGCTACGTAGCAATACCCTGCCTTAGCCATGTCGCCGGCAAACAGGTTGTTGCTGCCCGCCGAGAACACATCGTTGGTGGTCACGCTGGCAGGCTCGCCATACACATGAAACACCACCGGGTACTTCTTCGTACTGTCGAAGTTGGCAGGGCGTACCATCCAGCCGTCGAGCGTCACGCCGTCGGCCGTTGTAACGGTGAAGAAGCGCACATCCCGACCGGGCCGGGTTCCCAGATTGCCACCCAGTGGCCGGACTACTTTATGATCGGGCAGTTGCACCCATTCCCGCACGGGAGTCTGCTGGTGACTGTTGAACGAATGCAGGGCGTATCGGCCGTCGGGCGACACGTTGTAATCGTGTGTACCCACCTGCCCGGCCGGTGTCAGCCGTTCGTGCTTGCCTTTCCCGTCGAGCCGAACCCGGAACAGATACCGCTGAATGGGGTTTTCGGGCGAGGCCGTAAAATACACGTAACCGCCCGCTTCGTCGATGCGGTTAATTTTGGCCATGTCGTACTTCCCCGGCGTGAGCAGCGTTTCGGTTTTGCCGTTGGTTGTGATGCGGTAGAGATGCCGCCAGCCGTCTTTCTCCGAAACCCACAAAAACGACTTACCACCGTCGAGCCATTCCCAGCCGCTTGGGTCGCCCCCGTTCCAGCGGGCTTTGGCGTCGATCCAGGCTGCATCGGTTTCGCGGTGAATGGGCGTTACCGAGCCGTTGGGCTGTCCCAGAAACAGGATACTGCTGTTTTGCTTGCGGTTGAGTTGCTGAATGATAAGGGTATTGCCCGAGGGAACCCATTCCATCCGGGTGAGGTAGTGCTGTTGCGGGTCGCCCGGAATCTGGAGCCAGGTAGTGGCTCCGCCCGACGCGCTCACCACCCCGATCCGGGTGGGCGAGGGGGCTTCACCTACTTTCGGGTACTCGACCGGAATCACCCGCGAGTACACCGAATCGGTGGTGTTGATCATCAGGTAATCGCGGATGTTGGTCGCGTCGACCTGCCAGTACGCGATCTGCTTGCTGTCGGGGCTCCACCGGAACCCGTCGCGGCACCCAAATTCTTCTTCGTATACCCAATCAAACGTACCGTTGATGCGTTTGCGGGTGCCGTCGGTGGTCAGGGCGGTGGCTTTGCCGGGGTTGGCGGCATCTTCCACATAGATATTATTGCGGCTCACGTAGGCAACCCGGCTGCCGTCGGGCGAGAGTTTGGCGTACAGCAGCGACTGCCCCGGCTGACCGGCTCCTACCCGCCGAACCGTACCCGAGGCCCGGTCGAGGAGGTAGTAGTCTCCGCGTGAGTTGTACCGCCAAACCCGGGCCGTATTCGTAAATAGAAGCACCTTGCTGGAGTCGCGGCTGAACTCGAAGTCAGCAACAGGCAAGGGGGCCGGGGTATCGCCCGTCCGAACGTCGGGGCGTTTGAGCTGGGCAGCGGGTACCAGTACGGTCGATTGCCCATTGACAACGTCGGTGCGGACGATACCGTTGTTGTCAACGGCTACCAGGGTACGCCCGTCGGCCGACCAGCGTCCACCGGCGCCCCGGCCCTGTCCGAGCGATAAAAACGGCGTACTCACCAGACCCAACAGCAGGGCGGTGGCTACCCGTGGATACAAAAAAGAAGTAAAGCGCATTAGGCGGTATAAAGAGTAAAAGAGTGAATGAGCGAAAGAGTGCGGGGCCTACAGGTTCGCCCCCTTGTTTTTCTACACAAAAAAAGCCCGTTTGGTACATTTGCCAAATGACAATTACACGGATGGTAACGGTCGGCTGAGGGGCTACTCGTCGGTTTGCGGATGATCGTGCAGGGTGCGCAGATACCGGCTTGGGGTCATACCCGTAATCTGCCGGAACTGCCGGTTGAAATGCGACAGGTTTGGGTAGCCACAGGCGAGGGCAATCTGACTCACAGGCTGCGGGGTTTCCTGAAGCAACCGGCACGCGTGTTCGACCCGCACTTCGTTGAGGAGCTGCGAGTACGTTTTGCGGGTGTGTAGCCGGAAAAACCGGCAGAAAGCCCCCGGCGTCAGGTTTGCTTCGGCCGCTACATCGTCGAGCGTGATGGGCTGGGCGTAATGCCGCATGATGTACGCAAACACCCGGTCGAGCCGCTGATGGTCGTCGGGTCGGCGGGGCTTCTCGTAGGCTACGGCCGAGAGCATTTCGCGGCCGGGGTGGGTCGTTAACCCATCGAGAACAGTGAGGAGTTGGGTGAGTTGCTCAAAGGGGCGGAGGGTGTGCAGTTGTTCCAGCTTTTCGGTAAGGTCGCAGGCTTGCCCCATACGCAACCGAATCCCGTGGCGCGACTCGGTAAAGAGCGTGGTCAGGTGGTCGAGCTCAGGCAGGCCAAACAGTGGGCCCTGTGCCGGGTCGAAACGCAGGTACACCGAATACGAAAGCGATTGCAAGGAGGAGCCGGGCTCAAAATAAGCCGGATCGTTACGAAAAACGTGGGGTAGGTTGGTGCCCAGCAATAAGATGTCGAAAGGTCGAAACTGATCGATGCGGTCGCCAACCACCTGCGTGCCGGTGCCTTCCCGAATGAGGGTCAGCTGGTATTCGGGGTGGAAATGCAGCCGATCGTAAAAGTACGGCCCCCGGTCGACTTGTACCCGAAACGAGCGGGTATCAACCGAAGGAACCCGGAATAGTAGAGGCTTCATGGTACTAAAAATAAGGAGATGTGCCGATAGTTGAGTGATACTGGTGAAAATTGTATTAGAACCGGCCAAAGAAGGTGCAAGGCTACGGACCGAAACCGGCCGAAATTTGAGGCTATACTTTCGACCGCCTGACGGCTACCTCAAAACACGTAACGCATAACTCCGAACTAACTATGTCAATGCCTGTACAATGGGAAGGTGTGTACCCCGCCCTGCTGACTCCCTTCACCGCCGACGACCGGCTCGATCTGGCCCTTTTTGAAAAGAACCTGCACGCTCAGATCGACGCGGGCGTACACGGCCTCATCATTGGTGGCTCGCTGGGCGAAGCCAGTACGCTCACCCGCCCCGAAAAACTCGACTTGCTGGAGTGTGGCCTTGATGTAAGCGCCGGCCGGGTGCCCGTAATCATGAACGTGGTGGAGCAGGCAACCCGCGAAGCCGTGGCTTGTGCCCGCGAGGCCGAAGCCGCCGGGGCCCATGGCCTTATGCTGTTGCCGCCGATGCGCTACTTTGCCGATTCGCGCGAGACAGTCACGTTTTTCCGTACCGTAGCCGAGTCGACGTCACTGCCGGTGATGATTTACAATAACCCGGTCGATTACAAGATCATGACGACGATTGCCATGTTTGAGCAACTGGCCGAGTTACCCAACATTCAGGCCGTGAAAGAGTCGACCCGCGACGTGACGAACATTGTCAGGATGCGCAATGCCTTTGGCGACCGGTTCAAGATTCTGAACGGGGTAGACACCCTCGCCCTCGAAGCCCTCGCTGTGGGTGCCGACGGCTGGGTGGCAGGTCTGGTGGATGCGTTCCCAGCGGAAACGGTGGCTTTGTACGATATGATGAAAGCGGGTCAGCTCGAAGCTGCCCGCGCGCTCTACGGCTGGTTTATGCCCCTGCTCGAACTGGATATTCTGCCCAAGCTGGTGCAGTACATCAAGCTGGCCGCTACGGCTACCGAAATTGGTTCGGAGTATGTGCGGGCTCCCCGCCTGGTGCTCGAAGGCGAAGAGCGTGAGCGAGTTTGGGCGATTATTCAGAAACAGCTGGCCGTACGCCCAAACCTGACTGTTGCTCAGTAGGGGAGGCTAAATGAATGGATAATGTACAATGGATAATGAATAATGAATAATGGTGCTGATTATCAGTTTATGAATTATAAATTGTTCATTGTTCATTGTTCATTGTTCATTGTTCATTGTTCATTAACTCCTAAACCCTTAATCACTTCATACTGCATTAGCAATGCCAGATTACCATTTTTTCTGCATCGACGCGCATACCTGCGGCAACCCCGTTCGGGTCGTTACGGGCGGGAGTATCCCGCATCTGGTGGGCAACTCCATGAGCGAAAAGCGGCAGCATTTTCTGCGGGAGTACGACTGGATTCGGCAGTCGCTCATGTTTGAGCCGAGGGGTCACGACATGATGTCGGGCAGTATCCTGTACCCACCTATCGACCCGGCCAACGATGCTGGGGTGCTGTTTATCGAGACGTCGGGTTGCCTGCCCATGTGCGGGCATGGCACCATTGGTACCGTAACTGTAGCTATTGAGCAGGGGTTGATTGTGCCGAAAACCCCCGGTGTACTCAACCTCGAAGTGCCGGCCGGGCTGGTGCGGGCCGAGTACGTTCAGGAAGGGAAAAAGGTGAAGTCGGTGAAGATCACGAACATCAAGTCTTACCTGGCCGCCGAAAAAATTGCAGTGGAATGCCCCGATCTGGGCGAGCTGGTGGTCGATGTGGCCTATGGCGGTAATTTTTACGCTATTGTCGATCCGCAACCCAATTTTCCCGGTCTGGAGCATTTCAATGCGAGTCAGCTCGTCGACTGGGCACGGGTGATGCGGCAGCGGATCAACGCCGAGCACACGTTTGTGCACCCCGAAAACCCGACCATCAACGGGCTGAGCCATGTACTCTGGACAGGCACACCTATTCAGGAGTCGTCGACGGCCCGCAACGCTGTTTTTTACGGTGACAAAGCCATCGACCGTTCGCCCTGCGGCACCGGTACCTCGGCGCGTATGGCGCAGTGGTACGCACAGGGGCGGCTCAAACCGGGCGAAACCTTTGTACACGAAAGCATCATCGGCTCCATTTTCAACGGACGCATCGAAGCCGAGACCACGCTGGCCGGAAAACCCGCTATTGTGCCGAGTATTGAAGGCTGGGCCATTATTCATGGGTATAATCACCTTATTTTGGATCAAAACGATCCGTACCGCTTTGGTTTTCAGGTAGTATGACACACGTAGGTATCATTGGCGGGGGCATAGTCGGGCTTAGTTCGGCTTATTACCTGCACCGGGCGGGTTACCGCGTTACCGTTTTCGATCAGAACCCCATCACGGATGGGTGTTCGTTTGGCAACGCGGGTATGATTGTCCCAAGCCACATTATCCCGCTGGCTCAGCCGGGCATGATTGCGAAGGGAATGCGCTGGATGCTCCGGTCGACAAGCCCGTTTTATGTGCGGCCCCGGCTGAGTGCCGACCTGCTGCGGTGGGGCTGGTTATTTTACCGGCATGCCAACGCCCGGCACGTCGAACGGGCTATTCCGGCCCTGCGCGACCTGAGCCTGCTGAGCAAGAAACTCTACATCGAACTGGCCGGTTCGGCGAGCCCGCTGGCCGATTTTGGCTGGCAGGAGCGAGGCTTGTTTATGCTCTACAAAACGGCATCGGCCGAGCATGAGATGGCCGAAGAAGCCGAGGTGGCCAACCGGGCGGGTATCGAAGCGCAGGTGCTCAATGGCGCGCAGGTGCAGGACCTGGAACCCGACGTCCGCGTGGATGTGCGGGGGGCGGTGTACTACCCCGGCGATGCGCACCTGAACCCCGGCGCGCTGGTGCGCGCTCTGCTCGATTACCTGCGTGGGCAGGGGGTCGGGTTTGTGACGGGCACGGCTGTAACGGGTTTTGGAACGAGTGGCAACCGGGTCACGACGGTGCAAACGGCTGGTGGTGAAATGCCTGTGGATGAGGTGGTAGTTGCGGGCGGAGCCTGGTCGCCGGAGATTGCCGCCCGGCTGGGGGTGAGCCTGTCGTTGCAGGGAGGCAAAGGATACAGCTTTATGCTGCGTGGGCTTACACCCAACGTGCGCGTACCGGCCATCATGCTCGAAGCGCGCGCCACGGCCACGCCGATGGGTAGCGACCTTCGGTTTGCGGGCACGCTCGAAGTGGCCGGCACCGACCTGACCGTGAATCTGAACCGGGTGCGAGGCATTGCCGAGTCGATTAATCAGTACTACCCCGAACTGCCTGTACAGATGCCCGCCGTGGATGCCGTATGGCGTGGACTGCGGCCCTGCTCGCCCGATGGCCTGCCGTATATTGGCCGGGCGGGCCGGTTCGACAACCTCACGCTGGCCACCGGTCATGGCATGATGGGGCTGAGTCTGGGGCCTGCTACTGGTCTGCTGGTCGCCGAAACCGTGGCCAACCGTCCAGAAAGTATGGATCTTACGCCATTCCGACTTGATCGGTTTTAAGCAGGGCGACGAATGAAATGAATTGGGACGCGAATGGCGCGGATCAGGGTGATTTTCACGGATTAAAAGTAATCAGCGTAAATCCGGCAATTCGCGTCATTCGCGTGCGATTATTTAAATGAATTGGCACGCGGATGACACGGATTAAGCTAATTTTCACGAATTAAGCATCAAAACTATCAGCGTCAATCTGCTTGATCTGTGTCATCCGCGTGCCATTTAAATCCAAACAAATTAGTCTGCGAACGGCGCGGATAAAGCCCTTTTTCGCGGGTCAGGTGATACTGAAACCATACCATTGAGGGCAAAACTAAAACCCCAGACTACTTTTTTAAGGTCTGGTTCAGAAACCCGGTGATGTGGTTGAGCGTCGGGGTAAACCACGGCTCGAAAAAGAGGAACGTGTGGGGAGCGTCGGCAAAGGTGTGTACTTCGGTGTAAATACCAAGTCCGTTTAGCTTTTTGATCAGATCATCCCGCCCGGCATGCATCCGCTCCACGGAGCTATTCAGAAACAACATAGGTGGGGTGTGGGCCCGGCCTGATGCAGGGCCGAAGCCTCGTTCCAGAGCTCTGGTTTTTCGGATTTAGAGTACCCAAACCAGTACGTAGCCGCCGAGGTCGACCGGGTGTCGTTGCCTTCGCCCGACTCAGGGTGGATAAACGCCAGAATCCCGTCAATATCAACCACAGCCTGCACCCGGCTCGATTGAGTCGGATGCCCACCCGCACCTTCAAAGGCCGGATTTTCGTTGGTACTACCGATGAGCGCGGCCAGTTGCCCACCCGACGAAAACCCCAGCACCGCTATCCGGTTCGGGTCGATCTGGTAGCGTTTGGCATTGGCCCGCATCCAGCGGAGGGCCGCCTTCACATCATGTACCGAAGCCGGGTACAGAGCCTCCGTCGACAGCCGATATTCAACCGGAATAGCCACAAAGCCCCGCTCGGCAAGTCGCCCGGCCAGGGTATTGTTGTGCGAGCGGTCGCCAGAGCGCCATCCGCCCCCGTGAATCATCAGTACGGCCGGGTGCTGGCGCGTACGGCTCCGAGGGGGCGCGTACACGTCGAGGACGAGGGAGCGGCCGGGTGTCGGGGTGCTGTACGGAAGGTTGCGTGTCACGCGCACACCCGACGGCAGCGCAGAGTCGACGAGGGTAATGTTCGGGTGCCGTTTCTTCTCCTGAATAAACGATTTGCGTACCGTAAACGAGGTGTCGCGGCCACCCGTAGGGCCGATCTGAGCGGAGGTTAAGGAAGAGCCGAGTAGGAAAGCTCCCAAAAAGAGCAAGGCGCGTAGCATATTGTGTCGAAAAGGAGAGTTCGAACCGTAAAGGTACACGGCGAGCCGTTTGGCGGTTTTCGTTGCGGGGTCAGTTGGTTCGATTAACGAAATTTCAGGCCCCAATTAGTAGACACTCCCCCGTTTTATGTCTTTATGAAGCGGCTGGCGACTCACCGGCTGCTAACTGTACACGAATGACCAAACTATCTCTTCAACTTATCCTGCTGGCCTCGGCCCTGACGGTTGGTCCGGCACAGGCCCAAACGCTCCGGCCCCCTTCGTACCCGCTGGTGACGCACGACCCTTACTTTAGCCTCTGGAGCAATACCGACAACCTCAACGATAGTCCCACCCGCCACTGGACCGGCAAGCCACAGTCGCTCGAAGGCGTGGTGCGCGTCGATGGCAAAGCGTATGGGTTTCTCGGAGCCCCTCCAACCGTGTACAATGCCTTATTGCCCACCGGCGAAGCGAAGCCCTACATGGCGCAGTACACCTTTGAGCAGCCACAGCCGGGTTGGCAGCAACTCGATTACAAGGCTGAGGGCTGGAAAACCGGCCCCGGTCCGTTTGGCAATACCCCCGATGCCCGCACGGTCTGGAACAGCAGCCGGTCCGATAAAAACGGGATTCATGTTCGGCGTGAGTTTACGTACGACGGTAAAACCGACCCCTCGAAACTCTTGCTGGCTATTAGCCACGACGACGATGTGGAGGTGTATCTCAATGGCGTGCAGATTCTCCAGAAAAAATGCTGCGCGGGCGACCATATCTACCTGCCGCTCTCGGCTGAGGGGCAGAAAGCCCTCAAGCCCGGTCGAAACGTGCTGGCTGCGCATTGCGTGAGCCCAGTCGGTGGGGCCATTATTGATGTGGGGTTGGTGAGCCCGGCCGAGGTGCCCACGCTCGCCAAAGCCACCCAAACCGACGTGAAAGTGACGGCCACCCAAACCGAATACACGTTTACGGCAGGGCCTGTCGACCTGAAGGTCAATTTCCTGTCGCCCCTGCTGCTGGAAGATCTGGAGGTGGTAGCCCGCCCGGTTACATATGTGACGTTCAACGCCCGTGCGCGCGACGGTAAAGCCCACAAGGTGGAAGTATTCTTTGGCGAATCGGCTGCGGTAGCCACCAACACCGCGGGGCAGGGCGTGGTTACAGATGCGGGGCAGTCGGGTAATTTCCGCTGGCTCACGGTGGGGACGCAGGAGCAGCCCGTTCTGAAAAAGAAAGGCGACAACGTGCGCATCGACTGGGGGTACGCGTACCTCGCCGTACCCAACGGGGCCGGTATGCAGCTGGCTACGGGCTCGCTGGAGACGCTCAAGCAGGCGTTTGCCGAAAGCGGTAAACTACCCGCTGGCGCGCTGGGTGGTAAGAAAGGGGCAGCCGCCGAACTGGCCATGGCCGTAAATCTGCCGATGGGTTCGGTGGGGGCCAGGCCGGTGCAGAAATACCTGATGCTCGCCTACGATGACCTGTACTCGGTGCAGTATTTCGGGGAGAACCTGCGGCCCTGGTGGCGCCGGGATGGTAAAACAACCATGAACGATCTGCTCCTGACAGCCGGTAAAGAATACAATCAATTACGGCAGAAAAGCACCGCTTTCGACGCCAGACTCCGGGCCGATGCCCAAAAGGCTGGTGGTAAGGAGTACGCCGATTTGTGTGTGCTGGCTTACCGGCAGGCCATTGCGGCCCATAAAATTGTGGCAAGTCCGACCGGCGAAGTCCTGTTTTTCTCCAAAGAAAATTTTTCAAACGGTTCCATCGGTACCGTCGACGTGACGTACCCTTCGGCTCCGCTCTTTCTGGTGTATAACAACGAGTTGGCCAAGGGCCTGCTCCGGTTTATATTTGAGTATAGCGAGTCGGGGCGTTGGAAAAAAGATTTCCCGGCCCACGATGTAGGCACCTACCCGCTGGCCAACGGGCAAACCTACGGCGAAGACATGCCCGTGGAGGAAGCCGGTAATATGGTGATTCTGACGGCAGCTGCCGTGCAGATGGACGGTAAGCCCGACTTTGCCCGCCAACACTGGCCCACACTAACCAAATGGGTTGGCTTTCTGAAACGCGACGGTTTCGATCCGGCCAATCAGCTCTGTACCGACGACTTTGCCGGTCATCTGGCCCGCAACGCCAACCTATCGGCCAAAGCCATTATGGGTATTGCCTGTTACGGTCAGATGGCGCAGGCTCTGGGCGACCAAAAAACCGCCGACGAACACCTGACGCTGGCCCGCGAACTGGCCCGCAAATGGATGCAGATGGACGACCTCGGCGACCGCTACGCCCTGACGTTTGATAAAACGGCGGGAAGCTGGAGTCAGAAATACAATATTGTGTGGGATAAGCTGCTCGGGCTAAACGTGTTCCCGAAAGAGGTGGCGCAAAAAGAGATTGCCTTCTACCTTAAAAACCAGCAACCCTACGGCCTCCCACTCGATAGCCGGAAAACGTACACTAAATCGGACTGGATTATGTGGACGGCCACCATGGCCGACTCTGACCGCGATTTTCAGGCCCTGATTACGCCAATCTGGAAGTTTGCCAACGAGACCCCGAGCCGCGTTCCCCTCACCGACTGGCACGAGACCACCAACGCGAAGCAAGTGGGCTTTCAGGCCCGCTCGGTGGTAGGCGGGTATTTTATCAAGATGCTCGAAAGCCGCATTGGTCCCGGCAAGGCAAAAAAGTAAGTTCTGCCCCGTTACGGAACACCCTTTCAAAGCCCCTGTCTGAATGCATCGGACAGGGGTTTTCGTTTACTACAGGGATACTTCGGTACGGGTGGAAGAACAGGAACTAACGTTTCAGCTCGTCGACATCGATACCACCCGATAGACGTTGCCCAGTGTGCATAGGCTGGTGGTGATGGTATCGCCTATCGGCTTGTATTTCCTGAGTATAACTACAGTCTTTACTGCACAAGTTGGGGGCACAATCGGCTACACAGCGCCGATTCAGGTGAGTCATTCGTTGCTGCAAAGTTATAGGGTGGTTAAGAAGTTGGGGGTAACTAATTGATAATGAAGACTAGGTTTTAGATCGGTGTATTAAATAGTGCTAAATATTACGAAGCTTAGGTTGTAGAAAACAAAATTTTATCATATTTGCTTTGTTCATATGTGTTAAATTGTAAGTATTTTTTTTGGCCAACCCATAGATTTTATGAAGGAGTCGGGTCCTTACCGCATTTTCATTGTTGAGGATGATCCCTGGTATGGCGAAGTGCTGAAATACCATCTGTCGTTAAATCCAGACTACGAGCTTCACCGAATTGCAACGGGTGAAGAGTGCCTGAATCAGATCGCTCTGAACCCACCTCACCTGATTACGATCAACTACTCACTGCCCGATACCGACGGTGCACAACTGTTTGCGCGGATTCGGGAGCGGCTTCCGCACACGCCAGTTATTGTTATTAGCGAGCAGCAGGACGTTGAAACGGCCGTGGCGCTTTTGCAGGCTGGCGTACATGATTATTTTGTAAAAGACCACCGAACCAAAGACCTGCTCTGGAAAGCGATTCTGAAAATCAGGGAAGAGCAACCCGTCCGGTCGGAGGTGGTGCCCGATCCGCTCGACAGTGTTTCAGCGGATTGTCCGCTCATCATTGGCAACAGTCCTGCTATTCGGAAAGTGTTTGCCCTGATCGCGAAGTCAGCCCGAACAAATATCAACGTGTCGATCACGGGCGAGACCGGTACCGGCAAGGAACTCGTTGCCCGGGCCATTCACGACTATTCGGACCGGTGCAAACGACCGTTTGTGGCCGTCAATATGGCGGCTATTCCGCGCGAACTGGCTGAGAGCGAGTTGTTTGGTCATGAAAAAGGGGCCTTTACCGGGGCCACTAGCCGCAAGATTGGCCGGTTCGAAGAAGCGAACAAAGGCACGCTGTTTCTCGATGAGATTGCCGAAATGGATCCATCGTTGCAAAACAAGCTGCTGCGGGTGTTGCAGGAACGCGAACTGGTACGGGTAGGCGGCACCGAGCGCGTGGGACTGGATATTCGGTTGGTGGTGGCCTCACACAAAAATCTGCTCGAAGAAGTTCGGCAGGGACGTTTCCGGGAAGATTTATACTACCGGCTCATGGGCCTTCCCATTGCCCTGCCCCCCCTCCGCGACCGCCCGGAAGACATTATGTTGCTGGCCCGGCATTTTCTGGAGGCCTTTTGCCACGAAAACCGCATGACCCCGCCCACGTTTGCTCCCCCGGCTACGGAAAAATTGCTCCGGTATGGGTTTCCGGGTAACGTTCGCGAGCTGCGGGCGCTGGTGCAGATGGCCGCGGTCATGGCCGAAGGACACACAATCGGGCCTGATGATTTGCTGATGACTACCTCCCCGGTTACCCACCTCTCTGTAGAACCCGAAGGCGGTACACTGCGTCAGTACATGATTCAGATTATTCGGTCGCACCTGAAACGGTACGATAACAATGTGGTGCTGGTTGCGGCAAAGCTGGATATTGGAAAATCGACGATTTACAAGATGATTCAGAATAACGAACTTTCGCTTATTTGAAAAAACAATTACCTTTCCATATTCCCCAACACTGATCAGGTATGAAACAGCCAATGGCTTCGTTTACAATACCTTCTGCCGACCCTTCAGTGGGTATGCCCATGAATGAGATTGACCATTTACTGGCCCAGCAAAAGCAACTTGAAGCGCAACTCAAAGCGCTTGAGGATGAAAAAAACAGGCTTGATACGCAATGGCAATCACTGTTTGACGGGCTTGGTGAGGCCAACTGGTCGTTCGATCTGCTGTCGGACCAACTGCAACGATCACCAATTTATTACCAGTACCTGGGTTACCCTTCCGACAGCCTGCCGCCCGCCGACTGGCATACGCTGGTGCACCCGCAGGATTTACATACCTGGCTATACGAGCAGGAAGCCTGCCGGTTGGGCCGGCAAGTTCATTTTCGGGTTACGTACCGGGTACGCGGCTACAATGGCGGCTATTTCTACCTCCTCGACCGAGGGCGGGTGTTTGGCTATTCGGCCGAGGGGCAGCCGCAGTTGCTCCGGGGGGTATCGACTATTCTGACCGATCACCATCAGCAGGAACACCGCCTGAGCCGGCAGGCGAATCGGCTGGCGAATCTGGTGGCTCAGTTGCAGGAGGGGGTGCTGCTCGAAGACGAACACCGGATGGTGGTGGTGGCCAATGGGAAATTTTGCGAGATGTTCCAGTTGGCCGAGTCACCGGATGAACTCACAGGGCTCGACTGCCGGTCGTTGGTAGAGCAGTACAAGTCGCTTTTTCGGATGCCCGACACGTTTGTGAGTCGGGTAAATCAGATTCTGACCGAGCGATTACCGGTACTGGGCGAAGAAATGGAACTGGCCGACGGCCGGACCTTTGAGCGGGATTACATTCCTCTGATAATTGACGGTGCGTTTGCCGGTAACCTCTGGAAATACTCCGACATTACCCGCCGGAAACGGGCCGAAGAGGCTACCCAGCGGCAACGCGAAAAGTACCAGCGGATTATCGAAAACATGAATCTCGGCCTGATTGAAGTTGATCTCGACGAGCGGATTGTGTACACCAATCAAAGCTTTTGCACCATGAGCGGCTACGAACCCGATGAGTTGATTGGTCGGGTTGCCAGCGAGATCATGCTGGGTGGGCAGTCGACCGATTTTATGAAGTCGAAGAACCAGAGCCGACTGCGGGGCGTGATGGATACGTACGAAGTGGCCGTGCACAATAAGCAAGGCGAAGCGTTGTGGTGGTTGATCAGCGGAGCGCCCATGTATGCCGATACGGGCGAGGTAGTTGGCTCAACGGGTATTCATCTGGATATTACAAAGCAAAAGCAGCTGGAATCTGAATTGCGCATTGCCAAGCAGCAGGCCGAAGACTCCGCGCGGGCTAAAGAACTGTTTCTGGCCAATATGAGCCACGAGATTAGGACGCCAATGAATGCGATTCTGAGCCTGGGGCAGCAACTGACCAAAACGACCCTCACCGAAGGCCAGCAGTTTTTGCTGACAACAATCAACACGGCGGCCAGCAACCTGCTTGTGATTCTGAACGATATTCTGGATTTTTCGAAGATTGAAGCCGGCCAGCTTTCGCTCGAACAAATCGGGTTCAATCTGCCTGAGTTGGTAAAGGGGGCGGTGCACGTGCTGGCACATCAGGCCGAAGAAAAACAACTCGAACTGGTTACGCGCATCGATTCGGGCATTGCGCCGGTGTTGCTCGGTGATCCCTATCGGCTCAATCAGATTTTGGTTAACCTGCTGGGTAACGCCCTGAAATTCACCGATCAGGGTCGGGTAACGCTGGCCTGCCTGGGCTGGCAGAAGGAGGGTGTGCAGGAGGTAGAGTTGCAGGTAATTGATACAGGTATCGGCATTGATCCCGACTTCAAAGAGAAGATTTTTCATACATTTACGCAGGAAGACGGGAGTATTGTCCGCCGATACGGCGGAACCGGGCTGGGGATGAGCATCACGAAGCAACTCGTGACACTTATGGGCGGAACAATCGCCGTGGAGAGCAGCCCGCAGAAGGGTACGACCGTAACGGTTCGGGTGAGTTTCCCGATTGGACACACGACGGATATGAATAAGCAGGAGCAGGGGAACCCGCAGGAGGGCTTTTTACCAGGCAAACGGATTCTGCTGGTTGAAGATAACGAGATGAATCGGCTGGTGGTGAAAATGATTCTCAAGCCGTACAACGTACAGGTAACCGAGGTTGTTAACGGCAAACAGGCCGTCAGCACCCTGCTACAGGAGTCGTTCGACCTGGTTTTGATGGACGTGCAAATGCCCGTAATGGATGGGCTGGAGGCAACCCGGCTTATTCGGCGCGACATCAGTTCCACGCTGCCCATTATTGCCCTTACCGCCAGCGCTATTCGTACCGAGAAAGAAGCCTGTTATGGGGCTGGTATGAACGATTTTCTGGCCAAACCCTTCGATGAACGCGACCTCCTGAATCAGCTCACCCGGTGGCTGGGCCCAGGTCGTTCGGCTCCGGGCGAACCACCCCCGCCGGTGCTTTACAGCCTAACAAAACTAGAGGCTGTGGGTCGCGGAAACCGTGAGTTTATCGGTCTTATGGTCGAGTTGTTTTGCCGGGAAACGCCCGCCATTGCGTCGCGTATGATAACAGCCTACGATAACGGCGACATGAAAACGGTACGTGAACTGGCGCACCGGATTAGGCCATCCATTGATAATCTGGAAGTAAAAGGACAGGGGGAAGTCATTCGGCAGATCGAAAAAATGGCCCAAACCGACACGAAATCCACAGAGCTTGAAACACTTCTCCACGAATTTGAACAGTCGATTCGGGCTGTAGTACAGCAGTTGAAGATGCTGTGAGGAATGGGAATGCGTAATGGATAATGAGGAATGGATAATGCGTAACGCGTTTGACCTGCCCAGTCAGGCTACGCGCCCCGCTCATTCACTCAATAAAGCAACGCACTCCACTCTTTCACTCTTTCGCTCTTTCACTCTTCCTCCCCTCCGCCTTTCCATTGCGAGAGAATGGCGTAGGCACCTTTGACAACCACGGGTGTTTGGGCCGGGTCGAAACCGGCGGGTAGCACCACGCCCGAATACCCATCTTCGGTAACGCCCCGGCGAATGGGCAGGGCCTTGTAAGAGGTATTGTTACCGTGCGGAGCCTGTGCGACAAAAATATACTCCTTCCCCTCCGACGACACGATGGCACCTTCGGGGAGAGCGGGTGAGCGGTTGGCTCCCAGCTCCACAACGGCCTGTAAAAACGCGTTGGGCGGCATGGTGGCGGCCGCGGAGCCCCCCTCAAACCGGGCCAGCACCCGAACCGAGCGGTCGGTGTCGATGCTGCGGTTGATGAGATAAATCCGGGCCGTTTGTTCGCCCCGGCCTGCCCCCGCCAGTCGCACGCGCACCCGTTGGCCCTCCCGCACAAGGGGTAGGTCTTTTTCAAAAACTGTCAGTTCAGCAAACAATTGATCGGTGCCGACCAGCTGCGCTAGTACGTCGGCGGGTTGTACGTATTGGCCCAGATTAGCCGGTACCTCGGTCACAACGCCGTTGACGGGTGAGCTGACGGTATAGGTACTCGTAAACTGCCCTTTGGTGGCCGATTCGGGCGAGAGGCCCAGCCGACGGATGCGCAGGGCCAGGGCGCTCAGGCGGGCGCGGGTCGCGTTGAGGTCCGAACTAGTTTGCTGAAATACTTTCAGGGCCCCCACGTTTTCGCGGCTCAGTTCCTGCTGCCGGGCGTATTCGGCTTCCAGATAGGTCAGGCGGGCGCGGTTTTCGGCGTAGTCCTGCTGCACCTGAATCAGATCAGGGTTTTCGACCCGAGCGAGCACTTGTCCTTTCCGAACCCGTTGGCCCGGCAATAAGGTAATCTGACGGACAAAGCCGCCTTGCAGGGCCGAAATAGAGACCCGATTTTGCGCACTGGCTACCACCCGGCCGTTCAGGGCGAGGGTTTGGCTCAGATTGCGGTACTCAACCAGACCCGTGGCGATACCCGCGAGCCGAATCTGATCGGCTGTCAGAAGTACTTCGTCGGAAGGGGCCTCGGCCGAATCCGCCGGGGTTTGGGCAGTGGCTTCGGTTGTCGGTTTATCGGTACTCTCCCCCGACTCAGTTTTCGGCTTACAGGCGAAGGGAAGGGTAAGTATCAGGGCAATGGCTATATAGTTCATGGACGGAATTGTTCGTAATGGATAATGGGTAATGGATAATGAACAATGAGTAATGGATAATGCAGAATGAACAGTGAGTTTGATGCACTCAATCAGACTGCGCGCCCGCTCAATCGCTCAATCAGGCTGCGCGCCCCGCTCAATCATTTACTGCCCCAGCAGCCCTTCGAGCGTGATCACGGCCTGATTGTAGGCGTTGATTGTGTCGAGGTAATTGGTGCGGGTTTGGTAGGAGCGGGTGAGGGCCTGTGAATACTCCAGATAGCCAATCTCACCCGCCCGAAATGCTTTGCGGGCTCCTTCAGCCAGTTGTTGGGCGGTGGGGAGGCCCGTTTGTTCAAAGTACGAGAGGCTCGCCTGTTGCTTCCTGATCTCCTGCACGGCCGAGGCCAGGCTACCCTGCAACACCCGTTGGTTGTACGTCAGCGTAGCCTCAGCAACCTGTTGCTCGAGCCGGGCCGTAGCCACACGGGCACGGCCGGCTTTGGCAAAAATTGGAATCGAAACCCCGGCCTGCACGCCCTGAAACCGGGTGCCGCCCCCGTACAAACGCTCCTGACCGGCATCGGTGGTTTGCGGTCCCCGCAGCGACTGGTTAAAGTAGCCCACGGTCAGGTCGGGCCGGAGCCGGGCCTGTTCTACGCCAATTTGTTGCTGGGCAATGGTTGTCTGTTGCTGCAAAAGGGCCAGTGTTGGGTTTTGAGCCAGGGCTGAGTCGGACAGGGGCGGAATGGCCCGGCGGTTCAGTACGTTGTCGGCTACGGTGAGCGGGGCATCCGTGTGGAGCAACGTTTGCAGATCGTTCCGGGTAATGGCCTGATCGGCCGTTGTCAAGGCTACCAGATTCCGAACTTCACCCAGCAGGTTATCGGCCGTGGCAACCTCAAGCGCTGTACCCTCGCCGGTCCGTCGGCGGACATCGGTAGCCCGCCGAAACTCTACCAGCAGGCTATCCTGCTGACCCAGTAGTCGGGCGCGTTCGTTGAGGTACACCAGCTGGTAATACACCGACCGGACCTGCGTGCGCAACTCGTTGCGGGTGACCTGGGCGGCCAGCTCGCTACCCCGAATGCCTGCATCGGCCAGTTGACTCAAGCGGTTGTTGAGCCGGAAGTTGGGTAGTGTCTGGCTGAGGGTCAGGTTGTTGTCCCAGCGGTAGCTGTTGTATTGACCACTCAGGAGCGTGACTTCGGTACGGGGTACAACCAGAGCCGTAGGTCGGGCGGTTCGTTGTAAGGCCACCTGTAGCTCGCCGATTCGGGCGGCCCCGTTATTGACCAGTGCTCGATCAATCGCCTGTTGCAAGGTTACCGGTGCGGGCGTTTGGGCGGTCGCTTTCGGAAGGCTAGGCCCCACCAGACCCAGCAGCAACAGTACGGCTACTGTACCGGCCGGGGGCGTTGGGGTGGACCGTTGGTTCCGAAATCCGTTTTGCTCCCACCAGTACAGGCAGGGTAGCACGAGCAGGGTGAGCAGGGTGGCTGAAATAAGGCCGCCAATCACGACGGTGGCCAGCGGTTTTTGCACTTCGGCTCCGGCCGTTTGGGAGAGAGCCATCGGCAAAAAGCCGAGCGACGCAACCAGGGCCGTCATCAGCACCGGCCGTAGTCGAGTGGCGGTACCCGCCAGAATACGGTCGAAAAGCGACAGGTTGCCTTCTTGCCGGAGATGATTGAACTCACCGATGAGCACAATCCCGTTGAGCACCGAAACTCCAAACAGGGCAATAAAACCCACCCCGGCCGAAATGCTAAACGGCATGTCGCGTACCCACAGGGCCAATATCCCCCCGATAGCTGCCAGCGGAATAGCCATGAAAACCAGCAGCGCCTGCCGGAGTGAGCCGAAGGTGAAGTATAAGAGCAGGAAAATAAGCCCCAGGGCCACCGGAACCGCAATAGAGAGCCGTTTGCGGGCTTCTTCGAGGTTCTGGAACTGCCCCCCAAATGTCACATAATAGCCTGCCGGGAGTTTTACCTCTTTATCGAGCCGGGCTTTGAGATCGTTCACAACCGATTCTACGTCGCGGCCCCGTACGTTGAAGGCAACCGTAATCCGGCGTTGGGCGTTGTCGCGCTGAATCTGGTTGACACTGTTTTCAAAGCGGACATCGGCCACCTGCCCAAGCGGTACGGCCTGCCCGTTGGCTCCGCTCAGCAAAAGGTTTTGCACATCGTCGAGTTGCTGTCGGCTTTGCTCGCGCAGGCGCACCGCCAGCCCGTACCGGCGTTCACCTTCGTACACCATGCCCGCATCGGCACCGGCAAAGGCGGCCTGTACCAGTCGGTTAGCGTCGTTGATGGCGATACCAAAGCGGGCCAGAGCCGCCCGGTCGAAGCGGATCACGATCTGCGGCAAACCCGACACCTGTTCGACGTACAGTTCGGTGGCACCGGGTACGCTACTGACCACGCGGCCAATCCGGCGGGCATATTCGGAGAGTTGAGCGAGGTCTTCGCCGTACAGTTTCACAGCCACATCCTGCCGGATGCCGGTCATCAGTTCGTTGAATCGCATTTGAATCGGTTGTTGAAAACTAAAGCTGACGCCCGGCAAGCGGGAGAGTTCGGCGTGCATTTTCTCGGCCATGTCGTTCATCGTGGTGGCCGATGTCCATTCGCTCGGGTCCTTCAGAATCACCATCATGTCGGCCGCTTCAATGGGCATCGGGTCGGTCGGAATCTCACCCGCGCCAATTTTGCCCACAATCTGTTTCACCTCAGGAAATTTAGCCTTGAGCATGCGTTCGGCTTTGAGCGTCGCGTCGATGGATTCAGAGAGTGAGCTGCCCGGAATCAGGCGGGTATCCACAGCAAAGTCGCCCTCGTCGAGTTCGGGTATGAACTCGCCACCGAGTCGGGAAAAGAGCATCAGTGACCCGACGAAAGCGGCTACAGCAGTGCCCACTACCAGCCCCCGGTGCGCCAGTGTCCAGCGGATCGTGGGGTCGTAGATGCGGTGGAAAAAGCCCATGATCCGGTCCGAAATGGTCTGATGACCTTCGGGCTGGACTTTTTTGCTCAGCAGCAGGGCCGACAGCATGGGTACGTAGGTGAGCGACAGGATGAACGCGCCCAGAATGGCAAAGGCTACCGTTTGGGCCATCGGCCGAAACATTTTGCCCTCTACACCCACCAGCGCCAGCAAAGGCAGGTACACGATCAGAATGATGAGCTCGCCGAACGCGGCCGACGACCGGATCCGGCTGGCCGATTCAAACACTTCATCGTCCATCTCGGCCTGCGTGAGCGTGGCCCGGTGGCCCAGCGCCCGGGTGCGTAGGGCCAGGTGATGGAGCGTGGCTTCGACAATAATCACGGCCCCGTCTACAATCAGGCCGAAGTCAATGGCCCCCAGGCTCATCAGGTTGCCCGATACCCCAAACAGGTTCATCATCGACACCGCAAAGAGCATGGCCAGCGGAATCACCGAAGCCACCACCACGCCCGCCCGCCAGTTGCCGAGCATGAGCACCAGCACGAAAATAACAATGAGTGCCCCTTCAATCAGGTTGCGCGATACCGTGCTGATGGCCCGGTTGACAAGGTCGGTCCGGTCCAGGAAGGCCACAATCTCGACACCTTCGGGCAGCGACTTCTCGATCTGCGTAATCCGTTCTTTCACGTTGGCAATCACGCGCGACGAGTTTTCGCCTTTCAGCATCATAACCACCGCGCCCACCACTTCTTCTTCGCCGTTGCGCGTGACGGCGCCGTAGCGCACGGCGTGGCCAATCTGCACCTCGGCCAGGTCGCGTACGAGCACCGGTACCCCTTCGCCCGTTCGTTTCACCACCACGCTGCCCACATCGCCCAGGCTGGTGAGCAGGCCTTCGGTTCGTATAAAAAAGGCATTCGGCCGCCGGTCGATGTAGGCCCCTCCGGCATTCTGATTATTCTGGTCGAGGGCCGTAAACAGCTCGTTCATGCTTACACCCGCAGCCGCCAGCCGGGCCGGGTCGACGGCCACTTCGTACTGCTTGAGGTACCCGCCAAACGTGCTGACATCGGCCACGCCGGGGGTGCCCAGCAGTTGCCGCCGGACAATCCAGTCCTGAATGGAGCGGAGTTCGGTGGGGGAGTAACGGTTTTCAAACCCCTTTTTGGGCTGCACCACGTACTGGTAGATTTCGCCAAGCCCGGTTGTCACGGGAGCCAGTTCGGGGTCTCCGGCTGAGGGCGGTATTTGCGAACGGGCCTTCGCCAGCCGCTCAAAAACCTGCTGCCGGGCCCAGTACACGTCGACGTTTTCTTTAAACACGATGGTGATCACCGACAACCCAAAGCGCGAAAACGACCGAATTTCGACCAGATCGGGCAGGGTAGCCATCGTTTGCTCGACCGGGAACGTGATAAGCCGCTCCACGTCGGTAGCCGACAGGGCGGGGCTACGGGTGATGACCTGTACCTGATTGTTGGTAATATCGGGCAGGGCGTCGATGGGGAGTTGCGTGAGCGAATAGCCTCCCCAGATAACGAGGGCTGCCGTAAAGAGCCCGATAATCAATTTGTTACGGATGGAAAAATAGATAATGCGATCCAACATGGGATAAGCGGGAAGGGCGACCTGTAATCGCCTGTTCGGAAGGGGAATAAACGGGAAAAGGAGTCGAAGAGCCGACGTGTAGAAGCCTACGGCCCGAAACGCGCAAAATGCCCAAAACTGGGTGTTAGGGCCCGGTTACCAAAAAAGTACGGGCATAGGAATCCAGCCGAAGAACCCGAACTAACGTCGGGGGGGATTAATGAGGGAGAATACCCCCAGAAACGAATAAAGGTCGTTCTGGCGTTTGAAAAGAGCCTGTGCGAGGGGTATGATCTGCACAAGCGGGGAGGCACTGAAACCCAGAATAGCGGGCGGAAAAACCGGCACCGAATGGCCCACGAGCGGCATGTCGTGGTGGCAGTGGTTGGGGTGTTTCTGGTGTTCAGAATCAGCCCCGTAGTGCATACTCAGGAAATCGATAAAGCCGAGTTGCGGGTTTTCCTGCTGATGCTGCTCGTAGTGACGGAGCACCTGCGCCCACCGCGCCGATTGATCGATGCTGAATATGGGCAGCGTACTGCTTCCCAGAATCAGCGTGGCCAGTAAAAGGGCGACAATCGACTTCATGCGGTTGGAGATGATACTTCGGTAACGTTCGGCAAATGTAAAAATTCCCCACCAAATCCCTTGTTATCTAATTTAGAAGTAGTCCAACAATTTAGTCCGTCTACACCACAATAGTTGCATATACAACTTTACCCGTTACCTTTACGGCGTGGAAACAGAAAACTACTGCGTTGCGGGTCGGTTGCGTATGTTGGCGCGGGTAGTGACGATGCGCTACAACGACGCGTTTACGGGGGAGGGGGTTACGATGGCGCAGGCTGCTTTGCTGATGCGAATTTTTGCCCAGCCCGGCATTCGGCAGGTGGCCCTTTCAAAAGCGTTGCTGATTGAGAAGTCGGCCATGAGCCGCGATATTCAGTTGCTGCACCGTCACGGCTGGCTCGATGCGAATGTGCGGGCGGGGCTGCACCTGACCGAGTCGGGGACCCTGACAGCCAAACGCTGTCATAAAATCTGGAAACAGTTGAACGCGTCGCTCCGGGAAGACCTTGGCCCCGAAGCCATTGATGGTCTGAGTGTGCTCTCGGCCCGGCTTCAGCAAATGAGCAGCCCGGAGCCCTGACCCCGTGTGGCGCTCAAACCGAATGAATAACCGGGCCTTAGCCGGGATGCTGCCTAATGGAAACGGCTGTAGCCTCGTTTTTTTCAACCCAAAATCACAAACCAACAACCCTTTATGACCGGACACCTACTGGCAAACCTGTGGCGCATCAATCAGGCGAGTGCGCAGGGGCCTATCAACAAACTGACGCCCGAAAATTACCAGAATCGACTGACGCCCGAAACGGCTACGGCCGGGTTTATTGCTCTCCATGCGGCCGAGGCTATACACAACTTTGCCCAGATCATGTTCGGTAGGCCCGTGACCATCGAGACCCGGGCCGTGGGTGGGGTGTCTGATACCGGGCAGCCCATTGATCTGGATGAGCTGAAACAGTTTGTGTCGGATAGTTTCGCCATGATTGCCGGGCAGATTACCGCCCTTCCCGACGAGCAGTGGACAGAAGAGATTCAGACGCCTTTCGGGGTATCGACGCGCATGGGTGTGCTGGCGTTTCTGATGCACCACAATTCGTATCATGCCGGTCAGATTGCGCAGGCGGCCAAGAAAGGTAGCCGGTTTTAACTCTTTCGCTTACACCATGCCCTACGTTACGCATGACCGGGTGAAGCCTCCGGTTTACCTTTGGAATGGACATCTGCAAACCATCTGGCCAAGTATGGCCCGGCGGATCGACGGGGTTACGTACCAACGCGAGCGCATCGATACCCCCGACCACGATTTTCTGCTGCTCGATTGGTCGCGCCGGGGAAATCGACGGTTGGGAATTGTGGCTCATGGTCTTGAAGGCGACGCCCACCGCCCGTATCTCAAAGGTATGGTAAAGGCGCTGAATGGGGCCGGTTGGGACGCCCTCGGCTGGAATTTTCGGAGTTGCGCCGGGGAGCAGAATCGGCTGCGCACCTCGTACCATATCGGCAAGTCCGACGATCTGGACCTGATAGTCCGGCGGGTGGTAGCGAGTGGAGAGTATGATGAGGTGGCCTTGCTGGGGTTTAGTGCCGGGGGCAACATTACGCTTAAGTATGCCGGCGAGCAGGGGGCCGACATCCCGACTATCATCAAGCGGGTGGTCACGTTTTCGGTGCCGCTCGACCTCGATGCGGTGGCCAATCATTTCAAGCGGCTGAGTAATCGGATTTACGACAAGCGGTTTCTGAAAACGCTGATTGCCAAGGTGCGCGAGAAGGCAACGCAGCACGACATTGACCTGTCGTACATCACCCGTATCAAAACCATGCGCGATTTCGACGAGTATTACAGCGGCCCTATTCACGGGTTTAAGGATGCCGACGATTACTACGCGCACAATGCGTCAATGTACTTTCTGGACAAGATTACTGTGCCGACCCTGATCCTGAACGCCCAAAATGACCCGTTTCTGCCCCAGGAGTGCTACAACCCGGCGTTGGTGGCCAATGCCCCGGCCGTGACCCTCGAAATTCCCCGGCACGGCGGGCACTGTGGGTTTTCGCATCATTCGCTCAACCGATGCTGGGCCGAAGAACGGGCCGTGGCGTTTCTGGATTCGGGCGTGTAGAGAGCCTCTCTGACGGGATAATGACAACCAAGATATTCAGTACTGGACTTCGGACTTCAGACACTGGACGTTAGACATACTACCTTTAGACATGGAGGTCTAACGTCTAATGTCCAATATCTAATGCCCAGTACTGAGACCAAGACATCAGCACAAAATGGCTAAGCGACCTCAATTTTTAGAAACCCACCGGCGCGAATCGTTTAAAACCTGGCGGTTTCGGACGATTATGAACTGGTACCCGATGTATTTCGGAACGGGTGGCAAAATCCTATTCTGGTCGGGCGATTGGCGGGAGGTGCACTTGCGGCTCCGGCGCAACGTGTGGACCTACAATTTTGTCGGGACCATATTTGGTGGGAGTATGTTTGCCGCGTCGGACCCGTTTTACATGCTCATGATCTTGCAGGTACTGGGTAGTCGGTATGTGGTTTGGGACAAAGCGGCCAGTATCCGGTTTCGGAAACCCGGCCGAACAACGCTCTACATGCGCTACGAACTGACCGACGATGTGCTGGCCCGGATACGGGAGGAGGTAGCCCAAAAGGGGCAGACCGAATACCCGTTTACCCTGCAATGGGTAGACAAGGCGGGTGTTGTCCACGCCGAAATCGAACGGATATGCTACATTGCCGATAAAGCCCATTACGAAAAACGCAAAGGCGAACGGCAGTCGTCGCGCTTTCAAAACAGCTAATCATGGCGCAGGAACACCATCTGACCGTCAGCCGAACGGCCCGGTACTACACTCTGGGTGGCGAGGCCCCCGAGCAGGTCACCGACCTCTGGTTTGTGCTGCACGGCTACGGCCAACTGGCCCGCTACTTTATCCGGCGGTTCGATGTGCTCGACCTCGACCATACCCTCGTGGTGGCACCTGAGGGGCTGTCGCGGTTGTACCTTGATGCTGAATACGGCAAAATCGGGGCTTCGTGGATTACCCGTGAAGACCGAGACCACGAAATTGCCGACTATACGGTGTACCTGAACACCCTGTACGATACCGTGCTGGCTCAGTACAACCTGACCGATAAACCCCTGCGCGTCACCTTCTTCGGTTTTTCGCAGGGAGCCGCAACGGCCTGTCGGTGGCTGGCCAACCGGCTGGGCGCGGGTAGGGGCGGAGCCGTGGTGCGGCTGGTGCTTTGGGCGGGTTTCTTCCCCAACGGGCTGGCCGATGTGATTGACCCGGCGGCCCTGGCTCCCCTCGAAACGCTGTACATCTACGGCCGGGCCGACGAATACATTGTGCAGATGCCTGACCCCGAAGCCTACATAGCCCGGCTGCAAGCCGATTTGCCCACCTTGCAGGTAGTGCCTTTTGACGGTAAGCATGTGGTTGAACGCGAGGTGATTAAGCGGTTGTTCGGGCGTGGGCTGCCGGGTGCTGCCGAATAGGGCTGACGGGAATCAGAACGGGTAGTGACGGGAGTCATGCCCGTTTGGGCGTCGAAGCGTGACCTTGCAGGTACGTTCGATAGCATTCTCATGGTTACTACTGCCACCTCCTGCGATCACTGCGGCAACCCCTGTCCCGAACAGCCCATCACGTCTGGCGAAAAAAACTTTTGCTGCGACGGATGCCGCACGGTCTATACTATTCTGAGTGAACACCAGCTTTGCCAATACTACGACCTCAACAATCGGCCGGGTATTCAGCAGGCGCGGCCGCAGGCAATTGCCCGATTTGCGTTTCTGGACCTGCCCGAAGTACAGCAGCAACTGGTGGAGTTTCAGAATGAGACGCAAACCACGGTCACGTTTTACGTACCCACTATTCACTGTAGCTCGTGCCTGTGGTTGCTGGAGCACCTGTACCGCATCAATCCGGCTATTCGGCAAACCCGCGTCGATTTTCTTAAAAAGCAGGTACACCTGACGTTTTCGCACCCCGACCTGTCGTTACGCGAGGTAGTTGAGCTGCTCAGTTCGCTCGGCTACGAGCCGCTTATCAGCCTCAACGATGTGGTCAAAGATGCGCAGAAACCCACGTACCGCCCCTTGCTGTACCGCCTGGCCGTGGCCGGTTTTTGTGCGGGCAACATCATGTTGTTCAGCTTCCCCGAATACCTCGGCCTCGAAGACTCCACGTTTAAGCAGTGGTTTGGTATTATCAACCTGATTCTGGCGACGCCCGTGGTATTTTTTTCGGGCTCGGGCTATTTCCAGTCCGTTTGGCAAAGCCTGCGCCGGGGTATCATCAACATCGACTTTCCGATTTTGCTCGGTATTCTGGTGGCTTACTTCCGGGGTACCTACGAGGTGTTTGCCCTCAACGGTGCGGGGTATTACGACTCCGTTACGGGTCTGATTTTCTTTTTGTTATGCGGTAAATGGTTCCAGCAACGCACCTACGACTTTCTGTCGTTTGAGCGCGACTACAAGTCCTATTTTCCGTTGGCCGTCATGCGGCTCGAAGCCGACCGCGAAGTGCCGGTGCCGGTGGGTAATCTCCGCAAAGGCGACCACATCCGGATTCGGCACGGGGAACTGATTCCGGCCGATGGGATGCTCTACCGGGGCTCGGGCCTGATCGACTACTCGTTTGTCACGGGTGAGTCGGAACCCGAACGCCGGGAGCCGGGCACGCTGTTGTTTGCCGGTGGTCGGCAAACGGGCGAAGCCATCGACCTCGAAGTGGTGCGCGAAACCTCGCAGAGCTACCTGACCCAGCTCTGGAACAACGACACCTTCCGAAAAGCCGAAACAAAGAGCGAAACCCCCAGCCCTACCGGACGGTTTACCACCTTTGCCGATTACGTAGGTAAGTATTTCACCATTTCGGTGCTGACGATTGCCCTGCTTACGGGGCTGTACTGGTACGCGTATCGGGGCGATGCGGGCACGGCCGTCAATGCCTTCACGGCTATTCTGATTGTTGCCTGCCCCTGCGTGCTGTCGCTTTCGTATCCGGTAGCACTCGGTCACGGCCTGCGGCTGCTGGGTAAGCGGAAGTTCTACCTCCGCAACGCCGACGTGATCGAGCAAATGGCCGCCTGTGATACCGTTATTCTGGACAAAACCGGCACCCTGACCACCACAACCCCGGCCAGTGTGCGCGAAGAGTTTGCGGCCGAATTGACCACTTATGAGCAGTCGATGGTGAAATCGCTCGTTCGGCAGTCGGCACACCCGCTGAGCCGGCGGCTCAACACGCATTTTGACAACGTGCACACGCTGCCTACCGAAAGCTTTACGGAAGTGGCCGGGCAGGGGATTCTGGCCCTGGTAGATGGATGGATGGTGAAACTCGGTCGGCGGGAGTTTGTCGGCGACGAAGGGGCGGGGCAGCCGGTCAACACGGGCGATTCAGTCGTACACCTGAGCATCGAAGGACACTACCGGGGCTGTTTTCGGTTCCCCGGTCAGTACCGGCCGGGTATCGAGTCGATGTTAGCCGAATTGGGCAAAACCCATACGCTACACCTGCTCTCGGGCGACCATGCCTCGGCCCTGCGCAGCTCAACCGGGCTTCAATTGAGCCGTTGGTTCCGCAAAGACCGGATGGTGTTTGAATGCAGTCCGCAACAAAAGCTCGACGTGGTGCGGCAGCTTCAGGCCAAAGGCCACCGGGTATTGATGGTTGGTGATGGCCTCAACGATGCGGGGGCTCTCAAACAGGCCGATGTGGGGATTGCCGTCACCGACGATACAGTGCAGTTTACCCCCGCGAGCGACGGTATTCTGGAAGCAGGTGCCCTGCGCGAGTTGCCCCAGTTCCTGAGCTATAGCCGCTTCGGGATGCGGCTCATCCGGTTCAGCTTCATGATTTCGCTCCTCTACAACTTTGTGGGCCTTAGCTACGCCCTCACCGGCAATCTCTCGCCGGTGGTTGCCGCCATCCTGATGCCCCTCAGCTCAACCACCATGGTCCTCATCGCAACCATCGGGATGCGGGTGAATAAACAATTGGTGAAAGAGTGAAAGAGCGAAAGAGTGACGCACGCGCTCTTTCGCTCTTTCACTCTTTCACTCTTTGCTTCTGTTCCAAATCAGCTCCTTGTTTGATCTTCGTCATGCCTGCAACCGGGGGGCGGGGTCAATTTTGCCTTGCCATTTTTCATTTGTACTATGCTTGTTATTATCCTCTTCTTTCTGGGTCACTGGTACCTCTCCATTTTTACGCAAACCTTCTTTTTGCATCGCTACGCGGCCCACGGTATGTTTACGATGAGTCCGCGCTGGGAGAAATTCTTTTATATTCTAACGTTTATCGGGCAGGGTTCGTCGTTTCTGAGCCCCCGCGCGTATGGAATCATGCACCGCCTGCACCATGCCCATGCCGATACCGAGTATGACCCGCACTCACCCTCGTACTCGAAAGGTATTTTTGATATGATGTGGAAAACGCGCCTGTTCTATAACGACATCGTCAACAACCGCGACCATATTCCGGCCAAGTTTAAGAAAGGAGTTCCCAACTGGGTATTTATGGAGTGGCTCGGCGACCGGTGGCCCGTGCGGCTGGCCTGGGGCACGCTCTACACACTGGTGTACATTGCCTTTGCGCCCTCGCCCTGGTTCTTTCTTTTGCTGCCGATTCACTTCCTGATGGGGCCGATCCACGGGGCTATCATCAACTGGTACGCACACCGCTACGGATACGCCAATTTTGAGTTGGAAGACACCGCCAAAAATCTGCTGCCGTTCGATTTTCTGATGATGGGCGAATCGTACCATAACAACCACCACAAATTTGGAGGCCGGGCCAATTTTGGCGGCTTCCGCTGGCACGAGTTCGACCCGACCTACCCGATTATCCGGCTCATGAACGCCATCGGAATCATCCGGCTCAAGGCGAATAATGATTTGAAATACATGTAGGAGAGCGAAAGAGTGAAAGAGTGAAAGAGCGAATAATCCACTATTCCACTCTTTCACTCTTTCGCTCTTTATCTCTTTTTGGCCTGCGCCTGAACTTTATCAACCTGCTGCCTGATAAACCTCATGCCGTTCCAACTGGTGGGGGGGCACTTTTGCATAACCAAAGATCGACGGTTATGCACATTATCTTCTTTATGATCGGAGTCAGCCTGATGATGGCCCTGGGGTTTCTGGGCGCCTTTTTCTGGTCGATGCGCAACGGTCAGCACGACGACCTCTACACCCCCTCGATGCGTATTCTGCTCGATGATACCGACTCAGCTTCTACGACCGACGTACCCAATAACTAGTCTGTTACCTTTATGAATGTTTCGCAGCAACCCCCTACGATCATCTCAGCCGACCGAACCCAGCTTGGGCGAGGTCAATCTCCCGACGTGGAGCATTTCAGCTACGACAACGCCATTGTCCGCAATTTCGCCATTGCCACCATTATCTGGGGTATTGTCGGAATGCTCGTGGGGGTGCTCGTAGCGACGCAGTTGTTTGCACCAGCGGCCAACCTCGGCAATCAGTACACCACCTTCGGGCGGATTCGGCCGCTGCACACCAACGCGGTCATTTTTGCCTTTGTGGGCAACGCCATTTTTATGGGCGTGTACTATTCACTTCAGCGGTTGTGCAAGGCCCGGATGTTTTCGGACCTGCTGAGCCGGATTCACTTCTGGGGCTGGCAGGCCATTATTGTGGCGGCCGCCATCACCCTGCCGCTCGGCCTGACTACCTCGAAAGAATACGCCGAACTCGAATGGCCCATCGACATAGCCATTACGCTCATGTGGGTGGCTTTCGGGGTCAATATGTTCGGTACCATCATCAAACGCCGGGAGCGTCACCTGTACGTAGCCATCTGGTTCTACATCGCTACGTTTATCACGGTGGCCGTGTTGCACCTGGTGAACTCGATGGAGATGCCCGTGAGCCTGTTCAAAAGCTACTCGCTTTACGCCGGTGTGCAGGATGCGCTCGTGCAGTGGTGGTATGGTCACAACGCGGTAGCGTTCTTCCTGACTACCCCGTACCTGGGCATGATGTACTACTTCCTGCCCAAAATGGCCAACCGCCCGGTGTATTCGTACAAACTGTCGATTCTGCACTTCTGGGCCCTTATTTTCATCTACATCTGGGCCGGGCCGCACCACCTGCTGTATAGCTCACTGCCCGACTGGGCGCAGTCGCTCGGTGTGGTGTTCTCGATTATGCTCATCGCGCCATCGTGGGGGGGTATGATCAACGGTCTGCTCACGCTGCGGGGTGCCTGGGACAAAGTGCGGGAAGATGCCATCCTGAAATTCATGGTGGTGGGTCTGACGGCCTACGGTATGGCCACGTTTGAAGGCCCGATGCTGTCGCTCAAAAACGTGAACGCCATTGCGCACTTCACTGACTGGGTGGTGTCGCACGTACACGTAGGCGCCCTGGGCTGGAACGGCTTCCTGTCGTTTGCCATTCTGTACTGGCTCATTCCACGCATGTACCACACCCCGCTGCACTCGAAAAAACTGATGAATGTGCACTTCTGGATTGGTACGCTGGGTATTCTGTTCTACGCCGTGCCGATGTACATCTCAGGCTTCACGCAGGGTATGATGTGGAAAGAGTTTACGCCCGATGGCGTGCTCAAATACCCAAGCTTCCTCGAAACCACGCTTCAGATTCTGCCCATGCACAAAATGCGGGCCCTGGGTGGCGGTTTGTACCTGATCGGGGCTATCGTGATGGCGTACAACCTCTTCAAAACGATGGCTGCCGGCTCGCTGACGGCCAACGAACCCGCCGAAGCCCCCGCTTTGGCCAAAGCGTACACCCCAACGGGTACCGATACCTACTGGCACCGTTGGTTTGAGCGTAAGCCTATGCCGCTGCTGGTTGGCTCACTCGTGATGATCCTGATTGGCTCACTCGTCGAACTCGTGCCCACCTTCATGGTGAAGTCCAATGTGCCCACCATCGCGTCGGTACAGCCGTACACACCCCTTGAGGTGCAGGGCCGCGACCTGTACATCCGCGAGGGGTGCGTGAACTGCCACAGTCAGCTGGTGCGGCCATTCCGGTCAGAAACCGAACGCTACGGCGACTACTCGAAAGCAGGTGAGTTTGTGTACGATCACCCCTTCCTGTGGGGCTCGAAACGCACCGGACCCGACCTGCACCGCGAAGGAGGCAAGTACCCCGACTCGTGGCACTACCACCACATGCGTGAGCCCGAGTCTATGTCGCCCGGATCGGTTATGCCCGCTTACCCGTGGCTGTTGACCCAGCAGCTCGACGTATCGACCACCTCGGCCAAGATGCGCGGCCTGAGCAAAGTAGGGGTGCCGTACGATGATACCGCCATCGCCCACGCCAACGCCGACCTGAACAAGCAGGCGCAGGAAATCAGCGACCGTCTGGCCAAAGAAGGCATCAAGGTGCAGTCGGATCGGGAGATCGTTGCCCTGATTGCATACCTGCAACGGTTAGGTACTGACATTAAGAAACTCGAAACCGCCAGCAATTAACGAATGATACGGGATGAGCGATGAGTGGTTTGTGGCGGACACTTTCCGGTCATCGCTCATCAATCATCGTTCATTACTCCTCATACAAAGCCATGTTTAAGCAATTCATTTCCAAGATGCCCGGTGCCGACGTTTACCTCGTCACTTCGTTTCTGATCTTTCTGGTCTTCTTCATACTGGTGGGGCTGTACCTGTTTTTTATCGACCGCAAGTACGTAGACCATATCAGTCGCTTGCCACTGGACGATTCTCTCGATGCTTAACCTTCAAATTATGAATACCCATTTGTTCAATAGCCTGGTGCTGATGGTGGCACCCGAGACGTCGTCGTTCTGGAAACTGCGCGATGGCGAAGACCTGCTGATGGTTACGATTCTGCTGCTGGTACTGGCCGGTTGCGTGGTGCTGGCGGTGGTGTCGCTCATGTTGTTCTACAAAATTCGGGCGATGCTGAACCCGGCCGCCGAGGCTCAGGAAAGCAAAACGTTCTGGCAACACCTCACCGGCCTGAAACCCCTGAGTCAGGAGCGCGAGCTGATGATGGAACACGCCTACGATGATATCCATGAGCTCGACAACCCAACCCCGCCCTGGTTTATGTATCTCTTTTACGGTACCATCGGATTTGCGGCTGTGTATCTGGCCATTTTCCACGTCTTCAAAACCGGCGACGATCAGTTGCAGGAGTACACGCAGGAGGTTGCTATTGCCGAGCAGCAACGCGAAGAGTACATTAAGAAAGTAGCGGGTTCAATCAACGAAAATTCGGTGACGGTACTCAAAGATGCCAAAAGCATTGGCGATGGGCAGGTGCTGTACACCCAATACTGCACGGCTTGCCACGGTGCGAGTGGTGAAGGTAAAGTGGGGCCGAACCTCACCGACGAATACTGGCTGCACGGCGGCAGTGTGAAAGCTATTTTCCACACGGTAACCGAAGGGGTACCCGAAAAAGGCATGATTTCCTGGAAAAAGCAGCTGAATCCGCTGCAAATCCAGCAGGTTTCGAGCTATATCCTGTCGTTGCAGGGAACCAAACCTGCCGGTGCCAAAGAGCCTCAGGGCGAAAAAGAAGCGACACCCGTTGCTATGAATTAACCACTCAACAACCATGGAAAGTAACGTAGTACCTCCTCCTCAAAGCTTCCGCGACCGGGTGCCCATTGCCGATTCGAAAGGCGAACGGCGCTGGTTGTACCCTCGCGCACAGAGTGGCCGGTTTACCCGCTGGCGTACCGTTGTTGCCTGGGTACTGTTGGCTGCTTTGTTTGCCGGACCGTTTATCTGGGTCGACGGACACCCGTTGTTCCTGTTCAACGTGATGGAGCGGAAGTTTATCTTCTTCGGGGCTACGTTCTGGCCGCAGGACTTTCACCTGGTTGCGATTGGGTTGCTCACGTTTATCACGTTTGTGGCCTTGTTTACGGTAGTGTATGGTCGGGTATGGTGCGGTTGGGCTTGCCCGCAGACCATCTTTATGGAGATGGTATTCCGCAAGATCGAACACCTGATCGAAGGCGATTACAAGGCCCGGCAACGGCTGGATGCCGGGCCCTGGACGCCCGAGAAAGTTCTCAAAAAAGGACTGAAACACAGCGTCTTTTTTCTTATTTCGTTTATCATCAGCAACACCTTTCTGGCCTACCTGATCGGGCGCGACGAGTGGTTGAAGCTGATCACCGACAACCCAGCCGAGCACCTCGCCGGTTTGTCGGCCATGCTCATTTTTACGGCGGTTTTTTACCTCGTATTTGCCAAGCTCCGCGAAATCGTTTGCTCCACCATCTGCCCCTATGGCCGGTTGCAGGGCGTTTTGCTCGACAAAAGCTCGCTCGTGGTGGCTTACGATTATATCCGGGGCGAACCCCGTGGCAAAAAGGAACGAGCCACCTCGCCCGCACAACCCGACGGCTGGAATGCTGTAGAAGAGGCTCTCAAATTGAAAGCAGGAGCGGCCCCTACAGCGCCCGCTTCGACACCCAAAGCCAAAGGCGATTGTGTCGATTGTAAGTTGTGTGTTCAGGTGTGCCCTATGGGTATCGACATTCGCAATGGTACGCAACTGGAGTGTATCAACTGCACACTTTGTATTGACGCCTGCGATCAGATCATGGACAAGATTGAGCGCCCCCGGGGCCTCATCCGTATCGACTCGCTCAACGGCATTGAAAAAGGTAAGCCTACCCGGTTCTCGGGCCGTATGGCCGCGTACACGGGCGTGTTGCTCGCCCTGATTGGCGTACTGGTGTACCTGATGGTAAGCCGCACGGCCCTCGAAGTAACCGTGCTGCGCGCACCGGGTCAACTCTATCAGCGCGAGGCAGGCAACCTGGTGTCGAACCTGTACCTGGTTGAGCTGGTCAACAAAAGCTACGACGCCCGGACGGTACAGTTTCGGATCACCAACCCCGACGCCAAACTGCGGTTTGTGCAACCCATAACCAAAGCCCCCGCCAACGAACTGGCCAAGGGAACCTTCTTTATTCTCTTGCCGGAGTCATCGATTCAGATGGCGAGCACTCCGCTCCAAATCGAAGTGCTGTCGGACGGCGAAGTTGTTGATACGATAAAAACGACCTTCCTGGGTCCAATGAAATAAAACACCGGCTGGCGGGGCTGCGGTACTACCGGCCCCGCTGGTCATTACCACAACAAACCTATGAACTGGGGAAAAAGCATTGTGCTCACCTTCGTTGTGTTTGCCGGTTTTATCGGTAGCATGGTTTTCTGGATGACCCGTCAGCGCGTCGACCTCGTTCGCGATGATTACTATCAGGATGAAATAAAATACCAGCAGCACATTGATCGGGTGGCCAACACGGCCCGACTGGCGGCTCCGGTTAGCATGACCTACGAGGCCACCCGGCAAGAGGTCGCGTTTACGCTGGCTGCCGCCGTCAAAAAAGGCGAAGTGACCTTTTACCGCCCCGCCGACCGTCGGCTCGATGTGCATCAGACCCTCATGGCAGGCCCTGCCGGTGCCCGAGCGGTATCGACCGCCAGGCTGGCGAGCGGCTTCTGGAAAGTGCAGATCAGCTGGTCGGACGGTGAACATGAATACTACGCCGAAAAAGAACTGGTATTATGAGTACGTGGTGGTGGGCAGCGGCATTCCTGACGGGCCTGGCGGGTAGCCTGCACTGCGTAGGCATGTGTGGTCCACTGGCGATGGCCCTTCCGCTGGGGCGGTTGCCGCAGCACCAACGGCCGTGGGGTTTGCTCACCTACCAGCTCGGCCGACTGTCAGCCTACGGGCTGTTGGGTGCCGTAGTCGGTCTGGTGGGGCAGGGGCTCTGGCTGGTCAATCTGCAAGGCCCCGTGTCGATCGGATCGGGGCTACTGCTGTTGATCTGGGGGTTCAGCGGTCGGGCACACGGGGGCGTAGCGAGTTCGCTTACGCACAGGCTGGGGCTGTCGGTGCTGATGGCCCGGTTGCTTACGCAGCCACGCCTGGGGGCGTTTCTGGGGCTGGGTTTCCTGAACGGGCTGTTGCCCTGTGGGCTCATTTACACCGCACTCACCGGCACACTTGTGAGTGCAAGCCCACTGGCAGGCATGACCTATATGCTTCTTTTCGGCCTCGGTACGTTGCCGGCCTTGGTGGGTATCCGCACGCTGACGGCCTATCTCACAGTGCCTCTACGTCAGCGACTTACCCGCGCCCTGCCCGTTGCTACTATTCTGGTGGGCGTGCTTTTGCTCATTCGGGGACTGAGTGTGTACCCGCACTGGATCGACAAAGCCGCCCCTGATAAGCCCATTCCTGTCTGTCACGGTTGAGTGACGGGGTGGGGGCGCGGTTGGCCGACGCCGAAGGTTGGCAGAAAAGACGTATCCGGCCAATATCAGAGCCCCAAAGGGGCGTAACTTGTTTAGGGTTACGCCCCTTTGGGGCTCTGATATTCGGTTTAGTTTCCGGGTTAGCTACCCACACTGAGCCCCTAACGGGGCATTCAAGGGGGAACTTGGGTCAAAATCATCAAGACCTTGAAAGTCCAGATTGTCAAGCCAAACAACGGAGCGTCGGCCGCTAAAAACCACAAACCACAAACCACAAACTATAAACCATAAACCATAAACTAAGCCTTCCTCAAACCACCGAGGGGGAGGTGGTTTCGGGCAGGCCTTCCTGCCGCCATAGTTCGATGCCCTGCCGGATCAGGACAAAGGTGGGTAGTTGCGTAATCTCAAAGCTCCGGAAAATGTCTGGATGAACGGCCTCATCGAGCTTCATCACCCGAACTCCAGTGCCCAGATGCCCGCGTAGCCGCTCGATCAATACCTGCACCGATGGGCGTAGAGTCGCATCGACAGGCATAAAAATCAGCAGAACGGCCGCCGAGGTATCCGAAACATGCGTTTTTTTACGGTCTGGATTCATGGGAAATCAAAGCTACAACCCGGGTTCGCCCGGGCGAATTCAGGGATAAAAATACGAGCCAGGGTAGTTTTGGGTATATGACTTTTATCAGGCAATTGACTAATCGTTTCCCCGGTGACCAGATTCGGCGTAATTTGCAACCTCAAACACTCAGTTGATTACTCACAGATACCGCCTTTACAGTATGCTTACTGGCTTGTACACCAATACATTGACCGATCTGTTGTTTGAGCAGGAAGATGATTTTCTGGGCGTATTTGACCTGGAGCAAAACCGGTACGTGCGTATCAATCAGGCGGGTATCCGGTTGTTGGGCTACCCCTCAGAGGAACCCTTGCTACAGCAGACCGGGCCCTGGTTCCGGCAGGAGCCCCTCTCGGCAGAGGGGCAGCACGAGGCCCTGGCCCGATTGCTTCAGGTGGGTGCACACGAAGAAGAAGCCGAGATGGTGCGGCACGACGGGTCTACGTTCTGGGCGCGGCTTACCATCACCCTGTTTCCCGAAGGCAAGCTGGCGCTGGTCCGACTCGTAAACCGCGAGCAACTGCACCGCACCGAGCGCGAGCTGAACCACAGTGTCCGGCGCTACGAGGCTATCTTTTCAAACGCGACCATCGGCATCATTGTCTCCGACCAACAGGGGCGGGTTGTGTCGGCCAATCAACTGGCGGATCAACTGTTTGGGTACGAAGAAGGCGAGCTCGTAGGCCTATCCATTGAGCAACTTGTGCCCGATTCAGTGAGTCATCAGCACGAAAATCTCCGCAAGTCGTTTAACCGTAACCCGCAGGTTCGGCCCATGGGGCACAACCGCGATTTGCACGCGCAACGCAAAAACGGCACGCTGTTTCCGGTCGAGATTAGCCTCAGCTACTTCCGGCTCGATCAGGCCCTGTACGCCGTGGCCTACATTATCGACATTACGTTTAAGCGCGAAGTGGAGCGGCAACTGCTCGAACAGAAAAGCCAGGTGGAGCGGCTCAACGCCGAACTGGAACAAAAAGTGGCCGACCGCACGCACGCGCTCATGAATACGCTCGAACAGCTCGAACAATCGAAAGATGAGCTGGCGCAGGCTCTCAAAACGGAGCGCGAACTGGGCGAGCTGAAATCGCGCTTTGTCTCGATGGCATCGCACGAGTTTCGCACGCCACTCACGGCGGTACTCAACGCCACCACCCTGATTGAAAAATACCCCGAGGGCGATCAGCAGGAGAAGCGGCTCCGGCATCTGCACCGGATTCGGGCGTCGGTGAAGCATCTCAACGATATTCTGGAGGAGTTTTTGTCGGTCGGTAAACTCGAAGAGGGTAAAATTGTGGCCCACCCGGCGCGGGTCAGTCTGCCCCAACTGGTTACCGAAACCGTAGCCGATATGCACAGCATGCTCAAAACCGGGCAGGTAGTGCATACCGACCTGGACTGCCCGAAACCGATCTGGCTCGATCCTTCGCTGCTCCGCAAAATGATTGTCAACGTGCTGTCCAACGCCATCAAGTACTCAGGCGAAGGCTCCGAAATCGCTATTCGGGCAACCTGCCAGGAGGGGCAGCTGACCATGACGGTTACTGACCAGGGCATTGGTATTTCGCCCGATGACCAGCAGCATCTGTTTGAGCAGTTTTTCCGGGCCAAAAACGCAATTAATGTGGCCGGTACGGGCCTTGGGTTGCATATTGTGGCCAAATACGCTGAACTGATGCAGGGCTCGGTGCAGTTGCAGAGCGAACTTAACAACGGAACGACTATCACCCTTATTCTCCCTTATGAAGACCATCCTCTTGATTGAAGATAACGAGGCTATACGCGAAACCACCGCCGAAATTCTGGAGTTAGCCAACTACAACGTGCTCACGGCCGAAAACGGTAAGGTGGGCGTAGAAAAGGCTCTGGCAACCCGGCCCGACCTGGTTATCTGCGACATTATGATGCCCGTGCTCGATGGCTACGGGGTATTGCAGATCTTTAATAAGAACCCGCAGCTGTCGGGCGTGCCGTTTATCTTTCTGACCGCCAAAACCGAGCGTACCGATTTCCGTAAAGGGATGGAACTGGGGGCCGATGATTACCTCACCAAGCCGTTTGAAGAAAGCGAACTCCTGAGCGCCATTGAGGGCCGGCTAAACCGGTTTCAGCACATGCGCCCGGCTTACGATCTCCAGCAAAACGGCCTCGACCAGTTTCTTGACGATGCCCGCAGCACGGCCAATCTGGAAAGCCTTTCGGCCGACCGTAAGGTGCATGCCGTTCGGAAAAAGCAGTATCTGTACACCGAGGGCGACGAACCAACCCGTTTGTATTTCCTGAAATCAGGCAAAGTAAAAACCGTACGGACCAATGCCGACGGTAAAGAGCTCATTACGGGAATCTATAACGCGGGTGAATTTTTCGGATATCTGGCCCTGCTCGAAGACCGCGAATACACGGAGTCGGCGGTGACCATCGACGACTCAGAGCTGGTGTATATTCCGCAGGCCGATTTTCAGCAGCTTTTGCTGGCCAATCAGGACGTTAGCCATCAGTTTATTCAGTTGCTGGCCGGGCGCGTGGGCGAGCGGGAGCAGCAGCTGGTGGGCATGGCGTACCATTCGCTCCGTCGGCGGGTGGCCGATGCGCTCCTGTGGCTACACAGCCGGCAGCCCCAGTCGGGGCCGGGCCTGATTCAGCTCTCACGCGACGATCTGGCTTCGCTTGTCGGTACGGCAACCGAGTCGCTTATTCGCACCCTGAGCGAGTTTAAGCAGGATGGCCTGATCGAAATGGTGGGGTCGAGTATTCGGGTGGTGCAGGCTGAAAAGCTCCGCCGGGCCAACTGGTAAGCTAATTTTTTACCAACCTGACCAACATCAGGTCAGAACCTAATCGGTCTCATTCGGGCAGCGGATGGGGCCGATTAGTTTTGTGGGGTAATTAATCGTCAACCGGCGCATGAAGACTGCCCTCTATCTCACGAATTGTACAGCCGATGCCTCGCAGATCCTGCATCGCTGGTCCTCGACCGACGAGCCCGTGCGGCTCACGGTTGTGTATCCGTACACGATCGAAACAGGTCGGGCTTTGACCAAAGATTCGTTTCATCAGGCTAAAAATCAGGCCGAAACCCGCCTGCAAGGCTGGGCCACCCAACTGCCGCAGGTATGGCCGGGTGAGGTGCGTACCGAAACCCTGCTGGCCGAACCCGAACTGGCGGCTACCCTTCATCTGCTGCTGCGGGGCTACGACTATATGCTTGTCGACGATGAGCAGCTGGGCCTTTCCGAGGCTGCATCGGCACTGTTAACCCAGACTCAGACGCAACTTTGCCAGCTATGCGGGCAGCGTACGTATGCTGCCGTATAGAGGGGAAAGTAGATCGCCGAAGGGTCGATAGACCCGTGTGTTGACCCCAAAGTAGTTTTAGCGCACGAATCCGGGCGAGTGGGTAGGTAAAAAATCCCGTGCTCCTTATATTGTCGATCAATTTGGAGCCAACAGCGATAAACCGACTCAACGATCCTTGTTATTCAACCAGACTCACCGACACGCTGACGGTGAGAACATACCAAACCAACGGGCTTCTTTCTCGTCAGCGGGGCTGATCGGAGGGATTTTCGACGCTACCCCGGGCTATATAGCGTACTGTGAACCGGTTGATGGCCCGGATACCGGGGCGATAGACGACTGGGTTGTTCGGGTAGCCAACGCCCGGTTCAGCACGCTCGTGAGTTGGGTTGAGGGGCCGGTAACGGGGCAAACTCTCCGGGATTTGTTTCCCAATCTGGTACCCGCAGGTCATCTGGCACACTACACCGCTGCGTTTCTCCAGAAGCAAGCCGTCTCCTTCGAGTTTTCATACACGATCGACACCGAAGAAACCTGGTTTCTGGCCGGGGCTGAGCCATTTGGTAATGGGCTGGTGCTGTCGTGGACGGATATCACCTCCCAGAAAAAAGCCGCTGCCGATGGGCCGCTTTCGCCTGTTGTGCAGGCAATTCTGGATTATTCGCAGACAGCCGTCGCCCTGCACGAAGCCGTGTACAACGATGATTCTCAAATTGTTGATTTTCAGACATTACAGGCCAACGGGCAGGCCTTGGTTAACTGGGGCGAACGAGGGCAGGCCCGGCTCCGTGAATCCCTGTTGACGATCGAGCCCGAAGCCCGCGAATCGGGTGAGTTCGATCGGCTGGTGCGGGTGGCTACCACCGGCGAACCCGAATCGTATGAACTGGCTTACAACGACCGGCTGTATGCCGTGACCGTTGCCCGCGCCGACAAAGGTGTGGTGACCTCTGCCGTCGATATCACCATCGACCGGCAGTACCGGCATCAGCTTGAGGCCATGAACCAAAGCCTGCGGCAATCCAACGAAAACCTCCAGTCGTTTGCTTACGTGGCTTCGCACGATTTGCAGGAGCCCCTGCGTAAGATTCAGACGTTCAGCGATATTCTACAAAATCAATTTGAAGATAACCTGTCGGACGGTGAGCGCGACATGACCCGCCGGATTCAGAAATCAGCCCGGCGGATGCAGATGCTCATCAAAGACCTGCTCGCGTACTCGCAGTTGGCGGGTCGGCGGGAAGCCCATCAGCCTGTTCGGCTCAATGAGATTGTTAACGAGGTCGTGAGTGATCTGGAAATAGGTATTTCGGAGAAAAAAGCGACGATAGAAGTGGCGGCTTTGCCCGTGGTTCGGGGTAGCGCCTTCCGGTTACGCCAACTGATGCAGAACCTGCTGGCCAATGCGCTTAAGTTTGCCGGGGCCAACCGCCCGCCCGTGGTACAAATAAAAGCCCGGCAGGCCACACCCGCCGACCTGCCTGACGATTTGCCCCGTTCCAACTCGTACTGGCTCATCACCGTGACCGACAACGGTATCGGGTTCGACGAGAAGTACAAAGGTCGTATCTTCCAGCCATTCCAGCGGCTACACGACCCGGCCGATTACACAGGTACGGGCATTGGGTTGGCTATTTGCCAGCGGGTGGTCGAAAGCCACGGTGGGGCAATCGACGTGAGCAGCATTCCAGACGAGGGTACCACGTTTAAAGTATTTCTGCCTGTCGATTAAGTGAAAGAATAATGTACAATGGGTAGTGAATAATGAAAATTCAGTATTGGACATTCGGACTTCAGACACTGGACGTTAAACTCACTACCTTTATATATGGAGGTCTAACGTCTAATGTCTAACATCTAATGTCCAGTACTCAGTAATGAATAATGGAAAAAGGCTCAATGTGCTGGTTGTCAGCCTTTCACTATTCATTCTACATTGTACATTATACATTTGATTTTGATTCAGCACTTAACACACGCTGGTATCGGCTGGGAGATGGCCAAATACCTGAGGGGCTGTATACCCAAAGATTTTGCGGTAACAATCAAAAGCCTGCTGGGCAGCGGCTACAACGGCATCGGCATCGGGGGCACCTTGCGCAAAGGCAAACTCGCCAAACTCACGCCATAACGGCCCCGTATGCATACCATAGCCCCGGTAAAAGCGGGCACTGTGGAGCAGGGGTTGCAGGGCTTCGCTTTGTTCCAAATAATGCCAGACCGTTTTGCCGCCCAGCATGGAGCCTTCGCCCACATACGCAGCTCCGAGTAGTTGAACCGGGCTCCAGCCTGAGAATACCGGTTGGGGAAAAGCAGGTAGCGACAATTGAACGGTTTCCAGATCGGCCCGAAGCCACTCTGTTTTTCGGCGGGTATCGGGCCGGTAGTCCGAGAAAAAAGCCGGCTCGTTGTCGATGGCGGCTTCGAGCGCCTGATGAAAAACGCCGTGGGTCAGCAACAGGTGCCGGTACTGATCGGTCGACAAGGTGCCCGACCGGAGCGCATCGGTATAGAGCAGTTGTTCGGTTTCGATATGGTGTGGGCGCGTTTCGTCGCGCAGACGCAGGAGCAGCTCGTTCATGGGTGGTCAATTTGGGCGTTATCGTCCAACCAAAAATGGCAGAGCCGCCGGAGCAGGGCCCCGGTTTCAGGATAACTGCCCGGTTTTACGATGTAGGCGTTGGCCCCGGCTTCGTAGGCCTGCCGAATATCGCTTGGGTTGTCGGAGGTACTGTAGGCAATGATGGGCAGCAGGCGGGTGCGTTCGTCGGTACGCGCCCACCGCAGCACGTCAATACCGCTGATACCCACCAGATTAATGTCGAGCAACACCAGTCTAGGTAAAGACATAGTTCGGTGAGGCTCTGCCCCCTCGGCCGAGAGGTACCGGATCGCGTCCGAACCGCTTGTTAGAATTGTGTACTGAAGCGGACGCTCCAACTTGTTCAGCAATCGTCTGAAGACCTCCACGTCGTCGGGATTGTCTTCAACGTATAAAATGTCGGTCATAACTTACTGAGCCTGAGCGCCAGGTAACGAAACAAAAAAAGTGGCTCCCCGATTCAACTCACTGTGGTACCATATTTTGCCGCCGTGCCGATTGATAATCCGCTTCACGATGGCTAATCCCACGCCCGTGCCTTTGTACGGACGCGCGTTTTCGAGCCGTTTGAACAAGTCGAACATTTTGCCCGCTTCTTTCATATCGAAGCCAATTCCGTTGTCGGAAACGGTATAGATCACTTCGCCGTCGACCTCGTGCCCTTTTACGTGAACCAGTCCCGACGGAACCGACCGGGTGTATTTGGCGGCATTGGAAATCAGGTTGGTAAACAACTGGGTAATCATCACCGGGTCGGCGTGCAGAGGTGGCGTTTCGCCGATCAAAATGGCCAGAGATCGGTCTTTTTCCACAACCAGAATCTCCTCCCGGATGGTTTGCAAGAGGCCGTTGGTGTTGATTGGCTGCTTTTTAATATCGACCCGGCCCATGCGCGAGTAGTACAGAATGTGCCGGATCAGGGCCCGCATCCGGTCTGTCGAGTCGATTACCTTCTGAAACAGCACCTGTGCGTCGGGGTTAAAATCGGCGCGGTACTCTTCGAGCAAAATTTCGGTGTAACAGCGAATCGACGAGAGGGGTGTCCGCAAATCGTGCGATACCGTGTAGCTAAACGCATCGAGCTCTTCGTAGGCTGCCTGCAAACGCTGGTTCAGTAACCGGATCTCGTTGGCCTGCCGGGTTACAATTTGTAGAATGTCCTCGCGGAGTTTGACGGCGGCTGCTACCTCGGCCTCGGTCCAGGGTTCCGAGGTGTTCCGAACCAGTTCGGTCCAGGCTTCAAAGCTCTTGCGGGGGCTAATCTGATGTTGCCCGTTGGGGTTTACGGTGACGGGTTTGTCGGGATTCCCGGCCCATGTCACCTGCTGAATCTGTTCGGGCTTAAACCAGAGCAGGTATTCGTTCATTTCTTTCGACAACACAATGGCCAGCATACCGGCGCCCGTGTCACGAAACGTTTCGGCGGGCGGATACAGGCTGGCTAAGTGATTGGTTTCCAAAAATGAGTCGGTTTCGATCGACTTGAGCCACTCTGTCAGGTTGTTGATGGCGGCCTCATCGGGTGTTTGGCCGAGCCGGTACTGCTGGTTGTTGAACAGCAGCACCGCACCCGTAGCCGAGGTGAGGTCGAGGGCCGTAACCGGGTGCCGGGTCAGGGCGCGTACTACGTCTTCGTCGGACCGTAACTGACTATTCAGATGTTGCCCGTTTTGTCGGCTTAGTTTGAGCAGTTGGCTGTCTTCCTCATCTTTCCGAAACTCCAGGGCGGCCGAGAGCAACTGACTCACAAACCTGGCGGCTTGCCGCGCGCTGAAGTCCACAAACCGGGGTGAGTAGTGATGGCACGACATAAGGCCCCATAGCTCGCCCTGATACAGCAGCGAAATACTCATCGACGCACCCACGCCCATGTTTTTGAGGTACTCGATGTGCACGGGCGATACTGCCCGCAGCACCGAATGAGTTAAGTCGACGGGTTGGTCGGCGGGCCACTCAGGCAGCGACAGAATAGGGGCGGGGCTGCTACCAACATCGGCAATGATCCTGACCAGATTGGTTTTGTAGAGTTCGCGGGCCTGCCTTGGTATATCGGAAGCCGGATAGTGGAGACCCAGAAAGGGCTCCAGATGCTCTTCTTTTTCTTCGGCAACCACCTGACCGTGCCAGTCGGGAGCAAACCGGTACACCATGACCCGGTCGAAGCCGATGATGGTTTTTACCCGCCGGGCGGTATTCTGGAGCAACTCAATCAGTTGGCGGCTCGATTGCATCTCGGTGAGGGCCTCGGCAATGAGTCGCTGATTCATAATCTGCTGGGTGCTCTCACCCACGGGCTCCCATTCGAGTAAAATCAGGCCGTTATGTTCGTGGACGATCAGGTTCCAGGATCGCCCGCTGAACTGAAGCCGGTAGGGATTAATGGTATCCCAGGCTTTGTTACGCTGCCCCACATTGAGCAGTTCGATCAGGGTCGAGGTGGGTAAATCGGTATGGGCCAGCAGGGTGTCAATGGGTTGACCAAGCACTTCGGCTACAGGTCGACCAATGAGGTCGGCAACATTGGCACTGACGTGGACAATGGTATAGTTTTCGGGTAAAATACCGACCAAATAGCCATGCCCCTGGACATGACCCAGAATATGGATAGGCTCCTGCTCGCAATTGGTCAGGTCAACGTCCTGAAAAGTCATTCTAACGGAGTTGTGTGGGCTATCCGGTAAACCGAAGAGCCGAGAGTAAGTTATACGGTGGGCAATATACGTTATTTGGCTTAAGTATATAAATAATATAGATTAATCTAATTGAATGGGACGGGGGAATGAGTGAAAGAGCGAAAGAGTGAAAGAGCGAAAGAGTGAAAGAGTGCGAGGGAGGCCTCCTTTTCATTCACTCATTCGCTCTTTCACTCTTTACTTCCGATACAACGTCGTGGCGGCTGCCTGGGCACTGGCCAGAATGGTCAGGTCGGCAATGGTGACGTGGGCGGGAGCGGTTACGGCATACACAATCGTATCGGCAATGTCGTTGGCCGTTAGCGGCTCAAATCCTTCGTACACTTTGGCTGCGCGTTCGGTATCACCTTTGAAGCGGACTACCGAAAATTCGGTTTCTACAGCGCCGGGCGCAATATTGGTCACTTTGATGCCGTGCTGGGTGAGGTCGAGCCGCATGCCCGTGCTGAGGGCTTCTACGGCTGCCTTGCTGGCGCAGTACACGGCCCCGTTGGCGTACGTTTGTTTGCCGGCAATGGAGCTGATATTGACAATATGCCCCCGGCCCCGGTCAACCATACCGGGAATAACGGCCTTCGAGACGTACAGAAGTCCCTGCACATTGCCGTCGATCATCTGATCCCAATCGGCCACGTCGCCATCCTGAATGGCCGATAACCCGTGGGCATTACCCGCATTGTTCACCAGAATATCCACGAGCGGGTGGCCGTCCTGCTGCCAGTCGGCGGGTAAGCTCAACAGGGCATTCTCGACACCCTGCCGGTCGCGCACGTCAAACGTAAGCGTAGTAACCGGCGTTTGGGGGGCAAAAAGATCGGTAAGTTCGGTGAGCCGGTCGGTACGGCGGCCGCACAGGATAAGGCGGTAACCGAGTGCCGCGAAGGCTTCGGCGGTAGCGCGTCCAATGCCCGATGTGGCACCGGTAATGAGAGCAGTGCGTGTCATGGTTTGTCGTTGGTTAAGACCGTCAAAGCTACGATCTAAATATACTTTGGCCCAAATATTGCTCGCTTATCAACACATGCTGTTGTCCTGGTCTTCTTTTTCCACGACTAAGCGTTGCCCCGTTGTTCAACCGGACAGACACCAACCCTACATTAATCGCTACACGTTATGATTCCTGACTTTTCGGTGGTCGTGCCTACAAGCCAAAAAACCACCCACCTTCTGAAATGCCTCGACGCATTGAGTCGTCAGCGGCTGCCCCACGGGCAATTCGAAATTATTGTAGTCGATGACGCCAACGACCGTGCTACGGCCGAGGCTGTTCGGTCGTTCACGCAAGTTTTCGGTATCGAGGCCCGATACCTGAGCCAGCCCCGACGGCGCGGAATTGCGGCCGCCCGTAACCGCGGCTGGCAAGCGGCCCGGGGACGAATCATCGCCTTTACCAATGAAGATTGTGAGCCGCAACCTGATTGGCTTTCGGCGGCCTGGACGTGTTTCCGCCGGGGGGCGCAGGTGGTTTCGGGACAGATGCGCACGGCCCCGTCGGCCCGCTTGCATCCGTACGGGTATGCCCCTGCATTTGCCGAAAGTGGCGATTTTACGGTGGCCAACTGTTTTTGCCTGCGCACGGCTATTCACCGCGTAGGTGGGTTTTCGGAGGAGTTTGGGATTACCTGGTATGAAGACAATGACCTTCAGTTTCGGCTTATTCGTAAGGGAATTCCGATTGCCAAGTGTCCCGAAGCTGTAGTGTTGCATCCGTCACAGCCTACGCGTTCTATTCTGGAAGAGGAGCGCCGACGGTCGTATGATGCCCTTTTGTACAAGCGTCATCCTGATTTATACCGGCAGCGGATGCCCCACTCGCGTATGCAAACGGCGCACTATGCCGGCGTGGTGCTGAGTGTGTCGGCGGTGCTGGCTGGGGCGCTGAGCGGTCGGTTCGACCTGGCGTCGCTGGCACTTGGCGTGTGGGTGTTGCTTACCGCCGATCTGTTCTGGAAACGCCTGCCCGCCGGGCCGATAACCTGGCAGGGTGTGAAACAGGCCGCGACTACCGCCATAGCAACACCTTTTCTCTCGGTCTACTGGCGCCTGTACGGGTCTGTGAAGTACCGGGTTCTGTACCTGTAGCGCGCAGTATAGTGTCGACTGTGTGAGGTATTTCGACAACAGTTTATCCGCTTATTTATACAGTTGCTTTTTAACGTGCTGAAAATAAGGGCGAAACGGTGCGCCGTTGGGTAGATTTCTGATTAAAAATTACCCTCGCAAGCTGCTCTTCGTACCTATAAAAAAAGCCGCCGGACAGACCTGTTGATCTGCCCGGCGGCTTTGTGTACTCGGGTATCGGTTACGCCTGTTGGGGCGTGCAAAACTCTTCGAAAGCCATTTCGAGGTGCTGGGCAATCATCTGCGCCGAACGCCCTTCGATATGGTGGCGCTCAATGAAATGCACCAGTTCGCCATTCTTGAAAATGCCAATAGCGGGAGACGATGGGGGGTAGGGCAGCAGATATTCCCGCATCCGGGCGGTTGCTTCTACATCGCCCCCGGCAAAAACCGTAACCAGTTTATCGGGCTTGATGCTGCTATTGGCCAAAGCGGCTTTTACGCCGGGACGGGCCGCACCCGCTGCACAACCACATACCGAATTGACCATAACGAGCATAGTGCCTTGATCGTCGTTCATTGCTGTGTCAACTTCCTGCGGGGTTGTTAATTCCTGAAACCCTACGCTGGTGAGGTCCTGACGCATGGGGACCAATAAGTGAGGAGGATACATAAACAGTTTAAGTTTATTGTTAACAGTTTTACAAGTTGGGGTTGGATCTACATAAAACCCAACTCGAGTTTTGCCACTTCCGACATCATTTCGGTCGAGTAGGGCGGGTCGAACGTCAGCTCAACGCTCACGTCGTTTACACTGTCAATCTCGCGTATTTTCTGCTCAATCTCACCCGGCAACGAACCCGCCGAGGGGCACGAGGGCGAAGTAAGGGTCATGAGCACGTACACGTTATTGACAGGGAAAATTTTGATGTCGTAAATCAGTCCCAGTTCATACACGTCGACCGGGATTTCGGGGTCGTACACGCTTTTCAGCGCCAGTACCACCTGCTCTTTCAGCTCGGCTTCGGTTAATGTCGATACAGACATGGTTGGTCGTTTAATGGTTTTGGTTTGGTTGGTTGGGCGGGTATTACTGCGCCGTAGCTGCGTACTCTCGACCGTACTCTTTCATTCGTTGTAACATGGAAGCAAGGCCCCCAGCCCGGCGCGAGGTGACCAGACTACCCATGCCCACCCGGTCGATGAAGTACAGGTCGGCCTGCGCGATGTTTTCGGGCTTTTCGTCTGACAAGACCCGAATCAGCAGACTGATCAGCCCCTTCGAAATCTGGGCGGTGGGCTCGGCGTCGCCGTAAAAATGAAGCGTATCGCCCTGAAGCTCAGCGCCCAGCCACACCTTCGATTGGCAACCCATAATCCGGTTTTCGTCGGTCAGGTATTGTTCGGGCATGGCGGGCAGTTTTTTGCCCAGATCAATGATGTACTGCGTTTTATCGAGCTGATCGTCGAAAAGATCAAACTCTTCAATGATCTCGTCCTGTTTTTCGTTGATTGTCATTGTAATTTACTAATGTCGCTGGCTGAGTGCCGAATTGCGATGATCGTAATGACGTCGTTCAAAAAAATGTAAAGTACTCGATACCGACCAACCTGAATTTCACGAAGATGCTTTACGCTCTTTTCTGGGACTATTCTACCCATTTCCGGGAAGCGAACCAGCAGAGACAGTTTGTTGTCTAATAACTCGCCCCATTCCTGAACGTATCGCAGTGAAGACCTGGATAAAAAATGGAGTACATCTCGAAGGTCTTCTCGGGCTTCTTCACGCCAAATTATTTCTGTGCCTGTATCCAATGACGCATTTCGGCCATTACATCGGCGTGAGTACTTCCTTTCTTCTGGTCAATTTCTTCCATAGCCCGTTCGTAACGGTCGAGAATGATGAGCCGTTCCACAGCTTCATCTAAACTTATTTTCTCTGGTAGGTTTTGGAAGGATTCCAGAATAGTTGCCGTAGAGAGCATAGTACACACTTGTTTAAGATCAAGCCATCATGTTTTGCACGCGTCGGATACCCGCTACGAGCCGGTCGATTTCTTCTTTGGTGTTATAAACCGCAAATGAGGCCCGTGTGGTTCCGGCAATGCCCAATCGGCGCATCAGGGGCTGGGTACAGTGATGGCCCGTCCGAACGGCGATCCCCATCTGATCCAGAATAACGCCCGTGTCCTGATGGTGAATACCGTCGAGTACAAACGAAACCACACTTATTTTTTCCTTCGCCTGCCCCACAATCCGTAAGCCCGGCATATCGGACAGTTGCGCGCTGGCATAATCGAGCAGTTCGCCTTCGTAGGCGGCCATGTTCTCTTTTCCCAGCGACTCCATGTACTCGATCGCCGTCCGAACCGCAATCACATCGGCAATGTTGGGTGTACCGGCTTCGAACTTATAGGGAAGCTCATTGTAGGTCGTTTTTTCAAACGTGACTTCCTTAATCATTTCACCCCCTCCTCGGTAGGGCGGCATGGCGTCGAGCAGGGCTTTTTTGCCGTACAACACGCCCATACCCGTAGGCCCGTAGAGTTTATGGGCCGAGAAGACATAGAAATCGCAGTCGAGCGCCTGTACATCGAGGGTGATGTGCGACGATGCCTGTGCCCCGTCAATCAGGACCACGGCACCCACGCGGTGCGCCAGATCGACAATCGTTTTGACCGGATTGATGGTACCCAGCGCGTTTGACACGTGCACGACCGACACAAACTTGGTACGTTCCGACAGCATCTTCTCGTACTCGTCGATAAGCAGGTCGCCGTTGTCGTCAATCGGAATTACGTTCAACACGCAGCCTTTCTCTTCGCAGAGCATTTGCCAGGGCACAATATTCGAGTGGTGCTCCAGGGTTGAAATGATGATCTCGTCGCCTTCGTTCAGGAATTTACGGCCGTAGGTTTGGGCCACCAGATTGATACCGTCGGTAGTGCCATAGGTAAAGATCACCTCCTCAACATGCTGAGCGTTCAAAAACGACTGAACCTTCTGACGGGTTAGCTCAAAATCGTGCGTAGCCCGCTCGGCCAGTGTATGGATACCCCGGTGGATGTTGGCGTTGTCGTGCTCGTAATAGTGCGACAGTGCATTCAGTACCGAAACGGGTTTCTGGTTAGTGGCCGCATTATCAAGATACACCAGCGGCTTACCGTTGACCATCTGGTCGAGAATCGGAAAGTCCTGCCGAACACGCTGAACATCTATAGGGCTAAGTACGGATTGCATAAGTAGTGGAGCAGAATTAAATGTATAATGAACAGTGTGAAATGTATAACGAAAGGCCTGTTTGTCAACAGGTAACCCAGTTATTCATTAGTCATTCTACATTGTACATTCACTTAAGTGGCTGTTAGATAATAAAGTAGCAGGGAGGTGTCGAGCCGTTGAGCAAACCAATGCCCCACGCCGACCAACCAGGTAACCGTTGCACACGCAAAGTTACTGCATGTACCGATAACAAGCCGGGCGGCTAAAAGGTGCTTAAAAACCGCACACTCTTGCCTCATTTTATCCCTGCTGAGCGTAATTAACCATTGATTGAATGACGCTGGTTGCGTTTATAGCAGTTTAATAGCCTCAGCCACACTCGTAACCGGCAACTGGCAGGCTCGGTCATGACACACGTAGATAGTCGTTTGACCGTCGCGCATGGTTCGGTCGCGGAGCAGTGGTAAATCCGATACACAGGTGTTGGGTGTGTTGCAAACAAGCCCACAGAATAGGACGCCCGTGGTCAGGTGGCTTTCCAGCTCGCGTCGGTAGGCGTCGGCTTCGGGTCCGATAATTGCAATCTCGACCGAGGGGAGCACCCGGCGGGTGTACAGGGCGGCCCAGTTGGTGAGGTAATCGGGGTTCTTTTCGAGCAGTGGCCCAATCCGGCCCAGCATCCGGTCGGCCAGTTCGGCGTAGGCCGGTCGGTCGAGCAGGGTGCTGAGGGTAAGAAGGTTACCCGCCATGATGGAGTTGGAAGCCGGCACCACATTGTCGAACAGCTCTTTGCGCCGGGCAATGAGGTCTTCGGCGTTTTTGTCGGTGAAAAACAGGAGCGGGTCACTGTCGGTATCGGCAAAGTTTCCGAGCACGTATTGGGTGAGGGCATCGGCTTCGCGGAGCCAGCTTTCGGTGAACGTAGCCTGGTACAAGGCCAGTAGCCCGTCGATCACGGCGGCATAATCTTCCAGAAAAGCGGCCTGTTTGGCCCGGCCGGGGGCGTCACCGTTTTTCTTGTACGTGTGCCACAACCGCCCCGGTTCGGCGTTCCGATTGCGTTTGTCGCGCATGTTGTGCAACAGAAAATGGGCCAGTCGTAGGGCAAGGGTTAAAAAATGGGGCTCGGCAAAAGCCCGGTAAGCCGAAACTAGCCCTTTAAGCATCAGCCCGTTCCAGGAGCACAGTATTTTGTCGTCGAGGCCGGGCCGGATGCGGGTTGCGCGTACGGCCATCAGTTTCTGGTGGGCTCCGGCAAGCATCTCGTGCAACTCGGCCACGGTCCAGTCGGCGCGTTGGGCAAACTGTTCGTCGGTGAGGGTGCGGTGCAGAATGTTGCGCCCGGTTTTGCCGTGACCGGTTTCATGCTCCCAGTTGCCGTCTTCCTCAATAGAGTACAGATCGGCAAACCACTCAAAATCGGAACCCAGAATGTCGCGGAGTTCGGCCGTGGTCCAGGTATAAAACTTGCCTTCTTCGCCCTCGCTGTCGGCGTCGAGGGCCGAGTAAAACCCGCCTTCGGGACTCAGGAGTTCGCGCTGCGCAAACGCAATGGTTTGATACACTGTCTGTTTGTAAAGCGGATTGCCCGTAACGCGCCAGGCATCGGCATAGAGGCTCAGGAGTTGCCCGTTATCGTAAAGCATTTTTTCGAAATGCGGGGCAAACCAGTCTTCATCAACCGAGTACCGGGCAAATCCACCGCCCGACTGATCGTAGATACCACCCAGGGCCATCCGGTCGAGGGTGAGCGTCAGCTGATTCAGGGCGCGTTCGTCGGCGGTGAGTTGGTGGTAAGCGAGCAGAAACGTGTAGATGCTGGGCATCGGAAACTTGGGTGCCCGGCTCAGGCCGCCTTTCTCCCGGTCGAATTTGGTGGCAACCTGTTCAAACAGGGTCTCGGCCACTGCCTGCCGGTACTGCGGGCTGCTATCGGTCAGGCCAAAGCGCACGCTATCGCTCAGGTTGAGTTCATTGGTAAACCCTTCGGCCGATTCGATAAGTTGATCGCGGTGCTCGTCGAAAGCATTGCGTACGCTCACCAGCAGGTTTACCCATTGTTGCGGGGGCAGGTAGGTAACCCCGTAGAACGGCCGGGCGTCGGGTAGTAAAAACACATTGAGGGGCCACCCTCCGCGCACGCCCATCGCCTGCACGGCATCCATGTAGATAGCGTCTACATCGGGCCGCTCCTCCCGGTCGACTTTAATACACACAAACCGTTCGTTCATGATGGTGGCAATCTGCTCGCGTTCAAACGATTCGCGCTCCATCACGTGGCACCAATGGCAGGCCGAGTAGCCAATACTCACGAGAATGGGTTTGTCTTCCCGAACGGCTTTGGTCAGGGCATCTTCGCCCCAGGGGTACCAGTCGACCGGGTTGTGTGCGTGCTGAAGCAGGTAAGGGCTGGTTTCGTGGGCTAATCGGTTGGGCATGTTCTACAGGCATTAGATCCTGTAGGCATAACCGAGAAAGGAGGGGAATGTGTGCCAGAGATCGCCAATTTTTGTTATATTGCTTAAAACAAGGGTTATGCGTCAGCTATTAATTGAGATAGACGATTGAACGGTTATGCCGTTAGATTCTATTCGTCTGCTTTAATCAGCCGGGTTTCAGCTTTGCCTTGTTCGTTGCTAACCTGAATAATGTAGGTTCCTGTGGGAAGTCGATTGAGCTTAAGTGGGTGTTTGTTTACACCCATTGCGGCCCGTACAGCTTTCTCCAGCACCACCTGCCCGAGCAGATTAACCGCCTGAAGTCGAATCTCGCCCGCCTTTGCCGCCGAGAATGTAACAGTAGCCCAATCCGCAGTAGGGTTGGGCGATACGGTCAGCTCAGAAAACGCGGGTGCATCGGGCACAGCCGTTACGGCCGCCAGATTAAACTGGCAGAGATATACCTGCCGACCCGTCAGCACAATGTCGCGGCTAAAATTCCCATACCGAACCGGAATGGTGGTGGTTGCGCCATCGGCTGCGTAGGGGTTTTGGGCGGCAATAAGTAGGTTTTGCCCTTTCACTACGCCCCGCCAAACCGGCTCGCGGGCGTCCATCAGGTCGCGGGCGGGCTTGGGAATGACAAGCTGGTAATCACCCTCAAACATGTCGGAAAAGCGCGAAAGCCGATACAGTCCATGTACGAATGACTCGTAGGCTGTGTACACATCATTCGGCCGGTAGATGTTCGACTGAGGGTTGTCGAAACCGGGAACCTCCCAGAGCCATAGTCCCTTAGCGCCCGAGAAAAACGGAAAAATAGCCGTGGCTTCGGCCATTTCGGGCCGGATAAACCGGGGGTAGTTGCCACAGCAATCGTGAAAACGCATCCAGACAAACGGCATCACGGGCTTGTTTGTCCAGGCGCGGTTGGCCTCGACCTGAAACAAAAGGTACGCTAAGTAATCGGGTGCCAGTGCGCTGGGATAGTCATAATAGTAGTAACCCGATGGGCCCACGTAGTCGAGACGCTCGTAGAAGGGGCCACCCACCCGCGCAAACGAGGTGGTGTCTTTCAGGAGATAGTGTACGCGGTTGGGGTTGGTACTCCAGTCGGTCCAGGAGTTACCCACCACGTTGACAAAGGTGTTCAGAATGGGGGTGTCGCTGTAGGTGCTCATTCGAATCCGACTCAGGTCGGCGCGTTCGCGGATGAAACGCAGCCCCTCGGCGTAGAGGGCCGTTATGTCTTTTTTGTACCGCAGCAAAAACTGATCGTCGGGCAGCGACCGGTAAGCCGCTGGGGTGGTAGGGTCGGTTTTTAAGCGTAGAATCCGGGTGTCGGTTTCGTGAATCCGTTCGTAGTCGACCATCAGAATATCGGTCGGGAGCAGGTACTGACCGGCCGCGTTCCGAACCCCACCCGACGCATCGCGGAGCCAGCGGTCCCAGCGGGCACGGTAGGCATTCAAATCGTTGTTCCAGGGGCTTTCAGCGGTTTCCCAGGGCTGGTTGAGGCCAAAGGCAAACCCGCTCCACTCGATAGCCCGTTGCCGGGGTTGTACAAGCGTGCCAAATTCGGCTTCCTGCACGGTCGAAATATGGCTAAACCCATGCTGGAGGGGCTTGGCCTGTACGTCGCCCAGGCGGGGACCACCGTACACAATCGTAAACGGCAGGTTGAAGGCAGGGAACTTGTCCCACTCAATGCGGCCGGGTGCGCTTACGGGGGTGTAAGAGAGTGGGTCGGCGCAACGGTCTTGCCCCCAGGCCGCCATGCAAACGAGCCACATCATTATGCTGCTGAACAGGCACTTTCGGACGAACCCTGTCAGTGCGGATGCCCATCTGCTTCCGTTGTGCCTTATACTCATACTTTGGCTCTCCTTTCCGTAATCTATCAATTAACCGCTAATTTGGCATCTACAAATCAAAAACTGACTGTTTCATGCGTCTGTTCACCCGTTGTTTTCTTCTTTTTCTACTCATAGGCCTGTTTACCCAATGCAAACGGGAGACCGATCCGGCACCGGTCACGGAGACGGGTCAGACCGAGCTGCTCACCACCAACCCCTGGCGAGTCGACCGGGTGACGGATACGGGGGGCAAAGAAATCAATAAATCGGCGTTGGGGCTCGAAACCGCCGTTCTGTTTGAGTTACTGTTTCAGTTCAACACCAACAAAGTGGTACGGGCCATTAACCTGACAACCCGCCAGATTATCAATGCGGGCGATTGGTCGCTTGTGGACAACAACACGGCGCTCGATATTCAGGTGACTGGTTTCAAAGGTAAGTTCAAAATTATTCAGCTTACCCGCCAAACCCTCATCTTACAGCAGGACCAGGTACAGGTGAACGGCACCAAACAGGTTGCCAACCTTGTGTTTGTACCGAATATCTGAGGAGTTAAGTGAATGCAGAGTGGATAATGCATAATGGAAAATGAATAATGGTTTATTTTGCTGATTGTAAGCTTGTTCATTATTCATTATACACTGGCCATTATCCATTTGATTTTGATTCAGTACTTAACTGCCCTTTTCCTTCATGCAAAAGAATAATCCGCGCATTCTCAGGGCCTGGACACTGTACGATTGGGCCAATTCGGTACACTCGCTCGTAATTGTTTCCAGTATTTTTCCGGTGTACTTTTCCGCTACGGCCCTGAACGAATCGGGTGGACCGGTGATCAATTTCCTGGGTTTCCCGATCAAAAACTCGGTATTATTTTCGTACACCGTGTCGGCGGCCATGCTCTTGGCGGCTCTGCTAAGCCCGTTCTGTACAGCCCTGGCCGACTATAGCGGTCGCAAGAAGGCGTTCATGAAGTTCTTTTGCTACACGGGTTCGGCAGCCTGCGCCTTGTTGTACTTTTTTACGAAAGACACCACGACGTTTGCCGTTTTTTGCTTCGGCTGGAGCCTTGTTGGCTGGGCGGGTAGTATTGTTTTCTACAACTCGTACCTACCCGAAATTGCGACCGAAGATCAATTTGACCGGGTCAGTGCGCGGGGTTTTTCGATGGGGTACATCGGGAGTGTGCTGCTGATGATCCTGAACCTGCTGATGATTCTGAAAGGCGACTGGTTCGGTGGTATTTCGGAGGGGATGGCCTCGCGCGTGGCGTTTCTGACGGTGGGCTTGTGGTGGTTTGGGTTTGCCCAGATTCCCTTTACGGTCCTGCCCGACGGGATTCGCAAATCCCCCGAAAGTGCGACCGAATCGTGGCGATCCTGGTTTTTCAACGGCTTCCGGGAGCTGCAAAAAACCCTCGGTCAGGTGCGGCAACAGCTATTGCTCCGGCGGTTTCTGGTGTCGTTTGCGGTGTATAACATGGGGGTACAGACGGTGATGTACGTGGCCACCATCTTTGCCAGCGACGAGCTGAAAATGGAGTCGAGCGCTTTAATTACTACTATTTTGCTGATTCAGCTGGTGGCTATTCCGGGGGCTTATGCGTTTGCCCGACTGTCGGAGCGATGGGGAAATATTTACGCCCTGATGGTGGCCGTTGGGATCTGGATTGGGATCTGCTGGGCGGCTTATCTGGTACAGACCCAAACTCAGTTTTTCATCCTGGCGGGCATTGTAGGCCTGGTGATGGGCGGGGTACAATCGCTCTCCCGCTCGACCTATTCGAAGCTGATTCCGGCCGATACCGCCGACACGGCCTCATTCTTCAGTTTTTACGATGTTACCGAAAAGTTGTCTATCGTATTGGGTACACTGGTGTACGGTTTGGTGGAGCAACTCACAGGCAGTATGCGCAACAGTGTGCTGGCGCTACTGGTTCTGTTTGTGGTTGGATTGCTTTTGTTGTGGCGTATTCCGTCGCAAAAAATCTACCACCTGCGCTTGAAAACAGAGGAAGTTTTGTAGTTTTGCCCCCGAGCAACCAACAGTGATCAACGAACAACGATCAATTCACTGTTCACTGGTAGTTGTTCGTTGATCACTGTTGAAGGAGGTTAGCTCAGTTGGTTCAGAGCGCTGCTTTGACAGAGCAGAGGTCAGCGGTTCGAGCCCGCTACTTCCTACAAAAAGCCCTAAATCAGCCAGATTTGGGGCTTTTTCATGTCAAAGTGTAGTTGAAAGTGTAGATACAAGCCATTATAGGTGTAGTTGATTTAGTTCCACAGTTTTAAGTCTGCTACTTCCTACCGCGACGCGCAGTCCGCGACGCGTAGTCTAAAAGCCCCAAATCAGCGAAATTTGGGGCTTTTTCATGTCAAAGTGTAGTTAGAGGGCGTGTTTTTGGGTTCTCCCTTCTCAAACACATGCTTCATCCTTACTCAAATGGGTAAATTTTGGCCGTTAGCCGGTTATAGCGTGGGAGTACGCCCAATGAATCGCTACACGTAACCTGCATTCGTTTACCCACAATATGACCGAAATTCACGCGAACCGTCGTCGGTTTCTGAAAGAATCGATTAGCACAGCTGCCGGGCTGGTTTTGGCGCCGGCTGTGCCGAGCCTATCGGCCGGAACACCCATAAGCACCCCATCGTTCTACATTCACGATACCACCAAACGGGCCAACCGGATTCGGTTTTCGGTGATTGGGCTCAATCACGGGCATATCTACGGGCAGGTAGAGGCCGTGGTGCGCGGTGGGGGTGAGTTGGTGGCATTTTATGCCAAAGAACCAGCATTAGCGGCCGAGTTTGCCAAACGTCATCCAAACGCCAAACAGGCCCGCACGGAAGACGAAATTCTTCAGGACTCCACCATTCAGCTTATTTTGAGCGCGGCCATCCCCGACGAACGGGCTCCGCTCGGCATTCGGGTGATGAAAGCCGGTAAGGATTACATGGTCGACAAGCCCGGTATCACATCGCTGAGTCAATTGGCCGAGGTTCGGCGGGTGCAGAAGGAAACCAAGCGGATTTACTCCATCATGTACAGCGAGCGGCTCGAAAACCGGGCTACGGTGAAGGCTGCTCAGATGGTGAAAGATGGGGCCATTGGGCAGGTGATTCAGACCATCGGGCTGGGGCCGCACCGGCTAAACCTGAAGTCGCGGCCCGAGTGGTTTTTCGATAAAAAGCGCTTCGGGGGTATCATTTGCGACATTGGCTCGCACCAGTTCGATCAGTTTCTGTATTTCACGGGCTCCACACAGGCTGATGTGGTGACCTCGCAGGTGGGCAACGTGCATTTTCCACAGTACCCCGGTTTTGAAGATTTTGGCGATGCCATGTTGCGGGGCAACGGGGGTATGGGTTACATTCGGGTCGATTGGTTTACGCCCGACGGCCTGAAAACCTGGGGCGACGGCCGTCTGACCGTATTGGGTACGGATGGCTACATTGAAATTCGGAAGAATATCGACATCGGTGGCCGGTCGGGTGGCAATCACCTGTTTCTGACCGACCATAAGGAAACCCGCTACATCGACTGCACCAACGAGCCTTTGCCATACGGCACCCAATTGGTCGACGATGTGCTGAACCGAACCGAAACGGCTATGTCGCAGACGCATTGTTTCCTGGCAACCGAACTGGCCCTGAAAGCCCAGAAACAGGCGCAGCTGGTATCATATAAGAAATAATAGAGGGTAGGTGGTTAGATACTGGATGGGAGACTATTTTCCGTACGAAGTCTGGTGTCCAGTATCTAACGTCAATAAAAAAGTTGCTGACCGGTGCGCCGGTGCGACCTGGGCCTTCGACAGGCTCAGGCTGACTGGAGACCCTCTACTTTTGTAGCCAGGCTGAGCCTGTCGAATTGGTCCTGTGCGTCAGCTATTTTCATAGCTTACATTAGTTGATAATCGTCCACCGTTTCCACCACAACCGGCTCTTGTTTCCGCATTTTCCACCACAGAGCCGCCCAGGCGAGCAATAGGGTTCCGATACCGTACAGGGTTAAGATAAGTACCTGCGGGTGGATACTCGATAGGGGCGCTCCCAGAAAATAGACACTACGGAGTGCGCTCAGGTAGTGCGTCAGCGGAATCGCCTGAGCTACCTGTTGCAGAAAAACCGGCATCTGACTTGCAGGCCACGAGTAACCGCTGATAATGAAGGCCGGGGTGGCCAGAATCATCAGGATTTCGGTGGCACGCAACTGGTTCGGAATCAAAATGCTAACCAGGATACCCAGCCCCGTTAAGGCGAGCGTAAAAGCCGCAACGAGCACAAGCAGGGCCGAGGTCGACCCGAAGCCGGGTAGTCGAAACAGTGGGAACAGAATTCCCAGCACAAACGCCCACACGCCCGCTCCCATGAGCCAGTACGGCAGTGTTTTGGCCAGCAGCACCACCCCCGACCAACGGGTTTGCTCAGTCACCTCCTCAAAGGTGTTTTCTTCAAATTCTTTGCTAAATGCGAGCGCCAGTACCAGTAAAAAAACCTGCTGGACAATTGCCCCCGTAACGCCCGGCAGCATGTAGTAGCCGTAGTTGCCCGACGGGTTGAAGTAGCGGGTGTTGTTGATGCTAAATGCCTGAAACAGATTGCGGGCTTCCAGAGCGGGTACCCCCCGTTTCATCAGGCCTTCGATTTCGATGCCGGCGTTGAGTGTCGACAGGGTAGTTTGCACAGCCCGGGATACAAAGTTGGCCGTCAGGATGTTGGCCATATTGAGGTCGACCTGGATTTCGGGTGTCCGGCGCTGTTGTACGTCGCCTTCAAAGCCGGCCGGAATCGTGACCACTGCTTCGTAAGTGCCTGTAGCAAACGCCTTGCGGGCGGCCACCTCGTCCCGAAAAACGGTTTTGATCTGGAGAGTAGGGGTGTCACCGAGGGCATCGACTACTTTATCGCTCAGTGCCGAGCCGTTCAGATCGACAATCGCAACCGGCAGATTGCGCACAGTCGCGTTGGTGTACGTGTATCCCACCAGCAACCCGAATACCACCGGGCCGCCCAGAAACACTGCCATCGCGACCCCGTTGCGCGAGAACTGACGAAACTCGCGGAGAAAAAGATTAAAAAAGGCTTTCATGTGGGTGTCGATTAACGACGGGGCAACAGCACCGTCTGATTGGATAAGAGCTTGTCCTGTTGGTTAGGATCGGTCGGGATGAGTTTGAGTTCGTAGGTAGCCTCGCCCAGCTCATACGCTGGATAGCTGGTGGTGCGGGCTGCATAAGCGCTCAATTCCTTGACCGTCACCAGTCGGGCCGTTACCGATTGGTCAGGCGCGTAGGGCAGTTTAACGGTGTAAACCTGACCTTTTTGGAAGGGGCCAACCTCTTTCTCGCTCACTGTGAACCGCAAATAGGTGCGGCTATTATCGTAGCCGGTCATCACCGTATAACCCGCCGGAGCCAATTCGCCTTCGTGCAGGCTGATACTCTCGATGGTCATTGCCTGCGGAGCCACAATGACTTTTTCCCGAATGGCCGCCTGTACCTCTTTCAGGGCTCCTTCGGCCCGGAGCATATCCCCGTATGCCATCCGAATCCGCTCGGCCCGAATCCGCCCATCCACTTCGTCACGCTTGGCCTGTGTACCGTTCAGCTGCGCCCGTGCCGACCCATATTTGGCCAGCATTTCGTCGTACTGCTGAGCCGAAATAAGCGAGTCCTGGTACATGTGTTGCACTCGTTTAAAGCTTTTTTCGGCTAAGTCGGCCTGTTCGCGGGCGGCTGTGAGAGCGGCATCGGCCTGCCGACGCTCGTTGGGGGTAGCCCCACGCAACGCCATTTCGTATTGCGCCTTTGCCGAGGTGAAAGCCCCCTGTGCCTGCAGCAGTTTGGCCTCGGCTTCGGGAATGTCGATCCGGGCTACAACTTGCCCTTTCGTAACCACATCCCCTTCTTTTACTAAGAGTTGGGTGATGCGGCCGGGGACTTTGGCCGTTACGCCAACGGTCTCTTTTTTCACTTTTCCCTCCAGCTCGTCGGTGCGGGGTTGCTCGGGTTGGCAACTCGTGAGCGAAAGGGTGAAGAGGCTCAGAATAGGCAAAAAATACGGTTTCATGGTATTTGATTGGTTGTACTGGCTCTGGGCCAGATGTAAAAACGGAATGTGTGATTAGCGTATGTCGGCGATGGTTAACGTACCAGTTGCTTCGAGCTGCCCGACCTGAGCCGCCCGCTGATTGGCTACTGCCTGTGCGTAGTCGAGTTCGGCTTTCTGGTAGTCGGTTTCGGCTTCGAGCCGTTCCGTAATGCGGATCAGGCCCTGCTCGTACTGTTTGGTCGCAATGTCGAGCGCCTTGCGGGCCAGCGTCACTTTTTGGGTTGCCACATCGGCCAACTGATTGGCTGTGAGCAGCTCCGTTTGCGTTTTTTGAAGGTTGAGCGTCAATAAGTCGCGGGTTTGATCGAGGTTATTCTGGGCAATGAGCAGGTCCTGTTCGGCGGTTCGGCGCTCGGTGCGGGCCGTAAACCGGTCGAACAACGTCCAGCGAACGCCTACGCCCACATACCAGTACGGTTCAATGGCCGAGAGGTCTTTTCGATACAGTTCGTTTTTGCCGAATGCGTAAACCTGCGGCAGGTAGGCTGCCAGAGTTGCTTTTTGGCGGTACCGGGTAGCTTCGCTTGCCAGGGCCAGTGATTTTAGTTCGGGCCGGTTCTCGACTGAGCTGGATACGGTGTCGGCTACGAGACGCGTCAGTTCGGGGCGGATACCCGCCAGCTGATCCGCGGGCGTGCCAGTCAGTTGGGTAAGTCGGGCCAACGCTAACTGACGTTTGCCGTTCAGATCGACGCGTTTGGCGGCCAAATCCTGCACGGCCAGTTCGACTTTGCTGCGGTCATACGGCGTCGCCAGACCTTCTTTAACGGCTTTATTGATAAACCGGACTCCTTCGGCCAGGCGCTTGTCGGCTTCGTCGAGTACCCGTTCCGACTGCGCAATGAGAGCCAGTTGATCGTAGGCTAAAGCCACATCGCGAATCACGGCCATGCGGTCTTTATCGGCTATGGCCTGCACGGCCTGTTGCTTGAACGACAGGGCTTTGTATAGTGTCGGAATTTTGGTGCCTGAGAACAGGAGCATATTGGCTTGCGCGGTGGCCTTCAGAATGTTACGCGGCTGCAATTGCTGACTAAACTCGTACGGGCCACTGTACACCTCTTTGGGCAGGGGCTGGTACGGCAGGCGAGGTACCGTAATTGAAATATCGCGGTCGAGGTGCGTGTAGGTCGGGTTGAGGGTAAGCTCGGGCAGATACGCATTTTTGAGCGCCTGTTTCTCCAACTGCACTTTACGTTGCTCAGCGGTATTGTTGGCCAGGGCGTAGCTCTTGTTCAGAGCCTGCTCCATAAGCATTTGCCGGGTTGGGGGCGTCGGTTGCGCCATACTCCCGTTTGACAGGCTCAACCCCAGCAGAAAAGCGAATATTGGTTTCGGTTTCATTTGTATTAATTACACTTTTTATGTTTTTTAGGTTTCCATCGGGCTAAAAAAATAGAGGCTATTCCTGATAGAATTTATCAGTCAGGATACCCCGTAACAAAATGCTCAGCACCTGATCAATGCGTTCGGTGGTGGTAGCCGGAATGGAGCGGGTAATATCGTCGGGGAATTGCCCCAGAAAATCGGCATCCGTCAATTGGCCAACTGTGCTGATAAACATAATAATGGCCAAATTGCGCGACTCATCATTCCGGATATACCCAACCCGAACTCCCTCTTCAACCAGTTGGGTCAAATACCGAAGCTGCATGTCACGCCGGAAGTCAACGGTTCGTCGGTATGCGGTTGGCTCAGAGCGTTTTAGATCTTCCCAGAAATCTTTTGAAACGCGTGAAAAACTTTCGCCAATATGCTGTAAATAAGCATTTAACTTTTGCCGGAGCGACAGGTCAACGTTGTCGACAATCTCGTCGGCGCGTTGCTGAAACCGCCGGGCAAATCGGTCGATGCCAGCGTTGAGAATCTCGGATTTTCCCCCGAAATGATTATACACCGTTTTTTTACTGATTGCCAGTTCCCGCACAATATCATCGACTACAACCCGGCTATAGCCATACCGGAAAAACAAGGCCATAGCAGCCTCGATAATCCGGTCTGCTGTGCTAAGCTCGGGGGAAGGAATGGATGAATCGTTTACTTTCATGGAAACTGAAATTATATAAAAGGTGTAAAATTTGTCGGTATGTGTCAAGTGAACCCCGTTCCGCTGGCCAAAGTTCATCCTTAGGTCGATGTTTTACTACTTTTTTACGTAATACCGTCTAAAAAGGATAAACTAGCAGCTATAGAGTCACTTTGAAACAAGGAAAACTTTTGAAAAAAATTTAGTAAGTCGGCTGGAAACTGCCCGTAAAAAAACTATTATTGCTCAGTCAAAAGCATTGTCTGTTTTGGTGTAACGCCTAAAATAAAAAATATTATTTTACTTATAGTGCTTTTGGCCTTATAAAATTAGCCTATTGTTCCATGCTGGATCAGAATCTTTCAGCCGAGTCGGACGCACAGTTGTGGCAGCATTTGCGGGCTCATTCGCATGCAGCCCTGGCGACTATGTACGGGCGTTACGGGGAGGCACTGATTCAATATGGTTATCGACTAACCGACGACGAGCACCTGGTGAAAGACTGCGTGCAGGACCTGTTTATAGAGCTCTGGAACCGACGTCTGTTCATCGCACCTGAGGTGCAAAACCTTCGGCTGTATTTGCTGGGGGCTCTGCGGCATAAACTGACCAAAGCAATTCGGGGGCAACAACGCCATGTGGGCTGGACGGATGCTTCTGAGGGGGCCTTTCCCCATTTCTCACCCGAACAGGCCTTGATCCAAACCCAGCACGAAGAAGGGCAGCGCGAACGCCTGCAACAGGCAATTGCCCGGCTGGCTCCACGTCAGCAAGAGGTCATTCATCTGCGTTTTTTTCATAATCTCAGCCATGCCGAAATGGCCGCCGTCATGAACATGCAGTCACAGTCGGTACGAAACCTGCTGCACGGAGCCCTCAATCGCCTGCGCGAGTTGGTCTTGCCGTATGTGCATCTGGCCCTGTTGCTGGTAGCTGAGTGGATAGGCTAAAATTTTTTTCTATTTCGTACAGTACAAAACCCGTAGGCCGTGCACATACAGGTAAAACTACGATTGGGGAGCGATTTTGCCCCGTCGCTGTTGGTGCCTGATGAACGAGCAATCCTATACCGTCGACGATTTTTTGCAGGACGATTACTTTGTGCGCTGGGTGCTGCAGCCCGATGCACAGAGTGATCAATACTGGTTGGCAGTGGCAGATCGTTCGCCCGAAGTAGCCGATACGCTTGCGCAGGCCGCCGAACGGGTACGTCAACTGGCCGAAGCCGAGCGCCGGCCGATTGATCCCCAAACCCTGGCTGAGGTCTGGAGCCGGATAGAGGCCCAAACAGCTCCCCGGCCACGCGTGTACGCTATTGGCCGACGCCAATGGGTGGCTGCTGCGGCCTGTATCGCATTGGTTGGGTTTGGCGTTGGCGTCTACGGGTGGTTCACCCGGCAGGCTCAGGCACCCTTGCAAGCCATACACCAACAGTACCAAAACAAGACCGATAAGCCCGTATGGCACCAACTGCCCGATAGCTCGTGGGTGTCGCTGGCACCGGCTAGCACGCTCACCTATACCGAGAATCCGGGGAAAAGCCGCCGGGATGTCCGGCTCAGGGGCGAAGCGTATTTCGATGTTCGGCGTGATACGACGCGTCCGTTTCGGGTAACCGCCGGGCCAACGTTCACGCAGGTGTTGGGTACGAGTTTCTGGGTTAAAATGAAGCCTGAAGCCCGGGCTGTGGAGGTCGACGTGTTATCGGGAAAAGTATCGGTAGGGGAGGCCGGGCGTGCGCCGGCGGGAGCCGAAAAGCCTGCTCCGGTAACCCTGCTGCCTAATCAGCGAGCCGTGTACACGGCCCAAAATCGTACCCTGACAACGGGCCTTGTCAACAATCCGGTAACATTGGCTGAGGTTCAAAGTAACCAACTGTTTGCCGATGTTCCTATTCCAGACATCATGGCTCGATTGAGCCAACTTTACGGAATACCCATTCAGATTCAGGGCAATGGATTGCGTACATGCACCTTTACTGGCGATCTGAACCAGATTCCATTTTTTCAAAAGCTTCAGTTGGTATGCCGTTCGGTGGGGGCCCGGTACCGGGTTGAGCAGACGGTTGTCCGGATTGAAGGCGGAAGATGTAACAAAAACGTAATGCCCGGCCAATAGCCCGTTCGATACCCGTTCGCGTATTTTGTGCAGTCCCTGTTCACTTAACCTTCTCGTTGCGTATGGTCTAAACCGTGTACATCCCCTTTTTCGCACTATGGCTGCCGTTGGCTTGCCAATGGTACCGGGGTAATCGTTTCGTCCGAGACAACGAAACGTACTTCCCTAAACTGTCCTACCTATTTCACCTAAACAAGTACCGCTTATGAAGTCATTTTTAAACGAGTGGGTGCCCCGACGGGCTTCGCTACGAGTTCTTATCCCGCATTTACTTTTTCTGACCTTGTTGTGTCAGATCGCCCTCGCTGCCGACGGGCAGTCGCAGCAGATTTTTGGGCGTCGAATCACCCTGAAAGTCGACGGTAAAGAACTGAAAACGGTGTTGACCCAGATCGAGAGTCAGGCCGATGTCAAGTTTGCCTACAGTCGGCAGGTGGTTAACCCCAACCGGCTGGTATCGCTCAACGTGAATCAGGCCACTCTCGCCGAAACCCTCGACCGGTTGCTCAAGCCCCTGTCGGTTTCGTACGATTACGTATCAGGCCGGATTCTGCTCACGGCCGGTGCTAACCCCGCCAAAACCACAGGCTCTGTGGAGACTGCCCCCTCGGCCGATGTGGTGGTGACGGGTCAGGTAAAAGATGCACAAACCAATGCCCCTCTGCCGGGCGTGAACGTTGCGGTGAAAGGAACCATGCGCGGGACCACGACCGATGCGAGCGGTAACTACCGGTTGTCGGTAGCAGGTAGCAACGAGATACTTATTTTTTCGTTCATCGGGTACGTAACCAAAGAGGAATTAGTGGGGTCGCGGACTGAAATCAACGTGACGCTTGCCGACGATCAGAAGCAACTCGACGAGGTGGTGGTAACGGCCCTCGGTGTAAAACGCGAAGAGCGTTCGCTGGGCTACGCCGTGCAAAAAGTAAGCGGGGCCACGTTGCAGACGGTAAAAGGCCTGAACGTAGCTACGTCGCTGACAGGCCGTGTGTCGGGCTTGTGGGTGCGCAACAGCACCGAGTTCAACGAAGCGCCCACGCTCTCGCTCCGGGGCGAAACTCCACTGCTCGTGATTGATGGTGTGCCGTACGGCAACATGAACCTGAGCAACATTCCGCAGGATGATATCGAAAGTATCGACGTGCTGAAAGGCCCTACGGCTGCGGCCCTCTACGGCTCGCGTGGGGGCAGTGGGGCCGTTATCGTGACCACCAAGCGGGGCGCGGGCTCCAAAGGGCTCACCGTGACGGTGAACTCCAACAACATGGTGAATGCAGGCTTTCTGATGCTGCCCGAAGTGCAGACGGGCTACAGCGCCGGCCTGGGTGGTAACTACGATCCTACCGACTACGTATGGGGTGCCAAGCTCGACATCGGCCTCAAAGCCATGCAGTTGAACCCCGAAACGAAGCAGATGGAACTCATGGAGCTGCAATCGCGGGGTAAAAATAACTTCCGGGACTTTCTGGTGCCGGGCATGGTGACCAACAACAACATCAGCATCAGTCAAACGGGTGAAAACGGCAGTTTCCGGGCGTCGCTGACTCACATTTATAACAAAGGGCAATACCCGAACCTGAAATCGAACGCGTTCAATTTTGCCCTCAGTGGCGACATGAAAGTGGGCAATGCCTTCACCCTGTCGAGTCAGGTGGGCTATAACCGCAAAACGGCCCCCCAGATTTTCGGGTCGGGTTACAGCGCACAGGGCTACATCTACAACATTCTGATGTGGATGGGCCCCGAATATGATCTGAGCAAGTACCAGGACTACTGGCTCATCCCGAACGAGCGGCAAAACTGGCACTACAAAGCCTGGTACGACAACCCGTACATGATGGCTTACGAAAAACTCAACGGAATTGAGCAGAACAAGATGAACGCCAACCTGACGGCTACGCTTGCCTTGTTTCCGGGGGCTAAGCTGATTGTGCGGCCTGGTTTTGATTGGTATCAGAACGACGAAACGAAGCGTAACCCGCCCAATATTCTCTCGACACGGGGCTGGGATGCCGCCGGTCTGTACTCGCTCGACAAGCGGTCGGGCTACAGCTTCAACGGCGACGCTATCCTGACGTATAACAAAACGGTCGGTGCGTTTGCCGTCGACGCCCTCGCGGGGGGAACCATGTACCGCTGGACCGATCAGGGTCTGTACAGTGCTACCCGGGGTGGTATCGTGATTCCGGGCTTCTACTCGCTGAACAACTCGGTAGAGCGCCCCAACGTGAGTACGTTTACCAACCGCAAGCAGGTGAACAGCTTGTTTGCCAAGGCGACTCTGTCGTACCAAAACCGGCTCTTCCTCGACGTAACGGGCCGCAATGACTGGAGCTCGACCATGCCCCGCATTTCGCGTTCGTACTTCTACCCCTCGGTGGGTGGTAGTGTGGTCATTAGCGAATTTACCGACGCTCTGCCTACCTGGCTCGATTTCTGGAAAGTGCGCGGCTCGTGGACCATGTCGAAAAGCGACCTTGGTGTGTATGCCACCAACCAAACCTACGGCACCGTTACGGCCGACTGGGATAACTTCAACTCAGCCGTGTACCCAACCACCATCCGGGGTGGGGCCGTAAACCCCGAAACCAACCGGACGTGGGAAATCGGTACATCGGCCTACTTCCTGGGCAAGCGTTTCAAGTTCGATGCGGCATACTTCGACAAGTATAACTACAACATTCAGCGGAGTGCCAACATCTCGTCGGCTTCGGGTTTTACCACCACGCTCATCAACATCGACGAGACCTACGTGCGCCGGGGGGTAGAGCTGAGCCTCGACGCGGCTGTGATGAAGCGGGCCAACTTTGGCTGGGATGCCGTGGCTAACTATTCGTACAACCACCGCTATTTTAAAACTCTCGACCCAACCTATTCGGCTAAAAACAGCTGGACAACCGCTGGCGGCCGTACCGATACGTACACGGGCCGTGTGTGGGTGACCGACCCGACGGGCAATGTGGTACACCGGACCAATGGCCTGCCGTTGCAGAGCGACTATAGCTACCTCTACGGCTACACCGATCCCAAGTTTGTGTGGGGTTTGTCGAACAACATCCGCTGGAACAACTTCCGGTTTGGCGTTAGCTTCGATGGTCGCGTGGGCGGGGTGCTCAACAATTACTCGGCGTTTAAAATGTGGGATACCGGCTCGCACCCTGATTCAGACAATTTCTGGCGGTACGATGAGGTCGTGAACAAGAACAAGTCGTATGTGGGTACGGGCGTAGTGGTTACCTCAGGTGAAGTGAAGTACGACAACTTCGGTAACATCACGAGCGATACCCGGCAGTTTGCCAAAAACGAAACCAAAGTGTCGTATCAGGACTACGCCCGCGCCTACGGCGATGGTACCCGTGGGGTGACGAATGCTACATTCCTGAAACTGCGCGAATTGTCAATTGGCTACAACGTGCCAGCGGCCGTGGCCCGGCGTTTCGGAGCCCGCTCGGCAACCATCTCGTTTACCGGACAGAATGTCTGGATGTGGGCGAAAGCATTCCGGTTTGCCGACCCCGACAAGGCTGACGATACCCAGCTGACATCGCCCTCGGTCCGGTACGTAGGGGGTAACCTCCAGCTGACGTTCTAAGCAACCTGTAGTTTATCGTTTTTGGTTTTTAGTTTATGGGGTGGGTAGCGAGTAAGCGACTAACAGATAGCGGGTTATCGGTTGATGTGCCGGTTCGGTCATCAGAAGCCCGGTTGCCATAAACCAGGAACCAAAACCCATTTGTTTAACCGAATTTCCGATGAAACCAGTTATAAAACGATTGACGCTCTTTGGCCTGACTGCCCTGATGCTGAGCAGCTGCGGAGAGTTTGAAGAACTTAACTCAAACCCCGATGCGGCCGTGCGGGCTACCGCGCCTATGCTGGCCACGGGGCTGATTCTGAATATCACCGAGGGGACTGTGAGCGGGCAGAAAGGGTTTCTGTCTCCGCATTTCCTGAGTAAGTCGGTGATATACACCGAATTTGCCGAGGATTTGCAGTATAATTATCTCGGCCGGGCGAGCTTCGACGGATTGCCGACGCTCACTAACGTCGAGAAAATGATCTCGTTTTCGCCCCCTGATGCCTATAAAAATTCGTACACGGCACTGGGTAAGTTTGTACGGGCCTGGAAGTTTTTTGAGCTGACCATGCGTGTGGGCGACATTCCGTACTCGGATGCCCTCAAAGGCGAGTCGAACGTAATTGCGCCGAAGTACGACACCCAGAAACAGGTGTTTGTGGGGATTCTGAATGAGCTCGACGAAGCTGACAAACTATTTGCGCAGGGCGTAAAATTTGACGGTGACCCGGTGTACGGGGGCGACGTAACGAAGTGGCGCAAGCTGGTCAATACCTTTGAATTGTACGTACTGACCAACCTGTACAAGAAAACAGGCGAAGCTGACCTGCGGGTAGTCGACCGGTTTAAGGAGATTGTCAACACGCGGCCCATCTTCCAGAGCAATGCCGATAATTTCCAGCTGGTTTACTCCGATAAGGCTGGTCAGCGGTACCCGTTCTTCAAGCTGGGCAATCCCTCGGTCATTTACCCGATGGTGTCCGAAGTACTGATCGGGAAGCTTAAAGACCTGGACGACCGGCGGTTGTTTTACTACGCCAACCCCTCACCCGTGCAGATTGCGGCCGGTAAGTCGATGAGCGACTATGCCGCGTACAAAGGCACCGATCCGTCGATGATTTATTCGGACATCACGAAAATCTTCTCGACTAAAGATTATTCGCCCCTCAACAGCCGCTATACTGAGTTAGCCAACGCCGAGCCGGTTGCACTGGTGAGTTTTGCGCAGCTAAAGTTCATGCTTGCTGAGGCAACTGTGCGGGGCTGGATTTCGGGAACGCCCGCGGCTACCTATTACAACGACGGAATTCGGGCGGCCATGCAGTTTACAGCGAATTACACCCCCGACAACGCACTCTATCACCACAACATGAAGATTACCGATGCGTACATCACGACGTATCTGGCTTCGGATAAGGTGAAACTGGCGGGTACAAACGAGAAGCAGATCGAGCAGATTGTGACGCAGAGCTACCTCAGTACCTACCTGCAGGCACCGTTCCACGCGTTTTTCGAAAACCGGCGGACCGGCTACCCGGCGTTCCCGATCAACCCGGCTTCGAACAGCAACACGCCTTCGAACAAGATGCCGGTGCGGTGGCTGTACCCACAGAAAGAGCTGGATTACAACACCGAGAATGTAAAACAGGCGATCGCCAGTCAGTACGGCGGCAGCGACGATTTCAATCAGGCTATGTGGATTTTAAAATAGATTGGGCTATAGTTTGCTAACTTGGGGAGGCTGGATCCTCCCTAAGTTAGTGTTTATAATTTACGGTTTACAGTTTATAGTTTACGGTTTACAGTTTGCAGTTTTTGGTTTAGGGTTTACAGTTTTTGGTTGGGATGCCGAATGGACTCACGTAGAGAATTTCTTAAAAAGGCGGCCCTGCTTTCAGCGGGCCTATCGGGGGCGCTGCCTGCCTCTATTCAGAAGGCGTTTGCTATTGACCCGCAACCGGGCACTACCTACCTCGACGCCGAACATGTGGTGATTCTGATGCAGGAAAACCGCTCCTTCGACCATGCGTTTGGTACCCTCCAGGGCGTTCGGGGCTTCAACGACCCCCGCGCTATTGACCTGCCCAACAAACGAAAAGTCTGGTTCCAGACCAACAAGGCCGGGCAGACCTACGCGCCGTTCCGGCTGAATATTAAAGATACAAAAGCCACCTGGATGAGCGCCCTGCCGCACTCCTGGGAAAACCAGGTAGATGCCCGCAATGGAGGACGCTACGACAAGTGGCTCGATTCCAAACGTTCGGGTAACCGAAACTACGCCGATATGCCCCTCACAATGGGGTATTATGACCGCGAAGACATTCCGTTTTACTACGCCCTGGCTGATGCCTTCACCATTTGCGACCAGAATTTCTGCTCGTCGCTGACCGGCACCACACCTAACCGGCTATACCTCTGGACAGGCACCCTGCGCGACCCCCGCGACCCCAACGCCCCGGCCAATGTCCGCAATGAAAACGTGACCTACGAGCGCGAAGCAGGCTGGACTACGTTCCCCGAGCGGCTCGAAGACAACGGTATTTCGTGGAAGATTTACCAGAATGAACTAAGCCTGCCCACGGGACTTTCCAACGACGAAGATGGTTGGTTAAGCAACTTTACCGATAACCCGATTGAGTGGTTTACGCAGTATAATGTGCGGTTCCACCCGGCTTATTATCCGTATATTCAAAAGCAGCAGAAAGAGCTTCCGGCAAAGATTAAAGAACTGGAAACGAAGCTGCAAACCCTCGCCGAGACCGATGCCGCTCATGGCCGCACCCGGCGCGAACTCGACAACGCCCGCCGGTTTTTGGGGTACATTGAGCAGGATCTGGTGAAATACGCCCCCGAAAAATTCAACAGCCTGTCGGCACGGGAGAAAAACCTGCACCAGAAAGCCTTTACCACGAATACCGGCGACCCAGATTACCGCACCCTTTCAACGATCAGCTATCAGGATGGGGACACCCAGCGCCGGATGACCGTGCCTAAAGGTGACGTGCTCCATCAGTTCCGGGCCGATGTCCAAAACCGGAAACTCCCGACCGTTTCGTGGGTGGTCGCGCCCGAAAACTTCTCTGATCACCCCGGCGCGCCCTGGTACGGGGCCTGGTACATTTCGGAGGTGATGGATATTCTGACCAAAGACCCGGAGGTTTGGAAGAAAACAATTTTTATTCTGGCTTACGACGAAAACGACGGCTATTTCGACCACGTGCCGCCGTTTGTACCGGCTCATCCCGACAAACCCGAAACGGGTCTGACTAGTCGGGGTATCGATACCTGGCAGGAGTTTGTAACGGCCGAGCAGGAATCAAAACGCCCCAACGGTGGGCGCACCGGCCCCATCGGGCTGGGTTTCCGGGTGCCGTTGCTGGTGGCGTCGCCCTGGAGCCGGGGCGGCTATGTATGCTCCGAGGTGTTCGATCACACGTCTGTTTTACAGTTGCTGGAGCGGTTTCTGAGCCACAAAACGGGTAAGCCGATTCGGGAGCCAAACATTAGCCCCTGGCGTCGGACCGTGTGCGGAGACCTGACATCGGTATTTCGGCCGTACAACGGCGAAAAAATTGCCATGCCCGCTTCAGTGCAGAAACAGACTTTTATTGAAGGTATTCATAAGGCCCAGTTCAAAGAAGTGCCGACCGGGTTCAAAGCGCTTTCAGAGGGTGACATTGACCGCCTGAATACAAATCCGACCGCAGCTGGCTTTGGGCAGGAACGCGGGGTGCGGCCGTCTTGTGCTCTGCCTTACGAGCTTGGGGCTGAGGCTACACTTCAAAACGGAAAGCTGACGCTGCGTTTGTCGGCGGGTCGTCAGGTCTTTGGGGCGAAGTCGCTCGGAGCCCCCTTTCATGTGTATCAGCTACTGGATAACGACGTGCTCGTCCGGTCGTACACGGTGGCCGCGGGCGATACCCTGACCGATACTTTCGACCGGGCTTATCCGGTACGGGTATATGGTCCCAACGGCTTTTATCGGGAGTTTAATCTGGCTGCCGAAGCCCCCGATGTGACAGTTGCCTGTGCGTACAAACGGGGTCTTCGCAACACACTCACGGGTGATCTGACGATGACCCTCACCAACGCCGATCCCGGCCGTGCCTACACGGTTCAGGTTATAGATAATGCATACGGGACTAAGCCCCAAACGATTACGCTGGCCAAAGCCGGTGGAAAAGGGGCTAAGCAAACGATCGAGGTCGATCTGAAAAACAGCTACAACTGGTACGATGTGAGCGTGCGCATAACCGGACACGACCGCTTTGAACAGCGGTTTGCCGGCCGGGTCGAAACGGGTAAAGCGGGTTTTACCGATCCACTCATTGGGGGCGAAGGCAAAGCCCTGACGGTTCGTAAAAGCTAAGCAGGTAGTTTTTGGTTGCTCCAAAACGCTAGAGCATAAACCAAAAACAAAAAACGACAAACCCAACCATGCAGACAGACGATGTTTCGTTAAAAAAAGCACTAAAGCCTATCCATCTGTGGGCCATTGGCGTCGGGCTGGTGATTTCGGGTGAGTATTTTGGCTGGAATTACGGATGGGGGGTAGCGGGTACCGTTGGCCTGCTGCTGGCTACACTGGTGATTACGGGGCTGTACTTCACGTTTATTTTCAGTTTTACCGAGCTTACTACGGCCATTCCGCACGCGGGTGGGCCGTTTGCCTACGCACTCAAGGCATTCGGGCCATTGGGTGCTTTAGTGGCCGGGTATGCTACCCTGATTGAGTTTCTGCTGGCTACCCCGGCCATTGCGCTCGCGTTGGGGAGTTACATTCATTTTCTGTATCCGGCCGTGCCTATTGTGCCGGCATCCATCGTATCGTTTGTCGTATTTACGGGCATCAATATGCTGGGTATTCAGGAGGCTGCCTGGTTTTCGCTCATCATGACGTTGCTGGCTATTGGCGAGTTGCTGGTGTTTATCGGGGTGGTAGCTCCTCATTTTCAACTGCAAACGTTTCTGAACAACCCCATGCCGTTTGGCTGGGGGGGCGTATTTGCCGCCTTACCGTTTGCCATTTGGCTGTTCGTGTGTCTGGAGGGGGTTGCTATGGTGGCCGAAGAGGTCAAAGATGGCAACAATGCCATTGCCAAAGGGTACATTTCGGCTTTGCTGACACTCACTATTCTGGCACTGGCGGTGATGATCGGCGTGGGTGGGATTGCTCCTTGGGATAAACTCGATAGCCTTGATTACCCTCTGCCGGAGTCGATGGCCCTGGTACTCGGCCGCGACAATCCGCTGACCAAGCTGTTTGCGAGTGTGGGCCTTTTCGGGCTCATTGCGTCGTTTCATGGCATCATCATCAGCTATTCGCGGCAGATGTTTGCCCTGGCCCGGAGTGGTTATTTGCCCGCCGGGCTGGCGCGGGTAAGCCGCACCCGAAAAGTGCCTTACGTGGCTCTGCTGGTGGGCGGTGCGCTCGGTGTGCTGGCGTTAACCCTGCTGGATACGAGCAAGTTGGTTATTCTGTCGACCATCGGAGCGGTGGTGGTGTATATCATCAGTATGCTCGCTCTCTTTAAACTGCGGGTGAGCCGACCCGATATGGCCCGGCCTTTTCGTGCTCCGTTTTACCCGTATTTCCCGGCTGTTGCGTTGGGGTTGGCCGTTGTGACACTGGTTGCTATGGTGTATTTTTATCCCTGGCTGAGTGGGCTTTTTGTGGGCGGATTGTTGATGGTCATGGGGCTGTTTATAGCGGCCGGGAAGCACCGCAACGCGCCTAATCCGCTGTCGGTCGAGGCCAATGGCACTGTCTGAATGGGTATGAACTATGCATGTACGATCCGGGGGTTTACCTACCGGTTCAACGACCTGAAAACACTGCTGGCAAAAGCCAGTCCGGCCCGGTCGGGCGATGGGCTGGCGGGGGTTGCCGCCGATAGTTACGAAGAACGGGTAGCGGCTCAACTCGCTCTTGCCGCTGTGCCGTTGCAGACGTTTCTGAACGAAGCGGTAGTACCCTACGAGTCCGATGAGGTGACTCGCCTGATTCTGGATACGCATGATCGGGAAGCGTTTGCGCCGGTAAGTCACCTCACCGTGGGAGACTTTCGCGACTGGTTGCTGGCCGATACGGCCGATACCCAAACCCTGCGCCAACTGGCACCGGGGCTCACACCTGAGATGGTGGCCGCCGTATCGAAGCTGATGCGGAATCAGGACTTGATTCGGGTGGCCCAGAAGATAGAAGTGGTCACCCGGTTTCGGAATACGATTGGTCAAAAAGGCCAACTCTCAACCCGGCTCCAACCCAACCACCCCGTCGACGACCCGCGCGGCATTGCGGCAAGTGTGCTCGACGGACTGCTCTACGGTAGTGGCGATGCCGTAATTGGCATTAACCCGGCTACCGATAGCCCGGCCGCAACGGCCAAACTGCTGTACCTGCTCGATGGACTCCGGGAGCGGTTTTCGATTCCAACCCAAAGCTGCGTACTAAGCCACATTACCACCACCATTCAACTGGTGGAGCAGGGCGTACCGGTCGATCTGGTGTTTCAGTCGATTGCCGGAACGGAGGGGGCCAACGCTAGTTTCGGGGTCAATCTTGCCTTGTTGCAGGAAGGGTACGAGGCCGGGCTTTCGCTCGGAAGGGGTACGGTGGGGCAAAATCTGATGTATTTTGAAACAGGGCAGGGGAGTGCTCTCTCGGCCAATGCCCACCACGGGCTCGATCAGCAGACGTGCGAGACGCGCGCTTATGCCGTAGCCCGCCATTTTAATCCCTTGTTAGTCAACTCGGTCGTAGGGTTCATTGGGCCTGAATACCTGTTTGATGGGAAACAAATCATCCGGGCAGGCCTCGAAGACCATTTTTGCGGTAAACTGCTGGGCTTGCCCATGGGCATGGATATTTGCTATACCAACCACGCCAATGCCGATCAGGATGATATGGACACCCTGCTTACGCTCTTAGGCGTAGCGGGTGTCAACTTTATCATGGGCGTACCCGGTGCCGACGACATTATGCTCAACTACCAGTCGACTTCATTTCACGATGCGCTGTATGTTCGCAAGGCGCTGGGACTGCGGCCAGCCCCTGAGTTTGAAGCGTGGTTGCAGCGGCAGGGAATCATGGATACGGACGGCAACCGCCTGTTTACGGGAAGTCAGCAACAACTATACGCAGGTTTGTTTAGCGAATGAACGAGCTCCAAAAACTACCCGTCGAGACGGATGAGTGGACGGCCCTGAAGGCATTTACCGATGCCCGGATTGCGCTGGGCAAAACAGGCGTTTCGGTGCCGGTGCGGGCGTCGCTGGCCTTCCGGCTGGCTCATGCCCACGCCAAAGATGCCGTGTATTCGGCTCTCGATTCCGACGCGCTGATCCAGACACTCACCCCGCTCGCTCTGCCGATTTACCCACTTCGGAGCCGCGCCGAACATCGGGATATGTACCTGCAACGCCCCGATTATGGTCGGCAATTGGATCCTCAATCGGCTGATTATCTGCGGAATAATGCGCCCCAGTCAGCTGATCTAGCAATTGTGGTTGCGGATGGTTTGTCGGCTACAGCGGTAAACACGTACGCGGGTATCGTAACGGCAGGCCTGGTGCGAACTGCCCGAGTTCAGGGGTTTAGCCTGGCTCCCCTAACGTTGGTAGAACAGGGTAGGGTAGCCATTGGTGATGAAATTGGCCATCTGCTCAACGCCCGAATGGTGGTGATGCTGATTGGCGAACGGCCCGGCCTGAGCTCCGCCGACAGTCTGGGGGCTTACCTGACCTATGGCCCTACGCCCGGCCTGACCGACGAGCGCCGGAACTGCATTTCCAATATCCGGCAGCAGGGGCTGCCCCCGGCGCAGGCGGTCGAAAAAATCATGGCTTTGGTGGGCGAAGCGTTCCGCTTGAAACTCACGGGGGTGGCCTTAAAAGACATGACCGACACCCCCGCAGCCTTACCCACCCGGCCTGATGCCGGCCAATTATCCTGAGGTTGGTGTCGGTGAAAGTCCCGGCTGGGCGATAACTTAGGGCATCGTTTTCGTTTTCCAAACAAAACCGACGCTAACCGATGCAAAAGCTATTGGCCTGTCTGGCTATTCTAACCTATCTGGGTGTGCCGGTGCAGGCACAGAACTCAACCCCGGCTGAGCCGCACCGTCCGCGCTTTCATTTTTCGCCTAAAACCCACTGGATGAACGACCCCAACGGGATGGTGTATCACAAGGGCGTTTACCACCTGTTTTTTCAGTATTACCCCGATGGAACCACCTGGGGACCCATGCATTGGGGGCACGCTACCAGCGCCGACATGCTACACTGGCGTGAAGAGGCCATTGCCCTTTATCCCGATAGCCTCGGCTACATTTTTTCGGGTAGTGCCGTAGTGGATGTAAACAACACGAGTGGTTTCGGCCGGAACGGGCAGGTGCCCCTCGTGGCTATTTTTACCCATCACAACCCGAAACTGGAGAAAGCCAAGTCCGAAACGTTTCAGTACCAGAGTCTGGCCTATAGCCTCGATGATGGCAAAACCTGGACGAAATATGCCGGAAACCCGGTGCTGCCCAACCCCGGTATTGTCGATTTTCGCGACCCTAAAGTGCGCTGGTACGAACCTGCTAAACAATGGATTATGACTCTGGCTACCAAAGACCGGGTTACGTTTTACACCTCGCCAAACCTGAAAAACTGGACAAAGGCAAGTGAGTTCGGACGCGATTTGGGCGCGCACGGGGGCGTTTGGGAATGCCCGGACTTGTTTCCGTTGCAACACAAGGGCAAAACCGTATGGGTACTGTTGGTGAGTATCAACCCCGGTGGGCCCAATGGAGGCTCGGCAACCCAATATTTCCTCGGCGACTTCGACGGTAAAACCTTTAAACCCTATAACAATGCAACCAAATGGATGGATTTCGGGCCTGATAACTATGCCGGCGTAACCTTTGCCAATACCGGCAACCGAACCATTCTGATGGGGTGGATGAGCAACTGGCAATATGCGCAACAGGTACCTACCGACCCCTGGCGTAGTGCCACTACCGTGCCCCGTGAACTGTCGATTCAGGAGGTGGGAAATGAGTTGTATCTGGCCTCGAAACCCGTTGCTGAACTAAACACGCTGGCGGCTAAACCGACTACCCTACAAACGGTATCTGTAAATGGGCAGTACGATCTTACCCCGACGGTGGGTAAACTAACGGGGCCATTGCGGCTCACGTTTACAGCATTGGCAACTGAAGATGTGTCAGTTGTTTTGACAAATGATGCGGGTAATGAGTTGGTGCTTGGCTACGACAAAACGGCCAACGCGTATTTCATCGACCGTAGCCGGTCGGGCAAAACGAACTTTGAAAAGGGCTTCGGCAAACGAAATACAGCCCCGCGACTGGCAACGGATAAAACGCTGACGATGACCCTTCTGGTTGATGTAGCATCGGTCGAGCTGTTTGCCGATAATGGACTAAGCGTGCTGACAAGTAATTTTTTTCCCGAAGCTGACATGAACCGGATTTTGCTTCGGTCGGCCTCGGGGGTAACCGTGAAAAGGCTGACGTACGCGAAATTGGCCTCCACGCTACCAGACAAAGGAAAGTAAGGTTTCAGGGGCGTAAGCTGAATGGAACAGATAAGCGGGTGTCATCCGGGAAAGTCGACGGATGCACCCGCTTCGTGTTTGTTAAGCCATGTCATCTATCAGGCGGCTTTGGCGGCTGCATTTCGTTTACGGGTCTCGGCAGCCTTCCGGGCCGAGGCCGAGCGTTGTTCGGGCGTACGGGAGGCCGAAGCAGCTCCGCCTTTCTGACCACCCGTTTTGGCCGGCCCTTTGTTTTCGGCTCGTCCCCGACCTGATCCACTTTTCTTGCCTCCGCCCGATGTTTTGTTCACTGTTGCCCATGCCCGACGTTCGGCTTCATCTTCGGGTAGGCCCTGCTTCTCGTAACTCTCTTCAATGTGTTCGGCCTGCCGTTTCTGCTTATCGGTATAGGCGCTTTTGTCTCCGCGTGGCATTGTTGTATGGGTTTGGTTGATAGTTAGAAGGCTCTTACGAACCATTCCGGTACAACCCCCGGCGGTGTGATAGGTTTTTACAGAAGAGGCATAGTGAGGCAACGAGCCTTAAGTTGAAGCGGCCCTGTGCGTCAGCAATCTTCCGTAACTCACGGTAAGCTAGCGGCAGAGGGGTTAGCGGCCCAGGCGTTCATTGACGGCTTTGAGCCAGAGCGAACGGCCATAGCAGTTCCAGTGCGAATCGCCCAGGGCATACACCTGTTTAGGTTGCCGGGCATAGACCCCGTACACGTCGACAACCGGAACCTGTAGGCGCGGGTGTTGTTGGACGCGCTCAATCAGGCGGTTGTAGGGGCCGCGTTCAGGTTCGAGAATACTCGCCTTGTTGGGAATAACAGACAGATAGACTGCATCGAAGCCTTGTTGCCGGAACCGGGCAGCTGTTGCGTTCACACTGTCGACGAGGGCGTCCAGTTCGGAATCGGGCAAGGAGACAAACGACGAATTCAGGCGCTTGGTGGTGTCGGTATCGAGGTCAACAAACAGGTGCTGCCGGTCGCGGGAGATACCTACCTTGGGGGTTGCCCGGTCGAACCAATTCAGATTCATAGCCGCTTTTAACTCTTTGAACCACAGGAAAAAATCCTGACTGAACAAAACCGTTTCGAGCCGTTCTTCAATTCCTTTTGACTGAATCAGCGCAAACAGCTGCCGGGTCCAGGGTTCGGGAGTAGGGGTGGGTCGTTGGGTCGTATCGGGTACGAGGGTTAGCTCGGCAACCGGTCGGGAGAAATGTTCCCGAAAATGGCGTTCTACCGTTTCGAGGAGCAGCACATTGTATTTCGAAGTATCGAGTTGCGCGGTACGGCGGGTGTCCCAATGCACATACTGATAATAACTCACCGGAAAATCAGCTTTGCCAATCCGCTGCGGCTCGGCGAAGCTATCGCCAATCAGATACAGATGGGTGCGGGCTGTATCGCTCGACAAAACGGGTGTCGACGCTTCCCGGCACTCAGTCTGAGGGTCTTTGAATTGAGCAAGGTTAGCCAATCGGTACAAATCGCCATACCGGTAGTCGTCGGCAACGAGGTTGGTTTGGTAATACCACTTCATCACCTCGCGCGAGCAGCCACCCGCCCACAGGGCGATAGCCAGAAAAAGAAAAGTATAGCGTACCAGGTATTTCATGCTGTAATCACTCAGTCAATGTGAAATGTAAAATGAATAGTGAAAAATGAACGATCAAGGGGCTGTAGTCAGCGGAGAAGTTCATGGTTCATTTTACAAGGTTTATTAACGTGTCAGGTCAAGTTGGTAGGCTGTCTATCAGGAGCAATGGCTTTTCAGCGCAGCCGAATCGAGAAAAGTTGCACCGCTTTCCGGATGCCACTCAGGACGTAAAGTTCGTTGGTTAATTCGTCAAACTGCAAGGCAACCGGAAAATCGCTCGGAATAGGACGGTCGCCAATCCGTTTGCCGTCGAGGGTGTAAAGCGTAGTAAAGCCTCCTGACTTAAGGCTAATTAGTTCAACCCCGCCCCCCAGTCGATGGTATCGGATGCTCGTTTGGTCGGGTTGGAGCCCGCGCACCGCAAACCGTTCGTTGCCCTGCTGATCCAGAATAGCCGCTTCGGTATCCGACGTACGCATGAGCAGCCACGTTTGCTGACTCACATCCGAAAACAGCCGAAACGAACCGGCCCGCACGGGTCGGTAAAGCCCATTCCGACTCGCAATGAGACCGTTAGCGTTCAACCGGAGCAATTCGCCCTGTTCGGTAATAGCCTGCATATAATCGGTGTTGGCCGGTTGCAGAGCCGGGCTCACAAACGAAAGGTCGAGCTTAGCCGGAAAGTGAGTGACGGGGGTACCATCGTCGCGCCACCGGTTCAAAATACCGTTGCTCTGCATGGCCAGCACTTCCATGCCCGTCGGGGTGTCGATCACCTGAAAGGGCAGCTGGATTGGTCCTTTGGTTTGGGCGGTCATCAGCCGCACAAACTGGCGTTTCTGCCGATCGAGCGCGTAGATATGCCCATCGGTGTGCGCGGCAAGGGCTACAAGCGAGCGTTGACGACTACCGCGTGGCTGGGCAAGCAGGGTCGGGTTCAGACCGGCGGGCAGCCGAATGGCCTGAAGCTTAACCGATTGGTTGCCCGGTTGGGCTATGTAGAGCCGACGGTCGGTCATGAAAAGGTACTGCAACCGGCCGTTATCCAGAAAGTCGGTCGCAATCACGTTGCTGCGAATGGGGCCGTCGGTGGTGTCCTGCACAATTTTGTCGCCCTCGGGCGTAACCAGTACAAACTGACTCGCCTGGTTCTGGGCGTAAAACTGAGCCGATCCGTCGGCGAGTGAGCCTACCACAACCGGAGCCGCAATAAGCGAGGCATTAAATTCTACTTTCCGGCGCAGCAAGACCTTGTTCAGAACGGCCCCACTTGCCCGGCGGGTGGTACGGCCCAAAATGAGCGTCGACAGGATTTTTTCGTTACCGTAACTGGCCTGATACGCCATGTTTTCGAGGTTATCAAACCCGGTAAACGGCCGGCCGAGTAGCTTTCGCCAGGGAGCGGGCCACCGTTCAGGAACACTCTCTGAACTGCGGTTGAGCCGCACAAAAGCCGTAAAGTTGGCCGGGCGCAGCGTTTGCGCCAGCAGGTTACTCTGCCGTTCGTCGGAAGCCCAAACCGTTTTTTGGGTGATCTGCTTCAGGTATTCCTGCATCACGTCTTCGCTGTTGGCTACAATCAGGGCCGAGCCGTGCTGCGTCACCCAGCTTTCCCGAAAACCGGCAAACAAACTCGTAAACAGCGTAGCGGGTAACTCGGTTACGTTGAGCAACAGGGTTTTATGCCCCAGAAACGTTTTGAGCGGGGCCGGTGTAGCGGCCCCAAGGCGGTAAGCGGCCTGTTGGTACGCCCGCGACAAAGCGGCCCCGTCGCGCCCCTGTACAACCAGCACCTGCCGGGTGCGGGCATCGGGCGACTCCAGCCGACACAGCAGCACATCGGACCCAATAGCGCTGTAGAAGCGCTCGGTTTCGGGGGCGATGCGTTCGAGCCGGTCTTGTAGCCGGTCATCGGAGTTTGACGACAGTAATGCCCGAATCGACTGGCCAAACGCGGCCCCGTCGCTCAGGCTGATGTGGTACACCGACGAGGTGTTTTGCGGAATCAGTTGTCCGGCCATAATCCGGCGTGGGGCCTGATTCTGAAACAGGGCGGCCACGTCGGCCCGTTGGCCAATCTGATCTGAGGCATAGCCAACAAGGTGCGTTCGGGAGTCAGTATTCCGAAACCGGAGCGTCAGGTGTTCGGGTAAAAATAGCCGAACTAGCGAGGTATTTCCTTCGCCAAACAGGCGTTGCAGGACTTCGGGCCGTACCGACAGTCCCGCCAATTGACCTTCCCCGGTGGTTAGCTCTTCGTTGTCAGTCAGTAAGTTAGGGCTATGCAGCCGACGGGCTACGTTTTCAATCAGTACCCCCGATCCGCTGCAAACCAGCGCGTCGTCGGTCTGTAAAAAATGGCCGTACGATTCGTTGCGGAGGCTAACCAGTTCGCTCACACGCTCGCCATTGAAAGGGCGGGTTAGCAGCCGAAACCGGTTCGGGTCAGGGCTGAGAATCTGGCTCACAACCGCCCGGTCGGCCTCGCCCCTCACCGGGATGTAGAAGATAAAATCGAGCGTCGATTTGCTGACGGGGTGCAGCGAACAACGCACGGGCCGGTTACGTAAAAACTGCCGCAGGCGCGAGGTATCGCCCGAGGCCAGCAGGTTACGACTCAGGTGCGCGACGGCCTGTTCGAAAAGCGGAATCTGATTGAGGGTCAGCGCCTGTCGCTGCATCTGCGCGGTGGTGGAGTCGAGCAGGTGGGTACTTTCGAGAACCAGCAGGGCATCGGACGGGACGAGGGCCGACAGCGGTCGGCTTGAGCGGAAGGCCTTGTAGCCAAACCACCCGCCCAACAGCAGGACTAACGCACCAATACCAAGCCAGATTCGTCGATTCATAAAAAGCGTTTAGCGTTGCACAGGTATAAAGGGGAAGAGTTGCACCTGCCAACGACGGACCCTTGGTTCCGACCTATTCAGCGGTACAACTCTTCACGTATTGGTTTTTGGCGGCCGGCGCTCCGGTTCATAGTTTATGGTTTCAGAACAACAATAAACCAAAACCGTAACACCGACCTCTATAAACTAAAAACCAAAAACTATAAACTCTTTATTTTCCCCACATGGCGTTGGCTGTATCGGGGAAGAACAACGTCAGTTCCGGTACATCAGCCACCATTCGGTTGGCCCACTCAACGCCCTGCATCAGCGAGTGGTCCTGGTTGCTCACTTCGTACTTCCAGGCACCAAACCGCCCCCGCGAATAAATTCCGAACGGCTCCAGCTTCGGCAGAACCGCTTTCAGAATACCGTCTCGTTCAACTGATGGGGTTGGGTAGCCGTAATCGAAAGCGACGTGGAAGGTCGATACCACTTCATCGTCGTCACTTATAAGCTGATCTTCTTTCAGTGCGCGCACCGTATCGTCGATAAGCGTTTGCCGATCAACGGGTTTGGCCGACGACTCACTTGTTTCGGTCATCAGCGACCAGTATTGACTGCTGTCGGGTACGTTGTTTGGACTGTAATTCGAGAACACCGTCACGCGGTAATAAGGGCTGTTTGCCTCCGGGAAATACATCCAGCACATGGTTTCGAGGCTTTGCTTGGGTTGCCCCTTGAGCCCAACCCCGACCACGTTAGTCGATGAATGTTTCAGCCCCTGCGCGGTTTGCACCGTTTCGGCATCGAGTCCCTGCACTTTTTTCGTGAAGATGTCGAGCGGCATGGTATTGAGCAGGTAGTCATACTCAACCGTCTCGCCATTGCTCAGGATAATCTTCTTTTCAGATCCGATCACCTGATCCACACTGGCGTTGAGCTTGATGTTTTCGCGCCCCACCAGATTCCCCACTGACTCCCAGATACCGCCCGTTCCGCCCTGCTTCGGGAACTGGAACGTGCTGTTGGGGCCCCAGGAGAAGTCTTCCTGGTTGAAAATAATGTTTTTGGTTACTCGCGCCAGGTCGGTAACGGCTACCCGCTCACCTACCCATACAGCGTTCATCTCCTCCGGCGGGAAAGCCCAGACCTTGAAGTTGTACGGGAACATAAACGTTTCGGCGAGCCCCGGCCCGAACGTTTGCAGAATCCACTCGCGGAAGTTTTTGGGCTTCTGCATGGTGGGGTTCTTGTACACCTGGATAATGCCTTCGAGGCATTTCCACATGGTCTCGGGAGTGAGGTACTTAATGTTGTTCTGGAACGGATACGGCACAAACCGATTTTCGATCCAAACCCACGACTCGCGCTGATGCCGCAGCCACCCGTCTTCGCCGAGGGCTTTGTTCATCAGGTCGTCGAAATATTTGTAGTGCGAAAACTGCACGTGACCGCCAACGTCCCACACAAACCCCTTGTCGTCGACAAAGCTTTTGGCCAGTCCGCCGATGCGGTCTTCTTTTTCTAAAACGATAAAATCTGTAACGCCGAGTTCTTTAAGCCGGTAAGCAGCACCTAAGCCCGTGGGGCCAGAGCCGATAATGACATATTTATGCTTCATGTACAGGGGTCGTTGAGCCACCGATCAACGATCGGCTGCTCAGTCTATTTGGTTAAATTGTTGAGTAATTCAGGTAAGAGGAATTTTGGCGAACAAGTACGCGTCAAAAGGCAACAAGTTGTAGCAGATCAGGCCCGAAACCAACAGGCTTTCCCCAGACTACAGCTCGTCAATAATTAGTTGTTCACGGTTCGCTGGGCACTACTCGCGGTGGCAGGTTCGCTACGGAGGGCTTTCACTTTGCTGCCCAATTCAAGCCGGAACTGAGCCAGCTCGGCAAAGCTTTGCATACAGACCTTTAGAAGCTTCCAGTTCATGATCGAGACGGTACCTGTTTCGCGCTCTTTGTGCGTAATGGGTATATCGAAGGTTTCGTTGCCGGCCTTTTTCGCCATTACCGCCAGGAAAATATTAGGAGCAAAGGGTGTTGGCGTAGGGAGCTGAGCCAGCAGCTTACGCAGGAAACTCCCCCGAATGAGACGGAACGGAATGTTGCTGTCCATTATATACGTTCCATAGATTAGGGCGATACTTCCCCGCAGCACACGCGTGATCCAGAGCCGGGCGGTGGCATCGTGCCGTACTTCGCGGTAGCCCAGAATGAAATCTGACTGATTGCGTTTGGCCCAGAGTTTTTCAAAATCGGCCGTCACAAACTGATCGTCGCTATCGGTTTGGAACACGTATTCCGAATCGAGCGCAACCGCCTGACGGTAACCATTTACCACCGCATTACCATGACCTCCGTTGGGCTGATGTACCACCATCAGCTTTGGATAGCGTTCTTTAATGCTGTCCAGAATAGCCCCCGTTTTGTCGCGGGAACCGTCGTTAATAACAATCAGACGTGTATTGTCAGTCGGGAACTGGCGGTCCAGTAAATCGCACCACTGCCGAACAACGAGTTCAATACACTCTTCTTCGTTGTAGGCAGGCATGACAATTGACAGCAGAAGACTCATAGAGAAATGATGAATAATGAATGATGAATGATGAATAAAATCTGGGTGAAATGATAGAGTATTAAGGGTTTATCATTCATCACGTATCATTCATCATTGACTTGATGACGCACAAATATAAGTAATTGTTGGGGTCTAAACCGTTCCCCAAATAGGACTTTATCGAGTGGGAATCCGCTAAATGGTGAAAGAACCGAGAATTAATAAGAAAATTTACCTTTCAGCGAGTTGATTGGTTTCTCGACCAGGTGCCACGACAAAGCCGCCAGAAGTACCGTCAGGGCATAAAAGTAAGCCAACTGGAAAAGGGGGGTACTGTTCAAAAAAGGTACCATCGATACGACCTTGTTCCACACCCGGAGCGTTGGAAACGTGGGTTGCGTGTGATAATAATTGAACACGATGTTGTGAAACAAATAGAGGCCGTAACTGATTTGACCCAAGTAGGTGGCCACACGGTTCTCCAGAATCGCCTTGAGGGGCTGCCCGAAGCCCAGCACCGCCCGACCGATGATAGCGGCACAGAAAACGGAGGTAATAAACCGGTCTGTAACGTCGGTAAACAGGTTACGATTGGGCTCAACGGTAAGCATCACGTACAGGTGAACTATGTACAGCACGAAGCTTCCGATCAAAAAAGCATTGCTCCGCACGAGTCGCTCGAAGGTTTCTTTCCGGTACACGATGAGCCAGGCCAGAATACCGCCCAACCCGAACGCATCAAGGCAGGTGGGCATCATCACAAACTGTGTCATCCAGGGGGCATTGGTCGCAAAAAGCAGGATCCGCAATACAACCGAAAGCCCGATCAGACTCCAGAGCATTCGGAGCAGATACCGCTCGGGCGTAAACAGAAGTAGGAACGGAAAAAATAAGTAATACTGCTCCTCTACCGCCAGCGACCAGAGGTGATCGATGGCCCCCAGCCAGCTTTGATGAATCACAATCCAGAAGTTGGTGGTGTAGGTAATGAGCCACCAAAACGAGAGCCGCACTCCCTGGAAATGTACCAAAGCCAGCACCAGTATGGTGAGATAATACACGGGCCAGATACGGAGGTTGCGCCGGATAAAAAAGACTTTGAGCGAGTGCCCGTGGCCCCGCCCGAGTTCGGTGTCGCGTTGCTGACTGTGAATCAGAATCCGGGTGATGAGGAAACCACTCAACACAAAAAACAGGTTTACGCCGAAGTAGCCAAGGGGGAATGGGTTTGCCTCGCCCAGCCAGTGGTCGAGCATGACGAGCGTAACGGCAATGAACCGGAGTCCGTCGAGCTGTACAAGGTGATTTCGGAGGTTGCTCACAGGGATGTAAACGTTACGGTTTGTGGAGTCATGGAAAGGTGCAGCTGCCCGGCCCGGTTGGTCAGCAGGCCGATCCGGTACGTGCCCGGTTTGAGGTGTTCCTGCAAAACCTGCGCCCGAATACCCTCGGGCCTGAAATACCCGTCGAACCCGACCAAAGCGGCCGGCGCAGGCCGGAGCGGGCGGGCCGCAAACAGATAGGTGTGTGTGCCGCTGCTCATGTACACGTAGGTGCCATCGGTGGGTTGCTTCAGCGTCGGGTTTACAGTGTTAGATTTTTCGATCCAATACATAAAAGTCTGACTGCTAAAGCGATCCAGTTTGGTGCTTGCTGGTGCGTTGAGCCATGATTGAACGGCTAACTGACGAGTTTGACCACCAAAAAACGTCTCTTCTGTCGGAATAAACAGGGTACTCAAGGCCCGCTGTTGCTTCTCGGGGGTATTAAGCAGGTAATTGAAATACTCGGCTGTGGTACGTCGATGCTGATTGACAATTCCCTCCAGGCATAAGTAATCAGAAAAGAGACTTTGGCCAATAGACAGGCTGGCAACCACGCCCAGAACCCAGGGCGAAAGGGTTTTCTGGACCTGACCCAGCCGGAACTGGGTGTACAGATACACTACTGCCAATGTTAGCGCCGAATATACTTTGTAGCGGCCCTGCAACAGGTAACCCGGCCCGGCAAAACCGACCCGTGAGTACACGGTAATGGCCGCTGTGACCAGCAGGAAAAGCAACGTAGCCAAAAAGAAATCGGGCAGGTTTACGCGGTTGTTCAACGCAATTTTGTCTGTCTGTACACCCCGGTCTTGGTACTGCTTCCAGACATCTGTCCAGGTCATATACCCACCCACTCCTACCAGGATAGCCCCTAAAATTAGGGTGAGGCCGAGCGGATTTTCATAGCCGTAGGCAGCCGCGCCGGAGTAGGGGTAGGGGTCGGCAAAAGCACCGAAAAAGACAAAAAATGCCTTCACCCAGTCGGTGAACGGATACCGGAACGGTGAGGGGAAGAACGTGATCCGGTTGTAGTGGTAAAAATACCCAGCGATGCTCAGGGCCGTAACGGCCAGCCAGCCGCCAACCCACACAAGCCGCACCCGATGGGTGAAAGCCTGCCAAATCAATACCGCCAACCCGGCCAACAAGACTAAGGACCCATTGCCACTGGTGTAGGTAGCCAGTACGGCCAGGGCCAACGCCAGCAGGCGAGACCATGCGCCCGGTCGGGCCAGCATATAAAAGCTACTTAGGGCAAACACCAGTACCCAGAAATTTTGGATAGATGCCATCGCCCAGAGTAGGTTCTCGTGCGATTGCAGGGTAAACAACCAGAATGGCACTGGCAGCAAATAAAACAGCGAAAGTCCCGTTTGCCGAAACACCCGAATGAGCAAACCCAACAGGGCTACCAGACCACTCACACCCACCAGCGTCAGCCCGTAGTAATTGAGCACGCCGTTGAGTTTATACCAGCCCGCAAACACCAGCCGGGTCCAGACAATCCGGTGTTCCCAGTGCTGATCGAACAGGTGCAGGAGTTTGAGCCGACCGGAGGGCTGTGATTTTAGCAAGAGTAATTGCTCCTGCACCAGATAATCGTCCCAGTAAGGCAGGTTGAGGGCGTACGTGAGCACCGTAGCCAGGACAATACAGACGGGCACCGCGAGCAGAAGCCCGGTCGCCAGATTACGAGCGTTCAAACCGGCTGAGCCCGGTGCAGCGTTTCGGCGTGTCGGTTGCGTTACCAATTCTTTTTGAGGTCGGTTGATGAACGGGGTTGAACAACGAGTGTCCGGCCGGTCGGGTGAACCGCGCAGGCCCCCGAAACGGGGTCAACTGCCAGCACTGAAAGCCGGTACTGATCGGCTACGGGCTCGGCGGCCGGAAACACCACCAGTAAGTCGTGGTTGGGGAAGATTCCCCGTTTCAGAGCTGTTTTGGGGTTGTCGGCCGGGTTGGGTAGTGCACCATACAGGTATGTCCGCTTGTCGGATTGCAATAAGAGCGTCAGGCCCCCATCCGGTCTCCAGAGTGACGGTTGCGGCAGGGTCGCTAAACTCGATGCAGCACTCTTCACCACAAATTGCCCACCGGCTTCGTAGAGGGTATCAATTTGTACCGCCGGAGCCTTAGCCGGACCGTACAGGGCGGGCAGGCAGCGGTCGTAATAGGCCGGTGCATTGTCGACCCAGCGGGCTGTGGTGGGGTCAATGCCCGATACTGGGCGGTTGCTCAGGTACGTCCAGTTAAACTGATTGGTTAGCAGCCAGCGTCGCCACCAGAGCACCTCATCGGCATACACCACGTACGAAAGTCCGGCAATGGCGACGCTTCCCGCCAGGCCCACTGCACCTGCCAGACTTCGCCAGCGCGGGGCCAGTTGGGAAATAGCATACACGTAGGCAACCGCAAGCAGCAGCAGCGAATAAATCTTGTAGCGGCTGGTAATGAGTACATCCAGGCCGAACCCTACCCGCGACCATGCGACGATCAGCCCTGTGCCGAGCAAGAAAGCGGTACAGCCCACAAAGAAAAGACTACCCGCAGCCGGGCGTTGGCTCGTTTTCGATAGGGCGTAGGGTAGGAGGTTCCGAACGAAAACCCATAAGGCAGCCCCCAACACACCCGCCGTGAGTATGCCTCCCAGCATCAGGCAGATTCCGAATGGGTTGCCAAGGGGGAAAACCTCCCCGGCCGCCCCATTGAAGGCCAGCCAGCCTTTGAAAAAGTCAAGCACGCTGCCCCGCGCGGGCGGATTACCTTCGGGATTTTCGTAGCCCAAAAAGTAAAGACCAATGACGATGAGGGCGCTTAGCCCCCAGCCTGTAAGCGCGCGGTACTGCCGTTGCAAAACCAGTATAACGGCTCCGATAGGCCAGATTAACAGGCCGTTACCACTTGTGAGGGTTGCCAGAATACCCAGCCCTATAGCCGCCGGTAGGTGCCAGCCCACGGTGAGGCAGTACAGACTACCGATTACCCATAGTACGACCGAAAAGTTCTGAAGGGCGGCCATGCCCCAAAAGGCATTTTCCCACGACGACAGGTTGAACAGCAGAAACGCTATCGGAGACAGGTAGAGCAATCCCGACGTTTGCCCCCGGCCGGTTGCGCGTACTGTACGGTGTAAGACTGCACCGAGCACGACCAGTAAGCCGAGCAAACTGGCATTGCCGAGTAGCATCAAATGCCGGTAGTTCAGCTTGCCAAACAGGGTATAGTCGAGCCAGGTTACCATCCGGTCGAGCACAATCCGGTGTTCGTTGTGCTGCCGGAATAACTGGTATATCTTGCCCGAAACGGTGGTCTCCTGCTCGCTATACAGCAAATAGGCTTTCAGGGCGTGATCGTCCCATTTGGGTACATTCACGGCCAGATGCCCCCAGCACAGCCAGAATATGGCTACGGGAACCAGTGTCAGCAGTAAAGAAAACCAGATTCGAATCGAGCCTTGCAAATCGATAAGTAGGGCTAAATGCCTCGGGAATATATGTTTGGAGAGAGACCAAACAACAAACAAAAAAGATAAACCCTAAACCAGCTCAGCCAGACACCGGGCAATGTTTTCGGGGTCGAGGCCCGAAAGTTGCTGATGGTATTTCTGGTCGCCATAAAGGCCGTTCGGATAGCCTTGCGCCGACAGGCTCATAAACCGGCCCGGCATAACGCCCTGTGTGAGCATGGCCACCGAAAGTTGCCCCGCCAGTCCACCCACCGATACGTGTTCTTCGACCACCAGCATCGGTTTGCCCGACCAGGTAGCCGCCAGTTCGAGCGGTAGTTCGAGGGGGAGATTCGTGGCCGTAAACAGGTCGAAACGCCCTGATAGGCCGGGTTGTTGAAGGGCCGTAAGGGCGTTGGCAGCTACCGGCCCCAAGGCCACGATTGTCCCGGCAGAGCTGCCCTCGGCCCGTACAATCTGCTTGAACGTGCCCTGTTGGGTAGCCCCGTCGGGGGTTTTAGGGCCGGCACCGAGCCGTAGGTATGCAGGACGGGCTTCGGCCACTATCTGCTCCAGCATCGGATCCACCTCATCGGCAAAGGCCGGAATGTAGGTATTCACATTTTGCAGGCCGCTCAGACAGGCGAGGTCCTCAATGGCGTGGTGGGTGCTGCCCATGATTCCGTAGCCGTACCCACCGCCATTGCCCACCAGAAAAACGGGCATTTTGTGCAGGCAGGCATCATTTCGAAACTGTTCGAGACAGCGGTACACCGCAAATGGCGCAATGCTGTAGCAGAATACTTTGTATCCTTTGTAGGCCATGCCCGCGGCCATACCCACCATGTTTTGCTCGGCTACACCTGCGTTGATAAACCGGGGGCCCATCAGGTCGCGGAGGTTTTCGAGGGCATTATACCCCAGGTCGCCGGTAATAAATACAAGGCTTTCGTCGGTTTGTACGAGCCGCTCTACACCGGCTGAAAATTCTTTTCGCATACTGTTATTTAAAACGAATGGTGTCTTTCTGGACCAGAACCTGAATACTGGCCGTCTGAAATCGCCCATTGGTAAAATAGCCAAATCGCTGGCGAAAGCGTTTGCCGGTGCTCCCGGTTGCTATAAATTCCATATCGCCATCGCTCGATCGGAGGTTTTTCTCCGAAAAGACCCCTGTTTGCACCGTCAGGGGAAGAATTTCACCAAATCGCACGGAGTCCGTTCGGGTTGGTTGATACACCGCCCCGACCTTAACCGACTGAACTGTGTATACCCGAACGTCGGTTAGTGGGCTGCCGGTCTGATTTTCAATACGCACTTCCATCGTATCTCGCTCCGATTCGGCCAGAAAGTTTTCCAGCCGATTACAGCCTGTGAGCAGGAGAAGCAAGGCGAAAAAAGTCTTCTTCATTTGTGCGTTCAGTTAACGGGCACCCACCCACTTTAGTTGAATAAGGGCGTCTTAGTTGCTCTGATTTCAAGATAAAAATGACTCTCTTCAGACAGTTTTGCGGGAATGTGAACGTCGCAGATAAACCGCATCAGGCCGCATTCAGTAATTGACCCGACATTACCAGTTTTGCGTAGCTTAAACTGGTGTAGGACAAGTTTATTTTTTTGACCGCCCGGCGAATTACCGTTATGCGTTCCAAATAGTTCATACCCCAAATTTACTTGCTGTTCCGTTGCTCTACTAACGTATTGATTTCGGCCGCTGTTTTATACACTTTACTGCCCTGCCGGACCAACGTGCGGATGAACTTGGGCCGCTTCTTCGACTCTTCGAAAATCTTACTGATGTACTCGCCCAGAAACGAAATACCCAACAGGTTAATGCCCCCGAAGAACATCACCAGAATAATCACCGTCGACAGCCCGGCGGGGGTGTCGGGGAAGAAGAAGAATTTAGCCAGAATCTGCCACAGAATGCCCAGAATTGATAAGCCTGTTAAGGCAAAACCGGCGTAGACCATCAGTTCGAGGGGAACAAAACTGAACGAAAAAATAGCTTTTCGGGCCCAGGCAATGTTTTTGCGCCAGTTGTTGGTCGAAACACCAAACATCCGCTCCGGGCGCACGTAATCAACCCCCGTTTGCCGGAAGCCCACCCAGGCCCGCAGACCCCGCAGAAACTGCTCGGTTTCGGGCAGAGCGACGAGTTCGCGCACCACTTTCCGGTCGATGAGCGAGAAATCGCCCGCATCGGCCGGAATGTTGATGTACGACATGTTTTTGAAAATCCGGTAGAACCCTTTGTAGAACACCTCAAGCCAAGCCGGCATTTCGCGCTGAACGCGCACGCCGTACGTGACATCGTAACCCTCCTGCCACTTTTCGTAAAACTTCGGAATAATTTCGGGCGGGTCCTGCAAGTCGCCATCCATCAGGACCACGGCATCGCCCGTGGCAATTTCCATCCCGCTCAAAAAGGCTGACTGCGACCCAAAATTTCGCGAATGTTTGATGGCGATAACGTTGGGGTCCTTGGCGCAAATCTGCTCCAGCACCTCATCGGTGTTGTCGGGTGAGTTGTCGTTGACGAAAATGATTTCGTAGCGCACCTTCATTTCGTTGAAGGTCTTCACCAGCCGCTCGTACATGTACGGAATAGCCTGTGCGTCTTTGTAACAGGCAATAATAGGCGTAATGACCGGATTGAGTGTGGGCGTCTGGAAAGCCGGAATCACCCGCTCGGCGTATTGGTTGGCCGTCTGCCACTCAGCCGTTTTGCGCAGGCCGGTAGTGAGGTCGGTGGTGGCTCTCCAACCCAAATCGGTCTGAATAGCCGTGGGGTCGCCGTACCAGTCGGAGAGGTCCCAGCCCCGGTTGGGCATACTCCCCCAAACGGGTTCGGTCTGAATACCAAACGTTTGACGGGTTACGGCCGCCAGATCGCGCATGGTGGTTTTCTGCCCCGTAGCCACGTTGTACGACCGCCCGCTGATGCCACTGCCTTTCACTCTCAGAGCCGCCTGTACAAAGGCCGACACACAATCGTCGATGTACACAAAGTCGCGGCTGATGTCGGGCGATACCAGCGGGGGGTATTTACCCTGTTGGGCTTCTTCAACCAGCCTCGGAATCAGCCGGTCGGGCTCTTCCCAACCGCCATAGATTGAGTACAGCCTGAGGTTCAGGGTGTTGAGACTATGAACGCGGGCGTAAAATTCGAGTACGTAAGCTGCCGAAACCTTCGACACCGCATAGTGGCTGTTGGGCTCTACGCGGTCGGTTTCTTTGGGTGCGGTGCAGTTAAAGCCGTATTCCGAGCTGCTTCCGGCATGAATGTACACCATGTCGGGCGTACAGTTGTCCAGAATATTGACCGTACCCAGTACGTTGGTTTCGTAGGTCAGGCCAATATTTTTCTGCTTGCTGTAAGCCCCGTAAGCCGCCAGGTTGAAAATCGTTTTGGGCTTGTAGGTCTCAAACACCGACTTAATCGAGTTGTCGGAGACAATGTCGCAGTGAACAATGTTCTCCGCCGGAACATTGAGCAATTTAAGCCGCCAGGCTTTGGTGGCATCGTGGGTGAGGGCGTAGACGTCTTTCCGAACGGCAAAAAGTTGTTCAAACAGATTGGCGCCGATGAAGCCACTGGCCCCAAACACGAAAATCGGGCCGTTAAGCTGGCGTATAGAATCGGTAATGGTCATTTTTAGGTAGGAGTGAGAAGCAAGAAGTGAGGAGAGAGGAGAAAAGCTGACGCCAGCCCTTCTCACTCCTCACTTCTCGCTCCTAAATACGTTGAAGACACATCGCCCACGGCCTCTTCGTACTGCGCGGGGGTCATGGGGAGGTAGTGCCATTCGAGCCGGTTTTCCATGTACGACACCCCTTTGCCTTTAACGGTATGGGCAATAATGGCCTTCGGGCGTCCGTTCGGAACGGCCGTGAGCGCGTCGATGGCGGCCCCGATGGCCTCCACGTCGTGTCCGTCAACCTCAACCGTTTCAAAGCCAATGGCCTCCCAGGTCGCGGCCGAAGCGGTATCGCCCAGCACGTCGCCCGTATTGCCAAAGCCCTGAAGCCCGTTCTTGTCGATCAGCATGATCAGGTTGTCGAGTTGATACTGAATGGCGAAGTGAGCAGCCTCCCAGGTGGTGCCTTCGTTGGTTTCGCCGTCCGACATGAGTACAAACACCCGGCTATTGTCGTTCAGGAGTTTGCCCGCGTGGGCTATTCCGGTGCCAATGGGCAGGCCGTGCCCCAGCGAACCCGTTGCAAACGGAATGCCCTTGTGCTGATTGGGAGCCGGGTGCGCGGGCAGGGTGGTGCCGTTTTTATAATAGGTAGCCAGCGTCTCGTCCGAAATCTCGCCGAGATGATGCAGACAGGCGTAGAGGGCAGCCGCAGCATGACCTTTCGACAGTAGAAACGTGTCCTGCTCGCGTTTGCGCTGCACCAGGGTGGCAATCATCAGGTCGATGCAACTGAGGGAGCACCCAATATGCCCGGCATTGGCTGCATGGTACAGACTCAGCACTTTGAGTCGCAGTTCGCCGGATAGAGCGGCCGTGTTAGTGAGTGTCATAGTTGAGGATAGGAACACGGATTGAACTAATCAAACAGGTTAAAACGGATTTTTTAGTCATGTTCAGAATGTAGAAAAACGAGTGTAAATCCGTTTAATCCGTTTAATCCGTTTAATCTGTTTAATCTGTTTAATCCGTGTTTCCAACAAAATCAATATCGAACGTCTTTGAGGTCAAAAATAGTAACTTTTCGGGAACGCCCGTCCGGACCGTCTTTTCCTTTCACCAGCACGATCTTATCCCGCTCATTGGGGTCAACGCGCTGAATATACGTAGCATCTTCGGGCAGGTACACGTTGACTAACTGCGCATCGAGCAAGGCGACGGGCGAGTAGGTCTTATCGATTTTCTCCGAGTAAATCACCCGCTTCATGTTGGGGTACAGGATGGTGTCGCCCGGTGTGTACTGCGCTTTTAACTCCTGAGCGGCAAACCAGTACGGGTTTTTGATGCGCGGCTTTTCGAAGTAGGTGTATTTGGGTTCTACTCCTCCGTAAATCTGAATCAAGACCTGACTCACAAAGTACAGCTGTACCACCAATACGGCTGCAACCGGAGCCGTAAACCACCACCGAAGCGAAGCCAGCTGCCGCAGCGCCATCGCAATAAGCAAACAGACATACGGAAACGAGAAGCCCGAGTACCGTTGCGTAATCCCAAAGGTGTGGTTGTTACGCCATGACATGAACAGGAGAAAAAAGGTAGGCACAAACGCGAGCAGCACCAGCAGCAGTACATACCGTTTTTCGCGGGTGTTCGTATGTTCCAGAATATACTGGCTCATGAGCCAGAGCATAACCGGAGCAATCGACAGTACCAAAAACCGCAAAGGCACCACTGAATAGACCAGCGTACCCGCCAGCAGGATTGACGGTAGCGCTGCTTTTACCCAAATGGGCGGCTGTGCATCACGCTCGTAGCGGTGCATCACAAACGCCATCAGGCCACCCAATGTGAGCGCTAACCCGGCATTTTTGAGGCCGGTGAGCGCCGAGCCGAGTCCATTGGTGAACAAAAACAGGTCGGCAAAAATCGGAATAGCCCGTTTGGTGATGTTCGGGATGGTGCCGGGCAAAATAAGCCCAAACGGTGTACCGGTGGGGTTGGTAAGGGCGATATTCCGGTAAAATTCGGCCTGATACGCCATCGTCTGAAAGGTGTAAGCCCCGCCCCCGAAAATAAACCAGAGCGAAACCAGCCCCAGCCCCACGGCCCCCGTGATAGCCAGCGCGACCCAGGTGCGTACATTACGCAGAAAGAAAATGGCGTAAATTCCGTGACATAAAAACACTGTCACGGCCAGATAATGCGACAGCACCGAGAGGGCAAACACCGCGCCGTAGGCCAGATAGAGGGAGAAGGCGGAAGGGAGAAGGGAGGGGTGGTCCTTTTCTCCTTTCTCCTTTCTCCTTTCCGCCCTTCTCCCTTCCGCCTTCTCCAGGATCAGCAGAAATATATGCGTACTGAGCAGCGTCAGAAAGAATGTCATCGAGTAGTTGCGGGCCATTTGGGCGTATGCCACAAAAAACGGCTCAATGGCCGCGATGCCCGCTGCGAGCAGCGCCAGTGTATTGGACCGGAAATGCCGCCGGACAAACCAGAACAGCATGGCCACCATGAGGGTGCTAAACAGCACTGACGGCATCCGCATGGAAAGATCGCTCAGGCCAAAAATCTCCATCCAGACCCACAACACGGCATAGTACGACGGACTGTTGCCAATGTCGCCCCGGATGTTGGCTTCAATAAAATCCGCGACTGTTTTGGGTTTCCAGAACTCGGCGGGGGTGAAATATTTCTTGGTAAAGACGTCTTTTTGATTGGCCCCTTCCAAACAAACGCCCTGGCTAATCAGCAATGTTGACTTCTCATCGAAGTAAATACCGTAGCGGCCGACATTATGAACTCGTAGGACAAAAGCAAGGAACAGAATACCTGCCAGCCAAATAAACGTGTTACGATTGGATAAATCGGACATAGTGGGCAAAAGTACGCCCATTTTTAGAATCGTTCCTACGGTACAGACAATTTTCGACGCAGCGGCAAGCGAGTGCGGGAACGTTACAAAAGAGTGAGCCGCTCAATTTTGTCGAAATGTTTCCGGTTCAGCGTGTCAAAAGGCAGATTGTTGGCAATGGCAGTTGCCGCAATGAATAAATCAGCCTTATCGATAGACCGGCGAATCTTTTTCAATTTTTGCTCTATATCAACTGCAATAAGAGCAGCTAAACTGTCAAATGGAAGCACCGTGATTTGGGCCAGTAAGTCCTGCCAAAATTGGATTTGGGCCGATGTAGCTCCACAATATATCTCGTATTCGGTAATACTTGAAATGGCAAATTTTTCGCCCTGAAGCGAAAGCTGAACAAGCCGAGTTTTGGTCTTGTCTGTTTTTCGGAAATAGTCGATAAACAGCGATGTATCGATTAGGATGGTTTTGTCCGCCATTGGTTCATTGATTTGCGGTTCTCTTCCATCGCGTCTATCTGATCTTGACCAAACACGGGGCCATTAAGGAGGAGCTCAGTAAGTCTTGAAGGCCTGGGCTTTACTTCAGTAGTAAGCTCCTGTTGAAGCCGAATTTTTTCGGCAGGAGAAAGTTGCCGTACGATGGCGACTAACTCTTCAAACGGTAGTTGAATACGAACTTCCATAGACCAAAGATACTGTTTTTGAATCCCTTTTACCTAAACGGTTTCACGGCACGAGTTGCCGGTTGATTCGGACGTTTTTGAGCGTAAACCCATGAATCACCGATTTGTCGATGTTTGGGTTTTTACTTTCGGCATTAATATTCTCAAACGTAAACTGAGCCAGTTTATCGTGCTCCGAAATCGCTACGTTGAAGAAGGTATTGCAGGTAACATGAATCTGCTTCAGCTGAATGTGATTAGAATACGAAAGTGGAATGTCGGGCCGGCCCTGCAAATCAAAAAATTGGGTCCAGGGCTTCACGTACAAAAAGCTGTTCGACTGCCCCCTGATGTTCTCGACCGTGATGTATTCGTACAACTGCGGGGTATCGGGGCGCATTTTGAGCCATAATACCCGGTCGGCTTCGCTGACGGTACAGTTTCTCATCAGAATGTTTCGGTTATGAATGGCCTCGCTGCCGCAGGTGAGTGCCGAGTGGCAAAAGCCAAACGTACAGTCTTCAATCAGAATATCCGTGTTGGCCCCGTTGTTGGGTACCCGGTCGGCCCAGGGGCCTTTACCGCCTTTCAGGGCAATGGCATCATCGTTGACCGACAGGTAGCAGCCCTTAATCAGAACGTTGGAACACACGTCGAGGTCGATGGCGTCGGTACTGGGGGCTTTTACGGGCTGGTAAGGTGAGTAAATGTGGGCATCCAGAATTTTCACGTTGCGGCATTGGTAGTAGTGCGACGTCCAGAAACCGGCGTTATGGAGCCGCACATCCTGTACCTGTACGTTGTTGCAGCGCCAGACAAACACCAGCCGTGGGCGCGATACTTCCAGATTGGTGCAGTTCGGGTTTTCTTTGCGCCGGGCCCAGAAAGCCTCCCAAAAGCGGAGCCCGTTGCCATCAATAGTGCCTTTGCCGGAGATCGTGAACCCATCGACCCCATAGGCGTTGACCAAAGCCGCGAAGTAATCCAAGCTCTGCCCCTCCATGCGCGAGGGTAGTTTGGGGTAATCGGCGATGTTGTTCGACCCTTTAAGTACCGCTCCCTCGGCCACGTGCAGGTGCGTTTTGGGCTTGAAAAACAACGCCCCGCTCATAAACGTCCCGCGTGGAATCACAATCACCCCTCCGCCCTGACTGGCTGCCTTATCAATAACCTGCTGAATTGCCTGCGTTTGTACCAGGGTGGAGTCGGTTTTCACCCCAAAGTCCGTCAGCACGTAGGTGCGGCCGAGTTGCCTGAGGGTTAGTTTCTGCACGTTGGTAAACCAGGGGCCAATCGGGCTACCATCGGGAAACAGGTCTTTCCGACCGGTTTGGGCAGTCAGCTGCGTCGTCAGCAGAAGGGTGCAGAGCAGGGCAAGCAAGGCTTTTTTCATCAGGACCGGCCGGGATTGGGGCGTGTTTTCAGTTTTTCTGGATAAGCGGAGGGGAGCCTTAGTCTACTATCTGGTTGCGTGCTGTACAAAACCCCAAAATCGGGTAAGTTTGTGCATGAACAAATGGCTTTTACTACTCGGTATGTCGCTCTGCCTGCATGGGGTGTCAGCGGCACAAAGCAACGGCCCGTGGAACGGCAAAAAATCGGCGGTGGTCCTGACCTACGACGACGCTATCAACGAGCATTTTACCAACGTTCTTCCCGCCCTCGACTCGCTGGGTCTGAAGGGTACATTTTACATCACCGATATTGCGGGCATGCTCGAAAAGCAGATACCGCAATGGCGGAAAGCAGCCGCTAATGGGCACGAGCTGGGCAATCATACCGTGACGCATCCCTGCGAAGGTGGCCGACCGGGCCGCGAGTTTGTGAAGCCCGAAACCGACCTGACCCGGTATTCGCTGCAACGGATTCAGACCGACGTTCGCACCATGAACGCGCTGCTGTTTGCGGTAGACGGCAAAACCAGGCGGACGTTTGCCTATCCCTGTGGCGACATGAACATAAGCGGTATTCACTACCTCAAAGGTATCGAGTCGATGTTTGTCGGGGCAAGGGGCGTGGCTCCGTCAATCCGGTCGGCGGTCAACGTTGACTTGCTGAACATCAACAGCCTTATGATCAACGGCCAAACTGCCGACCAGCTGATTGCGCAGGTGAAGCAGGCGCAGGAAAAGCAGGGGTTACTGGTGTTTTTGTTCCACGGGGTAGGTGGGGGGCACGGCCTGAACGTCTCGAACGAAGCACACTGGCAACTGCTGCGCTATCTGAAAGGGGCCGAAAACGAGATTTGGGTGGCCCCGATGGTCGATGTGGCCGAGTACATCAAGACCCAGCAGACAAAGTAAGTACGGGCTCATTGCTCCATTCGGGTGAGTTACGTGGTTCACCTATGACAACGCTCCTAAATTCTCCTAAACCCTCACTTCAATGAAACGCATTATTTTAGGTCATACCCGAAGAAACGTAAGGTCTTTGGCCGCATTGGTCGGCTGGTTGCTGGCTTCTTCGTTTGCCGCCAACGCGCAGGAAATCATTCCCTTGTACCCCGCTGCGATTCCGAATTCCAAAGCATCGGGTGTGCAGGAAACGGGGGCGGAGTCGGGCGTACTGAAAGGCATTACCAAACCCACGCTGGAGTATTATAAACCGGCCGCTGATAAAGCATCGGGCGCGGCCGTCATCGTCGTAGCCGGGGGTGGTTATGGCGTAGTGGTGTACAAAGGCGAGGGGATTAATACGGCAAAGGCGCTGGCCGAAAAAGGCGTAGCAGCGTTCGTGCTCAAGTACCGGCTCCCCAGCGATGCCATCATGACGGACAAGAAAATCGGGCCGTTGCAGGATGCCCAGCAGGCCATCAAACTCGTTCGCGAGAATGCGGCCAAATGGGGTATCGATGCCACCAAAATCGGGATTATGGGCTTTTCGGCGGGTGGACACCTGGCCGCAACGGCGGCTACGCACTTTGAAAAAGCCTATATCGACAATGCCGAACACACCAGCTTGCGCCCGGACTTTCAGATTCTGGTTTACCCGGTCATCAGTATGCAGGACAGCCTGACGCATGGCGGATCGCGGGATAACTTAATCGGCAAAAACCCGTCGAGTGAAGACAAAGACCTGTTTTCCAACGAGCTACAGGTCCGGGCCAACACGCCCCCCACGTACCTGACCCACGCGGCCGACGACAAACTGGTGGACGTGGACAACAGCATCGTGTATTTCGAAAAACTGCGACGCCTGAAAGTCCCGGTCGAAATGCACATCTACCCCAAAGGTGATCACGGGTTCATTTTCCGTCATCCGGGCTGGATGGAGCCACTATTTGCCTGGTTGAAAGCGAATGACTGGGTAAAAAACAAGTAAAATGTCTTCCTAAGGGTAGTCTCTTTCTTGTTCTCTCTCCACTTCGGTGGTCCGATCTCACTTTTGATCCAGTATGCATCGATTCCTCTTCCTCTGTTGCCTTTTCCTGGGTTGTCGGTTCGTTTACGGGCAGCCAACACCGGTTTCGATTCAGATCAATGCCGCAAAGCCTGTTGGCGAGATGAAGCCAATCTGGGCCTATTTCGGGTACGATGAACCGAACTATACTACCCGCAAAGACGGACAGAAGCTGCTGACTGAACTCCAGCAACTGAGCCCGGTACCGGTGTATGTACGCGCCCATAACCTGCTTACCAACAAAGGCAACAGCCCCGGCCCCGACCTGAAATGGGGCTTTACCGACGCCTATACCGAAGATGCCAACGGCCGGCCGGTGTACAACTGGACGGTGGTCGACAGTATTGTAGATACCTACGTGAAGCGGGGCATGAAGCCCCTGATGGAAATTGGTTTTATGCCCAAAGCGCTGTCGTCGAAACCAGAGCCCTACGAACACAGCTGGAGCAAGGGCGGGAATCTGTGGACGGGCTGGACCTACCCGCCGAACGATTACAATAAATGGCGCGAGCTGGTGTATCAATGGGTAAAGCATAGTATCGACCGCTACGGCAAACAGGAGGTAACTACCTGGCTGTGGGAGGTCTGGAACGAACCCGATATTGCCTACTGGTCGGGGACTTTCGACGAATACTGCAAAATGTACGATTATGCCGCCGACGGACTGAAAAAAGCCTGCCCCGAATGTACCATCGGCGGACCGCATACCACCAGCCCGCGTAGTGCCAAGGCGTACAGTTACCTCACGCGGTTTATCGAACACTGCCTGCGGGGGCAGAATTATGCCACGGGTAAAGTCGGCACCCCGCTGCAATACATCGGTTTCCACGCCAAGGGAAGTCCTGAGTTCATCGACGGGCATATCCGCATGAACATGGGCGTGCAGCTGAAAGACATTCAGCGGGCATTCGAGGCCGTCAACTCCTTTCCGGAGCTGAAAAACATTCCCATCATCATTGGGGAGTGCGACCCGGAGGGCTGCGCGGCCTGTTCGGCCCAGAAAGACCCGAAACTGGGTTACCGCAACGGCACCATGTATTCGAGCTACACGGCTTCGTCCTTCGCCCGGATTTACGAGCTGATGGATCAGCACAAGGTGAACCTGCGCGGGGCCGTAAGCTGGTCGTTCGAGTTTGAGGATCAGCCCTGGTTTGCCGGTTTCCGCGATCTGGCCACCCATGGCGTCGATAAGCCGGTGCTGAACATTTTCCGGATGTTTGGTAAGATGGGGGGGCAACGGGTGGCGATTCAAACCGACCGGGGATTGGGTGCAGCCAATATCATTGCGAGTGGTGTGCGAAGCCAGAATGACGTTAATGCCATGGCGAGTAAAAGCGGCAACACAATCAGTGTAATGGTTTGGAACTACCACGACGATGACATAACCGGCCCCGCTACGCCAGTTCAGCTGACCATCAACGGGCTCGGCAAAAATAAGGTGCAGGCTCGTCATTACCGGGTAGATGAAAAGCACAGCAACTCGTTCACGACCTGGAAAGCAATGGGTAGTCCGCAGCAGGTGTCGGCCGGGCAGTACAAGACGCTCGAAAAAGCCGGGCAGCTTCAGGAGCTGAGCCCGCCATCGGCCGCAAAGGTGGTCAACGGCACTACCACGCTGACGTTCGATCTCCCCCGCCAGGGCGTATCGCTGATTCAATTAACCTGGTAATCCCTAACCCCTCAATCAAGGATGAAAAATCGTCTACTTCTTCATCGGCTTTGGCTTTTCTGGGCCTTATTTGGCCTGTATGCAGGGGCCCTGGCCCAACCGCCCGGCGGGCCAATTGTGGTATCGCCACAGGTGAACGCCGACAATACCGTCACGTTTCGGTATCTGGCTCTCAGCGCCAAAGAGGTGAAACTGAACGCTCAATTCGAGAAGTCGCCCGTTGCCATGACTAAAGACGAGCAGGGCGTCTGGAGCGTGACGGTTGGCCCGGTAAAGCCCGATATGTACCCGTACAGCTTTCAGGTTGATGGCATTTCGGTGGCCGATCCCAAAAACTCCGCCATCTTTCCGAATGAAGGCTTTCAGAATAGCCTGGTCGAAATAATGGGTCCTACCCTGCTGGTACATACCGTTCAGAACGTTCCGCACGGCACCCTGTCGTACCGGTATTACACCTCGCCCGAGCTGGGGCAGCGGCCCGTGGTGGTGTACACCCCGCCCGGCTACGAAACCGACACCAAAACGACCTACCCGGTGCTGTACCTCCTCCACGGCACTACGGATCTGGAAGAAACCTGGACCAAAGTGGGCCGCGCCAACATCATCCTGGACAACCTGATTGCGCAGGGCAAAGCCAAACCGATGGTGATTGTAATGCCCTACGGACGGGCCTATCCGGTCATCAGTAAATCGTCGGGGAGCCTCCGCAACTGGGACAATCTGCAGGAGTTCAAGAAGGATTTTCTGGGTAATCTGTTGCCCTTCGTGGAGAAAAACTACCGGGTTCGGAAAGACAAAGACAGCCGGGCCATTGCCGGGTTTTCGGGTGGCGGGGGCGAAACGCTCTACCTGGGCCTGAACAACCCCGACCTGTTCAGCTGGGTGTGCGGCTTTGCACCGGGTATGCTCAAAGAGGAGTTCGATCGGAATAATGCCACCGCGTTTGCCAATCCCGCCCAGACCAACCAACGGCTGAAGCTGTTCTGGATTGGCGTCGGGAAAGAGGATATGCTGTACCCGGTCATCAATGACTACCTGAAGGTGCTAGATGAGAAGAAAATCAAACACGAAACGCTGATTTCGGACGGTGGTCATACCTGGATGAACTGCAAGCTCTACCTCTCGACCATCGCCCAGAAGCTGTTTCGGTAACTCATTGCCTATTCCTTAACCCGACGCTTTTCTGAGTGTCCTTACTTGTTCAATGCCATGAAGTTAAAAACATGTACACGATTGCTGTTCCTCTGGGCCATGCTACTCGTGCCCGGACTGGTGCTGGCGCAGCCGCCCCGGGGACCGCTGGTGGTGTCGCCCAAGGTCAACGCCGACAAAACCATTACGTTCAGTTACCTGGCCCCCACGGCCAAATCGGTAGAACTGAGCGCACAGTTCGAGAAAGGGCCGGTGCCCATGACCAAAGATGCGCAGGGTATCTGGAGCGTAACGGTCGGTCCGGTCAAGCCCGATATTTACCCCTACAGTTTCCGGGTGAATGGCGTTACGGTCATGGACCCCGCTAACGTGGCCTTCTTCCCGAACGAGCGCTTCAAAGCTAGTTTAGTCGATGTGCCGGGCGATCAGCCCCTGATTCACGCCATGCGCGACGTGCCCCACGGCTCAATCAACTACGAATACTATCCGTCGATGGAAGGAACAACCGGTTCGCTGGTGGTGTACACGCCACCGGGCTACGACCAGAATCCGTCGAAGAAATACCCCGTGTACTACCTCATCAGCGGCACGACCGATACGGAAGAGACCTTTTTCAAAGTCGGCAAAACGAATCTGATTCTGGACAATCTGATTGCGGAAGGCAAGGCCAAACCGATGATTATCGTGATGCCCTACGGCAACATTGCCGCGCGGGTAGCCGAGCAAAAGGGCGGCTCGAAACCCGCCGACCCAACCGTGCGCGACGGTGCCGATGCCGTAAAACGGGCCAATGATTTCACCACCGACCTGGTGAGTAACGTCATTCCCTACATCGAAAAGAGCTACCGGGCTATTCCCAACCGCGAAAACCGGGCCATTGGCGGTTTCTCGCGCGGGGGCGGCCAAACGCTCCGCACGGCCTTCAACCACATGGACAAGTTTGCGTGGGTGTGCGCTTACAGTTCGTACCTGTCGCCCCAGGAGATGGACGGCAATTTCAGCCAGATCGTGAACAAGCCCGATCAGACCAACAAACAACTTAAATTGCTATGGGTGAGTGTGGGGAGCGATGATTTTCTATACAAGGGCACGGTGGAATTTATGGACTACCTGAAGGCAAAGAAGGTGAACTACAAAAGCCTGATCACCGACGGAGGCCATACCTGGATGAACGTAAAAACCTACGTTGCCGCCACCACACCATTGCTGTTCCAACCCTAAACCGCTACGTCCATGAAAACGCTAAAACAGACCGGAGCGGGCTTCACTCTTTCGCTCTCTCGCTCTTTCACTCTTTATTGTAGCCTCCTCTTGCTTTCGTGCCTGACGACGCTCGCGCAGCAACGCCCGCCCGCCATTAGTTCGCCTGATGTTCACCCAGACCACAGCATCACGTTCCGGTATTTCTCCCGGACGGCTAAAAAAGTGACCGTGTCGGGTGAGTTTTTGACCGCTCCGGTCGCCATGACCAGAGACACCTCGGGCATCTGGAGCGTAACGGTGCCGCCCGTCAAGCCCGATATTTACCCCTACAGCTTTACTGTTGACAGTGTGCAACTCGCCGACCCAAGCAACACCTACATCTTCGCGAACGAGCGTTTCAAACGGAGCATCGTCGATGTACCCGGCGACCAGCCGCTGGTACATTCGTTGCAGAACGTACCGCACGGCAAAGTGGGCTATCGGTATTATAAGTCGGGTACGCTGGGCACCACGCGGCAATTGCTGGTATACACCCCGCCGGGCTTCAACCCCAACGGCAAGACCAGATACCCGGTACTGTACCTGATTCACGGCGGCTCCGACACCGAAGAAACCTGGACCAAAGTGGGTCGCGCCAACCTGATTGCCGACAACCTCATCGCGCAGGGTAAGGCCAAACCGATGCTGATTGTGATGCCTTACGGCAATGTCCGTCCGGCCCCCATGCCCGATTTCACTAAAGACATGGTGAACGACATTGTACCGTTCGTCGAAGCCAACTACCCGGTGATTAAAGAAAGCAACGGCCGGGCCGTGGCCGGGTTCTCGGTTGGTGGCGGGCAGACGCTGAACATCGGCCTGACCAACCCCGATAAATTTGCCTACGTGTGTTCATACGCGCCCTACACGGCCACCGACGAATTCAAAAAGAACTTCACGAACTGGTCGCCCAATGCCGAGCAAATGAACAAACAACTGAAGCTGTTCACCATCAGCGTCGGTACGGAAGACTTTCTGTTCGAGCCGGTGAAGCAGAACATCGCCATGTTCGAAGAGAAGAAAATTCGGGTCAAACCCTATATTGTGTCGGGTGGCCATACCTGGATGAACTGTAAGCAATACCTGGCGACTACGTTGCAGGAGATATTTAAATAACCAATTTTCTAAGCCTGTAAAAAGATGATTCGTAACGCCTTAGCGACCCTGCTCGTGGTCGCATTAACCTATGCCAACGCTCTGGCTCAAGCCAGTCAACCGGCTATTGCGGAAGATTTCAAACCCTCTACCCTGAATCAGCCGGGGCAGGAGTACCCGCAGGTCAATTCTCAGGGCTACGCCCGGTTCCGGATTCATGCCCCCAAAGCCGACAGCGTTCGGGTAAGTCTGGGTCTGGGCGGCCGGGGGGGCACCATCCTGACCAAAGGGGCCGACGGCTTCTGGACCGGCACCACCGCCGGGCCTATGGATGAGGGCTTTCACTACTACAACGTGACCATCGACGGCGGTAAGTTCAATGACCCCGGCGCGAAGAACTACTATGGTTCGGTTCGCTGGGAAAGCGGCATTGAGGTTCCGGCCCACGATGGGGATTTCTACGCCTTGAAAGACGTTCCGCACGGTCACGTACATCAGATCCTGTTCCCCTCGCCAAGTACGCAAACCTCCCGGCGGGCCTTCGTATATACCCCACCGGGCTATGAGAAAGAAAAATCGAAAAAATATCCCGTGCTGTACCTGCAACACGGCTGGGGTGAGGACGAAACGGCCTGGAGTAATCAGGGCCACGCCAATCTGATTATGGACAACCTGATTGCTGAGGGGAAGATCAAGCCGTTTATTATCGTGATGACGTACGGTATGACCAACGAAGTGAAGTGGGGCCGTATCCGGGACTTTAAGATTGACGCTTTCCAGACGGTGTTGGCGGCTGAGTTGATTCCGTACGTGGATGCCAATTTTCGCACGCTGAGCAATCGCGACAACCGGGCTATGGCCGGGCTGTCGATGGGAGGTATGGAAACCAAGATGATTACCCTCAATAGGCCGGAGTTGTTTGGGTACTATGGTCTGCTGAGTGGGGGCGTCTACGCACCCGACGACCTCAAGGACAAGCCAAAGCCGAAACTCGTTTTCCTGAGCTGTGGCAGCAAAGAGCGGCCCGATGGCGTGAAGAAAGCGACCGCCGACCTGAAAGCCGCCGGTTATAATGCCGTCTCGTACGTGTCAGAAAATACCGCTCATGAGTTCCAGACCTGGCGTCGGAGTTTGCACGAGCTGGCGCCGTTGTTATTTCACTAAACAGTTTTAATGGACAGGATAAACAGGATGATCAGGATTTTATGATAAAGGATAAATCCTGTTTATCCTGTCAATCCTGGCGTCGGAGTTTGCACGAACTGGCGCCGTTGTTATTTCACTAAACAGTTTTAATGGACAGGATTAACAGGATGATCAGGATTTTATGATAAAGGATAAATCCTGTTTATCGTGTCAATCCTGGCGTCGGAGTTTGCACGAACTGGCGCCGTTGTTATTTCACTAAACAGTTTTAATGGACAGGATTAACAGGATAAGCAGGATTTTATGATAAAGAATAAATCCTGTTTATCGTGTCAATCCTGGCGTCGGAGTTTGCACGAGCTGGCGCCGTTGTTATTTCACTAAACAGTTTTAATGGACAGGATTAACAGGATGATCAGGATTTTATGATAAAGAATAAATCCTGTTTATCCTGTCAATCCTGTCGAAAATTAAGTCAAACTATTTACCTGGTACATGAGAAACAGCTTATCACTAAAAAGACTATTTGTGGTCCTGGCAATGTGGGTGCCAGGGGCTGCCTACGCGCAACCTACCGAAAAAGAAATGCCCAAAGGCTTTGATATGGTGCGTTCGGGCATTGCAACGGGCAAGCTGGATTCGATCAGCTACCCGTCGAAAACCGTGGGTACCAACCGTAAGGCGCTGGTGTATACGCCACCGGGCTTTAACAAAAAGACCAGGTACCCGGTACTGTACCTCTTGCACGGTATTGGGGGAGATGAAAAAGAATGGTTGAAAGGAGGCAATCCGCAGGTTATTCTGGATAACCTCTACGCCGAAAAAAAGCTCCAGCCGATGATCGTGGTGATGCCCAACGGCCGCGCCATGAAAGACGACCGGGCCATTGGCAACGTGTTTGAAAAAGACAAAGTGGAAGCTTTCGCGACGTTCGAGAAAGACCTCTTGAACGACCTGATTCCGTTCATCGAAAAGAAATACCCAACCCTGACCGACCGCGAACACCGGGCGATTGCCGGGTTATCGATGGGGGGCGGGCAGTCACTGAATTTTGGGCTGGGTAATCTGGATAAGTTCACCTGGGTGGGTGGCTTCTCGTCGGCCCCGAACACCAAACGGCCCGAAGAACTGGTACCCAACCCAGCCGATGCCAGAAAGAAGCTGAAGCTGCTCTGGATTTCGTGCGGGGATGCCGACGGCCTGATTACGTTCAGCAAGCGCACCCACGATTACCTGTACCAGAACGATGTGCCGCACATTTACTACGTGGAAGCGGGCGGGCATGATTTCAAGGTCTGGAAAAACGGCCTGTACATGTTCTCGCAGTTCCTGTTCAAGCCGGTCGACAACGCCAGTCTGCATAAATACAGTGTGCTGGGGACGCCGGCTTCGACCAACATTCGCAACGCCAAATACCCGCAGATTCTGCCCGACAATCGGGTCATTTTCCGCGTGAAAGCCCCCGACGCCAAAAAAGTACAGATCGACTTGGGTAAGAAGTACGACATGGTGAAAGACACCGCCGGTTTCTGGACCGCGACCACCGATTCCATCAGCCGCGGCTTTCATTACTATTCCCTCCTGATCGACGGGGTGGCCGTGGTAGACCCCGCCAGCGAAACGTTCTACGGCATGGGCCGTCAGGCGAGTGGTATTGAGATACCGGACAAGGACGGGGCCTATTTTGCCATGAAAGACGTGCCTCACGGCGACATCCGCATCAAGCGCTACCTGTCCAAAGCGACCAACACCTGGCGCGAAATGTACGTCTACACCCCACCGGGCTACGACAAATCGACCGATAAGTACCCGGTGCTGTATCTGCTGCACGGCGGGGGCGAAGATCAGCGCGGATGGGCTACGCAGGGCCGTACGGACCTGATTCTGGACAACCTGATAGCCGAGGGCAAAGCCAAACCAATGATCATTGCCATGCTGGACGGCAACATGAACATGCCCGGTGGTCTGGCCGGCTTCAACGAAAACGTATTGAAGGCCTTCGAGAATGAACTGAAACAGGGAGCGATCCCCTTCGTGGAAAGCAATTTCCGGGTGGAAACCGACGCCAAAAACCGGGCGTTGGCGGGCCTCTCAATGGGTGGCTTGCAAACGCTGTACGCGGGCGTTAAGAACAACAACATGTTCTCGTCGCTGGGTGTATTCAGTTCGGGCTGGTTTGCCAACAATCCCAAGCTGACCGACCCGCAGTATGCCTTCATGAAGGACAACGCGTCGGCCATCAACAGCAACATTAAGAACTTCTGGATTTCGATGGGTGGTAAAGAAGACATCGCTTACCAGAACTGCCAGGTTATGATGAAGAAGTTCGATGAAATGGGCGTCAAATACACCTACAGCGAATACGCTGGTGGCCACACCTGGCCCGTCTGGCGGCATGATTTGATGATGTTCAGTCAGTTGCTGTTTAAGTAGTGGGCTCAAAATTCAATGAATAATGAATGGTGTATAATGAATGATAGATAAGCTGATAATCAGCAAAATAAATCATTATTCATTGCACACTATTCATTGTACATTCTTTCAGTATCCTACAATATGCAAAACGCCCCCGGCACCTTCATACAGGTGTCCGGGGGCGTTGGTGTTTGGTTCAGTTGACCGAGAGGGCCATTGTCAGGAGCCAGGGTTTGTAGTCAGGTTTGAGGTGATTTTTCTCGATGTACGTGAGTTCCGATACCGAGATGACCCCGCTGAGCGGCAGGGTTGCGTAGCGCTATACCGTTCCGTTTTTCCACCGTTACATCGTTTAGCTGTTTATGCGTTTTATTCGTTCGCGAGCCCCGGCGGTGTCTTCCGGCCGAGGTTGGCGTTTGTACGAGTAACAACCCAAAAGCCCGAAATCGGTTGGCTGAGTTTAGGGAATAGCCCAGTTGCATTATTACTTTTTGCAGTACCAACGTTGAACCATTGGCGATGTGGCGGTATTCGTTGAACGTCTAGCCGATAACCGCTACTGATTAAAGTTACATAAGATCATTGTTTGTTCTGTTGCTCGGAGTTATTCATCTGCCGAAACCGAAGCTGAGTAGCGGAAAAAAAGTTGAAAATGTGTTATTCCCCCGTCATATGCGTCAATGCACTGTTGCCTGTAGTGATTCTTTCTTCATACGATAAGGTTCATATCCACGTTATAGCCCGAATTTCTCATCTCTTTTGCAAGAGCGATATTCCAAGCTTTATGGTCGTCCATTGGAACATATACAACGCCAGATATATCATTCGGTATCTCAACCTTCCCTTTTACAAGTGCGCAAACATTTCTTCTACCCAACTTTGCAATTAGATATCCATGTTCAAAAACTACATTTTGTCTTGCCCTTGCTTGCAAGTTGTGTTCTTCACCTTTTTTTGCACCAATGTCGCACGGCGTATATAAAACAACGCCAAAGCCAACGTTAGAAAACTCTTCAATTTTTTCGATTATTGTTTTACCTGAACTAACCTGTTCATGTAGAATAATAGCCTTAAATCCCAACTTTTCAATAAAGCGTGCAAGTTCAGTCTTTGCTAAATCGTCTTGTCCATGAACGATAAAAACTTTAGTCATGTCCGGCGTTTGATTTGTATTGGCTGGTTTTGATGAGGTATTACCTTTTTCGATTTTCTCTTTTGCTGAAGTGAAAACCTGTTTAGTTATGTCCTTAGTGTATTTGTCATAGGAAACGATGTCTTCAGGAGAAATCCACATGATAATATCGGGTGGCATATGGTCATTTTCATATTTCGAATGTTCCTTGGTTGTGCGTTCTGTTTGTTTTACCACGACACGTGCAATGTCTTTTGGATTTAAAAAATAGCCGTCAAACTGAAACTGCTTTTTTTCAAAGTAAGGGATGACTATGTCTTCTTCAATCTCTAAAAGATTTGTTTTGTCAAGTTCAAAATACAGTCTGTTATTTTGAGACTTTCCAACCTTTTCATTTGTTTCAATTAAAACCTGGTAATACATGTTTGTCTTGATTTATTAAGTATTTCGGAGTGTCGAATTATCATTAAAGACGACTACTGAATATACGAATGTTTTACTAAAAGCATCCTCCCTTATACGCCCTTATAAAATCAAATATAGTTTTCATTATCAGTAAATTGAGAGGCCTGTTTCTGGCTCAACAATACAAATTCCGTTATGCGTATTTTGTATTGTCCGATGCGCTAAAAAAAACCAATCCCCTACATCTTCAAAATCGTAAACTCTACCCGGCGGTTTTGTTTGCGTTTTTCTTCGGTTTCGTTGGAGGCAATGGGTTTGCTGGGGCCCCAGGCTTTGGTTTGTACGCGGGTGTAGGCAATGCCCTTCTCTTCCAGATAGCACTTCACCGTTTCGACCCGGTCTTCTGAGAGCTTCATGTTCGGTTCCCACTCGCCCTGATTGTCGGTATGGCCTTCAACGAGTAACTCCATACCGGGGTACTGCGTCAGCATACGCACTACTTTGTCGAGTTCGCCGTCGGCACCGGGTTGCAGGTCGGCCTTGCCCTGTTCAAACAAGACCTCACGCATCACGATTTTCTGGCCCGGTTGAATCGGAATCAGGTACAAATTGCGCCGGATGTCGCGGAAACGCTTGTCGCGGCTCAGGTCGAGCACCTCGGTCGCGGGGAAGTAGCCCTCTTTGGAGGCCGTGAGGTTATAGGTTTTCTGCGTGGGCAGAATCATCTTGTACTCACCCGTTTCGGGATCGTACTCCACCCGCGAAATCTCTTTGCCTTTCTCGCCAAACAACCCCGATACCACGTCCGATGGCACGGGTTTTTTGCTTTGGGCATCCAGCACCTGCCCCGACACAATGGCTACCGGGTCGGGCTTGATGGACGGGAAGAGCTTGAGCCGGAAAATATCTTCCATCCCCAGCGAGTTGGAGCCTGAGCTAAGGTACGCGTACTCACCCGATGCCGGAATGGTAAAATACCCGTCCCATTTGGGGGTATTGATGGCCGGGCCGAGGTTTTCGGGCTCGCTCCAGACCTGCCAGCTATCATCGAGCCGACGGGTCACGAAAATGTCGCCGTTGCCAAAGCCCGGATGCCCTTCCGACGAAAAATAGAGGGTACGGCCGTCGGCCGCAATAAACGGCGAAGCCTCGCTGTCGGCCGAGTTGATGACCCGACCCATGTGTTTCGGGGCCGTCCAGGTCTGATCCTCGTTCTGGAACGAGACATACAAATCCCGGTCGCCCATCGAATCTTTCTTCTGCATGGCCAGCACAATCACTTTCCCATCGGGCGAAACCGAGAACTCCAGCTTGTCGTCTTTGTGGTAATTGCGGTTGTCGGCCATTTTGCACTCGACCGGAAAGCTCCAGCCGGCTTTCGTCTTCTGCGATTTGGAAAGGCCGTAGTACAGGCCTCCATCGGGCCGGTAAACGTTGATGAGGTAGAGGATTCGGCCATCGGACGAAATGCCGCTGATGGCGTTATCGCCCGCATTGTTGATGGGCGAGCCAATGTTGACGGCTTCGCTCCAGGTAGGGGGCTGACCGGGCCCGGCCGATTGAAGCGTCGACATCCAGATGTCCTGTTTCTCCGGTTGACCGGTATTCCCTTTGTGGCCTGCACGCGTGAAATACAGCGTTTTACCATCGGGCGCAATAACGGGCGCTACCTCCTGACCCGCTGAGTTGACGGTTTTGCCGAGGTTCTCTTTCTGAATCTCTTTCGGGGTGCCCTTCGATACGGCTACTTCTACGGGCACCGGCTTGGGCGAGTCGCTGAGGCCCACCGCGTCGATCTGATTGGGCCCTTTAATCGCGGCCGTCGCCAGCGTGATTTTTACGGCATTGCCCACCAGTCCGGTGTCGTTGACCATAATCCGCAAGGTGCCTTCGGGCCGGGCCTGCGGGCTGGCGGTGTACACCACGTGCTCAGTGCCCCGCTCATCGTACACCACCACACGCACCACCGCGCCGGGGTTCACGTTTTCGCCCACAATCACCTGCCGCACGGGCATGGCTTTCTCGAAGCCCACGTGCAGCCACTCCTCCGCCCCGTCGGGGTAGAGGGGCGACCACGCGCAGGGGCTGTACCCCTGATCGGGTAGCTTGTTTGGTTTACCCAGTGCCTGTACCGCCTTGAATTGCTGCCCATAGGTATCGCCTTTCCCCTCCGACGACGCACCAATAACCCGACTGGCCCATTGCACGGTTTGGGCGTGGGTAGGCAGGGCGAAAAATCCACCGAGAAAAATCAGTACGTAAACGAGTGGGCGCATGGGCACAAAATACTACAGGTGTCGTGTCGGTAAGTCCGGTTTGTCCGTCCGTCAGGTCCGGGTAATTCAAGAGCAAAAATGGTGCGAGAGGCTATTGTGTGTATAACGTAGCGTCGATTGGTTTCTTACAGAGGCATATGCCGCGAATCCATCCGGTGCCGGGTCAGGTCATTCTTCAGTTTAGTCGCCAGTTCGGCCAGGCGTTCGCCGTCTTTGGTGTCGTACCCGTTTTTAATCAGCCCCTCGGCTTCGGTACGGGCTTCGTCGGGCCGGTCGAGTAGGTAATACAGCGTAGCCAGATTGTAGTAGGCCGAGTACCGCATTTTCTGCTCCCGTTTGTCGGAACCTGCATATTTGGTTTTCAAATCGCCGAAATACGCCATCACCGGTTTCAGGTTTTCTTCGAGGGTGCCGAGTGGTTCGGTGGCCGACATCCGTTTCATTAACTCTTTAATGGCTTTAATGGCTTCCTGCTGAATCGGAAATTCGGGGTGATTTTTTGAATCGAGAATCCACAGAAAGTCCCGCTCGTTGTAGGGAACGTAGCCGTACCAGCGGTTAATCTCATTGTTGACTGAGCGCACCGACGACTGCACGTAGTTGTTAATCAGCTCCATCCGAATCGATTCGCTGTTTTCTTTCACGTAGCGGTTCAGGTCGCTCAGGTTCGAAAATTCGCGGGTGGTGTGCGTAAGCGTGCGCGCAAACTGTTCGCCCGTAACCGACCGCGCCGACCCGTTGCCCCCCGATAGGTTGGCCGACTGCAAAAAGCGGTTTTGCGCCACGGCCGCCTGTTGTTTCTCTTCCTGCCGCTTTTCGGAGGCTGTGCTTTCGCGGGGGCCGTACAGACTGAAATCGCCCGAGGCACTGTAGGTCAGCACCATGGTGTAATACGTATCCTGCCCAATCACCTTACCGTCGCGGTCTTTGCGGTCCTGGGTGCGGGTTTTGGTTTCGCTTCGCTCAAAACGCACCTCCCCGAAGTTCACCGTGACACCCACCGTGGGGCGGTCTTCTACTTTCCGGAAGCCCGAAAGGTGAATCTGATCGTACACCTGCGAGGCTGGAATAGTCTGCCGAACGGCTGGGGCCGTGTTGACCCGCACGCCAAAGGTCCGTTCGGCGGGGTCGATGTATTCACGGGGCAGGGTCAGGTAGCTGACATCGAAATAAAACCGATCGAGGTCTACCTTCTGGCCGAACGAGGACGCCTGAAAGCAGATAAAGGCAAAAAGGGAAAGGGTAAAAATGCGCATACGTGGAGAATAGTTACGTCTGTTTGGTGGACTGACAAATATACACTGGCGGGTAACTGAAGGAAAGGTATTTTGGACGAATGGCGTTGCTGTTGCCCTATTTTTGGCTAATTTCAGGCTTCGAACAACCAACTTAACCCCCTCCGATGAGTTCCAAAATTCGCATTCAGTTGTCGATCATGATGTTCCTCCTGTTTTTTATGTGGGGAGCCTGGTACGGTCAGATGAGTAAGTACCTCATGACAGGCCTTGGTGCCTCCGGCGATCAGGTGGGCAATGCCTACGCAGCCTTTTCACTCGCTATGATTATCGCCCCGTTCTTTGTGGGCATGATTGCCGACCGGTATTTTGCCGCGCAGAAAGTGCTGGGTGTTTTGTGTCTGCTGGGGGCAGGGGTACTGTATCTGATCACGCAGAATACCGAATCGGACTCGTTTTTTATGCTGATTCTGGCATACTGCCTCACCTTTGCGCCTACGCTGGCCCTGACCACGTCGATTGCCATGCAGCAGATGCAAAGCCCCGAGAAAGAGTTTCCGGGGATTCGGGTGCTGGGTACCATCGCCTGGATTTTGGTCTCTAACATTGTCGGTTTCTACGGCTTTGGCGATAAGGTGACAATTTTTGAATTGTCGATGTACACCTCGGTGTTGCTGGGTATTTTCTCGTTTTTCCTGCCCGACACCCCGCCCAACCCGAGCGCCGGGGCTTCGTTCAGTCAGATTCTGGGCCTCGATGCCTTCAAGCTGTTCAAAGACCGGTCGTTTGCCATTTTCTTTCTGTCGTCGGTGCTGATTTGTATTCCCCTCTCATTCTACTACGCCATGGCTAACCCCTCATTGACCGATGCCGGGGTGCAGAACGTGGAAAACAAAATGTCGCTCGGGCAGGCTTCGGAGGTGATCTTTATGCTCCTGATCCCGATAGCCTACACCCGCCTGGGCGTGAAAAAAATGCTCATCGTGGGCTTGCTGGCCTGGATTGCGCGCTTCCTCTTTTTCGGCTACGGCAATGCGGGCTCAGGGGAGTGGATGTTTTACCTGGCTATTCTGCTGCACGGCGTTTGCTACGATTTCTTCTTCGTTACGGGGCAGATTTACACCGACAACAAGGCGGGCGAAAAGATCAAGTCATCGGCTCAGGGCCTCATCACACTAGCCACGTACGGCATCGGGATGGGGATCGGCTCCAAGCTGTCAGGAATTGTGCTGGATATGTACACCAAAGACGGCGTGAAAGACTGGACCTCAGTTTGGCTCGTGCCCACGGGCATCGCCGTGGTGGTCTTGATCCTGTTTATTCTGTTCTTCACCGATAGCAAAAAGTCCGTTCCCGCCCAGGGCGAATTGGTACATTAAAAAAGCAGAAAAGAGAAGGGAGGAAAGGAGCAAGGAGGTTGTACCTTCTCCTCTCCTCCCTTTTCCCTTTCCTCCCCATTTATGCATATTCTAACGTACAATCTGAACGGGATTCGCTCGGCGATTCAGAAAGGGTTGATCGACTGGCTGGCGACCCAATCATTTGATATTCTGTGTTTTCAGGAGGTAAAGGCCACGCACGACGTGGTCGATCTGGCTCCGTTTGAAGCGCTGGGCTACCGGTACCACTGGCACGCGGCCGAGAAAAAAGGGTACTCGGGCGTGGCTACATTTTCAAAAACGGCCCCCGATCATGTGCAGCTGGGCTGCGGACTGGCCCGGTACGATTGCGAAGGCCGGATTCTACGGACTGATTTCGGCGATCTGACGGTACTAAACTGTTACTTTCCGTCGGGTACAACGGGGGAGGTACGGCAAGGGGTGAAAATGGAGTTTCTGGAGGATTTCTACCGCTACGTGCACGAACTACGGCAAACCCGCCCGCACCTCATTGTGGTGGGCGACTACAACATTGCCCATACGGAGCGTGATATTCACGATCCTGTCCGGAACAAGAATACCACTGGGTTTTTGCCCGAGGAGCGGGCCTGGATGGATCGTTGGTTTGCGTCGGGCTTTACCGATGCTTTCCGGCACGCCCACCCCGACACGGTGGAGTACAGCTGGTGGAGCTACCGGGCCGGGGCGCGGGCCAACAACAAAGGCTGGCGAATCGATTACATTTCGGTGGCCGATACCCTTCGTGACCGCATCGGCGGGGCGGGGCATTTCCGCGAAGCCGTCCACTCCGACCACGGGGGCGTCTGGCTACGGCTGGAGTAGGCAGTTGCAACAAAAGAAGAACAGCCCACGCTCCCTCTTCTCGCTAAAGAGAGGGAACGAGGGCTGTTCTCGTTAAGAAGCAATACTCTCGTTTATCGCAATCAGATGTACTGATTGATGAGGCTTTCGAGCCACTCCTGCTTGCCACTGCGCATTTGCGGCTCACCGTTTTCGAGCGTGTAGGCACGCAGGTCTTCGAGTGTCAGCTTACCCTCTTCAAACGCTTTGCCCTGACCAGAGTCGAACGATGCATAGCGCTCCTTGCGGAAAGCGAGGTAGTCCGATTCGCGCAGAATGGCGTCGGCCACGATAAACGACCGCGCGAATGCGTCCATACCGCTGATATGCGCAATGAACAGGTCTTCCATGTCGGTTGAGTTCCGGCGCACTTTGGCGTCGAAGTTGATGCCACCTGGCTGAATACCACCGGCTTGCAGGATAACGAGCGCGGCCTCAGTCAGTTCGTAAATGTTGATCGGGAACTGATCGGTATCCCAGCCATTCTGGTAATCGCCCCGGTTCGCATCAATGCTGCCGAGCATACCTGCATCGGCGGCTACCTGCAACTCGTGCTCAAACGTGTGGCCCGCGAGGGTTGCGTGGTTCACCTCGATGTTCAGTTGGAAATCCTTATCCAGACCGTACTGACGCAGGAACCCGATCACCGTAGCCGCATCGTAGTCGTACTGGTGCTTGGTAGGCTCCATCGGCTTGGGCTCAATGAAGAACGTGCCTTTAAAGCCCTGTTTGCGGGCATAGTCGCGGGCAACGGTCAGGAACTGCGCCAAATGCTCCACTTCGCGCTTCATGTTTGTATTCAGCAGCGACATGTAGCCTTCGCGACCACCCCAGAACACGTAATTTTCGCCACCGAGGGCAATGGTTGCGTCGAGAGCATTTTTCACCTGCGTACCGGCATAGGCCAACACCGCAAAGTCGGGGTTGGTTGAGGCCCCATTCATGTAGCGGGGGTTCGAGAAGACGTTGGCCGTGCCCCACAGCAGTTTTACCCCGCTGGCTTGTTGTTTCTGCCTGGCGTAGTCGACGATAGCCTGCATCCGGCTTTCGTACTCGGCAGCCGTTGGGCCTTCGTCTACGAGGTCGACGTCGTGGAAGCAGTAATAGGGTGCCCCGATTTTGGTGATAAACTCAAAAGCAGCGTCCATTTTGAGCCGGGCGCGCACGTTGGCGTCGTTATCGGCATCCCAGGGGAACACGCGTGTACCAGGCCCGAAGGGGTCACCACCCGTGCCGCAGAACGTATGCCAGTAGCTAATAGCAAAGCGCAGCTGATCGCGCAGGGTTTTGCCACCTACTACCTGATCGGGGTTGTACCATTTGAACGCAAGCGGGTTCTTTGATTTGGGGCCTTCGTAACCGATTGCACCAACGCCTTTAAAAAACTCGTTATCGCCGAGAGTGATCGTTGACATAGTTGTTAATACGTTAGAATTAAGTGGTTTACGTTGTTTGTTTGGTGTTCAGCCGGGGAGAGGCCCGTTGGACGTGTAAAGTTGACATTTATTCGTTAATCGTCAAAGTGACACTTAATAATTTTAATGCCTCTGTTTATGTAAATCGCTCACGCTCCCCGTGTCAGGGTTTGGCCCGCTCGCTTGAATTGGGTATGAAATTGAGAAACGAATGGGTCAGCTCTTCGTATTTGGCTGTATCGACCTGGTAGTAATAGGCCCCTTTCTTCGAAAAGCCTTTCTGTTTTTCGTCGAGCTTGATTAACAGGTTCGTGGACAGGATTTTACGACTAAAATTTCGCTTGTCGAACTCCGTGTTGTAAATGGCGTCGTAAAGCTTCTTGAGTTGCGGAATGGTAAATTTTTCGGGCAACAACTCAAAACCGATAGGATGTTGCGAGGCTTTGTAGCGTAGTCGGCCGATGGCCAGCTCCACCATTTGCGCGTGGTCGAACAGGAGAGGAGGGAGGTCGTACAGCGAGAACCAGCGGGCCTGATGGGTCTCGGAGATAGCGCATTCGTAGTCGGCTACCTTGACAAGGGCAAAATACGCCACCGAAATGGTGCGGGCGATGGGGTCGCGGTTGGGGTCGCCAAAGACATGCAACTGCTCCAGATACACGTTGGTCAGGCCGGTCAGTTCCAGCAGAATCCGGTGGGCGGCCTCGCCTAACCCCTCGTGTGGTTGCAGCCATCCGCCCATGAGCGACCAGGTTCCGTCGTCGACGCCCCGTTTAACCAGCAACACATTCAGCGATTCGCCATCGAACCCAAAAATGATTGAGTCTAAGGCAACAAGGTACGGATGCTGGTTTTTGTACTGGTCTAACATAGGCGGTTGGCAGGTTCGGGATTAGATTGGCTTCTTGCGTGAAGACTCCCGAATAATCAGTTCAGACCGCAAAATAATGGTATTGGTGGTTTGCATGTCCATCAATCCGTTTAAGTGATTGATTAGACTCTTCACCGCGATCTCGCCCATTTCGCGGCCGGGGTAGTGAATGGTCGTCAGATTAGGCTCAACCACCTGTGAAACAGGGTCATTGTTGAAGCCTACCACGGCTACATCGGTCGGGATGGAGAGCCCGGCCTTTTTTAACTGCCCCATGCAGGTGACGGCGCAAAGGTCATTCGTGACAAACAGCCCGTCGGGCCGGTGCGGGGAGGCCATCAGTTGTCGGGCGGCCTCGATCCCGGCTTCCTGACTCAGATCCGTTTCGAGTACCAGCTGCTTTTCATAATGAATGTCCCGGTCCTGCAAGGCCATACGGTATCCTTTCAGCCGGTCGGCATATACGTTGCGCTTCAGATTCCCCGTCACGTGCATCACCCGCGTGCACCCTTCTTCGAGCAGGTGCGTGGTGGCTTCATAACCGGCCTTCACGTTGTCGATCACAATGCTGGGGCACTGATTGTGCTCAATGACCCGGTCGAAAAACAGGAGGGGTACCCCGCGATTAATAAAATCGTCGAAGTGTTCGATGTCTTCCGTATCGTAAGCTACAGACACCAATAGCCCATCCACGCGACTATCAAACATGGTTTTCGCGTTGGCTTTCTCCTTTCGCGCCGACTCCAGTGACTGGCTGATAATCAGGTTATAACCGGCTTCGTTAGCTACTTTCTCCATCCCGGCCAAGGCACACGACATGAAATTGCTGTTCAGCCGGGGCACAATCACACCGATGGTGTTGGTCCGTTGTCGGCGCAGGTTACTCGCAAAGGTGTTAGACCGGTAGCCCATTTGCCGGGCCATTGAGGTGATTACGTCTTTGGTGTCGCTCCGGATGGCCGGATGATCGTTGAGCGCCCGACTCACGGTAGCAGGTGAGTAGTTGAGCCGCTTGGCTATGTCGTATATCGTAACTTCTTTCTCCATGATTGACTTCCGTACAAGTTGGCCTCTCTGTTCGTACCACAAATTAAGTACCAACCCGTTCATTTTTACCTTTTGCAACCCATTGCATGGGTAGTTTCCGTGGGTATGTAGATTGCCTGTTGCCTTAATACATTCATTTGTGACCTTTCTAAACCATTTCCTCTCTTTTCTTGCCAATTGCCTGTGGGTTCAAGGCCTCAGAGAATACCTGTCCTGGTAAAAAACCTAAGTGATTGTATTAAATCATGTTTCGATACCACAAAAAAATTATTTTTTCCTGCAACCGATTGCAAATTTAAATTTAACGCCAATACTTTGCACAAAAATTCTGTGTACGATACCTGTTGCTGGCTCCGTACACAGACAGACGACATACTATCCAGATAAATGATGAAAACTTTCCTGGTAAAACTCAAATCCATTGGCAGTGAGTGGTCCGCCCGGAGCCGGAGGGGCTTTCTGGCGCTGGTCGTAGGGCTTGGCACCTGGGTGGGTGTGCAGGCGCAGACCACTTCCGTACAGGTTAAGGGCTTAGTGGTGGATGAAAACAATCAGCCACTGCCCGGCACATCGGTTGTCATCAAAAATACCCAACGGGGTACGGCGGCCGATGCAAATGGTCGGTTTACGATTGCGACTACGCCAAACAGCACACTCGTACTGTCGCTGGTGGGCTACGGCTCTAAAGAAGTGTCGACCGGCAACGGGAGCGAAGAACTCCGGGTGCAGCTTACCCCATCGAACAACCAATTGAGCGAAGTGGTCGTGGTAGGGTACGGTACCCAGCGCCGGTCGGACCTGACGGGCTCGGTGGTGTCGGTCGACTCGCGGGCGTTAAAAGAAGTACCCGCGGCCAACCTGTTGCAGGCCTTGCAGGGCCGGGCTGCCGGGGTCGACCTGGCCCGTACCGGAACCGCACCCGGTGCAGGTGCCCAGCTGCGGATTCGGGGCAACCGTTCGCTCAGTGGCTCCAACGATGCCCTTATTGTGGTGGATGGGGTGCCCTATGGCGGTAGCCTCAATGACCTGAATACCGACGATATTGCCACCATTGATATTCTCAAAGATGCTTCTGCAACAGCCATTTACGGCTCGCGGGGCTCCAACGGGGTGTTGCTTATCACCACCAAACGGGGCCGGGTAGGCAAGCCCACGGTTACCTACAGCGGGCAGGCGGGGCAGAACACCATTCTGGGTCAGTACCCTATGCTCAACGGCCCGGAATTTAAAGCTATGCGCGAGCTGGCTCAGTACAGCGCGGGCAACTCGCCCGACGAACTGGCGGGGATTGCGGCCGGTACGTCGACCAATTGGCAGGATTTGCTTTACAAAAAAGGGTTCGTCACTAACAATGAGCTGAGCCTCTCGGGTGGTAGCGAAAGCACAACCTACGGGTTTTCAGGTGGTTATTATAAGGAAACCGGCGTGATTACGGGCCAGTCGTTCGAGCGATTCTCCCTCCGCACCTCAATCGACACCAAGATCGGGAGCCGGGTAAGCGTGGGTTTCACCAACCTGAGCAACCTCAACTATACCCGGGGTGAGGGCATTAACCCGGTGTACAACACCCTGCGTATCAGTCCGCTCACCTCACCAACCTTGCCCGATGGGACGCCCAACCTGCGCCCGCTGCGTGGCACGGTGGACGAACTGTCGACCATGAACCCGATCACACTCGATGACGCCAACGCCATTGTGCAGCGCCGTCGGCGGATTACAACGTTTAATAGCCTGTACGGCGAGGTACGGATTCTGGACGGCTTGAAATACCGGCTCAACGTGGGTCTCGACTTTCGGCAGGAAAATTTCGGGCAGTACCTCGGCCCCAACACCATTATCAACGCGGGCTCTACCTTACCGACTCAGAACAGCGCGGCCGTGCAGAACGGCGAGTCGTACCGATACACCGTCGATAACATCCTGACGTACGAGAAAGTAGTTGCCGAGAAGCACCGCGTGACCATCACAGGTCTGTACGGTGTGCAGCAGGATCGCAGCTTTACCAACCGCGTCGAAGCAACGGGCTTACCCGCCGACTATATCCAATACTACAACCTGAACCTCGCCAGCGGTACACCTGTGGTGCCCGCTGGCGGGGCCAACAGCTTCAGCCGCAGCGGTCTGGTGTCGATGATGGCGCGGGTCAACTACGTGTTCTCGGATCGGTATCTGCTGACGGCTACCTTCCGGCGCGACGGTTCGTCGGTGTTTCCGGAGGGGACGTGGCTCAATTACCCCGCGTTTGCGGTGGGCTGGAACATTAGCAACGAATCGTTCCTGAAAAACAACGCTTATATCTCGAACCTCAAACTGCGGGCGGGTTACGGCGTAACAGGTAACCAGGGGATTCCGGCCGGGGCTACCCGCGGTAGTCTGGCTACCAACCGCTACAACTTCGGTACCACCAACGTGCTGGGCTATTTTGTCAGTACGCTTGGTAACCAGGGGCTTAAGTGGGAGTCGACGAGCAACGTGAACGTGGGTCTGGACTTTGGCCTGTTCAACAACCGCCTGACGGGTTCGGTGGATCTGTATCAGCAAACAACCGAAGGCCTGCTGGTGCAGAAGAACCTGCCGCTCAGCAACGGGGCCAACAGCTACTGGACCAACGCGGCCAAAACCCAGGGCCGTGGGGTGGAGGTGGTGCTGAACTCCGTGAACGTAGACAACCGCACGAGTGGCTTCAAATGGACAACCGACCTGAACTTCTCGCTCAACCGGGAGAAAATTCTGGCGCTCGAAGACCCCGCTAAAATGCAGGACATCGGCAACGGCTGGTTTGTGGGTCAACCGATCAACGTGATTTACGATTATACAAAACTGGGTATCTGGCAAACGAACGAGGCCGATCAGGCTGCCCGGTACAATGCCGCGCCGGGTCAGATCAAACTCGCTGACCTGAATAACGACAACCGGATTACCGACGCTGACCGTAGTGTGATTGGCACCTTCCAGCCGAAGTGGATCGGAGGGATGACCAACCGGTTTATCTACAAAAACTGGGAACTGACGGCTACCATGAACGCCCGGATCGGTAACAAGCTGGTAGCTACCTACTTCCAGTCGGACGGAACGGGTACGGGCTACGCTTTCCTGAACAACGGCCGGGTAAACCAGCCCAGGTTCGACTACTGGACCCCCACCAACCCGACCAACGCGTTTCCGATGCCTGCCCCCGGCGACCGGATCAACTTCTCGTCGACGCTGGGGTATTACGATGGTTCGTTTGTGCGGATGCAGAGCCTCAATCTGGCGTACAACCTCGCGCCAACGCTGCTCAAGCGGATGGGCTTCAGCCGGGCGCAGGTGTACGTGACCTCCCGCAACCCGTTCCTGATCTACTCGCCGTTTGTGCGGGCGGGGCTGGGTATCGACCCTGAAGGTACCGGTACGGGTGGAGCCGTGCCCACCCAGGGAGCAGCCGCTGGTACGGGCGTCACGGGCCGGGCCATTACCGTGGGCCTGACAACCCCGCCCACCCGGCAACTGCTGGTTGGTGTTAACCTTTCGTTCTAATTCACCCCTCAATCTCAGTTAAGACAATCATGAAAATTCATACGTTTTTCAAAAGGGGTACGTGGGGCCTTATGCTGACAGCGGTGTTGGCAACGGGCTGCCAGGAGGTACTCGAACAGGAGTTTCGTTCGGATCTGGGTCCTGAGTTCTTCGCAACGGCCGGTGGCCTGGAAGGGGGCGTAACGGCTTCGTATTCGATTGCCCGCTTTTTCTGGGGATCGGAGGGCTACACCTACACCGAAAACGCCGGCACCGACGAGTCGATTCTGGGCGCCAGCGACGGAAACCGGACCTTTTTTGAATACACCAACATTCTGCCGTCGGTAGGGGAGGTAGCTTCGATTTGGAACAATAGTTACCAGGCCATCAACAACCTCAACGGGGTGCTCAAATTCGGGCCGTCAGCTTCCATTGATCCGGCCCGCCGGACGGTGTTGCTCGCCGAAGCTAAGTTTTTGCGGGCGTTTTATTACTTCCAGCTCGTGCGCAACTTCGGCGATGTGCCCCTGAGCCTCAGCTTTATCGATGTGCCTACTACGTCGGCTACCCGCGCTCCGCAGGCCGAGGTGTACGCGGCCATGATCAAAGACCTGACCGAAGCCGTGCAGGAGTTGCCCGCCACCTCAAACCAGTCGAAAGGCCGGGCTACCAAACCAGCCGCGCTGCATTTATTGGCAAAAGTCTATCTAACCCGCGGCTGGTCGGCAGCGGCTCAACCGTCTGATTTTGCGACGGCAGCCGCTACGGCCCGTCAGCTGATTGATAATCAGGCTACGTATGGGCTGGGTCTGGAGCAGGACTTCGCCAACGTTTTCCGCGAAGGCAACGAGTACGGCCGGGAGTCGATTTTCGTAGTTGACCGGAACACCGACCCGAGCTATGCCGAAAGCCAGTTTAACAACTCACCCCAGATTGCCAATGGCAACAAAGAGAATCGGCTTAACTTTTACTGGGTATCGTTGTACACCAACGCGCTGAACGTGAACTTCGGCATCTCGGGGGCACCGGCCAATTCGATTGCCGTGATGGATCGTGACACCCGCAACGGGCGGCCATTCCGTCGGTTCCGCCCTACAAACTACACGCTCAATACCGCGTTTGCGGAGCGCAACAACGATTCCCGCTATTTCAAAACGTTCCAGTCGGCCTGGATCTTTAACCGGACCACGCCTGTAACTACCTCGCGCGGGTCGCTGGTGGCCGGTCGCGATACGGCTATCTGGATGCCGGGCGTAGAAGTTACGGAGGCCCAGCGCCGGGCGTTCAAAGGGGTGATTCTGGCGCCGTCGCAGTACACGGCCGACCTGCACCCGACCATGACCAAGCACGCTGCCGTGAACCGATTGACCGTCAACGAGTCGTCGTACCGCCCCATCATTCTGTTCCGTCTGGCGGATACCTACCTGCTGGCGGCCGAGGCCTATATAAAGGATAACAAACCACAGGAAGCCGCGGCCATGATCAATGCCGTTCGGCAGCGGGCCGCGTTTAAGGCAACCAACACGGCCGCTCAGAATGCCGCAGCTGCCACGGCCATGACCATCAGCCCAGCACAGGCAACGCTCGATTTCCTGCTCGACGAGCGAACCCGCGAGCTGTACGGCGAAAACACCCGCTGGCACGATCTGGTACGGACGCAGAGCCTCAAACGCCGGTTGGAACAGTACAACCCGACGCCGGGCTTCCGCGACTTCCACCTGCTGCGGCCTATTCCGCAGTCGCAGATTGACCTGACGACTACGGGCCCCAAGTTTCCACAAAATCCTGGCTATAATTAGTGGTTAGGCTTTCGGCCGGGACGATGGCACTGCCACGATCCTGGCCGAACCTTTGTATCCCGGATAACGTATCTCCATGCACGATTCCAACAAACGTGTCGGTTGTCTGGCTACACCAAAAAACCGGCCTATGCCGGGATGCTCAACGGCTGGCAGGGTAAAGAATAAAGGGAATGTGCTTCCTTACAAAGACTTATCATAGGTAATGAATCGCACACTTCCTGCCGGCTCGGTGGGGAGTGTGTTCTCGCTTTTTATGAACTACTGTATGCAAACGTTCACGATCCGCCTGTTGGTCCTTTGGCTGGTTGGAATAAGCCTGGGCGTTACGCCGGTTCGGGCCGATGTTCGACTGCCTAAACTGATTACGGACGGCATGGTTCTGCAACGCGACGTGCCGCTGAACATCTGGGGTTGGGCCGATCCGGGCGAAGTTGTGACGGTTTTGTGGGCGGGAAAATCGTACCGGGCGACCACCGGCCCAGACCGGACCTGGCAGGTTCAACTCCCGGCGCAACGGGCGGGCGGGCCCTATTCGATGACCATCGAGGGGCGAAACACGCTTACATTGACCGATTTGCTGGTGGGCGATGTGTGGCTCTGCTCGGGCCAGTCGAATATGGAATTACCCATGAACCGGGTTGTGGATCTGTACGCTGACCTGATGGCGACGGCGAATTACCCAACTATCCGACAGTTTAACGTGCCTACCCGCTACTCGTTTGGCGCTGTGCCGGACGATGTGCCGCCCGGCCGTTGGGAGGCCGTGACGCCCAAAACGATTGGTACGTTTACGGCGGTAGGTTTCTTCTTTGCCAAATCGCTGCACGAAAAATACGGGGTGCCCATCGGCCTGATCAAGGCGAGTGTGGGCGGGTCGCCGGCCGAGGCCTGGCTGAGCGATGATGCGCTGAAGGCGTTTCCGGTGCATGAGGCCGTAGCGCAAAAAATGGCCGATAGCGCCTATGTTGCCCGTATTCGGCAGGCCGACGATGCCCGGAGCCGGATCTGGTACACCCAACTGGGCCAAACCGACAAAGGGCGGCATGGCGCGCAGCCCTGGTTCGATCCGGCGTATGACGCGAGCCGCTGGCCCCGGATGAACCTGCCCGGTTACTGGGCCGACGAGCCCGACCCGGCCCTGAAAAAGCTGAACGGGGTGGTCTGGTTCCGGAAAGAATTCGACGTACCCGCTGCGCTCGCCGGGCAACCCGCCCGATTGCGGCTGGGCACCATCGTTGACCGTGATTCGGCGTACCTCAACGGCACGTTCGTCGGTACGATTGGCTATCAGTACCCACCGCGTAAATACGATATTCCGGCTGGGGGGCTGCGACCGGGCAAAAACACGCTCGTGGTGCGGGTGATCAACAACATTGGGCGGGGCGGTTTCACGCCCGACAAACCGTATCAGCTCGAAGTAGGGGGGCAGGTGATCGATCTGAAAGGCTCGTGGCAGTATCAGGTCGGGGCGGAGGCTCAGCCGTTGCAGCCCCAAACGTTTTTTCAGTACATGCCCGGCGGACTGTATAAGGGCATGATTGCCCCGCTGCTGCCGTACGCGTTCAAAGGGGTTATCTGGTATCAGGGTGAGTCGAACGTAAGTCGGGCAACGGAGTACCGGGATCTGTTTTCGGCGGTCATCAGCGACTGGCGCGGGCATTGGCAGGGCGCTACCCCGCAGGCTCCGTTTCCGTTTCTGTTTGTACAACTGGCCAATTACCTGCCTGTGCAGAAAGACCCCGTCGACAGCGACTGGGCGCAACTGCGGGAGGCTCAGCGGCAAACCCTCGCCCTCCCCAATACCGGCATGGCCGTTGCCATCGACCTGGGTGAGTGGAACGATATTCATCCACTTAACAAAGCGGACGTGGGCAAACGGCTCGCCCTGGCCGCCGAACGGGTTGCGTACGGAACCAAAACGGGCGTAACGAGTGGCCCCGTGTTTGCGTCGATGCGGCAGAAAGGCAATCGGCTGGTGCTGCGGTTCCGGGAAACCGGGGGTGGGTTGGTAAGCCGTAACAGCCCCGCACTGAAGCAGTTTGCGGTGGCCGAGATGGGCCCCGATGGAAAACTGGGTCCGTACGTATGGGCCACCGCCCGGATCCGGGGGAAAACGGTTGAGGTCTGGCACGACGCTGTTCGTCGCCCGGTAGCGGTTCGGTACGCCTGGGCTGATAATCCCGAAGGAGCCAACCTGTACAATCGCGAGGGCCTGCCTGCCTCACCGTTTGCGGCACAGCTGCCCGTTAGTCGGTAAGTGCGTTTAAAGACCTTTAGCCTATGCATACCTTTTCTAACTCCATAGCGGTGATTCTGTCGGTTGGGCTGCTTCAGCTCCCGATGTCGGGTCAGGCTCAGTTTGGCCCCCGCACCCCCGAGCAGGATAGCCTGCTGGCCCGGCAAGGGCGACTGACGCAGGCCGATTACCGGGCTATGCTGGCTCAACTGTCTATTACCCAGTTGAGACCGGGGCCATCGGGGAATCCGCAGGCCCCCAATGCCGCTAATGTCGACGAGAGCAAAGCCACTACGTACACCGCCCTGCCTGATCCGCTCCGGCTCAAAAACGGGCAGAAGGTCACCACGGCCCGCCAATGGTGGCAAAGGCGACGCCCCGAAATCGTGGAGGACTTTGACCGCGAGGTGTACGGGCGGGTGCCCGCCGATACGCCGACGGTGCGCTGGGAGGTGGTCAGTACCAAAGACACCCTCAATGGAACATTCCCGATCCGGCTGAAGCAGCTGGTGGGGCATGTCGATAATTCGAGATACCCGGCCGTTGAGGTTCGAATTGAGCTGGTGCTGGCAACGCCCGCCGGTGCAACGGGGCCCGTGCCGGTGATGATGAGTTACGGATTCCGGTTTCCGCCGGGTTTCCGTCCTCCACAACCGCCCGTCTCCACGTCAGCCCCGGCTGCTCCGAGCTGGCAGCAACAACTACTGGCTAAAGGCTGGGGATATGCCGTCATCTACCCCACGAGTTATCAGGCCGACAATGGCGCGGGCCTCACCGAAGGAATCATCGGGCTCATGAATAAAGGAGGGCGCCGGAAACCTGACGATTGGGGTACGCTGCGGGCCTGGGCGTGGGGGGCCAGCCGGGCGCTCGATTATTTCGAAACGGATAAGGCGGTCGATGCCCGGCAGGTAGGCATTGAAGGGCTTTCGCGCTACGGCAAAGCAGCCATTGTGACCATGGCCTACGATGCCCGCTTTGCCATTGGGTTTATCGGATCGTCGGGCGAGGGGGGCGTCAAGATTCACCGGCGCACGTTTGGCGAGCAGGTCGAGAACGTGGCTTCCTCGGCCGAATACCACTGGATGGCGGGCAATTTTATCAAATATGCGGGCCCCCTGACCCCCAACGACTTGCCCGTGGATGCCCACGAACTGGTCGCTCTTTGTGCACCCCGCCCCGTATTTATCAGCTCCGGCTCCCCCACGGTAGAGGGACAGTGGATCGACGCGAAGGGGATGTTTCTGGGGGGGGCGTACGCCGGGCCGGTGTACGAGTTGCTGGGCAAAAAAGGGCTCGGCACGGATGTGTTTCCACCGCTCGAAACGGCTCTTATCGACGGAGATATCGCCTTTCGGCAGCATAGTGGGGGGCATACAACCGGCCCCAACTGGCCCGCGTTTCTGGCGTTTGCTGACCGATACCTGGGCGTGGGCAAATAGAAAACATGAATACCCACCACCCGAAACCAAAAACCTAAAACCACTCAAATGGGTATGTTACAAACGATGCGCTGGTTCGGGCCGAACGATCCGGTGTCACTGATGGATATTCGGCAGGCAGGCTGCACGGGCGTCGTGACAGCCCTGCATCAAATTCCCGTCGGGGAGGTGTGGTCGGTGGAAGCCATCCGCGAGCGTATCGCGTTGGTCGAAGCCGACAATGCCCGCTACACGCCCCTGCACTGGGCGGTGGTGGAGAGCCTGCCCGTACACGAGGACATTAAAAAGCGAGGCCCGGGCCGCGACCGATTTATCGAAAACTATAAAACGTCGATTCGAAACCTGGCCGCGTGCGGCATCCGGACGGTCTGCTACAACTTTATGCCCGTCCTCGACTGGTCGCGCACGAACCTAAGCTACGAGATGCCCGATGGCTCGCGGGGGCTTCGGTTTGTGTGGGAAGACTTCGCTTTGTTTGACCTGTGTATTCTCCGGCGGCCCGGTGCCGAAGCGGCCTACGAGCCTGAGGTAATCGAGTCGGCCCGCGCCCGGTACGCCCAATTATCGGCTGAGGCCCTGGCTGAGTTGACATCGGTGGTGCTGCTGGGGTTGCCCGGTTCCGAAGAAGCCTTTTCGCTCGAAACGTTTCAGGGGCTGCTCGATGGGTACGCGACGATCGGTGATGCCGAGCTGCGGCAGAATCTGTACACCTTTATTGCCGAAGTTGCCCCGGTAGCGGCCGAGGCTGGCGTCAATCTCTGCATTCACCCCGACGACCCGCCGTTTCCGTTGCTTGGGCTGCCCCGGGTGGTGAGTACCGAGGCCGATCTGGCTCAGTTGATGGAGGCCTGCCCGCTGCGGGCCAACGGGATTACATTCTGCACGGGCTCGCTCGGCGTGCGGCCCGACAATGACCTGCCCGGTATTGTGCAGCGTTGGGGCGACCGGATTCATTTCGTCCATCTTCGCACCACGAAGCGCGAAAACGAGGGACCACCGACCCGCCCCCGTGACTTCCACGAAGCCGACCACCTGGCGGGCGATGTAGATATGTACGCGGTGGTGAAGGCACTGGTGCTCGAAGGGCAACGACGCGCCGAGGCTGGCCTTGGCGAAACGAGCATCCCGATGCGGCCCGACCACGGGCATCAGATGCTCGATGATCTAAACAAGAAAACGTACCCTGGTTATTCGGCCATTGGACGCCTGCGCGGCCTCGCCGAACTGCGCGGGCTGGAACTGGGCATTAGCCGGGGTTTGGGTATTTAGTTTGTCGTTTTTGGTTTTTTGTTTATGGTTGATTGGGTTGCAAGTGGTTTATAAACAGGTTGTTCGTTGGTTTATACGAATGCCGGCGGCTGCGCTCCACTCGTTGCCATCAGCGGCCCGCACTCTTTCACTCTTTCGCTCTTTCACTCATTATGATAAGAAAACTTCTTCTGGGCTTGCTGCTGGCGAGTCATGTGGTTTGTGCCGACGATGGGTATCGGCTATGGCTTAAATACGACCCGTTGCCCGATGCCACCCAACGGGCCAGCTATGCCCGGTCGGCTGGGTTCATTGCCGTAACGGGTAACGACCCCGTACTCAGAACGGCGGCATCCGAATTACAGGTTGGCTTGCAGGGATTGCTGGGTAAGCCGGTGCCGGTGGTAGCTTCGGCGGCTGGTAAAACAGGCGGTATTGTGTTGCAGGTGGGTAGTGAACCGGCCCTCAACCGCGAAGGCTACCGGCTGGCCTCGCGCGGAAATAACCTCGTGGTGAGTGCCAACAGCGCATCGGGGGTGCTCTACGGAGCCTTTGCGATCCTGCGGCAGGTGCAGACCGGGGCGCCCATCGCTAACCTGTCGGTAACCAGTAACCCGAAAGTGAAGCTCCGCATGCTCAACCACTGGGACAATGTCAACGGCACCATCGAACGGGGGTACGCCGGTTCGTCGCTCTGGAAATGGTACGAGTTACCCGAGCGGATCGACCCGCGCTACCGCGATTACGCCCGCGCCAATGCGTCGCTTGGCATCAATGGTACGGTCGTGAACAACGTGAACGCCAGCCCCCGGTTCATGACCGACGAATACATAAAAAAGGTAGCGGCCCTGGCTGACGTGTTTCGACCCTACGGTATCCGGGTGTACCTGTCGGTGTATTTTCCGGCGTCCAAAGTGGTGAATGGGCCCGGGAAACCCGCCCTGAAGTCGGCTGACCCCCTCGACCCGGCCGTGCGGCAGTGGTGGGCCGAGAAAGTGAACGAGATTTATGCCCAAATTCCCGATTTCGGTGGGTTCCTGGTGAAGGCCAATTCGGAAGGGGAGCCCGGCCCGCAGGATTACGGCCGTACCCATGCCGACGGTGCCAATATGCTCGCTGAAGCCCTCGGTACCCACGATGGGGTGGTGATCTGGCGGTCGTTTGTGTACAAGCCCGCCGAGAATGCCGACCGGTTTCGGGCGGCCTACGAAGAGTTTACTCCGCTCGACGGGAAATTTCACCCCAAGGTGGTTGTGCAGGTGAAAAACGGCCCAATTGATTTTCAGGTACGCGAGCCGTTTTCGCCCCTGTTCGGGGCTATGCCCAAAACACCCCTCGCCATGGAGTTTCAGCTGACGCAGGAATACCTTGGGTTTGCCACGCATATGGTGTACGAAGCGCCGATGTTTAAGGAGTGCCTGGATACGGATACCTACGTGAAAGGCCCCGGCTCCACGGTGGCGAAGGTGATCGACGGGAGTCTGCACGGGTACGAACAAACGGCCATGGCCGGGGTTGCCAATACGGGCTCCGACCGCAACTGGACGGGGCATACCATGGGGCAGGCCAACTGGTACGCCTTTGGCCGGCTCGCCTGGGATCATACGCTCACCTCCGAAGGGATTGCCCGCGAGTGGGTACAGATGTCCCTCACCCGCCAACCCAAAGCCGTACAGACAATTACCGACCTCATGATGCGGTCGCGGGAGATTTACGTGAACTACACCAATCCGCTCGGTCTGCACCACATTATGGGCTACGGCATCCACTACGGTCCTGAGCCCTGGCTCGACAAGGCCCCCCGACCCGACTGGCGACACACCTATTACCACCGGGCCGACTCGATTGGGGTTGGGTTCAACCGCACCGCAACGGGCAGCAACGCCCTGAGTCTGTACACGCCCCCCGTGCAGCAGCAGTGGGGCAAAGCCGAAACCACGCCTTTGCCGTACCTGCTCTGGTTTCATCATGTGCCCTGGAACCAGACACTGTCAACGGGTCGTTCGCTCTGGGATGAGCTGTGTGTACGGTATTATACCGGTGCCGACTCCGTGCGCTGGATGCAGCAGCAGTGGGCGCAGGTGAAGCCCGCTCTCGATCCTGAGCTGTTCGACGATGTGGCTGGCCGACTGGCGGTACAACAGAAAGAGGCTATCTGGTGGCGCGATGCCTGTGTGCTGTATTTTGGTCGGTTTGCCCGGCGGCCTATTCCGGCTCCGTTCAAAGCCCCCGACCGTTCGCTCGAAGAGGTCAAACGATTAGTCGATATTTACCAATTACGATAATGCAGGAAGTATCCGAATTACAGGCTGAGGTGCCCGATGCGGCTTCGGCCAAAACTGGACCCGGCGCTTTTTCACTCGAAGGCAAAGTGGCCCTAATTACCGGGGGTGGTAGCGGCATTGGGTTCGATATGGCCCGGTGCATGGTGGCGGCCGGTGCCACAGTGATCATTACCGGCCGACGGGAAGCCCCTCTGCGCGATGCCATTGCGGCCATAGGGGAGGGGCCCGCTCAGAACACGGCCCATTATTATGTGAACGACGTAACCCAGCTCGACACCCTCGACGCGCTCGTGGAAAGGGTAGAAGCCGATCATGGTCCTGTCGATGTTCTGGTGAATAATGCCGGCATCAACCTCAAAAAACCGGCCCTCGAAGTAACCGACGACGATTTCAACCGGATTATCCAGACGAACCTGAACGCAGTGTTTGCCCTGACGCGGGCCTGCGGTCGGCGGATGGTGGCCCGGCGGCAGGGATCCATTATTATGATCTCGTCGATGGCTGCCTATTACGGCATCGACCGGGTGGTGGCCTACGCAGCTTCCAAGTCGGCCGTGGAAGGTATGGTGAAAGTACTGGCTTCTGAGTTTTCAGGGTATAACGTGCGGGTCAATGCGATTGCGCCGGGATTCATCGAAACCGAAATGAGTAAGGTGGCCATGAACGGCGACCCCGACCGGCGCGACCGGGCCATGCGCCGAACCCCAATGGGTAAATTCGGGAAACCCGAAGACATTGGCTGGGCAGCCGTTTTTTTGGCATCCGATGCCGCCCGGTACATTACCGGCGCGTCGCTACCCGTTGATGGCGGAAATTCAATTGGGTTTTAAAAAAGGGGAGGAAAGGGAAAAAGGAGAAGGGAGAAAGGGAAAATCCGTTATGATTCCCGTTACAAATACGTACCGGAATGTTTGACTCAGATTAGCCGGACCCTTCTCCTTTTTCCTTACTCCCTTTTCTCCCTCAATCAAGTACAAATCATAAATTTTATTCCATGAATCGTCGCGATTTTATCCAGCAGGCGCCCCAAACGGTGGCCGCAGCTACGTTGATCAGCCCTGTAGCCCCTGAGTCGGCACCGGCCAAGCCGTTTGTGCACCATGTTTATTTCTGGCTGGCCAACCCCGACAGTGAGACCGACCGGAAGCAACTGCTGGCCGCGCTCGAAACGCTAAAAACGGTGCCTGTTATTCGGCAGGCCTATATTGGCACACCCGCGAGTACAAACCGCGATGTGATCGACCGGTCGTATCAGGTGTCCTGGCTGTTGTTTTTTGACTCCCTGGCCGACGAGGAGATCTATCAGAAACACCCCATTCACCTCGAATTCGTGAAAAAGCACAGCCACCTCTGGAAAAAAGTGGTCGTGTACGATTCAGTCAGTTTGTCAACTAAATAGTTTTTGGTTTATAGTTTTTTGTTTTTGGTTGGCGAAGAGCCGGACAACCTCATTGCCAGTATTGGTTATGGAGTACGAACTGACCCGAACCCCGGACACTACAAACCATAAACAAAAAACCATAACCACACACGTACATACCTATGAGAACGATAAAGCGTGTGCATCGGGCCGAGTACCGTCCGATTGCCGATCTGATTACCTATTCACCCCTGCCGACACGCCAACTGGCGCAGATTGACCCGTTTTTGTTTCTGAATCATCACGGCTACCAGACCTACCCGGCCAATAACCACGGGTTACCCTTCGGGCCGCATCCGCACCGGGGCATGGAAACCGTGACGTTTATTGTGGAAGGCGACATCATGCACAAAGACTCGCAGGGGTATCAGAGTGTGATTACGGCCGGTGGGGTGCAGTGGATGACCGCCGGGCGCGGACTGATTCATGCTGAGGTGTCGTCAGATGCGTTTCGGCAGGCGGGTGGACCACTCGAAATTCTGCAACTCTGGGTGAATCTGCCCGCCCGGTTCAAAATGACTGAGCCTACCTATACTGGCTTACAGCGCGACGCCATTCCGTCCGTGAGCCCCGCCGAAGGCGTGCAGATTCGGTTGGTGTCGGGCAATTGGGCCGGGCAGCCGGGCGCGTTTGCTACGCTGACGGATGTGTTTCTGGCGACGGTCGATCTGAAAGCTGGCAGTACCGTAACCCTGCCCGTTGAAGCGAGTCGGAATATCCTGTTTTACCTTATCCGGGGTATGCTCACCGTAAATGGACAGGCTGTAGCGCAGCGCGAACTGGTGGAGTTTAACCGGGATGGCGAAATCCTTGAGGTCTCCGCCACGACGGATGCCCTCCTGTTGTTTGGTCATGCCGAGCCGTTCGACGAGCCGGTGGTAGCCAACGGACCGTTTGTGATGAATACGGAAGACGAAATCCGCCAAGCGTACATGGATTACCGCATGGGAAAGTTTGGTGTCTGGAACGAGTAAACCCTTTTTTCTATGAAACCCGTATCGTTTCTGGGCCTCGGTGCCCTGTTTCTGTCTGTTTCCTTTGTGCCGCCTGAAAAAGGACTGAAGGACTATTACAAAGACTATTTTCCGATCGGGGCAGCGGTTGCTCCGCGTAACCTGACGGGTCCCGAAGCCGACCTGATTCGGCAGCAGTTCAACAGCATCACGGCCGAGAACGCCATGAAGATGGGCCCGATACACCCCGAAGAAGGGCGGTACAACTGGACCGATGCCGACGCCATTGTCCAGTTTGCTACTCAGAACGGGATTCGGATGCGGGGGCATACCCTTTGCTGGCATAACCAGACCCCCCGCTGGTTTTTTACCGACGCGGCCGGAAACCCCGTGACCAAAGAGGTGTTACTGGCCCGGATGAAGAGCCATATCGAAACGGTAGTTGGCCGCTACAAAGGGAAAATCTACGCCTGGGACGTAGTCAACGAGGCTATTCCCGACGGTGGGCCCGACTTTTACCGAAAATCGAAGTTTTTCGAGATCATCGGCGAAGAGTACATCGAGCGGGCGTTTGAATATGCCCACGCGGCCGACCCCAACGCCCAGCTGTTTTACAACGACTACAATACGGAGAGCCCGGGTAAGCGGGAGCGAATTTATGGGCTTGTGAAGCGGCTCAAGGAGAAGGGCGTACCCATTCATGGAGTCGGTTTGCAGGGGCACTGGTCGCTGGACGAGCCTACCGCGGCCGGGCTTGAAGAGTCGATCACCAAATTTGCAAGCCTTGGCCTGAAGGTACAAATCACCGAGCTCGACGTGTCGGTGTACCCGAAAGAGCACGAACGGCGCGCCCGTCGGGATACGGATAAGAGTGAGTTTACCCCCGAAATGAACGAAAAACAGGCGGCTCACTACAAGATGCTGTTTTCGGTATTGCGGAAACACAAAAACCACATCACGGGCGTCACATTCTGGAATGTTTCGGACAAATCGTCCTGGCTCGACAATTTCCCCGTGCAAAACCGCAAAGATTATCCCTTGTTGTTCGACGTCAACTTGCAGCCTAAGAAAGCCTTTCACGAGGTAGTCAACTTTTAACAACGTACCCCAACCAAAATGACACGCTATACTCAGGCTGCGCTGACAGCCGTTCTGCTGGCGGGCCCCGGACTACTGACCGGTCTTGGACAGACCCCGCGCAAATACCTCGAAAAGCCGCTGGTGAGCCATATTTACACGGCCGACCCCTCGGCGCACGTGTTCAATGGCCGGATTTATATTTACCCCTCGCACGATATTGACGCGGGTGTGAAAGAAGACGATAAAGGCAGCCATTTTGCCATGCGCGATTACCACGTGCTGTCGATGGATAAAATTGGCGGCAAAGTAACCGACCACGGGGTGGCTCTCGACCTGAAGGATATTCCGTGGGCGGGCCGGCAACTCTGGGCGCCCGATGCGGCCTATAAAAACGGTACCTATTATTTATACTTCCCCGTCAAGGATAAACAGGACGTGTTTCGGATGGGGGTAGCCACGAGCAAATCACCGACGGGCCCGTTTAAGGCCGAGCCGCAACCCATTGCCGGCAGTTATAGTATCGACCCGGCCGTGTTTACCGATACCGACGGCAAATCGTACATGTACTTCGGGGGTATCTGGGGTGGTCAACTTCAGAAGTGGGCTTCGGGCCAATACGACGCCAACGGTTCAGAAACGGATCTGGGTAAGCCCGATCAACCCGCTCTGAGTGCCAAAGTGGCGCGGTTGAGCGCTGATATGCTCCGGTTCGATGAGGCCGCCCGGGATGTGCAGATTCTGGACGAAGCCGGTGCCCCTATTCTGGCGGGTGACCACAACCGGCGGTTTTTCGAGGGAGGCTGGCTCCACAAATTTGGCGGGAAGTATTACTTCTCGTACTCCACCGGCGACACGCACCTGTTGGCGTACGCTGTAGGCGACTCGCCTTATGGTCCGTTTACGTACAAGGGGGTGATAATGAATCCGGTGACGGGCTGGACGACCCACCATTCTATTGTTGAGATTCAGGGGAAGTGGTATATTTTTTACCACGATGTGGAGCTGTCGGGCAAAACCCACCTACGCAACGTGAAAGTCACCGAGCTGAAACGGAAACCGGACGGAAGTATTGAGACGATTAATCCGTGAACAACGAACAACGAACAACGAACAACGAACAATGAACAGTGAACAATGGATAATGAGTAATGAGTAAGGAGCAGCTCTGCTGATTATCAGACCTGCCATTATCCATTGTTCATTACTCATTATCCATTATACAAGAGCCCCGGTCGCTTGACGGCTGGGGCTCTCTTTTTGTCTGTCTGCCCCGGAACGCTTCGCCAGATTTGAGGTTAGCGGGCACAATGAACTACTTTTGTGGCATGTATTACCTTATTTACAAGCCCTACCTGATGCTGTCGCAGTTTTCGAAAGAAGGCGACAAACCCACGCTGGCCGATTTGCCCGTTACCCTGGCCCGGGATGTGTACCCGGTCGGGCGGCTCGATGCCGATTCGGAAGGGCTCTTGTTGCTGACGAGCGATACCGCCCTGAATCACCGGCTGCTTAACCCCCGGTTTCGGCACGAGCGGACGTATTGGGTGCAGGTGGAGGGGGCTATTACCGACGAAGCCCTGGCACGGCTGGCCTCCGGGGTGCGTATCAGCGTTGATGGGAAACCGTACGATACCCTGCCCGCCCGGGTCGAGCGAATTGAAGGAGCGGAGGAACGGCTACCCCCGCGCAACCCACCTATCCGGTACCGGGCTAATATTCCAACCACCTGGATTGCCCTGACCCTGCACGAAGGCAAAAACCGGCAGGTGCGCCGGATGACAGCCGCTGTGGGTTTTCCGACTCTACGGCTGGTACGCTGGGCTATTGAAGGACTGACTGCCGATGGCATGCAGCCGGGCGAGGTACGGACCCTGAGCCGGGCCGACCTTAAAGCCGCCCACGTGCTTTAACCCTTTCTCCCTTTACTCCCTTCTCCTTTTCCTTATGTTTTCCCACGGTTTGGTTTTCGGTAAGTTCATGCCGGTGCATACGGGGCACCTTGCCCTGATCGACTTTGCCCTGAAACAATGTGAGCGGCTTACGGTATCCATGAGCATTACCCCCGACGATCCGATTCCGCCCACCCTGCGCGAACGCTGGTTACGTACCCTGCTTGCCGACCGCCCGCAAATAGAGGTGGTGGTGGTAGATGACGATTTCCATGACCCGACCCTGCCGCTGTACGAAGCTACTAAAAGCTGGGCGCGGTTTATCCGGCAACGGTTTCCGGCTGTGGATGCCTTTTTCTGCTCAGAAGCGTACGGCGCCCCCTTGTCCGAGCACCTGCAACGGCCGTGCGTCCTGTTCGATCCCGGTCGGGAGGGGATTCCGGTTTCGGCCACGCAGATTCGGGCACACCCGTTTCGGTACTGGGACTTTATTCCGGCCGTGGTGCGCCCCTACTTTACCAAACGGGTTTGTTTGTACGGTCCCGAAAGCGTCGGTAAAACCACTACCGGCCGCCAACTGGCCGACCATTACCAAACGGCTTTTGTCCATGAGGTAGCCCGCGACCTGATTACCGACAACCAGTTTTCTCTCGACGATATTGTCCGGATTGGCTACGCCCAAACCGAGGCTGTACTACAGGCGCAGGAGCGAGCCAATAAGGTGCTCATCTGCGATACCGACGTTATCACGACGGGCCTGTATTCCGAGATATACCTGAACGAGATTCCGCCCGTTTTATCCGAACTGGAAAAACGGGTCACCTACGACCTGTATTTTCTGCTTGATATTGATGTGCCCTGGGTGGCCGACGGGTTGCGGGATCTGGGGCACCGGCGGCAGGAGATGTTTGACCGGTTCAAAGCCGCTCTGGATACACGAAATATCGCGTACGTGCGGGTTGCGGGCGATTGGGCTACCCGCTGGAAAACGCTAACGGCCGCAATTGATGCGTTGTTGGAAGCTGAGACGTAAAGACGTTTAATAAATGGTGTCGATAGTAGTTACGTTTTCGATTTTCTTTATGGAGTAAAAAGGGATAACGTCCCCCAGTTCAACTGCTAACCACAGAGTATTGGACACTAGACGCTAGACATTAGATGTTAGACTTCTCTACAGAATGGAAATAAGTCTAGCGTCTAACATCTAATTGAAACCGCTAACTACCTATTCATGAACGGGATGCCGGCCTATGGTACGCTTCGGGTTTTTCTCGACGGGATGTTGGGAATGATGGTGCTGTATGCGCTACTCTCCTACGTGCAACAGCGGAAAGCTATTTACTGGCAGTATGCGCTGTACATTCTCTGCATGGTGATTACGTTTCGGCTCGACGACTCCGATTATGCCTCGGCTGATTATGCCCCCGGTGCCAACTATGTGGTAGCCCTGCTGGAATCCGTCGCGTTTATCCTATATATACGCTTCGCCATTCTGCTGATCAATATCCCCCAGAAAGATCCGTTCAGCTACCGGCTGATGCGGCTGATGACCGCACTCCTGGTAGTTGGGGCGGTGCTCGATACGGGGCTTTGGCTTGCGGGCGTTTCCGATGCCCTGCGGAGTCTACTTTACACCGTTAACCGATTCATTCTCGCGGCTGTAGCTTTGGTGGTTGTGCCCCGGATTGTGCGGTTGCGGCAGCCGGTTATTTCCTATTTTATTGTCGGCTCGTTCTTTTTTGTCAGTGGGTGTGTGTTTGCGCTCTGCATCAACTTTATCCCCGCCCTTTTTACCCGACAAGCAGGAAATCCGTTTACCTTTCCGGTGACTTACATACAGATTGGGGTTGTCCTCGAAGTGCTGTGCTTTACCCTCGGGCTTGCCCGACTTAATAATCAGAACGAACTCGAAAAGCAGCAGATTCAGGCCCAACTGATCGAGCAGCTTCAGGAAAACGAACGCAAGCAGCAGAAGCTCCAGCAAATCCGCGACGACATTGCCCGCGACCTGCATGATGAACTCGGGGCTGACCTGGGCGGTATCGGTATGCTCGCGATGGCGGCTACCCGGCAGCTGCGGCATGAGTCAACGGGGGAGATCCGTTCTTCCCGCTCGACTGCGGAGGAGGCCGTACTTCCCGAGACCGATACCGCCGTTTCGGACAAGCTCACGCTCATCAGTCAGGCATCCCGGCGGGTGGTGGTTACCATGCGCGAAATCATCTGGAACCTCAATTCCATACACGACACCCTACAGAATCTGGCGTTTCGGCTCGAAGAAACCGCCCGAAATCTGTTGGGTGGACGGGCCATTACGCTCGATATTCAGTTGCCGTCGCCGGATACCGACCTACCGCTCCCGGCCGAGTACCGGCGAGACCTGTTTTTGCTGTTCAAAGAAGCGCTTCACAACCTGATTCGTCATGCCGAGGCCACGGAAGTACAGATTCGGCTCTCGCTCGACCGCTCGCTACCGGGCGAACCCCGGATTGAGCTATTCATCCGGGATAATGGCAAAGGATTTTTGCCCCAGCAGCTGGGGCGGGGCGGCAATGGGGTACGTAGTATGCAACAGCGGGCGCAGTCGTTGTCGGGTACGCTCGATATTGATTCAGGGCCGGGTCGGGGCACTACGCTCCGGTTTGTCGGGCCCCTTCGCGAGAAGTAGGGTTAGTTGTCCGCTAAACCGGGTTTCCCAACGGTTGTCCGCGGCAATGGCTTGACATCGAGGTCGCTTTTTCCGTACTTACCGGCTCATCCGTCTCTTTCCTCCTGTCCGATGCGGTTTTCTGCCCAGGTGCCTTCCGATGCCCAATGGATTGACGAACTCCGCGCGGGGGGTATCCGACGCCGACAGGCCGAAAACAGGTTGTACGACCAATACGCGTACTTTATCCGCGAAGGCGCGCGCAAACACCGGCTCGACGAAGAGCAAACCGCTACGGCCTATGCTGATGCCCTGCTGGCTCTGATTGATCAGGTTGTTTCGGGCCGGTTCGAAGGGCGGTCGTCGCTCAAGACCTATCTCTACAGTCTTTTTTCCAACAAATGTGTTGACCAGATTCGTCGGAAAACGACTAATCGGGAAAGTGTGCACGGGGGCATCGAACTGGACGGTGCTTTGCTGCAACTCCCCGACGAATCCCGCTCGGTGGTGCAGCAACTGATTGCGCAGTACGATGCCGGCCAATTGCGGCAACGGCTACGGTTGCTGGGCGAAAAATGCCAGTCGATGTTGCTGGCGTGGGGCGATGGCTTTTCGGATGAAGACATTGCCCTCCAGCAAGGGTACAACTCGTCGGCCGTGGCCAAAACCAGTCGGCTACGTTGTCTGGAAAAACTGCGGGAACTCTACCGAACCTAACCGACCCCTCGGGTCGCCTGTGCGTATGACGGACTGGAACCTTATTGACGATTATTTTGCCGCCCGGCTCTCCGACGACGCCCGCGCCCAATTCGAGCGTGATCTGCAAACGGACCCGGACGTTGCCGATGCGGTGGCGTTTTATCTGGCGGCCCAAACCGCAGCCCGACGCGAAGCCGCCGATAAACGGCGGGCTGAGTGGCTGGCTCGGCCCATACCGGCTCCCCGCCGGTCTGTTTGGCCGTACGTTCTGGCTGCGGCCGCGAGTGTGGTGTTGCTGTTGGGTTTAGCCTGGGTATTTTGGGGGAGAAGCCCATCTTCCACCGAGTTGGCCGATACCTACATCGCCCGGCATACAGGACCGGGTGCCGTTACTATGGGTGCAGGAACCGACAGCCTGCAACAGGGACTCGATCTGGTCAACCGGGGGCAATTGGCCCAGGCCGATACACTGCTGAGTGATCTTCTTCGGCGGCAGCCCGCCCAGAGCGAGGTCTTAACCCAGTTAGGGTTGGTAGCTCTTCGACGGGGGCAGTACGACCGGGCCATCAGCTTATTCCAAACGCTAAGCGCCCGAACCGACCTTTACGCGAATCCCGGTTTGTATTACGAAGCCCTCACCCGGTTGAAACGGAATGAGCCGAATGATAAAAAGTGGGCGAAAGCGTTGCTACAGACCGTAATCCGTCGGAATTTGGAGGGAGCTGCTGAGGCTCAGCAGTTACTGGAGCAATTGTAAGGAGTGAAGAGTTAAGAGTTTGAAGTTAAGAGTTGGCGCATGGCCAGCCCTTCCATAAACCGAAAACCATACACTAAAAACCATTTTTCCGTGCTAGCCCGTCCGAAGCCTCGTAAACCGATTCCTCCATTCCGGGACGTCCGGTCTCTGGACCCCGCATACCTGTTTGGATCGGCCCCTGATGTCTTTCGGTCGATTTATGGAGAAACAGCCATTTTGTACCGGGGTACCCCGGTTTTACCAGAGGAGTACATTCTGGTGGACGATGAGAGTGTGCTTAATTTTTTGTACCAGGGTGAACGGTATCGGCTCATTACGGGTCCCGACGTTGATGCCCAGCCGGTTGTCAGGGTACGGACATACCGGCATTGCGGAGGGAAAGCCCTTGTTTTGCTCGCATCCGCCGAGTCGCTGACGGCCCTCAATGCACTCCCCCCCGGTGAGTGCATCGAAGCGGTTCCCCTGAATCCCCAGTTGCCGACCGGATTTATTCGCCCGGGCGGGGGTAGTACTGGCCGGGGGGCGGGGCAGGATGGAAATACGAATCAGATCGGGCGCGGACAGGACGGCAACACCAATCAGGTGGGGCGCGGGCAGGGGTATCCCAACGCAGTAGGCTTCCTGTATCCGGGTGGGCAGTATGGAGGGGCTGGACTCGTTGGCGCCGATACCCTGCATGGGTCAGGGCCCACGGTGGCTATCCTGGACTCCGGTCTTGAACTGGTCGGGGGGCGGTACCCAAAACCTTCAGACGCTTTGTCTTGCCGGACCACGCCCTGGGGTTGGGATTTTGTAGAGGAGGATGCCGACCCGACCGACGCGCAGTTTAACCGGCATGGAACCCGTGTTGCCGGGATCATCCGGTCGGTTTGTGCCGAGGCCAACCTGCTCCCGGTTCGCATTGCCGATGCCCGGAATGTCTGTACGCTGTTCGATGTACTTTCGGGTCTGGAATATGCGGCTACGCAAGGTGCCCGGATTATCAATGCCAGTTGGGTATTTGCCTGCGGAACGAACGAAACCATCCCGTTACTTCAGGCGTCGTTGCAGCGGTTGGCGTACCGCGGTATTCTGGTGGTTTGCGCCGCCGGGAACGTTGGCGATGTACCGCCTGAAGGGTTGCCCCAAATTCCGTCTATCGGGCATCAACTGGGCGATCTGCGTGTGCCTATGCTGGCACCGGCCTGTTCAAGCGCGGGCCTCACGAATGTGATCACCGTAACGTCGGTTGTTGCTCTGCCCACGGGTGAGCACGACGATACCGGACGGCCCCGTTTTCGGCGTGCGGTTTGTGAACTCAAGTCCGACGTTTATGTATCGGTGGGTGTGCTGGTAAACGGTTCCGATGGGCAGAGTCGGTTTGGATCGTTTAAAACCCCTCATATTACTCCTGATTTTCGGGGGACTTCGTTTGCGGCTCCGTACGTCACGGGGCTCATAGCCCGCGCGATGATAGACGGCAAAGATCTATCGTCGCGCGAAGCGGTATTGCGGTCAATTGGGGCCCGCCGGGATCTGAATCTGCTGGATCAGATTGTGGGTGGTTTATGGGTAAACCCCTAAGCCGGTATGAAAGGGTGGTGGAAACCGGTGCTGCTGCTAACGTCCCTGAGTGGGCATACGGTTGGGGCGCAACCAACCCCACAGGTGCTGGACTCGCTCAATACCCTCCAATTTTCGGTTCAAAAACCTCGATTGCTCCGGCTTGTACAGACGTGGCCCCGCCAAACGCCGAAAGATTCGGTGTATGTCCGGCTCCTGACCGACCTGGCCCGTGCCTTCGCCCAAACCGGCGATGCCTCAACGGCCGTTGCCTGGTTACAGACGCTGCTCCGGGAAGCACAGGCGAATACGGTCCGTTTGCCTCCCCACTCCGATGCGTTGGTAAAAGCGTACTATCGGTTGGCGTATGTATTACAGCAGGAAAACCGATTGGCCCAAGCTCGGGAAACCGGTCGGCAGGGGTTGCGATTCGCTCGGCAGCATCCGCGGAGCAAATGGTCGTCGAATCTGTACAGCTTACTGGCCTATCTGGCGAGTACGGAAGGCGATTACGAGCAGGCGGCTACGCTCGCGCGACGGGGGGCGGCTATTGGTCGGGTGGCGGGTGATCCGTACGGACAGGCCAACGGGTATTATGAATGGGCCAAAGCCTGCCGATCCCTCGACCAGAATCACCGGGCGGGTCGGGCCATCGACAGCGCTATTGCGGTTGGTCGCCGGTATCCGCAGGCGGTCGATCTGTCTTTATATTATACGGTTAAGGCGTCACTGTGTCAGCGGCAGCGGCAGTATGCCCAGACCGAGTACTGGTTTGGGCAGGCCATTGCCCTCAATCGGCAGCTTGCGGATACCCTCGGATTGGCCAGTAACTACACCGATCTGGGCTATTTTCTGGGCGAAACGGGACGGTATGCCGAGGCTCTGCGCACGCTTACGCTGGCGGTTCAGCTGCATCCGAGTCTGAGCGGGCGGGCCGTCGCGCTCGATAATCTGGGGGTTCTGGCCGGAAAAATGAACCGGTGGCCCGAGGCAATTGGCTATTTTGGGCGGGCGATCCAGACCATCGTGCCCACGTACCAACCCCACCGACCCGATGAATGGCCCACCGAAACCCAGATTCGATCGGCACCGCACAAAGAGTTCCTCCTGCCAATTCTCGAAAATATGGGATTTGCCTGGTCGCAGCAGTCGGGTGCGGTAGGATTGACGAATGCGTTGCGTACATACCAACTGGCCGATGGGTTGGTACACCATATGCGTCGAGAGCATACTGGTGATGGGTCAAAACTATACTGGCGCAAGAAAACCCACCGACTCTATGAACGAAGTATCGACGCAGCGTACAGGCGTAACGATCCTGCCATGGTGTACTATTTCATGGAGCGGAGTCGGGCGGTGTTGCTCACCGATCAGCTAAATGAATTGGGAGCGCGTCAGTTTCTGCCGACGCAATTGGCCGAAGAGGGAGAGCAACTTAACCGGACAGTCAACCGCCTTCAGCAGGATCTGGCCCAAATGCCCGACCGCAACCCACAATACGACCGAATTCAGGCGCAGCTGCTTGCCCAGATTGACCGTCGGGATTCGTTTCTGCAACGGTTGGCCCAAACGCACCCTCTGTACTTTGGGTATCGGTATAATACTACGATCCGTCCCCTTTCGGAGGTGGTAACCTGGCTCCGAAGTCGGCAGCAGTCGCTGGTGAGTTATTTTGTGGGGGATGCCGGTTTGTATGTACTTGGGGTGAGTGCAACCGGTATCCGGTTGGTACGGCAGCCGCTTCAACCCTACACGGCAGCCCTGGGGGAATGGCTTTCTCTGCTGCATCACCCCACGGAACTAAACAGCCATATGGGTGCCTTTTTGCGGGCGGGTGTAACCCTACACCAGTTGTTGCTGGCCCCGCTACACCTGCCGCCCGGTCGGGTGGTGGTGGCTCCCGATGGACCCTTTGTGCCGCTCGAAACCCTGTGTCGTTCAGTTCGGGTCCCGGCCGATTATCTGGTGAATACCTACGCGTTTAGTTACGGGTATTCGGTTGATCGGCTGCTGACCGAATCCCGGAATCAGACTCGTCCGTCGAGTGACGGTAGTTTTGTAGGGATGGCCCCTGTATCGTTCGATGACCTGCCCGCTTCCCAACGACAGGTAACCCTCCTGGGATCTGCCGAATCGCTTGACCGGATTGGTGCGTCTTTTTTTATGCCCACCTTGCTGACGGGTACTGCCGCTACCCGCGCCCGGTTTCGGCAACTGGCTCCGTCGGCTTCGGTGGTGCAGTTGTTTACCCATGCCGATGCCGACACGCTGGCGCGCGAGCCGGTGCTCTACTTTGCTGATTCTGTGCTCCGGTTGTCAGATCTCCAGGGGGGAGCCGGTTTCCGGACGCAGCTACTGGTTTTGTCGGCCTGCAATACCGGAGTAGGTACCTACCGAAAAGGCGAGGGTGTATTTAGTCTGGCGCGGGGTTTTGCCGCTTTGGGCGTATCCAGTATGGTGACCTCGCTGTTGGGGGTACCGAGTGGTTCAACCTACGCGCTTACCGAATTATTTTATACGTATCTGGCTCAGGGGATGCCCCGTGACATAGCGTTGCAACGGGCAAAGCAGACGTGGTTGAGCCAGGCCTCCCGGAGTGAAAGTTTACCAACGGGTTGGGCAGGATTGATTTTGCTTGGCGAAACGGGTCCCCTTCAGTTGCCTACTACGGGTGGCGTTTCTATACAAAAGATGGGGATTGGGTTGGTCGGAACCGGACTCCTGGCCGTAGGGTGGTGGTTCGGGGCCCGGTTCCGACGTCGGGTTAAGCACCGGGTACAAACCCATCACCCAGTTTGAACAGACGTTTGAGACACTCGGCTGTCAGTTTGGCGTCCTCCAGGGCATTATGGTAGGTGTCCTCCCGTTCAAAACCGAAGTAGCTGGCCACGGCACCCAGACTCAGGCCTTTAGGAACAGATTGCCCGTTTTTCTTCAGAATCCGGAACACAAAATAGCTGAGTGTATGTAAATCGAGCAATACCCGTGAAAACGGCCACTTCAGCTTCTCGTACCGGTACGCTTCTTTCAGAAAGTGAATATCGTTGATTACACTTTGGCCGCAGATGACCACATCGCGCAGGTATTGCGTGTTGTCTGAGTTAGTGTTCAGTTTACGAATGCCCAGTTGTTTCAGAATCCACTCCTCCAGTTCGGGTATGACATCGTACATCATAGGGGCATCGTCGAGGTCGGCGAGGGTAAGGTTATGTACCTGTTGGGCTGATTGGGTGAAGGCTTCCTCGTTTTCGGGATATACATTGGTCAGATACTGGCCTTTTTCAATCCAGTTATCATCGAAAAGCACAGCGCCAATCTGAATAATCTCGTTGTACTGGGGGTCTGGACCCGACATTTCCAGGTCAAGCACTAAATAGGGCATGGGGGAATCAAGTTAAACGTTATGAGTTATGAGTTGATGTGGGTTAGGCGTTGGTTGAACCGGTTTGCGAAAGTACCGAGAAACCGAAATGAAAAGGTTGAAAAATTGACCTTCTATTTTTCAACGTGGAAACTTTTCGATTAATGTATCTGTTTACTCATCATACAACCGCCAGAAGGCTTGCTCAATACCGGGCAAGCCTTTTTTGTTGCTGGGCCGTTGGGATGGTTTAGCAAAGAAATAGGCATACGTTGATTGGGTTGGTATGTAGGGTATAAACCATTTCGGCCTACTTTAGCGTTTTAGTACCAACTAACGCTAATCGGCATGATGCGCACAGCTTACGAGAACGAAACCGAAGCCCGAACCTTCGCCTTTGCAGGGGCCTTTGCGGTAACCCTGTTGGTTTTGATCATTCTCTTCCTGGTCACCCTTTCCCAAACGATACCCCAACCGCCCCCTATTCAGTTCGTAGAGGTGAACTTTGGTACCGATGCGGTGGGTAGCGGTTCGATCCAGACCTACAATAAACCGAGCGATTCAAAAAATGCGGTGGATGTGAAGAAAGCCGAGGATCGACCGAATCCGAAAGTAACAACCACAAATCGGGTGGAGCGCACACCGGTGGCCCCTGTTCCTAAAGTGGCCGAAACAAAGGTGAATAAAACGGTCTCTGAGAAGCCTGTCATTGCCAGCAAGGTGGAGAGTCCGGTGAGTGTGCCTGAGAAAGCGGAGCCCAAGCGCACGGAAGCGCCCAAGCCAACCCCCGCGCCCCCCCGTGCAGAACCAGCCAAAAAAGTTGAAACCGTTGACCCGAATGCCTTATATAAACGGTCCTCGGGCGGAGGAGGCTCCAATGGTACAGTTGGTCGGGCGTCGGGTACCGGGGGCAACAACAACGGCGACGATCGGAGTGGCGTAGGGGATAAGGGGAACCCCGACGGGAAAATTGATGCTAAAGAGTATTACGGCAAACCGGGCGGCAGCAGTACGGGTGTAGCCTTTAATGTAGCGGGTTGGTCCATTGGAAACAAAGGCATTGATAAAGATGCTTCCGATGAAAGCGGAAAGATTGTGTTTCGGATTCGGGTGGATCAGCGTGGAGATATCGTGGCCGTCAATGTCGTGGAGACGCAGGTGAGTCCGTCTATTACGGACTTTTATCGTCGCCAGATTCAGCGGTTGCGTCCGCAGCCCAAATCGTCGGTAGTCCCTGAGATTTCAACGGGCACTGTGGTTATTAATGTTCGTTCCCGCTAAGTTAAGTATGACCTACCACGAGACGATTGACTATTTGTACAGTCGACTTCCCGTATTTCATCGTGAAGGCCCGAAAGCCCTGAAGCCCGGATTGGGTAACACCTTACGACTTTGCGCACATTTGGGCGATCCCCATACCCGCTTTCGTTCGATCCATGTGGGCGGCACAAACGGTAAGGGCAGTACCTCGCACATGCTGGCGAGTATTTATGCCGAAGCCGGATACCGGGTGGGCCTGTACACATCCCCCCATCTGAAGTCCTTCACCGAACGTATCCGTATCAATGGGCAACCTATTCCCGAAACGGAAGTTGTGCAGTTCGTTGCCCATCACCGCGAATTGATCGAAGAGGTCAGTCCGTCTTTTTTCGAATTAACGGTGGCAATGGCGTTCGATTATTTCGCTCGTGAGCAGGTCGACCTGGCGATAATCGAAGTGGGGCTGGGGGGGCGGTTAGACTCGACTAATGTGATCACCCCGATGCTCTCGCTGATCACCAATATTGGGTTTGATCACATGGATGTGCTGGGGGATACCCTCCCGCAAATTGCAGCTGAGAAAGCCGGGATCATAAAGCCAGGTGTACCTGTCGTAATTGGCGAATACCTTCCCGAAACCCGACCGGTTTTTGAACAAAAGGCGAGTTCGGAGGGAGCGCCTATTTATTGGGCGTCGGATCGGTTCAAAGTATTTGATAAAGGTGTGACGAATGAGCTCCGTCAGCTTGTGGTGTCCGATCTAAGTGGGGCAGGGGAGACGGTTCATTCCTTCTCGCTTGATCTTTTGGGCGGGTATCAACGACTCAATATTCCGGCCCTTTTGCAGGCGGTTGAGATCTTGCAGGAAACGATGCCGGTTACTGTCCAAGCGTTGCAGAATGGTTTATCCAGAACCGTTTCGAACACTGGGTTGCAGGGTCGTTTTCAAACGATCTTACGTAAGCCGCGGGTCATTTTAGACACGGCTCACAACGTGCCTGGAATGATTAGTTTGCTCGAATCAATCCGTTCTATCCCCCACACACAATTGCGAATTGTAATCGGCGTGGTTGCTGATAAAAACCCACAACCACTTATCGATTTGTTGCCTGACGACGCACACTATTACCTTTGTGCGGCCAATTCACCTCGTTCACTTCCAGCGGACCGATTGGCTAGTTTGTTTGCCTGTAATAAGCTGAAATACAGATTATTTAATAATGTAAATAGTGCATTAGAGCAATGTATTTACGATTCTAAATCAAATGAGTTGATACTTGTAACAGGCAGTAATTATGTAATTTCAGAAGTAAACAGTTTAACATAGTGACTAGACGTAAACTTCAGCGATTCTTACAAAATTCAATCGCTACAAATGTAATTGAGAACGGTAAACCCGCTTATTCAACCATCAAAGGGAACTGGAAACGTGACCAGTTTAAGAACGATAATCCCATTGTTCTGGAACTCGCTTGCGGCAAAGGAGAGTACACTGTTGGTCTTGCAGAAAAAACGCCGGATCGCAATTTTATTGGGGTTGATATAAAAGGAGATCGGATTGCCCGTGGATCGCAGCTGGCTTTTCAAAAAGGCCTGAATAACGTCGCTTTTCTGCGGACGGATATCCAGTATCTACGGGAGTTTTTTGAACCGGGTGAGGTGAGTGAAATTTGGATTACATTTCCGGATCCGCAGCCGCGTGATAAGCAGGAAAAGCATCGATTGACGCACCGGCGGTTTCTGGATATCTATACGGAACTGCTCCAGCCGGGTGGTATTTTACATCTGAAGACAGATAATGCTCCGTTCTTTGAGTATAGCCTGGAAACACTTCCTGCCAACGGCTTTACAGATCTGATAAGTACTCGGGATTTGTATAACTCGCCTATGAACAATTGGCATCATGGAATAAAAACCAAATACGAAGCCATGTTCTTTGAGAAAGGTTTTTCTATCAACTATTTACAATGCAGAAGGGGCAATCGGTAGTTACCGATTGCCCCTTCTGCATTGTAAATAGTATGTGAGACTACATCAACTTGGCGATCAGATCCGCAACCCGGCTCGAGTAACCGTACTCATTGTCGTACCAGCCTACAACTTTTGCCAGTGTTCCGTTGGCAGTTGTCAATTTGGAATCGAAAATGCACGAGTGCGGGTTTCCAATGATGTCGATCGACACGATTTCGTCGGTGCAGTATTCCAAAATTCCTTTCAAAGGTCCTTCGGCTGCTTCTTTCAGCGCGTTATTAATCTCTTCGGCGGTTGCTTCGCGCTTCAGAACGACAGTAAGATCAGTGATCGACCCGTCGGGGGTAGGAACGCGCATGGCATTTCCGTCCAGTTTACCTTTCAACTGGGGCAGAACCAGACCAACAGCCTTTGCGGCACCTGTTGAGGTGGGTACAATTGATAAAGCGGCTGCCCGTGCCCGGCGCAGATCCGAGTGGGGGGCATCTTGCAGATTTTGATCAGCCGTGTACGCGTGAATGGTTGTCATATAGCCTTTCTCGATGCCAAAGACATCGTCGAGAACTTTTGCCATTGGCGCAAGACAGTTCGTCGTGCAGGATGCGTTTGAAACGATAGTTTCGTTGCCCGTCAGCGTGTCTTCGTTAACGCCTAAAACTACTGTCGGAATATTCCCTTTAGCAGGAGCCGAGATTACTACCTTCTTACAGCCTGCCTGAATGTGCTGGCCGGCACCTGCTTCGTCTACAAAACGACCAGTCGACTCAAGGACTACATCAATTGCTAAATCTTTCCAAGGCAATTGTTTAGGATCACGCTCAGCATAGGCGTGGATTTTCTTGCCATTCACGGTAATACTTTCGTTATCGGAGGTGATTTCATCTCCGAAACGGCCATGTACCGAATCGTATTTAAGTAAATGGGCCAAGGTCGCATTATCAGTTAAATCGTTGATGGCAACGATTTCGATATTTTCTTTTTCCAACATCCGCCGGAAAGACAATCGGCCAATACGACCGAAACCATTAATGGCAACGCGAATTTTTTCCATCAGTACAACTAAAGAATTGATTACGGTTCAAATATAGGGGAATTCGTTAGATACCTAAGCACGCACATGAGTAAGCAAGTAGAAAAAGAAGATTTAGTAAAAACAGATAGAAGTAATTTAGTGATTCAAATAATTTGTAGCAATATTAGCAATAATAATAGCAAATACTAACATAAAGTTAGCTAAAATAGCAATATTTGCTAAATATATTAGCTAATCCACACTAATTATACTAAAAATACTAATTAGCATACTATTTACTAATAGTTGTATTTTTATTAGTATTGCTTATCTTATACATACTAATACTATCTGTAATAATCTCAATCGATTCTACATTTTTAACTCTCCTTCAAGTAACATTATATGTGATTACTGATTTTGAATCAGATATTCCATCTACACCACAGTTTATAAAAATAAGCACTATAGACTTATTTAACACTTAGAATTAGATGTGGTATTAGTTTAACAGGTTGGTCATTCTATCTTTTTTTATTAAGTATAGAATGCTAAGACTCTCTTGAGTAATTCTTTCTGTGTAAGCCTGTAACCCAAACAAAATGTCAGTAACGGGATAGGGGAGATATGTACACAGCCTTGCCACACACAATCATCCACTCATTTAGCATTTGCGACAAATCCCTAAGAGCAATTCTTATCAAATTTGTAACAGAGTCCTTGCTTTTAGTCATAGCACCACCGGGTATAACAAACGAATAAGTTGATACGAATCTCCTGATCTCCGTCAATTCTCAGACACGTTTCAATTCTGTATAACATCACACCTGACGTATTTAAACGGGTAAGTAAGCAGCCTACAAATAAATGAACTTGACTTTACTTTGGTTAGAACTTGATCTGCGTTTCGAAAGCCCGCTGGGCGTTCAAAAAGTCTGTCTAACCTTATAACCGTGTATGCATACTATAGCCAATAGGGCAGGAGAGGACACTCTTTTGTTTTTTCAACCTTAAAAGTAGCTGAAGGCTCTATCAGTTATATTTTTAATATATTTGTACAGTACACAATTAGCTCTAAATGAATCGCTTATAAAGGACAAAATATAATTTTGTCGAATAAAATAACTGATTGACTTTGAGTTAGTTAAGTACCTTTTGTTAAATTATCACTTGAATACAATGACTGACCAAAATCTAATTGAAAGTGCCTGGGCAGACCGCTCATTATTACAAAACGAAGAAACATTAGCTGCTGTTCGAGCCACTATTGCCGCTCTGGATTCAGGTGCCATTCGCGTTGCCGAACCAAGTACTGACGTTGAAGGCGAGTGGAAAGTAAATGACTGGGTCAAAAAGGCGATTCTACTTTTTTTCGTCAGCCAGCAGATGAACGAACAGGAAGTCGGCATCTTTACTTATCATGATAAAATTCCGCTGAAAACAAATTTCGCTCAGCAAGGTGTACGCGTAGTACCACCAGCGGTCGCCCGGTACGGATCATACCAGGCCAGTGGTGTTATTCTAATGCCGTCTTACGTGAACATAGGTGCTTACGTTGATGAGCGTACTATGGTGGACACCTGGGCTACGGTTGGAAGCTGCGCTCAAATTGGAAAAGACGTACACCTCAGTGGGGGAGTTGGTATCGGTGGTGTTCTGGAGCCACCACAAGCAGCACCTGTTATTATCGAAGACGGCGCATTCATTGGATCACGTTGCATCGTAGTAGAAGGAGCTCGAATTGGAAAGCGTGCTGTTTTGGGAGCTGGCGTTACAATCACAGGCTCGTCGAAAATCATTGACGTTACTACACCCGATGCTAAAGAGTACCGTGGCTATGTTCCAGATGATTCTGTTGTGATTCCCGGTTCGTATACTAAAGAGTTTGCTGCTGGATCATATCAGGTTCCGTGTGCTTTAATTATTGGTAAGCGCAAGGCATCAACGGATTTGAAAACCTCATTAAACGAAGCATTACGTGAAAACAATGTAAGTGTGTAACACTTAGCTAGTTTACAAATAACATACAGCTCAATTGTAAATTTACACTTGCTTTTTATACATAATTAAATGGCAATTATAATTACAATTGTGCTGTATTCTTTTATAAATTACAATTATCTATATTTGTGACGCAACATTGTTAACCATTTAGGTATGTCAATCAACGATAAGATTAAACAGATTTTATTAACAAAAGGCTACTCGCCATCCCATTTCGCTGACGAGATTGGTGTACAGCGATCTAGTATATCACATATTTTATCCGGCAGAAACCGTCCTAGTTTTGATATTATCCAGAAGATTATCAAACGATTTCCAGACCTTGGATTTGAATGGATCCTGGAAGATGATGCTCCTTCGCCATCTCCATTTAATCGCTCCTCAGGTCCCTCTAATCCTTCTCTGCGCGGCTCCTTTCTAAACGATTCGGCAACCATTGATACCATTAGCCGTAGTCAAAGCGCCTTGCCCAACCGGACCAATCGAACCGAAATTAGCGGTATTCGTGAAGAAGAATTTTCAACACCCTTTACTGAACCTATCACTCCAGCCACCAATACTGCAAATTCGATGTCAAAGAAACGAGTCGAGCGGATTCTTATTTTCTATACAGACGGCTCGTTTCAAGAGTACAATCCTTCTTAAGCGCGTTTCTGAAATCTCATAAAAGGGGCCTCTGGAACCCCCAGAAGGCATTCACCAGCAATCAACTGTTCCACAAATGGTTAAGTGTTCCACGTGGATAACTTGTGAATAACCTGTGGGTTATAGCAGCTCTGTTGAAGTAGGGACCTGTTTCAGCAACTAAATTTACTTGCATAGTCATTGTCTTTTCTCCCATCTCATCTATCAACGCGTAAAGCCAGCGATTACACTACTTATTAAATTCATTTATCACTCATAAATGGTGTGAGTGATAAAAATGGTCAACGAGTCCGCCTGCGCGAGCAGTGCCTAAAGAGTACCTATTAACCATATGGTCAGACTCACCCTACAAGTGGGTCTTTCCTATTTCATATAATGGAGTTACCCTGCTTTTACTTGACAGGTTTCAACTAATCTCTTCAAGCTCCTCGATTTGTATTTTGCGTTGACGATGGCGATTTGATAAGCGCCATTTCTTGCGCAATTCACCTTCTCGAAGATGCGCCTTCTCAGGAGTTAGATAATCACAACTAGAGTGGGGGCGAACTAAATTATACGCTTTGATAGCGCGTTCGATTTCTGCTGCTGCATGATCATGAGAGTGAAAGCCACGATTTTCCAGAATCTCCTCTTTAATAGTCCGGTTGACACGCTCTGCAATCTGATTTTCACTCGATTCATTTTGGCTCGTCATACTAATCAGAATATCATGCCCTAACAAAAGACTTGTGTATTGCTTGGAACAGTACTGAATCCCCCGATCCGAATGGTGTATCAATTTTTTTTTCCCATTAGTCCCTTTTTGAGCTAAGGCCATTCTCAAGGCTGCCACGGGGCCACCAACCCCCAAATTAGGTTTTAAGGCCCAACCAACTATTTTTTTGGAGTAGGCATCCGTGATCAAGCTTAAATAGGAAAACCTATTTACCACTTGGATGTAGGTTATGTCGCTTACCCATAACTGGTTAGGTCGATTGACTTTTACATCCTTGACCAGATTTGAGTACTTGAAGTACTGATGGTGCGAGATGGTCGTCGATACTTTCCGCGTTCGGCGTGGCACTAACAGATTATGTTCTTTCAACAGCTCTGTAAACCGATCACGACCAATCTTTACACCATGTTGGTGACACCAGTCTGCTGTCATTAAATGCAATTTTTCAGCACCTATTCGTGGTAAATCATGACGAATCGCACGTACTTGCTCCAAAAGAAGTTCATACTCCAATGTCGTTTGATCTTCTTGCTTCTGCCCATCATACCAAGCCTGGCGGCTTTTCCCAAACAGACCGCAGAGTTCACGCATACTCACCAGTGGGTGTTGCATGCTAAGTTGAGTTACTGCCTGGGACCATACTTTTTTCGAATCGGTATCTTAAACTGACTTTCTGCCAAGTCTATGACAGTGATTAATGCTTCATTCTCCAATTGGAGCTTTTTATTATGCCCCTCTAAATCAGCAATCTTGCGCTTTAGAAGTGCCACTTCATTGATGTTCTTCGGTTTCATAAGCCGGTATTTTTTAAGGTTCTCAATATGTCGTTGCTGTTTATACCGTTGGTAATAACGATTCCACCGCCTTAATATCGTCCTGGAAATTCCAACAGCTTCCAGAACCTGACGTTCTGTTAAGCTACCCATACGATATAGTTCAATAACCTGACGTTTGACTAAGCCAGTTTTTCGCTGATCTTTAACTTTTTTTAGAAAGCTGATATTCATTGAATTACACGAGAATGTCAAGCTATTTTAGGGCAATTCCATTTGTTTTATAATTTATATTATGTTAAGTAAAATTTTCAAAGATAAGGGGATGACCGTTTTGGCCATCCCCCTACGTACTTATTTTGTCTCTACGCAAACTACTTTACGCTCTTCGTATTGCTTCAGCAGATTCTCTGCCTGCTGAATACTGTTGTTCAGATCTTCTTCGTTTGCCTTCACAGCTTTAGCTTTCTGGAAATAAGGCAGCGCCTGCTTGAATCGGCCACAAACCTGACCTTCAATTTCCTTACCGCGCTTATTATACTCAGCCATATCCATAGCTCCTAACGATTTGTTCAATTCAGCGCCTTCGTTGTAATAGAATACGCCCATGTTGAAGTTCGCGTCGTAGTTATTCGGATCAATGGCCAAAGCCTTTGTATAGTATTGCTTGGCCAAATCACGCTGCTCTGTCTGCTTCGCTTTCAGATCAGCTACCTTCTTCTCCGTAGCCGCAATATCAACACCCTTGCTTTGCTCTTCTTTCACCTGAGCTTCCAGCTCCGCTACGCGTGCTTTAGCTTCTTTCTGCCGAGTTTGTACATCAGCCAGCTGACGCTTTGCTTCGGCTGCCTTTGGGTTCTTTTTTATCACACCACCCAAACGCAGGATCTCTGAGTTGAACGCTTCCAGAGCGTCTTTTTCAGCTGCCAGCTTCTTCGTCAGCGTACCACCTTTCTTAGCCTCATCGCTCAGCTTCCGAATGTCGTCACCCATTTTAGCAGCTGCGTTATCGTAAAGAATAGCGAGGTTTACTACGTTCTGTACGTTGTTGGGCTCTTTTTCAACCAACTGCTTCATACCTGCAACGGCTTCGTCCATCCGGTTCGAGGCCAGAAGGATATTAACACGCTCCGCAGCGAGATCTTTGTTATTTGGCAAAGCTGTTAAACCTTTGTCAATAGCTCCGAGTGCCTTGTCAATTTCCTTATCATTCCGGTACAGCGAAGCAAGCGAGTAAAATACGCTGGGGTCCTTACCACCATTGGCAGCATACCGTTCCAGTTGCTCTTTCGCTTCGCCGTTCATTTGCGCCTGTTGGGCAGCAATACCGGCATACAAAGCGGCCATGGTGTCCTTCGGCATAATAGCACCCGCCATGGTCATTAGTTTCAAGGCACCGGCGTAGTTCTTAGACTGATACCGCGAAGCACCCTGATTCATAAAAGCACTGTACAGCTTCTGCCCTGCCAGCGCTTCATTCAATTCTTTTCCAGATTTACCCCCGTTAGGCTCGACTTCAAGACCTTTCTTGTACGACTCATAGGCCGTCATAGCCGCGTTGGTATCCAGCTTTGAATACACACCCGTCTGGTCGAGGGCAATCGCTTCGTAAACCTGTCCGCGAACGAGCCAGGTTTTCGCCTTACTGGCCGCCTTGCTGCCTTCGCTAACATCTTTATCAATAGCGGCTTTAGCTTTGTCCAGCGTGCCACTCTGCAACTGTAGCATGGCATTCGTCTGGGCAGATGCCGGTTTTACGGCCGCCAGCACCGTCAGGCTGAGTGCCGAAGCAACTACGAGTTTTTTCATTGTACTTAATTAGGGTTGATTAATTTATTGTGAACGCAAAAGGGTATTCGTTTCCATTAACCTCTACAGAGGGGCATCGGTTCATTCTACCGATGCTACACCCGTATCGGTAACGTCAAAACCACCATCCGTGGTCGGAGTCTCCTCTTCTTCTTCCTTCGTAATTTTCGTTACCGAAGAAATTGAATCCTGCTTCAGCTCGATCAGTTTAACTCCCTGCGTATTCCGACCACTCACCCGAATATCTTTAACCGGGGTACGGATCGCAATACCAGAACGGTTGATAATCATCAAATCGTCATTGTCAGTAACGTCCAGAATAGCCACCAGGTGCCCTACTTTGTCGGTTACTTTGAGCGTACCCACACCCTTAGCACCCCGGTTGGTCACCCGGTACTCATCCACCTGCGAGCGCTTACCATACCCGTGTTCCGAAACCACGAGCAACTGGGTCTCGGGCGAGTTGATACAAACCATACCCACTACCTGATCGTCGGCTTCGTCTTCATCCAGTGTAATGGCCTTCACACCCGCTGCCTGACGCCCCATAGGCCGTACCCGACTTTCGTGGAACCGAACGGCTTTACCCTGCTGCGAAGCCACCACAATGTCATTATCGCCATTGGTAAGACACACCGACAACAGACAATCGCCCTCATCAATTGTAATGGCGATAATCCCGTTCTGACGCGGCCGTGAGAAAGCCTCCAGCATGGTTTTCTTAATGGTCCCCTGCTTGGTACACATCACAATGTAGTTATTGTTGATGTAGTCGTCGTCTTCGAGGGTTTTAATGTTGATCACGGCCCGAACCTTATCGTCCCCTTCGATATTAATCAGGTTCTGAATCGGGCGGCCTTTCGCCGTACGATTGCCTTCGGGCAATTCGTGTACACGCTTCCAGAACAAACGACCCTTATCCGTGAAGATCAGCAGGTAGTTGTGCATGGTCGCCGTAAAGAGATGCTCGGTAAAGTCATCGTCTTTCGTCGAAACCGCTTTGGACCCTACCCCTCCCCTGGTCTGGGCTCGGTATTCGGTCACAGGGGTTCGCTTCACGTAGCCATAGTGCGAAATGGTAATAACCATCTCTTCATCGGCAATGAGCGACAGGTCGCTGATGTTCCCATCCCCGTACGGATTAATCTTCGTCCGACGTTCGTCGCCGTAACGTGCCTTAATGTCCGCAATCTCGTCGCCGATAATACCGCGCTTGCGTTCGTCTTTGGCAAGAATATCTTTGTAATCGGCAATCTCGATCATCAGCTGGTCATACTCCTGCTGAATCTTGTCGCGCTCCAGACCGGTAAGCCGTTGCAGACGCATTTCCAGAATAGCCTTGGCCTGCACTTCCGACAGACTGAATTTCTCCATCAGACCATTCTTGGCCACCTCTGCATCCCGGGCCGAACGAATCAGGGCAATCACCTCATCGATGTGATCGAGGGCGATAAGCAGACCCTGCAAAATATGCGCCCGCTTTTCGGCTTCGCGCAGTTCGTATTCCGTCCGGCGGGTAATCACCTCATACCGATGCTCCACATAGTAGCGGATCATGTCTTTGAGGTTGAGCATCATCGGGCGGCCTTTTACCAGGGCCACGTTATTGATACCAAACGACGACTGTAACGAGGTGTATTTGTACAGATTATTCAGTACTACATTCGGAATGGCATCCCGACGAATGTCGTACACGATCCGCATCCCATCCCGGTCTGATTCATCCCGGAACGCCGAAATACCCTCGATCCGCTTCTCATTGATGAGTTCGGCGGTTTTCTCCAGCATCACCGCTTTATTGATCATGTACGGAATTTCCGTCACGATGATCTGGGTTTTGCCTTTATGTTCTTCAATGGTAGCGTTGGCGCGAATAACTACCCGCCCCCGGCCGGTGCGGAAGGCTGACTGCACCCCTTCCATCCCGTAGATCGTTCCGCCGGTAGGAAAATCCGGTGCCTTCACGTGCACCATCAACTCATCAACCGTTATCTCTGGGTTTTCCAGATAGGCAATGATCCCGTTAGCTACCTCCGTGAGGTTATGCGGGGCCATGTTGGTCGCCATACCCACGGCAATACCCGACGAACCATTGAGCAGCAGGTTCGGCAACTTGGCCGGCATCACGCTCGGTTCTTCGAGGGAGTCGTCGAAGTTAGGCTGAAAATCAACGGTTTCTTTGTAAATATCCCCCAGAATCTCGTCGGCAATCCGCTTTAAACGAGCTTCGGTATAACGCATGGCCGCCGGTGAATCGCCATCGACAGAGCCAAAGTTTCCCTGCCCGTCGACAAGGGGGTAGCGCAACGACCAATCCTGGGCCATACGCACCATCGTATCATAAACCGACGCATCGCCATGCGGGTGGTATTTACCCAATACCTCTCCTACGATACGGGCCGACTTCTTATAGGGTTTGTTGTAATTGACGCCCAGTTCCGCCATACCGAACAACACCCGCCGGTGAACCGGCTTGAGTCCGTCGCGTACATCGGGCAAGGCCCGGGAAATGATAACCGACATCGAATAATCGATATAGGCACCACGCATTTCGTCCTCAATATTAATAGGAATGATGTTGGTTGGACCGTCGGATTCGGGCAGGTTTGCACCGGTTATTTCTTCCGCCATGTTAGAGGGGTTTCACAAAAAATTTCTATTTCGCTCTACAAACTGCGCAGAGGGAACGATATAGACAAATATACAAATTTTTTCCGTAAAATGAAAATAACGGCCAAACAACCCACCTAAAGACCCAAATAGGCCTATAAAGAAGCCCTCTCTGGCCACCCCTAATCACACCCTGACCAAACAGCCCGGTTATACGTCGGGCTTGGCGAAGTGCAATTTTTCAGGCACATCTCTAAGACCCGTTTTGGAGTCAAAGGTTTAATCCGGCCAACGCACACAATGCCCTGCTTCGAACACCCATTCCGCAGCAACCCGTTAGCGCCTTTGGAGAAGATGCCCACTTACCCAGTATTCTGAACATTAGGAGCTTAGTACCGTTCTGCCTGTAGTTCTCACAAACAGACATTCACGTATGGAAACCAACCGGTTCTTTTCTCTTCTTCTGATTGCACTCACCCTGACGCTGAGCAGCTGCGACATTATCGGGGGAATTTTTAAAGCAGGCGCCTGGACGGGCATTATTGGTCTGCTTCTGGGAGTAGCTCTGGTCATCTGGCTTGTATCCAGACTCTTCGGCGGTCGGCGCTAACCAATACCTACATCACTATCCGTCGCGCCATAGTCGGCGCTCAATGGGGAAGGGTTCACTTTTAACCACCCGGATATCCGCAAAGCGGGGATGAAACGGGTGAATCAGGTAATTGACAGACATAGGTACGGCGACCGAAGGGACGGCAACAACGAGCGTATCGGGCTTTTCGAGCCAGGGACGCAGAATCAACTGCGTCTGCTCGTAACTTTCCGCATTCCAATACGCGGGCAGGTCAGCTACCGAATAGGTTCGGAGGGGACAGCCTTCGGCCTCGTCGGGCACCTGAAGGGTAAACAGATACAAAGCAGGTAGTTTTTCGTACCGAACCCCCGGCTGATGAACAAGGGATTCGATCAGAGCAAGCGAGGGCGACGAAGTAGCGTACAGCAACGGGTACCCTTTCGGATTCCAGCGCCCGCCAAAAAGCCGGGCCCCTTCGGTCCCAAGTGGGTCGGCTACGTACTTGGCTTTTACGGTTCGGTAAACGGTCAGCATCAAAAACCCGGCGAATTACCCAACAATACCATGCTCAATCCGACCCAGCACGTCATCGACCAGACCAAAGCCGGTCGTAGTGTCGAGCAACTGAATGGGAGCTTGCTGCGCTAATTCGCGAATAGGGGTTCGGAGCCACGATGCCACAGTCTCGGCATCCCCATCGAACACATCGAGGGCATGCCGCAGGAGGTTCGTCAGAAGCAACAACCGCTCCGACGAATCGCGGGCCAGCCGATCTTCGTCTTTCAACCGGTGCATATTCCGTTCCGACATATTCAGGATCGGGGCCATCTCCTTATCCGTCAGGCCAACCAGTTCGGCCACCTGATCTACCTCTACCCGAGGCACGCCCTGCCGCGAACGGGCAATCATTGTAAAGGGCGGATACGAAACCGGCAAAGCCTGAGCAGTTGCGTGTGTCATAAATACAGAGTGACTAATTGCATGAATATAACTGCAATTTGGCACATCTGGTTCAATCGCGCAAGTTCCGATACGACAAACCCGTCCTGGATACCAATCAGCCGCCCAATCGCTTAACTTGGGCGCATGAACAAGCTACTCTCTGCCCTTTTTGTATGGCTGGTCGTCGGACCCGCCGTTTTAGCCCAACCCGCTACCGGTCGGCTCCCACGGATTGCCATTGCAGGGCTGGGGATCGAATCGAGTACGTTTTCGCCAGCGGTCACCCACGAAGAAGCCTTTCATGCGCGGTACGGCCCCGAGGTATTCAACGCGTACCCGTTTCTGATGCCAATGGCTCCCTTGCGCAGGCAGGCCGCATGGGTACCAACGGTAATGGGCAAATCGCTGCCGGGTGGGGCCGTTACCCGGCAGGCTTACGAATCGCTCGTCACCAAAACCCTCGACTCGCTCCGTAAGTACGCTCCATACGACGGCCTCTTCCTCGACATTCACGGCGCGATGAGTGTACAGGGGCTCGACGACCCCGAGGGGGATTTTATTACCCGAATCCGGCAGGTAATCGGGTATCAGACTCTTATCTCTACGTCGATGGATCTGCACGGTAACGTCTCGTGGCGGCTCGCCCAAAACACCGATCTGATGACCTGCTACCGGATGGCCCCGCACGAAGACGCCATGCAAACCAAAGAACGGGCCGTGGTGAATCTGCTCCGGCGCATCCAGAGTGGTCTGGGCAAACCGGCCTACAAAGCCCTTATTACCGTACCCATTCTGTTACCAGGCGAAAAAACAAGCACCCGGATTGAACCCGGCCGGAGCCTCTACGCGCAGGTGGCACCCCTTGCCGACGGGCAGCCGGGAGTCGTAGATGCCGGGATCTGGATCGGGTACGCCTGGGCCGATGAACCCCGTAACCATGCCGCCGTGATGGTGACCGGCGACGATAAAGCCAAAGTATCCCAAACCGCCGAAACCCTCGCCCGTCAGTTCTGGGATGTACGCAAGCAGTTTGCGTTTGTTGCCCCAACCGCGCCACTCGCCGAGTGTCTGGACAAAGCACTGAAAAGCAACAAACACCCGTTTTTTATCAGCGATATGGGCGATAACCCAACCGCCGGTGGAGCGGGCGACGTAACCTGGACACTCACCCAGATCCTGAACCAACCCGCGTTTAAAGATCCCAACGGTCCTTCGCTTATCTACGCATCGATTCCAGACCCGGAGCTGGTCAAAAAAGCCATTGCCGCGGGCGTAGGTGGACAGGTTACCGGAAAAGCCGGCGCGAATGTCGATGCGCGATTTGCCCCGCCTGTACCCCTGAACGGAATTGTACGGGCCATTGAGTACGGGGACCGGGATGCCGAAGTTGAAGTAGTGGTGCAGGTAGGCAGCGTTCGGGTAATTGTAACCCAGAAACGAAAGCCCTACCATAAGGAGAAAGATTTTACCCGCCTGGGCCTCAACCCACGGCAGGCAGATATTGTGGTGGTAAAGATCGGGTATCTTGAACCCGAGCTATACGCCATGCAGGCCGACTGGCTGATGGCTCTCACCCCCGGCGGGGTGGATCAGGATTTGTTTCGCCTGCCTTACAAACGAATTCAGCGGCCTATGTATCCCTTCGACGCCGACATGCCTACGCCCGACCTCTCGGCTAAACTGGTTCCGGTATCGGGCAGCACCAAATAAGCGTATCCTGCCGGATTAAAGCTACGGGGTCGGGGCGTGAGTTTTATCTCGCGACCCGACCCCATTTCATAATCACTGCCCTAAATAACTCAGAGTGCCGTCATATCCATACCGTCGTTCAGATTCGGGGTGGAGCTGACGGTCATCACGGTCTCGCCCCGGCTGTTTTTTCGGATGGCGTAATAGTACGTCTTGGGCTTGAGCTCATTGGGCTGGGCATCGCGTTTGAAATTTTTGCTCGGGGCACAGGCATAATACCCCCGCATAGTTCCCCGCACCGGGCGAATCGAAAACGAACCGGCCCCCTCATCAAACGTTACCGTGCCCGCCGTAAACGCATACGACTCGGTTCGGCACGAGTAGGTCGTGGCCGAGTTTATGGTGTAAACCTCGTATTTTCCGTTCGTACCAAAGTCGAAGAGCATCCCCTGCTCAAAGGCTTTGCCGCTATAGGAGCCGTTATAATTCCAGAAGTCAGTCGCCGAAAACGAACTGCCGTACACCCATTTCCCCCTCGCCCTCGTCGGGGTTGTCGTTTGCGGTTCCGGCTCACCTCCGTTATCGACTCCTCCCGACGGTGTACAGGCAACTGCCGCAAGACAGCCCCAGCAGAAAAGTACCCGAATAAGCGTGTTCATCGTAGTATGTTGTTTGGTTACGGGACAAAGTTGCGTGCCCAGTACCCCACAACGCGACCGTTACCTGCACGAAGGGCAACGTTCTTCGACTGAACTGCGCTAATCCGGTACTTAACCGGACGGATGACCAACAAAAAACCCCGCCGTTTTGGGGCGGGGTTTTCCAGAAACAGATTCTGTTTATTTCACTTCTTCGTAGGGTACATCCGACACATCGTCGGCCGGTTGTCCCTGTCCGTTGGTCGCGCCAGTAGCAGCACCATCGGCGGGGTTAGCCCCTTGCGTAGCGTTGTAGATATCCTGCGAAGCCGCATTCCAGGCATTCGTGAGGGCGGCCAGTGCGGTATCGATAGCTGCGGCATCGCGTGAGCCGTGGGCCGTCCGCAACTGAGCGAGGGCATCTTCAATCGCCTGCTTGTTGGCCGGGGTCAGTTTATCGCCATAATCTTTCAGTTGCTTTTCGGTCTGGAAAATCATCGAGTCCGCCTGGTTCACTTTCTCGATTTTTTCCCGCTCGGCCTTATCGGCAGCCTCGTTAGCTTTCGCTTCGTCGCGCATCCGGTTGATTTCGGCGTCAGTCAGACCGCTCGATGCTTCGATCCGGATTTTCTGCTCCTTACCGGTGCCTTTGTCGCGGGCCGTTACGTTCAGAATACCATTGGCGTCAACGTCGAAGGTCACTTCAATTTGCGGAACCCCACGCGGTGCCGGTGGAATATCCGACAGGATAAACCGACCCAATTGCCGGTTCTGAGCGGCCATCGGGCGCTCGCCCTGCAACACGTTAATTTCTACGCTCGGCTGATTGTCCGACGCCGTCGAAAACGTTTCGGTTTTCTTGCTCGGAATCGTGGTGTTTGCTTCCACCATTTTCGTGAACACGCCACCCATCGTTTCGATACCCAGCGACAGGGGGATTACGTCGAGCAGAAGAACGTCTTTCACTTCACCCGTCAATACACCACCCTGAATAGCAGCGCCCACGGCAACGGCTTCGTCGGGGTTAACGGCTTTCGACGGTTTCTTGCCAAAGAGTTTTTCTACCTCTTCCTGTACTTTCGGAATCCGGGTAGAACCACCCACCAGAATCACCTCATCAATCTGACCAGCGCTCAGACCGGCGTTTTTGAGGGCCCGGCGGCAGGGCTCCAGGCTCCGCTGCACCAGCGAATCGCTCAGCTGCTCAAACTTCGCGCGGCTCAACGAACGCACCAGGTGCTTCGGAATACCATTGACCGGCATGATGTACGGCAGGTTGATTTCCGTTGACGCTCCGCTCGACAGTTCGATCTTCGCTTTTTCAGCGGCTTCTTTCAACCGTTGCAGGGCCATGGGGTCCTGACGGAGGTCGATCCCTTCGTCGCTTTTGAACTCATTCGCCAGCCAGTCGATAATCACCTGATCGAAGTCATCACCACCTAGGTGTGTGTCACCATCCGTCGATTTTACTTCAAATACACCGTCGCCCAGTTCGAGGATCGAGATATCGAACGTACCGCCACCGAGGTCAAAGACAGCGATTTTCATGTCTTTATCGGTCTTGTCGAGACCGTAAGCCAGGGCCGCTGCCGTGGGTTCGTTGATGATCCGCTTCACGTCGAGACCGGCAATCTGACCTGCTTCTTTGGTGGCCTGACGCTCGGCATCGTTGAAGTAAGCCGGCACCGTAATCACGGCTTCGCTTACGGTTTGCCCCAGATAATCTTCGGCGGTTTGCTTCATCTTTTGCAGAATAAGGGCCGAGAGTTCCTGCGGGGTATATTGACGGTCGCCGATTTTGACCCGGGGCGTATCATTCGCTCCGCGCTCAACATCGTAAGCCACCGTTTTCATTTCGTTTTGTACTTCGTTGTACCGCTTACCCATGAAGCGTTTGATCGAAGAAATCGTATTTTTCGGGTTGGTGATTGCCTGACGTTTGGCCGGATCACCTACTTTGCGCTCCCCGTTGCCGTTATCCATAAACGCGACCACCGACGGAGTAGTCCGGCGCCCTTCGCTGTTTGGGATAACCACGGGCTCGTTGCCTTCCATAACGGCCACGCACGAGTTGGTTGTGCCTAAGTCAATGCCAATAATCTTGCCCATAGTCTGGTTTAGTTTAGTGAATGAATAATGTGTAATGAATAAGGCGTTGAAAGCATCTGATCATTATTCATTTTGCATTATTCACTATACATTCAAATTTTAAAATGCTGACAGATACCTGCCCTATTGCAAGGGATATGCCAGCCACCCAACCGGCTTTTTTTTATGACAGATTGACAGCATAAAAGGAGGTAACGGGCAAGGTTGGCAGACCACTAACCTACAGTCTGACACGCTGCCAGTACATACCTGAACTACTATGCACTGGTAACCCCAAACCGTCATTCACCTCGCCGTTGGGCTTCTTCCATCCGCTCCCGCAAACTCCGCGGACGCATGTCGGTCCAGACTTCTTTAATATACTCCAGACACTCCGCCTTCGTACCCTGCTTACCGGCGTCATTCCAACCCAGGGCATTTTCGCGCTCGGCGGGCCAGATACTGTACTGTTCTTCGTGATTGACTACAACTTTGTATATCGTGTTGTCTTCGCGCTCTTCCATGAGGTAGTTTTTGGTTAACAGGTTTCTAAATAAATGGACAATGTAAAATGCATGATGGACATTCGGACCTCAGACACTAGACGTTAGACTTCATGCCATTCTGCAGGGAGGTCCAGAGTCCAACATCTAATGTCCAGTACTGAGTACGTCGATAGCTCGCTTATTTCCCGACCCAGTCTATTCCTTTCCGCAGGAGACTCAGGGTGCGGGCCTCTTCGGAACCGGGCTGCGGCTGATGGTTGTAGGTCCAGTTGGCCTGCGGGGGCATACTCATCAGAATCGACTCGGTGCGGCCGTCGGTTTCGAGACCGAACTTGGTACCCCGGTCCCATACCAGATTAAACTCTACGTAACGTCCACGCCGGAGCATCTGCCACGCTTTCTGCGTTTCGCCGTAGGGTAAATCGCGGTTCTGCTGCATAAAGTGGGTGTAAATTGGCGCAAAAGCGTTGCCGACATCCTGCACGAAGCTGAATAGTTCAGCCTTATGCTCAGGCGACTCAGGACGGAGATGATCGAAGAAAATGCCACCGATACCGCGCGTCTCCTGCCGGTGTTTGAGGTAGAAATAATCGTCGGCCCAGGGTTTAAACCTGGGATAGTAGTCCGGGTTGTGCTTGTCGCAAACGGCTTTGAGCTGCTCGTGGAACCAGCGGGCATCGGCGGCTGCCACGTAGTGCGGAGTCAGGTCGATACCACCCCCGAACCAGTTGTGGCCGGTACTCATCTCGAAGTACCGTACATTCATGTGGATAATGGGCACCATGGGGCTGTGCGGATGTAACACAATAGACACCCCCGTGGCAAAAAAAGTAGGGACTTCGCCATTTTGCGCCGTAATACCCAGCTGACGCAGGGTACCTTCGGTAGCTTCGCCATGCACAACCGAGAAGCCGACTCCACCTTTTTCGATCACGGCTCCGTTGGCCAGCGTACGCGAGCGACCTCCGCCACCGCCGGGTCGTTCCCAGCTATCTTCGCCAAAGCGCCCTACGCCATCGGCCGTTTCGAGCACCTGGCAAATTCTGTCCTGTAATCCCCCAAACCAGTGGGCAATATCTTCCTTTGTCATGTATCAATGATTGTCGTACCTGTCGTGTGGCCCCAAACAGCGATGGCGCCCCAGAGCGGATGGTCGCAAAACTACACCTTAATTCACTTTGAGGGCAAACCGGGCCGGGCGGGGCTTATCGATAAGGAGCAGCAGCCCCTGTTCGGTCAGTTGCCGGAGGAGCTTGTTGGCCCGGTAATCGGAGATATTGATCAGTTTGGCCAGCCTGTCGGCTGTGATGTAGTCATTCTTGCGCAGGTACTGCACCAGCGTGCGCACGTTGGGCGATTGCAACAAGGTTTTGTCGGCGGAGTCCTGCTCCATAATGAGCTTGTTGGTTGGCACCGATTTATCCTTTACGCGAACATAAATGGTTCGGCGCCCCTGATCGTCGACGGCATAATGGGGTTTTTCGGTACTCTCCGGCACGTCGATCACAAGCACGGGTCGCCCATCGGCGTACACCACCTCGTAGCTCACCGTGATGGGCGGCTCTACCAGCAGGTCGGTAGCCTGTTCGATCTTACGCATCTCCCGGATCTCGGACTGAATGCCACTAATTTTTCCGTCATCATCGACGCCTATCAACAGCGTGCCCCCCGCCGTGTTGGCAAACGCGCACAAGGTCCGGGCAATGCGGGCCGGTGTCGAAATGGTACTTTTAAACTCGAGCCGGGAGCCTTCGCCCTGGGCAATCAGATCGGGAAGCTTTGAGACCATACTACGCTAACGACGGTTTTTGGTGTAGAGTTTTAGAGTCTCTCGTTAACCGGAACGGAATTAGGGGACGGTCACCAAAAAGGGAGCTCTGCGCAGAGCTCCCTTTTTGGTGTTTATGGTTTACGGTTTATCGTTTTTAGTTTTTGGCGGCCGGCAATCCAGTTATCGTTTTAGGTTAAAAACAGAACTTGTAGTTGAACTCAAAACCATAAACCGGAGCGCCGGCCGCCAAAAACCATAAACCAAAAACAATAAACAGACTTACAAATACGTCGCAAACGGCACCTCGGTCGGGTCTGTGTTGGCAGGGGAAACCGGCGCGGCATCGTACAGAGCCAGTAGGGGCACCCGTGGGTGATACGCCAGCGAGCGGGTCACGCTCCGCCCAAATAAGGCGTCAACCAGACTCTTCCGGTGAGGCACCGTGACAAGCAGATCAACCGGGTGGGTTTCCAGATAAGCGTCGATACCCCGCACCACCTCATTATCGTGAATGTAGTACACCAGCGGCTTCACCGGATCAAAGTATAGCTGTACCTGATCCAGCGTTTCGGGGGCCATTTTAGTTTCTTTCCGGTCAGGATTTTCAATGGTTAACACTGTTAGATCGGCGTTTTTAGCCTCCAGCATCGCTTTTACCGGTTCCAGACATTCGGTCGACCGGACGAAGTTAGCGTCGGTGGCCAGCACCACATGCGACAGGGGCCGGATAGGTGCCGTTGCCGGAACAACCAGCACATGGGCCGTAGCCGCTCGGATCACCCCGGTCGAAACGCTGCCCAGCCACTCGCTGCGGCCCGCTCCGGTAGCGCCCAGTACCACCCAATCAAACGACTCATTGGCGAGTATCGCTTCGAGCGCACCTACCGGACCGCCGGCCAGGGTACGGGTTTCGTAAGTATGCGTTGGCGTGATCGACGAGGCTTCGAGCGACTCTTTCAACTGGGTCAGTTCATCAGCGGCCGCCTGCCGCAGCGTCTCCATAGCGTAGATAGCCCCGTTGGCCGCTTCGAGTTCGATAGGGTACGCATTGAGCAGACAGAACTGCGTGGGCACGTCGCCGAAAAAAGTTTGGGCGTAGTGAATGGCGTGCGTAGATGCGGCCGAAAAGTCAGTTAAAATCAGAACCTTGTTCATAGTGAATGAGAAAATGTAAAAACGTTAAACAACAGCCAGCACGGGCACTATCGCCTGGCGGGCAACCTGCTGTGTGACCGACTCGGTGAGCCAGACCCGAAACCGGCTATGGCGCTTGGGTAGCAGCACGATCAGGTCGGCCCGGGTCTGGGCGAAGTACGAGTCGAGCGCTACCGTCAGGTCGTTGCCCGACAAAAACTGAAAGGTGTGCGGTTGGTCGACAAATAGGTTACGGATGGCCTCGGCCCCCCAACGGTGCAGGTCGGTCGGGGTATCTTCTACACAAACAATATCGAGCGTGGCATCGAGCAGTCGCGCAAACCGCTTCACGTTACCCAGCGTCAGCACATCGACGGACTCATCCAGATCGACAGCCAGCACCACCGACCGAATAGGCGCGTACACGGTGCCGGGCGGGACGAGTAGCATCGACACCAGCGTTTCGGGAATGAGCTGAGTCGCCAGGCTCCCCTCGATCCGGGCGCGGTAGGGTTCATCGCCCACCAGACCCATCACGAGCAGATCGGGTTTGCGGTCGCGTACCTCCGCTGCAATACAGGCTGCCGGATCGCCCGGACGGGCCACCACATCTACCAGGAGTAATCCGCCGGTCTGCTCCCGGATCGAGTCGCGCAGATCATGAAGCCGATGGAGGCAGGCCTGTTTGGCCCCTTCGTCGGCCGAGGTCAGCCACTCGTGAGCCGGAGCATTGACCGGCAGCGGGTCGTATGCATTCAGGATCACCAGTTGTGCGTGTAACGCAAACGCCATTTCAACGGCGTAATCAATTGCCCAATGGGCGTTTTCCGAAAAATCGGTTGCCAGCAGGATAGTTTTCATAAGAGCAGTGGTAAACGTTCCTGAATCAATTTACCAGAATCTCTTTTTCTTCCTGGTATTGCCGCCGACCATCTGACCAGTTGAGTCGAGCCCGCCAACTCCCTTTGGCCAATTGCGCCGTCGACACCACATGCCGGGCTTTGCCCGAGGGTGTCACACCGACACAGATTTTCTCGTCGGCATCGTTGCTCCGGCAGAACGTCAGCTCGGCCCGCCGAAAGTCGGGCAAAACAAACACAACCGATTGGGTGGCAGGTTCGAAGGTCATGGCGATAAAGAGTTTAGTGATCAAAACGTTGAATGACACGACAAAACTGCCCCCTGCCGCCCAGTTTCCCCATGACCACGCTTAGACATCCGTCTGATTTAGTTCAGCCTGAGACCTGCATCGCATCAGGCTGAAAACAAAACGACTGAGGTAACTTTGTTGGAAGTATGAAAGGAAAGGGAGGAAAGGGAGAAGGCCAGGCATCGCACAACAATAAACAAAAAGCAAAAAACGATAAACCATAAATTCTCATGACAACCCGGTGGCTACTGCTTGTAAGTTTGTTTTTGCCCCTGCGAGGTATGAGTCAATCGGCCGATGACTGGGCCCGGTTGCGGGGGTACGGCGAAAGCATCGGGGTGGAGCCGGTTTGTAAGACGCCCATTCCCGACCGGGCGTGTCTCACCACGTATTTGTCGGAGGTGATCTGGGGCAAACCGAGTCGGCGGCTCGGTTATCAGGGCGTTACGCCACAAATGGACTCCCTGCGACTGGGGCAACTTGTCGACCGGGTTATAGCGGGCGGCAACTGGCCTCCGCTGCTCGACTCCCTCGAATCGCACGACCCGCACTACCGGCAACTGAAAGACTACTGCTGGCGCTGTTTGCTCGATGATTACGTGGGCGACTCCCTCACCATTGAGCAAATCAAGGCAAGTTTGAACACCTACCGCTGGCTCAACCGGTTTCCGGCCGACAAACGGGTGATTGTCAACCTCCCGTCGGCTACCCTACGGGTTGTTGACCGGCAAGGCGAAACCAAACTCAACAGCCGGGTGATTGTAGGCAAACGAAACACGCCGACGCCCGTATTTACGGCCCGAATCACCGACCTCGTTACCTATCCGTACTGGAACGTGCCCCGCTCCATTACCGAGAAAGAGCTGATTCCGAAGATCAAACGGAATCCGGCTATACTCGACGACATGAATATGCAGGTGATCGACAGCCAAGGGCAGGTAGTTGACCCTACGTCCATCAACTGGACTGCCCTGACGCCCAAAACGTTTCCGTACCGACTCCGGCAATCGACAGGCTGCGACAATGCCCTCGGCCTGATGAAATTTAACCTCGGCAGCCCCTACGACATTTACCTGCACGACACCAACGCCCGGCACCTCTTCAAAAACGAAAACCGCTGGCTGAGCCACGGTTGTGTGCGGGTCGAGAAACCCGTTGAACTGGCCAACGAGCTACTGGGCTCCAACCGGTTTACGCCCGCTTACCTAAACAGTTGCCTCAAGGCCAAAACACCCCAAACGATTCGGCTGCCCCGGCCGGTGCCTGTTTTTATCATCTACAATATTCTGGACATCGACGAAGCCGGAGCCGTGCGGGTGTACCGGGATGTGTACCGCTAACCTATTCACGGGTAAAAATCAGCCGTTTCGCTGACGGAACGCAGGAAATGGGTTGAGGCAACCGGCTAACTATGCAACCAGAACCCGTGCGGGTTCCCAACGCCAACACTCCAACTCCCGCATGAAACATGAAAACTGAACAACTCAACTACCTGTCGCATCAGCACGTCGAAGTGCGCCTTTGGCACGAGGAAATCACCTTTGTCCAGGTCGAGCTGCCTTTGCTCGAAAAAATGCTCGACCTCCTCGACTGGCAGGCACTGACCGCCGAAGCGCAGAAACAATTCGACGCGCTCAAAAGCCATATTGCGCACTTCTACCGGCTCATTCCGCGACTCAGCGGAGATGTTCAGGAGTACGATCAGACAGTGGTTCAATCCTGGCAGAACAAACAGGCCGTACCCGCCGGACTACGGCGCGACCATCGCTACATTCGGCAGGAGATGGATGATTTTCACGCCGACTATACCCGCATGAAGCGCGAGCTGCGCGCTTTTGTAGCCCTGCACGAAGCCTTTTTCGTTTAGTTTCTTATTTACCCCCGTAACACAAACGACCACCCCGCGGGGTGGTCGTTCTTTTTTCAAGATCTATTGCTGGTCAATGGAGCGTTTCAATGTCCGGCCGGGGCGGGTTCTTTTTTAGCCGCCGGGTCATATCCCACAAAAATGTTAATCCAGGTACGCCGGGCGAGTCGGAAGAACAAAGGTGTCAACAGCACCAGCGCGGGCAACAGCCCCCACAGCAGATCGACGGGGTCAACATCGAGAAAAACAACAAACAGAAAAAACGCGCTCACAATGGTAGCCACGTACAGGGCATAGCTCACGTACATGGAACCAAAGTAAAAACCCGGCTCCGGCTCAAAACGCTGCCCGCAGGCGTGGCAGTGCGTATGCATCTGATCGAACTCCCGACTAAACGCAGTCGCACTGGTAAACATATCGCCCTCCTGACAACGAGGGCATTTATTGAATACGATGCTATACAGCTTGGTGCCTTTCAACATAACGGTAGGTGATGCAGGGGCCCTCTTCAGAGACCCTTGGTTGTGGGTTATTTTTGATAACAAAGGTCGCTGATGCCGCTTTATACATCCAGTCACAAACGCGGACATTCGTGGTACAGATCAACGATTTTTTCAGTATTGGACATTCGGACTTCAGACACTGGACGTTAGACTCAGTACCCTTCTGTAGGGAGGTCTAACGTCTAGTGTCCAACTTCTAATCTCCAGTACTGAGAACGATTTCCAGTAAAGAAACCCGTTCAGCCATTGCACTTATAGCAACGTTGTGGGGCACACATAATCGGTCAGGGAAAGCTGGCCGGTTGCTTTGATGGCGGCAAAACCACCGGCCACCTCCACGAGGTGATCGAACCCACGCGCCCGCAGAATCGACGCGGCTGTCATGGACCGATACCCACTACCGCAATGCAGGTAATACGTTTCGGCCCGGTTCAGTTGGGCCATGTTGGCGTTGATAAAGTCGAGGGGAAAATTCTCGGCACCCACCACATGCTCGGATTCGTATTCGCTCCGGCGCCGAACATCAAGCACCTTCAGATCGGGCTGAGCCGTAAACCGGTCGGCAAACGAAACCGCCGAAATAGACTCGATCGTATCCGTCGGGCGGTCGTCGGCTACCCAGGCGGCAAAGCCACCGTTCAGGTACCCGATGCAGTTGTCGTACCCCACACGGGCGAGCCGCAGCACAGCCTCTTCTTCGCGACCTTGGGGAACCACGAGCAGAATGGGTTGCTTCAGATCGGTCACGAGCGTACCCACCCAACCGGCAAACTGCCCTTCTAACCCGATATTGATCGAATTCGGAATAAACCCTTTTGCAAATGTCTGCGCATCCCGCACATCGAGCACGAGCGCGTCGACTTCGTTGGCGGCTGCTTCAAAAGCACCCGGCGACAACGCCTGTGTCCCCTGTTGCAACACCGTCTCGACGCTATCGTACCCCATTTTGTTCAGTACCGCATTTTTGGGAAAATACTGCGGGGGTGTATTCAGACCGGTGAGCACCTCGCGCACAAACTCCGCTTTCGATGTAGCCTGCAAGGCGTAGTTGAACCGTTTCTGGTTGCCGAGGGTATCGGTCGTTTCCTTGCTCATGTTCTTACCACAGGCCGAACCAGCCCCATGACCAGGGTACACAATCAGACTATCGGGCAGGGGAAGAATTTTGGTGTACAGGCTATCGTACAAATACCCGGCGAGGTCTTCGCGGCTCAGGTCCGACTTGACGGCCAGGTCGGGGCGGCCCACATCACCAATAAATAAGGTGTCGCCCGTGAAAATAGCATGTTCCCGGCCGGCTTCATCGATGAGCAAAAACGTACTCGACTCCATCGTATGCCCCGGCGTATGGAGCACTTTTATCTGCACCTTGCCCAGCGTCAGTAGTTCACCATCCTGCGCAATATGGGCGTCGTAGTTGGGCTGGGCCGTGGGGCCAAAGACAATGTTAGCCCCGGTTTTGGCCGCCAGCTCAAGGTGACCCGACACAAAATCGGCGTGAAAGTGCGTTTCCAGCACGTACTTGATCCGGGCCCCGTCGGCGGTGGCCCGGTCGATGTAGGGTTGCGGTTCGCGGAGGGGATCGATGATGGCAACCTCGCCCGCTGACTCGATATAATAGGCGGCCTCGGCCAGACAGCCGGTATAAATCTGTTCGATTTTCATGGTAGTCGTTTCGTTAAAATAACTACCCAAAAGTGGCCGAGGCCGACGGGGTATTCCGTGATAAATGTTACAAACCCGGACTGATTAAAATCAGCTATTTACCCCCACACAGGTCATTTCTTAGCGAAACGATACCAACTCGAATAGCCAATTAGTCCCAGCCAGGGAGCCCCGTGCATGAGCAAGTCGCCCCAATCGACGAGTTGCATACCCACGGCCCCACCCAGCACCCAGCGCAGTTTACCGAGCAGATGCGGTTCGGGCACGAAGGGAGCCAGACCGAGTGTGAGTGACGCCAGCGTCAGTTGCTGGAAAATCGCCTGTTTCCAAAGGGGTGGTTTTTGTTTCATGTTTGGATAAAGACGGCCGGAGCGACAAACCTAATTGCGCCGGCAAGGTGCGGGGAAATGTGTCAAGCCCCGGAAACCCGAGTTTCAGGTGACTGTCGACGTAAGGCTCGTGGGCTGTGCCAAACAGGTAATCCCAGATACTGAGCGTAATGCCGTAGTTGATGCCGGTGGGGTGGTCGGCGGGCATTACCTCGGCATGATGCCAGAGGTGCATCTGGGGGCTGTTGAGCAGGTACCGCAGTGGGCCTAACGGCAACTTGATGTTGGCGTGATTGAAATGCCCCACGGCCAGTGTAAAAAGGTGTACCACAAAGAAATCGCTTATACCGAAGCCGATCATCGCCAGCGGAATGTATTCAAACACGCGGTAAATGACTGTTTCCATCCAGTGATACCGCAGATGTGCGGCAAACCCCATCTGCTCTACGCTATGATGCACCCGGTGGAATTTCCACATCCAGGGCACCCGGTGGAGCAACCGGTGGACGTTCCACTGCACAAAATCGCGGACAATGAACAGGGTGAATAACTGCGCCCAGACCGGCCAGCTCTGTATATTGATGGCGACCAGATTTCGAACACCCAACTGCGCCAGCGCATCCGAGAAGGCCAGCACCCCCACGTTCGACAGGGCATTGTAGCCTACAAGCGAAAACAGAAAGAAGTTGAAAAACAGGTAGAACCCATCCAGGAAGAAGTCCTGCCGCAGTACCGGCTGATCCCGACGCCATGGGAAGAGCAACTCGAGCCCCCACACGGCCAGCGAAAGGCCCACCAAGACGTAAAAGTAGTTGTGCCAGCCGGGATTGACTATCTCATGCACCAGATACCGGGCGTAGCCGGTGTACCCGTCGACAAAGGTCTGTACGTACCGTTCCATGACCCTCTTCAGCGTAGCGGAACGACCGGGTATCCGGCACTGAGCCAGGCCTGGATACCGCCGTTCAGGTTATACACCGTTCCAAACCCTTTTTCGGCCAGCAACCGGGCGGCCTGCGCGCTGCGACTACCCACTGCACAGTACACGTACACGGGTGTGGCTTTATCGAGTCCGTCGAGTTGCTGCTCAAAAAGGTCGCTACTGATGTCGAGTTGCTGGGCACCGGCAATTACGCCCCCACTTACTTCGGGACCGGTGCGCACGTCGATGAGTTGACGGGGAACCGTGCTGTCGAGGGCGGCTTTAAACTCGGTCGACGTCATGTCGATCACGGCCGACGGCCCGGTTCCCGAGCCGCATCCGGGCAACCAGAGTACCAATAGAATTAGAAAAACACGCATCGGGTGAGTTGTTTTTCTCACAAAATTCGCGCGCACACAGAACCAACTTTGTGACAAGAGTCACACAAGGCGGCTAATTATGGGAAAGACAAAATGGGCTACTAAAGGGCCTGAACCCGGCCCCTTAGACCGATTTACCCACCCGGTTGGTTCGGATACCAAACGGCAGATACAACGGGCAGAACCGAACCAGGCTTGTCAGTAAAAACACCCCGGCCAGCACCACCCCCACTACAGCCCAGATGCCGCTTAGCGTGCCCGTAGCCACTAAACTAATCACCACCAGCGCAACCAGTACGCGGATAATCCGATCGGCAGAACCCATGTTCGCTTTCATTTGTCGTCTGTTTTTTGAACAAAGAAAGCCAACCCTTAGGCAACACACTGTGACAAATATCACGCAAACAAATGATATTCAACAAAATGATGTATACTCAAATAAATGTCACTCACTTCTGAACATTAGATATTGGCCCCTAGACGTTAGACCTCCCTACAGAAAGGCAGTAAGTCTGATGTCCAGTGTCTAAAGTCCGAATGTCCGGTACAGAGCGAGTATCACCTGTAACTCACGTTAATTACAAAAAAGCGCGCATCATCCTCATACCGGGCTGATGCGCGCTTTTTATTGCTCGCTGAATGTTTAGTGTGGCAACCGATCCCGCAGGAGTCCGTAGGTCCAGGTACCGGCAATGGCACTCAGTAACGTAATGATCACAACCAGATACCCACTCCCAATCTGAGCAAACAACGGACCGGGGCAAGCCCCTGTCACAGCCCAGCCGAGCCCAAACATCAGCCCCCCGTAGATCTGCCCTTTGTTGAACGCTTTGGGGTGAAATTCAACGGTCTCGCCCGATAGGGTTTTAACGTTGAACCGCTTGATAAGCCAGATCGACAGCATGCCAACGGCTATGGCCGAACCAATAACCCCGTACATATGGAAACTCTGGAGCCGGAACATCTCCTGAATCCGAAACCAGGAAATGATTTCGGCCTTCACGAAAACAATCCCGAACAGAATCCCCACTACGGCATATTTCAGGTGCGCGAGCAGGCTTTCTTCCCGCTTCATATCGTTGGGTGCATCGCAAACCAACGGTTGTTTAATTTCTTCTAGTTGTTGCATGGTTGGTTACAGCAGTTTGAGGATGTAGGGTAAGATAAGGTGCGTCATGGCAAAGCCGCCCGCCATAAAGCAACAGGTAGCCACCACCGACGCCCATTGCAGGTTAGAAATGCCCATAATGGCATGCCCCGACGTGCAACCACCCGCCCAGCGGGTACCAAACCCCACCAGAAAACCACCCAGCACAAAAAACACAAACCCCTTGAGGCTAAACAACGTCGCAGTACTGAATAACTCAGCCGGCATCAGACCCGAAAAATCGGTGATACCCAGCGCCCGTAAATCGGCCATCGTAGCGGAGGCAATCACAATCGTGTCGGGGTTGGCCAACCATTGGGTTGCCACCAAACCGCCCAGCAGTACCCCGGCCACAAAAAACAGATTCCACATTTCGCGCTTCCAGTTGTACTGGAAAAACGGAATCCCGGCCGGAATACAGGCCGCGCAGATGTGCCGCAACGACGACGAGATACCAAATGATTTGTTGCCAATCAGGAGCAACACCGGCACCGTGAGGCCGATCAAAGGCCCGGCTACGTACCAGGGCCAGGGCTTTCGAATTAGTTCAAGAAACTCCATAACTCATAGGTGGTAATTAATCAGTACATTGAATTGACTCATATCGACCCGGTTGTACACATACCGGAGATTATTGTAAGTAGGCCCCTGAGCCCCTTTATATACCCATAACACCCCTGTTTCTAATCCGTTCAACTGTCCGGCAAAGGCGTAATTCAGATTCAGGTTTACCTGGCTGTAGGCAGGCAGGCCATATTTGTTGTGGCGGTACCGCTTCACATCGGGCAAGTGGTAATATCCCGCCCCAACCTCGGCCCGAAACCGGGTGCCGGGCGTCAGAATGACGTTAGCACTCAGGGCCGTCATATCACCGGTGCCCTCGCTTCGTTCACGGGTCAGAAACGTGTACCACGGATCGCGGCCCCACTCGCGGGGCATTAGAAACCGACCTTCAGCCGTAATCCGGGTCGCATTGAGGTGGGCTGTCCAGCGCGGAGTCTGGTACCCAACCCGCCCCGACACCGTGAGCGAGCGACTACCGGGCGGAATGTACGCTTTAGCCGGTTCGGGGTTGCCCCCTTCGCCAACGGCCCACTGCCGCGCGGCCTGAATCCCCAGCAAAATCCCTCGTTTGCCCCCTGCCGGCAGGTTTGCATCGGCCCGCAGGTAACTCATGTTAAACAGGTTAGCCACCCGGGTATCCCAGAGTTGCACCACTACCGGCCCGATCTTGTGCGTGAAGCCAAGTTGTACGATATGCCCCGACCGGGTGTTACCCGCGTATTGCGAAGCACGTCCCTCGGCATCAACACCCACGCCGTGCTGCCCCACACTTTGGCCGATACCGTACCAGCCGAGTGTAGACCGGGGCCCCATGCGCCACAGGTACTCTACCTGAATCCGGGTGTTAGGGGTCAGATCGTACTGCCCCACCAGCCCTTCGACCATCGTGGGAGCCAACCGACCGTCCTGCGGATTGATAAAGGGGGAACGAGGCAACTGTCGGCCTACCGTGAGCGAGCCTTTCGGGCCAAACCGCCACTGTGCATACAGCGATTCCATACGGTGCATGAGCCGGTGGCTGCCCGGCTGCCGGAGATCAAACAGGGCTGCTTCGTAGCGATTGGGCTGATTGGTGAGGGGATCGCGGGTGGCGAGGTCCGACGACAACAGGTTTTTACTCACAAACACAGTACCGCCCAGTTGCAGGTGCCGAAAGAAAACGGGCGTCTGATAACCCAGCCCCACCCCTACGCCCCAGGCGTACGAATCGGTCAGGCCGGTTTTGTTGTCGGTTGCCATGAACACCGACCGCACCCGGATCGGAAACCGCTCGCGCCCCAGCCACCGATTGGCCACCCGAAGCGAATCGGGGGGCTCTGCCCGGCCGGCCAAACTGACGCCCAATACACCCATACTAAGCCCTAACCTCCAAAATCGTCTGGCCATTCCCCGTTTCCCCTGTTAATCAAGTCAAGTTACCCGCACAAAACGCAAGCCACGCCATTCGGGTTTCAAACGGCCGCCAGTTCACCGGTTACCACCGGGTTCCCCTCGCGGACCCACTCGTTCATGCTGCCCGAGTAATTGCGCACATTGGTAAACCCGTGCCGCACCAGGAGAGAATACGCAATCGTCGCCCGGTCGCCCCCCTGACAGTAAATAACGACGGGTTTGTCGCGGCTAATTTTGTCCAGATTCCGTTCCAGCGTACCCACAAACACATTTTCGGCCCCCTCCACATGACCTTGCTTGTATTCCGAGGCTCCGCGCAGATCAACCACCTGCACATCGGCCCGGTTGAGGTAGGTTTTAAACGTCTCGATGTCGATCACATCGGCTCCAGCCAGCTCCATACCGAGGTCACTTACGGTATCGGTGTAGCCGTACACCTTATCGAGGCCAATGCGCATCAGTTTACGGGTCAGGTCTTCGATTTGTGCGTCGTCGGCCACGAGCATAAACGGCTCATCGTACGACATGAGCCAGCCCATCCAGGTCGCAAAGGCATTGTTGCCCTGAATGTTCAGGCTACCCGGCACAAACCCCTGTGCAAAAGCCGTTTTGTTCCGGGTATCAATCAGCTTCATCCCGTTCTGGAGGCCTTCGCGTACCTCGGCCGGGCTTAGTTTTTTCTGGGTCGGCACCTGAGTCAGCAACGGGCGATCTACTTTGTTCAGGGTTTTCATCCTGGCAAAATAGGTGGGCGGCTCGGGCTGATCGGTGAGCAGGTACTCCACAAACCCTTCGGGGTCTTCGTCGTACTGAAACGCCCAGTTACGTATTTTTTCGTACCCGACTGTTGTGCTCGGCACCGCACCCAACGCTTTCCCGCAAGCCGACCCCGCCCCGTGACCGGGCCATACCTGTACGTACTCGGGCAACTGACTGAACTGCTGCACCGACTGGTACATCTGCCGGGCACCGGCATCCTGCGTACCGGTCATACCGGCGGCTTTTTCGAGCAGGTCGGGGCGGCCAATGTCGCCCACAAACACAAAGTCACCCGTGAAAATCATGACCGGCGCGTCGGTAGCGGGGTGGTCAGTGAGCAAAAAGCTGATGCTCTCTGGGGTATGACCGGGGGTATGGAGCACCTTCAGGGTCAGGTTACCCACCCGGATCACATCGTTATGCCGCAGGCCCTCGTGAGCAAACGCATAGGCCCAGTCGGGGCCGCCTTCGTCTGAGAGGTAAAGAGTAGCCCCGGTCAAAGCCGCCAGTTCGCGGGCACCCGAAAGGAAATCGGCGTGGATATGGGTTTCGGTGACGTGCGTAATCCGAAGGCCGTTTTGTTTGGCCACATCGAGGTAGGTATCGACATCCCGCTTGGGGTCAATCACAATGGACTCGCCGGTTTTCTGGCATCCTATCAAATAGCTGGCCTGTGCCAGGGTTTTGTCATAAATGGTTTGAAAGAACATCGTGCTAACTGGTTTATGGTTTGTGGTTTTTCGTTTGTAGTGTCTCGTTGGGCCTTCACCCACCGGCGCGAAACTCATGGTCCGTCATTACGGTGGTCCGTCACTACGGTGGTCCGTCGCCACGGCAAACCGTTGTAATTCAATTATTCAACTGATTATGAAACAAAAGTAGACGCCCTACCGCCCCTGTTCAGTGACTTTTGTTACGCAGATCGGGCGAAAAGAATAATTCGCGGCTGATGATGTAAACACCCATGATGAGCACAAACCAGCCAAACGCTTTTTTGAGCCGGGCACTCGCTACATACCGCGACAGGTACATACCCACAAAGATGCCAACCACCGATAGGGCCGTAAATTCGAGCAGAAACGCCCAGTCGATATGCAGATTAGCCACATCGCCTACGAAGCCAATGAGCGATTTAGCCGCGATAATGAGCAGGGAAGTGCCCACAGCCATGCGCATGGGCAAGCGGGCCAGCACCACCAGGGCCGGAATAATCAGGAAGCCGCCCCCGGCCCCCACGATCCCCGTCAGCACGCCCACCACGGCCCCTTCGAGACCAATGAGCGGGTAGTTGAACCGGGGCTCCTCGTCTTCGGTATCGGCTCCGTTGCGGCTGTCCCGCAGCATGGAGTACGAAGCCGCCAGCATCACGAGGGCAAAAAACACCATGATGCCGATGTTTTTGGTGACGGTCAGGTCTCCCAACGTAAACAGCACGTCGGGGATAGCGGGTACAATGTATTTTCGGGTAAGAAAAACGGCCGTGAACGAAGGAATGGCGAAGATGATCCCGGCTTTGTAATCGACCAGTTTCTTGCGCATGAAATTGACCGAGCCCACGAGCGAGGTCACGCCCACAATAAATAACGAATAGGCCGTTGAGATAACCGGGTTAATCCCCAGCAAGTACACCAATACGGGCAGGGTCAGGATGCTGCCCCCTCCGCCAATCAGCCCGAGGCTGACACCGATGAGTAAGGAGGCCGAAAAACCGGCCAGTTGTAATGAGGTCATAGTCGCTCCAGTAATATAGGATAGCGAAATACGGCCTCGCGGCACGCCGGTTCCGTGACAAATGTTACACGAACCCCACTTTGTCTACTTTAGCATATCAATTTTGTTGCGCATCAGCTTCAATACCCCGTTTTTTTCGAGCTGCTTGAGCAGTCGGGAGATTACCTCACGTGAGGTGGCCAAATCCTGCGCAATCTCTTCGTGGGTAATCGACAGCACCCGGCAACCGCAGCTCTGCACTTTCTTGTGCAGGTACGCCAGCAACCGCTCGTCGAGCTTATGAAAAATCACCTCGTCGACCGTGGCCAGCAGATTGTCAAATCGTTTTTGGTAAGTCTGAAACACAAACTGTTTCCAGGTCGAGAACCGGCACATCCACTCATCGACCTTATCAACCGGAATGGCAATCAGCTCGGTGTCTTCTTCCACTACGGCCGTAATTTCACTTTGCTTGCTACCCAGACAGCACGTCAGCGACATGGCGCAGGCATCCATCCCGCCGAGGTAGTACAGCAGAGCCTCGCGGCCTTCTTTGTCGGGGCGCATGATCTTCACCGAGCCGTGCAGGATGATGGGCACCGACCGGATGTATTCGCCCGGCCGGATCAGATACGCCCCGGCCGAAACCCGTTTGTACTGCCCCGCCTTCGCGATTTCGTCCAGCAATAAATGCTCAAACTGCCCGTTCAATCGTTCCTGCAAAAACTCGTTCGTTAATTTCATAGTGGGTACTCACCTCAGTTGTTTGCCCCTGCAACACGAAAGCCGGTCGTTGAGTTGCACGCAATCATCAGGCTATTTCTTTCCCGCCTGATAAAGAACACGTCGGCATCTGACGCCTATCAGAGCGCCTTAGCCAACTGACTGTCACCTTTGTACAGCCAACTGACGAGTGTCGGCTGGCTGTACATCAACCTCTTTTCATCATGAAAACCGTGTACCAACTTTCCCGGTTTTGTGTCGGCCTGCTGCTGTTGCTGGGGCAACCGTTCGCGTGGGGGCAAACGAATCTGCCCGACCCGCAATGGAGTGTTTCGTTCAGGTCGTCGGAGTCAATGGCCAATCGCATCGTGCTTCCCGCCAGTGGCAATCTGGTCACGGGCGGCATCGAATACAGCCTATCGGGCGATACCATCCGGCCCATCAGCGGATTTACCTACCCAATTGGCAGCACTGCCGACGGGGGCTATATCACCCTGTACAGTGGTATCATTTATATGCAGTCGGGCCTCGACCCGCGCCGGTTTGAAGCCTGGTGGGGTTTGCAAAAACTGGATGCGGCCGGGCGGTTGGTGTACACCCGTGAGTGGTACCACACGTATGGCCCCGGTGGCCCTATGTACCCCGACTTCTTCAACATCCGCAGCATCACCGGCACTACCGACAACGGATTTTTGATTCTGAACGCCAATGGCACCCTGACCAAATACAATCCCGACGGCAATCCGAGCTGGAACCGGCAATTTACCGCCCTCAACCGGGCCGGAACCTCGGTCAATGTGCAACTCGAAACGCTGCTCGTCACCCCGGATGGCGATGTATTACTGGGCGGCTCAATTCCCGGCAGTGGGGCTTACCCAACCGACCCCAGCGGTCCGGCAACAGGCTGGATAGCCCGGCTCGACCCGGCCGGCACGGTGCGCTGGGAGAAACCGGTCGATGCGCTCTCGGCAGCCGGTCAAAACCGGGTTCGGTCGACCTTCAGCATCACCGACATCAGCCCGGCGGCCAACGGCAGCGGGTTTGCACTCGCAGGTATTGGCTACGGATTCTCGTCGCTCGTACAGGCTCCCAACCGGGCTATTCTGCTCGAAATTGACGATATGGGGACGGTGAAACGGGGTAAGGCGATGAGTACCATCGACGCGACAACCCCCTACCTGACAACCTACACGGGAGCCGATGGCAAGGTGTGCTACATACTCGGCAACACTTACCCCGGTCCGGATTTCTACGACTACCGACTCTACAAAATAAGCGCCGACCCCATTGCCAACCCCGACGATCCGGCATTTCTGGCAACCCTCGCCTTCCGCGACTACAGCCTCTCCACTACGTACATCGAACGCCTGACCGACGTGGCCGTAGCAACCGACGGCGGGCTCGTGTTGACGGGCACCACCGGGACCATCAAACTCAAACCCGAACGGACGGTAGCCTCGCCACTGGTGCTGCTCTCCCCGGTCTACAATTGCCAAACCGGCCAAATTACCTTTCTGACAAGCGGGGGGGATGGATCGCCGATTACATTTGAAGCCCCCGGCATCAGCCGCACATCAGCCACTGCCACCACGGGGGAGGTGGAGCCCGGTCTGCGCAACGACCCCAAACCGATTCCAATTCAGGCCCGACAAGGGAACGTAGCGATTTCGGTTCTGTTCGACCTGAACCGGGCCTGCACCAACGCCGTAACCCCGTTACCACCGGTCCTGAACCGCCCGATTCCAACCCTCCGGCTGACCGTCGACGACGTCACAGCGCTACGGCAAGGGTTTCCTATCGGACAGTATTTCTCCGACCCGACCCCCTACGAGCTTAACTATAATTCGAACTGGCAGCTGACCGTGGTCGGCCTCCCCGCTGGGCTCTCCACATTTAGCCGCAACGACGTTGGCTCATATAGCCCCGTCTGGACTATTGTGGGCACCGCCCGAACCGTGGGGGTCTATTCGGTTACCGTAACCGCGAGCACAGCCGCTTTCCGCGACAAACCCGTGGTAACGACGTTTACGATTGAGGTAGTGCCGCCCACACCCCAGCCGCTGGCGCTTTACCTTCCCGTGTACAATTGCCAGACGGGGGCCATCAGCCTGCGCGTGACCGGGGGAAACGGCTCTCCCATTACCTACGTAACGCCGGGTATCGGGCGGGTAACCCCTACCGATAGCATCGGTACGGTAGAGCCGGGGCTGCGTGCCGACCCTAAGCCAATTCTCATTCAGGCTACCCAAAGCGGCCTGACCACAACGTACCTCTTCGACCTGCCCGGCTACTGCCAAACCGCTCCACCCGTAGGTGGCCTTCAGCTACTGCCTCCTGTGTACAACTGCGCTACGGGCGCCATTACGTTTCGGACGTGGGGTGGCGACGGCTCACCGGTTGAATTTATGGCTCCCGGCATTACTGGCTGGACAACCAACCCCAACGCGTTTGTGGACCCGGCCAGCCGTACAGCCACTGACATTGAACCATTTACCATTACCGCCCGGCAACGTGGGCAGACGGTTTCGATTCGGTGGGACCTGAAAGCTACCTGCGGGCGGGCGCGTCTGGCCGGGGCTGAACCCGACAGCCGCCTGAGGGTGCAGGTATTGGGAAACCCGGTTGAAAGCGTGCTTCGGGTTCGTATCAGTAGCCCGACAGACGAGCCCCTCGACCTTCAGCTCACCGATGTACAGGGTCGGATGCTCGACGGACGACGGGTGGCTAACCCACAGGCACAGCCCGAGCAAACGTTCCGCCTGCAACCCGGCGCACCGGGCGTGCTGCTCCTACGGGCCACCAACGGCGGGCAAACCGAGACCGTTCGGATTGTACACCAGTAACAGCATATTGTACCAAAAAGGCCCTCGCTTGCAAGTGAGGGCCTTTTTGGTGTTCATACTGGTGGGGCTTAAACCCGTTCGAGGAGCCACCACAGAGGTTTCCGGCGTTTTACCACTTTGTAGTGCGTCTGTACGTATTTGCGAATATGTTCCTGAGCCTCGGCCACATCGTCGGTCAACAGCACCAGTTTCAGATCCTGCTCGCTGATGGTGCCCGCCTTGAGCATATCGCCCATGTAGTCGACCAGGGGCTGATAGTATTCGCGGCCCATGAGCACCACCGGAAAATTATGCACCACGCCCGTTTGCACAAGGGTAAGCGTTTCAAATAGCTCGTCCATCGTACCCCAACCGCCGGGCATCACCACAAACGCGTAGGAGTACTTGAGCAAAAGCACCTTACGAACAAAAAAGAAGTCGATCGTGACGCTGGTGTGCAGGTATGGATTAGGTTGCTGCTCAAACGGCAGCCGGATATTGCACCCCACCGAGCGCCCCCCGGCCTCGAAGGCACCCCGGTTAGCGGCTTCCATCAGCCCCGGCCCTCCGCCCGTCATCACGGTAAAGCCCAGTTCCCCAATGGCCCGCCCAACATGCCGGGTTTGTTCGTAGTAGGGGTGCCCCTCCCTAAACCGGGCCGAGCCGAAGACCGTTATACAGGGCCCCACAAAATGGAGGGTTCGGAGTCCTTTGAAAAACTGCCAGGCAATCTGCACAACAAACCGAAGTTCGGAGCGCCGATCTTTGGGACCATCGAGCGATTGCGTAAGTCCGTCGCGGAGCAACGGGCGAATGGGTGGCCGGGGGTTAGCCTGTACGGTAGAGTCAGGAGCCATGAACGAGTGAGCGTGTGCAGGCCACGTTTGGTTAAGACCGGGCTGCCGGATGATGAACGTCGGCGGGCCGTGGCGGCAATGGGCGATTAAATACTTCAGTGGACGCTTTTTCGGGCCTGTGGACAGCCACATAAAGAAAAAGCCCGTAATGGACACCACTACAGGCTTAATTAACTACCCAGTTAGCAACGTATTCCAGCCCTAAAGCTGAGCTGCTATTCTCCCTTTGTAAGCGTCTAATCCAATTCAAAAGTATGGCGTCTCCCCTCGCCAAACACTGCGTTTAGTCAGATCTCTGGCTGATTTTGGTCAATGTTCTCTTTTCGGTCATGCCAGACTGATACGCAGATGACATAGATCAGGCCCATTTCCACAGATTTATAACCACTGTTCAATACTGAAGAATTGGTACGCGGATAACACAGATTGGGCAGATGTACGCCGATTTGTTTTATCAATCCGTAAAATAGGCCCGAGCCGCGTCATCCGTGTCCAATTCGTATCCATTGGCTAAGGGCATGGACCGAGCCGTTTTACCCCGTCAGGGGTTTTCCGATAAGAAACCTAACTCGGCTCCACGGCTTACAGGCACGCCCGCCCACCCCCCCTCACAAACGTGCAAAGCCACCGGCCCCGATCACCACCGTGATAAAATAGCCATTGGTTGCATAGCGCGGCAGGGTGGCCGAGAGCGTTTCGGTGTCGCCCGACCAGTTGGTGGCAATCGGGCTAAACTGGTACCCCGCCCGAAAACCCAGCAGAAGACCACCGTTACGTTTGCGGTCGTCGCTATCGATGCGGAACGCAAGCCAGTCGGCCCCGATGCCCAGATGCAGGTTGAAATTTGGCAGCATAACCGTCGACTCATTCAGGCGCTCACCGGTAGGGCTTTGCTCATACTGAGTTAGCCCGATCACCGAAAAACCAGCCCCCAAACTTGGGTACAGCCAGAAACGGGGTTTGTCGAGCACAATCCGCCCCGCCTGAATCAGACCGCCCCCGCTGAAGGGTTCGGCCCGGAGCCCATTTTGCGCCATAGTCCGGCGGGCCATCCCGTAGCCCCCTCCGCCCACGACGTATTTGTTCAGCCGGGCGTACCCTTCGCCCCCGACACACAAAAAATCGTTACCCAGCGGAGCCAGCCGGGTCGACGATACAGCCGCCAACGCCCGGCCAGATTGATGCAGGTTGGCATAGCCGATCCGAAAAAAACCAGCGCCCCCGTACAGGCTCGTTTTCTGGCCGTAACCAGGTAGAACACACGTCAGGAAAAGGCCCAAAAAGATAGCGTAGCGGTTCATGGCATTGGCGAATCAAATGAATGATGAATAGTGTAAAATGAACAATGTATAGAGTAGGACGAATAAGATAAAGCCTGATAACCAGCAGACAACCCCATTATTCATCATTCATTGTTCATTCTACATTTTACGGTAAAGTTGGGCGATGCAGGTGACTCTTATTGTGAAGCGGGTCAGGCCGGGGTGTGATTCTGGTAGGTTGCGGGCCTGACAAGAGTCACCCGGTCCCCTAACGGCCATCACAGTTCAACGCCCGCATCGGGCCCAATTTTACATCGTCGGTTACACCCAACTGACGCCCATTCACCCCGACGCCATGAACCATATCCTTGTCCCAACCGACCTTAGCCCGCTCGCCAACGAGGCCCTGCCCGTTGCGGCCAGCCTCGCCCGCCAGTACGGTGCGCAGATCACCCTGTTGCATTACGTACCGTACAATCTGGCCACACCCGGCCTGACCGAAGCTCCGCTGCCCCTGGCCAACTACATAGATGAGCAGGAAGCCGAAGCAACGCAGGCTCTACAGGCCCTGTGCCAGGCCCCGCAGTATGCCGACCTGACCATAAACCCGCTTGTGACCACCGATAGCAAAGGGCTGTACGGCGTAATGGCCAGCTACCCTGCCGACTTGATTGTGATGGCCTCGCGTGGGGCAACCGGCTGGGCCGAGTGGCTCGTTGGCTCCAATGCCGAGCAGGTGATCCGACGGGTACACTGCCCCGTGCTGGTGGTGAAAGAAGGACAACCCAACTTTGCTCCGAAGCGGGCTATTTGCGCCATTGATGTCGATGAGCGGCTCAAAACGCACCCCGCCTGGCCCTTTCATCTGGGCGATGGGGTGCGGCAGTACGTGTATGTGCTCACGCCCACCGACGCCCGCGTACCCGAAGGCATCCGGGAGTTCATGACCGAACTGGCTACGGCGCAGCACCTGACCAATTACGAATTTACGTTTGTGAGCAGTGCCGATGTACCGGGCGGCATTCTGGAATTTGCGGAGAAACAGGCGGCCGACCTGATCCTCCTGTTCACCCATCAGCACGACGGCCTCTGGCACCTGCTGAGCGGCAGCGTCGCCGAAGATGTGGTCAACCATGCTACCATCCCCGTATTGGTTATGCCCTTGGGCGAAAACAACTAACCGAACCATTCACCCCCGTTATGCTAAGCCACTTAACCGAAGAGGTAATCAATCACATGCTCACCAGCCAATGGTTTGGGCGGTTGGGGTGTGCGTCGGGCACGGAGGTGCTGGTGGTACCGGTCACGTACCTGTACGATGGGCATTGCCTGTACGGCCACACCCGCGAGGGCACCAAAACCCGGCTGATGCGCGAGAACCCCAACGTTTGCCTGGAGGTCAATGAGGTGGTATCGCCTACGTACTGGCGCAGCGTAGTGGTACATGGGGTGTACGAAGAACTGACCGGCGACGACCGCGTGTACGCCCTGCAACGATTGGGCAATCGGATGGCACCGCTGTTTGCCCACGAAATCACGTCGCTGGAAAACTACCAGGGCGAGACGTTTCTGGGCTCCGGTGCCCCCAACACCGTGGTGTACCGAATCCGAATCACGAAAAAAAGCGGCCGCGCCGAACAACGATAAACGAGTGAGCCGGGCTTCTGCCGAAAGCCCGCCCGGCTGATTATGTAGACAGAGAAGGGATGTAGGAACAAAAAGCGGGTCTGGATACTCGCTTTTTGTCTTTTATAGCGATCATCGATATGTGTAAAACGAACCGCGCTTCCACTAATATGCATCAGGTTATACGCAAACAAAAAAGCCGGGTGCCAGCGCCTGAACCGCTTGTTACACCCGACTTTCCTATTTTTTAACCACTTGTAATAGACTCTTCACTAACCCAAAGCTGTCTGGGCAAAAACGCTATGAACGCTTCAGCACATCGACGCCTTTGTGACGCCTTCTGCGCGCTGCCCTTCAAAAAAAGTTAATTTATTAAGCAGGCTCCGACCAATCTGCTCCAGCGCTTCGGCGGTCAGGAACCCCTGATGAGCCGTCATCAGCACCCTCGGATGCCGCCGTAACTGATTGAGCCGTTCGTCGGCTACCCCCTCCAGCGACCAGTCTTTACCAAACCAGCTCGCTTCGTTTTCGTACACATCGGTGGCATAACCCGCCAGTTTGCCCCGGTTGAGGGCCGCCAGCAGGGCGTCGGTATCCACCAGTTTGCCCCGGCTCGTATTGACCAGAATCGCCGACGGTTTCATCAGGGCGAGATTCCGGGCGTCGATCAGGTGGTGGGTGCGCTCGTTGAGGGGGCAATGCAACGCCACCAGATCCGACTCGCTCAGCACCTCGTTGAGCGATGCGTAACGCAGGCCCGTACTCATGAGTTTGGGCTGAGGCCGCACATCGTAGGCCAGTACCGTACAACCAAACCCCTGCATAATCTGGCAAAACGCCCGGCCAATATGCCCCGTCCCGATTACCCCCACCGTTTTGCGGTGCAACTCGGTGCCGACGAGCCCATCCAGCGAGAAATTACCCCGCCCAATCCGGCTACGGGCTTCGGGCAAGTGCCTTAACAAGGCCAACAACAAAGCCACGGCGTGCTCGGCTACGGCGAAGGGTGAGTAATCGGGTACGTTGATCACCTGGATACCCAGCCGCTCGGCCGCATCCAGGTCCACGTTATCAAGACCAGCGCAGCGCATAGCCACCACCTCAACGCCTGCGTTTTTGAGCCCTTCGAGGGTCAGTTTGCACAGGTTGTCGTTGACCGACGCACAAACCGCCCCGCACCCTTCGGCCAGGCGCACATGGTATGGCGTCAGCGGTTCGTCAAAGAAATAGATCTGATGATGCCCCTGATGGCGTTCATACCAGTCTCGCTCAAAAAGCTTCGTATTGAAAAACGCGATTTGCATGATCGTCGACGGTTTGTGTTTAGGCAAAGGTAGCCCACCGGGTAGCCTCCTAAACATGACGTTTCTCAGGTATATGCCTGATTCGGACGGTAGCCTGCCCCGAAGGGCTTGTGAGCACAATCAACCCCGTCTGTGAGTCTGGTCATGCCCCTCAAAGGCCTAAACAGATTCATTTGCCGTGTACATTAAGCCTTTGTTCGCATGAAAACGATTGTCGTTCCGATCAACCTCGCCAATACCGACCCCAAAGCCTTACCCGTTGCCGCCGATATTGCCCGGCTCTACGGGGCTCAACTGATTCTGATCTCGGTGATTCCCCAGCCGATACACCAGCCTGTATTGGCGGGCGAAACGTCAGAAAGCCCCAAACCGGAGCCGCTTCAGACTCTGGAACAACTGGCCGCCCCTCTCCGGCAACAAACCCGGCACGAGGGCCTCACGATCAAACCCACGGTTACCTACTCCGACCAGAACCCGGCTGAGGTGGTGGCTGGTCTTGCCCCTGACCTGATTGTACTGGGCGCACGGAATGCGGGTTTCTGGCAGGAGTGGGCGAGTGGTACCCGCGCCGAATCAATGGTGCGGCAGGCCCCCTGTCCGGTGTTGGTGGTGAAACAGCCCATTGCGCATTTCAGCCCCCGAAACCCGGTAGGAGCACTTGATCTGGACGAGAACATGAAAAAGCGGCACGTGCTCCCGTTTGGTGTGGGCGAGGATGGACTGAGCCGGTTTGTGTATGTATCGACGCCCGCCGATAACCGGTCGCCCGAGCAGATTCGCGACTGGGTAGGCGACTGGGCGCGTATGCAGGGGTACGCGCAGTACGAGCTGGCTATCCGCTCCGACCGTACCGTATCTGAGGGCATCCTGCACTACGCCGACGAAACCGGGGCCGACCTGATTGTACTGTACACCCACGGCCGGGCGGGTGGGCACGCAAGCGTTGCCGAAACTGTGCTCCGGCACGCCCAGGTACCCGTGCTGATTATGCGTATGTAAAGTAGGTGCATGGTTTTTGGTTTATAGTTTTTGGTTTACGTGAATTGCGGACTGAACTTACCGCAACCCATTACCTGACAGCGCGTTACCAACTCGTGTAACTTTGGCAGGCTCAACCAAAAACTATAAACCAAAAACCTTAAACCTTAAAAAAGCACCATCGGCACGGGATCGGTTTGGAGGGGGAGCGTCAGCACGGCCATGCCTGCATGGTTGGCCACATCTTCGGCAATACTCCCTTGCAACAGATGCCGCAGCCCCTGTCGCCCATGCGTACCCAACACCACCAGATCGGCTTGGTGGGTCTGGGCAAACCGCATAATCCCCGCTTCTACCTCCAGTTCGTTAAGCTCGGTCATCGACGTCACGCCCAGGTGGTAACGCTTCACGAAGTCCTCCATGCGGGGTTGTATGTCGTGGCTGGCGGTAAACCGACCTAGCGTATTCACAAAGAGCAGGTGGAGTTGCGGGAAATCGTAACTATCAAGCAGTTCGTGAATAAAGTTCATGCTGGCGTCGTACACATCGGTGAAGCTTGACGCAAACACTACTGAGCGCAGGTCGAGGTAATGCAGCGGATTTTTCAGCACCAGTACCGGAATGCGGGCGTGTCGGATCATCCGCTCGGCGTTGGAGCCCAGTAAGGTTTCTTTGAGCCCTCCCGCCCCCGACGAGCTCATCACGATCAGGCCAGCGCCCGCAAAAGTCGGTTGGGTGAGTACCTCCGTCACATCCGTCCCTTCAACCAGATGAGTCTTCACCACAACACCCTGTAAGCAAGGCAGTTGCTTAAGCTGCTCAAACCCGGCAGCAATGGTTTCGGTCAGCATGTCGGCGTTGGCGCTCGCGGCTTCGAGTGTCGGAACGGGCGTCCAGCCGGTAGCCAGGGGTGGGCTTTGTACGTGTACCAGATCCAGCCGGGCATTGAAAAGTTTGGCTAACTGCGCGGCAATGGGTAATGCCTGTTGCGACTGGGCCGAGAAATCGGTGGGAAATAAAATCGTTTTCATCAGGAAAGAAATGTAAGGATGGTCTTTGTACTGGATATTAGATGTTGGACATTAGACGTTGGACCGCCATATATACAGGTAGTAAGTCTAACGTCCAGTGTCTGAAGTCCGAAGGTCCAGTACTGAAAAGGATGGTATGTACCAAAAAGGACTGAACTACGGTTCAATGGGTTGGGCAAAAAAATCCGTTTGGGTACCGGCATCGGTCGCTTCGTTGATCCACCGAAGCAACTCGTCGACGTCGGTTTTGTGAAAGAGCTCGGTGCCGTGATTCAGGGTGGCGGCCGTGCCGCAGGCCACCCCCAGGCGCACCATGTTGTGGTACGATTGGCCGGTCGACAGGGCAAACACCATTCCCCCCACCACACTATCGCCCGCGCCCACGGTACTCACCGATTTTACAGGCGGGGTCGGTACGTACTCGAACCCCTGGGCCGTAACCAGCAACGCCCCCCGCGGACCGAGCGATACCACCACGAGGGTGCATCGGCCTTCGCCAATCAGCTGCCGGGCGGATTCGTGCACCTCACTCGCATTGAGCCGGTCTTTACCGACCAGTCGGGCCAGCTCACCCACGTTTGGTTTAAGCAGAAAAACCCCTTCGGCCACGGCCTGCTTCAATGGTTCACCCGAAGTGTCGAGCACAAACCGAATCCCTTTCTGTTTGGCCCACCGGGCTATCTGCGCGTAAAAATCGACGGGCAGGCCGGGTGGCAAACTCCCACTGCCTACCAGGTACTCAATAGGCCCTGGCAGGGCTTCCAGAGCCTCCAGACAGGCGGTTCCTTCGGCCGGGCTTAGCGCGGGGCCGGGCGTACCGAACCGGTATTGTAGGCCTGTACTGTTTTCGGTCACCACAAAGCTCTCGCGGGTGAGCCCTTCAATACCGATAATCTGGTAATCGACTCCTTCGTCGGCCACCAGTTGTTCGAGCGAAAGGCCCATAGGCCCACCGGCCGTGAACACGGCCTTCGACTGGCCACCGAGCCGACGAATGGCTTTCGACACGTTGATGCCGCCCCCACCCGCATCGTATCGGGGTTGGGCGCAATGTAATTTCTGCGTAGGCGTAAGCCGGTCGACGCTCGTGCTGATATCGACGGCCGGGTTGGGCGTGAACGTAACGATCATACAAAGGGATGTGTTGGCCCACCCGAAACCACACGCGGGCAGGCCGATTTACAAAGACGAAACTATCCGGTTTTGCCTCGGCCGAAAATGACATCCGTCAGCTTGTTGATTGAGTTTACAAGTGAGCGGGCGTTGGCTACAATCACTTATTTTGCGGTCTATCCATTCCGGTCTTTATTCAACCCGTACCCGTTGTCGGCCGCTCGTTTGCCAACGGGAACGCAACCCGCCCGATCCGCATGCCTCAACACGCAGATAATCAACCCAATACCCCTCCCCCACCTCCGCACCGCCCCTGGCATTCGTTTGCCGTTACCGAGCTGTTCGAGCACCTGCAGAGCAGTCGACAGGGGCTGACGCAAACCGAGGCTGCGAACCGACTGGCGCAATACGGCCCCAACGTGTTGCCTCAGAAAAAATCGGTTACGCTTGTCGAGATTGTGCTGCGGCAGTTTATGAGCCCGCTTATTTACGTGCTGCTGTTTGCAGCCGTTATTGCGTTGATTCTGAGTGAATATGTCGATGCCGGCTTTATTGCGGTGGTGCTCCTGTTCAATGCTGCCATGGGTGCCTACCAGGAGTGGCGGGCCGAAACCAACGCCAACGCCCTGCAACAGATGATTCGGATTCGGGTGCGGCTCCGGCGCGACAATGCCGACGAAGAAGCCGAGGCCGAAACCCTCGTACCGGGCGATGTAGTGCTGCTCGAATCGGGCAATAAAGTGCCAGCCGACATCCGGCTGATCAAAAGCACCCAACTGAACGTCGAAGAAGCCCTCCTCACGGGCGAGTCGTTGCCGGTAGCCAAAACGAGTCAGCCCCTTGAGCCAAGTGAGCTACCCCTTGGCGACCGGGCTAACATGGTATTTGCGGGGACCACCGTACTCACCGGCCGGGCAACGGGCGTAGTGGTGGCCACGGGCATGCATACCGAAATCGGCCGGATAGCCGCCAGTTTGCAGTATCTGGAACCGACCAAAGCGCCCCTCGTGGAGCGGATGGAAGCGTTTACCCAGAAAATCAGTGTCGTTACGCTCATCACCTGTCTTTTTATTGGCGTTGTGGGCTACTGGCAGGGCATGAGCCTGACGCAGGTTCTTTTTCTGGCCGTCGCCGTAGCCGTTTCGGCTATTCCCGAGGGCCTACCCATTGCCATGACCGTGGCCTTATCCATCGGTACCCGCCGGATGGCCAAACGAAACGTGATTATCCGAAAACTCACCGCCGTGGAAGGCCTCGGCAGTTGCACCTTCATCGCAACCGACAAGACGGGTACGCTCACCGTGGATGGGCAAACCGTACGGCAGTTGGTTTTACCTGACGCGCGCACCCTGACCGTAACGGGAGAGGGCTACAACGGTATCGGGCAGATTCTGGACCCCGCCGGGCAACCCGCCCCCGTGCAGGGCAGCCTGGGCGAATTGCTCGAAGCTGTAACTGTTTGCAACGAAAGTAAGCTCGAACACCGGGCCGATGGCTGGCACTATCAGGGTGATGCCGTCGATGTGGCTCTGATGGCCTTGTCGTACAAAGCGGGCCTTTCGCCCGGCGACCTGCTCCAGTCGGTTGAGCGGGTGCAGCAAATTCCGTTTGAGTCGGAGCGGAAGTACGCGGCCGTGTACTATCGGCGCGCCGGGTCGCTGCGTATTGCCGTAAAAGGTGCCCTCGAAACTCTATTGCCCGCCCTGCAAACCGAAGACGCCGACGCCCTTGTGACCCGGCACGACGCCCTGGCTGCTAACGGATTCCGGGTACTGGTGGTAGCGGGTGGGCCGGTCGACACAATCGACGAAACGACATTACCACCTCTGCAACTTCTCGGTTTGCTCGCCCTCATCGACCCGCTGCGCCCTGAGGCCAAAGCCGCCGTGCAGACCTGTCAGGAGGCTGGCGTAACCGTAGCTATGGTCACCGGCGACCACCCGGCTACGGCCCTCTACATTGCACGCGAACTGGGCCTTGCCGAACACAAAGAGCAACTCATTACGGGGGCCGAACTGGCCGAAGCCGCCCGGCAGGGATCGTTTACCGACTTCGTCGAGACCGTAAACAGTCGGCGGGTGTTTGCGCGGGTGTCGCCCCAGCAAAAACAGCAGATTGTGGAAACCCTGCAGGAGTCGGGGCATTTTGTGGCCGTTACCGGCGACGGGGTCAACGATGCTCCGGCCCTCAAAACAGCCCATATCGGGATTGCGATGGGCTACGGTACCGATGTAGCCAAGGAAACAGCCTCGATGATTATTACCGACAATAATTTTGCGTCGATTGTGGCGGGTATTGAGGAAGGCCGGAACACCTACAGCAACCTCCGCAAAATTATTTACCTCGCCATTTCGACCGGGGCCGCCGAGATCATGCTCGTAGCCCTGGCGCTGATTTTCGGTCAGCCAATCCCGTTTTTACCGGTGCAGCTTTTGTGGCTCAACCTAGTCACCAACGGCATTCAGGACGTCGCCCTGGCATTTGAAGCTGGTGAGCCCGGCCCCATGCAGCAATCGCCCCGCAAGCCTTCGGAGGGCGTGTTTAATCCGCTCATGATCCGGCAGAACCTGCTGGCGGGGGGCGTCATGACGCTACTCACGTTTGGTCTCTGGTACCACCTGCTCAACAACCTCGGCCGCTCCGAATTCGAAGCCCGCAACCTTATTCTGCTCCTGATGGTGTTGCTCCAGAACTTCCACGTGTTCAACTGTCGCTCCGAAACCCGCTCGGCCTTTGGTATTCCGTTGCGCAACAACTACGTGCTGGTGCTGGGGGTACTGGCCCTACAGGCGCTTCATATCGGGGTGATGCACATTCCGTTTATGCAGGAACTGCTGAAAATTGCCCCCGTATCGCTCAACGACTGGGCTAAGCTGGTGCCCACGGCGGCAATCGTCCTCGTGGTGATGGAGTTGTTCAAATGGTGGCAGCGCCGGGGGCATGCGTCAGGCGCCTGACGCATACAAAAAAGAGCCAACGGGCGAACTTTCCGACCTACAGCCGGGTTTCTACTATGCACGCCCAAGGTGTGTCATCTGGGGTCGACCGGAATTGACAGCTTGCTGAGGTCGCGTGTAAGCATGCCGGGAGTTGACGGAATTTCCCGCCCAAACAAATCGTCAAAACAATAACTGGCGAGTATAACTACGCCATGGCTGCCTAATCCGGAGGATTAAGCACTAGCCATCGTCTCCCCGGCCTACGTGCTGCTGGCTGGATCAGGGGGCGTCGAACCGCAGCGCTGGTTGGTCTAATGGTATTAACACCCAACGAGATCCAAGTACCTACGGCGATTGGTCGGTCTGATCCGAACCAGCCTTTTGCCCGACAATCCAATCGAATCTAAGCATGTAGAAAGCACGACGGGTTCCTTGACTGGACGAGGGTTCAAATCCCTCCGACTCCACCCCGCGAAAGCCTGTAAGTTTTGACTTACAGGCTTTTTGTTATGTGTAGCTATTCAAGTAGCTTCAGATTAAACGCTTGCAATAATTGAGATACCAGCTTGCTTACCAGGAGCTGTCTTGATTGAATGTCACTCGTTAACTCACCAGTAATGGGTAAGTCAACGGCTCGAATACAAATGGGGATGTTGTTGAGGAGGACAGAATTAACATGAAATGTTTCTCCCCCCGTTTGTTCCTGGCCGTAGCTGAGGGGGTACAAAAGTAGTACATCCCGGGTTTCCTGCCGTAACCCGTAGCTGACCATCTGGTACAGATCGCTTTGGCTAATTCCCGCTTTCTTATCGGGTAATGTGCTCCCCCGTACTTTGTACTTGGTATCAGCCACTAACCGTGTTTTATCGGGGTAGGTCAGCACGAGATCGCTTTTTACCTGGAATATTTTTTCCTGGGTGAGCCACTCAGTTTTTTGAGGAGAGACGCTCACCTTATGGCCAAGGTACGTTTCGGATACGCCCAGGATGAAGTCCTCGAACACATAATCCATAGGGAGCAAAAAGCAGAAATGCCGATGGTGGGTTTCGGGTTGGGACAGGTAGCTATCAGAGAGAAAGAACCGGCACATGTCCACACATACCTCATAATCTGCAAAGTAGCGGTTCAGGTGCAGGGTATCGCAATCCCGGGCAATAGCGGGAACATCATCTACCTCATCTAAGATAAAGATGAGCTTCTCCAGAGCCCGGTGCGTATCAGTAAACCGGCACACCTGACTCAGCGAACGAGCCACGTATTTGATGATCTGGTTCAGCCGGTTATTAAATACGAAGGGTTCGTAATCACACACCAGCTGGTGCCAGTTACCCCGGCTCACACTGGTGTTAATGTACTGCTGGGTATTCAAACGCCCCCGCATGTAGGGAATCGTGTCGGTAACCTCCTCGTACTGGTGGTAGGGAGCTGAACCAACCAGCTGGTGGGTGAACTGAGCGAAATAGTGAATGAGTGCTTCGGGGAACTCATCGATAGATTGGGTATCACTCAACAGGTCTGTAAAGGGGAACCGGACCCGTTTGCAGTATGATAACCACCATAACAGGTGTCTAAACGCTTTATCACTCTGTTCAGGCTTAAAGAGCTTGGGAATGATCTGAATGGTAGTATCCTCAAACTGAATAAAGCCAACGTACTTACCCGCTTTAAGGGTGGGTTGCCCCAGTTTGGGATCATACCCAATGGTTAAAAACTGCTGTTCGGAGGACTGTTTTACATCGGGGTTCTCATCAAACTGGGTACGGGTATGCCACACTCCGTTCAGGTAAGCACTCAACGAAACCACATTGATCGCTGAATCCGTTGGGAGAGTGTAGGTCTGGTACTCAACCAGGTTGATTAGCTGTCTCATTGGTATACTCGATCTGATAAGTAAGCTCGTTGATGGTGCAGTTTGTACCCGCTTCCTTGAGTACCTGTAACACCAGATCCGTACGGCCATTAAAGTATTCCATCAGCAGAGGTATCACCCGGTTATCCATGACCGATTTAAGTTGAGCATCCGTTTTACCTATGAAGTAAGCATGACCAATGAGGAAATCCGCTGATTTCTTATGGTTGAGGATCACCTTGTTCAACCGTTCCATTAGGGCTTTCGCTTGCGGGGTAGCATGTAGCAGCTCGGAGTTAGGGTATTTACCCACGAACTCGAAGCGTCTGCGGAGCGCAATGTCCAGCAGAGCCAGCGATTTATCGGCAGTGTTCATCGTACCGATGAGGTACAGGTTGGGCGGGACCGAGAAGGGTTCTCCATTGGGTAGGGTAACGGTAAGCTCGTTGGGCTCCCCCAATCGTTTATCCTCTTCTAACAGAGTAATCAACTCACCAAATACACGGGAGATGTTTGCTCGGTTGATTTCATCGATAATAAGCACAAAGTTCTTTAATGGGGCGGGTGGTCTTTCAACCTTCCTTCTACCAATGCGATGTAATGTATTAACAAGAGCTTCATAATACGGCCCTTCTTTATCGACCTCTTTCTCTTCCAGATATAATTCTTTTAATGTTTGTACAGAGAGATACCGAGCGTCTTTCTTGGGGGACTGATGTTCCTTCTTCGCTGATTCACGAAAGTAGAGAGCTTTGTATTTCTGTTGGTAATCAATTAGATAAAAAGCAATTTCTTCATCTACGTAGATCGGAAGCTCTTTTCCAGATGTAACGGGTGTAATAAAGTCCGAAAATAATTCTTCAAACGGGATTAACTCGACTACGCTTGCTTGCTGAAAACTTCCTAAAAAATTGCTGGTTGCCCTTTTTGCAATTTTCAGAAATACACCTTGATGGTCTTTGAAACTTAGGCCATTCGTTGATGAGTTGAGTTCCGGTCTTATGCCCACTACGAAATCTTCGTAGGTGTAGTTCTGGTGGAAGGTAACAAACTCGATTTGTCCGTCCTTTCGCAGTACATCAAAGCGCTGTTTGTACTGTTGGTGGTTCCCACTTAAAGCACCATCAATTATTTCAACCGCTAACTCGATGGTTGTATAGGTTTTTCCTGTACCCGGTGGACCGTAGAGGATGATATTTTTGGGATGGGTGGATTCTGGTTGAGCTTGAGCCATTTTGAGGATAAGTTCGTATTGGTAGCGGGTAGCGGTGAAGTTGGTGCCTTGATTGCCCCCATTAAACCCCGTAAAAGCGGGTAAGTCCTGCAACTGAGGTTTCAGAATGGGTTTGTCCCAGAGGTTATGTTCAATATTGATCTTTACCCGTTGGGTAGGTTCCGTTAGTACCTGGGCGGTTTGGTAGTATTGTTCTCCGGATTCATCCGTACCTGTGTAAATCTCCGAAGCAACCTGTGCCAGTGCATAACAGCCCGATTGCTTACCCACAACCCAAAGAATGATTTTATCCCCGGGTTTTATCGTTTGTGCGTGAGCCGCTACCCGCCACGTTCGGAGCGCGTTGTCCTTCAATGAATCGACAATCCTGAATTGAGCGGGATTACCCTGAAATATCCAGTAATTGGTTTGTTCTTCCGAGGGTAAATTAACGGTTGCAGGTCCTTCCCAGTACGCTTCATCCACAATTTTGTAGAAGGGCCTCTTGTCAAACTCGCGGATTGCTTCGAGCAGCTGTCGGTACTCATTCCAGGTAGTAAACTGATTGGGTAACTTTCGCTTCTGTAGCCAGGATCGGGTTTTACCATTGATCGGGAAATAGAGCTCGGGGCGATGCTTGAAGAGTGATTCGGATACCTTACCCATGCTGGTCCGCTTGATGGTAAGTACAGAATTGAACACATCCTCGGTAACGGTATTCGTTTCAACCTGTTGGTACAGATTGCGTAGTTTATCTATGTCCTCCGATTGTCGTTCGTATGAATATCCAAACAACCAGACCCGTTGGTTCTGTTGAAAGTAGAGCCCTGATAAGCCCGTTGGTAAAGCGGTGCTGATCGACAACCATTCTTTTAACCGGGCCAGCACAGCAAGCTGTTTTTCTTTCCTTCCAATTCCTGTAAACGATAGAAATGTATACGGGTCCATTTTGGTCAGGGGAAACTCATTCTGATGAGCGTCCTGATCAACTAATCCCCGCAGTTTCTGAACCATTAACACTTTTTGGGTCAGATCGGTCAATTGGGAGGAAGTAAGGCCATTTAGTTTAGTGCATAGTTCGCTATAGAAGGGAATCCACGAATAATCTCCCCTATCCGATTTTTCGTCAGGTTCGAATAGCTGGTCAATTGTTTGCTCCAACTCTTCAATAGCTGTTTCAAGCTTTTCGACGGGAATAAAAAACTCATGGTTCATCCCGTGGTCCTTAATAGCCTGATCGATGATTGGTTTGTGCTCTGTGAGGTAGGTTAGCAGGGCTGCTTTCCAATCCGTACTCTTATAAAAGTATTGAAATTTCTGAGTGCCGATTGTTTTGAATTGATCCCACCCAATTTGATCGATAACCTGCTTGTAAACCGGATACTGATGGTCCAGTTTAGGATCGTTAAATACAATCTCCAGAGCACAGTATGTAACTTTCTGTTGAGCGGTATCATAACCTACTTCAAATCCGACACTTCGCGTTTTATTGTTTCCATTGTGAGGAGCATACATCCCCACGAAGATGTAGAAGTCGTTCCCCGTAAACAGATAAAGATGCTTCGGACGTTTCGCAGAGTTGTTATTGCGAAGAGAGTAGGTAAGGTTTGCTTCGGGGTGGTCCTTGCGGTATTGTTCCAGAAACTCAAAAATCGCACGGTGGTAATCTGTAATGTTCATGGGGCGGACTAGGAAACTTGGAAGGGTTAATCAAAAAAATTCAACTATCCGGTTTCCTGTTAAACCGGAATATTCGTTTGGGACGTGCTTGAGTATCCCCCATAACTACAGAATATAAACCTAAGCAACTACACCCCTGACGAGCCATTACTCGAAGACAGCACTAAATCTCTTCCTTCACGGTGCCGCACTTGAGCATCTTGTCGCCGTAGTAGGGGTTGCGAACTTCCCGCTTGTCGCTGAGCCACGAGGCCCCTTTGCCCCCGGCTGCCATGGGGCAGTATTGCACATAGGCCTTACCGGGCTTGGTCGCTTTGGTGAGGGTAATCATGTTGGTCGACAGCCCTTCGAACTGTTTCCGCTGGACTTCAACATCCGAGGTTTTGGCAATGGCGGCCGCCTGCGTTTTGGCGGTCGACAATAGGGGCCGGGCCGAAGCGGGCAGCGCGGCCGCATCCACTTTACCCAGGGCAGCAATAAGGCTTTGGGCCTCGGCTTTCGCCTTGCCTGCATTGGTCGCCACCAACGCATCTTTCACCGAATAGTACGCCGACAAGGCGGGGGTCAGGCTCTGGGCCGAAAGGGCCAATGAACAGAATGTCAGGCTAAGGGCCGTGATGGCTAATCGAATGGTTCTCATGCATTTAGTCCGTTTTTGAGGGGTAAATTCTCAGCACTGGACATTCGGGCATCATACACTAGCCCATAGACTGCCCCACAGAATGGTAGTACGTCTAACGTCTGGTGTCTAACATCTAATGTGTCCAGTTCTGAAGAATGAATTGGGTCTGAATTGTTACGCAAAGGTAAAATCGGAGGCCCGAATGGCAAGCCGTAGTTAGGCGAATCGGTTAGCCGCTGTGCGTAAACCAACGGGCTTTTTTGCTTATACGGTAAAGATCGGTATACAGCCCAAACGAGCTCTTCATGAAGCTAACTACCCTCAGTCGCCTGCTACTCGCGTTCGTGTCGTTTATCGGGACCCACACAGGCCACGCACAGGTAAGCCCCTTCCCGCCGGGCCGCGTTCACCTGTACCTGCTCGCAGGGCAGTCGAACATGGCAGGCCGCGGGACCGTCGAAGCGGCTGATCGCCAAACGCATCCGCGCATCTGGGTGCTCGACAAAACAAATACCTGGGTACCGGCCGCCGATCCGCTTCACTTCGACAAGCCAGCGGTAGTGGGTGTGGGCCCCGGAATGGCCTTTGCGCGGGTCATGGCCGAAGCGGATACTAACGCCATCATTGCCCTAATTCCGGTGGCTGTGGGTGGATCGCCCATCGACAGCTGGCAACCGGGCGGGTTTCACGAGCAGACCCAAAGTCATCCGTACGACGACGCCCTTGCCCGCGCCCGAATCGCGCTCAAATCAGGAACGCTCCGGGGCATTCTGTGGCATCAGGGCGAAAGCGACGCCAAAGCCGAACTGGCTCCCGCGTATGCCGATAAGCTGAGTCAGCTGATTCGTCGTTTCCGTAATGACCTGAATGCAACCAACGTACCCGTCGTGGTAGGCACCCTCGGCGATTTTCACACGAGCAAAAACCCATACGCCGTGCAGATCAACAACGCCCTTCAACAGGTAGCCCGTCGGGAACCGCGAGTAACCTGCATCGAGTCTACGGGGCTTACGCACAAGGGCGATCAAACTCACTTCGACACACCCTCGGCCCGCGAGTTAGGCAAACGGTACGCCAGGGCGATGCAAATGGTGCTAAAAAGTAAATGAATAATGTAAAATGGATAATGAATAATTGGTTTAGCTGCCACCTCCATTATACATTTTACACTGTTCATTATACATAGAATCATCTCGATTGCTTATTTAGGAGACTGGGTTCACGGCATTCATCTCCGTTTCTTTATCCTTTTTAAGTAGTATTGACTTTTCACCCCGCCCTTCTAACCGGCTACGCAACCACCGGCTCATGGGTTTCTCGACCAGCCGATGTAGGGCGTAGGCCATCAAAAGCATCCCAACGGTGAGCCCCATCAGCAGTGGGTAGGGCTCTACCAGATGGCCCAGTCGCCCAAACAAAACATAGCCAATGTTGTGATGCAACAGGTAGAGCGGGTACGTGAGTGCCCCCGCTACGGCGAGCCCCGGAAATCGACCTAAATCAACTTTTCGGCGGGCAATGGCCCAGAAAATGAGGTAAAACCCCGTTATGGCTCCCCCAACTACCTCCGGCGAAAAGTACGTGTGAAAATAAGCTTGTTGCTCTTCGGCATACGCGAGGGCGTTGCGCAGCGCCATTACCCACGAAAACAACAACAGGGCGTAAAGTTGCCAAATCGGAGCGGGATGGTGCGGCAACCGACGTTGCGGCAACCGATGGTGCGCCATCCGATGCTGGGCTAACCGAAAAAAGAGCATACCCGCACAAAACAAGGGGCTGTACTTCGGAAACAGCAGGGTGTTGAGCGGAGCATCGGGGGCCGTGGTTTCCGACAGTACCCCGTAGGCCAGCCAGCATCCTATTAGTAAAGGCAACCGGGGCATCCCCCGCAACGCAATGAGCAAAACCACCAGTCCGTAGAACAGCATCTCGTAAGTAAGGGTCCAGTACACCCCGTCGATGTCGCGCTGCCCGAAAAAATACTGAAGCATTGTCAGATTGAACAGGTACTGCCGCCCATATACCTCCATGTACGGCGACGCAGGAAGGCCACCCTGATGCGGGCCACCCGGATGCGGGCCAAACACCTTCAGCACGACAAACGTAAGGGTACAGGCCACCCAGAACGCCGGGTACAGCCGCACTACGCGCGACACCACAAACTGCCGCACGGTTTTATGCTCCGCCGACATGAGTACGACAAAACCGCTGATGATAAAAAACAGCTCGACGCCCAGATAACCGTATTTCGCCACCGGTTCCAGGGCCGGGTACCGTACCGGATTCAGATGGTCGGCTGCATACCCCCGAAACGCAAAGTGAAAAAGGAGCACACTGAGGGCCGCTAGTAAACGTAGCAGATCGAGTTCGTAGTAACGGATAGGCTTGGCTTGTAGGTCCAATTTCATGGATGACAGTAACGAGTAGAGCGTATATCCCACACTGGTAGTGCAGGTAAAGACTTCTGAGTAATGACTGTCCCAAACCCGTTCGGGTCACATGAATCGGTTAGCCAGATGGCCGCCTTCAATATACACTTTTTAAGTTTTCACCTACATTCCAACGCATATTTTAACCTATTTTACATACATGAATGTTGTAGCGTTTGTCATTTGTACTGTAGTTTTGCCCCCTCAAGTACGCAGCCCGCCATTTTACAGCAGTCTCCATTCCATTCTTTTCATTAAGCAATGAATTGTTTTTGAGCTGCTTACCTAAACTGAAGTGTAAACAGACCCACAGCCAATCATCTGGTTGTCAGGCCTTTTTAATCAATTTAATCGATAGGTTAAATCCATTATGACAAAAACAAAGACCATAGCCTGTATCATTAAGCCGTACTTTGGCGTATTCTGTGATTTGCTTTGGGCATACGACAAGGGGGAGTTTAATCTGAGCCCCGATTTTAAGTGGATTTGGACGGTTGAACCCATTGAGCAGAACCAACGCGGATATGGAGTTTACCTGGGCTGGGGTTTTTGGGGTATATCATTTCTTTACCTACGTCGCAGACCCGGTGGGGGGCTGCTTCGTATGCCGTAGCATACACTGTACACCAAACTGCTGACAGTTTTTTGGCTACCAGACAGTTACGAAAAAACAAAAAAGCCGAGCGCCAGAAGCGTTCGGCTTTCCCATTTCCACACCATTTAAAAATGCAGTATAAATGTACTTAATTAATACATACAACAGCCCATTTTTAGAGCAAATAAGCTCAGAACAAGCTACTTAATAACCATTTTATCAATATCGACACCTAATACCTCAGTACTGATCATTGGGCTTCAGACACCAGATGTTAGACTTACTACTATTCTGTAGGGAGGTCTAACGTTTAGGAGCCAACATCTAATGTCCAGTACTAAGACTACTACGATTGCTCAGCTGCCTGATGATGGTTCAACCCGGCATCGGGACGCGGCAAAGCCACGGTGAATATCGTTGGCCGGCCCGCTTCAGAGCTAACCGTGACCTGCCCTCCGTGTACCCGTGCAATGCGTTCGACAAGCGACAGGCCGACGCCATACCCCCGCACATCGGCCGTTTGCCGACTCCGGTAGAACGGCTCAAAAATATACGGCAGATCAGAGGCCGGAATAGGCGTACCCGTATTCTGCACATCAATCTGAACCTGTTCGGGCTGAACCCGTACCCGTAGTAAAGCCCGGCGGTCGTCGGAGAATTTACAGGCGTTTTCGGTCAGATTTTTCAGGGCCGTGCGGAGCAGGGTCTTGTTGCCCTGTATGGTAAGCAGGTCTGGATCGTCGGGTAAATCCCCCCATTCGACCTGCACGCGATAGCCGGGTTGTAACGCATTGACCTGATCGCGCACGTCCCAAACAATCTCATCGATACGGATGCGGCCCGTGAGCAAACCGACCGTACCATCGCCACTCACCTGCGAGAGCTGAAGCAATTCACGGGTGAGGGCCGTCAGTTCGGTCACGTCTTCGAGCACCGACCGAATGGTTTTCTGATACGCATCGGGGTCACGCCGGTTGAGCAAACTTACTTCGAGCTGGGAGCTGATTTGGGTCAGGGGGTTTCTCAGTTCGTGGGAGACGTTGGCCACAAACATGCGCTGTACCCGAAACGACTCCCCCACCCGATCGAGCAAGCTATTAATGGTCATCGACAATCGGCTAATCTCGTCGCTTTCGGGACCAACCGGCAGACGCTCCTCCCGGTTGTGCGGAAAAATATGGCTCAGGGTCTGGTCCAGCCGTTGCATAGGCCGCAGGGCATCGCCCGCAAAGACCCAGCCCGCCAGGGTTGTAACGCCCACAATCAGGATAAACAAGCACAAGAGGGCCAGTAGCAACCGACTTAGGAAATCGTCGCCATCGGTATTTTGCGCACTCGCTATCACCACATACCCACCCGAATCGGTGGTGTAACGGCTCCCCGACAGGTAATAGATTCCCTGCCGGAAATCGGTTTGCTCGCCCACCCTGATCTTAGCCAGCGTCGTGGCCGGAATGGGTACCGTGAGGGCTTCGTTTGTCGTAAAAATGAGCGAATCACGGGCATCGAATACCATGATTTTTTGGCTGGGCAACTGATCTTTTCGGAGTCGCCCCAATTGCCGAATCAAGTCGGCATCGAGCCGGTGCCGGATAAGCATATCGCCCGTTGTACTCGCTTTTCGGTCGAGTCGCCGGTAAAAATCAGCCGAAATAAAAAACCAGCAGAAGGCGTAAATACTCACAAAAACCAGCAGCAAAATACTGGATACCAGCCCGGTAAAGCGTAGTGTCAACCGATTACGGATGGTCATCGCTGGTGAGAAGTTGGAAGGTATGAGTTAGCCTTAACGCTGTTAGATATCTGCCTTCTAAGCACATTCTAAGGATAAGTTAAGTCGTTTCTTAAAACTACAGCCTACTTTTCAGGTATTCTTTAAAGGGTTTGAGTAATCACTGGCCGCTTGCCAAAACTCTTACCTACTTACTCTCAACTCAACGGTGTATGCTTTTTTTGATCGGAATAGCCGCCCTCGGAGCCGTCGCGTACTTCACGAGCGCCTGGTTTGGATGCCAATCGTCGGGAATGGGGCCTTTGCCCCCGCACTATGCCTCATCAGTCGGCAACAACACCGACCAATCCCCCAATGACACCGACGGCTCCGTTCCCGAACCCAACGAACAACCTGTTTGTTAACCAGTTACAGGCGCAATTGCTTCGTTCATCTGCGTCAGCAAGGCCTCCACATCGCGTTGACGAGCCAGCCGATACCGGGCATTCGAGGCTCCCGACCCAACTTTGAGCGTGTAGGCCCAATTAGGCAACTGCCGAAACATATCCTCGTCGGTGGTATCGTCGCCGATGCTCACAATAAAATCGTACGGCTTTTGTTCCGCGATAGCGAGTGCCACCGTGCCTTTGCTATGGTGTGCAGGCTTCACCTCCACCACTTTACTTCCCTGAATCACCGCGAGCGGCACCAGGGCATTGGTCTCGCGTAAGCTTGCCGCCAACTCAACAGCCTGTGCTTCTACATCCTCAGCCTCGGCCATTCGATAATGCCACGCAATGGCGGTTTCTTTCTCCTCAACAAACGAGCCGGGAAACTGGTCGACGTAGGCCTGCATCTGCTCCCGGACGGTCTCCTGCCAGTCATCGGTCGAGAGGTCGAGCCGCTCCCAGGGGCTGTCGGGCTTTTTCAGAAATGCGCCGTGCTCAGCCACCAGATAAACCGGAATACCGGCAAATGTTTTCTCCAGAAAGACCCGGTTTCGGCCGCTGATTACCACCATATCGCTTTGTTCAGCCAGCCCATGCAACACGCCTTTGAGGGCATCGGACGGGCGGGCGTCGGCCGGGTTGTTGACAAGCGGGGCGAGTGTCCCGTCGAAATCAACGAGCATCAGCCGACGGCTTGCGTCGGCAAAGGCCGCCACAAACGAGGGCACCGAGAGGTCTGTTTCCAGTTCAACGGGGTTGTTCATCATCTCATCGAAGGCTTTCAGAAAATCATGACTCCAGCGGAACACACTGTAATTCTGCACGCGGTCCCGCATTTTTCGCATCCGCCCTTCCTGCTCGCGGGGCGTCATCACCAGGGCTTTGTGAATGGCATCGGCCACCTCCTGCGTATCGGTGGGGTTGATAATAAGGGCGTCGGGCAGCTCCTGCGCAGCCCCGGCCAGTTCGCTCAGGATCAGCACCCCCCGGCCGTCTTCCCGACTGGCCACAAACTCCTTGCAGACCAGATTCATGCCGTCGCGCAGAGGGGTAATCAGGGCCACATCACAGGCCGTGTACAGGGCCAGTAACTCGGTAAACGTGAGCGATGAATACAGGTACACCACCGGCCGCCAGCCAATCGACCCAAATAGGCCATTGATCCGGCCAACGGTTTCTTCGATTTCGCGCTTGATCTCCTGATACTGCGGGATGTTGTCGCGCGAAGGTACCACCGTCATCACAAACGTGACGGTATCGCGCCATTCGGGGTGCTGGTGCAGAAACCGCTCAAAACCCTGTAACCGGGAGGTAATGCCTTTGGTGTAATCGAGTCGATCGACGGAGAAAATCAGTTTCGGGTGCCGCAACAACGAAAGGTACCCGTGCCGCATGGCCACCACGGCATCTTCCTGCCCGCTATTGTTAAACTTCGCAAAGTCAACACTGATCGGGAAGTCGCGCACCACCGCCGACCGGTCGGGAAACACCACCCGATTGCCGATGATGGGCAGGGCCAGCACTTCCGACACACTTTGCAGAAAATGCTGCACGTAGTCGGGCGTGTGGAATCCGAGCACATCGGCCCCCAGCACGCCCTGAATGAGCTGTTGCCGCCAGGCACGGGGCAGTAACTTTACAATCTCATAGTTCGGAAACGGGATATGGAAGAAATAACCAATATGGGTGTCGGGCCGGGCCTCGCGCACCAGATTGGGCAACAGCATGAGCTGAAAATCGTGAATCCAGACAAGATCGCCCGGTTCGATCAGGGCCAGTACCTCATCCAGAAACCGGGCGTTGGCCTGCTGGTAACAGGTAAAGTCGCTTTCCCGAAACGATGCGTACGAGGGGAAATAGTGAAACAAAGGCCAGAGTAGATCGTTACTGAAACCCTCGTAAAAACCTTTATTCACGGCCTCATCGAGAAAAACCGGGTGCGCCACAAAGGTTTCGTTTTCAAACACCGCCGGGTCGACCGATTGCAGGGCCGGGTCGGCATGGCCTACCCAATGAATTTTGGAGGCCACGGGCGCACCGGGTTGCCCCAGTCGTTCGGCCATCGAGAGCACGGCCGACACCAGCCCGCCGGCATTCTGTTTGAGGGTGAGCCCCTCAGGGGTCTGATGAATCGTAAACGGGAGCCGATACGAAACAATAAGCAACCGGTTGAACGGCGTTTTAGATGTGGTCATACAAGTGACGCGTCTGAGCTGAACGCTGAGTGTGAATAGACAAATAACAACGAAGCCACTTAGAGTGGCCTTAACCAAATCTTAGAAATTCATTAGAAGTAGGCAAAGCGATTAGTTTTTGAAACATAAGGGCCACCTGCGGGTCTTTTTAAAAGACTCTCCGGGTCATTTCCCTCTGTTTTTCGTCCGTTGATCTTCCCCGTTCCCTCACTCGCGGGCGTCGGTTGGTCGACACGAAAAACGACGGGTTTACCGGCCCGAACCTTCCAAAAACAACCTCAACGTTATGCCGAACATCCCAAAAAACAGCCCTGCGAACGACCTCTGGTACAAAGACGCCATCATTTACGAACTGCACATTAAAGCCTTTTGCGATGGCAATGGCGACGGTATCGGCGACTTCGAAGGCCTGCTGACCAAACTCGATTACTTACAGGAATTGGGCGTGACCGCCATCTGGCTCTTGCCGTTTTACCCCTCTCCCCTGCGCGACGACGGCTACGACATTGCGGATTACTACCGCATAAACCCCTCTTACGGCACTATTGAGCAGTTTAAGACCCTGCTCCAGGAGGCCCACGAGCGCAACCTGAAGGTGATTACCGAACTCGTCATCAACCACACCTCTGATACACACCCCTGGTTTCAGCGCGCCCGCAACGCCCCCAAAGGCTCACCCGAACGCGATTATTACGTCTGGACCGACGACCCAACTCAGTACAGCGACGTCCGAATTATCTTTCAGGACTTCGAAAACTCCAACTGGACCTGGGATCATCAGGCGCAGCAATATTACTGGCACCGGTTTTTCCATCACCAGCCCGACCTCAATTATGACAACCCGCTGGTGCAGGAAGAGGTTTTTCGGGTTATCGACTACTGGTGTGAGCTGGGTGTGGATGGGTTCCGGCTCGACGCCGTGCCCTACCTCTACGAACGTGAAGGCACCAACGGCGAAAACCTGCCCGAAACCCATGAGTTTCTCAAAAAACTCCGTCGGCATATCGACGAGCATTACCCCGGTGTGGCGTTTCTGGCCGAGGCCAATATGTGGCCCGAAGATTCGGCTTCGTACTTCGGCAACGGCGACGAGTGCCACATGAACTACCATTTCCCGGTTATGCCCCGCATGTTTATGGCCCTGCAAATGGAAGACCGGTACCCCATTACCGACATTTTTGATCAGACACCGGCCATTCCCGACACCTGCCAGTGGGCTATATTTCTGCGGAATCACGACGAGCTGACCCTCGAAATGGTGACCGACGAAGAACGCGACTACATGTACCGAACATACGCCAAAGACCCCAAGGCGCGCATAAACCTCGGCATTAGGCACCGGTTGGCCCCACTCATGGACAACAACCGGAAAAAGATTGAACTGCTCAACAGTCTGCTGTTTTCGCTACCCGGCACACCCGTTATTTACTACGGTGACGAAATCGGAATGGGCGACAACGTGTACCTTGGCGACCGCGATGGGGTGCGTACACCCATGCAGTGGTCACCCGACCGTAACGCCGGCTTTTCGGCTGCTAATCCGCATAAGCTGTATCTGCCCACCATTCTCGACCCAGAGTACCATTACGAGTCGGTGAATGTGGAAACCGGGCGCCGGAATACTTCTTCGCTGTTCTGGTTCATGAAACGGATGATTGGGCTGCGTCGGCGGCACCCGGCCTTCGGGCGGGGCGACATGCAGTTTCTGGCCGTCGAAAACCCTAAAGTGCTTGCCTTTACCCGGTCGTATCAGGACGAAACCCTGCTGATTGTGGTCAACCTGTCGAAGTACGCGCAACCCGTGCACATTGACTTACAGGGTTTTGCGGGTTACGTACCGGTCGAAGCGTTTAGCCAGAACCCGTTTCCGGCCGTGGGCGACGACGAGCGGTATTTTTTCACCCTGGCCCCGCACGATTACGCCTGGTTCATTCTCGAAAAACCGGCCGTCGGCCCCGTCGATACGGCTACGTTGCCGCAGGTACAACTGGCCGAATGGAGCGAGCAGCTGAGTAGTGCCAACCGAACCGCGCTGGAACGGAGCGTGCTACCCGCTTACCTACACCGTGCCGACTGGCTTGGCGACCAGAAGACGGCCCTGCGGGAGGTACGTATTCCCACCCAGGTGGCGATTCCGACAACCGAGGGTCCGGCATGGCTTCTCTTGCTGGAGGTGACCTACGAGCGTGGCTTACCCGAGTGGTTTCAGCTGGTACTGGCGTTTGTGCCGACCGATAGGGCCGATAAACTAATGCGCAACTGCCCCCAGGCGGTGCTGGCAACGGCAGAGATAGGCACCCAACCGGGCGTTCTGGTCGATGGACTCTACCTGACCCATGTACAGCAGGCCCTGTTACAACCAATGACCGGGGAACAGGACAGCCCCGCATCTTTGTACTTCAGCGGCTTAGACACCTTGCGGGCCTACACCGCCGAAAACGCCAACCCGCGCCCTAAGCTCGAACGGGCAGGACCTCATGATACGACCATAAGCTACGACAACCGGTTTTTGCTGAAGCTGTACCGGAAAGTAGACCGTTCGGAGAACCCCGATGCCGAAATTGCCCGGTTCCTGGCCGAGGAGGCTCATTTTGGGCATGTGCCTACCCCACTCGGTACGTTTGGCCTGACGGTTGGCGGGGAACCCGTGCAGCTTGGGATGCTCGAGACCCAAACCGGCCGGTTTGGCAATGCCCGGCAGTACGTGCAGGATCGGGTGGGCAACGTAATTGAGCGGATTCTGGCCCGCGACCGAACCCGTGTGGACGAAGCTCTGGCAAAACCCCAAGCACCTCTGACGGAGGCTCCGACCTTCGATGGCCTCCCCGATGAAACCCAAATGCTGCTCGGCAGCCGGGGGGCCGAGCAAGTCCGATTACTGGCGATTCGTATCGGCGAGATGCACCTGGCCCTGGCCTCGGGCAACGGCCCCTCGTTTGCGCCCGAACCGTTTTCCCTGCATTACCAGCGTTCGTTGTTTTCGGGGATGCAGTCACTCGTACGCGAGAGTTTCGGGCGGCTGAACGGGCAACTTTCGCAGGTACCGCCTACCCTACAGCCCCTGGCCAGTCGGGTGCTGGGCGGAAAAAAAGAACTCCTGCAAACCCTCCGGCGTATTTACAGCCATAAACTGGATGCCCTCAAAATCCGAATTCATGGCGATTTACAACTGGAAAATATTTTGCTCACCGGCCGCGATATTGCTATCCGGGACTTCGGGGGCGACCCGGCCCGCAGTTACAGCGAGCGACGGCTCAAACGGTCGCCCCTGCGCGACGTGGCGGGCCTGATCCGGTCGTTTTACGACGTGGCTTACGAGGGGTTCCTGACCAGCAATCAACTGGCTCCCGATACCGCCGAGTCGATGCTACACCTTGCCGACACTTGGGCGTATTACATGAGTGGCTTTTTTCTCCGTGCCTACCTCGACACCGTACGGCCGGGGGCACTCATCCCGACCGACAAAGCTGATATTCAGCTCATGCTCGACACCTATTTGCTCGAAAAAGCCCTGATTGATTTAGGACAAAACCCCGAACAGGCGTGGGTACCCCTGCACCTGATAAGCAGCCTGCTGGCTCCCGAACCAGCCGCTGAACAGCCTATTTCCGACTAAGTAATACGTAAATGAACCATGTAAAATGTACAACGAACGATTGGTCTACCTACTGACAATCAGCCATTTCATTATACATTTTACATGATTCATCATACATTGAATGCTGCTTTACTTATTACCCAAACAAACTATGCAGTACGGCCGCATACTGGCGGTCGTACACATAGTCGCTGCGGTAGGTGCGGCTGGGCAGGTCGGTTGACAACGCTTCGGCTGCGGTAACCCGGTCGGTATCGGCCCGGCACAGAAACCGCTGCCCCGAGGGGCCGGTCAGGGTCGCGGGCGAGGCATCGCAGTCGACCAGCAGATAATACTGATGCCCGGTAACCTGCGCCAACTGATTGGCGGCCTCGCGCATGAGCTGTATTGTTTCGTCGGCATCAGGCAAAAACGGGAGACCATTGAGCCGGAGGGCATCCACATGGAAATCGCGCCACCAGAGCAGGGCATTTTCCAGGCAGTACCGTTGCAGGGCATCGGGATGCCCTACACCCAACGGCCGGTCACGGCTGCCGGTGCGCATGGCGGGCATTTTCCCCCAACCGCCAGCCAGCGTATGGTTCGATGGCCCGCCCAGAAAACTATAGTCCAGGTCCAGGCAAACGGCAATTCCCTCAAAATGGCAGACGTTAATAAACTGCTGCAACTGCCGGGGCGAGCCAAAAGCAGGCTGTACGGCGTATAAAAAAGCGGTATCGTCGGGCCGGTCGGGCGAGTGCAGGGCAGAAAGTGTCGGGTTTATAGCTACCGCATTAATGCCCTCCGTTTTGAGTCGCGCCACCCGGCCCGTAGCCGCAGCCAGCGTGCCCTCGCCGGTAAACGTGCGCAGGTCAAGTTCAGCAACGCAGTACTGTTCAAAGGGGTGATTCACCCAGCAGGTATCTTCCCAATAAAACTGCCCGGTATCGACCGCAAGCGACGGTCCGAAAGGCCCCTGCGGTTGGGCCAGTGATGCCGTATCAGGGTATTCGCGCTCGTCGTCGACCAGAATCAGGTATTCATCGCCGGGGCAAATGGCGTTTGTTTCGGTATGCCAGTAGCCATTCGGCTGGCGCGACAAGGGTACGGGTCCCAAACCGCCCACCACCAGCAGAGCCACCTGACGGGCACCGGGATGCCATACCGTAACGGCCGCCTGGCCCTCGGTGCTGAAGGTAACCCCCAGCGTGCGGTTGTGAATAAAAGTAGGGTCAGACATACGTTGAGTAGCCTCGGACTGCCCAGGTTGGGCCGACTGAGGATTGGTTGATCTAATCAAATAACGCCCGCGAGGCTTAGATGGGGCTTAATCAGACCTTAGAAATTCCTTAGAGGCCTGGTTTTATGCCTCTGTCAACCCCAAAACCGCCACTATTCATACAAATGCTCAATACTGGGTATGAGTAGAACCGCCAACCGGCTGCCATTTTGTTGACGCATTACCCAACCTGCGCATTTCTGCTCACCTATGTCTTGTAGTTATTTCTGGACCGTTCGGCTTCTGGCCGGCCTCCTGTTGCTGGCCACCAACGCCCGGAGCCAGCCCATGCCCTCCAAAAAGACGTTGCTGGCGACCATGACCCTCGCCAACGATTATTTCATGGCCAAATGGCCCGACGCGGGAAAAGAAACCGTTACGAATAAGGTCAGGCCGAGCAATATCTGGACCCGCGCCGTGTATTACGAAGGGTTGATGGCCCTTTACGGTGTCGACCGCCAAAAACGTTACTACGACTACGCCATTGAGTGGGGCACCAAACACAAATGGGGTATGCGCAGCGGTCCGCTGACCCGCAACGCCGACGATCAGTGCTGCGGCCAAACCTATCTCGACCTCTACGAACTCGACGGCCGTAAACATCCCGAGCGCATCGAAGCTATCAAGTCGAGCATCGATAACATGCTCAAAGCCGACAAAGCCGACGATTGGGACTGGATCGACGCGCTCCAGATGGCCATGCCGATTTTCGCCAAGATGGGAGTGCTCTACAATGAGCCCCGTTATTTTGAGAAAATGTACGATATGTACCGATTCACCCGCGACGTACATGGGGGCAAGGGTCTGTACAATCCCGCCGACCGGCTCTGGTGGCGCGATAAAGACTTTGTACCGCCCTACACCGAACCCAACGGACAAGACTGCTACTGGTCGCGGGGGAATGGCTGGATTGTAGCTGCGCTGGTACGGGTGCTCGACATCATGCCCAAAAACGCTCCGCACCGCGCCGAATACGAGAAAATGTATCTCGACATGATGGGGGCCCTGCTGCCGCTCCAACGGCCCGACGGGTTCTGGAACGTAAGTCTGCACGACCCTACCCACTTTGGTGGCCCCGAACTGACGGGCACGTCCCTGTTTGTGTATGGCATGGCCTGGGGCATCAATCACGGCTTGCTGAACCGCAAAACCTACGGACCCGCAGCGGTCAAAGCCTGGAACGCCATGACCAATACCTGCGTGCACCCAACAGGTTTTCTGGGCTACGTGCAGGGTACGGGCAAAGAACCTAAAGATGGGCAGCCCGTTACGTACACCAGCATGCCCGATTTTGAAGATTATGGCTTAGGCTGCTTCCTGCTGGCCGGCACGGAGTTGTATAAGGGGAAATAGGGAAAAAGGAGGAAAGGAGAAAGGGAGAACATAACACCAATACGTACTGAGTCAAAATCAATGGATAATGTACAGTACAAACGAATTGGCACGCAGATGAAACGGATTAAGCTAATTTTTGCGGATTGGTAATCGGCGCATATCGGCTCGATCCGCGTAATCCGCGTAATCCGCGTTCAATTGTCATCGATTGGCCAAATCAATCGCTTGATTGTCTATTCTACACTGTACATTATTCATTGTCCATTCACGTAACCATAAAACCGTAAACCAAAAACTACAAACTCACCACTATGACCCGGTTTCTACTGTTTTGCCTGTTGAGTTCTACGCTTGCCTTTGCCCAACCTGGCCCGGCACCGGGGCAAACCGCCAAACCTTGGACGTACTGGTGGTGGCTGGGTAGCGCGGCCAACGAGAAAGACATTACGGGTCAGCTCGAACAGTTTGCCAAAGCGGGCCTGGGCGGTGTACATATCATTCCGATTTACGGCGTGAAAGGAGCCGAGTCGGCGTTTATTCCGTTTTTGAGCAAACGCTGGCTCGACGTATTTGCCCATACCGTTCGCGAAGGAAAACGGCTGGGGCTGGGCGTCGACCTGACCACCGGCACCGGTTGGCCCTTTGGCGGGCCGGGCGTTTCGGAGGCCCACGCAGCCAAAGCCTGGAAACTAATCGACGGGAAACTGACCGCCGTGCCCACCCGCCAACAGGTGAAACGACCCGCACCGGGCGGAGCCGGACCCGTAATCGATTATTTCAGCCGGGCCGCTATCGACGCGTATCTGGTCCGTTTCGACTCGACGCTGAACAACCTGCCGCAGCGGCCCCGGGCTGTTTACAACGACTCGTACGAGGTATTTGGCGCTAACTGGTCCGACGATTTTCTGGCGCAGTTCCAGAAACGGCGCGGGTACGACTTGCAGAGTCAGCTGGCTGCTTTTCTGGACACCACCGGGACTGATGCCGGTATTCGGGTGCATCAGGATTACCATCAGACGCTTTCCGAACTGCTGCACGACGGCTTTACCCGCCAATGGACCGATTGGGCCCGTCGGCAAAAATACCTCACCCGGCATCAGGCCCACGGTTCGCCGGGCAACCTGATCGACCTCTACACCCTGGCCGACATTCCCGAAACTGAATCGTTTGGGTCAAGCCGGTTCCCGATTCCGGGGCTCCGGGTCGATGCGAATTACGAAGTAGATCGATTTGGGACACCTAACCCGCTGGCCATGAAACTGGCCTCGTCGGCCGCGCATCTGGCGGGCAAAAAGCTGGTCAGTTCCGAAACGGGCACCTGGCTTGCCAACCATTTTCAGGTTTCGCTCTCGCAGCTCAAACCGCAGATCGACGAGCTGTTTGCATCGGGTATCAACCACGTTTTTTACCACGGTATCCCCTACTCGCCCCCGTCTGAACCCTGGCCGGGCTGGCTGTTTTATGCCTCTACCCATTATGGTCCGCAGTCGCATTTCTGGCCCCACCTCCCTCAACTCAACAGGTACGTAGAGCGGTGTCAGTCACGCCTGCAAGCAAGCAAACCCGACCCTGATGTGCTCGTTTATTTCCCCATTCATGACCTGTGGGCTACGCGGGCGCGGTCGGGCGGGGGCATCCATCAGCTGGAGGTTCACCACGTTGAACGCTGGCTCCTGCCTCAGGCCGTTGGGCAGCTGGGTGAGCAATTGCTTCGGCGGGGATTTGCCTATGATTTCATCTCCGACGAATGGCTCAAGCAGTTAACGGTAAGCCCTGATGGCGTTCGGACACCGGCTGGCACCACGTACCAGGCCATTGTGATTCCACGTACCACCTACTTCCCTGAGAGCACGCTTCGGCAACTGGCCAATCTGGCCCGACAAGGGGCTCGCATTGTGTTTGAGGGGGCTGTACCAACTACAGCATCGGGCTTTTTTGAGCACGACAAACGGTCGGCCGAGGTAAGACAGTTGGGCGCACAAGTGAGCAAGCTACCTTCTGTACGGGTGAGTAATGATGTGTTCCAAACGTTGCGCCAACAGGGTGTCCGGGCCGAAAGCTGGGCCGAACAGGGACTGTCATTTTTACGCAAACGGCGGGCTGATGGCACCGTTTTGTATTTCATTACGAACCTCGGCAATACCTTCCGGCCCGGCTGGATAACGCCCGCAGTCACCGGCTCGGTTCGGCGGTACAACCCGCTCACCGACCAAACCGAACCGGTAGCAGTGCGGGCAGGCCGTGCGGGGCAGGCCGAACTGTTTCTGGCCCTTGAACCGGGTCAATCGTGTTTTCTGGAGATTTCGCCCGGCCGGGCGGTTACCCGGCAATCGGCCACAGCCGTGCGGGCCGACGGTGCGGCTGTGCTTGAGCTAGCTACCCCCTGGCAGTTTCGGTTCGGAGCGGGTCGGCCGTCGCTAAGCGGGTCGGCTACGTTGCCAAAGCTCGTTTCCTGGACAAGCACCACCGACTCGGCAGGATATTTTTGGGGTACGGGCCTGTACCAAACCACCTTCGATTTACCGACCGGGGCCGCAACTAACACTATCTACGAACTCGACCTGGGCGATGTGCGGGAGGTAGCCGAGGTACGGCTCAACGGGCAACCACTGGGCACCGCCTGGTGTCTGCCGTTTCGGCTCAGCATTCAGGCAAACCGGCTCAAATCAAGGGGGAATACGCTGGAAGTAGCCGTTACCAACCTGTCGGCCAATTACATGCGGCTGTTCGACAAGCAGCATCCGGGCAACCAACCACCCGGCTGGAAGAAATTTTACGACATCAACATTGTCGATATTCAGTATCGGCCCTTCGATGCTACGCGCTGGGAGGCTCAGCCTTCGGGCTTGTTGGGGCCAGTCAGGCTACTCGCCCAAACACCGGTTGAGGGCTCGAGGTAAATCCATTTCCCATAATTCGCGGGCAACAAAAAACATGAGTCACCCCAGATTGAGGTCTGGTTGTTTGTGACTCAACACCCCGTTTTGATGCTCCATTAGGGGCGTAACATCGGCAGCCAGCCCGGAAACAAATTCACTGGCAAAGTCCCGAAGGGGCGTAACCATGTCCGCAGTTACGCTCCTTCGGGGCAAAAATCTCAGCGTTCGCGTTTTATCAAAACTCCCAGCGGTAATTCAGGATAGGCAGCAAACCAAGCTGAAACTTCTCGACTACTTTGCGCTGAACGGCATCGTAGTAACTGTACGCCCGGTTTTTAGCCCCGGTTACGTTCATCAGGTCGAGCGAAAGGGTGCGGCTGTACCGGGCCCGATTCTTTTTCCAGTACACCCGCAAATCGGCGCGGAAGTAATCGGGCAGCTGCACACTAAAATCAGATCCGGCGTAGACGGTAGCCCCCGCCTGCCGAGAAGCCTCAACCTTGATGGGCCGATCGCGGAAACCACCTAATTGCGTTACCCGTCCGTTGAAACCCCAAATGCGGGTGTACGTATTGCGTTGAGTCACGTACTCCTTGCCCCCGGTCAGATTGATGGCGTGCCGACCATTGAAGCGAGTATCGCGCCAAACACCATCCAGTGCCTGGTACCGTGAATCGTACAGTGAGCCACTCACAAGCAGGTAGTAATTCTTCACGAGCAATTTCTGGTACGTCAATTCGAGACCCGCATTACGGCCTTTACCCTTGTTCACCAACGGCTCAGGGCGTTCGGCCAATTCGTTGATATCAATCAGATTAAGTACCGAATACCCAACGGGCACCCCGCCCACCAACCGGCTCGAAACGGGCACGTTGAACAGACTTTGGTAATATGCTTCGGTCCGCACCGACGACGATTCGTCGATCTGGAACGTGTGCCCCAACACCAGATGATGCGACCGGGTCAGCCCCACGCCCAGATTCCGAAACGACTCGCCACTTCCCCGCAGGGCTTCTGTCAGATACGTCACCGGCTGCTGAGTCTGACTATGCAGTCCGTAAGCGAGCGTAAACGCATGCCGCTCAACGGGTTGCCAGCGCACCGAAGCACGGGGTTCCAGAGCAACACTCTTTTTGTTGACTGTGAACAGATTACCGTGTACCCCTACGTTGAGGGTCAGTTTTTCGGAGGGCGTCCAGATATAGTTGGCGTAGGGCTGCACAAGCCACGACCACAGGATGCCTTCCTGCACCCGACCCGACCGGGGGAAGCCCAGCGGAGCCCGGTCGCGCCAGACACCCACCGACCCATACCAGCGCGTCAGATAAAGACCTAGTTGGAGCCGCCGATCGTCGCGCAGGCGGTAGTTAAACTGGTTGTGGAGCGTAGCGCGGGCATTGGTGCTGCGGTCGTACTGAAAGGGGTTGCCTACAGGCAGGGTGCCCGTTAATGAACCGGGGGACTGATCGCGGTCGTTCTTATTGGCCGAGGCTACGGCCGACAATCGCCATTGCCAACGCCCGCCCAGCATCTGCGTGTAGGTAAGGCCACCCGCGCTCATCCATGAATCGAAACGGATCGAGAACCGATCTTTATCTTCCTCACGGAGCGAATCGGCCTTGGCCGTGAAATCGTTACTGCTTTTGCCCATCACACCGAACAGGGTGAGCTTACCCCGGCGGGTAGGTAGGGCGAGGTTCACCGACAAATCGCCGAATCGGATGTCTTCTCCGCCAAATGAAACACCCATAAGCCCCAGTAAGCCTGTAAAGGAGTACCGGAGATTGACAAGGTAAGAAGCACCCGTGCGTCGGTTCAACGGACCCTCAGCGGCCATATCGAGGCCAATAACACCCACCTGTGCGGTGTACTCGTGTTTCTGATTGTTACCTTCCCGGAATCGCATGTCCATAATCCCCCCCAGCGCGTTGCCGTACTCGGGCGTGAAGGCACCCGACAGAAACCGGGTTGAGTTGAGCAACTGCGCACTGAGCAGGTTCACCCCGCCACCCGATGGCAGGGGGCGGTCGCCAATTGTGCCGGCGTTGCTCAGATGATTCGGATTCACAATTTCGACCCCTTCGAGCCGCCAGACCAACCCGCTTGGGGCATTACCCCGCACCGACAGGTTATTGGCCTGATCGTTGGTATTGATGACCCCGGCATAAGCCGTTGCGAGCCGGGCCGGGTCGAGGTACGTAGCCGGAAACCGCAACACCTGCTCCGGCGTAATGGTCTGCACACTGCCCAGAACATTGTCGGGACGGCGGCCTTTCACAACCGTTTCGACGAGGGTCTCGGCTCCGGCCCGCAGCTGTACGTCGATAACCTGTTCCTTACCCGATTCGAGCAGGATTTCAGTGATTACCTGGGTTTCGTAGCCCAGGAAGCGGGCCACCAGCTGATAGCGGCCTACCGGCACGCGACCAAACGAAAACGCCCCGTTGCGGTCGGCAGTAGCACCGTACACCTGCAACGCATCTTCGAGTTGGAGCGTCGCGTTGGGCAGAGGCTTGTCGGTATCGGCATCGAAAACCGTGCCCCGGATAATTTGTGAAGAAGCAGGAGCAGCTGAGTAATTAACCTGTGCAGAGGCCGCAGAAGTCAGTAGACAAAGGCAAACGAATCGGTAAAAAAAAGACATACAACGGTGGGTTAGGCATTCCTAAACATATTAGCCGGTTCGTCGTTAAGTAGGCAGCTAACCGCTACCCGGTCAGGCTGGTAACGCAATGATCCTGACACCCTTCGAAATAGACTTATACCGGCACCTATCGCCCTTCTTCACCGCTCAGGGGTTTACCCTGATGGCAGAGAAAAAACAATACCGCAAAACTACGGCAACCGGCTTTCAAAATGTTATTCTGTCGCCCGCTTTTTATGGCGACGAAACCTGGCTGGAAGTAAACCTGGGCACTCGAAATGAACAGATTGAGCAAATCGGGCAACAATTTTTAAACAACCTCCCCGATTTCCGGCCCGATGCAAACACCCTTATTTTGTCGATTGGAAAGTTGCAGGGGCTCCCGTATTTCCGGTACAAAATTGCCTCCGACGCCCAACTGGCCGACACCTGCCGTACAATCGAGGCCTTCATGACTGAGTCGGGTTTTTCGTTTCTGCAATCGGCCGAGAGCCTTAGTGGTATCGACACGCTGCTCAACGAATCGCCGGGGCAACCGAGCCGGTATGTGTACAACCAGACCCACCGTTGCTACAAAGCGATTATTGCTGCCCGACTCACGAACAACCCCCATTTCGACGGGCTCATCGACCGGTACCGTCATCAATTGAACGTGCAAACCCGCAACCCCTATGAGCAACTTAACTTCGAGCGGCTGGTTGCCTTTTTATTGCACTATTCAATGAACTAACTATCCTCAACCACCAATATATCAGACGGTTACCGGATCAACCATTTTAGTTTTAGCATTTTTTAACATTTTTTTCGTCCGCACGGTCCAGAAGGTTTTTAATCTCTATCTGACTGAGGGCGACTGTTTTATCTATTAAAAGGATAGATTATTTAAACATAGCCTTCTTTCATATAAAGTATCTACTTACAATCGATTCATAATCAATAAACTAATCCGTTACGCGCCAGCGTTACTTCTCTATCACCAAGTAGTTTTATGTTTTGCTCAAACGAGTTGGAATCTCCTTTTTCTTTGCGCTTGTTCGTCCAGCCGTGATGGCTGCGGTAAAAATCAATCCTCTTTCTGTAGCGCCAAAATTGATCAATCACAGTCAGCCGGTTGTTCTGTCAACGGACATGAACACGCTGATGACGGCTCCCGCTGAGGCCGAACTGCCTCTGCTGGATGTAAACTTTTGCGGAGAAGATATGCCCCTCGATCAGGAGGTGGTTATCAGCCGCTGGAAGCACGTATTCACAACGTTTCGCCCCCAATCCAGGCAAATAAGCGACCTCCGCCGACGAGCCGATTCGGTGTTCCCGATCGTTGATGAGATATTGGATAAGTACGATATTCCGCCCGATTTCCGGTATGTACCCTTAGCCGAAAGTGGTCTGAACCCCAAGGCGGTATCGCCGAAAGGGGCCGGTGGATACTGGCAACTGATGCCCGCTACAGCCCGTGAGCTTGGCCTGAAAGTTGGCGGTAAAAACGATGAGCGGTTTCATGTTAGGAAGGCAACCGAGGCCGCTTGCCGGTACCTCCGTAAGCTGTACGATCAGCTGGGGTCGTGGTCGCTCGTAGCGGCTGCCTACAATGTAGGGCCGGGCTATATTAAAAGTCAGTTGAAACGACAGCCTAATTTAGATTATTACAAGATGAAGCTCCCCCGCGAGACTCGCTATTATTTGTACCGGGTGTTGTTGTATAAGGAGTTATTTTCGCGCCCTAACGACTATTCATCCTACCTGAACCCGGCACCGCTCACCACATTTCGGCTTACGCCCGGCGTATTTAGCCAGCAAGCGGCCTAGGTTTATGAGCTCAGGCCAAAAAATGGGTCATTTGCTCAAAAATCGGGTAGTTCTATGGACAAATAAGCCAACTTAACGTTAGTCATATATCCGGTTGTTCCGGAGTTACTCACTACGTTATGGTTGGCTTTTATCGTTTTGTACTATTTCTGGTTTTTACAGCTTCGCTTGCCCGTGGGCAGGACCGATGGGGGGTAGGAATTGGCAGTGGTGTACAAAACGTGCGGCAACCCTTTCGCAACGAACCTAAGGCCCCGATGGCCGCTCCCGTGAGTGTGTCGCTTGGCCGGGTATTCATGCTCGAAAAGCCGAGCATTGCTCTCTGGTTTTATGGTCGGGCGGAGGGTACTAACCAGAATCAGGCGTTTGGGGTAGGCTACCGGGTTTACTCGGCCAATGGGTTTGGCGAACGGGGAAGCCTGAAGCCATTTATCGATTTATTTCTGAGCACCCCTTACGTAAAAGACCGTGTAGGGCCACCCGAGCGTGAGCGTTCGAGCGGCACATTTTTGAGCACGGGGCTGGCTTATTTTCTGGGCGATAACCACTCCATTGAGCTTAGCATGGGCTTGTACACTACCCGGCAGTTTCAGGACCGGGGCTTTGCGGTGCAGCCTTCCATTGGGTATGCGTTCATTCCGAACCCAAATCCGCCCCTGCGGTCGCCCAAAGCGCGCCGATACCGCAACCCTGCCCGGTGCCCGAAGTTGTTTTAAATAAATAATGGGTAATGGAGAATGGGCAATGTGTAATGGATAATGTAGAATTGTGATAGCTTGACTCTTAGCCGGTTCAATAATTATCCATTCTACATTGTTCATTATCCATTTTACATTATTCATTCTACATTATCCATTATCTATTATCTATTCTTTCCCAACAAACGAGACTATTGTCTGAGCCAGGCCCGGCATTAGTGGGCGGTTGGGTTCGCTGTACGTTTTGATGTTGGCAGCCCGGTCGGTGGGTCCCTCTTTCAAAATGTGGCTCATGCCGGGTACCAGCTCGTATCGGGCGTCGGGACGGGCCGCACGCAGCCGTTCGGCTTCGCTCACAGCCACCTGAACATCGCGGTCGCCCTGGATAATCAGCACTGGCCCTTTGTACCGGGTGATCTCTACGGCTGGGTCGTATTGCATCCACGACCGCAAAAACGGTTGGTTCATCGGACCAAACCCCATCATGAGCAGCGACATAGGCACCACACTGACCGGCCGGTTCATCCGCAGGGTGTCGAGCATCAGGCCCGCAGCGGGTCGATCACCCGCCGGTACTGCTGTTTCAAATTGCGCTTTGAGCACATCGGCAATGTTTCGGCCCGCCCCGGCCAGCGAAATAAACCCAGCCGCCCCCAATTGACGGGCGGCCAGCATACCCACCAGCGACCCTTCGCTATGCCCGGCTACGTACACCCGGCTAAATCGGCTATCAGCCTGTAGCAGTCGGGCAAAACCGACGGCATCAGCCACGTACGAATCAAACAGAATAGCCTCGGGTTTAATCAGTTTCAAGGCCGTTTTGACGTTTGCACCGCTAAACCGTTTGTCGTACCGCAGCATTGCCACCCCGCGTTGGGCAAGGCTATCCGCCAGCAACCTGTACGCGTTGGATTGCAAGGCCGGTCCGCTATTGCCATTTCGGTCGGTAGGGCCCGAGCCCGCAATCAGCAGCACCACCGGTACCGGGCCGGCGCTACCAGCGGGTAGGGTCAGCGTCCCTTCGAGCACGAGCCCTTCGGCGGTAGTCAGCGAAACTGGCTCTGAAGCCTGCGCTTTTACCTTACTTGAGTCGGATGTAACCGGCCCAATCAGACTACCCATTAACAGGAAAAATAAAGCGAAGAATTTCATAGAGATGTGTCGGTTGGATTGATTACAGGAGGCCGGCGCGCCGTTTTTCGTTACGATACGCCCAGTACGAATACACCAGGGGAACCACCGCCAGCACGACGGCTATGGTCCCAACAATCGGCATCTGCCACGGCTTGGGTACCAACAGCAACAGAATGGCACCAGTCACGCCCCCTCCTACCCACAGTCGACCCGCCATTTGGTGCGTTTTACGCCAAACGGTTTCGCTAAACAACGTCCAGGGCGTTCGGATACCGACAAAAAAATTGGGCTTTACCGTAGTCATGTAGTTGCCGATAGCTGCTACTAAAACCATGACAATGAACATGATCGGCGAACTATCTTCGGCTAAACCGGCCTGCGTAGATGCGTATAACGTCCAGCCCATCAGCCCTGACAGGAAGAAGCTGACTACCAGCCGGAGCCGGTGGTAGTTACCCGATTGTTCATTTGAGAACACGCCAGCCCCCGGCATATATCGGGTAAGGGCATAGACAAATACCTGAATGCCCCCCATCAACAGTAGGAACGTAGCTTTGGGCATTGTATCGTCGGGCTTACCATTCATACCATAGTGCGATACCAGCCGGGGCGGCAACTGATCCCAAACGAATGCCGCATAGATAAACGGAGTCACAATGGCGATCCAAATCATTACATCGGTGGTGTTAATCTTTTTCATGGTTTTGGGGGGTTTGAACACCGGTTTCTGCGGACGAGCCGCCCAGCCCTACTGAGTCTGGGCGCGAGAGGCCCGGTTGACCCAAACTGAGTAACCAACCCAGCAACTCATCGAGTACCGATGTATTGAGTGAATAATAAATGAACTGCCCCTGCCGGGTCGACTCAACCAGCCCGGCCTGCCGCAGCAGATCAAGATGGTGCGAAATACTCGGTTTAGTCATGGCAAACCGATCGGCAATCTCACCGGCTGTCAGGTCGCCCCCGCGTAGCATGTCCAGCATTTGCCGACGGGTTGGGTCGTTCAGGGCTTTGAATAAGGTGTTCAATGTAAAGCCGATTAAACAGTTAGACAATTATCTAATTATTTAAGATTCTAATCAAATGCCCGCATGTTGGGCGGCTATAGTGTCTGATGAACGGTAAAGACAAACCATTATGGCACAAAAAAAGGCACAACAACCTGCTGTGCCTGTGCTGGATTCCGTAGCGGCCCCTACTTCATCTTGAGCATAAACGTACCATTGGTGAGCACAATCTGATCGGTTTTGTCACCCCGGCGGTAGCCATTGCCTTCGGGGTCGATACCCGAATCGTAGCCCGATGCCTTGGTAATCACTTTATCCTCCATTTTATTCATCAAACGACCCACACCGCCAAACACCGTAGCCCCGGCTTTCTCTTTCCAGTAGCTACCGGCCAAATTACCACTAAACGTAGCCGTAAGGGATCCATCGGCTCCTTTTTTCACAGTGATAACTTCGTCGTTATTCTGCGATTTGCCCACATGATACTCCATGCGGGGTGCCCGTGTTTCTTCTACATATTTGATCGCGGCCAAACCGGTGTATTTACCCATGCTTTCTACCTTCTGCCGGTTTTCGCGGGTGTCGGGTCGGTCGGCATCAACCACAAGATAGGTTCCTTCCTGCAACTGATCAACGTTGGTGTTGCCACCCAGCCAGATCCGTAAGGAGCGGTCGGGCTTGTCGGTATTCGCTGTGATCCACCACACGTTGCCAATCATGACCCGCCGGGGTGCGGTTTTGTACTCTTTGCCGTCGATTTGCACCGAGAGCGTATTGTTGTTTTCTATCTGAGCCAGGGCAACCGTTGCCGATGCGAGCCAAATGAGTAAAGCGGATAGGAGTTTCATCGTGTTCAAGCGTGTTGTTTTGTGTATCAAACCTATCGAAAATAGACACCCCCTGTCTGAATGGTTTAGCATTCGGTATTTCAATTGTATTTGACCGATGCTCTACAACCGGCTCTATCCCCTTTTTGCGCATCTTTGCAGCCTATTTGCTCACACAGGAAATGCCTATTACACCCATCAATCGCACTCGTCAGGCCGAGTTTCAGCAACTCATCGACCAGAAAACCAAGCCTCTTGGGGCATTGGGGCAACTCGAACGCCTGGCCCTGCAACTCGCCCTCATTCAGCAAACGCCCACCCCTACCCTCACCCATCCGCACCTGCTCGTATTTGCGGGCGACCACGGCCTGACGGCCGAGGGCGTCAGTGCGTACCCCTCAGCCGTGACCTATCAGATGGTACACAACTTTCTGAATGGCGGGGCAGCCGTGAACGTTTTTTGCCAGACCAACGGGCTTCAGCTTGTGGTATGCGATGTGGGTGTGAACGGCACTTTTGCCGAAAACGCACCCGGTTTTGTGAAATACAAAGTGGCACCCGGTACGCGCAATATGCGCTATGAACCCGCCATGACGCTCGACGAATGCGAAGCCGCTATGGATGCAGGTCGGATTCTGGTAGATGGGCTCGTGTACCGCGACTGCACGGTAGTGGGTTTTGGTGAAATGGGGATTGGCAATACGTCGTCGGCCAGTTTGCTCATGCAACGGCTCACGGGCCTGCCGCTCGACCAATGCGTGGGGCGCGGTACTGGCCTCAATGATTCGGCCCTGGCTCACAAGCTTCAGGTGCTACAGGCGGTGTCGGATCGGCACGCTGAAGTGGGCCACTCGCCAATCGAGCTGCTGGCTACACTCGGCGGGTTTGAGATTGCGGCCATCGTGGGTGGTATGCTCCGGGCGGCCGAAAACCAGATGGTGATTCTGGTGGATGGGTTCATTGCCACGGCGGCCCTGCTCGTGGCGCAGGCTATCGACCCGGCGGTTGTAGACTATTGCGTATTCTGCCACGAGTCGAACGAAGCGGGGCATCACCTCATGCTGGGGCACCTCAATGCCGAACCGCTGCTGAGCCTCGGAATGCGGCTGGGCGAAGGGTCAGGTTGTGCGCTGGCATACCCGTTGCTGAAAAGTGCAGCTGCCATGCTCTCCGACATGGCCTCGTTTGCCTCGGCGGGCGTATCCGGGAAAGAATAACTTTCCTCTCAGTACTGATATGAGATGTTGGACACCAGACGTTAAACTTCTCTGCAGAAGGGTAGTGGGTCTAACGTCTGGTATCTGAAGTCCGAATGGCCAGCACTGAAAACTTTCCTCCCCTGCCAGTGTACGCACGGAAGCCCAAACCGGGGGCCATATGTTCGCTACGAATGGCCCCCGGTTTGGTTAATCCTTGACAGCCACCACCTCGACCTCAATCATCACGTCTTTATCTACCTGTTGCGGCACGTTTTTAATGTCGGAAATAGTGGGCAGATTCGCTTTATTCTCAGAGAAATACCTATTCGCCAATCCTCTGACTACCTGTTGGTTATCACTGTTAGATTTTTCATCCGAATTGGTAATTCGATACGAAATCTGGCGGATATTGTTTGGACCCATCCCAACGGTGCGGAGGGTCTGGGTGAGGTTCACAAAAATGAGCGCCAATTGCGCATTGAGGTTGCCCCGGCTCACTACCTGCCCCTGATCATCTACGGGCCGTTGGCCACAAATGTAGATTTTCCGGTTCGGCACCGTGGTTTCAACCGGGTACAGGTACGTAGGCAGCAGTTTGGCGGTGGGCGTACTTTGGGCATGACCCATAAGCCCCGAGAGGCTCAGCACCCCCACCATCAGCCAGCGGTTCAGGCAGTGTTTCATTCCAGATCAGAGGGTAATGGCTTCGTCTTTTTCTTCAAAAAAGAGGTAATTCAGATAGTCGCAATAAGGTTTCAGCAACTGGCAGGCCTGCGTTATTTCGTCAACAAAGCCCGGTTTTAGTACGTCTTTATCTGTGTACCGGTGCATAAAAAACAGTTGCTTACGCCGGAGCAGATGAATATGCGGATGGTCGGCGGTGTAGCCTTTTGGGGCCGTTTTCATGGTCTCTCCCCAGATTTCGGGAAAGTACGACCGAAACGGCTGAGCCTCGATAATATCCGTCAGCGACTCCACATTGTAGTCGATCTCCTGCCGGAATTTGGCCAGATGTTCGGGGGTGGGCTGCCACATACCCGCACCGATAAACGACTCATTGCCGGGCTGAATATGGATGTAATAATCAATCCGCCCCGAATGCCGCCCGCCCGGCCCGATAGCCGCAGCCAGATTAAGTTTATAAGGGGCTTTATCTTTTGAAAAACGGATGTCGCGGTTGATTCGGAAGATACAGTCTTTTGCGTCGGTGTTTGGAAGGGGCTCAAACCCAGATACATTTTGCAATACCTGATGGACAAACGTGACAAATTCGGCCTTTGCAGCGTCATAGCGTTTGCGGTTGAGCTGAAACCATTCGCGGTTGTTATTCTGAGCCAGGTCACGCATGAACTGGAGCGTGGGTGCCGTCAAAACGGCCTTGGTTACGGTTTTAGCAGCCATGATAGTCAAAGTTACTCTATTTTTTGTGACCCGACCACGCCTAGTATACATTTAACCCGTTTCATATAAGCCATACGGGCGAAAATCGGCTGCCTCGGTGAAATCTGTGCTCCTATCCATTAGTTTTACGGCATGAAGGGAAGTTGGTGCGTGTGGTTGTCGGCTTGTTTGGTGAGTATCTGTCCTCTGTTTGGGGGCGCAGAACGGGGGCTTTTTTCTTCTTCCAAGCCTACCCGTACCGACTCGCTCAAGAGTCCCGCGCCCGTACGGGTAGCGGCCTCAGCACCCACCCGCAAAGATCCGGTACCGGGCCAAAACAACACGGCGATACTGTTCAGCAAAGCTGGCAAACAGGCGCAGGCACTTGGCCTGCTCACCAAAGCTGGTCAGACACGCCCTTCCGACACGCTGACCTATAACCGGGCGTTAGTACTACTCAAACTCAAACGCTTCGACGAAGCAGCGGCCGCCCTCCAGAAAGCCAACACCTTTGCACACGCACAACTCAACCTCGGCGGTCTGCAATGCCGACAGGGCGACTGGGCAGGCGGTCTGAAAACGTTGCAGGCAGCCCCGGCCACCCGGGAGTGGGCCGACGAAAAGGCCGTAAACATCGCCCTGGCGCAATATCAGTTAGGTCAATTCAAGGAAGCCGAACGTACGCTATCGGGCGCAGCAGGGTCTACGGCCCAGCTGCTTCGCGCTGATCTGGCTCTGGTACAGGGCTTTTATGCCGACGCCCTGAAAGCCTACAAAGCGTTGGAAAACGACGAGACCTACGGACCCGTTATGCCTGTCCGGATGGGCAATGCCTTGCTGGGAATGCGTAAATTCGATGATGCGGTCGCCTTATTTGAGCAGTACCTGACGGGCAACGACCGCTCGGCGCACGGGGCCGCCCGGCTGGGCATGGCCAACGCCCGCTACGGGCAGCGCGAGTTTGGTCGGGCAGCCGCGGAGTACCGGGCCGCCCTGCAGCTCATGCCCCAGTCGACGGCAGCCCGCACCGGACTGGCCAATGCACTGGCCAGCAACCGTGACTACCGCAGTGCACGGGTCCAGTACGAAACGGTACTTCGGCAAGACCCCGCCAGCCTGAACGCCCGCATGGGGCTGGGCGTGGTGGCCTTCCGGCAAGGGAACCTACCTGAGTCAATGGGGCATCTGCGGCAGATTACGGCCCGGCTCGACCCGACAAACCCCGACCATGCCGACGCTTATCTGCATCAGGGACTGGCTTCGCTCAGTATCAGCCGGTTCGATACGGCCCGGCGTGCCCTTGAAATTGTGTCCCGGCTGCGCCCCGGCGACCCATCGGCTTTCTCGGGCCTGAGCGAAGTGTACCGGCGGCAGGATTTATACGGGCAGGCCCTCGAAATGCTACAACAGGCTATCAACAAAACGGCCGAACACCATTGGCCGGGCGCTCAGCCGCCCCCGGAGCTTTCGGCCAAAACCCGTGCCCGGATGCAGGCCAACCGGGGCAGTTTGCTCCTGAAACTGAACCTGATGGATCAGGCGTATCCGGTGTTTCGCGAGGCTCTGAAAGATGATCCATCCAACCTCAACGCCCTCAACGGGGTGGCTGTGAGTCTGCTGGAAATGGATCAGCTCGACAAAGCGCATGGCCTTTATGACAGCCTGATTAACCGGGGCCACCGCCGGGCATTTTTGCTCAATAACCGGGGGATTGTTCGCTCATACATGGCTCTACAGCTCGACAAGAAAAAACAGATCGAGGAAGCCCGAAAGTATTACGCTCTGGCCCGGCAGGACTACGAAAAAGCCCAGCAAATGGACACCTCGCGCCGGTTTTACCAGAATAATCTGGGGAATGTGCTGAAGAACCTGAACCTCTACGATGAGGCCGTGAAGAGTTATCAGGCCTATATGAGCCGCAGTGCCATCAATAACATGGGCGTGCTGTACGCTGCCAACCGAAAACCCGATTTTTCGCGCTACTACCTCAATCTGGCTATCGAGCTCGACTCCAACAACCTCATTTACCAGTACAACCGGGTGAAATTGTACCGGACTTTCTACCCCGACTCGCTTAACCGCAAACCGAACCTTCTGGCGGCCGAACGACGGTTGCCCACGCAGTCGATCAGTGCCAAGTACAGTCGGGATGGCTACATCAATATCTACCTGTACGATTACGATTTCGATGTGTACGACTACCCGCCTGACCATCGGTTTCCGTTGGCCATGGAGCCGCCCCGCCCACCCGACCTGTTGGCCATTGACGATTTTGTGACCATGCCCGAACCGGCCGACCCCGCGCCGACGACGGCTACCGTAGCCCCATCGGCCGTGAAGCCAGGTCCGGCAACAGCTCCCGAAATAAGTACCCCGCCGGTAGCTACGCGCCCCGCCGTGGCGGGCACACCCGCCAAACGAAGTCGGATGCCCAAACCAGCCCGGCCCCGCCGAAGCACCCGCTGGGGCAGCACGCGTTGCCCGACGTTCTGACATCGGCCCTAAACCCCTCATTTTATTGCCAAAATCGGGCTTTACATACCTATACCTATAACCGGGCAGGCACCATTGCTTTTTTAGCTAATTTCGGGCCTGTTTTGGCAACGCATTTCATCCTCCAACATTACTGCATGCGCTATTTTTTACCCTTTTTTTTTAGTCTTGCTGTTCTGAACGCCCCTGCACAGACAGCAGACAGTACCCGCCGGTCAATTGACCTCGACGAGGTGCGGGTAGTAGCGCAAAAGTTTCAGACCAAAGGCCCCGTTCCGTTTCAAACCGAGACCATAACCGGGAGTCAGATTGCCCAACGCAACCCCATGAATTCGGCCGATTTGTTGCAGCAAACCGGTAACGTATTTGTGCAGAAGAGTCAGGGCGGAGGAGGTAGCCCCGTATTGCGCGGCTTTGAAGCAAGCCGGGTCCTGATTGTGGTTGATGGGGTTCGGATGAACAACGCCATTTACCGGGCCGGGCATTTACAGAACGTGTTGCGAATTGACCCTTCAATGCTCGAACGGGCTGAAGTCCTGTTTGGCCCGTCGTCGCTTATCTACGGCAGCGATGCCCTGGGCGGGGTCATGTACTTTCAGAGCCGCAACCCAGAGCTCTCGGGCGCAAAAAACTGGCTTGTCAAGCCCTCAGCTTATATCCGATACGGCTCCGCCACCGGCGAACGGACGGCGCATGCTGATGTAAGCCTCGGCAACCGCCGGCTTGGTTTTCTGACGAGCGTGACCTACGGATCATTTGGTGATATTGTTCAGGGTAACCGACGCCGGGACGCTTACCCCGACTTTGGTAAGCGCTTTATGTACGTGGAGCGCCACAATAATGAAGATGTACCGGTAAAAAACGCCAACCCAAATAAGCAGATCGGGTCAGCGTACCAACAGCTCGATATCCTGCAAAAAGTTTTGTTTAAGCCCTCAGAGGGCGTTCAGCATACGCTCAACGTACAGTATTCGACCACAGGCGATGTTCCTCGTTACGACCGGCTTACTGAAATGGCCTCGGGTCGGCTTCGGTTTGCAGAATGGTACTACGGCCCTGAAAAACGCCTGTTGACGTCGTACAACCTGACCCTCTCGCGGCCAACGCGCCTGTACGACCGGGCCATGCTGACGGCAGCTTTCCAGCACATTGAAGAGAGCCGTATCAGTCGTCGACTGGGCGCAGCAGCCCGGAATGAGCAACTGGAGCGAGTCGGCGTTTGGTCGGTGAATGCCGATTTACAGAAACAGGCCGGTCGGCATCTGATCCAGTACGGACTGGAACTTACGCACAACGGCGTACACTCCAACGCCCAGACAGTCAACGCCTTAACGGGGGCTCCTGGCCCATTCAACACCCGCTATCCCGATGGAGGTAGTACCCTTCAGACCCTCGGCCTGTACGTGAGCGATGCGGTTTCACTCAGCAAAGCCCTGACCCTGAACGGAGGTATCCGGTACGGCTGGTCGCAGTTAGAAGCTCAATTTACCGACAAAACGTTCTTCCCGTTCCCGTTTAATAGCATCCGGCAGCGGCCGGCAGCCCTCACAGGTAACCTTAGTTTGCTGTACCGCCCTACCGACCGGACGCGCGTGTCCCTCCTGGGGTCTACGGGTTTCCGCGCGCCCAACGTCGACGATCTGACCAAAGTATTCGATTCGCGGGCGGGCGTTCTCGTTGTGCCGAACCCCGGTATCAAGCCAGAATACACGTACAACGGAGAGCTTTCGGTTTCGCAGTGGCTGGGCAATCGGCTGCGGCTCGACGCTACGTATTACTACACCCTGTTTACCAATGCCATTGTCGTGGATGCGTTTAGCCTGAATGGCCAAACGAGTGTGCTCTATGGCGGGCAGATGAGCTCCGTACTGGCCGCTCAAAACAAACGGCAGGCTGTCATTCAGGGCTGGAACGTGGCGGCTCAACTCCGTCTGACCAACCAGCTCACGCTGAGCAGTACGCTCAACGGCACGCAGGGACGGATCAAAGACGCTAAAAAGACCCCACTCGACCACATTCCGCCGACCTTTGGCCGAACTGCCCTGACCTATCAGAATGGACGGGTGCAGGCTGAAGTCTGGGCTCTTTATAACGGATGGAAGCGAATTGCAGACTACAACCCGGAAGGAGAAGATAACGCCCAATATGCCACCCCCGACGGTATGCCGGCCTGGACGACACTGAACGTACGGGGCTCGTTTAAAGCAGGGCCTTACCTGACGGTACAGGCCGCGTTAGAAAATATTCTGGATAGAAATTATCGCTACTTCGCCAGCGGAATCAGCGCCCCCGGCCGCAACCTAACCCTAACAGTTCGAAGCGCATTCTGAGCAACTTACAACCACTGACTGGCCAGGTTTCGGGTTAGCTCAACCAGCTTATTGTATTCGCTTGGCTTTGAGATAAAGGCATTGGCTCCGTGCTGGATAGCCTGCTGCCGATCGGTTACACTGATCGACGTGGTCAGGATAACAATAGGAATGTGCACCTCGGGGAGTGCCAATCGCACAGCCTTCAGCGTTTCGAAACCACCCATGCGTGCCATATTGAGGTCAAGCAAAACCAGTTTTGGCAAATGGGTCGTTGTGTTCAGCTGTGGCAGCAACTGATCGCCATCATCGATCGTGTGCACCTTCACATCCGGGTTGGTCTGTTTGAAGGCCGCTTTTACAAGCAGTTGATCGTCGCTGTCATCATCAACTAACCAGACCCAAGGGTTGGCTTTCATGGAAAAGGTGGTTAAAATAGTATACGTTACAGGTCGGTACGAGAAAAAAAGCCCCCGAATTCAGGTGTCAACGAGGTCATCCTATTTTTACACAACGTGGAATAGCCCGGTTTTCATCTTACGAAAAACTAAAAATCTCATTAAAAAAGCACGGTGCCGTGTATCAGGTGCGTAGTACGTAACCCATCCCGACAACGGTATGAATGAGCGGGCTCGGAAAGGTCTTGTCGATCTTTCGACGCAGGAGATTGATATACACTTCCACTGCATTTGTCGACGACTCGGCTTTCTGGTTCAGCACGTGCTCGGCAATGTCGAATTTTGAAACCACCTGCCCCGTGTGCTCCATGAGGTACTGCAGCATCTGAAATTCACGAGAGGTCAGGCTGATTGGCATACCCGCCCGCGAAACGGTCTTGTGCGTCACATCCAGTTCCAGGTCCCCCACCCGAATCAGGGGATTACTACTGCCGCTATTCGTGCCGCGCCGATGCAGCGAGCGTAACCGCGCCAGCAACTCCCGAAACACAAACGGCTTCACGAGGTAATCGTCGGCGCCAGCCTCAAATCCGCTTACTTTATCATCCGTACGATCCAGGGCCGTCAGCACCAGCACGGGAGTATTGTTACTTTCTGCCCGAAGCCGCCGAATCAGTTCTATACCATTGAGTTTGGGGAGGTTCACGTCGATTACCAGTACATCGTACGGGTTCGACCGGGCCAACTCATGCCCAGCCAGTCCGTCCGTCGCTACGTCGACCTGAAACGACTGTTCGACCAGGCCCTTACGCACAAAACGGGCCAACTTAGGCTCATCTTCAACCAGCAAAATACGCATAACCTATTCCGGTTTTAGGGCAAAAACGCGGTTTTTAGGTAAAATAGCGGCTTATTATCGGTTTGTCAGATGAAAACACGGTTAAAGCTATTCAACCGGCTTATCCATCCTTACGACTTACCGGTTTGGCTATACAGTAGTTTTATACGTTATCCTCCATGTCTGTCTTACACGCCATCAACCGCCTGAACGCCCACCGGCGACTCCTGCTTAGTCTGGGCGTAGCCGGGCTGACGGCTTTGGCCCTGCCCTACGCCCTCGACCCGGCCACGCGCGTAATTGCGGTATGGCTAGCCTATTCGCTCAGCTACCTGATCCTTTGCTGGATTACCCTGACAACCGCTCACCCCCGGCATCTGAACACCCTCACCCGGACGCAGGATCTGGGCCGTACAGTATCGTTTCTGTTTGTTATTCTGGCTTCGTTCTCCAGTCTGTTTGCCATCGTTCTCTTGTTCCGGTCCGGAACCGACGGGCGGGGCAGCCATCAGCAGCTGCATATTCTCCTCTCGGCTATGGTGGTAGTTTGTTCATGGATGCTGGTCCATACCGTTTTTACCCTGCATTACGCCCGGCTCTATTATGAGGGACACACAAAAGCCGGGTCTACCCCTAAAAAACTGGACTTTCCGGGCGACGATGAGCCCGATTATCTCGACTTCGCCTATTTCTCGTTCGTAATCGGCATGACGAGTCAGGTTTCCGACGTGGCAATACAATCAAAAGCCATGCGTCGGCTCGCGCTTCTGCATGGCTTTCTGGCATTCTTCTTCAACACGAGCATTATTGCCCTGAGCATCAACACCGTATCGAATATTATTGGCGGGCTGGCTAAATAGCCAAATGTCCAGGCAAGTGTTAAGCTCCCTCGCCGAGCAACAGCGCCCGTAGTTCGGTGGCTTCTTGCGGCTGCATCCGCCCGGCCAGCACCAGCCGTAACTGCCGACGGCGTAAGGCACTGTCGAAACGGGCTTTTTCCTCGTCCGATTCGGGAACAACAGCAGGCACCTCGATAGGCCGGCCATTCTGGTCGACTGCTACAAACGTGTAGTAAGCGCTGTTGGTGCTCACCCGCACTCCGGCCGGAATATCCTCGGCCCACACTTCGATAAACACCTCCATCGACGAGTTGAAAGCCCGGGTCACCTGCGCTTTCATGGTCACAATGTTACCCAGCCGAATAGGTTCCGAAAACGAAACATTATCGACAGAGGCCGTCACCACAGTACGGTTGGAATGCTTTTGTGCCGCAATAGCCGCGGCAATATCCATGAAGTGAAGCAGTCGGCCGCCCATCAGGTTGTTGAGCGTATTGGTGTCATTAGGAAGCACCATCTCCGTCATGATGGTGTGTGAGTCGCGGGCGAGTTTTGGTTTTAGCATACAAAAGAAAAAGTCATCGGGCCTGTGTTGCCTGTCGTTCATAGCCGTTCATCGCGTGACAAACCTAAACTACGCAGACAAGCAACGACAACCCGATGACCCGAATAAAATGAAGTGTCAGTTAAGCGCGGGCGGGACGGAGAACCGTAAACCGCTGCTGCAACAGGTAATATCCGCCGAAGAGGGCACCGCTAAAAAACAGATCACCCAGCACGCCGTTCAGGAAAAATGATTGGCCGTCGTAAAAGGCAAGGCCAGCCGCGTAGCAGCCCATCAGGCCAGCCAGGGTTTGCGGATAAAACGTGCTACCGTACCAAACGGCAAAGTTGGTGATGAGAAAAAACAGGGTAGACGATGCCAACGCAGCACCCGCTACCCGACCGGCTGTAGGCCGACGCAGGGCCAGCGCTCCGATGAGCCAGGTCAGGCCGAAACTAATGTAAACCGCCCCCATGCTTCCGTGAAAACCCAGAATGGCGTCGCTCAGGAGCATAGCTCCGAACGGCGCAACCAGACCCAGCCACTTCCGATCGAAGGTGGCCGCCCCAAACAGAGCCAGTGCGGCTACGGGCGTAAAGTTGGGCCAATGCGGTACTAAACGAAACAGGGCCGTAGCCAGCACGATGGTGAGCAGTGTGGTCAGGCGGATGGTTAAAGCATTCATTCGATTGGAAGCCATAAAATAACGGTCAGCGGTTAATGTATTGAATAGTAAAGTGTTGACCGTTTGTGGTTAGTTTGGTGAGCGAACCGTAGTCGAGGTGAATCCGGTAGGCGTTTTGCAAAGATAAATCCAGAAACAGACACAGCAAAGCTCGAATCACCCCGCCATGCGTGATAATGTAGGCCGAACCGGTGTTTTCGGCCGCCAACGGGCTTATTTTTTCCTGCCAAAAGGCCGTAACGCGTTCAAACAATGCCCCGAATGACTCGCCATTGGGCGGGCCTACGTTGACGTAATCGGCCATCCAGGGATCGAGTGATGACCGGGGAATATCGGCCCAGGGCACCATTTCCCAATCGCCAAAATGGAGTTCTTTGAGCCGGTCGTCAAACTGCACCTGTTGCAGATCAACGTCGGCCGAGGTTGCCAGATCGTTGGCCAGCAACCGGCACCGGCTCAGGGGACTACTAAACAGGTAAGCCGGTGTCTCGGTGGGCAGATGGGGCAGAATCCGGTCCCGTTGCTCCTCATAATTAACTGCCAGCTCGACGTCACTCTGCCCATAGCTAACCGACCGCCCTACGGCTACTTCGGTATGCCGAATCAAGTAAATTTCCATGTGTGGGGTTGAAATTTGTTTCAGACACTAACCCAGAGCAGCGACACAAACGACAGGTACACAACTACTTCGGCCAATTGCTGTGTAGCGCCGAGGCAATCGCCGGTATAGCCACCAAGCCATTTCCCGAAAAACGACGCCAGCCGCCAGCGTACAAGCCATAACGGGATGAGGAAGGTCAGGTAAATCCAGAGACCCGTGTACACCGACAACACCAGCAGGGGCAGGAGGCCAAACAGGGCAGCAATGGCCAGTTGACCGTCGGTAATGCCTTTGGCAATAGGTTTTACTTTGCTCGTTTCGTCGAGCCGGGCGTAGGGTAAAGCCCGCATCATGGAGGTGGCCAGTAAGCGGCTCAGGCTATGCGCAGCTACGTATTTGAGGGCTACGGCCACGCCAAAGGCTTCGACCGTCAGCATGGTTTTGAGGGCAAAGAACTTGACCGCCAGCAGCAACCCCAGCCCCACGGCCCCGAACGTACCGAGCCGGCTGTCTTTCATGATGGTCAGAATCTGCTCAGCTGACCAGCCTCCGCCGAAGCCATCGCACACATCCGCAAAACCATCTTCGTGAAAAGCCCCAGTGACCCAGACGGTAGCAATCATGCTGAACAGAACCGCCAACTCGGGCGGAAACAGCACGGTACCAATCCAGTACACCCCTACCCCAATTAGGCCAACAATCCAGCCGATGAGCGGAAAAAAAATGGTCGATCGGTTCAGCAAGTCTTCCGAATGGTCGATGCCCTTAGGCACCGGCAAGCGGGTATAAAACATCAGGGCGGTAAAAAGTAGCTTCATAGTGGGTAGTTTGACCGTACGGTTAACGGTCAAACTACCCATAGGGTTCAGCCCGAACGATGGCCTGCCTCACGAAGCCAGCAGCGGTTCACGCTCCCCCAACCACAAAAAAACTGTCAGACAGGCAAATACAGACTAAACGTGCTCCCCTCCCCCGGCCGACTACTTGCGGTAATAGCTCCACCATGATTACTGGCTACTTTCTGACAGATGGCCAGCCCAATACCGGTTCCCGAAAACTGATTGCGCCCGTGCAGGCGTTGAAAAACCTGAAAAATGCGGTCAACATACTTTTCATCGAAGCCGATCCCGTTGTCCTTTACGTCGATTCGGTGGAATGCCGACGCACGGCGCACGGGCTTCACCGCAGGCGGCAAATCGGCGGCTTCTATCCGTGCCTCGCGTACCCAAATTTCCGGTGCCGTGCCGGGCGCCTGAAACTTAAGCGCGTTAGCAATCAGGTTCTGAAAAAGTTGCCGCAACTGCGACCAGTCGCCGGGAACGGTGGGCAACGGCTCAATGTGCACCCGTGCGCCCGTTTCATGAATCGTCACTTCCAGATCGGCCAGCACATCCTGTAAAATATGGGCCAGGGAAACGGGGGATACGGCCTCTTGCCGGGTCGAAATGCGGGAGAAGCTGAGCAAGTCCCGAATCAGTGTCGACATCCGGCTCGCAGCGGCTTGCATCCGGTTGAGGTGCTCACTCCCCTCGCCCAGTTGATCGGCGTACTGTTTCTGAATCAGATCCCCGAACGACTGGATTTTGCGCAGGGGTTCCTGCAAATCGTGCGAGGCCACATAAGCAAACTGCTGCAGGTTTTCGTTGGAGCGTTGCAGGTCGTACACCGATGCCTGCAACTCAGCCGTACGCTGCTGCACCTGCAGGTCGAGCTCGGCCGAAAGCTGCCGGTATCGCGCTTCGCTACCCGCCAGTGCCTGACTCGCCAGCACCAGCTCGGTAACCTCGGTACATATTTCGAGTACGCCCGTACGGGTGTTTCCTTCGTAGTAGGGCGTCAGCAGCAGGTTGAAGTACCCCGTTTCCAATTGACCATGTCGGTGTACGGGTATAGGCACCGCCCAACCCTGATCGGGCACACCGGTTTGAAACACCTGCAGGCAACGGTCCACAAACGACTGCCCTGCCAGTTCGGGAAGGGCTTCCAACAGGGGCTTGCCGAGTACGCCGTCCTCGCGCTGCACCAGTTCGAGCATAGCCTGGTTGATGAGCTCTACCACCATCTTTTCACCTTTCACCAGCAGCATGGCTACCGGTGCGTGTTCGACCAGATTCCGCAATTGGGTTTCGCTCTGTCGGCGCGACTGGTTGAGGGCAATCTGCACCCGGACTTTAGTCAACAGCTCCTGGGCCGAAAACGGCTTAACGAGATAATCGTCGGCACCGGCTTCCAGCCCGTCGATCCGAGCTTCCTGCCCCGCCCGCGCCGACAGAAAAATAAGCGGAATTTGAGCCGTTGCGGGGTTCTGGCGCAGGTTTTGGAGCAGGGCTTTACCGTCCATTACGGGCATCATGATGTCGCTCAGAATCAGCTGAGGTTCAAACGTTTTCAGTTGTTCGAGCGCATCGACTCCGTTTACGGCAGTCTGCACCTCAAACGAGGGCTGGAGCAACCGGGTCAGGTAGCCCCGCATATCAGGGTTATCGTCGACAACCAGGACGTGGATTTTGGGTGCGGTTGCATCCTGCTCACCTAAATCAGCTGGTAAAGGCGTTTCGCCCAGCATCGTGCCAGCCTCTTTCAGAAACGATTCAGCCAGGGGGCTCAAGCCATTGGCGCGTACTTCTTCTACAACCTGCACAGTCGGCAGATGCGCTTTGCCAAGCGGCAATCGAACGGTAAACGTACTGCCTTCGCCTTCGACACTGGTTACGGCGATTGTGCCCCCGTGCATCTGCACCAGCTCATGCACCAGCGACAACCCGATACCACTACCCTCGTAGGTACGCCCACCGGCCTGCTCTACCCGGTGAAATCGTTCAAACATGTGCGGAAGCTCGTGCGCCGGTATCCCAATACCCGTGTCGGATACCCGAAGTATGGCTTCAGTTCCTTCTGCCGTCAGGGTTACCTCAATTTCCCCTTCCAGCGTGTATTTGAAGGCATTGGACAAGAGGTTCAAGACTATTTTCTCCCACATTTCGGCATCGGCATACACCACCGAGGGCAGGGGCTGACAATCGACGGTGTACTTTAAACCCGCCCGCTCAATGAGTGAGCGGAAGCTACTGGCCAGATCAACCGTTAGCCCAACCAGATCAACCGGCCGGTAGGTAGCCCGCGTACGCCCGGCTTCAGTGCGGCTAAAATCAAGTAGATTATTAACCAGTTTGAGTAGCCGAAGCGCATTCCGATGCGTGGTTTCGATGGGTTCTTTCACGTCTGACGCCTGTACATCAGTTCGTTGTAAAAGCTCCTCCAATGGACCCAGCATGAGCGTGAGGGGCGTCCGAAACTCGTGGCTTACATTGCTGAAAAAGGCCGTCTTGGCCCGGTCGATGGCCGCCAGGGCTTCGGCCCGTTTCTGCTCCTCCTGATAGGCATATACATTCGAGAAGGCCGTACTAATCGTGTTGGCCAACAGGGCGTAAAACGTGAGGTACTCGGGGTCGAGCGCCCGGCGTGGGCTCACTCCAGCCACCAGAAAGCCCACCGGCTCCGAACGGGTTGAAAGGAGAATGGGTAACCGTACGGCCGTATGGGGCGCTTCGGGATAGGGGCCAGCCTCCAACGGGGCCAGTTTATCCGACAAATCTTCTATTACCAGCGTGTTGGATAAATCAGACAGCCAGTCGGTTTCGGCTACGTTCAGCTCCAACAGATGTGTGGGTATCGGGTACTGCTGAGATAACCCGAATGTATTTACTAAACGGCCACAGGTAGCGTCTTCGTCAAACTCGTAGAAGAGCAAAAAAGGGAGGTCGAGAGCAAAATCGGCGTCGGCCGTGGCCAGGTTTTCATAAATGGCCTCTTTCGTTTTGGCTTGCCCGGTCAAGGCAGCTACATCGCGTAGCACCTGCGTACGGCGGGCGCTGAGCATCTTATCGGTGGTTTCGGTGATGGGGTGAAAAATACCACCAACCTGCCCCGACTCGTCGCGGATGGGCGCAAACGAAAAGGTCATAAAAGCCTCTTCCAGATAACCGTAGCGATCCAGAAACATCCGCTGATCTTTGATGTACGTTCCCTCGCCCTCTTGCCCACGCGTAAAGGCGTCGCCCACAACGGGCAAGGCGGTTTCCCAGCAGATTCGAAAGTTTTGCCCCATAGATTCGGGGTGTTTAGCTCCGCAGATCGGCCGGTAACTATCGTTATAAATCTGGATTGTTTCAGGCCCCCAGGCAATCAGAATGGGAAAGGTAGAGGATAAACATAGGCTAACGGATGTGCGTAAACTTTGTGGCCAGGTGTCGACGGGTCCAAGAGCGGTTTTTGACCAATCCATCGACCGAATCAAGGCACCCATTTCACCACCGCCCGCCAAAAAATGATTCGACGTTTCGGCTCCTGTCATGATGGAATTAGGCAATATGAAGCTCAATATGGGGTTACGTGCGCCAGTAGCGTTAAGATATGTCAGGCTGCAAGTTTTCATGCCTTGCTACCTCGCCTTGCTGACACGTTTGATTTAGAACAAAATACGGCACAGGCCCGAAAAAGTTTTTCTATGCCCCGCTAACCTTACTTACTGGTCTCCTTACTCTCTATCTAACCTGATTTTTGGCAGTCCTACCCTCAGTACGTAACACAAAACATGAGGCATCCCGAATTTTCAACATCTTGATGGTTCAGGCCCACGTTCCCCCAGGATGCCCCGTTAGAGGCCTAATATCTGTAGCTAACGGGGAAAATGATCCAAATAGCCGAGCCCCAAAGGGGCGTAACTCGAATTAAGTTACGCCCCTTCGGGGCTCGGGTTCTCTTGGGAGACGTCTTTTCTACCAACATCGGGCCCCTTACGGGGCGTTGGGTTGGGTCGAGGCCTAGACTACCCTAAAATTCGGGATGACTCATGCATGTTTATTTGGGAGGAGCACCAATTACAGCCCCAGAACCTTCTTGTTAAAAGCCTCATCGGCACCCGTACCGGCGAAGTCGTCGAAAGCACGTTCCGTAACCCGGATAATGTGGCTTTCGATGAAGGGCGCGCCTTCGGCGGCTCCCTGCTCAGGGTGCTTCAGGGCACACTCCCACTCCAACACCGCCCAGCCGTCGTAGTCGTACTGCGCCAGTTTGGAGAAAATACCGCCGAAATCAACCTGACCGTCGCCGAGCGAACGGAACCGACCGGCCCGCTCAACCCAGCCCTGGAAGCCACCGTACACACCTTGCTTGCCCGTTGGGTTAAACTCGGCATCTTTCACGTGGTATGCGTAGATACGCTCGTGGTAGAAATCGATAAACTGCAGATAGTCGAGGCACTGCAACACAAAGTGGCTCGGGTCGTAGTTGATACCGGCCCGGGGGTGGTTGTTCAGCTTTTCGAGGAACATTTCAAACGTGACACCATCGTGCACGTCTTCGCCGGGGTGCAGTTCGTACCCGACGTTCACACCTGCTTCGTCGAACGCATCCAGGATTGGTTTCCAACGATTGGCGAGTTCGGTGAAGCCCGTTTCAACCAGGCCTGCCGGGCGCTGCGGCCACGGGTACATAAACGGCCACAACAGGGCCCCCGTAAACGAAACGTGTGAGGTGAGCCCCAGATTTTGGCTCGCCTTGGCCGCCATCATCAGCTGATTCACGGCCCACGCCTGTTGATCTTTCGGCTTACCCGCCAGTTCGGCCGGCCCGAATCCATCGAACATGGCTGCGTACGATGGGTGAACGGCTACCAACTGCCCTTGCAGGTGGGTCGATAGTTCGGTGATTTCGACGCCAATATCGGCGAGTTTGCCTTTCAGCTCGTCGCAATACGTTTTGCTTTCCGAAGCCTGCTTCAGGTCAATTACCCGTGGGTCCCAGGTCGGAAGCTGAATGCCCTTGTAGCCGAGGTCGGCCATATAACGGGCGATGGTATCGAGAGAGTTAAAAGGGGCTGTATCTCCGAGAAATTGTGCCAGAAAAACACCTGGCCCTTTCATTGTTTTCATGATGTAAAGAGTGAAAGAGTGAAAGAGTGAAAGAGTGCCGGTTGAGCGCTCTTCCGCACGTTCACTCTCTCTGTTTTGTTGCTGTTTTACGTGATTTGGACAAGATTTTGAGGATTTGATAGCCCTCGTCGAGAAGGCCTGCTAATCGAGACGATGCTACCAAATTGGCATCCACCAGTGTTTCGAGCCAAAAGAGTGATTCATCGAGTTCTTCAATAACGACACTCAATTTTGCATAATACTCTTTCTCGCTGCGCCCACGCCGGACGGCACGAAAATTAGCAGTAGCCGAGGACGATGAACGAATTAGCTGCCGACTGAAGTGTTGTGCTTCATACGCAGTCGGCAATGCCCGGCAAACCGACAGACAACGGAGCATAAATTTCTTCAATCGCCCTTGAATATCGTCCAAAAACTCACTTTTAGAATGGCCTGAATAGTCAACAATATACTCCTCAACAGACCAATCCATATTCGTTTCGTCTTTGTCGTCGGTTGTCATAACTCGCTCATTCACTCTTTCGCTCTTTCACCTTTACACCTCCACCCACGCCTGCTTACGGCTGCTTTCCAGAATCCGCTCGCAGATGAGTAGTTCGCGGTAGCCGTCTTCAAATGTTGGGTACGTGGGGTTCTCAGGTTGCTTACCGGCTTCGATAGCTGCGTACACTTCCTTGAACATCTGCTTCGACGTATCCGGAAAACCCTCATTGTGCCCGCCGGGGAAGCTGATCACCGAGCGCGTTTCGGCATGTACGAGCGACGGGTCGTCGGTCATGGTTTGGTTGTAGCCGTCGCGGTTACCAATCCAGAGTTGGTTAGGCGATTCTGAATCAAAGGCAAACGTTTTCTTCGAGCCCGAAATCTCGATTTTCAGCTGGTTCTTCCGGCCAGCCGACACCTGCGACACCGTGACAACACCCCGATTGCCGTTGTCGAAACGAAGCAATACGTTGGCATGGTCTTCGGTATTGATGGGTACATCGGCGTAATCTTCCGGCTGCAGCATCTTACCCGAATAGGTCTCAACGGCCTTCAGCGGCTTCTTACGGGTTTTGTGGATAGTATTGAAGTCGGCCATGACGGCGGTGGTCTTCACGCCGGTCACGTACTCCAGAATATCCATCAAGTGCGAGCCAATGTCGGCAATCGCCCGCGAATCACCCGACTTATCGGGCTCAAGACGCCAGTTGTAGTCGGTTTCGTAAAAGAGCCAGTCCTGCAGGTACGAGCCAATAATGCTGTACACCTCGCCCAGTTCGCCTTTTTCGCGCATCACCTTCATCTGACGCACCAGCGGGTAGTACCGCAGGTTGAAGTGAACAGCATTGACCAGACCGGTTTGCTTCGCCAGAGCGACAAGTTCCTCGGCTTCGGCCAGATCCTTGGCTAAGGGTTTTTCGCAGATCACGTGCTTACCCGCCAGCAGAGCCGCTTTCGACTGACTGTAGTGCAGGAAGTTGGGCGTACAGATATGCACAGCCTGAATGTCGTCCTGCTTGAGCAGCTCATCGAATGTATAGGCGCGGGGAATACCCAGTTGAGCGGCTTTCGATTCGGCCAGCTCCTGCGTCACTTCGCAGAGGGCAACGACTTCAACATTGGGTAACCGACGGAGTGCTTCAATGTGAGCGGGGCCGATAAACCCGGTACCAACAACACCAACTTGGATTTTTTGCATGTATGTATTTAGATTATCAAAAGAGTGAATGAGTGAAAGAGCGAAAGAGTGAAAGGGATTTTCAGACATCGCTCTTTCACTCTTTCACTCTTTCACTCTTTAAACTTCGTCCACTTTTCATTAGAGCTGTTCGATGCCAGTACCGTATCAATAAACGCCAGGCCACGAACGCCATCGTACACCGACGGGAAATCGTACAGCGGATCGGGCTGCTGACCGTTCATGTGTGCCTTTACGGCAAAGGCAAAATTGCGGTAAATATTGGCAAATGCTTCGAAGAATCCTTCGGGGTGGCCCGATGGCATCCGGCCGTGTGCTTTGGCTGCTGCGCTCAGATCACCTACGGCCGGGCGCAACAGTCGGTGGCCTTCCTGCGATTTGTAGTGCAGGGTGTTGGGCTCCATCTGATGCCACTCCAGACCGCCGAGTTCGCCGTACACGTAGATTTTCAGGGCGTTCTCTTCGCCATTTGAAATCTGACTGGCATGCAGTACGCCTTTGGCTCCGCCCTCAAACCGGAGCAGAACGTTGCCGTCGTCATCGAGCAAACGACCCGGGACAAACGTGCTCAGGTCAGCGCATAATTCTTCAATTTTCAGACCCGTTACGTATTCAGCCAAATTCTCGGCATGCGTGCCAATGTCGCCCATACAGCCGGCCGCGCCCGATTTGGTCGGGTCGGTACGCCAAATCGCCTGCTTGTAATTGTTGCCTTCTTCGTACTTCGATAGCCAGCCCTGCGGGTACTCGACCACCACTTTCCGGATTTTCCCCAACTTACCGTTACGGACAATATCGCGGGCCTCTTTAATCATCGGATAGCCCGTGTAGTTGTGCGTCAGGCCGAAGACCAATCCGCTTTTCTCCACAATGCCAACCAGCTCTTTGGCCTCCTCCAGGTTCAGCGTCATGGGCTTGTCGCAAATAACGTGGAACCCATTTTCGAGGGCCATTTTGGCCGGTGGGAAGTGCATATGGTTAGGCGTCACGATGCTGACAAAGTCCATACGCTCGCCTTCGGGCAGTTCTTTTTCGCGGAGAATCATCTCCTCGAAGCTTTCATAAACACGATTATCGGGCAGGTACAGGGCCTTTCCGGTTGCTTTCGATTTTTCGGGTGATTGGCTAAAAACACCACAAACCAACTCAATTTCATTATCAAATGTGGCGGCCCGACGGTGAACAGCTCCTATGAATGCATCGAGGCTACCCCCGATCTGACCCATGCGCAATTTGCGATGCATATACTTGCTACTGTTTAAGTTGATGCTGTGAAACGTAATCACTACGGTAGTAAAGTGGCCGAAGGAACCGCTTTACCCGTTGCACAGTGCGATAATTTTTACGGCCGGAAATTAGCGTAAATCCATTTTTTTCTAAAATTTTGGCCAAAAAGAACGGTGTAGCGGGTAATCCTGCCCTATCCCCTACTTTTTTGGATGATCTTTCTTTAACTCCAGTCTAAACCCCCTAATTGTCTACCAAATGAACCAAGCTGTCAATCAGTCGCGACTATTTTACGCCAGTTGCTTCGCTCTCATTACCACGGCGTTCTCGTTCAGTATCCGGGCGGGTATCCTGGCCCAGTTGGGAACCGAGCTAAGCCTTTCTGCCGAACAATTGGGTTTTATTAACTCGATGTGGTTTTTGGGCTTCCCCATTTCTATGATTATCGGCGGTCTGGTGTACTACACCGTTGGCCCCAAGACGATCATGCAGATTGCGTTTGTGTGTCACCTGCTGGGTATTCTGCTCACCATCTACGCACAGGGCTATACCACGCTGCTGATTTCAACCTTTTTGATTGGTATTGGCAATGGTTGTACCGAAGCGGCCTGTAACCCCATGATTGCCGATATGTACTCGGGCGTTACCATGAACAAGATGCTCAACCGATTCCACATGTGGTTCCCCGGTGGTATCGTGGTAGGTAGCCTGATCTCGCTGTTCATGGGTCCTGAAAACCTGAACCTTCCCTGGCAGGCGCAGATTTGGGTGATCATGATTCCGACCCTCATCTACGCGTTCCTGTTCTTTGGTCAGACATTCCCAACCGCCAAAGTGGCCGGTTCAACCTCGTTGGCCAGCAACTTCCAGGCTATGCTGACACCGCTGTACATTTTCATGTTCTGCTGCATGGCCCTGACGGCAATTAGCGAGTTTGGTCCGCAGCAGTGGGTAGGTCTGATTATGAGCAAGTCGGGAGCAAGCCCGCTGCTGATTCTGGCTCTGGTGACCGGTCTGATGGCCGTTGGCCGTTACTTCGGTGGGCCTATCATCCACCAACTTGACCAAACGGGTGTACTGCTCGGCGGAGCGGTTTTTGCCGCCATCGGTGTTTACCTTTTCAGCAGCGTAACGGGCCCAATGGCTTACGTAGCGGCTGTGTTCTTCGCTATTGGCGTGTGTTATTTCTGGCCAACCATGATCGGTTTCGTAGCCGAGCGGATTCCGGCTTCGGGCGCCCTGGGCATGTCGGTAATGGGTGGTGTTGGTATGTTCTCAACCTCTATTTTCCAGCCTATCATCGGTGGCTGGATTGACACGGAGCGGGCAGCTAAATCGGCCGCTGGCCTGACGGGCGACGCCCTCGAACTGGCGGCTGGTCAGGCGACACTGGCCAAGATGACCACCTTCCCAATCATCCTGATTGTGGCCTTCACGGCGCTGTGGTTCTTCATGCGCAACCGCAAGGTTACCCACGTCGATGAGTCGACGGTAGCCCAGCAGCCGCAGTTGTAATACCAACACGGTTTTACACCGAACAAAAGCCCCGCAGCAACTTGCGGGGCTTTTTTGTTTCTTTGTGTCCAACGTCTCATTTTATCCGGAAACGCCCCTACACGCTACGACAATTTCACCATGAAACCCCTGCTTCTCCTTTCCTCCCTCCTCCTTTCGTCCTGTCTCCTCCACGCCCAACCACCCGCGTTTATCGCCGACAGCCTCGACCGCTACATTGAGCGTGGCATGGCCGACTGGCAGATTCCGGGACTCGCCATTGCAGTTGTGAAAGACGGCAAAGTAGTTGTGTCGAAAGGGTTTGGCGTGCGTGAAGCCGGTAAAAGTGAGCCCGTCGATGAAAACACCTTGTTTCTGATTGCGTCGAACACCAAACTGTTTACGGGTACGGCGCTTGCCAAGCTGGAAGATGACAAGAAACTGTCACTCAACGACAAGGTGACCAAGTTCTTCCCCGATTACCAGCTCTTCGACCCCACCTCAACGGCTCTGGTTAGCGTGCGCGATTTGCTCTGCCACCGGCTGGGGACCAAGACCTTTCAGGGCGATTTTACCTTCTGGAACACCGACCTTCCCCGTGCCGAAGTAATCCGGCGGATGCGACTTCTGAAACCAACCGGGCAGTTTCGACAGGATTACGGCTACTGCAACTCGGCTTTCGTTACGGCAGGCGAAATCATTCCGAAGGTGACCGGCCAATCGTGGGAAGCTTACGTTGAAACGAACCTGCTCAAACCGCTGGGCATGACGAATACGTACATGCTCACGGCCGGGGCCGAAAACCGCTCCAACGTAGCCCGCCCCCATACCAGCAGCTTTGGCCCTCTGCGCCGGATTCCGTACGACGTCGTCGACAATTTAGGACCGGCAGGCAGCATGGTCTCGAGCGTGAAAGACCTGAGTAAATGGCTCATGATGCAGCTCGACAGCGGTCGGCTCGATGGGCAGCGGATTCTGCCCTGGAGTGTGGTTCAACGTACTCGCGACGCCAACACAATCGTCGGCAGCCGCAAGTCGACGGTATTGCCCCGCCATTTTCAAACGTATGGCCTGGGTGTGCTATCGGCAGATTATGCCGGGCGGCAGATTTTCTGGCATACCGGCGGGGCCTTCGGCTTTGTGACAAATACCTGCTTTGTACCCGAAGAAAAATTGGCCATTACCATTCTGACCAACAACGACAATCAGAGCTTCTTTGAGGCATTGCGGTATCAGATTCTCGATGCCTATCTGGGCGTTCCGTACACAAACCGCAGCGCCTTTTTTCTAAAGCAAGCCCGCGCGGGCATGGCTGAGGAACAGGCTACGCTCAAAGCTCTGGCCGACCGGGTTGCCAAAGGAAACAAACCATCGCTGCCTCTGATGGCTTTTGCCGGAACCTACCGTAACGAACTGTACGGAACCATTACGCTAAAGCCAGCTGGCACGGGGCTCGATGTCCTGTTTGAACATCACCCACGCATGACGGCCCGGCTTGAGTATATGGACGATAACACCTTTCGGCTAACGTACTCCAATCAGGCATTTGGCGTGTTTCCGGCCCGGTTTAGCGTCGATGGGAATACCGTAAAAAGCGTCGAAATCAAAGCCAGCGACTTTGTGGAGTACGACCCGTACGTGTTTACAAAAGCAGCGCGTTAAAGTCAGCTTAACACGAATTACAGAATAGTGCTGACGCTAATCCTTTTTCAGATCGGCCAGCGTACCCCGCACTACCGTATTCATCTGGCTTTGGTTGAGCATTTTGTTGCCTCCTTTAGCGATTAACTTGCTCTGCATAGTCACCAGAAAAGGCGTATCCTTTTTGTTGAACAGCATTTTGGGCAACAGGCCCAACGTGTTGCCCGGCTTCATGGTTACAGGAAACACAACAGGCGTGGTGGCTCGCTCTCTGATGACTACCGGCTCGGGTTGGTGGCCCTCGGCAATCTCCTTACCGTCGATCGACACCCGGTAGTGCGTATCCGTAAACTGAATTGGGAAGCTATTGCGATTTTCGATGCTCACCTTAGCGGCCACATCGGTACGTTTAAGACCAATTTTGCCAAAGTCGAGGTCTTCTATCTTTATTTTGGGGACATAAACCGTCGGTAACCGTTTTTCAAATGTCTGCGTAAAGGTGCGCTCGCCCAAAATTGGTACGTCAAGGTCAAACGCGGCCCGGACCCCATAGGTCGTACTGTCGATGTTCTTTTGGTCAAGGGCATTTAGTACGGCCATCATTTTTTTGGTTTGCAGCTTCATGGGTAGCGTTATAAACGTGCTATCACCCGACTCAACCTCGATCGTTTTGGCGTACGACTCTTCAATGATGGGCGTTTTGGCCATATACACCGTGTAACGCAGTTTATTCGCTTTGAACCCAACCGGTAAAGGGTTGTCAATGAGCATTTTCACGTTCATCGTAATCACGTCGTCGTCCATGTTTGTGATCTCCATAGTGCTCATTTCCAGACGCGGCTTGAGCGTATCATCGTAAGCCCCCCCTTCGGCCTGCGCTTCGTTTTTGAGTCGGCTGTACCACACGTAAGCTCCAATAGCCCCTACTAAAAGCAGAAGAAGCGCCACAATCCATCCCTTTTTCATCCCGTTTCTGTTTACGTTGTGTGCGGCTTTACGAGAGCCCGGTAAACAAACTATTTGTTCTACCTTTTTAATATTATTACCTGATAACACTTAACAGAAACTGGCCCGTTTCGCTTTATTTTCGATGAACTAAATGACTTTTGACACCATCGCATCCACCTACGACCCGCTGGCACGGCTGGTTTTTGGCCGCTCACTTCAACGGGCACAGATAAGTTTGCTGGACCGGCTACCGAATGGGGGGCGGTGGCTCATTCTGGGGGGCGGCACCGGCTGGTTGCTCAAGCAGGTGCTCGACCGTTGTGCGCCCGACCATGTTGTGTACCTTGAAGCCTCGGGCCAAATGCTCACACTTTCAGAGAAACGGGTGCAACACCACCCGGGCCGTAACCGGGTAGCATTCATGCAGGGCACCGAAGCGTCATTGTCAGAGCAGGAACGGTTCACCGTCATTCTGACTCCCTTTGTGCTTGATTTATTTTCGGAGCCGTGGCTGGCCGAACGCATGATTCCCCGGCTCCTTCAACACCTGACGCTGGGGGGCTTCTGGCTCGTCACCGACTTTGTTCCGACAAACGTGTGGTGGCAACGGGCACTCGTCAGGGCCATGCTTCTTTTTTTTCAATGGACGGCAGGCTTACGCACCAATCGACTACCCGATTGGCTCCCACTGATACAAAAACGGCTGCCCTCTGTCGCGCAGGAGGCAGCCGTGAACGGTATGGTACTTTCGGTGCTGTTTAGCCGATCTTCCGTAGCATCGCCGTAATATCTTCATAAGGCCCAACGTCGTACCATTCTTCAGTACCCAGGTTGAGCCACGCTCCCGCCCGACGGGGGCGCTTTAGTTCGGCTTCTTCGGGGTCGAAATCCACATCATAAATGGTACTCATAATCGACTGAAGCGTTTTCCAGGGCAACGTTTTCGTCTTCGACCGTCCGTTTTGGGTTGTTTGCAGGTTTATGGTTCGTTCGGCAAAGGAGGCTGTAATCTGCACCTCCAGATCCCCCTCCCGACCTGGTTCAACGTAGGTTAGCTCGAAGGGACGTTCGCGGCCGGCCGCTTCGTACGTAGCCTGCATCAGTTCCTGAATCAGGTATTGCCAATCTTCATAATTGGCGGGCATCCCCGTTTTTTGGGTGCCGTCTTCCGCCGTCAGAGACACCTCCCAGAAGTCATCATCCTCGTCAAGCTCTTCTTCATTCAGGGTTTCCAGCTTCGTTTTCTGCACCAGCGACGCCATGGCCTGTTGCCACACAAGCCCAAACCGACCATTCCAGGCAAAATCGTCGTCGCGGGTGTAGCCTTCGGCAATGAGCTCATCGTCGTCGATATCATCGCGATCCGGGTAGGTCACGCTCAGGTCAACGGCGAGATAGTCTTTAAACGCCGGGCGAACCGCCAGGGTGAAGAAATAAGCGTATGGAGCCGGGAGTGACCGGGCCGTCTGGAAGCGTATCTGTACGTTTTTAAACATAGTGCTTGGGGTCATTGGTCATGGATTCCTGGGGTTGCCCAGCCTCTCTGGATGACCAATAAACAATAAGGCGAAGCCCGTGACTACTGCCCAATGGCTAAGTGCAGCGTCTTACTCCGGTCAATTTTACCGGTCGGGGTTTCGCAGAATGTGGCCACAAAGATAATGTCTTTCGGCACAGCGTAGGGGCCAATTTCCCGACGAACCTGCTCAGTCCATTCGCTACGCCTGGCTTCGAGTTCCGGCAAAGCCTCGGCCTTGCCTTCGACCACCAGAACAATCCGCACACCCAACCGCTCATCGGGCACTCCAGCCACAAACAACCGGGGCGACAACCCATTGATAGCCAGAACCCTCTGTACAATCTGCTCAACCCGCTCGGGCTGAACCTTGACGCCCCCGGTATTAATAATCGAATCGGCACGCCCCAGAATTCGAAACCGTTTGCCAGGCTCCGTCCCGTCGGCCCACTCAAATACATCGTTGGTTTGCACCCACGCAAAATTGCTCGCGGCCGCCCGAATTGCCAGACAGTGCCGGGCATCAGTGCGTAACTCGACCCCATCCAACGCGGTAAAAAAGTCGGATTTGTTGGGGCCGTTCAACCGGCGAATGGCAATGTGCGAAACCGTTTCGGTCATTCCGTAGGTAGCATAGACCGGAGCCGCAATGACCTGCAACTGAGCCTCCTGCACCGGCGAGGTAGCTGCCCCCCCCAGCAAAATAGCCTTAGCTTGGTTCAGTATTTCGATTTTCTCGGGCGTCTGGCCCAGTATTGCCTGTACTTGAAGAGGCACAAAGGCAAAGAAATCGAAATTGTTGGTACCCGTCTTAAACAACGTCAACGGATTTCCCGACGGCTCAACCAGCACCAGCCGCAGGCCAAGCGTCAAAGCCCGCACCAGCATCATAGTACCCGCTACGTAGGCCGTGTTGAGACAGCAGAGCGCCCTGTCGCCGGCTTGCAACCCGAACGTTTGCCCCGTAAGCTCGGCGCTTGCCTGCATCTGAGTGCGGGTGAGCGTAATGGGCTTGGGTGTTCCGGTGGAACCCGACGTATGCAGGACAAACGTCGCCTGCCCCGACTGCCAGGCCCGTGCAAACGCTACCGCCTGCTCGGCGTACGTGTGGGTGGGCAAAGGCCATTGGTCAACCGGTAACCGACCGTCGAAACTATACATAAAGGGAAAATACCCCGAACAGAGGCACGTTTGTCAGGCAATAGATATGTGGGTAATCAGCACCCGTGCAACTTATCCAAAAATGCGTAACGTATTACTTTTCTGGTCGTTAGAGACTTTATACACCACCAACGGCTGGGTAGCCGGGCCGAAGATTACCTTACCGTTGAGGTCGAAACGCGAACCGTCGAACGGGCAATAAAAAGCGTTGTTGTTCGCCTGATATACAAGCGTAGAGCCCTCGTGTGTGCATTTAGGCGATACCGCTACGTACTGATTTGGTTGGATATGCGCCACAATCACGCGGTTGTTCACAACCACATAGAAACCCTGTTTGAGCAGGTCAACGTACCGGGCATCATCGAGCCGAATGGTCAGGTCGAGCGCATCGCTCGCCGGACTCAGATCATCCGCTTTGGTTTCGCAGCTACTCAGGCTAACCACACCTAAACTCGCCCCGAGTACCCGAAAAAACGTGTGTCGATCAATTGTTTTTGAAAGAGCTTCCATGTGGCTTTGTATCTTTGACGCTAATCTAACGATAAACCGCGAACCGCAGGTCTGTAGCCCTGCAAATCCAAAACAAAGGCAATTCACGAAGGGTTTATCAATCAATTATGGAAGAAGCCAAAGTGATCATTAACCCCATTGCACCGGAGAAAGTAGCCGAAAGCCCCGGTCTGATGGAGTACGCCCATACGGCGGGTGGTGCAGTGATTCGCCCCGAAGACAAGGGGAAAATAACCGGGCGGGCTGTGACCGCCATGCGCGAGCAAACCGACCTCCAGCTATCCCAGCTCTACAAACAGATGCAACTGCTGGCCGAACAGGCCACAGCGATTCGAAACCGGGTCGAGATTTCGGAGCGGATTTACTCCGCCCAAATGAGTTTTGAGCCTGTTGTAGGACATACCTATTATTTTTACACCCGTAAAAACGGTACAGACCTGCTGTCGATGGTAGCTCCGAACGAATGGGGGCGCAAGTTCCCCTTTGAACGTTGCCTCGCCACCGTCCGGATGATGGCCGACCATACGTGGGATGTACAGTATCACGAAACCAATTTTGAAACGATGAGTGATGAACGATAAGTGATAAACTTGCTGACGCGAGATCACTCATCGTTCATCACTTATCATTCATCACTCATATGCAAAGCAACTACCCCTGGGAGGTTATTAAGGAGTACAAAGAGATTATTTTCTCGTATTACGAAGGGATCGCCAAGATCAGTATTAACCGCCCGCACAAGCGGAATGCCTTTACCCCGCTGACGGTAAAGGAGATGTCGGAAGCCATGGAGATTGCCCGGCAAGATGAGCGCGTTGGCGTGGTTATCCTGACCGGCGAAGGGGGCGAAGCCTTCTGCTCAGGCGGTGATCAGTCGGTGCGGGGGCATGGCGGCTATATCGGCGAAGATCAGGTGCCTCGCTTGAACGTGCTCGACCTGCAAATGCAGATCCGCCGGATTCCGAAGCCAGTAGTCGCTATGGTAGCCGGGTACGCTATTGGCGGTGGTCACGTACTGCACGTGGTGTGCGACATCAGCATAGCGGCCGAAAATGCTCGGTTCGGGCAAACGGGCCCCAAAGTGGGTTCGTTCGACGGCGGCTTTGGGGCGTCGTATCTGGCCCGAGTGGTAGGACAGAAAAAAGCCCGCGAAATCTGGTTCCTTTGCGATCAGTATAACGCACAGGAAGCCCTGGACATGGGGCTGGTCAACAAGGTTGTGCCCCTGGATAAGCTGGAAGAAACCACCATTGAATGGTGCCGGAAGATGCTCGAAAAGAGCCCTATTGCCCTGCGAATGCTCAAAGCGGCATTCAACGCCGAGCTCGACGGGCAGGCAGGTATTCAGCAACTGGCGGGCGATGCCACTCTGTTGTATTACCTGTCTGAAGAAGCCAAAGAAGGCAAAAATGCCTTCCTGGAGAAGCGGAAACCCGACTTTAGCAAATTCCCGAAGTTCCCCTGATGTAATGATGAGTTATACGTGATGAACGATGAGTAAAATTTTAGCGGCAGCCCATTCATCGTTCATCACGTATAACTCATCACTCATCGATGATTATTATACACTCAACTGCTTCATGTAAGCCGCGTCCATTTTCATACTTTCCATAGGCGAGGTTGGGTATTCTTCCTGCTCCACGATAAAGTACTTCATGCCGTTGTCCCGGGCGGTTTTGAGGGTTGTTTTGAAATCAACGTTCCCCTTGCCGAGGTCATTCTGAACGGGTTTGCCGTTTTCTTTCTTGTAATCCTTGATGTGGCACAGCTCATATCGCTTGCCATACTTTTTCAGGTGCTCTACGGGATTCTGCCCCGCCACATCAATCCAGCACAGATCCAGTTCAAACATCACATTTTTCGGATCGGTATTAGCCAGCAGGTACTCCTGCGGAATTTTACCGTCGAGCGCCTTGAATGAATAGTCGTGGTTGTGGTAACCAAACTTGACCCCACTCTGCCGGGCCAGTTCACCCGCTTTGTTGAACCCATCAGCAATACGCTTCCAGTCGTCAAATGACTTCTGAGCCCCAATGTATGGGCACAATGCGTACGTCAGGCCAGCCTCAGCGGCCATGTCGAAGCTTTTTTTCAACTCGTCGGGTTTATTCGCCTGCCCACCGTAGTTGAAGTGCGTGCTGACCATCTTCACGTTAATGTCGTTCAGGAACGACTTAATCTCTTTCGGACTCATCCCCCACAAAAAGCCCTGGTTGCCCTGGTAGCTTTCAAACTGACGATAGCCCATCTGCGCCAGTTGGGTCATAATACCTTTCGGATCTTTGGGTAATACATCCCGAACGCTGTACAATTGTACCCCAAAAACACCTATGTTCTTGGCAGCCAGAGCGGCTGTATGGTTAAGAGCGAGGGCACCGGCAGCCAGTACGCCGGTACGCTTGAGAAAATCGCGACGATTGATCGACATATTAAATTGGTAAATAGGAACAACGTATATGCCCAAAAGGCAGATTACCCCCAAACTTACGGGTTGCCCCGCTAAATCTTCGTAATTTCGCCTGCCGAAATGAGCTACATCTCTGAGACACGCAACGAGCCACAGCGTTTAACCGAGGGTTAAAAAGTAACGGTCTTCGTACCCACCCGCTTCTCTGCAATGCTCCGTTTGGTAGCTTACAACTCAATATCATGCAATTATCCAAAATATACCTCCAGGCCAATCGCGATGAAGCCGTTCGCCGATTTCACCCCTGGGTTTTTTCCGGAGCTGTCAGCCGCTATGAAGGTAATCTGACGGATGGCGACGTAGTTGAAGTTTTTGATAAAAAAGGCAATTATCTGGCAACGGGCCATTACCACGATGGAAGCATTGCCGTCCGGATTTTTTCGTTCGAACGCATCATCCCCGACGTTCACTACTGGACACAGAAACTAACCAGCATCCGGCACTTCCGCGAGGCCATCATTGCCACTCTCCCCGGCAAACAAACGGACTGTTACCGGCTCGTACACGGCGAAGGGGACGGTTGCTCGGGGCTCATTATTGATTACTATAACGGAGTAGCCGTTGTGCAGGCTCACTCCATCGGGATGCACCGGGAACGGCACCTGATTGCCGAAGCGCTCAAAAATGTGTACGGCGACCAATTAATTGCCGTGTACGACAAAAGCGCCGATACTGTACCGGACATCTACGGCCAAACCGTTCAAAATGGCTACCTGCTGGGTACGGCCGAAACGCCACACGAGGTCCACGAAAACGGCCACAGCTTTTGGGTCGATTGGGTGACGGGCCAAAAAACCGGCTTTTTCCTCGATCAGCGCGATAACCGGCAGCTGTTGGCTCGCTACGCACACGGCAAACGCGTGCTCAATGCCTTTTGCTACTCGGGAGGCTTTTCGGTGTATGCGCTGGGGGCGGGTGCAGAGCAGGTGCACTCGGTCGATGTGTCACAGAAAGCCATCGACCTCACCAACCGTAACGTAGCCCTCAACGGGGTGAACGAAGAAAAGCACGAGGCCATTGCTGAGGATGTGATGACCTACCTGAAAGCGCACCCCGAGCAGTATGACCTCGTAGTGCTCGACCCACCGGCCTACGCCAAAAATATTTCGGCGCGGCACCGGGCCGTGCAGGGCTACAAACGGCTCAATACCGAAGGGCTGAAACGAGTGGCTAAAGGGGGAATCCTGTTTACGTTCTCTTGCTCACAGGTTGTTGACCGCGAGCTGTTTTATAATACCGTGGTAGCTGCCGCTATCGAAGCCGGGCGGCAAGTGCGGGTGCTCCACCATCTGAGCCAACCCGCCGACCATCCCGTTAGCCTGTTTCACCCCGAAGGCGGGTACCTAAAGGGGTTAGTACTCTGGGTAGAATAAGGAATGCTGAGTGCATAATGGTTAATGCATAATGGTTAATGCATAATGAATAATGGGCTGACGCACGAGGATTTCGCTGGCGTCAGCCCATTATTCATTATGCATTAACCACTTGTACATTACGTATTAAAGCACCTCCTCTGTTAGGTAAGGTAAGTAAGCCTCCAGTTGTTCGGTATCTTTAAAGGCCGAAACCGCCTGCAATTGATTGGTGTAGGCATCGTGCCGAAGCTCAACATAAAAGTTGTGCAAACTGTATAGCAAAAAAATGTGCTCTTCTTCGTAACGATTGGCCAGAATATCACCCTGATAGTACAGAATGTCTAATTGTTGAGCGGTTGATAGTTGCGTAAACTCGGCAGGTTGCATAATCACATGCGGTTTGGGGATACGAAAATAGGGAATCCGCGTGCGCAGGCAGCAGGAAATTCGATTAATCCAGAAAGTTGCCCGAATGGTACAGCACGCCTATATCTTCACCCGCTTGCCCGTCCGGGCGGCTTCATACACAGCCTCCACGATTCGGATATCCCGCAGCCCTTCTTCGCCAGGAACCAGCATAGGTTTTTTATTTTTGATGGCGAGGGCGTCGTCGTCCATCTGCCGGATCTGCTGACCGGGCACCGGATACGGCGTATCAAACGTAAACCCGCCGGGACCATTGCCCTTCACGCCGTTGTAGGCTGAGTAGGGTTCCACGCGCAGAATACCCTTCTCCCCCATTACGTACATGAAGTTCATGTTGATACCGTAACTTGTTTGCAGCACCGCCCGCGCCCCACTCGGAAACTCAAGCTGAATCATCGAGGTCTCGTCGAGCCCATTTCGGTACACGTCGGGGCGGGTTGTGTATTGTTGGGCCGTCACGGCAATGGGTTCCTCGCCCGTAGCGAGCCGGGCACCCTGAAGCACATACACACCCATATCGTACATGACACCCCCACCCATTTCTTTCTTCTGCTTCCAGTGGTCAGTACGGCCGTCGTAGTAAGCCGCCGAGCAGTTCACCATGCTGATCTTACCCAGCTTGCCGTCGCGCAGGAACTTCACATACGCCTGCGTGTTAGGGTCATGATGAAGCCGATACCCCACTGACAAGGAGACGCCGGCTTTTTTGCAGGCGTCAATCATCTCCTGACATTCTTTAGCAGTCACAGCCATCGGTTTTTCCACCCAGACATGCTTACCAGCCCTGGCGGCCCTAACTACATACTCCCGGTGCATCGACGGGGGCAACACCACATACACGACGTCAATGTCGGGGTTATTCGCAATCTGATCGAAGGTCTGGTAGGTGTACACATTCTTGTCGGGAATAGTATACTGTTTTTTCCACTTTTCAGCTTTGGCGGGCGTGCCGGTTACGATACCAGCCAGATAGCAGTGCTCCGTTTTCTGAAGTGCCGGTGCCAGCAGATCCGTACTGTAATACCCCAACCCAACCAATGCTACACCCAGTTTATCTTTTTTGGGTGCGCTCTGCGCCAGCAGGGTTTCGGGAGCTAACATACTGGCGGTAGTCCCCAGAGCTAATGTTTGTAAAACAGTGCGACGAGAAGCCATAATTCGGTTGTGATTTAGTTGTACCCAATTTGGCGTAAAGATGCGAAGAAGGCAAGTCAGTCGCCAGGGTTTTACCGTCTACCCAGGCAGAACATGACGACCAATCTGGCTAAAACGAAAAACCCCCAACCGGTTGGCTGGGGGTTTTATAATCAGTCGTTTCGACTCAGGGCTGTTTACTTCACCTGATCAACAACGGCTTTGAACGCTTCAGGATGGTTCATAGCCAGATCAGCCAGAACTTTGCGGTTCAATTCAATTCCTGATTTGTTCAGAGCACCCATCAGGGCAGAGTATGAAGTACCGTACTGACGAGCACCGGCGTTGATACGCTGAATCCAGAGCGAGCGGAAATCCCGCTTCTTAGCGCGCCGGTCGCGGTACGAGTACACTAATGCTTTCTCAACGGCATTTTTGGCTACCGTCCAAACATTCTTGCGCCGACCGAAAAAGCCTTTGGCCAGCTTCATTACTTTTTTCCGACGTGCCCGTGAGGCAACGTGATTGACGGAACGTGGCATTTGTTAGTTGTTTTTTGACGTAGGCGGCAGAACCAGTTAACAGGTATCCATGAACAGCGATCAGTTAGTACCTATTCGTTGTTAGTTGTTTACTGTTAGTTGTTCATTGCACTTTGGGCCTGTAGTCGGGTGAAACATTGAACCGGAGGCTGCTTTAGCAGACGCTCCAAACGAAATTAGATACCGAGCATGGCTTTGATCCGGGTCTCGTCGCCTGAGAATACAAGCGTTGAGTGAGCCAGATTACGCTTCTGCTTCGTCGTCTTCTTCGTCAGAATGTGTGAGTGGAAGGCATGCTTCCGCTTGATTTTCCCGGTGCCAGTCAGCTTGAAACGCTTCTTGGCGGCCGAGTTGGTTTTCATTTTTGGCATTGGTTTGAACCGCTTATGTGTTTTTGACCGGATCGCCGGACCGCCGGATTCTCTTGTTCAGATCACCGGACTTCTTGTAAACAGGCCGCAAAGATACGAATAAGGGAGTAAGGAGAAAAGGGACGAAGGGGAAAAAGCATGAAAGCCTTCTCTCCTTCGTCCCTTTTCTCCTTACTATTATCTATTACTTCTTCACCTGCACCACTTTCGGGGCCAGGAACATGCTCATCCGCTTTCCTTCAAGCTTTGGCTCCGACTCGATCTTCCCGACCTCTTCGAGGCCTTTGGCAAACCGTTCGAGGAGTTGGAAACCGCGCTCTTTGAACACAATCGCCCGGCCCACAAACTGTACGTAAGCCTTCACCTTTGCGCCTTCTTTCAGGAACGTAAGGGCATGCTTCAGCTTAAACTCAAAGTCGTGATCGTCGGTATTGGGGCCGAAACGAATTTCTTTAATAACGACTTTCTGAGCGTTAGCCTTAATCTCTTTCTGTTTTTTCTTCTGCTCGTACTTGAACTTGGAGTAGTCAATAATTCGGCAGACAGGCGGAACAGCGTTGGGTGAGATTTCTACCAGATCAAGGCTTTGCGCCTTTGCCAGAGCTTTGGCTTTGTCAATCTCATAAATGCCCTGTTCGACGTTTTCGCCGACAACCCGGACCTGCTTGGCCTGGATACGGTCATTAATTCGGTAGGGTTCTTCAACCACGCGCCGGGGTGGTCTCCGCTGGGGTAATGCCATATATGCTGTTTAGTGGTACAAAATATCTCCCTGATAACACAGGGAGTGGTTAAAAGTTCGGGAAATTAGAGAATTCGGCGGTTCTTGTCAATGAATACCGAGCGATAACCGGCAGAAAATGAATATTAATTTTTCATACCGAACAAATGGATAGACGTTAGACTTCCCTATCCGGTCTGCAGGTAAAATCTAACGTCTGCTGACGAACGTATTGTTCGACAAAATGCACCTGATTCGTTACGGCTTAACCTCCTGCTGAAACAAAGCCGTAAACTCGTCAATCGACATCGCCCCCAGGTCGCCCTGCCCTTTCCGACGAACCGACACTTTACCTTCGGCCTGCTCCTTCTCGCCCACGATGAGCATAAACGGAACTTTAGTCACCTCGGCATCCCGGATTTTGCGGCCGATTTTCTCATCGCGCAAATCCACAAATCCCCGGATATCCTGCTCCTGCAGGGCAAAGAACAACTCGTTGGCGTAGTCCTCGTACTTCTCTGAAATCGGCAGAATAGCAATCTGATCGGGCGATAGCCAAAGCGGGAAGTTACCAGCCGTATTTTCGATCAGAATCGCGATGAAGCGTTCCATCGAGCCAAACGGCGCCCGGTGAATCATCACCGGCCGGTGCTTCTGGTTATCAGCCCCTACGTATTCCAGTTCAAATCGGTTAGGCAGGTTGTAATCTACCTGAATGGTACCCAACTGCCATTTCCGACCCAGGGCATCTTTCACCATAAAGTCAAGCTTGGGTCCGTAGAAAGCCGCTTCGCCTTTTTCCGTTACGGTTGGCAAGCCCTTTTCACGCGCCGACTCGATGATTGCTGACTCAGCTTTTTCCCACAAATCGTCGGAGCCAATATACTTGGTACCGTTTTCGGGGTCACGCAGCGAAATCTGAGCGCTGTAGTCATTGAAGCCCAACGACTTGAATACGTACAACACTAGGTCGATTACCTTCATGAATTCTTCCTTCACCTGATCCGGGCGGCAGAAGATGTGCGCGTCGTCCTGCGTGAAGCCACGCACACGGGTCAGGCCATGCAACTCTCCCGACTGCTCGTAGCGGTACACCGTACCAAACTCAGCCAAGCGGAGGGGTAGGTCACGGTACGAACGGGGCTTCGACTTGTAGATTTCGCAGTGGTGCGGGCAGTTCATGGGCTTGAGCAAAAACTCTTCGTCCACATCGGGGGTCCGAATGGGCTTAAACGAATCTTCGCCGTATTTCTCCCAGTGCCCCGAGGTCACGTACAACTGCTTGCTACCGATGTGGGGCGTCACTACGGGTGAGTAACCCGCCCGCACCTGCGCCTTACGCAGGAAGTTTTCGAGCCGCTCCCGAATCAGGGCTCCTTTAGGCAGCCATAACGGCAAACCAGCCCCTACACGCTCCGAGAACGTGAAGATTTCCAGCTCTTTACCCAACTTCCGGTGGTCGCGTTTTTTGGCTTCTTCGAGCAGATGCAGGTACTCATCGAGTTCTTTCTGCTTCGGGAAGGTGACCCCGTAAATCCGGGTAAGCATTTTGTTTTTCTCGTCCCCCCGCCAGTACGCGCCAGCCACGTTCATCAGCTTGGCGGCCTTGATAAAACCCGTGTTGGGAATGTGCGGCCCCCGGCAGAGGTCGGTAAAGCCACCCTGAGTGTAGAACGTGATGGAACCATCTTCAAGCCCTTGAATGAGCTCGATTTTGTACGGGTCTCCTTTTTCCTCAAAGTAAGTTAACGCGTCGGCTTTGGGTACTGCCTTGCGGATATACTCGCTTTTCTGACGAGCCAGTTCCAGCATTTTGTCTTCTACTTTCTTGAAGTCATCCTGCGAGAAATGACGACCTTCAAAGTCGACATCGTAATAGAAACCGTTTTCAACGGCCGGCCCGATAGCCAGTTTAACGCCCGGATAGAGTGCCTCCAGGGCCTCTGCCATCAGGTGGGCCGAAGAGTGCCAGAAGGTAGCCTTGCCGTCGCGGTCGTTCCACGTGAGCAGTTGCACCTCGGCGTCGGTATCGATGGGCAGGTTCGCGTCCTGCACTTTTCCGTTTACTTTAGCCGCTAACACATTACGGGCCAGCCCTTCGCTGATACTCAGCGCAATGTCGAGGCCAGAGCTTCCTTTTGGGTATTCACGGACACTCCCATCGGGTAGCGTTACATGAATGAGTTGATCCTGGGCAATCATACGATATAGTCAATAATTCAGTAGTCAAATATTTGCGTCTGCGCCCCTACCGGTTCGCCCGGGTCGAGTCGCCGGGTGTAGACAGTTGTGTACGCGGCTTGATGGTCTGTATCTCCATCTGTACCGGAGCCGCATTTGGTTCCGAAGCGGCCGATTTCCCGTCTTCGTCCGGCAAAAGTACGGAGTTATACGGGTTCGGATTATACATTCGGCGTTGAGCCCGCCACATTCCTGCAACAGCCTGTCCGTCGGCCGGGTTCAACCGGGCACTTTGGGTGTACGAAGCCACGGCCTGCTCATACATGCCGAGTTGCTCCTGACAGAAGCCAATGTAAGTATGAATCCGGGGAAACTGCGGATTCAGCTGCTGCACCCGGCTGTAATTGGCCAGCGCCTGTGAGTAAGCCCGGTACCGCTGCAAAATCAGGCCCGCCTGAAAGTTAGCCTGATAATACGTTGGATCAATCTGCACCGTATGCCGGTAAAACGTCAGCGCACTGTCGAGCCGGCCACCGGCGTGGTAAATCAGCCCTCGCCCATAGGTCAGCCGGGCATCTTCGGGAAAGTACCGAATTGCCTGTTCGTTGTACGTCAGGGCCGAGCCCAAATCGCCCAGCGACCGGTAGATAGACGACAGTTGGTTGTACGTTTCCAGATACCGGGGCTTCAGCTTCAGCGACTGCTGATACAAAGCCAGTGCCTGAGACGTGTCGCCCTGCTTGGCCGTGATGAGTCCGTTGAAAAAATAAGCCTCACCGTCATAGGGGGCCATTTGCAACGCCTTCGCCAGATACAACCGTGCTTTAGCGAACTGATTACGCTGCTGCCAGACATCGGCCATCAGAATATACAGTTCCGGGCTATCGGCTCCCAGAATCTCGGCACGTTGCGCATTGTCGAGGGCTTTCTGGGGTTGTTTAAGCCCTTGCAAAACCCGTGCCCGAATCAGAAAGTACGTACCATCGGTATTGTTCCGGCCAATGGCTTCGTCAATATCGGCCAGTGCTTCTTTCAGGCGTCCCATTTCCAGATACAAACGGGCTCGTTTGGCATAGGCCGAGGCCGGCGACGACTGATTAATGGCCCGGGTCAGTGCCTGCAGGGCTGCTTCGGTACGCAAACTATCATTGGCCGAAGGCAAGGGCGGTATACGGGTCTGCTGACGGGGGTCGGTACCGCAGGAAAACAGAACGAGCAAAAGAGCGAAAGAGTGAAAAAGCGAAAGAGTGAACGAGCGAAGATTTCGTGCCCGTCGCGCTGTTCCGCCGGTTCGGCAAAGAGCGAAAGGACGAAAGGATGCATGAATATCGCAATGCAGAAGCTGATAAAATGACGACCTTGCTGTTTGTCCGCTACGTTCCGGGCTAGACCCGCAAACCTGTAAGCCAACCGTACACTGGCCGCTTTCGCTAGTTACCGCTACTGTTCCCTTTTTCAATCGTTTCCTCATTGAGAATGCTCCACAAAGGTAGCTAAAACCGGTAAAAGACGCCGAGCGGAAGGCGTTTTTGATACCGGTCGTCGAGGTATAGTTCGCCCAGTTGCGCATTGGCTGGCTTGCCGAAAATCTGCCGCATGAGGTTATCCAGAATCAGGGCCGAGAATCCCAACGAATACAAATTGATGATGAAGAACCGATTGTCGCGGTCGAGCAGCTCGGCGCAGGTTTTGAGCAGCTCGTTCAGATGCTCTTCGAGTACCCATTTTTCGCCATCGGGGCCACGGCCATAAGCGGGTGGGTCCAGAATAATGCCATTGTACGTATTTCCGCGCCGGGCTTCGCGCCGGGCAAATTTCAGCGCATCTTCAACCACCCAACGAATATTGGTCAGGCTGCTGTAATCCATGTTTTCCCGCGCCCAGGTAATCACCGGCTTCACGGCATCCACGTGGGTCACATCGGCCCCAGACTGGCAAGCCGCCAGCGATGCCGCTCCGGTGTAGGCAAACAAATTAAGCACTTTGGGCTTAGCCACACCGGCACCCTGCAGGGCCTTTACCCGATCGTGGATAAACGCCCAGTTTGTGGCCTGCTCGGGGAAAATTCCAACGTGTTTAAACGACGTCAGAGCCAGCTTGAACCGCAGGTTAAGCCCATCCTGCCGAAAGTCGATAAACCAGGGTTCCCGCATATCGGGAGCCTTCTGCCAATCGCCCCGCTCGGGCGATTGCCGGTCGCGCCGGAAGGTGGCGTGGGCACGTCGGTCCCAGTCAGCCTGAGGCAGCGATTTATCCCAGATGGCCTGGGGTTCCGGCCGGGCCAGTACGTACTCACCGAAGCGCTCGAGTTTTTCGAAGCCACCAGAATCAATCAGTTCGTAAGCGGGCCAGGGGCCGGGGGTAAGCAGTTGAAGCATGAGAAAACAGGGAGCCAAAGGTCTGGCAATTGGCCCGGTCACGTAAATCAGTTGGGCCGCAAAGGTAGGGGTTTGCGACCAGACCATGAACATAGCCGGGCCCGGAGGCCGCTAAAATAGGCCCCGGTTGGGCTCAGAACGCTATTTTATCCAGGTAAAACACGCGTTTGCGACCCTCCCCTCTTTGGTAGCCCCAGGCCAGAAAATACCGGTCGTGCCAGAACCGGACATCATCCGTCACGAGCGATTGATCGCGTTGCTCATCAACGACGGCCGCAATATCGATTTGGGGTTTTTCTTCGGCCATCCCATTGGGCCGGATCACCGTTTGCAGAATCCGACCTTTGTGGTTGTGGTACAGGGCCAGTTGGTCACCCTGTTGTACCAGCCGCACTTTCTCCTGTAGGTCGATGCTTCGTTCGGAGGTCAGTTCAAGGCAATTGTCCCAAAGTAGCTTCCCTTCGGCATCAAAACCCGCTACAACGGCATGGGTGTACACGTACCCGTCGAACACCTGCTGCGGACTCAAACCCCGTGGCCCATTCCAAGGATTCCACATGTACGGGTTATACAGACTGTAATAACTGAGGGGCGAATACCGCCAACCATACCACGAATTGATCCCGTAAGGGTACGAGTTCTGGTACCGAAACTGCGGGTAAAACACCTCCGCTACGAGCACGTACTGCCCCCGGTGCCGCACCAGTTCGTGCATGAGTAGCCGGTAGTTGAGCCGTAGGTCGGAGCCCGCTTCTTTCCGGCGTTGCGCCCGGCGCTCCATACGTTCCTGCTCGCGGTCGCCCAGGTAGCGGAAAAAGTTTTTGAAATCGGTAAAACTGATATAGCTGATTTGGGGTGTTTGCCCCTCACCTACCCGGCTGATGTACAACCCCTGCGAACCCGCCACGCCGTTGCTCTGCATGGCTCGGTACCCATAATTACCCACCACAAGCTGCGTTGAATCGTCGAGGACCGACAAACGGCCACTTAGCAGCGCATAATCGGGTTTAGGCTCGATAACCGCCCGGGTCGTGGTTTGCCCCAATTCGTCGTACACGTTGGCAATCAGTTTAAGGTCGCGCCCACGCCGGACTGTGTATGAGACCGTCATGCGGCCGTGCGCGGTGTCGGCTTCGAGCGACTGGATAGCCGAGCCTCGCTCGCCACCGGGCAACAACCGGGCCTGCCGACTCGACAAATGGCTGTGGTACAGAACGGGGTGTTCATCGACAATACCAGCCATAAAAATACCGTCGCCGAGAGTTTTGAAATGGGTCACCTGCAATCGCTCCACTACGTTGAGGTTGAAGCGTTCGGAAAAACCCGGCCCAATGCTCACACGAACGACCTGGCAGAACGGCAACCGGTAGCTCGAAAACAACAGATATACCGCCCCGCGCCCGTCGAAGGTCGAAGCCACGTATTCCAGATTATCAGGGAGCTGACCGGTGAGGCTCCAGTCGCGGTCGAGATCGGTGCTGTATTTGGTCAGCTGATAGCCAACCCGGTCGGTGCGGGTGAGGAGCAGAACGCCTTTATCACCCAGAGGCAAGGTAATAATCGACTCACTGCCGGTGGGCGCGGCCAGCTCGATTCGGCGGACGCTCTGCGCCCAAACCAGACTGGTCAGTGCCAGCCACATCTCCACAAAAAGTATGCTACGAAGCCACGTGCGCATGGGCCATTTTCAGAATCAATTCGAATTCGTCGGGTTTGATGGGCATTACCGACAGGCGCGACTGCTTAATGAGGCCAATTTGGGCCAACATGGGCTCGGCCTTAATCTGAGCCAGGGTCACAGGCTGACCAAATGCCATCATGGGTTCTAATTCCACAACAACCCAGCCAAACTTTGCCTGCGCCGGGTCGTTGGCCACAGTTGGGTCAGGGTATGCCGTTTTTACCACTTTGGCAAGCCCCACCACACCCGGTCGGGTAACGCTATGGTAAAACAAGACCTGATCACCTTCCTGCATGGCCTTGAGGTTGTTACGAGCCTGGTAGTTGCGCACACCGTCCCAGACGGCCCGGCCCTGTTCAATAAAATGCTGCCACCCGTACACATCGGGTTCTGATTTGACAAGCCAATAATTCATAAGTACTCAGACTGAATTAAATGTATAATGAACAATGTGAAATGTACAATTAAACGACTGGTTGTGAGTAGGTAAATCAATTATTCATTGTACATTTTACATTATTCATTCACTTAGGTGGGTATTCAACTGGTTTCTCTTGCTGGTATTAACAACAGAAAGGGAGTAAGGGCGAAAGTCGGTTGCCCCGCTCCTCCCTTACTCCCTTTCGGCTATGTCCCGGTGTCAATAGTAATCGTCGCCGTCGTAGGTGTCGCCGTAGCGCGAGCCAAACTCGTCGTCTTCACGGGCAAACCTGCTTGTTCCGGCCCCTTTGAAAGCCAGGGCTTTTTTCAGAATCGAAATTTGGCCTGAGTGGTAGGTATCGTGGTTGACGATACCATGCAGCAGATCGTAGTAGGTATAATCGCGGCCAGGCACAATGTCTTCCAGAAACTCGTCATCGTCGCGTTTATCCAGCTCGTTGATCAGTTCCTCCTGACTCAGGCTCAGCTCCATCTGCAGGGCTTCCCACTCGAAGTCATCAATTTTATCAGGAAACTGCCCAAAGTTTTTCTCGGGGGTGAGAATATCGAAGGTAGCATCGCCCTGCATTTTTTTCACCGCAAAAATACGCCAGCTGGTCATGTGAAACACCAGCTCAGCGATACTGTGCGTATTGGGCGTGATACGCTGCCCGGCCATGTCGGGCGTAATTCCCCGGATCACTTCGGCCAGCGAAGGACCATGCCAGGCTTCCTCCCCTTCGTAGGTTGTATTGAGCAGATCAATGATCCGTAACAGTTCGTCGTTATTTTGTACTTCCATTGTTCAAAGTAAGCAACCCGAATCCGTTGGCTGTATGTGTAGCTGGCGCAGACCGGCTACATCGGTTCGGTTGCATTCATGGTAAAGCCCGCTGCCGTGCGGTACTGTTGAATTGTGCTGCAAAGGTAAGCCATTATTTGTGCGTTGCCGTACAAATACGACGAAACGAGCCGTAGGCGAGCGAAATAGACGAGCTTACGCCAGCTTTTCTTTCAAAAACTTCACCGTCCGGTCCCAGGCCAGTTTGGCGGCCGCTTCGTTATAGCGTGTTGGCGCAGTATCGTTATGAAAGGCGTGCTGGGCTCCTTCGTAAACGTATAATTCGTAAGGAACCCCAGCTTTTTTCAGGGCTTCTTCGTAGGCCGGAATTCCGGCATTGATGCGCTCATCGAGCCCGCCATAATGCAGCTGGATAGCGGCCTTGATCTTGGGGACATCGGCCGTTTCGGGCTGCCGACCGTAAAACGGAACAGCCGCCTTCAGATCGGGCGCATGGATCGCCAGTTGGTTCGACATAGCCCCTCCCCAGCAAAAACCCACGCAACCAACCTTTCCTGTACTCGCCGGGGCTTTTTTCAGGTACTCTACGGCCTTCACAAAGTTGTTACGGGTTTGTGTTGCATCGAGCTTGCCGAAAAGCTCCCGCATCTGGGCTTCGTCGGTTGGGGTACCCCCCGCGGCCGAAAGGGCATCGGGCGCTAAAGCCACAAATCCGGCAAGGGCCACCCGGCGGGCTACGTCTTCGATATGCGGGTTTAGCCCCCGGTTTTCGTGGATCACCACAACGGCAGGGTACTTACCGGGGGCCTTGGGCCGCGCCAGGTACCCTTTCATCGTCATGTTATCACCGGGATATTCAATGCGCTCAGTGATGAGCCGGTCGTCGGCATCGGGTACGGTAGCGGCTTTGGCGTAGTTGATTTCGAGCAAGGGCAAAACGGCCAGAGCCGCGCTCATGCTACCGGTCAGGTTGGCCAGCCGTTTGAGAAAATCGTCGCGCTTGAGGGGCTTGTGCGTGTACTCGTCGAATAGGTTGATAATGCGCTGATCCATAGTGATGGCGATTGCAGAGTTTGTAGAATGCAAATCATCAACATGACCCAATCTACTTTAGTTTTTAGGGAGCGTCATTGGGTGGCCGGGCCGCCCCTCTAACAACCTGCCAGCCTCCGCTCTTTTTACCGACTGAGCCAGTGGAGCCCGTCTTTCTGGGAACGATAACCCAACAATTCCTTGCAACGCTGTTCGACTGAACTTTACCTTTGCAGCCGAACTTAAAAAGTGAATGAGCGCAAGTGCGAATAGCTGACGCGGGCACTCTTTTGCTCATTCACTCTTTCACTCTTTCACTTTATGGAATTTCGTATCGAAAAAGACACCATGGGCCAGGTGCAGGTACCAGCCAATGTGTACTGGGGCGCGCAGACCCAACGCTCTATCGAAAACTTCAAAATCGCTCAGGATATCAATAAAATGCCCCGCGAGATCATCCGGGCGTTTGCGTATCTGAAAAAAGCGGCTGCCCTGACCAACCTCGACGCGGGCGTGCTACCCCAGGAAAAATCGGATCTGATTGGCCGCGTGTGCGACGAGATTCTCGAAGGCAAGCTGGACGATCAGTTTCCGCTCGTGGTGTGGCAAACGGGTTCGGGCACGCAGTCGAACATGAACGTGAACGAAGTGGTTGCCTACCGCGCGCACGTCCTGAACGGTGGCCAATTGACCGACGAGAAAAAAGCCCTGCACCCCAACGACGATGTGAATAAGTCACAATCGTCGAACGATACCTTCCCGACGGCCATGCACATTGCGGCCTACAAGATTCTGATGGAGGTGACGATTCCGGGCATCGAAAAACTGCGCAACACGCTCGATGCCAAGGCGAAAGAATTTATGCACGTCGTGAAAATCGGCCGGACGCACTTCATGGATGCTACGCCCTTGACCGTGGGTCAGGAGTTTTCGGGTTATGTGTCGCAACTGGATCACGGTCTGCGGGCCATCCGCAACACGCTGGCACACCTGAGCGAGCTGGCGCTGGGCGGCACGGCCGTAGGTACGGGGATCAACACTCCCCCCAACTACGCCGAAAACGTAGCCAAGCACATTGCCAACCTGACCGGCCTGCCGTTCATCACGGCCGAAAACAAGTTTGAAGCGCTGGCCGCCCACGACGCCATTGTGGAAGCCCACGGTGCCCTAAAAACGGTAGCCGCAGCCCTGATGAAGATTGGCAACGACATTCGGATGCTGTCGTCGGGGCCACGCGCGGGTATCGGCGAACTGTTTATTCCCGATAACGAGCCGGGTAGCTCGATTATGCCGGGCAAAGTAAACCCCACGCAGTGCGAAGCCATGACAATGGTCGCGGCTCAGGTAATGGGCAACGACGTGGCGATCAACATCGGCGGCATGACGGGCCATTTCGAGCTGAACGTGTTCAAGCCGGTGATGATTTACAACTTCCTGCACTCAGCCCGCCTGATTGGCGATGTGTGTGTGTCGTTCAACGACAAGTGCGCCGAAGGCATCCGGCCGATTGAGGAAAACATCACGAAGCACGTGAACAACTCACTCATGCTCGTGACTGCCCTGAACACGAAGATTGGCTATTACAAAGCGGCCGAGATTGCCCAGACTGCGCACAAAAACGGCTCAACCCTGAAAGAAACGGCCGTCCAACTGGGCTACCTCACCCCCGAAGAGTTTGATCAGTGGGTAGTGCCCGGCGACATGGTTGGGGAGATTAAGTAGACGATCAAACCCAATAACTATAAAAAAGGATGGCCCCACTCCGATCGGAGTGGGGCCATCCTTTTTTATACGGAATTCAACGCTGATGAAACGAATCCGTGATAAACGACAGCACCGTGGGTAGGGCCGTGCGCCAGTAGGTCCAGGTGTGGCCCCCGTCGCGAACCCGAAACTCGTGCGGAATCTCCTTTTTGCGCATGGCAATATGCAGTAGAGAGTTCATCTCGAACAGAAAATCATCGTCGCCACAATCAATGTACCAGCGAACGGCCTTTTTCTGCTCTTCGGGCATGTTGTTGACCAGAATCACGGCGTTCTGCGTCTCGTAATACCGCTTTACTTCCTCCGGGGTAGCATCGGGCATGGTGCGTTTGAGCCGGACCTCAGCGTCGGCTATATCGACCGGCCCGGCCGAGGCACTGAGTGCACAGGCCGACGAAAACAGCTCAGGGTGCCGCAACGTGTACATTAAGGTTCCACCCCCGCCCATCGACAGGCCTGCAATGGCCCGAAAGCGCTTTTCGGGCTTGATCCGGTACGTTTTCTCGATGTACGGCATGAACTCACTAAAGAAAAAGTCCTCGTATCGCCACTTACCCCGTACATCGTTGAAGTACCCCCGCACGCCGGTATTGGCATCGGGCATCACAATAATCATCGACGTAGCCGACCCATCCGCAATGGCTTTGTCGGCAATATGCTTCACCTCGCCAAACTGCACCCAGCCGGTTTGGTCATCGCCCCCGCCATGCAACAGGTACAGCACGGGGTAACTGCGGTCAGAGGTTTCGTAATCGGCTGGCAGGTAGATCGCGTATTTGCGGTCGCTGCTCAGTATTTTGCTCCGCAGCGTCAGGTTCTCCTGTACTTTGCTCGTTTGAGCCCAGGCCAATGGCCCAACTAAGCAAAGCAACAAAAGGCCGGTAATCGTTTTTTTCATACTCTTGGTTTTGAGGGTTAAAGATTGAGCGCACAGGCGTACGCGCACTCCCGTAAAACCCACCCTCAGGGCTTGCCTACTCAGTTGCACGCACTGCAGTTGACGGCTCCCTACCGCACAAAAAAACCAACCTGTAGGTAACCAGGCTCAACATCGTTGAACACTGACTACCTGCAGGCTGGCACTTGAAGCCGTCACGTCGACGACTTATAGATTTTTCTTCTTCATTTCGCCCACGGCGTAATTTGCGGCCCGGGCTGTAATCGCCATAAACGTGAGCGACGGGTTCTGGGTCGATGTTGAAGTCATGCAGGCTCCATCGGTAACGAACACGTTTTTGCAATTATGAAACTGATTCCACTTGTTTAGCAGCGACGTTTTGGGATCGTTACCCATGCGTACCCCGCCCATTTCGTGAATATCAAGGCCGGGTGCTTTGTCGGGCTTATCGTGCGTCTGGATATTCGTGAAGCCCGATACCGTCAGCATTTCGGTCATTTGCTCGTGAAAATCCTTGATCATTTTCTCGTCGTTATCGTCGTACGCAACGGATACGCGCAACTGCGGAATGCCCCAGGGGTCGGTCAGGGTTGAGTCGAGGGCTACGTAATTGGTTTCTTTCGGGATAGTTTCGCCCATCATGTGCGAGCCCACTCGCCAGTTGCCGTACCTGGTCTGCATCAGGTTGGCTTTCAGGCTTTCGCCCATACCCGCCGTGTCTACGTTCGTCATGCGGCTGCCGCTGAAACCAGCCGCATAGCCCCGCAAAAAGTCAGTTTCCTGCTTGAAGACGTTGCGGAAACGCGGAATGTAGCTGCCGTTGGGCCGGATACCTTCGGTAATCGTATCCTGGAATCCTTCATACTCCGCCGAAATGGTCGTGCGGAAGTTGTGGAACGCCATGTATTTACCCAACAGTCCATTGTCGTTGCCCAGTCCGTTCGGGAAGCGGCTCGACTTTGAGTTGAGCAGAATCAGGTTGGAGTTGAGGCAGGCTGCATTTACGAAAATGACACGAGCGTAATACTCGGTCATCTGCTTCGTGTTGGCGTCGATCACCCGAACACCCGATGCCTTTCCTTTTTTCTCATCATAAATAATCGAATGCACCACCGAATCCGGCCGGAGGGTCATCTTACCCGTTTTGGCAGCCCAGGGCAGCGTGGATGAGTTACTGCTGAAATAGCCACCGTAGGGGCAGCCTCGCTGGCAGATCGACCGATTCTGACACTGCCCCCGCCCCTGCTGGTAATGAATGGGTTGTGGCTTGGTTAGGTGCGCACACCGGCCAATAATTACCGGGCGGGTGTTGTTGTAATGTTTCGCCATTTGCTGGCTAAAGTGCTTCTCCACGCACGACTGCTCATGCGGGGGCAAAAACTCACCATCGGGCAGTTGCGGCAGGCCGTCTTTGTTGCCCGAAATTCCCGCAAATTTCTCTACATGGCTGTACCAGGGTGCAATGTCTTTGTAGCGGATGGGCCAGTCGATGGCGAAGCCATCGCGGGCGGGCCCTTCAAAATCGAAGTCGGACCAGCGTTGGGTTCCGCGCGCCCACATGAGCGACTTACCGCCTACCTGATAGCCCCGAATCCAGTCGAAGGGCTTCTCCTGAATATACGGGTGCTCGGCGTCTTTGACGAAAAAATGGCTGGCGTCTTCGCGGTTGGCGTAGCACCGGCTGGCAATAGGGTTGGCGTCGATGTACTCCTTGGTCAGTTGTCCGTTATGCGGAAACTCCCAGGGTTGCATCATGGTAGTGGGGTAATCGGTAATGTGCTTCACATCGCGGCCCCTCTCCAGCACCAGCGTACGTAAACCGGCACCGGTCAGTTCTTTGGCGGCCCAGCCTCCACTAATGCCCGACCCCACCACAATGGCATCGAACGTACGCTCTTTAACCGAATCTATATTGAGAAATGACATGTCACAAAAGGAATTGATAGGTTAATTGGAGACAAAACCAGACTACAGGACTTTGTATGTTAGACCATAAACATACTGTCCAATAGCTAACGTCTGGTGTCTAATAGTCTGATAAATAACTAACTTTTCAGGGTCACGCATCCGTGATAAAAGCCCGGTGCCATGTTGAATTTCAACTGGTTGACCATGTAGTATTCCGAGTTACGAAACCCCTGAATGGTCAGGCCTTTGACAAGGTTCACAAACTGTTTGGCGGTTGGGTCAGTCGAGTTGGCCATTTGCGTAAGTACCTCAAGCCGCTGCGTTGAATCACAGTTTACAAAGGGTTTTGAGAAAGCCTGCTGTGCCACCTGATCCACCGAAACAAGGCCTTGCTTCAGCGTATTTTTGGCCGCATCGCCGTAGCAGTCCTGAATCATGCGCTGCACAAACTGATGGACATTAAGCGATTTGGCACCCGGCGTCGTAGTTTCCGGAATAATGGTTTCCGTGATCTCGGCCAGAAGCGCATCATTGGAAACGGACAATAATGACGAGGTTCCAATCGATTCGGGAGTCCAGCCAGAAGCCCAGGCCGGTAAATTCATAAGCCCACCGACAGCCAGTGCGACATGTTTTAGGGCAGAACGTCGTTGCATAGAGGGAATTTGTGTTAAGTACTTGGGATAGAAAGCTGCGATTTTGCCTTCTTGCTTTACCAGGGGCATTCGCCTGAAACTGGGAAATTACACAAAATAAAGTCGGCAAATGCAAAAAAGTAACCAATATGTAAAACGCAAGTAAAGAGGGTTTCTAACCAGTTATGCCGCGAATTAGCCCATCGACTTAACGCAAAAGCGCCTATAACCATACTTATCAGGCAACAATACCTTATTTATCAAGCCGTTAATACCACGCAACCGATTCCTTAACAGACTTAACCCTTCTTCAACCTCTGCCCGGTAGTGAAGGCTTTGACATGGGGCTCCAAACAACAAAAACCCCGCTCGACAACTCATATTGGCTTGTCAAGCGGGGTCATGTATGTATGCTGCTGCTTTTGGGAAATTACCCCAGAATCTTTTCCAGACACTTCACGGTAATCAGATACGTGGGCTTCACACCCAGCGAACCCAAACTGCCAGAGGCCAGTGTCGCGCCTGTTAGCAGCGGGTTGTCCGATGCGTAATAAGCGTACCGGACCTTCACATTGGCCGGGATGCTCTGCCGAATCCGAACGTGGGCCTGAATGGCTTTCTGGTAGTGAGCCCCTTCCATTTCAAGGCCTACCGCGTTCCACGACGAGTTTTTGAAGTAGCTCAGAATCTCTTTGTTCTGCAGCGAGGTGCCCAGCACAGTAATCATGGCACCTTCAAATACGTCGAGTCCGGCCCCGACGAAGTCGGCCGCGCAGAAATCGTTGTCCAGTGGGTAATTATCGGCCGTTCCTTCAAAAATGTGCGAGGTCGGAATCATCAGATCCCCCTTGTCGCCGGTCAGAATCCCCGCCTTACCCATGATCGAGATCGAAGCCACGTGTAACGGGTACACCTGACCATCGCGCTCGTAAGGCTTCAGCAGCTCGTCCATCGTTTCGAAAGCCTGCTCGCCAAACGCGTAGTCCATCACCAGAATCAGCGGTTTCTCCTCCCGAACCGTCGGGATATTAGCCTTGATTTCGTCGGATAAAAGCTCAGGGTCAATGCGGCCGGTATCAATCAGCTGCACCAGCAGGCTCGTGCCCGCTATGTCGTGCAGCTCGTGCAGGCCATTATCGAGCGCAAACGCCTGCACCTGCTCGCGCAGGGCCCGGTTGCTCGACTGACTCAGCTTGAGCGCCAGATCGTACAGGTCGTCATATTCCACCGACTTGTCGAGGGCGATGGGCGCGTACAGGCAGTTCATGACACTGTGCGGGTTGGCACTGACGATGTGCACCGGGCGGTCCTGCAGGCCATTTTCCCAGATATACTCTTTGATACGCCGGGCCCAGCGTTCGCCGTACAGGTGCTGACCGATACGCTCGCGCAACATCGGCGTGAAGTTGATTTCACGGTCGATGTTCTCGCCCCGCAGTTCGCCCATCGACACGCTACCGAGGCTGTACACGATCTGAAACAGACCGGTGTTGGTGGAGCCAGTTTCTTCGAAGCGTGCATAAGCACGCTGGGTTTCCTCGAACGTACGGCCCAGAATCGAGCTAAGGTAGGTAAGCGCCAGTTCGCGGTCTTCTTCTTTGACCGTGCCGCCCGCCTTTACAATGGCCTCCAGTTTCTGCCACTCACGGGTTTTGCTGCCACGCTCCTGAATGGCATTCCGCCGGATTTTGTCGGCCTCCATAAACATGAAGGTGAGGTGCGTCAGGATGTCGTAAATCTCGCTACGGCCGTTGGTCACCTCAATGACCATTTGCTCGGCATCGATCCGGTAGCAGTTCCGACGACGCTTGGCCGGTACCAGCACCGGAAAACGGGAGTGTTCGAACCCTTCGCGTGAGGCCAGTGTGATTACCCGGCAGGCTTCGATCCCTTTGGGCAACCGATCCATTACGTACACCAGACCATCGAGTTCGACCCGTTGCGCATCGCCTACCGAGCCGTAAATCTCGGGGCGGAGCGTAAGCAGCGCTTGCCGGATTTCTTCGCCCGATACGCCCGACGGTTTGTAAAAACCCCGGTTAAACAGGTGGCGCATAGTGATGTACAGTCGTTCGATGGCTACCCGCGACTCCTGTGCGCGGGTCAGAGGTGGAGAGGGTTCAAGATTCATTCTTTCGATACTAAACGTGGTTTTTGTGGTGGTAAAGCCCCCTTCGGAGCGAAAATATTTTAGCTACTACAACAGTAACCCGCCATTTAGTTCATCCTGTTTGTTAATTTCCTGTTACGCCCATGCCGGTCAACGGCCCGATACCTGTTCAATTCACCACGATCTCAGCCCCAACCCGAAGCTATCCGGGCAATTATTGTGGGCGTTGTTATGCCCGGCGAATCGGAATTTTGACAATTTGGTCTCATTTCAACGTACTTTTACCAGACCAATCCAAATCACTGTGTCGGTAAAATCTTTTTTGACCCCCTCACTCCTTTCAGGCCGTTGGCCGTTCGCCTTTCTGGTAATCAGTTTTTTAGCTGGCAATTCATGGGTACGGGCCCAACAACCGTTTCAGGTTACTACCGAAGCAGGGCAGTATATGTCGTCGGGCACGCAGACTCCTTTCTGGCTTCGTACCAACCAATTTGGCATTGTGCCGCTGCAATCGCCTAACACGACCCTCCGGGCGGGGGCTCACCTGGATTACGACACAACTCGCCTGAACGAACGGCGCATTAGTTTTGGGGGCGGAGTACAGGTTGTGGGCAATACGGCCGCCAACGGCCAGGTGATGCTGCCCGAAGCATTCGTGAAAGCCCGCTTGAGGATTTTCGAACTCTACGCCGGCCGTCGGCGCGAAATTGTGGGTCTGCTCGACTCCACCCTGTCATCCGGCTCTTATTCCTGGTCGGGCAACGCCTTGCCGATTCCTAAAATTCAACTGGAAATCCGCGATTACACCCCGATCAAATTCACCAAGGGCTGGCTCTCGATCAAAGGTAGCTATGCCCACGGCTGGATGGGTGGCCGGTACGTGCGGCACACCATGCTGCACCAGAAAACATTGTACGGCCGACTCGGTAAAGCCGAAAACCGGTTTCATGTGTACGGGGGCGTCAACCACCAGGTAGTCTGGGGTGGCTACAGCGACGAGCTGGTTGGATCGGGGTTGGTAACAAGTCCGTATTTGCCAAACAGTTTCCGGGATTACCTCAGCCTCATTAGTGGATTCCGGGCGGTTAATACCGGCATCATCGACCAAAGCCTCTACACGGATTTCGACCTGACCAACCGGGTAGGTAATCACTTGGGGTCCATCGACATAGCCTTCGATTACACGGGCAACACGCACTCGTTTTACCTGTACCGGCAAAGTGCTTACGAAACGGGCTCGCTCTTTTACGGTACCAGTATTGCCGACGGGCTACTGGGGCTACGGATTCGGGCCAACGACGAGTTAGCCCTCGTGCGGCAGGTGCTGATCGAGTTTTTGAATACCACGAGCCAGGGCGGCCCTGAGTTCGTGATCGACGATCCACAGCGCCGGGGCAAGGTCGACTATTTTAACCATGCCCAATTCCGCGATGGCTGGTCGTATATGTACCGGGCGGTTGGTACGCCATTTATCTCACCTGCTTTAGGGCCCAACGGCGAGTTTCCGTATGGAGGCTTTACCAACAATAACCGGGTTCGGGTCTTTCATTTAGGTCTGGCGGGTTCACTGCCATTTGGTGGTGCAGCCCTCAGCAGCCCCATCACCTACGAGACAAAACTATCCATGAGCCGTAACCTTGGCCGGTACGACGAACCATTCCGCCCGATTCGCAATCAGTTTTCGGGTATTCTGACTATTGCCGCGCCATTGGCTATTCTGGGTGGTATTCAGCTCACAGGCTCGGTAGCACTCGACCGGGGTGCGCTGTACACCAACGCGGTGGGTGGATATTTGGGCATCCGGAAAACCTGGACCAACTCGGTTCGGCGCTCGCAATCGGCATCCAGTACCAACCCGAGCCGTAGCGGTTTTCGGGAGTAAGCCGGCCTACCCGCATGAAGCGTTTCCTGCTTTTACTGCTGTGTTTTGGGGTGCTACAGGGAGCGGTTGGCCAACCGCTCCCTGTAGCACCGGCCGTCTCCGGCGCGCCCGAGCTGAAGCAGGGGCGTCTGGTTGGTGTGGCCATTGGCTCGGCCGTATTTTATACCGCCACCATGATTCTTTTACGAAAAGCGTGGTATAAGAAGCGTGTTCCTTTCCATGCATTCAACGACAACGGCGAATGGCTTCAGATGGACAAGGTGGGCCATGCGGCTACAGCCTACCTCATGAGCCGGGGTGGCTATGAGCTATTTCGCTGGACGGGCCTCAACGACCGGGCCGCGACCCTTACCGGCGGAGCACTCGCCTTATTGTTCCAGACTACCTTAGAGGTTTTTGATGGAACAGCCGAAGGGTGGGGTTTCTCGCGGGGCGATATGGTTGCCAATGTAGCAGGCACCGCTCTGTTCATGAGCCAACAATACGCCTTTGGCAATCAACCCGTTCAGTTAAAATACGGCTGGCGAAAAAGTATTTATGCCCCCTACCGTCCGAATTTACTGGGCAAAACCACGGGCATTCAACTGCTGAAAGATTACAATGCGCAACAGTACTGGCTGTCGCTGAATATTACGAGCGCGTTTCCGGTGGGGCCGCAGTTTCCGCGTTGGCTCAACCTGGCTGTCGGCTACAGCGGCAGTGGTATGACCGGCGGACACACTAACCCGCCTTACACGGGCCCTGATGGCCGGGAGGTAGTTTTTGAGCGCCGACGCCAGTTTTACCTCTCTCCCGACGCTGACCTGTCACGAATTCAGCAGTTCTCCCCCACTGCCCAGCGCTTCATCGGGATGGCCCAATTCTTTAAAATTGCGGCCCCCTCGCTCGAATACAACCGGGTCAATGGGGTCCGGTTCCACCCGTTTTTAGTCAAAAAGGATTAAGCGCTCAGACAAATTGAAACGCTTAATCCTTTTCTGATTGCCTTTCCAGATTGTAAAGATTTAGGCGGCTCGCCAATCAAATTCCTGGTAAAAATCTACCAACAACCCATTGACAACAAATAAGTCATAAGTCAGCGTGAGTCGAAGCCCTATGTGCCAGCAATTATTTAAAGACCAATCACTTGCAAACCCTTTTCCATAACCCACGCTAAATAACAAGCCTACTTAGACCAACCAAAAGTCAAACTACCAAAACGAAAAACCCCTTATTACGGCTGGTTGATCGACGCGGCCGCTGCGGTATCCAAAAACCAATAGAGCTTACCCGCTGGCTTAATTACCTGCGATGGGTACTTGTCCGGGTTGAATTCACCATAGAGAACTTCGCGCAGGGGCTCTGCCTTTTTCTCGCCCGCCACCAGAAACGCCACCGCAGCCGCTTCGTTCACAATGGGGGCCGTCAGCGTCAGTCGGTACATATCCTGAGCCTCCAGAAAGTACGCCCGTGTCCAGTTCGTTTGATCATGCACCACCTCCGTACCCGGAAACAACGACAGGGTATGCCCATCGTCGCCCATGCCCAGCAGCACCAGGTCGAAGGTGTGCGGCCGATTATCAAAGTACCCGTGAAGCAACTGCTCGTAGGCCATCATCGACTGGGCTGGTTCCAGATCAGTCTGCATCACATGAATCTGCTCTGCCGGAATGGGTACATGGTTGAGCAGGGTATCGTAAGCCATGCGGGCATTGTTCCGGTCGTCTTGCAACGAGACATAGCGCTCATCGCCCCAGAACACGTGCCATTTCGACCACGTCAGCGCATCACGATATGGTGCCTGCGCCAGCAGTTGATGCAGGGCCTTGGGGGTGCTTCCACCCGATAGAGCAATACAAAAGCGGTCGGCGTGCCGGAGCACTTCATGTTCATACCGTACGAGCCAGTCGGCCACATCGCGGGCCAATTGCCCGGCATCGGGCGAAATACCTATCTCCATATCTATCGGGTTGTCCAGGTAAAACCATCGTTAGCAAGTAGTTCCCCGGCTGCTTCGGGGCCCCAGGAGCCCGGCGTGTAGGTAGGTAACTCAGCAGTCCGGTTACTTTCCCAATGTTCCAGAATCGGGGTTACGGCCTTCCAGGCAGCCTCTACCTGATCGGCCCGCATAAACAGGGTAGCGTCGCCCGTCATCACATCGAGCAGGAGGGTTTCGTAAGCTTCGGGCTCCTGTCCCTCGTAGGCACTTTTGAAGCTGAACACCATCTCGACCGGATCCAGATCAAGTACCTGACCGGGCTTTTTGGCCTGGAACCGCAACCGAATGTCCATGCAGGGCTGGATGTTTATCATCAGTCGGTTCGATTCCCAACTTTGGGTTACCTCGGCCGGGAACGCCAGCTTGGGTGCCGCTTTGAACTGCACCGTGATTACGGTCATTTTCTCGGCCAGTGCCTTGCCTGTTCGCAGGTAAAACGGCACTCCATACCACCGCCAGTTGTCCACAAAAAACTTCACTGCGGCAAAGGTTTCAGTTTGCGAATCGGGAGCAACGCCTTCCTCCTGTCGGTAGGCCGGCATCGATTTTCCCTTAACTTCACCCGCCCCATATTGCCCACGCACCACCATCTGTGGCACTTCGTCGGGTTTCATCGGGCGAATGGCGTCCAGCACATCGACTTTCTTATTACGTACTTCGTTGGCATCAAACGAGGTAGGCGCTTCCATGGCCACCATGCAGAGCAATTGCAACAGGTGGTTCTGAATCATGTCGCGCAAGGCACCGGAACCCTCGTAGTAACCGCCCCTCCCCTCCAGACCGACCGTTTCGGCGGCTGTAATTTGTATTTCCTCGACGTAGTTCCGGTTAAAAAGCGGTTCAAACAAGGCATTTGCAAAGCGAAGGGCCAGAATATTCTGTACCGTTTCTTTGCCCAGATAATGGTCAATCCGGTAGATCTGCTCTTCGGCAAACAGGCCACCCAGCAGTACATTCAGCTCGTGCGCACTGGCCAGATCGTGCCCAAACGGTTTTTCGACCACCAGTCTCACCCGACCTGATTCATTTGCGAATGGCAATTTGCTCAGATTCGTGGCAATACCGGGCACCAGCTGCGGGGCTACCGCCAGGTAAAACAACACATGCGGAGCCACGCCCCATTCGGCTTGTTTCTGCTCAACAATCTGGGCTATTGATTCGTACGCTTCGGCTTTGCCAGCATCCATTTTGAGGTAGCCGACACGGGCCGAAAACTCATCCCAGGGTCCCTCCCGCCGACGCGAAAACTCTTCTACGCCGGCCAGCAATCGCTCCCGAAAACTGGCATCGGAATACTCGCTGCGGCCAATACCCACCACAGCAAACTGTTCGGGCATGAATCCGTCGATGTACAAATTGAATAGCGCGGGCGTGAGCTTTCGATAGTTGAGATCGCCACTACCGCCGAAAATAAAGACGACCGTAGATGGCGTCCGGTCTTTAGCCGAAGGGAGCATACTAAAAAGACGTTTTTTTGCAAACGGCGCAAGTTAGGCCCGTCTGCATAGAGGAACAACTTTGGTATAGCATTGTTAAACACTGTAAGCGCAGTGGGCAGGCTGTAAACACAAACTACCCACGCGACTTTAGCTTTCTAACCGCTTCGATACCACTCGTTTCCTCTATCACATGACCATCGCCATCGGCTCCGACCACGCCGGCTTCCGCTACAAGGAAGCCATTAAGAATCTTCTTACCGAGTTGGGACATACGCCTATCGACAAGGGCACCTTTTCCGAAGAAACCGTCGATTACCCCCGTTTTATCCGACCCGTTGCCGAGGCCGTTGCCTCAGGTGAAACAGAGCGGGGTATTGTGTTGGGGGGCTCGGGCAATGGCGAAGCCATGATGGCCAACCGAATCAAAGGTGTGCGCTGCGCTCTGTGCTGGAACGAGGAATCGGCACGGCTCGGCCGTCAGCACAACAATGCCAACGTGATTTCGCTGGGGCAGCGAATGATGAGCGAGGAAACGGCTCTCCGAATTGTCCGGGTCTGGCTCGATACCCCCTTTGAGGGTGGGCGGCATCAGGCCCGAATCGATCAGCTGGATGCCTGACAACCGCACGCCCATAGCAAAACAAAACCGGCTCCCCATGATACATAGGGAGCCGGCTAGCAATGAGCGTAGAGCGCTACTTAATTTTTTATCAGGAACGGTGTAATACCGGTCAGCTTCTTGAGGCTATCGGTGCTGGCTACGGCCTCTTCCCGAACAGGCGAGCCGATAGCCGCAACTTTGAACAATTGCCCCCGGCGCGTGGGCTGAATCACATAGGCATCGGCATAGCCTGCCTTTTGGAGCGTTTTCTGGAAACGCACGGCATTTTGCTTGCTCGCAAAACTACCGGCAATCACCGTAAACAATGGCGCTGTTCGTTTTTCCTCAGCTTTGGGAGCCGCCGGTTCGGGTGCACTCTCGGGCAAGGCCTCGGCTACGAATGGATTGGCTTTCTCAACTTCCTTCACCGCTACCGGCTGAACCACCTTTTTAACCTTTGCGGCTACCGGCTTGGCAACAACCGCCGGGGCAGCCGGTTCGGGAGTAACAACCTCGGCAGCAACGGGAGTAGGCGTAGGAGCTGGCGTTGGTTCGGGCAGTGCGGGCGCCGGGGTAGCCATTGCAATGGGGCTCGGCTCTTTGGCAGTCTGCACCATAACCGGTGTTGCTGTTTCGGCTTTCACCTCACGGTGCAGGTTGGCTTTCAGCCACGACGGAATCCGGAACCAATTAGCGGGGTTAAGGCTACTTTCCATCGCCTGCCCTGGCTCAACTACTGTGAGGTAGCTAAGTGCCCCAAAGGTGCATACCAAAGCGGCTGCCGCCACCCAACGCAATAGCGGCCGCGGCCGACTGACGCGCACAAAGGGCGTTTGCTCCAGAACTTCCTCCCGCAACACAGGACCCAACGCCATAGTTTGGGCCACTTCCTCAGCCTCGACTTCCTCGATTTTCAGTACCGATACACGCTCAGCCTGAACGGCCGACATACCGAACGATTCGCCAAAGAAATTGTGCCGTAACTCAGGGTCGAACTGCAACTTGCCCTCCACGTTGGGCGTGAAGAGACCAATGCCTTCGACAGAAAAGCTACCGGCCAACTGCACATGCTGCCGAAGTTCATTTACAAAATCACCGATACGCCGAAGGGCTTCTTCGCGCGTCAGTGATTCGTGCAGCATAATGTAATTGGTCAGAATACCGTCGTCGAGCCGGAGGGCTTCGTTAAATGCCAGACGTTTGCGGGGCGGCAAAAACTGCCCCGTCTCAGCCACGTACGTGGCCCGCTGGTAGTGGGTTAAGAAACCCCCTAACTCCGGCACGACCACACAGTCGTACTGATACAGCAGCTTCTTGAGGTAAGCGCCGACGGACACCATAGTCAGATTCGATTAGGGATACAATCAGAAGGAATATGTAATTCCTCCGAGAAAGTTAAGGCCCTGAACCGGATAATACAAATAGCGCTGGTAATTCTGGCCGACGATGTTATTTAACGAGACAAACGCAGCAAACTGACGACCTAAGAAATAGTCAATTTTTACGTTGGCATCCCAGATGGCTGGAAGCTTGTAGGTGGTGTTTGACACAAAATTGCGTGCCTGTAGCCCCTCGTAAAAGTACAAATCGGCCGTGACGAATAATTTTTTGTTCAGGATATACGAATTCGTCCAGCGACCCGCAATCCGGGGGCGGTGCCAAGCGGCTTCGAGCAGGTCAAGGTCGTAGCGGTAAAAATCGACACGCAAGTTCGAGCGGAACTTGTCGCGCTGACTATACCCAACCTCACCCGTCAGGTTGAGTACCCGAGCTGTACCGGCGTCGTAAAGGGCAAAAAACTTGGTTGTGTCCGGAAAGGTATTGTTGAACGTGTAGAAGTTCCGATACCGGGCATACGACACCTTGCCCTCAAACGAGAACCCTCCGCCTGCCTGCCCTTTTACCCCACCGTAATAATCGCCCAGCTTGATCGTATTCGCCAACGGGATTTGCGGTGATAACCAGCGATTTTCGTTCAGCAACGTGCGCAGCGTATTCCGCTGAATGTCGCCATCGATCCCCGCAAAAAAATGCACATTCCCCACGGGTGCTACGTCAATATCGACAATCGGGAACGCCCGGGTATTGTTAATTTCCAGCCGCCGGTCGGTTTCATTCACGGCATTGACACCGGCCGTAATGGTCAACAGGGGCGTTGCGTATTTAAACGTCGGCTTTACCCGATACAGGTTCCGGTTGTCAACAAACTGATCCGTGCGCTGGGTCACGTAGGCATCGGCCGCCACGAGTGCGAAAACCTTATCTGTGATGCCGAGCGAGCCCTTAAAGTTGGTTCCCCAGTCAAACTCGGCCGCATCGTAGCGGTCGTTGAGCAGGGTGATACCGGTCCGAAGCGAGTAGTCGATCGTGTTGTCAGTATTGGCATTCTCCAGTCCAACCCGGAAGTTGTAGGTATTCAGGCGCTGCCGAATATCGTCGCGGTTGGGCACTTCGGGCCGCCGGCCGTACCCGTAGAAAAAGAAGCCTTCGCGCTGATAGCCCGCATCGGCCTGAAGCTTGATGGCATCGGTCAGGTACTTCCCCGTGATGTTGAAACGAGTGTCGCTCTGCCCCGAGTTCTTCCCATCGACCGGACCAATGCCCGACGACAGGTGCTTCAGCGAGCCTTCGAGCACTACATTCTGAGGGCCCGTGGTCCCGACGAACGCTTCGCCCAGAAACGACCCGTAGTTACCAGCGCCCAACTTTACGTAATTGTTGTATGTGGGCTGTGCCTCGGCCTGTGTGCGCGAAGGCGGTAGCACACCCGGCGTGGTTTTGGGGTCGCCGAGTGTAAGCGGCCGGTCCTGAAAATTATAATTCACCTTCCGCTCCTCAGCCGATTGCTTCAGCGACGGAATCTTGTTGAAGATCCGGTTGGCTGGGGGTAGCTCAATCCGGCGGCTTTTTTCAACCGTGATTTCCTGATTTTCTACTTCGCCCTCCCGCTTGGGCGGATTGGGTCGGGGATTCTGAGCCGAAGCCGCCAACGAAAAACCCAGCAGGGCGAGTGTTAGTATGTAGGGTGAATGCGAGGTCATAAGGTAATGGAAGTAGCCCGGCCTGATGGTTGCTGAGGCATTCGGAGAGGGTCAGGATGTTACCCCGACCCCACTCCTAAACCTATATGGCAAGCCGCACCGGCGGGCGATAAATCAGTTTTTAGACTCCAGAGCGGCCAGTTTTTGCTTGGCCTCAGCCACCACCCGGTCGTCGGATGCGTTTTCGATGATTGAATTGAGCACGGCGCGGGCCTGAGCCAGTTCGTTTAGGCCTACGTTGTTGTCGGCCACCAGAATAAACGCACGGCCTTTCCAATACTCAAACTCGCCAAACGTCTCGTTGAATTTGAGCAGGGTCGCAATGGATTCTTTGTATTTTTTCTGCCGATACAAGGCTTCACCAATAAGGTAATTCGCTTCGGCTCCGTACACGTCTTTAGCCAGGGCAATGGTCTTTTCAAACTCAGCGGTGGCCGCTTTGTAGTCGTTACGGCTCAGGGCAATCTTACCCAGCATAAGCTGAGCCCGGTTCTGAGCACCCGGCAGCACGTTGCCTGCTTCTACCACCTCACGAGCGTAATAGGCCGCCGAGTCGAGCTTAGGCGCAACAAAGTAGGTTTCCATCAGACCAAGCTTGGCCGCCACCTCCTCGTTTTTACCATTGGCCCGATTCAGCACAAACTGGTAGTTGCGTACGGCACGGGCGTAGTTTTTCTGGCTTGTTTCGAGTTCGGCCGCGCGCGTTGCCGCTCGGGTCGCAAACTCCGATTTGCCATCGGTCAGAATGAGGTTATAATACCGTAGTGCATTGGCTACGTCTTTGGTCTGCCGGTACGACTCCCCCACGTAATACCGGGCCTCATTCAGGTTTGGGCTTGCCGGATACTCCTGCATAAAGGCCAGCAACGACTGGATAGCCTGCGCGTATTTTTCGTTGAAATAGATATTTTTGGCGTTGTCGAACTCCACTTTCTCCACGTCGGAGCTACCGGGGTTCGACTTCTTGTACTGACCCAGCACTCCCGAAAACTCCTCGGGCCGACCGGCATCGTTCAAGGCATTTTGCAAGCCCAGCAAAGCCCCCTGCGCCTGATCGGAGCTTCCGTACTCGTTCAGGATTCGCCGGTAATCAGCAATGGCCTGATCGTACGTTTGCAGGTTACTGTAAGCCGTAGCCCGCTTGAGCAGGGCTGAGGGGATCAAATAGCTCTGCGGCCGGTCCTGAATGAGCTTGCTAAAACCGCGAATAGCCACCTGATAGGCACCCTTTTCAAAATCGACATTGGCGGCCTGAAAGAGGGCATCGTCGAGATACCGCGATCCGGGATACTGCCGCTGCAACTTATCAAACTCGGCTTTAGCTTCGGTATCACGGCCTACATAACTCAAAATCAAGCCTTTTTGATACGTAGCATAATCACGATCGCCACGGCCGCGGGCAATCACTTCATCGTACGCCCGCATGGCTTCGTTGTATTGCTTGGTAGCAAAATACCCATCGGCAATACGCACCCGCGCGTCTTCCACTAAGCCTGCATCACCCGCCTGCGCACCCTTGCCAACAAAGTCGCGGAAATAGGTCAATGCTCGGCTGTAATCTTTCTTGTTGTAGTAGGCGTAGCCCAGTGCGTACAGGCTTTTGGCACCCAGTTCGCCCGGTGTGCGCGATAACGACGCGTACATCGGAATAGCCGTATCGTATTGTTTCTGCGCCGAGAACGTTTCGGCTTTCCAGAATTGTGCCGATTGTCGCAACTCGGCATCGGCCTGTACACTCAGTGATTTATCGAAGTTCTGCAAGGCCTGGGCATAGCGTTCGGCATTGTAATCGTTTACGGCCTGATTGTAAGTCAGGCGCTGGTACGTAGCGTTGATTTTGGGCGTCCGGCGCTTCAGCTTTTCGATGTACGCAATGGCAGCCGGGTAGTTGTTGGAAGCAAAATACGCTTCACCCAGCAACTCGTTGGCTTCGTTTTCAAACGGACTGTCGGGGTAACGCTGCAAAAAGGCATTCAGCTCTTTTACGGCATCGGTCCCGTTGTTCAGGTCGAGCTGCACCTTGGCGTGATTAAACTGAGCCTCTTCCTGAATGGGCTTACTGAAAGCCAGCCGCCCGGCCTGATCAAACGCGGTGAGTGCGTAACTCGGATTCTGCGTTTGTAAGTAGCTAATGCCGAGCGTAAAAGCAGCGTACTGCGACACGGTATCTTTACCGGTAGATAAGGGTTTCAGCTGCGTAATGGCTTCGTCATACTTGCCGGTTCGGAACAACGACTGCCCATACCGAAACTTCACCGGACCGGGCACTTTGGCCCCTTTAGCAGCCAGATACTGCTTATAATATGGAATAGCCCGGTCAAACTTACCCTGTTGGTAATATACCTCGGCCGTTACAAGCCCGACATCGCTCAGGTTGGTCCCCCCCCGCCGGAGCAATGGCTCCGTGTACGCCAGCAACTGATCGAACTGCCGTTCGCGGTAGAGCGACTGAGCAATCCAGTTCGGAACTTCGTTCTGATACGTCGGATTCTGCGCAATGCGTTTGAAATCGGCAACAGCCTCGCTGAAGTTATTATTGCGGTAGTTAATCACCCCGGCATAGTACGAAGCCGCCGGAGCATCTTCGGCATCAGGGTCGAGCTTGATCTGGTTCAGCAGCGGCAAGGCCCGATTGACATCCTGCGTATTGAAGTAGGATACGGCCAGCCGGTACTTGTTCTTCGCCATTTGGGGGCCTGAGGCATTCTGCCCAACCGCCTTCTCCAAAAAGTCAATGGCTTTGGTGTAATCTTCACGCTCGTAGTAGTACTGACCCAAGTCACCGTAGAGCTGCCCAGCCTTGGGGTGCTGACTATGATTTTTCACAAACCGGTCTACCAGCACTTCAGAACCCGGCTCGTCGAGATAAAGACTCGACAAAGCAATGTGGTATTCAGCATCCACTACGTTCTGGTCAGCCGCAATGGCTTCCGACGCGTTTTCGCTTACCTTTCGGCGGTCGAGATATTGCCGGAATTCGTAGCGGGCAGCACCGTAATTGCTCTTCTCGAACAACTCGATGCCGTTACGGAAATGATAATCAGATTCAGTATAGCTCAGGGTGCGCTGGCCGGCGGCAGGAAGCGCCAAACCGATCCCCGCGAATACCGTGAGCGCGAGAACACCCGCACGGGGTTGGGAGTAGGACATAGATACCGGAATGGTTGCGTAGGGAGGCAAAGCGTTGTACTTTCGCCAACCATTTTTTGCAAAAAACGAAAGTAGTGCCAAAATCCGTATGAAAAATAATTTGCGGTATTCCTTTTTACTCATGGTATGGGCGGTTTTAGGCTACGGCCCCACCCAGGCCAGCACTTCACCTTCAGACAACGAAGCTCCGCCTTCCCCCCAAATCACCTACACACTTTCAATGCCGCAGCCGGCCAATCACTACTTCGAAGTAGAGATGAAGCTGAGTCAGATTGCCGGCCCTGCTAACCTGAAAAAGAACGGGTACATCGACCTGAAAATGCCCGTCTGGACCCCCGGTTCGTACCTGATTCGCGAATACGCCAAAAACGTGGAAGACTTCCGGGCTACCGTTGGCGGTAAACCTGCGCCCGTTGAAAAAATCCGCAAGAACACCTGGCGTATAAGCACCCGTGATGCGGTTGGCGACGATATAACGGTTCGCTACCGGGTGTACGCCTACGAACTTACCGTCCGAACCAGTTTCCTCGACGACACGCACGGCTACGTGAACGGCGCGAGTATGTTTCTGTTTAACGATGCCCTGAAAGACCAGCCTTCCCGCCTGGTCATTCAGCCCGCCAAGGGGTGGAACAAGGTATCCGTAGCCCTCAAACAGGCGCCCGGTGCGCCGTTTACGTATGAGGTTCCCAACTTCGACCTGCTGGTTGATTCGCCCATCGAAATCGGAAACCACCGCACTTTTACCTTTACAGCCGCGGGCGTACCGCACACCGTCGCTCAGTTTGGCGAGGTCGAGTACAATGAGCAGAAATTAGCCGCCGACTACAAGCGGGTTTGCGAAACAGCTACCTCAATATTCGGCGAGCATCCCTGCACTGATTACACGTTTATTGTTCACCACACCAACGTGGGGGGCGGTGGCCTGGAGCATCAGAATTCAACCAGCCTCCAGACTACCCGCGCGGCCTACGCCACCGAAGCCAGTTACAAGGGGTTTCTGACGTTGGTAGCCCACGAGTACTTCCACCTCTGGAACGTGAAACGGCTGCGGCCTATCGCCCTCGGACCGTTTGATTATGAAAACGAAAACTACACCCGCGCCCTCTGGGAAGCTGAAGGGTTCACGTCGTTTTACGAAGACTATATTCTCCGAATGGCCGGCTTCCATACACCAGAGCAATACCTGTCGGTGGTAGCAGGCGATATCACCGGTATTGAAAATCAACCGGGCAACCGGGTACAGTCGGTAGCTGATGCCAGCTTCGATGCCTGGATTAAGCACTACCGGCCAAATGAAAACTCAAGCAACAGCACCATTTCGTACTACAGCAAAGGCAGCGTACTGGCTTCGCTGCTGAACCTGTCGATTTTGGCAAGCACCAATGGTCAGAAAAGCCTTACAGATGTGATGCGCCTGCTTTACAACCGCTACTACAAGGAACTCAAGCGTGGTTTCCGCGATGAAGAACTGAAGCAGGCGCTGGAGCAGGTAGGCGGCAAAAATCTGGACAGCTTTTTCCAGAAATACGTGTACGGCACCGACGCTATCGATTATGTTCCTTTCTTCGAACCGGTTGGCCTTCGACTGGTTAATGGGTATGCCAATGCACAGGATGCCTATTTGGGCGTAGCTACCGGCCTGAACCCAACCAACGGCCGCCAAACGATTACTTCGGTACGGCGCGGCTCCTCAGCCGAAACCGCCGGTCTGAATGTGGGCGATGAGATTCTGGCTATTGATAGTATTCGGGTCAATGAAGACGTAAACAAACTGATGGCGAGTTACCGACCCGGCAACACGTTTAAAATGATCGTAAACCGGGGGGGAATTCTAAAAGAACTCAGCGTCACGCTTACCCGGCTTCCACTCGTCACGTATCGGCTGGAACCCCTACCCAACCGAACCGAAACGCAGAAATCATTATACAACAAATGGTTACATATTAACTAATCCGAAGCGGGCCGCCTAACCATTGTTAGGCGGCCCGCTTTCTTTGAAAAAGACTATATCAATCTAATCATATTTCATATTAAACCAGTTGAGTATTACTGACATTTTTAATTAAGTATTAATAAATAAGTAATAAAGTCTACTTACTTGCAAACCTGTACCTTACCTGTATTAAAATATCCTCCGAATATCAGAAATTGGGGTTTACACCGTTCTCCTGCTTTGCAAAGACCTTAATGTTTCCATAGATTGCCTCTAAGTAAGTGGATTAAAGTCCTTTTAATACTTTAACCGCATTTTAAGTAATTTTCAATAACCTTAAATGGTATAATATTATTTTTGTACCATTAGTGTAAGTAACCTACCCCATAAAAGAAGTATTTCATGAAACACTCTGTCAAAGACGAGGAGCTGGTACGGCTGTACCTGCACACTCGCCAAAATGCCTATTTTGAGCAGCTCTACAAGCGGTACGTTGGCAAGGTTTACCGTCGCTGTTTTTCCCTCACCAAAAACCCTACTCAAGCCGAAGATTTCACGCACGACATCTTCCTCCGCATCCACTCAGGCCTCAGTCGATTTCAGGAACGTTCGGCATTTGCCACCTGGCTCTACGCCATCTCGTACAACTACTGTATGGATCAGCTTCGGCTCACTAACCGGGCCAACCTGATTGAACTCGACGAATCAGCGCACAACCTGCCCGATACCAACGATACCGAACACCTTGAGCAGCGGCTGCGTCATTTGTCGGTGGTGATGGAAAACATGAGTCTGGAAGAAACGATGCTCATCCGGCTCAAGTACGAAGACGACCTCGATATTAAGGAGATAGCCCGTCAGTACAACCTGAAAGATAGCGCGATCAAAATGCGTCTGAAACGCACCCGCGACAAGATTCGTCGCATGTACTTCGAGTATCACGATTAACCTTATTTTCTCTTTCCATTTGATCTATACCGTTTACATTTCCCTACCGACGCGTTGGTGACCGGACCAACTCGCCAGTTAACAGAACGTCCGTTTACAGAAACCACCTGAGGTCATGTAAACGGACGTTTTTATATGGAAACACCTTCTGTACGACAGGGTCACCCAACACGCCATCATCTGGCTTTAGCTGACACCCTGAGCCAAACGAATTGACGGCGAACGAGTTAAAAATATTCCAGTTCCATTCAGGAGTTTTTGACTGTTTTTTTGCCCAAATGTGTTGTTAAGTTAGTTGCTGCGTTTAAATTTATTGGCAGAATACCCTTTACTCACAACAAAATCATTCTATTCGTTTGGTCGAAAAAGTAATCACCTTAGACAACGTACCACTAATCGAATTTTTGGGCGTTGAGAACACCAATATCAAGCAGGTAGCTGCTGCCTTTCCGATGAGCCGCATTATTTCGCGGGGCAACGAAATTCGGATCAAAGGCACTACGCCCGAAATTACCCGCATTTCCGACGTATTGAACTCACTGCTGGAGCATTTTCAGAAATACGGCAAACTCACGCACGAAAACGTTGAAACGTACCTCAACGGAGCCAATGCCAAGGGCGAAGGCATCTTACCCGTAGATGTTGGCAATGATGAAGACGTGCTGGTGTATGGTACCCGAGGTATTGTGGTGCGAGCGAAAACCGCCAACCAGAAACGACTGGTCGAAGCGGCCAATCACCACGACCTTGTTTTTGCCATTGGGCCAGCCGGTACCGGGAAAACCTATACAGCGGTAGCGATTGCTGTACGGGCGCTGAAAAACAAAGAGGTAAAAAAAATCATCATCACGCGCCCGGCCGTGGAGGCAGGCGAGAACCTCGGTTTTTTGCCCGGCGACCTGAAGGAGAAAATCGACCCGTATCTTCGGCCTATTTACGACGCCCTCGACGATATGATTCCGGCCGAGAAGCTGAAGTATTATACCGAAAACCGGATTATCGAGATTGCTCCCCTCGCTTATATGCGCGGCCGGACGCTCAATAATGCGTTTATTTTGCTCGATGAAGCCCAGAATACGACCCCGATGCAGATGAAAATGTTTCTGACGCGGATGGGCCCTACCTCGAAGGCAATCATCACCGGCGACCGCTCACAGATCGACTTGCCCCAAAAACAGAAGTCAGGTCTGATTGAATCCGTCGATTTACTCCGTAAAATCAAAGGCATTGCATTTGTCGATCTGGATGGTCGGGATGTGGTGCGCCACCGTTTAGTGAAAGAGATTATTGCCGCGTATGAAGAAGCCGGTCAATAGCGTTTTTTTCCGGGTAACAGCCGGCCTGCTTATGCTGGTCGGCTTTGTTATATCCGCACAGGCCCAAACCACCCCCCATGTGCATACCGATCGGTGTGCCACTCCGGCTGTTGAACAACTGCTCCGGTTGCGCAACCCGGCTCGTCAGAAACAGGCCGAAGCCCTCGAGCGGCTCATTCAGCAACAGCAACTTACAAGCAAGGCACGCCAGGCCGACGACAATACGGTGTATCGGATTCCGGTAGTAGTACACGTGATTCACAACAACTCGTCGAATTTTGTGGGCGGTACCAACAACCCGAATATTTCCGACGAGCAGATCCAATCGCAGATTCGGGTACTGAACGAAGACTATCGCCGACAGGCCGGAACAAACGGCTTCAATACCAGCCCCATCGGGTCGGATACCGGCGTTGAGTTTTATCTCGCTACCACCGACCCGCAAGGGCAGCCCTCCAAGGGCATAACCCGGACGTATTACGACAAACAGACTGAGTTCGACGCCTTTTCGTACAGCGATCTCGTCAAGCTCTCCAACATTGTCTATTGGCCCTCCGACCGGTACCTGAATATCTGGGTGACCCGCCTGTCGGGCCTGACGCTGGGGTACGCTCAAATGCCTATGGCTGCCGACACCCTGCAAGGGCTCCCTACCGGTGCCGACGTACCCGACGAGAAAATTGATGGCGTGGTGATTTCGTACGTTGTTTTTGGGGCCAATGCCTGCAATGCTCAGTACCGCTCCTACTGCCAGGGCCGCACCACCACGCACGAGGTAGGTCATTGGCTTGGCCTGTTGCATACCAATGGCGATGTATCCTGTGGTACAGATCATGTCGCTGATACGCCCCCGGTCGAACAGCTTAACCGAGGCACCACCTGCACATCGATGTTTTCGGAGTGCGTGCGCGGTCAGCGAACGCGCAATCTGACCGAAAATTACATGGATTACTCGCCTGATGCGTGCATGAATATGTTCACACTCGGTCAGCGTGCTCGTATGCGAGCCGTGTTGGCGGTTAGTCCCCGTCGGCAGAAACTTATTCAGTCGGTAAACAATCCGTTAGGTGAAAGCGATCAGCTAAGCATAGCAATGGTTCCTAACCCGGCCCAGTTCGAAGCAACCGCCGAAGTGCGTTTCCGGGGGGCCAAATCGCTTACTGTCGAGCTACTCGACCTGAATGGTCGCCTTATTCAAACCCGCAACTATTCCACGACAACAAGCACCCGAGTTTCGCTCACAGTTACAAATCTGCCCAAAGGCATGTATATTGTTCGGGCAACGGCGGGCGACGAAACAACGGCTACCCGATTGCTTGTCCATTGATCGATTATTTTATGATTACTGTCCGTCATATTTCAACCCCTGCCGACCTTGACCAGGCTTTTGCCATTCGTCGGGAGGTATTTGTGGAAGAACAAAATGTACCAACCGAAGAAGAGTATGATGAGTTTGAGACGATAAGCCGCCATTTTCTGGCCAGCTACCAGACTCCGGAAGGGACATTGCTCCCCTGCGGAACCGCCCGTTGGCGCCGTACGGGTAAAGGCATCAAACTCGAGCGTTTCGCCGTTCGTAAAGCGTTTCGCGGAAAAGGCGTTGGCAAGGCCCTTGTCAAAGCTGTGCTGGACGATGTGTTTGGCCTGCAACCCGAGCCCATCGAGTCGATTTACCTGCACGCTCAGGTAACCGCCATGCCGCTTTATGCGGGTTTCGGGTTCAAACCCGTTGGACCAATGTTTGAGGAATGTAATATCCAACATTACCGAATGGTACTCCCCAGCTCTGCGTATTCGCACGAATGAAAAGCGCTCCGTTTCTCCGGTACGCGCTGGCACTGATAGCCGGCATTCTGTGGTACAATTTTTTTCCTGACGCCCACTATTTCGCTATAGCAACCGGATTAGTGGGCGTTTTTTTATACGCGGGTGGCTGGTGGTGGCAAGCCCGGCAGCAGCCTGGTTACCGAAGTATGCTACTCTCGGCCGGCGCGTTGATGCTTGTGATGGTGCTGGGTTGGTTCGTTACCCAACGGCACACGCCCCGCACCAACGCAAACAATCTCGTTCACCTGGCCGATACGCTCCGGGCCTACGAGGGCGTGGTGGACAATCTGCCCGAAGAACGTGCCAAAACCTACCGGGTGGAGTTGTCGGTTCGGCGCGGGCGTACCGACAACACAGGCTGGCAACCGTTGAACGGCCGGGTCATTGTGTACCTTGACAAAACAGACACGCCCCTGCCCCGCTACGGCGAGGTCTGGCTGGTATCGGGCGCACCCCGCCCCATTGATCCGCCCCTCAACCCCGCCGAATTTGATTATAAGACGTACCTCAGCCACAAGGGAATTTACCACCAACAGTACCTTCGCCCTTATCAGCGGCAGCTTCTGGGCTATGCACCAGGCAACCCGATTACGCAACTGGCTACGCGGGTAAACCAGTTTGCTGATAGCGTATTTACGGCCCAAATCGGCTCCAAAACAGAGTACGGCATTGTAAACGCCATGATTCTGGGGGTTCGTGATGACATTGACCCCGACTTATACAAATCATATGCAGCCGCCGGAGCCGTACACGTACTGTCGGTGTCGGGCCTGCATGTAGGTATTCTGTTTGGCCTGATGGTGTATGTACTCGGCTTTTTGCGCAAGAGTCGCCGGGCCAAACTGGTGCTGGGTATCGTGCAGCTGCTGGTGTTGTGGTTTTACGCCCTGGTAACGGGTATGTCGCCCGCAGTGCTCCGGTCGGCGGGTATGTTTTCGGTGCTCATTGTTGCCAATGCCACCGGACGGCAGGCATACATGCCTAATGTACTCGGAGCCTCCGCATTTTTTATTCTTCTGTTCGACCCATACGCTCTGTTTTCCGCAGGGTTTCAATTGTCGTACGTTGCCGTGGCAGGTATCGGAGCCTGGCAAAAGCCGGTTTACGAACTGTTTACCATAAAAAATAGGTTTCTGGATCATATCTGGGAGCTGACGTCTGTGGCGCTGGTGGCGCAGATGGCTACGTTTCCACTGGGGGTGTATTACTTTCATCAGTTCCCAACGTATTTTCTGCTGGCCAACCCCATTGTAATGGATCTGGTAGCGTGTTTGTTACCGTTGGCCATGTTTAGCCTGGCTGTTTGCTGGATTCCTTACCTCCGCGATCTGAGCAGCTACCTCCTCCAAAAACTAACGGGGTTGCTCAATCAGAGCGTTAGCCAAACGAGTCAGTTGCCAGGTGGCCTGTGGGATGGGCTTTGGCTCGACCCGTTCGAACTGATTGTACTCTACGCCCTGCTGATTGCCGGTATCTATGCCTGGCTGCACCGAAAACCACAGTTTGGTCTGACAGCTACCGGGCTCGCTCTCCTGCTGATGAGTCTGTTACTGAACGACGAACTGAACCGGCGCCATCAGCAACGATTAGCGGTTCACTTTTTACCCCACAAAACGGCAGTCAGCCTCACGTCAGGCGGGGAGTCGATATTACTGACCGACCTCGACGTTCAAAACGACCCGCGCTCGTTTGATTTTTACCTTAAAAACACCTTCGGCCAATGGGGTGTACGTAAGCTAAGCGTGACCAATCCGAAGCCGGATAGCACGGCAACGGGGATACCACCCGGCTTTCAGGCTACCAACGATTACGCCCTCTGGGTTTGGCAGGGCAAAACCATTTTGCTCGTCAATCGGCTGCGGGGACGGTCGTACTGGCAATTGCCGGCCGTGGTCGATTACGCCATCATTCGCCGGAATGCCGTACAGCAGTGGTCTGATCTGGATGGGCGGGTAGTGGCTCGTCAGCTCATTTTCGACGACTCCAACAAAACGCCCCTCACCGACCGGTTACTGGCCGAAGCCCGCCCCCGCAACATCCGCTGCTACTCCGTACGGCAACAGGGTGCTTACGTGACCGAATGGTAAACCGACCGGTTGGCCCCAACACTCAATTTTTTGGGCATTTGCCCCGGTTTAGCGGTTAAGTACGAAACACCGCATGACGCTCTGGCCCATGCGTACTCAACTCAACGCTATGAAACTGTTATTTTCGTTACTCTTTCTGGGCTTTTTGCACGGGCCACCCGCTCAGGCACAGGCCAACGCGCCGGCCGACGCCTTACTTGGGCGCTGGTACGTCCCCTCCCGGCAGTCGACGGTCGAATTTTTCAAAAAAGACAATCGGTACTTTGCCCGAATCAGCGAGCTGGGTGGCGGCTGGGAAAAAAACTATGCGCACACCAAAGGCAAAATTCTGCTCACGAACCTACAATTTACCGGCGACGAATGGGCCGGTGGCGAAGTGATTCACCCAGCTTCGGGCCTGCGCTTCGATGCCGCCCTGACGCTCAAAAACCCGAATACCATTCGGGCTATTGCTTACAAAGGGGCTCGTTTTCTGCACCGGGAGTTTATCATGGTTCGGCAAGCTCCGCCATCCGAAAGCCTGACAGGCAAATAGCCTGACTGTATAGTGCACCCAACATGAGCACAGTGTGACAGCTGTGCTCATGTTTTATTCATACCCATCGATAGACCGATCTGAAAAGAGTCTATTAAAAAGTCTCTCCGCCAATTTTCGTTACTCCAGATGACCCTCAACCGGAGCAAGGTCGGAGCGGGTAGTCTGAAGTTCACGCAAACTTATGTTCTCGTAGACGCTTAGGTTGGCATCGCGCACCTGTACCATAATGGGCCGGATTGTGCAGGTTTCTTCATCTTCACAATCGTCGCAGCGGACATAAAAATTTTTAGAAACACAGGGCGTCGGGGCAATCGGCCCGTCGATGATGCGTAAAACCTGGGCCAGATTGATCCGCTCGGGCTCCAGCCGTAACATATACCCTCCCCCCTTTCCTTTCTGACTTTGCAATAATCCATGGTTTCGCAAGTCCAGTAAAATAGATTCCAGAAACCGCTTCGGAATATTCTCCTGTTCCGATAACCAACTGATCATCACCGGACCACGGCCATATTGTTCGGCCAGTTTCCGCAGGGCCTTGAAGGCATATTTCGCTCGTTTTGATATCATAACGCAAAAAAAATTATGGGTGAATGTTTGGAAGCAAGCGCAAAGTAACACTTAATTTGCAAAACCTACTAAATCAATAGATTATAAGTACTAAAAGTCTATCTAACACCGGGAGTATTGGTGCTAAACGATTTGGGAAGGTCAAAACAGACGCAATAGCACACGCAACTAACACCGCATATGACACTCGAACTCGTGGATGAATGGGGCGACATCAGCTCAACAACGGTTAAAGATCGTCGACCAGTTGAACGCGTACAGCCTCTACGCACCGGGGACAAAGCCCCTTTCTTTTCGATTGCTAACCGGGCCGGGTACTGGACAACCCCCGTGCTCCCGTCGACTCCGGCCGAACATATTCTGACGCTGCCCCACCTGCTCGAAGCCGGCACACTGGTAGTTGGGTTTTACTGCCCTTGCTGGGGCCGTTACGCCGAGCCGTTTCTGGACACGCTCATCCGGCTTGCCGAAGCTGTGCATGCCCACGGAGCGCAGTTGGTTGTGTTTTCAAACGAGCATCCACGCTACATGCCCAACAAAGCACAGGAAGCGCCCATGACCATTGTGTTCGACGCTGATAAGTCGGTGGCGCAGCAGTTTGGGGTTTACTCCGAAGCCGACCCTATCTGGGACCGTATTTCGGGCATCTCCGAAGAAGTGTACATCCCGGCCCTGTACGTTGTTGATGCGGGCCGTCAGATCCGGTACCAGTTTCTCGACGAGAATTTTGAGTCGCTCACCCATCAGGCCCAACCGGTAATTGAGGCCATAACGCATACTATCGTCTCATGATCACTACAGCTTCATCGTCGCCCCGCTGGCAAACCGTGTTTCAGGTGGTCGGTTTCGACCGGGTTAGCTTCGTGAGCGATGTGATGGCGGCCCTTCCTGAGGAAAGTCATTATCACATTGCGGGGGTGTCGTTTGAAGCAGATGGCATCCGGGCTACGGGTCGGCTGACCATTCAAACCAGTAACGAGCAGGCACTTACCCAAATCGACAATCGACTTCGGGTGGTGCGGGGGCTGGTCAGTGTCAGTCAGACCACCCACCAAATCCAATAATCGAATACAACCACTAGAGAAAAACACATGAAATCAGGTTTAGCCTCTCTTTTAGTTCTACTTATCCTATTGAGTCAATCCAATAGTTTTGGCCAGAATGCCCCTGTCATAAACGCAACGGTGACCGGCAAAGTCGTTGACAGCCGCACCGGCAAACACCTGATTGGGGCCACGGTATTGATCAAAGGCACCACCAACGGGTCAGCCACCAACCAAAACGGTCAGTTTACACTCATTACGGGTCAGAAGCCCCCCTTCACGGTGGTGGTTTCGTACGTAGGGTACCAAACCCAGGAGTTGATTCTGAACGAAGATACTGGCGAGATTCAATTGACACAGGCCGATAATCAGCTTGCCGACGTGACCATCACCTCACGCCGACGCCAGGAGTCGTCGCAGGAAGTACCCATTCCGATTTCGGTGGTACGGGGGGCTTTGGTCGAAGATGCCGGGGCGTTTAACGTAAACCGACTGAAAGAACTGGTCCCATCGGTTCAACTCTACTCATCAAACCCGCGCAATACTACCCTGAACATCCGGGGCTTAGGCTCTACATTTGGGCTGACCAACGACGGAATTGATCCGGGTGTCGGGTTTTACGTCGATGGTGTGTACTACGCCCGGCCGGCCGTCACGGCCCTCGACTTTGTCGATGTGGAGCAAATTGAAGTATTGCGCGGACCACAGGGTACCCTGTTCGGCAAAAACACAACAGCCGGTGCGTTTAACATTACGACCCGGGCCGCCAGCTTTGTACCGGGTGCCACGTTTGAACTGAGCTATGGCAACTACAATTTTGTGCAGGCCAAAGCCTCGCTGACGGGTCCACTGGGCAAAAAACTGGCCGCTAGGGCCTCGTTTACCGGTACACAGCGGAACGGACTGCTCACCAACATTCGCACCAACCAGTCGGTCAATACGCTCAACAACCTTGGTTTCCGGGGGCAATTACTGTACACGCCCTCCGACAACGTAAAATTGACCCTCATCGGGGATTACACCGACCAGCAACCAAACGGCTATGCGCAGGTGGTAGCGGGCGTGGTTACCACCAAACGCCCGGCTTACCGGCAGTTTAACAACATCATTGCCGATCTGGGCTACAAGCTACCCAGCACCAACCCCTTCGACCGGATTATTGACCACGACACCCCCTCGAAAGCCGACAACCAGATGGGCGGTGTTTCGCTCAATGCCGATATTAAACTGGGCGGTGGTACCCTGACGGCCACCTCGGCCTGGCGGTACTGGATTTGGGGGCCACTCAACGACCGCGACTACATTGGTTTACCTGTGTTCTCGATTTCGGCGGCCAACTCAAAGCACGATCAATGGTCGCAGGAGATTCGGTACGCCGGCGCCCTGTCGAGCCGACTCAACGGGGTATTGGGTATATTTGCCCTGTATCAGGACCTGCAATCGGATCCCGTGCAAACCGAAGAGGCCGGGGCGGCTCAGTGGCGATTTGCCCAAAGCTCAACCAGCCCACTCTGGCGGACACCCGGTTTGTTCGACGGGTTTGGGATTCGGACAACGAACCGACTCCGCAGCACCAGCGCGGCCGTGTTTGGTCAACTCGACTGGGCCATCAACGACCGACTCCACGTATTGCCAGGTATTCGGTACAATTATGACAAGAAGATAGCCAACTACAAACGCGAAACTTACGGCGGCCTGCAAACCACCGACCCGGCCCTGCTCGCCCTCAAAAATGCGGTGTACACCAATCAGGCGTTTGATACCGATGTTGACGAAACAAACATCTCGGGGCAGGCCACAGTCCAGTACAAAGCCAGCCAGCGAATCAATGCTTTTGGCACGTACTCGCTTAGCTATAAGCCGGTGGGTATCAACATTGCGGGTTTACCCACCTCAGGAGGCCGCGTGCTGCTGGAGCTTGCCCGGGTGAAACCTGAGTTTGTGACCCACTATGAACTGGGCCTGAAAACCCGACCAACGCCCAACTCGGTACTGAACGTGGTATTGCACAACTCCGATATCAAAGACTACCAAACACAGGTACAAACCCCCGAGCCGGGCGTAAACCGCGGGTATCTGGCCAATGCCGAACGGGTACGGGTTTGGGGTGTGGAGGTGGATGGAAACCTGCGCCTGGGTAATACTCTGTCGGTGTACGGGTCTGTTGCTTACACCAATGGCAAGTATGTTTCGTTTAAAAACGCGCCTGTGCCGCTCGAAGAAACCGGCGGAGAAGCTGCTTTCAAGGATATATCGGGGGGCGACCTGCCGGGTATTTCGAAATGGGCGGGTTCGCTCGGGGGCGAGGTGAGTGGCAACGGGAAGTTTCTGGCGCAGGACGGCCGCTTCTTTTTTGCCCTCGACAACTACTACCGGTCAGGGTTCTCATCGAGCCCGTCGCCCTCCCAGTTCCTGAACATCGACGGGTACGCTCTGGTCAACGCGCGGGTAGGCTTTCGGGCTTCGAACGGCACATCGGTGTTTATCTGGAGCCGTAACCTACTGAATCAAAACTATTTCGAGCAACTCCTCCCCGCTCCCGGTAACGCCGGCCAGTACGGGGGTGTGCTGGGCGACCCGCGTACATACGGCGTTACGCTACGATACTCGTTTTAAATTGATCCGCCCATAAACAAGCAGCGCCGGCTTCTCAGAAGCCGGCGCTTGCCTATTATTTGTTACACCAAATCGCGCAATACCCTTACTGGTTAAGCGGGGAATCGTCGGGATTTGTCAGGCCGGTGGGGCTGGCAGCCCCGGTTTGGGGGCCAGCTCCCGTTTGTGGGTCGGGCGTGTGCAGCGACGGTGAATCATCGGCGCTATCATCGCCCCCTTCGTTGACCATACGAGTCAGGTTTTCCGTGGCTTCATTGCCCATCATAGTCCGATCGTCCGGAATCTGAAGCGGGCCGCCCGTACTGGCACCCGAGGTTGTCTGACGCCCATTCATCATGGCATCCTGATTGATATTTTCCATACGTTGTTGTTGCGTAAAGTTGGCACCGCCTGGAGCTACCCGACTATCGAATCCTCTAAAAGCGATGGAAGAAAGACACTACCCCCGACAAAATGCCTCCCAAAGGCGGTTGTACAGCATTCGGGCATAAGCACGGATATCAGCCGGGGTTCCGTTGATGGCAAACGGCACAAACATCCGGGCGGCATTGCGGAGCGGTTCCACCCGAATCAGTCGAGCTTCGGCAAGGCGGTTGCCCGACCGCGTAGCGAGTCCAGTGAGTCGTAAACCCGCTTCGGGTAACTCCACCTGATACGATTCGGTCCCGGTAGCCGTGGCCAATCTCCCGGTGAAAGCCTGTAGCTGGTATGCTTCGAACCACGACAAGGGCGGTAAACTCATGCGGGCATCCTGCCGCCGGGCCGATGCTCCTTTCGGACGGCACAAAAACTGAACCGACAGCGGTGGCCGGCCCTGACCCGGCCGGTGCAGCACCAACGTATCCAAGAGTTCGGCCGTTGTTTCTTCAGACGAGAGAAGAAGTTCGATATTCATACCTGTGCGTTCGTTGTTGAGTGTACGTTTATTCTGTTAACCGCCACTAACAACCTTTGTTCATAGAGTTAGTGTACGTAAATCATCTTACGGGTCATCCCTCCGTCGACAATAAAATTCTGACCCGTAACGAAATCATTCTGCGAATCGGTCAGGAACAAAACCATACGGGCAACATCGTCGGGAGTACCTACGCGACCGGCCGGATGCTGGGCATGGTCTTTCTTGCGCAACGTCTGAGACCCGTCCGACACGTCGATCCAGCCGGGGCTGATTGAGTTGACCCGCACGTTGGGGCCGAGCGAAATGGCTAGCGCGTGCGTCAGTGCCACCAGAGCACCCTTGGTAGCCGAGTAGGCAAAGGTATCCGGCTCCGACTGGAAGGCCCGCGTTGAGGCTATGTTGATGATGCTTCCCCGGTGTTTAGCCAGCTCGGCAGCGGCATATTTCGCCCCCAGAAACGCCCCGGTCAGGTTGGTTCCGAGCACGCGGTTCCAGTCGGCAAGTGTCACATCTTCAAGCGGTTTTTCGTCCATCACGCCCGCATTGTTCACCAGCACATCAATCCGCCCAAACCGTTCGAGGGTCTGGGCAATTCCGCGCTGCACATCGGTCTCCGCCGACACATCACACGGATACATCAGATACCGGTCGGCGTCGGCCTTAAGCTGTCGGGGAAGTTTGTCGAGTTCATCGGGGTTTACGTCCCAAATAGCTACCCGGTACTTGTTTTCCAGCAGGATGCGGGCTGTTGCCAGACCAATGCCGTGGGCAGCACCGGTCACAATCGCAACTTTTTCGGTCGATCGGGCCATTTTTAGTTTTTAGTTTGCAGTTTTCGGTCAGGGGCAGCTTACAGGCTTTGCTTTTGGGTGAAATTGCCCCGTTATGCCAACACCAACCCAAATTAGATGGTTAAGTAGGCAGCATCTTTATCCTACGGGAAGCCTTTCGATTCATGGTTTCAATTGCCTACGCTCCACTGTACAAACTTCCTCTTCCTACCGGCCCCCATGGCGAACCCCACCGCTTCCCCATGCTGAAATACGAGCTGATTCCGGAGCAGTTGCTGTACGAGGGAACCTGTACACCCGAACACTTTTTTGTGCCCGGCCCGGTTGACGACCGTTGGGTGCTGGGCGTACACACGCCTGCTTACGTTACCCAACTGAAAACCCTGACAGTGCCCCCCGCTATGGTTCGGCGGATTGGGTTTCCGCTCACGCCTGAATTGATCGAACGGGAGTGGATCATTACGCAGGGCACCATCGACTGTGCGTTGTGGGCGAAGCAACACGGGTGCGCCCTCAATGTAGCCGGTGGTACGCACCATGCCTTTCCGGACAAAGGCGAGGGGTTCTGCCTGCTCAACGATGTGGGCGTAGCCGCTCATTACCTGTTAGAAACCGGACAGGCTCGCCGGATTCTGGTTATCGACCTCGACGTACATCAGGGCAATGGAACAGCCGTGATGTTTGCGCATGAGGAGCGGGTGTTTACGTTCAGCATGCACGGCAAAGACAATTATCCGCTCAAGAAAGAACAGTCGGATCTGGACATTGCGTTGCCCACCGGCACCGGCGACGAGGTGTACCTGAACACCCTGTACGATGCCCTCCCCCGCCTGATTGACCAGCACCAACCCGATTTTCTGTTCTACGTGGCGGGTGTGGATATTATCGGCACCGACCGGCTCGGTAAACTCGCCGTGAGCCGCGAAGGATGCCGTCAGCGCGATGTATTTGTGTTCGACACGGCTATGGGCCGGGGACTACCGATTGTGGTCTCGATGGGGGGCGGCTATTCACCCCGCATCGCCGATATTGTGGAGGCCCACTGCAATACATTTCGGGTAGCCGTGGGGAAGTTTTCGTAACTTTGACCGACGCAAACCGGACGCCCGGTTCGGGGATCTGACCCCCAACTTGTTAGCCCCGACCGCAGCCATCCAGCGCCAACAGTTTTCACAAACAACGTCATCGTACTATGCCAACCTGGTTCCAAGGCACCATCAAATACCAGAAAGAAGAAATCGTAACCGACCGTCAGGGCGATCAGGTTCGGTTAAAAACCATCACGGAAGCCTACCTCGTCGATGCCGTTTCGTACACCGATGCCGAAGCGCGGCTCTATGGGGAGATTCCGGCCAATACACCTGATTTCCAGATTGCCCGCATCTCAAAAATGAAGCTCTCCGATGTGTTTCATATCGAAGACGGGGGCGACACCTGGTACAAGGCAAAAGTGATTTTCTCAACCGAAGACGACAAAGGCCGGGAGAAGAAAATCGTGAACAGTATGCTCATCAACGCCAACACAGTAAAGCAGGCCTACGAGCAACTCGAAGACAGCCTCAAAACGATTTTGATGCCCTACGAGATTACGGACATCAACCGGACGCCGTTGCTCGACATTTTCCCGTACAACGACGAAAACAAAATCCCGGCTAATTTGAAGCCCCTGCACGAGGCCGTCAGAACCGAAGAAGTTTAATCCCCAGCCCCGCCCTGTCGGGGCTTTTTTGTAGTCTATTTACATCGGCCGAAACCCGCTCGGCTACTCATGCGGCCGTCCGGTTGTTCAGGATACCGACTTCCCAACCGGCCGGGCCATTTGCCGGTCCAGATACTTCATAACCGGCGTTGCCAATGCACCGTGTATGCAAATCGACAAGAGCACAATCCAGCCAGTGAGTGCCCAAATGCGTTCGGGGTTGGCAAACGGAGCTTGCTGCAAGGCGTAGGCCACATAGAAAAACGACCCTATCCCCCGGATTCCAAAACTGGCTACCACCCAGCGTTCGAGGCCGTAGGCACCAGCTCGGTGCAGGGTAAGCCACCCGCCCAAGGGCCGAATAACAAACACCAGCAGCACGCCCATCAGCGCATCAATCCACTGCAAACTGTCGAGCAGCCCCAAAGCCAGCGACCCTCCGAACAGCAGGAGTAACAGGGCAATCAGAATCCGCTCGATCTGATCTGAAAAAGCGTGCATGTACTCGTGGTACTCGTGCGTACGTTCATAACTGCGAATGGTGATAGCCGCCACAAAAACAGCCAGAAAGCCGTATCCGTGAAGCATTTCGGTGATGCCGTAGCTGAACAAGGTCACGGCCAGGGCCACAAATCCGTAGGCCGACGTTTTGATGCTTATCCGCTGCGGTAGCCCAAAAATCAGGTACGACAACAGCCGACCCGACAGCCAGCCACCCAGCACACCCATGCCCACCCGATACAACAGATCGTTCCATACCCAGGTGGTTAGTGTCGTAGGCAAGGTGGCCGAGGTAGCCGTAGCCAATCCGATGGCCAGATACACGAACGGAAACGCCAGCCCGTCGTTCAGGCCGGCCTCGGCGGTGAGTGCAAACCGAACGGTATCCTCTTTGCCCTCATTAGGGTCACCAACCTGCACATCGCCCGCTAGTACCGGGTCAGTGGGCGCCAAAGCCGCCCCCAACAAAAGGGCCGTAGCCAATGGCCAGCCGCCCCACCACCAGTTGAGCCCAGCAAATACCAGAATGGTAACGGTCATGGTCAGCCAGACCAGACGAAGCGGTAGTTTCCAGGTTCGCCAGCGGAATCGCCGGTCAATTTTAAGACCAGTACCCATCAGCGCCACAATCACGCAGAGTTCGGTCAGGTGCGTAGCGAGTTCAGGATGGCTTGTGGGCCGGGGGTCGGGCAAGCCAAGCGGAAACTGATAAAATGCCCAGCCCCCAATGATAAACACAATAGGATACGAGAGCGGATAATGTTCCAGTACTGAGGGCAGCCAGGCTACCGCCAGAATAGCGACGCCGAACACCACCAGCACCAAAGTGTATGGTTCCATAACGTTGTAGTATGGCAATGCCGCTTGTTCGGGGAAACAAGCGGCATTGCGTGGGTCAATCGATCACCGTTTACCTACCTACCCGGTATCCCTTCGGTCCGGTCAGGTCGCGAAACGGTGTCCATGCGGCAGTGAATCGGATTACGGCAATTGCCTTTGTGGGTGAGTACGGCATACCCGTGGGTCACCTCCATCCGTAGGTATTCACAGCCTTCAATTGTCACCACCCGGTACGCAGGTGGGTTGCTTCGTTCTTCCTCAATTTGCCGGGCGTGGTTCTCGCCGTACTCCCGGCAGGCTATTGCGCTTAACACAAGCAACAGCCCTACCAAAGGCAGCGCTCCAAACGCGGGTTGTCTGTTTAATTGACTCATACAACGGCCGTTTTGTTTGGTTAATGGAGCGGGCGGCCCTTCACCATCCCTCCTTTGGCATCGTCGATCCCGTGATTAACGATAAACGCCTGACTGTCGATCTGTTCGATCTTGTCTTTCAGGCGAGTCAGCTCCAGACGAGTCACCACCACGTATAGGATATTCGTATCGTTGTGCCGCATACCCCGTTTTCCGTAGCCTTTTTCACCTTTCAGTACCGAAACACCCCGCCCCATTTGTTCGGTAATCATCTGTCGGATGGCCTCGTGTTGGTCCGAAATAATGATAACAGCGGTGTATTCTTCGATACCGTGGAGCAGGAAGTCGATTGTTTTCGACGCGGCCAGGTACGTCAGCATGGCGTACAGGGCGGTTTCGATATTGAGCAACAGGGCAGCTGCGCCAAATACGAGCACGTTGATCACCATAATCACGTCGCCCACCGTGAGCGGAGAGCGTCGGCTAATCCAGATGGCCAACACCTCGGTACCGTCGAGGACGCCCCCACCCCGAATGGCCAGCCCAATGCCCGCACCCAGAAAAAAACCACCAAAAACCGATATTAGCAGCTTATCGGACGTAACGAGCGGATAAGGCACCACCACCAGACAGATGGCCAGCAGCCCAATGGCAATAATAGTTCGAATAGCGAACCCAAGAGAAATCTGCCGGTAGCCCATCCAGATGAAGGGAAGGTTCACCAGCACCACCAACAGGGCCAGTTCTACCCCGGTTGTCACTTCAAGCAGCAGGGCAATTCCCATAGCGCCCCCATCCAGAAAGTCGTTTGGAAGCAGAAACCCTTTGAGCCCCATACCCGCGCAGAGAACGCCGGCACACAGAAAACCCAGATCCTTAAGCAGGCGGAGCCGGGCTTGAGTCGTTGTTTCGATTACGGTTGATGTCATTGTGGACAGTTATAGCTGTTGTGTTCATGTTACACTCGATAGCGTTTGAGGGTCAACAATAAAGCGGGCAACAACACCAGGTTTGTCAGACAAGCCATTAATACCGTTGTAGCAACCAGCACGCCCAAAGCAGCCGTACCACCAAAACTTGAAGCGGCAAACACGGCGAAACCGACGGCCAGAATCAACGCTGTATAAATGAGGCTGATGCCTGTTTCACTAATGGCTGCGCTAATAGCCGCCGGGGGCTCCAGCCCAAGCTGTAACTGCCGCCGGTAGCTCGTCAGGAAGTACACCGTTCCGTCGGAAGCCAACCCAAACGCTATACTAAAAATCAAAATCGTAGATGGTTTGAACGGAATCCCCGCATAGCCCATAATACCGGCCGTCACGACCAGAGGAATCAGGCAGGGTAATTTCGATAAGAGAATAATCGGAACAGACCGGAACAACACCATCCCAACCAGTGCGATCAGAATAATGGCAATCAGCAGGCTCTCGTACAGATTACCCAGCAGGTAGTCATTGCTCTGCAAAAAAACCAGACTGTGGCCCGTCAGGCTCACTTTATAGCCCGTACCGGCAAACACCGAATCGAGCCGGGGGCGCAGGCTACTCAGCACTTCCTGCATCCGGATAGACCCGACATCGGCCATTTGATAACTCACCCGCGTGATTTGCCGCGACGAATCCAGAAACGACTGAGCCAGCGACGAGGTAGCCGAGGCTTTCCCCGTCAGCGGGGCATCGCCGACCATCTTTTTCAGTTCCATAGCCGGAGGCAACACATAGTATTTGGGGTTGCCGCCCCGGTAAGTCTGGTACCCGAACCGGATCGCATCGACCAATGAGCGGGGTTTCGAAAATTCAGGGTAATCGTCCATCACCCGTTCCAGAGCCCGCACTTTGTACAAGGCCCGGCCCGCTTCGGCAAACACCCCGTTGGGCTCACCGGTGTCGATCATCACCTCCAGTGGCAAAGCCCCTTTAAACTGCTGTTCGATAAAGCGCAGGTCGGTGTAGACCGGGTCGTTTTTGGGTAAGTCGTCGACAACGTATCCCTCCACCCGAATCAAAAACATCCCCAGTGAACTGAGTACCGTGATAACCGTAACGAGTCCATATACCAGCCCCCGCCGATTATGCACCCAGTAGTCGACCCGGTTGAGCACCCCACGCCAACGGCCACCTTGCAAGGTTTGCAGCTGACCCGCTTTCGGTACGGGCAGGTAACTGAGCAGAATAGGCACCATGAGCAGGCATACCACGTACACGGCCATCACACAGATAGCCGCCACCACGCCAAACTCCATGAGCAACCGGCTATTGGTGAAGTAAAATACCCCGAACCCGATCGCCGTAGTCACATTGGCCAGTAAAGACGACAAGCCAATCTGCCGGATCATGACTTCCAGAGCCCGCTGCTTATCACTGTGTTCGGCCAGTTCCTCGTGGTATTTGTTAATCAGAAATACGCAGTTCGGCACGCCAATCACAATGAGCAGGGGCGGAATCAGGCCTGTGAGCAAGGTAATTTCATACCCCAGCAACGACAGTGTACCTATGGCCACACATACCCCGATAGCCACCACAGTCATCGACAGCCAGACCACCCGGCCCGACCGGAACAGCAACCAGACCATCAGGCCCGTAAAGACGGCCGCCAGCCCCATAAAGAGTTTCATCTCACCCGACACCTTCTTCATGACTTCGGTCCGAATGGAAGGAAGCCCCGAATAGTGCAGCTCGATGTTATTTTTCTCGGCAAAGGCCTTGCCGTATTCCCGGATGGTCTGCACCAGCTCGATTCGGGCGCGTGAGTTTAGCTTCTGCTCATCAAACGTGATGGCCATCAATGTGGCTTTCGTAGCCGGGTTAATCAGCAGCCCCTCGTAAAAAGGAAGGCTCAGTACCTGCGTTTTCAGACTATCGACTTCGGCTTGTGTCTGCGGCATTCGGGTTACCACCGGCCGGATTCCCCAGGTGCTATCATTGCGCTGCAGGTTAAACATCCGGGCCGAGGACAGCACCTGCCGCACGCCCTGTAGTTTTCCAACCTGCTCGGTCATCTGGTACCAGCCCTGATAGACCGGCAGGTCAAACCAGCGGTCACTTTGCCAGCCAATGACCATCAGGGTGCCATCGGCCCCAAAACGCTCCTTGAAGCGTTCGTACTGATACTGAGTCGAATCAGACAAAGGCAGCACCCGCGCAATTTGATACGACAATTGGAGCCGGGTGCCGAAATAGGCCATTACCCCGGTCAGGACTACCAGAAAACCGAGCCAAACCAGCCGGTACGAAAGAATAGTGCGGGCTATCGCAGACCACATAAACAAACCAGAAAGATAAAGTAAAACACAGGCCCGCCCGGCGGTAGCACCAGCCTCGGCAGGCGATTAAAACGAAGAGAGCGCCTTTCAGGCTGGTGGCTGATTCACACCTGAACCTCCACGCCAAAAACAGGCTATCTTGAGCCAGTCTTTGTCGGTAGGTAGCTACGTGTGCGAACAGAAAACCCGTTGGCAACCCCAAACCCAGAAGACGCTATGGGGCATTGATGGCGATTTGATGCTCGAAGATAAACCGCATGGCCGCCCGGTATCCATAATTCGGCCGGGGCGCATAGGCCCAGTAGAGCAACCGGATAGCGAACGAGACAAAACCAGATGGGGCTGGTAGGGCCAACGGCTCCATCGTACCGGCATATCCCCGAACCGGGAAAACCGGTTGCCCCAGATGCAAGGTGAAGTAGGCGCCGAAATGCTTAAACTCGTCGTCGGGCGAGTCGGGGGCGCAAGCAATGGTAGGCGGCTGAAACGGGCGGGGCTTCACTGACGCGGATTCACCGGCCCACAGCATCGGGTACAAGGTCATGCTCAGACCCAATACCCAACCCATAACCAGTGTTCCAAACCAACGATGGCCCATAAAGTCTTGTCAAAACGGTTCCAGCCAGTAGCAAACGGGACGCGGGGCAGCGCTCCGAACGATATAGAATCCGTTTATTTCGACGGAAAATTTCCGACCAAACAGACCGTCTGCTCCGGTTGCCACCTGCAAAAGTAACGCAAATCGTTCGGGAAACCGGCATTTACCAGCAGATTAGCCGAATTCGGCCCGTGTGTCGCTACCGGATACGTACGCAGCCGTTTTGGGTGGCTGCTGATCCCAACAAAAAGTCCGGCCTGTTGCACGTATGCATGCAACAGGCCGGACTTTCATTTGTATCAAATCGACTATACCGAAAGAATATCTTTCTCTTTAGCCACAAACACATCATCCACGCGGGCTATAAAGGCGTCGGTCAGTTTCTGAACCCTCTCTTCGCCCTGTTTCACGGCATCCTCCGATACGCCTTCTTTCGTCAGCTTTCGGATCGAGTCGTTGGTGTCTTTACGGATGTTCCGCACGTTTACCTTGGCCACCTCAATCTCCTGCTTCACTTTTTTTACCAGGTCACGCCGACGTTCTTCCGTCAGGGGTGGAATACTCAGCCGGATCAGTTCACCATCGTTGGAGGGAGCCAGACCGATGTTTGAGTTGCGAATGGCCTTCTCTACCTCACCGATCATTTTTTTCTCGAACGGCTTAATCACGATCGAGCGCGCATCGGGTGTAGTAATCGAAGCCACGTTGCCAATAGGCGACATAACACCGTAGTATTCCACCTGAATGCCGTCGAGCATGGTTGGACTCGCTTTGCCGGCCCGGATTTTTGTCAATTCAATGGAAAGGTGCTTCAACGCCTTCTCCATTGTGTCTTTGGCATCTTCTAAGAATAGTTCAATCTCTTCCATTGTCAAACATTTACAGTCTCCGATTGGCTGCGTACCGTTTAGCGGGCTCAGTTTTTTTGTCAACGTAGGCCCGGCCCAAACGCCAGCTTTCCGAAACTAAATACCTAAAATCATGCAAACCGCCTTAAAGCTAGTCATTCGAAATAAGCGTTCCTACGTCTTCACCCGACACCAATCGGTTGAGGTTGCCCGGCTTATTCATATCAAAAACGATAATGGGCAGGTTGTTTTCCCGGCACAACGTAAACGCCGTGAGGTCCATGACGTTGAGCTCTTTCTCGTACACATCGCGGAAACTGATGTGGTTGTATCGGGTGGCAGTGGGGTCTTTCACGGGGTCAGCCGTGTACACGCCATCTACTTTGGTGCCTTTGAGCAGCACGTCGGCTTCGATCTCATTGCCCCGCAAAGCGGCCGTTGAGTCGGTGGTGAAGTAAGGGTTACCCGTTCCGGCCCCAAAAATCACGACGCGTTTCTTTTCGAGGTGGCGGATCGCCCGGCGACGAACGTAGGGTTCGCACACCTGTTCCATCTTAATCGCCGACATCACGCGGGTGTACATGCCGTGCTTTTCGAGCGAACTCTGAATGGCCATCGCGTTGATTACCGTGGCGAGCATGCCCATGTAATCGCCCTGCACTCGGTCGATACCAGACCGTTGGCCCGACACCCCCCGGAAAATATTGCCCCCGCCGATCACGATGGCAACCTCGACACCCATTTCGACGACCGAGAGGATTTCCTGACTGTACTGTTCGAGAACAGCCGGATCGATATTGTAACCATTGGGGCCAGCAAGTGCCTCTCCGCTTAGCTTAAGCAGAATTCGTTTGTACTTGAGTTGAGAAGACATGGCCGCAAAAATACGTTAAAATTCAATTAGCACTTGATTCTTTTCGACCCGATCGCCTTTCGCGACCCGAATAGCCCGGATGGTTCCTTCGCCCGGAGACTTAATCAGGTTCTCCATTTTCATGGCCTCCAGAATCAAAACGGCATCGCCCTTTTTTACTACATCGCCCGGTTGCACACTCACGCCCACAATGAGGCCCGGCATAGGCGCTTTAATATCGTTGATTTTGGCTGAGGCCGCCCCGCTCATACCCATCTGTTCGAGCAACTGATCGAACCGGTCTTTGAGCTGCACGGTGTACAGGTGCCCATTGAGGCTCAATTTGACCGTTTTGGCTTCGCTATCCAGCTCAATCAGTTCGGCGGTGTACGACCGGTTCTGGTGCAGAATATGAAACGTGTTGTCGTTGAGCCGGGCCAGATCCCAGGCAAAGGGTTCGTCGTTGACCAGAGGGCCATTGGCCGTAAATTGAATCGAGAAGGGAGCCTCGGCTGCGTCGTTGACGGTGGCTGTAAACATTGGTTCAGGATTTATTCGTCAAATATATACCAAGCAGGCAAACGGCCATACCTGCATATTGCACGGCGTAAATCTGTTCGCCATCCAAAATTCCCCATAGCAAGGCTACAATCGGAATCAGGTATGTAACCGACGCGGCAAATAAAGGCGAGGCCAGTTGCACCACCCGGTTGAACAGAATCGACATGAGCCCTGAACCCAGCACACCCAACGTGGCTAAGGCCAGCAGGGCCAGGCTGTTTTCGGGCCGGCCCGCCCGCGCCCACACGTCGGTAAACAAAAGCGCACCGAGGGCAATGAGCCCGATAAAAAAGAAAATCCAGGCCGTTGAAACTAAAGCAGGCATGTGCCGGATATACCGGCCAATGAGGTTGGTATTGATGCCGTAGCAAACCGTGGCACCGACCACCAGCAAGGCGTAGGCATTGACCGAAAACTCGCCCGTAGCGCTAAAAAAGACGAGGAGTATGGACCCGGCCAGGCCGAGCAAAATACCAACCGTTTGGCGCATCGGCACCCGATTGCCGAAAAACAACGCGCCAATCAGCAGTGTAAACAGCGGGCTGAGGGAGTTCAGCGCCCCCGACAATGAGCTGTTGATATGCGCCCCGGCAATGGCGAACAAATAGGCCGGTAACAAAAACCCTGTGAGCCCAACGGCCAACAGATATGGTCCCTGCCGACGTACTGACGTGCGCACATCGGGTTGCCGAATCTGGTACGCCTGAAACGGCACAAAGAACAGGAACGCCAGAAAAATACGCCCGGCGGCTACCTGTTGCGGGGTGAAGGCATCGAGGCTACGTTTGATAAGGATAAACGAGCTCCCCCAAACCAGGGCCATTGTACACAGGTACACCCAGGCTATGAGGGGGCGCTTTTCGGTCAGTTCGGATACAGGTTTTGCAAGCATGGGGTTGTCAGCGTACGGTTGGGTATGGGGTTTGGAGTTACCCTACCAACTCGCCCAGATAATGCTCCTGCACCTCGCTGAGGATACTGAGCAGTTCATCGTGCGATTCGGCCACAACCAACCGCGACCGGAATGGCTTGAAATTTTCCAACCCTTTGAAGTAACTCGTGTAATGCCGACGCATCTCGAAAATACCCACCTTTTCGCCTTTCCAGCGAATCGAGAAGTCCAGATGCTGCCGGCAAACGGCAACCCGGTCGGCCACGGTTGGCGCGGGCAGATGCTCACCCGTTTGGAGAAAATGCTTTATTTCGTTGAAAATCCACGGGTACCCGATGCTGGCCCGGCCAATCATGATCCCATCCACGCCGTAGCGGTTCCGGTATTCGAGGGCTTTCTCAGGGCTGTCGATATCGCCATTGCCGAAGATCGGAATCTGAATCCGGGGATTTTCCTTGATTTTACCGATGAGTGTCCAGTCGGCTTCTCCCTTGTACATCTGCACGCGGGTACGCCCGTGTACAGTGAGGGCTTTAATGCCAATATCCTGCAAACGTTCGGCCACTTCCTGAATATTCTTGGTCGAATCGTCCCAACCAAGTCGGGTTTTCACCGTAACGGGCAAGTGCGTAGCTTTAACCACCGCTTCGGTCATGCGCACCATCTTCGGAATATCCTGCAACAAAGCCGCCCCGGCACCCCGGCAGGCTACATTCTTCACGGGACAACCGTAATTAATATCGATCAGATCGGGATTGACCCGGGTGGCAATACGGGCACACTCGCCCATGGTTTCCACGTCAGAACCAAAGAGCTGAATCCCCACCGGGCGCTCGTATTCAAAAATATCCAGTTTCTGAACACTCTTGGCGGCATCGCGAATAAGCCCCTCCGACGAAATAAACTCGGTGTACATCAGGTCGGCACCGTTGGCCTTACAAACCGCCCGGAACGGCGGATCGCTGACGTCCTCCATCGGGGCCAACAGCAACGGAAACTCACCCAGCTCTATATTTGCAATCTTTACCATGTCGTTGTTGAAGCTCGTTTCGACCTCGGCCACCAAACGTCCGCCGGTCCTTTGTCCTGTATCTAAGGTCCAGTATCCAACATCCTGTCCAATTTATAAGTTTAGGCAGGAAGCGGAAAGCCCCGTAAATTTACGACGATTATGCTAACAGATTCTACCCCCACGTCGCATTCGGCCGATTGGTCGCCGGGTCGTCGTCCCGAACGGTCGGCTTTATCCAGCCTGTTGTTACTGGTTGGCACCATTCTGCTCGGTTCCACCGTAGGGGCCCTGCTGGCTACGGGTGCCGCTTTTCTGGTCGGTTTGCTATCGGGCCATACGACCACGCCCGACCTGACAGCCCTGCTCACCAGCCCGACTCGTTACCCCGGTGCCTGGAACACCATTATGCTGATTCAGGCCATCAGCCACGTATTTACGTTTCTGGTGCCCGCACTGGTGTACTGGACCCTGTTTGAACACCGGCGCATTGCCGACTTTCAGCTGCGTCCGCTTCACGCCGTGGGTGGGCTTAGCCTCGTAGCTGTTCTGGTGATTGCCTTTATGCCACTCAATGGCCTCATTATCGAATGGAACCAGGCCCTTCAACTACCCGAAACCCTGGCCCCTCTGGAACGCTGGATGCGCGCTAAAGAAGACGAACTGGGGGAACTGACCAAATACCTGACCCGGTTTGATACGCCCGCCCAACTGATTATTGCCCTGCTGGTGATTGCCGTGCTGCCTGCCATCGGCGAAGAGGTTTTGTTTCGGGGGGTGCTGCAACGGCGCTTTATCGACTGGCTGGGGGGCAATCCGCACGTGGGCATCTGGCTGGCGGCTGCTGTGTTCAGCGCCATTCACATGCAGTTTTATGGTTTCTTTCCGCGGTTGCTGCTGGGTGCATTGTTTGGGTATCTGTACGTTTGGTCGGGCAATCTATGGGTCCCTATTTTGGCCCATTTCGTCAATAATGGCTTTACGGTCGTGATGGTGTATCTGCGCCAGCGTCAGGTGGTTTCCCTCGATATTGAAGACACTCAGTCGGTTCCGGTATCAGCGGCCCTGTTTTCCCTGGCACTTTGTCTGGGATTAATGTATTATTTTCGTCAATCCAACCAGTCGGAGATGTTGGATAGTAGACGTTAGATGGTAGCTTCTTCTATTATTTTTTGTCCACCCTTACCTCTGACGCCCCCCAACAATCCATGATCGAAAACTGGGAAAAAGTCCTCAACACGCCCCTGCCCTACCGTGCAGAACTGGCCAAAGCCCTGCTGGCGGAGCACGACATTGAGGCCGTGGTAGTAAATAAAAAGAGTAGTAGTTACCCACCTTTCGGCAGTGTAGATGTGTATGTTCCGACAGAACACGCTATCATTGCCAAATTGTTAGTTTCTGCTGAATTTAACGATTCTCCGCCCGAAGATCTCGAATAAATCCGCTGTGGAGCCGTTTATCACCGTTTTTCTTTTCCGGTATTTGTCGGACATTTCACCCATTTCCGAACAAATAGTTTCAGTAATTTTTCAGTAGGTCGTATCTTGCTATCTGAAGAGGATAGCGATGAAGAAGACCACGTTCGATGTCGAGTTGGCCGACGCCCCTGGCCGTGACGGGCTGTACCGGGTACGAATTCGTATCTACCAGCCCGGCGAAGCGATGGGCCGTACAACCACGGCAATTGCGTTGCCTAAACGGGACTGGAATACGAAGAAGAAATACGGGTTCTGGGTACGTACGTCTCATCCTGATCATGCCAGTCTCAACAGCGACATTGAAGTGGCCCTCAAACGCGTGCGTGAGCAGGTCGAGAGCTGGCAGAGTGAAAACCCAGCCATTACGCCCCGGCAATGCACAGACCGGTTTCGGCAACTGGCGAAACTCCCCGCCGATCAACGGGCAGCCGGGGGCGCTCCCCTACTCGATCTGATGCGACAGGCTGTCCGTAGCCGAGGCACCCAGATTTCCCCCGCTACCCGGCAGAACCGGCTTGACCACATTCGCAACTTCGAAGGGTATCTGAAAACCCGGCCCGAGGGCGTGCAGATGCCCCAGGCGGCTTTGACCCCTGAACTTATACGAGGCTTTCAACGGCATATGACGGCGAGCGGCAACAAACCTTCGTCAGTCAATAATGCTCTGTTTGCCTTTCGGGCTGCCTATCACGATCTACTGGGAGAGCAGGGCGTTGCCAAAAAAGCCCGCATGACGGTCAGCCCCTTCGTCCACGTCGACGCTCTGACGGAGGAAAAACGCACGATCCAGCGACTTCGGGAGAAAGACCTCGACGCCCTGCGCCCCGACGAATGGGTACTCTGGGAGAAAGGAGCCGCCCGCCGGGGCCGTTATCCAGTCGGGCCGGGGCTGATTCCGGCCGTGGAGGGCTGGGCCCGTTGGTGCTATCTGGCCTGTTACTATCAAGCCGGCATGCGGATCGGCGACCTGATCCGGTCGCGGTACGAGTGGTACGAGTGCGACGAAGGCGGCCTCCCCGTTCGGCTGGCATACCAAATGCTTAAAAACGGGAAGTGGATTCGGATTCCGCTATCAAAAACCGCGCAGGCTCACCTGGCTGTTATCTGGCGCAAAGGAGCAAACCCTACCGAGTACCTGTTGCCCTTTCTCGACCCGCAAGCCCCCTACGCCAAGGCCCGCACCCGCCAGCAGATCCGGGCCCTGCCCGAAGCCTTGGCCGACCAGTTGACCAACACCGTCCGGACCATTGCCAGCAACCTCAACCAGAAGCTACACGACATCGGCTGGAAGGAGCTGGGCTTACCCGAAGACGTGCGGCTGAAGATGCACTCCGCCCGGCACTCACTGGCCGATAAGGTACGCCGGGCCATGAAAGTCGACAAACGCATCGGACCCACCGACGCCCGCGACCTGCTGGGCCACTCGACGTTTAAAACGACCGAGGGCTATTTCGACGATCTGGATCAGGAGAGTCTGGACAGCGCAGCGTCGGCCGTGTATGAAGATTGATCAGGCTATCTGTAGTGGCATCTCATCGTATGTCCGCCCATTCAACAAACGTCCGCTGGCTTTTTTATTCGTCCCTCCCCACTGCTTAAAGAAAAAGGCTACTCCTGCAACTTCGCACTGCTGTTGAATGTCTTCCACCCATTCTGTTTGCATAAGTCGAGGTTTACGTCCAGACTCTCCTCCTACAATTACCCAATCAATACCCTCTAAATTCAGGTTTGGTAATGGACCAATTAACGGCTCTAAGGAGAGGAACTTAATCTCAGCACCAGAATTTCGTAGATGGTCAATACGGTGAATAACGCGCTCATCCTCTACTGAAACCCCCATCCAAATATTAGGTGTCCAACTTAACAGTGTAGAATATTCTTCAAGTTGCTCGGCTCGTTTTGTTAATACTTGAAAAGTATGCTGGGGGCACTCATTCATGGTTTTAAACACCCGCTGGATGAACGTTAGTGGAACGTCAATGTGGAACAGATCACTCATCGAATTAACGAAAACCGTCTTTGGAGACTTCCACTTGAACGGAGTTTCTAACTCGCTTTCGTGTGTAACTACCTCCTTAAACCCACGGGAGTATTTAAGCTGCCCCATGGCTTTAAGCCGACGAGTCATTACCTCAGCGTAACAGAACTTACACCCTGCTGAAACCTTATCGCAACCCGTCGTCGGGTTCCATGTCATTTCAGTCCACTCTATACTTGATTGTGCCATAGTTATGGGAAAGACAATAGGCAGTCGTCTGTAATTAATACGCTGACTTTGTGTTGTTTACCATCAGTAAAGATAGCTGTTACCTTCTTTTCTTCCTCCATTTTCCTTAGAGTTTTTGCGTAATGCGAGGCACAAAATTTTTTACCCGGATGGTGTTCATCAAATAATCTTCGAGCTGTTATTGTACGCCCTTTGTATGCCCTCTCTAGTTGTTGTGATAATGCCAATACATTTAAATCTCCAAAAAGGGATAGAGAAGCAGAGCTTCCTTGAACTTTAGCGTCAAAGGTGTAAACCCCATCTTTTTCGAGACAGGCACCTATGTTATCAAAATCGTAAAAGATTTGCTTAACTAGCTCATAGCCTCGCTTATGCTTACAAAAGTGAATGATAAAATGGCTTGTGGCTTCGCTATCTTCCTCCCTAAACTTAAAGGCACAATGATAGAGATTGGGAGTTACACGTTTAAATTCATCAGCTAGGTTATCCATGATCAGATTTAACCGATCATAAACAGTCGCTTTGTATTTTTTATCTTTTCGAAGGTAGTCAATTGTCGTCGGGAAAATACTTTCCATCAACTCGTCAAACTTATCGTTTTCTATAGCAGCGTTTATCCGTTTAATATTAACGAATAGAAATATCTCGTTACCCCAATTCTCAAGAAATGTCGCAAGTGTTTTAGTGTCGATTCCTTTATAACCCCAAGGATCAAAAAAGAGCAACGTTGGTGAATAATTGATTTTTTCAGGCTTACGAGATAAATACTTTTGGATTGCTTCATCTTCCCCAACGGTTCGACTAGCAAAGCGTGGCTTATGCCTAAACGAACCCTCTGGAAATTGTGCTAAAAAATTTTTTTTCAGCTCTTCTGCATACGTTTTATCATTGAAAGCCAAAAGCACATTATCCCGTAACCTTACATCTTCATAGCAAGCCTTAGCTATAAGTAATGGAGTAGAAGGATTATCGTCTCCATATTTCCCCGGCCCTGAAAATAAGTCCAAATAAACAATTCGTCGATGTTCCTTGGGACTCTTCATCAGAATACGACAGTACTGAGGAAAATACTCTGCTACAATTTTTGCTTTGATTCTTGAGGATGCACTCTGGATTTTGAAGAAATCGTCGTTATTTTTCATTCGATCTAAAAGAGGAGTTCTTATCAATGGAATTGAGAGCTTTCAGGATAGATGTATAAACTCAAGGTGCCATTCGTTTGAAATGGTAAACATGATAAACGCGCCGACCAGCAGGCCCACCGGGCTGTTCTTCATTGATAAAGTTTACCATCTCCCAGCCCTGTTGGCCCAAGCGGTTAAGCTCATATTCTTCCTGTGAGGGCCCGTGACCAGCCCGTAATTCATAGCCCCAGATCTTGTATTGCCACCGAACGGCCGGAGCAGCCTGGGGCTCAACCTTTGCGTATGCATAGAAAGCCAGACCAGCGATCAGTATAAGCGCGAGAACAATCTTCGTGTTCATGTGTTTTTGGGCACAAAAACGCGAATAAACAAAACGGTTACAACGGGAAAATTCCCGTATTTATCACCGGAAAATCACGGAGTGTACATATCACTTTTAGTCCAGAAACCACTAATTCGCTTATATTGCTTCGTCGCAACACTCCCTTCTACTATGAATGAGTCACTACCTTTTGAAAAAGCTTACAACTTCAATCATATCATCCAGTACTCAATACACGATCAAGTCGGTAAACACATCGGGAACGGTACATACTTTCAAAGAACCGGCAAAGTTGAAGTGTACGATCTAAACGATGCGCTCATTGGTACAGGAGAAAAAATTGGCGAGGGGCCGGGCGCGAGTATTCGGATATTTGATCGAGACAACAAGCTAATTCAAGTCTGCGGTGATGCAAGTAGATCCCCCTTGCACTTTGTCAGTTGGGATGATGAAAGCGATAACTCCCTTGCGATCTGGCATGAAAAGTAGAGGTTACTTTCACCTGAGGTAACAGTGTATGCGCTGCACTTACAGCTGGAAATGGTGGCCCACCATTTCCAGTGACCCAATGACTTTGTAATCTATTCAATCTGGGCAGGATAACGTAATGAAAACAAAGCCCTTCCGAGACCTCTCGATCTGGGGTCAGCTCTGGCGCACCCTGCAATGGCTAATCCTGTTAGGAGCCCTGCTGTACCTCAATATCTATGTTTGGTACCGGTGGCTTACCGAACCGAATACGTAAGCTTTTGTGCAGCTACCGCATCAGCTATCAAACGAGCTACACGGTCTAACTCAAGGAACACGATACGATGAACCGTCATATTGGTATTCCGGTATTCGGCTGGAATAGGAGTCCCAGAGGTCGTTACCCCAGCGTACGAAAAGGACATATGTGGCTGAATAGTAGCGCTCATTCGGATGGTATTATTCTTCACAAAAGCCTTAATTACCATACCATGCTGGGGGTTATTTGGAGCTGACCGCTCATCGGTAACAATTGAGCCAAATTCACGATCAGCTTTTACGGTGTACCCTTCTTCGGTCAGAATCTGACCTACAGTCGTAAATAGATTGTCGGCACCACTAATCAAGGTAATTGTATTAGCACCCTTAAATGGCTCAGAGTCGCCCGCAGGCCGAACCCGCTCACGGCTTTGATTTGGATCAGGGTAGGTCGGATCTTGTGCAACCGACGCGTCGATGATACCAAAAACCAGAAAGAGAATGAGTAGCTCTTTTAACATAGAGATCAATCAAGTATTTTAAAATCTACATTACGCTTTCCATTTACGCTCCACAGATACGATATTATAAATCTCATATACCTCTGACAAGCGAACTTCAAAATCAGGGTAGGCCTCTTTATCAGGGTTGGTTGAAGCACAGGTAATGATTCCCTCTTCTACGTTGTGGGCCGTGATACGCTTAATGATTACCCCGTCTTGATGCACGATCAGGTAATCCTTGAAGCGGTGCAAATGAAACTTCGTGTTCCAAAGGGTTTTGTCTATACTCCGCCCCACCACAATATCTCCAGCACAAATCGCATCGCGTCGGTCGCTATCCATACTGTCGCCCACCACCTCAAAAGCCCGGTATTTACCAGTATGGCGTTTGGCAACTACAATTGAATGTTTCGGCAATTCTTCAATAAATTCTGGGTCTTTCCAACCAGCCAGATAGCCAGCCTGGGCAAACTCGTCAACGAGGGGTATGGTCATTAACACCCGGCCATCGCTCAGGTCTCTGAATTCACTTCCAGCCCAATTGTAAAACACGTCATCCTCATTGACGACTTCCAGTGGCTTTGCCTCCCCTTTCAGAAGTTGTGAAGTAGTCAGGGTCTCAGCGTCAAAGCCTTCTCCGTCTTTAAGCAGCTCAAACGGCACCTTAAGTACTTTTGCCATTTTAAACAGCGACCCATCCGTGAGAGTCCGGGTCCCATTAAGCATTTTAGACACACTTTGCTCAGCAATATCCAGCTGCTTTGAAAACTCCCGGTTCGTAAAGCCATTTTTTGACATTAATAGCCTTACCCTTTCTCTTGCTTCCACCTGATCTTCAATAATTTCCATAATGTTAAGCATATTAGTCAAAAAATATCAATCAAAATGATTGACAATGTTAGACATATTTGCTTAACTTTGTCATACAATTTTAGACGAACGACCAACGCACTCCATAAACGGTCAAAAACGAACGCCTAACGAACGCAAAATAAGCAATTCCTATGATTCTCACACAGGACCAGCAGAAGAAATTGAGTAACCGTATTACGGCCTTATCTGACTTTGGCGGGCTCCAGAAGGTCGCGGAGGTGGCTGGCTGCTCCAAGCGAACCATACAAAAAGCCATGTGGGGCGGAAATGTCAAACTCGAAACAGCCGAGGCTATTGAGAAAGCTCTGAAAGAAGTCGAGTCCGAGTACACCAAACGGAAGCGTCAACTCGAAAAAGCCCTCGCCTGATGAGCCAGCCATCTCCCAACCCCTTCGATGCCCTCACGCAGCTACCGCAGCTGGTAGCCACGCTGGCGGGCCTGATCGACACCTACGCCGGGCGGCTGACCGAGGCCGAGGCCCGCAGGCCGATGAACCGCCAGGAGGTTCTCCAGTACCTGCGCGTGTCTGACCGCCAGCTGCTCGAATACCGCCGTCGGGGTCTGCCCTGCTACGGCTCCGGTAAGAGCATTCTGTTTCTCAAAAATGAAGTCGATGCGTGGCTGGCCCAGCGCCGGGTCAATCGCCACACCCGATAAAAGAAAACCCCGGCTATTGCAGTAGCCAGGGCCTATAGTTCACTCAAAAACCATTTTAACACCGCAAAGCTATGGAAGCCAATCCAACCAAGCAAGTACCCGCCACGCTGCCCCTCAGCATGCCTATCGGCGAGATGACACCCGAACAAGCCGGTTACACGGCCCTGCACCTGCTGGCCTACATGAACAAAAGCGGGCTCACGGCCGCAGCCGGGTTTCTGCCCGAATACGCCGATGCCGAGGGCTACGACACGGCCGCCCTGACCGCGATGGCCGCTAAACTCCGCTACTTCGCCGAAACGCTCGAAAAGAGTGCCAAGGGCAAAGCCACCGCTGAGGTGATGATCTACGGCCGCGATGGTGTCACCCGCCACGGGGTAAAGCTGGTCGCGTCCGAGTACGTCCGCTACGACTATGCCAACAACGCCCACTGGAATGAATTGAACGAGGTTGTTGGCAATGCCACCGCAGCCCGCAAAGTTCATGAACGCTACCTCGACACCTGCCCTCATGAAGGCCGGGTACGGGTAGACGAACAAACCGGGGAGGCCGTACGCGATTACCCACCCGTGCGCATCGCTCAGGACATCATCAAAGCCACCATCCTGTAAGACCTGTAAGATGTTCACGCCCACCCCGTTCGCCATCGCACACGCCCCGGAGCCCGGCCTGATGCTCGTAGAAGCGGCCCCTCAGCACGAGGGGCCCGCTCTCCCCCTCGACTGTCGGCAGACCTACAAAGCCCTGCTCGACAAGCTGACCCGCACCCAGACCCAGATCGACAGTGTCGACTACAGCGAATTCACAGGCCTGATGATTCAATTCTCAATATACGGTGATTGGTGGGGTGCGTTCCCCTGTACACTACTTAGCATTGACCAAAGTAGCGGCCGGGTTCGCCTGTTTGTAACAGTCCAAGACCTGATGAAACATCACGCATTCTGGAACGAGATGGGACTATGAACTACCACCAGCCCGGTCAGGACCGCCCCCAAGGCTGGGGCGCCGACCTGCTTCACCTGCTTATTCTGCTCATTCTGCTGGTTGCGCTGGGCTACACCGTCAAACGGTATCAGGCCGTTGTCGGCGACCCCAACCAGCTGCGTACCCCTACCCTCATGCACCCCGTTAAAAACCCCAGCCATGCCCGACCGTAACGATCTGCTCGACCTCATCGGCACCAACGTCGAGATAACCCTTCAGGTCACCAACAAAAACATCATGGCCCCGACCGACTGCGATCTGACGGGTCGTCAGGCTCCCCTCTTTCAGCCGTGGCATACCCAGCCCTTTCGGCGGCAGGTATCGGGCCGTCTGGCCGGGCTCACCGAACGCTACGCGCTGCTGGAGCATGCCGGCGAGCGGGCCATCCTCACCGAGCCGACCGCCAAACAGACCACCCGGTTGAAGGGGTTTCGGCCCGCGACCGATGCCGTCCAGTACATTCCGCTCACCGCTATTCTCTCAGCTCAGAAATGGAACTCACAATAGATTTCGCGTCCGAGCAGGACAAAAAGCAGCTCTGGCGGGTACTGAAAACCCGCAAGCCCCGGCGCTACCGCATCCAGATTGTCGAAGAGCGGGCCCGCCGGTCTAACCCGCAAAACGCCTACTACTGGGGCGTGGTACTGGCCACCCTGGCAACGCATACGGGCTTTACGGATGACGAGCTGCACGAATACTTCAAAGTGAAGTTTCTGGCGTGCGAAAAAACGCTGACCCACACGGGCGAGGTAGTCAGGCTGCCCGGCTCTACGGCCACCCTCGACACAGCGGGCTTTAGCACCTACCTCGATCAGATCATTGATTTCGCCATCGCCGAACTGGACTGCTTCATCCCATTGCCCGATCAAACCATTGTCCAATCACTTTAATCCCCCCTAATCGCTTATGACAAAAGACTTTCTGGAGCGTCGCACGCTCCCCATCCCCCTCACCGAGGAACAGATTGAGGCCTACCGCGCCCGCAACGCCGAGATCGACATTCTCCAGCAGGAAGCCGCCGAACGGCTCGACCGGGCCAAAGCCGCTCACAAAGCTGACACCGAACCGCTAAAGGCAGAGAAGAAAGTGAAGCTGGCTGCCCTGCGCTCAGGCACCGAGTACCGCGAGGTCGAGTGCTGGGAGAACGTCAACGAAGAAGAGGGCACACTCGAATACCTCGACGCCGAGGGTGTGCTGATCTACAGCCGGAAGCTCACCCCGACCGAGCGAATCCAGTACAAAATTCAGTTTCAACGCGATTCCCAGTTCCGATAAACCATGTACAACGACCAAACGACCATCCGCGTCGAATCCTGCGAGGGCAACGAACTAATTATCCGCCACGGCGAGGCCGAAACCATCCACGAGCCCAAGCCGATGGGTTTGTCGGGTAACTTCAACGCCCCGGCCGAGTTTGTCCGCAAACGCTCCATCCCTGATGGGGTTGTGCTCGACATCTACCCCAATTCAGCCTGTCATGTGCTGTTCAACAAGAAGGCCCTCAGCATTACGCTGGTGGCCGGTGAGCAGAACCGCGACACAATCACCATTACCGGTAGGCTCAAGAAGCACCCGTTCCTCGATTCGCTGGGCCTCAACGAAAAGGCCTGGAACAAAGACGCCCTGCTCAAAACCATCCGGTTTAAGGGTAATTTCTTTGCCGACCGGGGCGTACATCGCGAGCTGGTGACCCGCTTGCAACGCTTCGAGGTAAAGACCAGCTCCGAGCATCAGGACGTCAACGACCGCCTTGGCAACATCGAAAAGCGTAATGCCGCCAAAGCCAGCTCCGAACTGGCCGGGATGACTATCGCCTTGTACTGCCCGCTTTTTGAGGGTGGCCAACCTGCCAGCATCACCTTTACGATTGAGCTGGAACCCAACAACGGTACCGTAACCCTCTACCTCATCGCCGAGGAGTTTGAGGAGCTGTGGGATACAGCCGTAGCAGCGCAGTTCGACGCCCAGCGGCCCGTTTTCGAGCCCTTCGTGATCATCGATCAGGATTAAGGATAGTGTCTTCGTTTGGGGGCATTAGCCTGAGCGGAACGGGCGGAGGTTACTCGACGAAAAGCCCCTCGTGGTCGTGAGCCGGTGTAGTGCCAATTCCGCAAAGTGGTCATCACCCAAGCCTACCGTAGAGCGCATACTACGTCTTAGCTCAATCCCCAAACGAAGACACCATTACCGCACATTTACCTTCTGACAACTCCCATGAATCTACAATTGCAAACATTCGCCTTAGCCGATCTTCTGCACTTTGAAAACCATCAGGAAAACAAGCAACAGTCGGTTTACTACGAAGGCGTTACCGAAGCGTTCGGCGACGCTGTCATGGCCATTCTCTACGCCTGCCATGATGCAGCCCCGGACGACTCGGAAACGATTGACTTTCTACTGAACGTGCGCAACCGCATCGATGCCGAACTCGGCCCTTTCACCCTGCCCCAAACCATGTACGTAGCCCATCTGATTGCGGGGTTCATAGCCTTTGGTGTAGGTCTGGATTCTGGCCGCCAAGAGGGCTTTGCGAAAGGATTCGAAGCGGGCGCGGCTAAGGTGGTTAACCTCATCAATGCCGGGCGTGCACCCCTGGCCGTCAAGTCTGGCAAAGCCAAGCCTGTTGCCGAGGCATAAGCGGCTACGCACGCAACACAACTCTTCAATCCAATGAACCTCTTCGACCTGTCAAAACACTACTGGAAACTGCACGAGCAGCAGGCGTTTATGCCCACCGATACGCATCTGTATTGGTGCCTGATCAACGTCTTCAATGCCCGTGGCAATAAAGGCACGTGGCCTGAATCCGTGACGCTCACCGACGGCATGTTTTCAGGCATGGCAGGTCTGAATCGCAAAACGCTTTGGGCATCGCGGGAGCGGCTCGAAGCGCGTGGCCTGATCGTCGTTTCGAGTTGCGGAATGGGTAAGCGAAACGGGGTTGAATACCGCTTAACCTGTCCGAAAGCCTGTCCAAAAAACGGACAAGTAAACGGACAGGTTTACGCCCAACCTGTCCAACAACCTGTCCAAAAAACGGACAAGTTATCGGACAACTCGCTTATATATATAGAATCCAGACTAGAGACTCCAGACGAAGGGAACGACGTCGACGACGCGCACGAAGCCGACGTCTTCATTCCGGCTGCTGTTCTTGCCCACCGGCAAACCGCTTTCGAGGAAAGAAAAAAAACAAAAGCCCCCCCCGATTCCGCGCGCCCCCCCCAACCCGATCCGGCCGAGGGGCTTGCGGGCTACCGGGCCCGCATCACCGCCGACCGCACCTGGCTCGAAGCCGCCCAACTGGGATTCAAGATTTCGTCCGAACGTCTGAGCGAACTACTGGACGGATTCACCATCGAGCAGATGGGCTTCGAGAAAATCCATGCCGACTACGCCGATTACCGCAAACACGCCCATTTCTGGATTCGCAAAAAACTCGACCATGCGACACACCCCCAGCCTAACACCCGCCGAAACGGCCGCCAGCAACGCCCCGGCGAAAACCTCGGAGAGTTCAGCCGTGAAGTTGATGAACTCCTTGCAAACTGGGACAATTGACGCCATGTCCCTCTGCAAAGACCTGCCCGAACCCCTTCACCTGATGGTGATGAAAGTACAGCAGGATGCCACCATCGCCGTGGCCGCCACGGCCCCCCACACCCGCGATCTGATCCGCAAAGTGGGACGCCCGACGGCCATGAAGCTCGTTTGTGCCGTGCTCAAAATGGCCAGCCTGAGCATGAACCTCTCGCAGCCCATCACCCCCTATCAGGTGTTTGAGCTGGCGCAACTGTTTCTCGACAAGTACCCCACCGATAGCGTGATGGACCTCATCATGTGCCTCAAGCTCCTCAAATCCGGTTCGCTCTGCAACGAAGACGGGGAGGTCGTTCGGGTGTACAACCGCTTCGATGTGCAGACCGTCATGGAGTGGATGGCCGCCTACGGACTGCAAAAGGCCCAATGGCTCGAAGAGCAGCACCGCCGGGAAGCGGGTGCTCACAAAGAAGCCGCCAAAGGGCTCTTTCTGAACGCCGATCAACTGACCGACGAAGCCCGCGAAGTGGTTGAGGCCGTCAAAGCCAAGCTGATCCGCCCTACCCCACCGCTGGAGACCTTCACCGATGTGGACTATTTCGCCACGCTCGAAGCCCAGCTGCCCCGAATGCCCGAAGCCCCGATGCGCGCCCTGCTGGCCGAAGCCCGGCGCAAAGGCGACCGCATCGTCGAACAGATGGTCGAGGATGAAATTCAATCCCGACGCACAACGTATTCAGAAGTAGCACCGCTATGATCGAGTACACACTATACACCCATAACCAGGGGTGCGGCTACGTGGCAACTGACCCCGACGAATACCGTACCCTACCTGGATTCCGGCCTGAGTCAGTACAAGTCGGTGATGAAGTATTGACTCCGGGCGTCGCGACGGATTGTAGCGGATTCTTCTGTCGGAAATTGCTCTATCTGGGCCTGATTGAAGAGAACGGAATGCTGTTTTTGATTGGGGTACTTAACCCCCTGTTTCCAGAGTGTATGTATCAGCTGGTGCATCGTATCGAGCAAAACCGCATCTATGAGAATTTCGGAGACCGGCACGGCCGTGATTTTTTCTACAAAGACGGGAGATGGAAATAACCCATGCCATACGATGAAACCAAAATCCATCCCGGTACCGGCCGCAACCGGCTGCTTCTACGAGTTGCCTGACGACACGAATACCGCCCAGATGAAGCAGTACAGCCGATGGGCCAAAAACACCACCACCAACTACGTCAGCACCCGTGGTCGGCGGCTATTTTTCGAGTTCAAAACGGCTCGTGACCGCGATAGTTTTCTATCGACACTCGAACGTTCACTAGTCGAATCGGGGGTAAATGTCCAACGAGTGCAGTTAGAGATTCCGAAACGATGAACGAAACACCTACATGCGGATGGTGCGGCTCCACGAAGCCCCCAGTAGAGTGCCCGATCACGGGCTGGGATGTGTGCCCCGATTGCGGAGGGAACTAAGAAGCAATGTAGCTCAACTCCATTAAAAATACCTTGGAGAAGGTCGTAACCAAGAACCGAAATGGCTCTACCCATAAACAGGGCGAATCAATCTTATTCTGGCTCGACCTGCCCACTAACCGAATGGCGGACCATGAGCCATCTACATTCTAATCGCATAATAAGCGAATACTAAAGTTTGGATGTGTTTGGTTACGGGTGAAGAAACCGCCATTTTCGTAATGTTATGATTTTACGATACCTACTTTACACTGACCCTTCCCGAGAACAGACCATTCAGATCGGTGAAGATATACCCAACCAAGACCAACCCCATACACCCTACGGGGGCGAGATTGTCGTTGAGGGGCAGACTTACATCATCGCCAATATTCCTTATGTGAAGATGATACCTCACCCGGTTTATCCTGATTCACATGCTGGTATCTTACAGATATTTTTGGCTCGGCCGGAGCAATGGCCCGATTTTCCGATGTCAGAAGCCGTTAAGCTAATTCATGAAAACAACTTGAAGAAGCGACAAAATTGATATTTGCTTGCTGCCTTGCGACGCTTTTAGACAGAACGCATAATAAACCGTACACAAACACCCCTATATTCTGCCACGATTAACTCTATAAAGAAACCCGCCCCTCAAAAAAGGGCGGGTTTACTAAACGTTAGTTAATATAAAATCAATTACAAATATATCCAAGCTAAACTGATTGATGACCATTACTTACTTAACCGACTTTAATCACTCTGACTCCATTCTCCGAATATTAAGGACAAGTCCCTTCTCATAATTGAATCTGAGTACACTATGGGTTTAAAGCTAAAACTAAGGTTTAGCATGAACAGACAGAAGTATAATTTAACGGCTTGCTTTGCGTGATGGCCAAAACAAAAAACCCCGACCTCAAAGAAGTCGGGATTTATCCCTTTTTTCATTTTAACTTATCCTTATTGCCACAAAGGCAACCCATCATACAGGGTAGCCTAGTCAAGTTTCTGAATCATTCGGAGGGTAAAGCTGATACTTTCCAGTAGTTGGTCAGAGCCAGCATCACCCGCTCCCACTCCTCCAGCGTCTCGGGTTTCTGTAGATAAGAGTTAACCCGTTGGTGATACGATGCCTGTACTGTTTGATGATCATCCCGAAATGACAGCGCAACGATGGGCATTAGCCGGGTATTCGGATAACTCCGTATCAAATCTACCAGCGAAAGGCCATTCAACTCGCCCTCCAGCATCAAGTCCAGTAGCAGAAGGTTGTAATAAGGCTTGACAGCCCTCTCCAGATGGGTCACTAATTCCTCCCGGCTCCCCGCTACATCAAGAATCGTAGCTGGATCAACTTTTTGCAGGGTGTACCTAACGACATGCACCGTATCAACGTCGTCATCTACCAACAGAATACGCAGTTGGGGCTTCGTAGCCATATGTTTACTTACAATCGATCTGGAAAGAGAATCACCAGTAGTTCACCTGCTTGTAATGAAGAAATCCGTCTTCACAGCCGATGACGGATTTGCTCACATTAGCACTTAAAGGTTAAACACCAATGAATGGTAGCCGTAAAACTACGAACAGTTACTCAATATTTACTACTGAGTAAGTAGAATTAATTTATTGGCCAATAATCAACTTTTTATCTGTAGATATGGCCAACATTTAACAAAAACCTAATTTCTATACATCCAAGCCCCTATACTTTTGCGTAAGTTTGAAACTACTTTATGCGCAAGTACGACATTTACTGTGCTGCCGGACGATCCTACTGGGGGTGTGCCAATGAGGTGGATGGCAAGTTTGAGATTCTTTGTGAGGAAGGCCTCTTTGCATACGCCGAGCTGACGGGAGAGCACCTGTGTGTGTATAAGGATAACGAACTGGTACAGTATTCGATCGAATACCGAGCAGAACACCGTATGGATTTTTTCAATCTGGATGGCGTGCTTGTTGCCTACTGGCTCCCCCGGCTCAACGTGGGGGAGGACGGAGCCGAACCAAGTAGTTTGCTTACACTAACCCATAATAAAAACGCTTACATCCCACGACTCCTTCCACCTTAGAAACCTCTTCCGTCAGCAAAAAGAGAGCGCCCTGATAGGCGCTCTCTTACTTTATCCGTTTTATTCATCCGGTACCACAGTCAATGCGCTGGATCACGTTCACCTTGTTTCGAAAAACTGGTGCCAGTGCTTAAACAAACCCGTCCAAAGCCTGATGCCCCTGATGTCAGGTTTTCTGTTTCAACTCTTCTTCTGCAAACACCCCCATCAGTTAAGGTGACACGCTACCTGCCCACACACAAAAAACGCCCGGCTCAATATGACCGGGCGTTTCCATTACCTTCCTACTGTACGTTCATTCTACTCCATTGTCTCTTCTTGTCGGCTGGCTGTACTACTCTTGTCTACTTTCTGACGATCTAAATCCGGCTGAACCAGCTGGCGGCAAACACCTCCTGCGAGGGGGCATTACGCATGATGTTCAGGTAGCGTTCGCCTTGCAACGCCCTCACCACTTGAAGGAGTAGGGCCGGCCGTGGGTGCTCGTTGGTGCGCTTGAGGGTCATAGCCCCCACAATACCATCGACGGCGATGTCAGCATAGGCCCGGCCGTTCTGATTAGTGAGGTTTACCGCTTCCTGCCACATCCGGGCCGCCCGGCCCACGCCCATGTTTACGCCGATATCGAACAGCTTTTCAGCCAGCAACTGATCACTCACCTGATCCAGCCGGTTCACGTCCCAGTAGTTGGCTTTGTAGAACGTTCGGACATTCGCTTGCAGGTCGGCATTGGCCGATAAAATGCGATTGAGCTGATCAGTCCCGGATGCGTTACGTTTGGCGGCATCGACCACGTGCCACCCCTTCCAGTTGGGGTTGTGGTTGCGGGCAATACCCTTATACGTCTCCCCGCCCGTATCACTGGGGTGGTTGGCGTACCCGCCTTCATGCGCCATCGTGATGGCATAAGCTTTATCGAAATTAGCCATGGTGGTAAGGGGTTTCATGTTACAGGGCTCCCATTCGTTTTAACTCCTTCCGTATCGCTCGTTTACGCCCCCAGCCCAAAAAACGTTTGGTCAGAGCCTCCGTTTTCAGCCAGCCGACGAGAGCCTCGTGTCGGCTTCGCACTTCCCCGGACTGCCGCAGCGCAGCCGCAATCCGGTTATCCGACAGCCGCTCCAGTTCCGCAATCCGACTGTCCTTCGCCGTCAGTAAGCGCCTGCCCACGGCACGGGTGGAGTCCAGGACATGCACGGCACGGGCATGTCGGCGTTTCCATTCGGTGCAGTCCTGCCCCATCACCTGCATCGCCATCAGCAGGGCTATTCCCATCAGGGCCGTACGCGTTCCAGTTCGTTCCATGTTCGTTCATCGTCTTGTTCGCCTTGTGATTTGGGTACCCGTACCGGCTCAACCGGCACGGCTTCGGGTTTAGGGGCAATCGGGCTTTTCACCCGGCCCAGATACACCGTCACGCCATACACCACCAGCAGAATACCCAGCAGGTAGGGCGCATACCGAATGGAGCGCAGCCACGCACTCCGCTGGCCGGTTGAGCCGGTACGTACGGCCAGATACCCCTGCAAAACCGTCCAGCTGCTTCGTACCAGCACGTACCCCAGCCAGCACAGCACCGACACCTCCAGCAGCACGGGTACGTACGTGAAGGCCAGAAACAGGGCTAAGTAGATCAGAACCGGCGGAATCAGCCGCAGGGCCTGCGTGCCTATCTTCCCCGACATTTGGGCCACCTCCGTATAGGTGGCTACGATACTGAGCAGCGCAAGCCCAGCAATGAAAAACGCAAGCATATCTTATGGATTGTTAGGTGGTTTACTCTCGTCCTTAGCGTCCAGCTTGGCATCAATCATGTCCATGATCCGGCCACTAACCCGCTCCCGGTTGCGGGCAACGAGATCCAGTGCCCAGTTGCCTGAGTAGCCGCATATCGGAGCCAAACCATACAGAATGATCGTATTTGGCTCTTTCCAGCCTATAACAATCAGCAGCAGGGCAGCCCCACCCACCGCACCCGTAAACCATTCGGTGACGGCCCGGCCGGGGCTAACCGCTTCTTCCCGAAACCCGCGCGCGGTGGTACCGGCAATGATGCCCAGCGCGTACCAGAGTTCGGGCGGTACGGCCGCTAACTGTTTGAGTAATTCGTTCATTGTGATTCGAATATGGTCGGGAGCAATCGACCGAGTGGGATAATTCGACTATAAGGCAGCGAGTAGTCAACTGGCCACCATGTTGTTAGCACGATGGCCAGTTATCTGATTAAGGCCGAAAAGAAACACCGTCCAGGCTGATCCAGTCGCCGGGGTCAATTCCCTTGACGACTACCTCACCCCCATCGGTGATGTGAATGGCTCCGAACTTCTCGCCCCGGTTGACGGGCAGAAACCGCAGTGAGCTCGGCCGGTAGCCAACGGGTAGCGTGAATGCTGTCGTGTTGCTGCTGCCCCCGACCATCATACCTTCGAGGTTGATCCGCCCGCTGCTATCAAGCCAGTAACCCACTGTTTTCAGTCCAGAGAATTGCCCCCAGCTATTAACAAATGACACCCCCCGGCTCAATTCGCGCACAGCATCGCTCGTGATTGTACAGTTGCCGTTAAGGTCCTGCGTGAACGTGTACAGCCCGGAACCCGTCAGCGTGGCCGTGCTGCCCGATACCGTACAGAGCGCCGTTCGGGATGTCAGTACGGCGCCGGTTACTGCTACCAACACCGAGGCCCCGGCTGTTAGCTGCTCCACCTCAATTGTCGTCGACTGGCCACGCCAGAGCGGGGGCAGCGTCACAGCTGGTACATAGCCCGTTCTCACCCGGATCAGCTGCGAATTACCCACATGGGTATAGGCCGCATCGCCGTTCTGCAAGACAATCGACTGCGGGGTTAGGCTGGATTTCTGCCGGTAGGTGTTCCCCAGGTTGGTTGTATCGGTCAGAGGAAAAAATGTGCGGTTCTCGCCCCCCTTCAGATCACCCGATGTAGAGCAGACAACCTCATTCTGGCTCACGTTCGCGCCCGCGATTTCCAGATAGTGATACTGAGTATAGTCAGGGTTCGCGATCAGGCTGTTGTCGAGACGCGATGTACGTACGCCCTTCACGGCGATGTTCACCCGGTTGTGGGCGATGGTATTGCCGACTGCCTGCACATTCACGCAGTTCTCCAGATGCAGGCCTACCGTGTAGCCCGTACCCCGATAGTTCTGATTGAACCCATTGGGGCCGATAGTCGCCCAAATCTGATTCCCCACCACGCCTGTACTGTAGCGCAGGTTAATGAGCGATATGCCGTAGATATGGTTGTGGTTGACTGTATTGCTGTAGATGCCACCATGGTCGGTATTTTCGCCCAGTGTATAACCGTCGATAGCCGTCGAGGGACTTTCTACACCAATAGAGCCCTCCACCAGAATACCTCCCTGGTTATTCACCAGTGTGTTATTCACCATGCGTACATTGCCCGAGGCCGCATAAATACCCGGTCCGGCGCAGTCATACACATCGTTGTTGTCCACCGTCACGTACTCGGCCCATCGCTGCAATACAATGCCTGGGCCTTCGCACCCACGCACCACGCAACGGCTCACCCGGTTGGAGGTAAACAGGGTTTCTTTGCCCACTGAGTTCAGCACGATCCCCCGCCCGAAACCACGAACCCCTATGTTTTCAATGCGGGTGTAGAAATTCGTTTCCCCGACGATTGCCGTATGCAACCCAGCGCCTTCAAAGCCCAGATCACTAATCTCGGCCGATTGATGCCCCGTCAGATTCAATGCGGCCCAGTCGCCCCGGCTTACGATCACCGACCCCTCCCGGCTAATACCGCGAATCCGCAGGCCATTGCCCGAGGGGGGCGTCAGGGGGGCGTCGATCTCCAACCGGGGGATATTCACCAGCAGCGATTTCTCTCCGGACTCGAAAAAGTCCGCAATTGCCCGCGTCCAGCTGGAGCCAGCCCGTTTGAACGCACTCAGCGTGTACTCTGTACCGAGCGGAGTGGTACCGGTCAGCATCCAGCGTTGGGTCGGTTTGTTGCGCACGGCAAACACGCGCAGATCATCGGGAGGTACACTACTGGAAGTTCGGGCATAGATCAGGCCCTCGGGCGTTTGGATAAAGTCGGCGGCTCCCAGATAGCTGCCGATCCGGTCACGGCTCACGGGCACCGTATCACCGGGCACTAATTGTTTCACTAAGCGCCGAATAAAGCGCAGCATATTTAAATCCAGATCAGGAATCGTTGTGGCCATGGTTACGGGTTATTTTTTCCGAAGTAGGTTAATTGAAGCAGGTTGGTGCCTGTACCCGGATTGGCGGGAAAACCGAGCGTCATAGCGCTGATAATCCCCGTCCAGCCGGTTCGGCCCGTCATCACGATTGGCACCGTATGAAAGGCTCCGTCGTTGGGCACCGTGAAATCGTAGTATTGCCCTGCGATAAGTGCTGGACCCTCTTTCTGGGAGGGTTTTTGCCAGGCCACCCGCAACGTCGACGAGGTAGAATTGTTCTTCACCCGGATATACAGAGTAGGCATGGCCGAGGCCGAAAACGGAAACTGCGGCATTTTCAGCGTTAGTCCCTCATTGCTCGTTCGACGTTCAACCGTCAGTGCATTACCCGTATTCTCCAGCGACAGGATACCGTTCAGGCAGGCCCAGTTATGCCGCCTGCCGGTCGAGAAATCATAGTTGGGAACCCCATCAATGCCGAGCGCCGTAAAGTAGGCCGCAGCGTAGGCCCGAGCCTCGGCCACCGTACCCGTGAATACATCGTAGGTCATGTACTCCACGCCGGTCGGGTCGATGTTCTTTTGAACCGTATTGGCCAGGTACGTGGAGCGATCCGCAAACTCACCCGTTCCCTCCAGCCCATCAGTGCCGCCCATGATCATACCGATCCGGGGGCCGATGTAGAACACGCCCTCGTCGGTATCGCCCGTCAGGCCAAACCAGCCCTCAGCCAGTAACTCATCACGCAGGCCTCGCCAGTTGGCCGTGCCGTACGCCAGCGGACGCAGATCCACATTCTGAACCCCTGATTCATTGGCGTACCGTGCCCGCCAAACAACCCCATTATTCGAATACAGTACCGGGTGTTCCTGTGTGCCAACGGTCGGGAATCGTTTCAAACTGCCATCGGCTTCCCGCTCGGGCACCTGATCATTCGCCCGGTTCCAGGTAATTTTCTTCCAATGCCGGATAGCCTGCGGGTGGACCGGCCTCGCCCATTTTTCGTAGACGAACCCCGTCAGGTAGTTGCGGACAGGGAAATTACGAGCTCGTGTTTTGAGGTAATGGGTTCCGGTGTTATTGTCGAACCCATAGGCCAAAATGTCGCTGCCATTGTGCGCCCAGTCACCGCCCTCAATGGGGTTATAGGGAAACCCTTTCCAGTATTCAGGCTTCTCGAATCCGGGGGGCGAATACGGGTCAGGTCCACCATAATAGGTGTCCTGATGCTGCCGACCGGCATCAAAATTATTCACGAAGTTGCCCCCACCATTGCGACTCACGTGGCAGAGTGCCCCGCCAAATTGTGCCCCGTTGTGTGTGATCCACCACTCGTTCCGAATCTGAGTACCCTGAATCACAATCTTACCCGTAGAGGGTACGGTTGTGTTGGTTGTAATCGGCGTGTAGGCGAATCCAAACGGCGTGCTGGGTGTCGTTGTTGCCGTCGTTGCCGATAGTGTCTGGGTCAGTCGGGCCGGCTCCAGACACACCTCAACAATCGTCGTATTGTAGCCGGTTATTTTTAGGCCTGTAACCTCCACATCAGCGGCCAGTGTCGGCACGTCGGCCTTGCGTACGAGTAGGTCGAACGTGGTCACGTCGGCCGCTTCCTGTCCCCAATTGGTGCCGATGATCAGCGCCCAGACGGCCCCATTTTTAACCACCGTGCGCATCCCAACAATCGCTTTGGTGCGCCGATCAGAGGGATTATCCCGAAATACAATATCCCGGATGTTTCGTTTGTAATACCCACTGCCCGCCATCACGGCCGATGTACCCCAGCCCGATCCGGTTAGTCCCGGATATTTGATGTATAGGTCATGAGGATAGTAGCGGGTGGCAGCACTTGTCAGGTACTCGGCGTACTTTCCAATGGCTGAGAATCCGGCATCGTAAGCCTCGCGGTCAGCATGGGGGCGATTGTACACGTAATCCGGGTTGCCGGGCGAAACGGTCGACACATTGCCACCGGTCGGATATTTTCGGTGTGTACGCCATACGGTCAACCGGTCGTTTTTCGACTGCCCCAGAAAGCCTGTCCACGCTGCGACGGCATAATGGTGCCAGGGTGGACATACAGCCTCGTCGGAAAGAATACCCGCAAACTTACCCGTTACCGGTTGCCCGGCTTTGGGATCGCCAACGGGGTAAAATGTATTCTCTTTCCAATACCCATTCTCGTCCCGGTAATGCGTCTGGAGGGTGTAGGGCTTGCCGATCTTTTGCCGGTTGATGTAGTCAAATGCCACCATCATGGCATCGTACCGGTTGAGATCGGGTTTCAATTTCGGCCATACAGCCGTGTACGAAGTTGGCCCCGAGGCCGCCAGCGCATCGAAATCCGCTGCGGGTAGCCGGTGCGAACCGGGGTAGATGTAATTATTAATCCAATCCTGAGCCTGCCAGAATTTCTTGCCCGAGGGTACGACGGTTAGCCCACCCGCCGTCAGCGCCGGTTGATTGGCTGTCGTGGTAAAGAAGAAATTGCCAGCTGCCGTACCAGCAGCAAACGAAGGGTAATCGTTGCTCTCATCGAACACCGGGCTACGTTGATAATACACGTTTGCTCCGTCGCCATTGGCAACCTGCGCATTAGGCACGAGCGCCTTCAGCCACAATGTTATGGCTACATGTCGGTTGGTAAACCGCATGGCCTCCTCAGCGTGAAAAAAACTCTGCCCCTCGGCCCATACCTGTCCGAGTGTCATCGTTTGCCCCTTCCGAGCACCCTCCTGCTCAATAACAATTGTTTGGGTTAGGGGTCCGTAGCCTGAAATTACAGCGGCCTCCGAGGTTGGGAATAAGGGGTAGCACGTTTCGAAGTTGGTCACGACAAACGCCACATTCTTATTGATCCCCATGCTGGTCGTCGCCAGTTTGTTGAGCACCTGCTGCGTAGTTGCCAGAAAGAAAGGCCGTGACCCCTCCAGCTCCTGCAAGGCCCCACCCGATAGCTCGAAATTGACCCTCCGCCAAACTGACGCATCTGATTCCTCAGCGGGCAGTACGCCCTGATGGCTGAAATAGTCCTGACGGCGGAGCAGCCGCCCCAGCGAGATGTCAGTACGCCGTAGGTAATCCAGAAAAGAGAGGTTTGGTAGGTTGAACCGGCCGTTGCGCTCGGGGTTATACGCACCCGGCACAAGGGTATAGTTCACATCTACCGGCTTGGGGATTGCCACCCGCGAGGGCGTCAGGCTCGCTGCCCGCAACGTGGCTACGGGCGTCGTTACAAAAACGTCTGAGCCAATGCCGCTTTCCAGTTTCCCGATCAGCTCACCCGTCCGTTTGTTTCGTTCGAGAGAGTAGCGCAGGCCTGGGGTAATCTGCCCCTGAGCCAATAATGGCAACAGTGCCAGCAACAGGGGCAACAGTGCCAGCAGGATAAGTACGATTCGTTTTTTCATGGTGAGTTAGTTGGTTATGCCCGCTTCAATCACTTCGGTTTCGTCCGCATCGAGCAGCACGAACGTGGCCTCGGTTACCGTTCCTCCACCGATGGTGGTCTGGTAGCGTTGGGTGTAGCCCGCTTCGTCGGTGTTGTTGCTGTCGAGTCGACGGTGGATCTCTGTCCACTCTGGCAGCAGGTTGGGGATGCGGATGTAGAAAATGAGGGTACCCGTACGGCCCGAGGTGCGGCCGAAATTGATCCCCCCCACTTCGTAGGCTCCGGGCTCGCCAGATACTGCCACACAGTTGAACGGGGTAATGCCATTCGATTCGAACCCGGCGATTGTAGAGCCAAACTGCGGACTGTACACAATCGATGTGCCCCCGATGACCACCTTGCACCAGGCTACCTGATAGCTGTCATCATTCACGAATACCCCGGCTGTATTGACCGATCCGGTCTGAATCCGCAGCGAGGCCGTCACGGTCGTCTGTCCGGTACTGGGGGGCGTCCAGCGCCCCGCGCTGACGGTATCCAGCTGCTTCACTTCCAGAATCAACTCTTGCCCAGCCAGCGATGGGGGAATAATGAACGTAGAGGATGTGCGCCACTGCGGGTCGATCTGCTCAATCCGGAAAGCCACACCCTGTCCTGCCAGCTCGTTTTCGTAGCGCAAAAGCAGAGTGTTGCCAAACTGAAGAGTCGGCGCTAACTGCCGGATGTAGCTGACCGGTGCGGCCGGTGCAACATCAAACACAATCACGCCCGGTGTGATCCCGCCACGTCCGTCAGAGGCCAGTATCTGAGCTTGTACCCCCACCGCGGCTGTAGTGGGCACGCCCGTGACATTCCCCGTTGCCGGATCAACCGACAGCCCGGCCGGTATTCCAATGCCCGAGTAGGTGAGCACGTCGTTGTCGGGGTCGCTGAATCGGCCCGGAATGAGCTGAAATACGAACGGCACGCCCACCTGCGCCGATTGCCGCTCAATACTGCCGTTGAGTTGCGGGGGTCGGTTACCCTCCTGATTAGCCGATGCTGTCCACGATAAAGGCTTAGCCTCAACACCTGACTGACGGGCCTGCAACAGGAAGGTGACTCCGGTTCGCTGGTACGATGGAATGTTGAAATTGGCCGACAGCCCCCAATCACGCAGGCCATTAATGAAATACTCAATCGGAGTGCCGTTGCCGCCCTGCGTGTTGATCGTCAGATCACCCGTAGCCGGATTGTACGACGGCTGCGTAATAACCAGGGCTGTATTCGCAGGAATAGCACTAAAGCTAAACACCACATCGGCTGTTTTCGGGGTGGCAGAATTGTCCGTAGCCCGAACCCGAACCGTACTAATTCCGGCTGTAGTCGGTGTGCCTGAGATCGTTCGGGTAGTAGTATTGAAGGCCAGTCCAGCCGGTAATGACCCCACAACCGAATAGCTGACACTATCGCCGTTGGGGTCGGTCGCAGCGGGGAGCTGATAACTGTACGCCACGCCTACGGTTGCCGTCTGGGCACCGATAGCGGGCCATACGGGCGCACCGTTATCCTGCGCCAGATACGCCTGATACGCCTGATGAAATTGCTCCATGCTGACCGCTTCGGCCCGCCCCGTGACAGCGTTTCGGCCAATCAGAGCGAACTGGGAGCCAGCCGGTAGCAGGCGTTGGAGAAACAGCTCTTCGAGCGTGAGTTGATTTGCCATGATGGGCAGGTGATAGGTGATACGGAAAAAGCCGCGGTGTACGCCCCAGTTGAATGGGTCCGGGTTTGCCGTGGTGAATCGGGGTGACCCCTCGGGCGTAATGATCGGCGTGAGCATGGGGATGCGGGGCCGCTGATTGCTCATCACCCGAACCGAATAGGTGGCAAAATTTTCGGTTGGGATGTGCAGCAAAACCAGCAGCGAGCCATCCAGAAACTCGCGGCAAACGATGTGAACCGGTGAGGTATCGAGTTCGGCTCCTCCTGAGTCCATCATCACGAAAAAGCCCTCACGCCGGTAAATGCGTAGCTTCATGTACACCTTGCCGTACACCTCCCAACGTCCACCTTCCAGCTCCACCAAGGTGTGATCGTCCGAGGAGGGGCCGGATGCTGGGATCGTCACCAGCGTAAGGTATCGGGGTGGCCGGATGGTTGTGGCTGGGTCATAATTCCATCGACCATGAACCCACCCGTCTGCCTCCAAGCCCTCCACTCGGGGCGTCAATACACCCCCGAGCGAGGGCGTCTCTAAATCCTCATCTTCCAGGAGCTGCTCAAAATAGTCCTCAAAGTCAGTCAGATCACCTGTCAGGGAAGTATTGGTACCGTTAGCAGCTCCGAGATATGTACCCGCATCCCAGCCCGTCACGCTTTTCTGGTGCAGGGTCAGGCCCACCCGGTCGATGTAGGTGTCGCCTACCACGCCCAGATCGGGGCTCGGTTTACCGAAGCCGATGTGTAGCTTTCCTCCACGAATACCAAGCGGCCGCCCGACGCCCCATGCCCCGTCGACGCGCGGACCAAATATCACGTCAGGTTGCAGGCCCGTGGGGTCGTATTGCAGATAAATAGACCCCTCCTGCCCAACAGCTGAATCAGGTGGAGTTATGCCCGACAGTACCAGTCCACCCGAACCGACGCCTGCCTGAATCTGGAAATCATAGTACTGATCCTCGCTCCAGTCTTCGTTCTCGAAACGGTAGAAACCGCGAACGAGCGTACCCAGCTGAAACGGATTACCTTCGGCGTCGACGGAAAATTCAGGGTCGTACTGCTCAGCGCCCAGCGACCCCAGCGACCCGTCGACCGATAGGGCATAGATTACATCAGGCCCGAGTGGCCATGTCCATTGAATCGTTGGGTTCATGGGAAATTCTGTAGGGGTGGGAAATTGATTACCTTATTATCGAGTTTCACCAGCCCCTGACCGCCCGTAGGTCCGGCCTGTGGCTGGTTGGGGTACTTCACAATACCCACCGCCGAAAACAGTTTTTTGAGTACAGATGAAATGATTTTGCCGCCCGTGCTACCGCTCCCACCACGCGGGGTGTAGTTGGGGGGAATAGGCACAGGCTGTGTAGTATCAGCGGGCTCGACGATAGGCACGAGAACACCGTCCGGAGTTTCATAGCTACCGCGAAACGTTTCATCAATGAGTGAAATTGGTAGCTCATGCAGAATCACACGATTCAGCCGCATCCGCACATCCCAGGTCCACCGGGTTGGTATTCCCGCGTATGGCGGATTCATGTCAGCGACACTATACACTGACAGCGGCCCGGGTTCTCGTTGAGCAGGATTGGTCAGGTGTACCCCGCCGGTCATTCGCCGGGTCTTGGGCGACAGCCAACGCAGTAGGCTCCAGCCAGTCAGTTTCTGAAACCGGTCGAGTCGGCCGTTCAGTAACCACCGCTTAGTCGGTGTACCGTTCAGCCTGAGCATAGCCCCGTAGCGGAGCGCCTGCGGTGATGTAGTAGAGAGGGCAATCTGATCGCCGAGCACCATAGACAGCTCCTCCCGCCGTAGCCGGTCATTACTACCTGCATTGGCCCGCACCGTCCAGCTCTCACCCTTTAGCGGGATTACCGTCCCATCATTCAACGATATACGAATGTCCCGGTAGGTGATTGACCGAACCCCGTTACCCAGCGAGGGTACAATAGGTTCGGCCGCAAAAAGATCAATACGAAGGGTATAGTTACCCGTACCTGGTACCGGCGAGGAGGTCAGGTCAAACGTTTCGCCCTTTGTGGGCCGGGCTTCCGTATTGCCGTTATTCTGCCACGTATTGACGAAAACAAGGGTCAGCGAACGAGCACCGATATAAGTCCGCCAGTTACCGTCCGATTGCAACCAGTACACCGTACCGTCGCTCATCGCTGCCGATATAGCCACTTTGGCCCCGGCCGTGAAGAAGTTGACGAACACGCCCGACAGCTTCAGGGTATGCACATCCGATTGAATATAGATTGCCCCGTTGCCTCTCCCCTGTGAAACGGCCGGCCGGGAACCACGAATCATGCTGATACTCTGCCGCAGGCTTGCAATTACCTCAAACTCGCCCGGTTGAGCTGGCAACAATTCCCCCGCGGAGGACTGCCCAAATACCCGGACCCGAAACGAGTTATCAGCTTCTCCGTCACCCTCAAACTGCACCGTTTTACCCGGCAACTGGTTAACTGTCCAGTTAGCGCCCTGTGATGAAAAATCGCCATTGCGTACCAGGTTGGTGGGATTACCGTAATCATAATTGAGGATGACGGTTTTTTTTTGCGCTACGATACCGACCGATGTACTGGGCTCCCAACGCATGTCGCCCGTTCCGCCCGACTGGTAATTGTTAGGCTCAAGCACCAGCGCCGGAATGGCGACAATGGATGCGCTGTACTCGTGCCACTTCTGGGGCGAGGTTTGTGCGTCGAGCGAGAGGAAACACCAGACACCCCGTTGCTGCACCAGCACAGCGCCGAAATCCGTACACAGATTATCGAGTACCGTCTTACATGATTCGTAGGTACCGTCAGTACGCAGCCACCGGCGCGGGTCAATTTTGACGTATTGCAACGGATCAACCGTATCAGCCGGGTAGTCAGTACCATTCACGAGTATCGACTCCTCGTACCGACCCGTCCAGCTCCGTAGCGGTAAGGGGTAGCCTACCCATTCCAGACAATTGTAAAGTAATTCATGGGCCGTTATTGGCTCAGGATATGCCACCCGGCTCGGGTACCGATAGAGCGGGAAATCCTGCAATGAACCCAGACCGCAAGCGGCCGTCAAGGTCATAGCGTAGGGGGCCTCCTGATAGGGCTCTGTTGCATCGAACGGGTTGAGCCAACCCGAGGATATTGTCACAAACGAGTTATTCTGCTGCGCCTGCAACACAACCAGCAGATCGCGGTCATTATCGGCGTAGAATGACGCCAGATCGACCGTTTGGCAGATTACGCCGATACGAATCAGCTTGGCTTTTACGCCGATTAGCTTATCCTCAGTTTCTTCAATCCACGGCTCCCTACCAGCCGTCAGTTCGGTAACAGTACCCGAGTACCCTCTCCGGAAAAACTGAACGCGATACAACTGCCCCAGATCGGCCACGTCAGACGTCAGCGGACGTGCCCGGAACAGCATAGTATATTGTTGTCCGTAGCCCGCTATCATCCGTATATGTCGTTTTGGGTTTCGTCAACCTGTTGCAGCATCCACTTCATTTCATGCGCATTAGCCCTCACCTCAACTGGTGCAATGCGTACATCGACACTTTTGCGCCCAGGTTCTGCCGTCCCGTTGTGCATCATGCCGTAATCGACCAGCTCCCGACGAAACACCGACCCCATCAACTTCTCAGGCGTCGCGATTTCCTTATTCCGCTGCGCCCCTGGGTACTCACCGAAAATACCGATGCTGGTCGAGTCGAACACCCCACCCGATGCGTATTTAGGCAAGCCGCTACTCATACCCGACTGCATCGAGCTTTGCATCGATGCCTCCAGCATGGCGCCCAGTGCTGTCAGGGCAATACCGGCCACGATAGCCCCGGCGGGGTTAGCCAAAAACGCCTTGGCAGCAATACCCGCCGTACCAAAAGCAATCATGGCTTTACCCATCTGCTTGGCCATCTGCCCAAATAGCCTCCCGATCATAGCAGGCAGTTCTTCCAGCGAACGAACTCCCATAAGCATACCGCCCAGCAGCTCCCCAAAGCCAGCCATGGCATCGGCGGCCGTTGTTTGCAGGATTCCCGATAGATTTTGCTGGAGTGCTTCGCCTGAGTTGGTTACCACCTCATTGGCTTTCCGCATGGCATCCTCAATGCTGCCACCACCCGCAATCACCGCATCGTAAATCTGATCAAACCGGGCCTTAACTATTTCCGCATCTTCGGCCATGAATGAGCGGTCAATGACCCGGTACGACTGCGCCTTTTGCGCTTCTACTTCTCGCCATTGCCGCAGGTGTTCTGCGCTGAGGTCGGGTTTTACGTTATTACGAAACTCCTCAGCGGTCGGCATCTTGGGCATCGTCCCAATCGGCCGTGTTTGACCCATTGACGTATCGCCGGGCCGGAAGTTGGCACCACCCGCCTGACCACGAAAACCGAGTAGTTCAGTAGCCACCCCGTCAGGCCGAATAGTGATTTCTAGTTCAGCCCCCCGATTCTCGAAGTTTTGCCAGCTCTCATCGATCTCCTTGATTTGGGTATCAACGGCCGAGAAAGCCCGTTGCAACAGTTGCAACTCGGCCATGATCTTCGGGTCTTTTGAACCCGTCGACTGTATGTCATTAGTACGGCCCTCTAACCGGTTTCGCTCGGTGACTAATCCCTCATAACCAGATTTAGGAACATAGACGGCTTTATCAGCCGCCTTATTACCACCACCTGTTTTAGCGTTTTTTAAGCGTGCAGCATTAATAGCCTCCTGTTTACGAAGCTGATCATCTTCCCACTGTAAGTCATTCAGTTTTTGACCTAATGACTTATCATATTCCTCTAGCTCAATAGCCCGCTTTTCGCTGGCCTTACTATACGGAGCTTTAGCAATGCGACTTACTTCCCCCTGAGCGGTTTCCATATCATCGCGGAGGTTTTTAAGCTCAACTGCTCGTTGCTGAGGGGTCATCTGCCGAAAATCAGACAAGGCCCTATCTCGCTCTTTCTGGTTATACCCCTCAACAGCTCCGTCGCGCATCAATTGCCCGATTGAGGTACGCCCGGCGAAGAGGTCAGTGAGATCCTTCCAGTCGGTTGAGCGTACCAGATTGCGAATCGTACCAGCCATGTTCGCGAACCCGGTCAGTACCGAGCCGAAAAAGGAATCGACACCCACTTTATTATCGAACTCCTTCAGCAATAGCTGCACCTCGGTTGTCAGGCGCGATAGGCCGCCCGACATCCCCTTGAGGTTATTCTGCGCCGAGGCCCCATAGGTTTTCTCTAGCTGCTCAGCCAGTTTGGGCAAGGCCACCGCCGACAACACCTGCCCCTGTTCGAGCATCTTGTTGAGCTTCTGCTCCGAAACGCCGAGACCCTGGGCCATGAGCCGAAACGCTCCCGGCAGCCGCTCACCCAGTTGGCCGCGTAATTCTTCGGCTGAGACGTTGCCTTTCGACATCATCTGCTGCAGGGCCATCAGCGAACCTTCCGTCTGCTCTGAAGTAAGGCCGAGCGCAGCCGATGCCTTTGCTACTGCCGTAAAGATTTTCTCCGTCTGCGCCCCCTCAATGGCCGTACCGTTGGAAGCGGCCTTAAGGCTTATATAAGCCTTAGTCAGCGATTGATATTCGAGCCCAAGCCCCTGGGCGGTACTCTGTAAGAACGCCTGAGACCGGTTAAAGTCGGCGGTCGACGAGGAAACCGCCTGCAGACTGCGATCCAGTCGGTTCAGGTCGCTGATAATCGTCAGACCCCGCTTAGCCAGCTCCAGCGCTGAATACAGGCCACCAATACCGGCAATGAGTCCACCAAGCGAGCCCATAGGCGCACCGAATCCGGCAGTGAGTTGTGAACCCATATTGCGGGCGTCTCGGCCGACCCGGTTCATGTTGCCCGACAACTGGCCGAGCGCCCGACTGCCGGTCTGCTGCATCCGGCCTGCCCACCCAGACAGGTTTTGCGAGGCCCGGTTAAGACCCTGCGCAAAGGGCCGGTCGTCGAGTCCTAATGCTACTGATAGACTGCGGGCATCCATAGCTAATTACGTTGTCGTGTTGGTATATGCCAGCCCGGCTGCAAACTGCCGGAGGGCTTCTCGTTTTTCCTCAGGCGTCATGTCCTGACGTGATTTGGCCCGCTTTACCGACGGACTTTCCTCACCGGGCAGGCTCATGTACTGCTCGGGTTTTATGCGTCGCTTGCGGTCCTGATTGTAGATTTCAGTTGCCAGAATCCGGACCCCTTTCATCATCGACACCCAGTCCTCGTGTGCGACCTCCTGCCGGGCGATGATATAGGCGATAGCCTGCCCGTAGCCCATTGTGTAGAATTGATCCGGCAGCAGGCCCACCCGAAATGCCTTCTCCTCTAATTCTCCCCAGCTGGGCCAGACTGGGGTTCGGCGTTTGGGTCTGGCTCCGTTTCTTGGGTAGGCTCTGGATTGGCAGCTAATGCCGCTTCCATTTCCAGCCGGATGCGCCGGGCCTCCTCCGTTGTTTTCCGATACAGCGATCCCACAAAGGCGTCGAAAATCTCTACGCCCTGCCCTGGTGTTCCTGCGTCGATGATTTCCACAATCTGCCACTCAGTATAGGTAGCGGCCTTGTTCTGAGTCTTCGCGTAGCCCTCCAATCCCGCACGTACCAGTTCAATCATGTACTCATCGGGGTGGAGTGCCGACACAAACCGCATGATTTGGGCGGGGTCGGTGGAGAGGTTAAAAGCCCGCGCAAAATGCCGGATTGCTAATACGTTGTAGGCGAGGGTATGCGACCCGGCCTGTACGATGTTGTTCATAGTGAGATACGAAAAAGGGTTTCCGGCAAATCCGTACGAATCAGCCAAAAACCCCCGGTTTAGAACGAATTAGGCCGTCAGGTTGCCCTCTACTGGCTGCGTGGTGATTGACAGACCCAGTGAAGCCCGGTAAGCGTTTTCCATTTCGGCGGTCGTCTCGCACGAGGTCAAAAAACCCTTGAAGGTCACGCCAATATCCTGCGTGGCATCAATGCGGATACGCCAGTTCTTGATCTCACGCGACAGTAGCATGGCCCGCAGAGCCGAGTAGTTGATTTTGCCCGCCGAGGTAGCCCGGTCAACCAGTACCTCGAACGTGTTTTCCCCCGACTTCAGGCCCGGAATCTCTTCACGCCAGCCGCCATTGTCTTTGCTGGTTACGTCGATTTTGTCCACGTTCAGCCGCTCAGTCTGGCTCGTTTCTTCGGACACCAGCAGCCAGGTACCGGGCGTTACCGATTCAACTTCAAGTCGGACAAGGGTACCATTTAATTTCTCTGCCATGATTATACTTGGTTAAGTGTGTGACTCACAGTAATGATTTTTCGGACTACCGTATCAGTGTCCGACAGTTGCGGCATATCACGCGTACCCACTACCTGCACCCGAACTACATTGAATCCCGCGACCGATAGTCCCGTTTTGCCCGGTGACGGCGTAATGAGTGCCGTAGCCAGGTTAGCAATGTCCGTTGCCGGTTTTTTGCTGACAGGTCCCGTAAACCGGGTTACCACATCAAGCGTAATCTCTCCGGTCTGACCGAAACTGTCTTTTGTCCCGGCCGGCACGCTCACCCACGGCCCCAGAATGATGTAGGGTGCTACGGCGTTGTCGGGAGCCTGTAAGCTGTAGAGGACTACCGACTTTCCGTTGTAGGTCAACCCGCCCAGTAGGGTCGCGTAGGCAGCAGCGAGGGCAAAACCAGCGTCGGTCATAGTCGGGAGAGTAGGCGCTTCAGGTCGTTGTAGTAGATTTCGCGGTGCTTAAGAAAGGCGGGTATCAGGTGGGGCCGGGCAGGTAGATTGATTTGCCGACCTCCTGCACCCCGAAACTGAGAGGCCAGATCATCGAATCCGGGCGGCACATTTACCAGGCCACCCGTACCAAATTCGAGGTAGGGGGAGTAAGCCATCGAAAAACTCACCTTCGCCCCCATGCCGTTATTCGTGGGCTCGTAGCTGCCCGATTGCCGGTGTTTACCCGTGTCGACGGGCGCATTTAGCACGGCCTCCGCTTCAATGTTGCGCCCCGCCCGCTCAGCCAGATTAGCCGCTTCCTGTCGAAGGGTACGGCCCGCCCCACGAAACGAACGAAGCACATTGTCCAGTCCATTCAGGCGCATCATGGTGTCAGCGATTGGGTTTCAAGGGTCTGCTGCCGACGGTCGTCACTCAGCAGCGGTGGCGCAATTAGCCCCAGCCGCTCACCCCGGTAAATAATCACATCGCCCACATGCAACTGAATCGTAGCCGGTACATACCCCGTAAACGAGTAGCGAGGATTCAGATAGGGCTTAAAGCCCTCGGCGGTCATCGTGCCGTTTCGGCGTTTCACCGAAAACAGACCCGAAAACACCGCGACATCAGCACCCGTCAGAAAGCCCCCGGCTCCATCGGGCACCGTACCTGCCCGCACAATCTGTATCGGTTCGGTTAGCTTGCCCATGTGACGGTTCGGTAGGCCCGCGCGAGTGTTTTCCACTCACGGGGTATATTATCGAAGAGCGAACCGGCCAGTAAACAAATAGCCTCGGCCAGATCACCCGGCAGCGTCGTGTAACCAGTGGTTACAGTCAGCTTCAACTCCGAACCAACGGGCATATCTGGAATGTAGCCACCTGCATACGGCGCGAGGTCTGTCAGCGTCACCCCGTCCAGTTCGGCCCCGGTAACGGCCACAAAGGGAACCACCGGAATCCGCCAGGCTATGGGAGTCGACACAACCAGTACCGCCGTCGAGGGGATCAGCGTCGCCCCCGTCCAGCTACTCACCCGGTTAATGGCTGCGGTGAGGCAAGCTTTTAACCGGGTGTCGTGCTGGTTGAAGTCAATCGAAAGCAAACCCTTCAGCGACGGTAGCAGCGTCGTAGCCATAGCATCCGCTGTGCTGGTGGGCGTTATGGTTAGCTGCTGAGTCATGCGAACGGTTATTCTTAGGCTTTTTTACGCTTTTCGGGCTTCTCTTCGACAGTGGCCTTTTCAGGCTCCGGTGCAGGTTCACCTTTTTCAGGTTCGGTCTCTGGCTCCGGCGCAGGTTCCTCATCCGGCTCCGATTCTCCATCCGGTTCCGATTCTCCATCCGGTTCTGGCTCCTCATCTGGTTCAGTTTCCGGTTCTGGCTCCTCATCCGGCTCAGGAATCTCTTCCTCTGCCAGATAAGCAACACCGTCGGCGATGTAGCTGTCAGCGATCCAGTCAGGCACCGTCACCGTTGTGTTTTCGGGCACTCCCGTCTGTTCGAGAGTGCCCGTTGTGGTGATCGTCTTCATGAGCGATTAGGCCAGCAGCGCCGTGATACCAGCCGCGAAGGTGCCTTTTACAAACGCCTTCGTGCTGGGCCCTTTGATGTAGTGAACCCCGCGCATGGTTCCCGTGATGGTTTTGAAGCCCTTCACGGCATCGTCCTCGTTCTGGTCGTAGATGTTCAACTCAATCCCTTCGCGCACTTTGAAGATCGACTGCGTGAAATCACCCACTAAGAAGCTACCCTGCGTTACCCCTACATTCTGCACAATTGGCAGGCCCGAAATACGGCGTCCGTTCATGTCCCAGAATGGCGGCATCACGTACACGTCGTTAGCGTCTTTCTTGAGGTTGAGCGCCAGCAAATCGGTCGGGTGCATGACGATGTACGTAGGCGTAAACAGGTTGTTGTACACCTGCGTAGCCGCTGCGGCCAGTACATCGAAGTAGCTGGCATCGGCAACAGCCAGCAAACCGGCTGGCTTGGCAAACGCCGTTGCATACTCCAGAATGCCCTTCAGGTTGGGCGAGGTGCCGTCACCCTTAAACACCTGCTCGTCAGCCTTCAACTCAAGCGAGGTGATGATTTCGCTTTGAATCTCACCCATCAGGTAGTCGATGTCGTTGAGGTTCTTACGAGACAACTTGGCAAACACCGTGATGAACTCGGCCGAACGGCTGAACTCCTGATAGCTGGTCGAGATTTGGGCGTACTTGGTACCCTCTGCCGTCGTGGCTGCGCCACCCTGCCGGTCAACGCGCTCCACCCAAGAGGCCGTATCACTTTCACCGAGCGAGGCTACTGTGATCAGATCGGTAATGAACGGCTGCCGGTCTGGAGCCTTGGCTACGCCCGGATCACGCGACCAAACCGGAATCCGTGAGCCAGAGGCTACAGTATTCGAGGAGGTCATGTTGACAGCTGCCTTGATTTCCAGATTCACCGAAGTGTTTTTCTGCAACAGCTGGCTCTTTACCGCCGTTTTGCCGTCAGCGGTCGTGGCATTCAACTGCTCCTCGATCTGCTGCTTAAACGACTTAGTGCGCGTAGAGCCATCCGACTCTTTCAGGCGTTTAGCCTCAAGTTGCAGATCGTCGAGACCCTTCTGGAGCTGCTCGAACCTATCCTTGTATTCACCTTTAAGGGCTTCGATGTCATCTTTGCTAGCCTTTTTGTTATCGGCCTCTTTCAGTTCATCCACCCAGCCCTTTACGGTATCCTTCATCTTATCAATGCCTTCTTTGACGCCTTTTTCAACGTCTTCAAGTGAGGTATTGAACCAACGCGCCGTACGCTCATAGAGCGGATTTGTGTTGCTCGCCATAAGAGCCATCGACAGGGCAAATGACGGATTACCCTTCCGGGCGGATAGGCTCAGAAAAAGAGCAAAGACCGCCAACATCATCATGCAGAGTTGCAGATTCATGGTTGTGATTAAAAAGAAAATTGAGATTTAAGCCGCTGGGCAAGGGCCTGCAAATCGGACGAATCCGGCTGAGTGGTAATTTCCGGCTCAGTGGTTTTCAGAGATTTGAGAACACTCTGCATTTGGGCAAACTGGGACTCTAACTGAATAAAGCATTCATCAGTGAAGGTGCCCGTTTTGAGGGCCTTTGTGAGAGAGACAAACTGCTCTTCGAGGTCTCGGTATGATTTGACCTCCACCGTCGGCGTATCGGGATTGGCCCCCCAAAGCACCGTCGACCCCTCAAAGAGTTTAACTTCGGCGATCTCGAAGTAACGCCCACCAATGGACGTGGTACGCGAATCGCCCTTGACGGTGCGAAATCCGACCGAGTGCTGATTCACCAGCCCCATGTCATACATTTTCAGGACATCCAGCGCGTGCGAGGTATCGAGAAACGTAGTGATACCCTTGAGTCCGGTCGTGTCAACCTCCAGATCGGGTTTACCCAGGCAGAACTCGGGCTGTGAACGGTGGTTGGAAAGATGCCAGATTAAGTCAGAACCCTTGCGGCCACGTTCCTTAATCGTTTTGGTGAATGCCGAGGGCAACATCAAATCGCCATCGGAGTCGACGTTGCCGAACTTGGAGAAGTAAACGACGACCTGCCGCTTTTGCGTGTCGACATCGACGGCCCCGCCCGATATAGATTTAAATTTCACCGTGTGCCCTGATTTGGTTGCGGTGAAACTAAAAAGCCCCTTGGGGAAAGGGGCTAAAATTCGACTCTTCGGCAATTGGCGAAGGGGCTATTCACGAAGCGCGGGCTGGCCTTCCGGAAACACCTTAGCCAACTCCGGTTTTACCTCCCGTACACGATCACCTACCTGATCGGGCTGCACGGTGTCATGCTTGCGTCTTCCCGTGAAGATGTCATCGGGTATGCGCTTTGGGTACGCTGCACAGGTGAACCGCTTCCCATAGTGAACGCATTTAAAACAATACATCGATGTCATAATGCCAGGGAGCAAACGCTACACATCACGCTTAAGCACAAACGTACCGACCTGATCCGGCTGAACGGTACGATGTTCCTCTTCGCCAAACTCGTACTTCTCAGGAACTCCATTCGGATAAGCCCGGCACACAAGACGCTTCTTTTTAACGCCCGAGTGCTCACATTGAAAGCAGGGAGGAATCCGTTGTCCCATGTCTTTTAGTGGCTTTTCCATTATGGTAAAGATACTATTTTTTTGAGTAGTAACCGCTCCAGCGCCGAGAGCTTTTCGACCCTGTTAGGCAAATAGTGATAGGCTACGAATGCCTCAGCTAAGGACTCATGCTGATCCAGTCGGGCATACTTGGAGATGGCATCCTGTTTTTCCTCTTCTGATAGCTTCTTACTCAGGCTACGCACCCAATTTGCATTAATTCGCTCGTAGCTGATATCTGAATCCAGAAATGTAGACAGGTGGAGCAAGTGACCATACTCATGCACTACGGCGGACTCCACACTTCCCCGGAAGAAAAAGCCTACTTTCTCCATTCTGGCTGCGTATTCCTCGGTTTGACGAGCTTTACGCGGACTCCACAGGTTACCATTTATGAGCAGCTGTACCTGATTGGTGGTTTCATACATCAAGCCGGTCGAAAAGGTAGTATCCCTCTGCATATCAAACCGAATCGCTATACTGTCATAACTCTTGCCGTATTTCACTTTCAGAGCATAGAGCTGGTTGTTGATCCGATTAGCCACTTTAGGGGCAATCCCTGTATAATCTACTTCTCCGCCAATGTGCTGCTCAGCCCACGTAGCCGCTTCATCGGTAGTTTTAGCCTCACTAAACGGGACACCTTTCCGCTTCTTGATAATATCGCGAGTGATCGGCTTTGTTGGCCCGGCTATTATGTCTTCGTCATCCCCCAACGCCATCGGCCGCGCGTAGGGCGTTCCAGCAGGTACGTACAACACCCGGCACCGGCAATTCACGCAGTTGGCCGCTCCGCCGGCCGGATCGCCGGGGTAACGCATCCGCACCCCTCCGACCGTAAACAGGGCCTCTTTGGGAATCGCAGGTTTGCCGATCATAGCCCGATGGGCGTCGCGTGTGCGTGGGTCGGCAGTAGCCACCCACCGCTTCGCCAAATCAAGCCCCGTCGATGCGGCCCCGGCTTCGTGGCCCGCGTTGGCAGCCCGCGTGGTTTCGGTACGGGCAATGGTTATGCTACGCCGTTCGCCCCGCTTCCCCCCGATGGCCGTGCGGATGCGCCGGGCCGTGGCTCGGATGTCGAGCCGTTCGGCGTTGGCTCCGACGAGCGCCTGACGGATGGCGGTACGGGTCGTGTTGCTGATCTGGGTCACCCGGGCGGCCGTATCGGGCTGCATGAGCATCGACTCCACCCGGCCCTGCCATACCCGCGAGAAAAACCCTACCTGCATCGACTCAGGTATGGGCGTTCCTTGGTCGGCAACCATCTGCCGAATCCGCTCAAACTCCCCCGTCGCGGCCGAGGGAAACACCTGCCGGTATATGCGACCGAGCATCGCCCGTACGTCCATGGCAGGCACCAACCGTTCCAGGTTGTTTAGCGTGGCCATGATGCCGTTCTCTTCCAGATAGGCAATCACCGCTTCACGAACCCGGCGGAGCCATAGACGCACGTAACCCGTCGACCGGCGCTCCATAGTCAGGAGCCACCGAACATACTGGCGCGATTCGCGGTCGTTTTGGGCGGGGGTCATTAATCGGGCAATTGTTCAAGCGTACAGATTTCGCCGTCGGCCTCGATGAGTCGAAACTTCTGCCCTTTCTTAGCAGCATCGTGGAGGAGCTGGAATACGTCGGCATGAAATCGCATTCCCAGAATGGTGTACACACGGGTAACCGGATCGTAGTTGGGCTCAGAGTGAGCCGGTACAGGCTTAGGGGTTTCCATACGGATAGCGAAGTTTAGAGGTGAGATGAAACTGTTTGCAGTGCTGGCAGAAGTACACCCGTTTGGGACATTCTGCCTTGGCGCGTCGGCGAATCCGGTGGAGTTCCCGGGCCGCCTGCCGATAGGTCGGATACTCGGTTTTCGTGCACATGGCTATGCCTCTTCTTCGTACACGTCCTCTTCCTCAGTATCCGGCTCATTACCCGATGGCGGGTCAGTTGGCACGAAGTCGGTCACCGGGGTACGGCCTGCGGGCACCATCGGCACGTTCATCATGGGGTGGTCGTGAGGCTCGTACCCGAACGCTTCGAGTCGCTGGTTTTCAGTCAGCGCGAGGTGATCCAAATACTTTGCTTTGCGCTCGTTATCCTCCTGCAACTCGGGGTAGTAATCCAGATCGGGTTCGAGGTGATACTGTTCCCGTTCGGTATTATACGAGGCCACGAAGAACTGATTCAGGTAGTCGTAAATCAAAGCCTGATCGGGCAACACCCCGTCGGTAAGTGACGACTTCCGGGCCTCGGCCAGATTGTTGAACGTGCTCTGCTTGCCCGAACTATGCACTTCTTTGCGGGTATGATACACCGCGCAAACTTTCTCCAGCATCGCGTCGTACGATTCGATAATGTTCAGGTCGACCAGCGTACTCCCCACGTCGATACTGCCCAACTCCATTGAGTTCGCAATAACTTTCCCGTACCCGCCCGAAAGTTTTGCGTCGAGATGCTCCTGCACCTCTTTTACCTGCTTTACGTCCAGATCGTCGATGTTTCCACCCTTGGGAAACACCAGCTTACGCGCTCCCCGGTTCTGGAAGGCCTCGGCCTCGGCGGCATTGGCCTCCGCGTGCTTCGTCAGTACAGACTTACGCAGGGGTTCCAGGCGCGAAAGGCCCCAGTGCCATTGGGCGTTGATTTCGGCGAGTGGGTTGAATGACTTCAACATCATCACCCGGTCGGCCGGTATTGCTTCTCTCAAGCCCAGCGCCCGAAACACCGTCGGCCCCGACATCAGCCCCATGCCCTCGACCATCATGCCCAGCTCCGGTAGCCGCCAAAGCTCTCGAACCTGACCCTTATTGACTCCGGTATCGAGCTTGTTCCCGTACACGAACACCGTACCCACCACATCCAGCATTGTGGCGAGTGCATACATCAACTGGACACGGGTCTGCATGGGGTTCGGCCGCTCCAGCACATCGAGAATATAGTGCCGGTCGACGGGTTCCAGGGCAGCCTCACGAGCCGCTTTGCGGGCAATTCCCAGAATACGGTCGTTGGGTTGTTCCAGACACTTACGCGACAATTCCCGGTACTGGCGAAACTTCACCTTGTCCTTCACCTGAAATAGCATTGGCGGAGCGGCCGCAATCTTCTGGCTTTTCCAGTCCTGCACCGAGAAAATCATATCGTCCTCGGTATAGGCCCGAACGTAGGTAGCTACATCGGCCGGCAATACCTGCACCTGCCGACCGGTCCAAATAAAATTGAGCCGCCCACTACGCAGAGCGGGCAAGGTGCCGGGCATCAGGGCCGTGGCCAGTTTAGTACGCAGTTCCTTTAGCATTATGCGACGGCCCACTGTCGGGCGGGTTTAAGTTCGAAAAACTCACGCATGGCGATCATGTCCATGTAATCGGGCGACTCACCGCCCAGCTTCACCTTCATTTCATCTTTGGGGAGTAGCCGCAGTTTCCCGTCCGAGTCGGCCTTGTATCGTTTGATAGCCTTGCGTTCGTGGAGAATGCGTTGACGGTGGGTCATCTTCTTGTCGTACATCGAATGACCGACCTCGGCCGCGATAGCCACCTCACCCCGACCTACCCGGCCGCCCATTCGGTAGAAACACTGAGCCTTCAGATTCTCGTAGTTCTCTTTCTGCTTCTGCCCTGAATCGGCTTTGGCTTCCATCGCAGCAGCCCCACCATGGAACGGCTGGGCTCCCTTGATAAAGCCATCGATAAAGCCCCCCACGCCGTCGGCATCGAAGACAATATGCCGGTTCTGCACCTGGTGGACCTTGGCCATGCGTTCAATCAGTTCGACTACCTCACGCCCATCTGATTTGGGCATAACAGACACCTCCTGCAACTTAAAGCCATGCCAGGCACCGACTACGAATTTATTGGAACCCTTCAGGGCGATGTCGGCCGTGATATAGCGGCCACTTTCATTGACCGCCTTCACATTGTCGAAGCAGCCGTTGAGGGCGTAGTAGTCGAAGATGTCCAGATCGGAAATGACTACCTTCCAGTTACCTGCCAGTAATGCCAGTTTCGTTTCTTCGTCCTGCGCGTTGAGGTTGGCCAGATAGCCGGGGTCTTTTTGGAGCAGCTCCTTGTTGTCGTAGATGCGGCCAGAAATGAACGTGACCGACTTGACAAACTCCTCGGCCGCGATACCGGACTCTGTGACCAATGGCTCCAGAGCGAACCATGCCTTCTCAATCACCTCATCCTTGGAGTCGCCCCAGATAAAATCATCACCGTGCCGGGTAAAGTAGCGGAGCACACCGTCGCGCTCTGGAATCGGAAAACCCGTTTCCTCGTCGATCCACCAGCTGATAAACCGGGCCACCCACGATTCGGGGTCGGGATTACACGTTGCCCGGACATAAGGCCGAACTCCGCAGGTAGAGCGGTTTCGGCTGAGCATGTAGAAAAACTGCTTTTCGGTGAAGTGGGTCAACTCATCAAACATCAACAGGGCGATTTGGGCACCCTGCCAATTGTAGATGTCGGACTCATGCTGGAGGTGGGAGAAGTTGACCCGCGCTCCCTTGGGGAAGGTCCATTCGAGTGTCGTCTCCTTGGGGTTTCCCGCAGCGAATCGGTACAACTGCTGGGAGGTGTCCCACAAACCACCCTCGGCCCGGATCTGGGGCGAGGTACGCCGGAAGCATACTGCCCCAAAATCAGGATTGTTCACATGCCGCAGCGGCTCGAGTAACAGGGAGAAGGTTTTTCCGACGCCGGCCGCAGCCCCACCAATGACGATGTCGGCCGGGCTGGCCAGTGCCCGCATCTGATAACCGGCCTGTGGGCAGATCGTCTTAGCGGCCATTGTCAGGAAGTTGAAAAATGGTTACGTTGACCCCATTACCACCCTGCGGATTGATCTTACCCTGGGCTTCGAGAATCTTAACCACCGCATCTTTGGCGTCGTGCAGCTCGATGCTAATACCACGAGGCCCCTGGGTTATTTTCTTGATCAGATGCAGATTGGCGCGGGCTTCTTCACTTGTGAGGTCTAATGCGCCATCCTCTGTAACAAACGGGCTCATGTCGGCCCTTGCCCAGTCGGTGAGTCGCGAAATGCCCTCCTCAACCGGCATCTGCCGTGCTTCCAGCAGCGGGGCCAATGCCTCTTTGATGTGAGGTTTAGTCAGGTTCTCGTACGCCGTTTCTTTGGCCGTAGCTTCTGAATAACCAGCCTCCCGGGCGGCCCGTGCACCATTGAGGTGCAGGGCGTACCGCTCCACGAACTTCCTTTCTTTCGGGGTAAGTTTTTTGGGGGCTGGGGTGTTCGATGGCTCATTCATAGCGAAAGGCCGAAATGAACACCGCCAGCACGACACCATCCGCTTATTTCGACTCTTCGGCGGCTACTGGCGACAGAGTGGCCCCACGGCATCGACTAACTCGGTAACCGTATACCCAATGCGCCGACGGGCCACGGGCAACACTACCCCACCCCTCAGCCGGAGACGATAGCACTTGGTGTTCTCCGGCCGCTGCTCGAAGGCGTCGACATGCTGGGGGTTAACGAGGTAGCTTTTGTGGGGACGGAGGAAGCCGGGCAGTTGCTGGGCGAAGCCGGCCAGTGGAGTCGCGCACAGGATGGGCCGAATAAAGGGCCGGGCGTATACGTAACAGTAATTACCCTCAGCACGCAGATAGGTGATCTCCTGAACCACAACAGGCCCGTACGAGGGCACGTGAAGCATGCCCGGTTGAAGGTTTTTCATGTCTATGCTGGTAGTAATAGTGAAATTCCGCTCCGGTGATGTAATTTCGCCGTATGCGGTTGCTGGCTACTGTAAATTTAAACTTTTTCAGTAACCCTTCACTAATACAGGCAATAAAAGAAGTTAACAAACTGAAAATCAGTACATAGTGTTATATTTCAAGCTTTTATTGCCAAATTGATTTTAGACAATGAGACAACGTTTGGCTGAAATGTCGAACCTTCGGCAGCGGATTATAGCCGCCGTGCTGGGGGTTCCGATTATTCTGCTGGCGATTTGGTACGACGACTGGAGCTTTGCGCTGCTGTTTATCGTGATCAGCGCCCTGACCCAATTAGAGTTTTACCGGCTGCTCGGCCTTGATGGAAATCAGCCGCTAACGGCTTATGGTACGGCGGTGGGCTGCTTTATCTGCCTGCTGGCCTATCTTATCGAAACCGACATTATTGATTTTGACAATTACTTCCTGATCTGCCCGGCGGCTTCGATGATCTTTCTGATCAAGCTCTACAAAAAGAAAGACATGAAGCCCTTCAGCAATATCGGCTTTACGTTTCTGGGTATCATTTATGTAGCTGTGCCGTTTGCCTTGCTGATTGTGATGGCCTTACGGGGAGGCACTTATCACCCTACGCTGGTTGTGGGGTGCCTGCTGCTGATGTGGGCCAGCGACATTGGGGCTTATTTTGCCGGTACCAAGTTTGGCCGACGAAAGCTCTTTGAACGGGTATCACCCAAAAAATCGTGGGAAGGCAGCGTGGGCGGAGCCTTGGCGTCAGCTGGGGTGGCCCTGGGCCTGGCCATTTATGCGCCCGTACTACAACCCTGGCAGTGGTACAGTGTGGGGGCTATTATTGTCGTAACGGGCACCTACGGCGACCTGGTTGAGTCGCTGTTTAAGCGCAGCATTGCCATCAAAGACTCCGGCACGAGTATTCCTGGGCATGGCGGTTTCCTCGACCGGTTCGACGGGCTCTTGCTGGCGGCTCCGTTCATTATCACGTTTTTGAAGCTTTTTGCGTAAATATAATGCGTCGTTTGCTATTTTAACACGCCCCACAAAGAGACAAAATGACGATTAAACAAATAGAAAATACTTGGCGACTAAATTTTAAAAAGTCCCCTCTAATTACTGACGGGTATTTCAACCCATCTATTGCCCGACAACTCTATTATGGACCTGACGAAGATAGCGACTTACCATTCAAAGAAGGCTTTCTAGATTTTAATGATAACTACGACATTTCTGATATAGAAAAAAATATTGACTCATTATTACAATATCTTCATTTCATAGGAATAACCATTTCAAAAAAATCAATATCAGATGGCATAGCAAGGGGGACAACTTCATATCCCAATATCTTAAAAAAGGCTTTCTATATTTTTAAACATTTAGCTGATTATGACGAAGAACTTAATATTGACGACCCATTTCACGACAATATGGGCGACTTGGTTTTCTTTTTAAGAATTGAAGAAGGCGACAATGAACAACCTAAACAACTGACCTTATTTGATGAGTTGGAGTTGCCCGATTTCTATAATAAATACATTGAACTTCCTGCTGGATATGAGAATGATAAAAAAGCCCAAAAGCTTTTTCATTTAATTGAAAATTCTGGCAAGTCAATATTTTTAACTGGTAAAGCAGGCACTGGTAAATCAACTTTCATTCATTACTTTACTAAGCAAACTGAAAAGAGTGTACTATTAGTTGCATTTACTGGAATAGCTGCAATTAATATTGGTGGCCAAACAATACATTCATTTTTTCGATTTCCTTTAAAGCCGCTTCTTCCTAACGACCCTGACATAACCATTTTCAAACCTTTTTTTCAAAAAAGGAAAATATTGGAACAAACAGACACCATCATAATTGATGAAGTTTCAATGTTGCGTTCTGACATTTTAGAAGGCTTAGACTATTCACTAAGAATAAATGGTGGAAATCCAAATAAAATTTTCGGTGGTAAACAATTAATTTTAGTTGGAGATATTTTTCAATTACCTCCTGTTATTGATAATGCGGATGAAGTTGAAAGTGAACTTTTCAAAATTATCTATGACAGCGAATATTTCTTTGATAGCGTAGCGTATAAACAACTTAACCCTGAAACATTTGAGTTTAACAAGGTTCATAGACAATCAAACGAAGAGTTTATAAGTCTGCTCAACAAAGTAAGAGATTGTTCAATTGATAATAATGGCATTGACGAACTAAACAAAAGATACAATCCCAGTTTTACGCCTAAACCAGAAGAATTTGTTATCACATTAACAACCAACAATTACTTAGCAAAGTCAGAGAATGTCACAAAGTTAAATAGCTTACCCTACAAAAGTCATTTCTTCAAAGCAAATATTACAGGCGATTTCAAGGAAGATAAATATCCGACTGACCCTGTATTAGAGTTAAGAAGAAACTCACAAATAATGCTTGTGAAAAATGATAGCGCTGATAAGGGAAGGCGTTGGGTTAACGGAACAATTGCAAAAATTGAGTTCATAGATGACGATAAAATCGAAATTCGATTAAAAAACGGTTCAGTTCACACATTGGTAAAAGAAACGTGGGAAAATAGGGAATATCAATGGGACAAAAAAAAAGGTCGCATAACTTCAAAAGTTGTTGGGACATTTGAGCAATATCCGATTAAACTTGCTTGGGCTATTACCATTCACAAAAGCCAAGGCTTAACATTTGACAATGTTATTGTTGATTTGGGTTCAGGAGCATTCGTTAACGGCCAACTTTATACAGCATTAAGTCGGTGTCGGACACTTGAAGGCTTGACATTAAAAAGACGTATCCAAAAAAAGGACATAATAGAAGACAAGAGACTAATTGACTTTTACAACAATAAAATCAGAAATTCATCCATTAAATTGGAAAACGAAGAAGGTGATTTGGTGGACATCGTCAAAAATTTGAATTGGGTGTTCCTTTTAGATAAATTCGAATTCTATAATCAATTATTTTCCACCCATTATCATTTTACTGAAAATGAATTAATAAAACTTCACTCTATTCTATCTATAGGCAGACCATATTTAACAATAGATAGTGGTGCGATTCATTGCCCTACGACATTTGGTCTAATTTATAATAATAAGATAAAGTGGATTAACCATCTTAAAAATTTATATTATCAAGAGCCACGATTATTATATGCTGGGGGAAGTACAGATGAATATAGCTACAACATAGAGTTTGATAAGTTGCCGCTTAGCATTAATGATGAATTCGAGGACATAAAATCCATCGCCCGAAACCAAATATTATCAGGCTACGAATATTCAGATAAAGAAGGGTATTATGACCATTTGCCAGATGAACTTGATAGCTCAGATAAGTACTACAATGAAATTTTGACTAAAACTAAATTTAGTGATTTTGAACTTTATAATATTGTGGCAAATAATGTTTTTGAATTCACTGGTAATGCACATTTTTATTCAGCTTCGATTGAATTGCTAAAAAACGCAATACCAGATTTTTCAGTTATTAATTACTATGACAAATATAAAAACAGCACACAACAGGCGTTTGGCGGCAATGGAGGGTGACGTGGTTAATTGAACATTCTACCTCGCATCAGTCTTTGTGGAGTATTGACAGTTTAGTGCTCCGAAATCCGCCACTGCGCCAAGCGCCAAGCGCCAAAACGTCGTTTGCCCGCTCAACCGGCGGCATTAGTGTTCTTAACAATCCTTAAAATCGCCCTTGGCCAAACGTTACTGTCCGAATAGTCGTTTACTTTGTACAAATACTTTGCCTGCTGATGAAAAAGTCGCTTACGTTACTCGTGCTTACTATCGTATTCCTGTCGGTTGCGGGATTGTTCTCGCTCGCCCAGGCACAGGGACAAGAGCGTCAGGTAACGTTTACGGGCTTTATCACGGGTGGTAAGAACAACGAACCACTCCCGCAGGCTTACGTGTACATTCCGAAAGCAGGTCGGGGGGTGCTGTCGGCCAACAACGGTTACTTTGCGCTTCCGGTGTTTCCGGGCGATAGTATCATTTTCAGCTACGTTGGCTTTAAACCGCAGTACCACATTATTCCCCGCCGACTCACCGACGTGACCTACTCGGCTGTGGTGGCGCTTCAGGAAGATGTAAAAACACTGGCCGAAGTAAAGGTCTACCCCTACGCCACCGAACAACTGTTTAAGGAAGCGTTTGTGACCATGAAATTGCCCGATCAGAAAGAGCGCGACAATCTGGCCAAGAATACCGACCCGATGTATATGATGCGGATGTCGGCCATTACGCCCATGGGGGCCATGGCTAACCATCAGTATTTCATGAATCAGCAGATTTTCGGGCGCGAGGCCCTGGCCAACCGGGGGCAGGCAACCACCTTCAATTTTACCAACCCCTTCGCCTGGGCAAACTTCATCCGCTCGGTGAAACGGGGTGACCTGAAGTCAAAAGAATACCGCGACATTCTGAATCAGGCTCCCGCCGACAACATCCGGCGCGAAGATATGTTGCGGGGCAACTAAACCACCGAAGTCGTTTTTGGTTAATCAAAAACAAGCTGGCTGAGAACTCCACGGAGCGCTCAACCTGGCTTTTGGATACTCAACCGAAAACGATTCGTATGCCACTGACCGAGAAAGTTGCTGTTGTGGCCGGAGGAGCTGGCGGTGTCGGCGAAGGCATCGTCCGGTCGTTGCTTGAGCACGGAGCTACCGTGGTTGTGCCCGTTCGTACCCCTTCAAAAATTGTACATCTCACCGATTACGTGGCCGACGTGCAGCGCGGGGAGCTTATCACACTCCATGCAAACATCGGCACGGAAAACGGTGCCCGGGAGCTGAGTGATTTTCTGACGCAGAAGTTTCGGGGTGGTATCGACGTGGCGGTGGCCACGCTGGGTGGTTGGTGGCAGGGGCTTCCGCTCACCTCCATCGACCTCAACACCTGGAACCGGGTGCTGGCCAGTAACTTAACGACTCATTTTCTGGCTATTCGTACGCTGGTACCCTGCCTCATTCCGAACCGGGGCATGTATATTCACGTGAACGGTTTTAGTGCCGAACAGGCGTACCCGCACGCGGCCCCGGTTGCCATGAGTGCAGCCGCGCAGAAATCGCTGATGATGACCCTGTCTGAAGAAGTAAAGCCGCTGGGTCTCAAAGTGTATGAACTTATTCTGGGGCCGGTACAAACCCGCGAACGAATGAAACATCATCAGGGTCACAAAGTCGATGGCCTCCCCGATTGGTTCTACCCCGAAGATGTCGGCGACTATATAACCAACCTCATCAGTGGCCGCAACGACAAAGCCGACGAGCTGATTCACAGGCTACTTTCAAAATGAATAATGTGTAATGCGTAATGGATAATGGGCTGGCGCACCAGGGTTTTGCTGGCGTCAGCCCATTATTCATTACACATTATTCATTACGCATTAATAGTTGGCGTATCCAACTCAGCCAGAGACGCCATAATCTCCTCTTGGGTTACTTCGTGCTCGACAAGTTTACCCGCCAGATACTGTTCGTACGAGGCCATGTCGAAGTGACCGTGACCGCACAGGTTAAACAAAATTGTTGGGCTGGTGCCTTCTTCGTTGGCCCGCTGTGCTTCGCGAATAACGGTCGCAATGGCGTGCGTAGCCTCCGGCGCGGGAATAATACCCTCAGCACGGGCAAACTTAATGCCGGCATCGAAGCATTCGAGCTGTTTAAACGCTTGTGCTTCAATTAATCCATCGTTGAGCAACTGGCTCACAATGGCCCCCGCTCCATGGTAACGCAGGCCTCCGGCATGGATAGGTGCCGGAATAAAATTATGGCCCAGTGTGTACATAGGCAGCAACGGCGTCATGCCGACGGTATCGCCCAGATCGTACCGGAATACACCCCGCGTCAGCTTGGGGCACGATGCCGGCTCGGCCGCAATACACCGGATCGATTTGCCCTCTTCGAGGTTATAGCGCAGGAAGGGGAATGCAATACCGGCAAAATTGGAGCCTCCGCCGAAGGGTGCCACCACAATATCGGGGAAGTCGCCCGCCTTTTCGAGTTGTGTAATGGCTTCCAGGCCAATTACGGTCTGGTGCATCAGCACATGATTCAGCACCGAACCAAGTGCATACTTGGTATCGTCGGCCTGCATGGCGAGTTCTACGGCTTCGGAAATAGCGATACCAAGGCTACCGGGCGAGTTAGGGTCTTGCGCCAGAATAGACCGGCCGGCCTGGGTCCGCTCTGATGGAGAAGGGTACACATTGGCCCCCCAGGTATTCATCATAATTTTGCGATACGGCTTGCCTTCATAGCTGGCCCGCACCATATACACGTCGCACTCGATCCCGAACAGCTGACAGGCGAAGCTGAGTGCACTTCCCCACTGCCCGGCCCCCGTTTCGGTGGTGATGCGTTTTACGCCTTCCTGCTTGTTGTAGTAAGCCTGTGGCACAGCCGTATTGGGCTTGTGCGAACCTGCCGGGCTAACGCCTTCGTATTTATAGTAAATTTTGGCCTGGGTGCCCAGCATTTTCTCCAGACCCGTAGCCCGAAACATGGGCGTTGGCCGCCAGATTTTGTACACCTCCCGCACTTCGTCGGGAATACCAACCCACTTATCGGCCGTAACCTCCTGCTTGATCAACTCCATCGGGAACAACGGAGCCAACATCTCAGGGCCAATAGGCTCGTGCGTACCAGGATGAAGCGGTGGCAGAGGCTTATTGGGCATATCGGCCACAATGTTGTACCAGCTTTCGGGGATTTCGTCTTCGGTGAGCGTGATTTTCTTTTGCATTCGGTTTTACTGTTTAGGGAAATTGACACACAAGATACCCGGTTTTTTGGCACCGGCCTCTGCCTGGATCAGAAGATTTTTTTAGATTGAAAAACGGGTAAACGGATCATTTCAGTACGGCCACTTACTACATCTGGAATCTTGCCAAACAGGGCTATTTGCCACCTGCTTACCTTTTTAACCCCGTGCGGAGTAACCAAAGCGAGACGAGCGGAGTTAGATACACAAACTGTTTACTCAACAAAATGAGAATCGTACACTTTTTACTCGCAGGCTCCCTGTCTGTACTGGTTATGGCCTGTGGCCAGAAAGAAAAAGGCAATCAACCCTCTGATGCCGACAATGCCCAGCTACCGGCTACGCCGGAACTACCCGCACCGGGCGAATCCAACAAACGTTTCAGTAATGTGATTGGCTGGCCCGAAGGCAAGACACCAACAGCGCCCGCCGGCTTCACCGTGACCGAGTTTGCCCGCGACTTGGTTAATCCGCGCTGGATGTACGTAGCCCCCAACGGGGATGTGCTGGTTGCCGAGGCCAATACCGAGAAAAAAGGGGCCAAACGGGCCACCGCCGTCGTTACGGGGCAGAACAAATCACAGCGGTTCGACGAAAGCGCCAACCGGATCACCTTACTCCGCGATACGAATGGAGATGGCAAACCCGATCTCCGCCAAACGTTTGTCGAGAATCTGAACCAGCCCTTTGGCATGCTTATCCAGGGCGACTATTTCTACGTGGCTAATACCGACGGCATCCTGCGGTTTCCGTACAAAACCGGGCAAACCAGCCTGAGTGGCACCGGTACCAAAATTAAGGAGCTACCAGCGGGTGGTTACAACAACCACTGGACACGCAACCTGCTCGGCAGCCCCGACGGCAAGAAAATTTACGTGAGCGTAGGCTCAGGCAGCAACGTGGGCGAAAACGGGATGGAACACGAAGTAAAACGGGCCGCTATCTGGGAAATCAACCCCGACGGATCGGGTGAGCGCATGTACGCCGAGGGGCTGCGCAACCCCGTAGGCATGGCCTGGTACCCCGGTAGCCAAACTTTGTACACAGCCGTGAATGAGCGCGATGAACTGGGCGATGAATTGGTACCCGATTACCTCACGAGCGTGAAAGAAGGTGGTTTTTACGGGTGGCCTTATGCATACTACAATCAGATTGAAGATCCCCGCCGAAAAGGCGAGCGTCCCGATTTAGTCAAAAAAACCATTGTGCCTGACGTGGCTCTGGGTGCGCATACGGCTTCGCTTGGGCTGGCTTTTTACGACAAAACCAAGTTCCCTCAGAAATACCACAATGGGGCTTTCATTGGGCAACATGGTTCCTGGAACCGCGCTGAGTTTTCGGGGTATAAAGTCGTGTTTGTACCGTTCAGCAACGGCAAACCATCGGGCAACCCAGAGGATTTTCTGACCGGATTCATCGCCAATGATAAGGATGTGTACGGCCGCCCGGTTGGTGTAACCACCCTACCCGACGGGTCGGTTCTGGTTGCCGATGATGCCGGGAACCGAATCTGGCGGGTGGCTGCCCAGTAACCTCATTCACACAAAAAAAGCCCACTGATTGCTCAGTGGGCTTTTTTTGTGTGAATTCCAAGCTACTTGAATGTACCTACTTCTTCAACAGGGTTTCGGTCGCCGGTATCGCGGCCATCCGGTTGTGGGAGGGGGCGGTTATCATCACCCAGTCCGGCATGCCCGTCCTGCGGGTTTCCATCCTTCCGGCGCGACAGATACGTATAGATTGCCGGTACCACATACAAGGTCAGGATAAGCGAAAACAGGAGCCCGCCCACAATCACGATACCAAGCGGAACCCGGCTTTTGCTGGCCGCACCCAACGCCAGCGCCAGAGGCAGTGCCCCAAAAGCGGCTACCAGCGTCGTCATCAGAATGGGCCGGAGACGCATGGCGGCCGACTCAACGGCGGCTTCAAACTTATTCTTACCGGTTAGCCGCTGCTCGTTCGCAAACTCCACGATCAAAATACCGTTTTTAGTCACAAGACCCACGAGCATGATGATACCGATCTGGCTGAAAATGTTCAGCGTTTGGCCGAACAACCACAGCGACAACACCGCCCCGGCGATAGCCAGTGGTACGGTAATCATGATAATGAACGGATCGACAAAACTATCGAACTGAGCGGCCAGAATCAGATAGACCAGAATCAAAGCCAGACCAAACGCAAACAAGGTATTCGACGAACTTTCGGCGTAATCACGTGAAGCCCCCGACAGAGCCGTCTGGAATGTGTTGTCGAGCACTCGGGCCGCAATAGCGTTCATGGCCGCTACCCCATCGCCGATGGTTTTGCCCGGCGCCAGACCCGCCGACACCGTTGCGGACTTGAATCGGTTGTAATGGTACACCTGCGGGGGACTCGACCGCTCTTCAAACCGAACGAGGTTATCAAGCTGAATGAGCTGACCCGTATTGTTGCGCACGTAAAACGAAGCCAAATCCACGGGTTCGTCGCGGTCTTCGCGGTCTACCTGCCCAATTACCTGGTACTGTTTACCATTCATGAGCATGTACGCCAACCGGCGATTACTTAGGGCCAATTGCAGGGTATTCGAGACGTCGAGTACCGACAGGCCCAGACTCGTTGCTTTTTCGCGGTCAATACTAATGTTCAGCTCAGGCTTGTTGAATTTCAAATCGACGTCGACATTTTGGAAGGTCGGGTCTTTACGTGCTTCTTCAAGGAAAACGGGTAGTTTTTCGCGCAGCTTATCAAAGTTCAGATTCTGCAACACAAACTGAACCGGCTGACCGCCCCCGCGCCCTACCTGAATGGTCTGTTCCTGCACCGGGAACATACGAGCATCGCTGAAATTCCGCAAGTTGGCCGTCAGGTAATCGGCGATCTGTTGTTGCGACCTGTTCCGATCCTGCGGGTCTTTCATGTTCACAAACACAAACCCGCTGTTGACGGCCCCCGCGCCTGAGAAGCCCGGCGCAACAACGCTAAAGGTCAATGTCGTTTCGGGAACCGAATCGAGCACAAACTGCGTAAGCCGGTCGGTAATCGTGGCCATAGACTCAAAGCTTGTTCCTTCGGGCGCAGTAATGGGTATCCGAAGCCGCCCCCGATCTTCGAGCGGAGCCAGTTCTGATTTGAGCAGGGTCCCGATTCCGAAAATGAGCGCCAAACAGGCGGCAATCATTACCAATGACCAGGCCCGTGCACGCATGAACGCTTCGAGCGAGCTTCGGTAACTCCGGTCGAGCCACTGGAAAAAGGGCTCGGTCTTTTTGTAGAACCAGCTCCCCTTGCCGTGGTCTTTGCTCGTGAGCTTCACGCTCAATACCGGGGTCAGCGTAAGCGATACAAAGGCTGAAATAATTACGGCACCCGCCACCACAATCCCGAACTCCCGGAACAGACGACCCACAAACCCTTCGAGGAAAATGATGGGCAGAAACACCACAGCGAGCGTAATGGACGTAGCAATAACAGCGAAGAAAATCTCATCAGAACCTTCTCGGGCGGCCCGTTTGGGGTCCATCCCCTGCTCTACTTTTTTAAAGATATTCTCCGTAACCACAATCCCGTCGTCGACCACCAGGCCCGTTGCCAATACAATACCTAACAGTGTTAACACATTGATACTGAAGTCAGCGACATACATGATAAAGAATGCGCCAATCAACGATACCGGGATGTCGATCAGGGGCCGGAAGGCGATCAGCCAGTCGCGGAAAAAGAAATAAATAACCAGTACAACCAGAATAAAGGAGATGATCAGGGTTTCCTGCACCTCCAGAATAGCTTTCCGGATAAATGTACTCCGGTCGATGCCGACATTCACTTCAATATCGGGTGGCAGCTCTTTTTTGAGGTCTTCGAATCGTTTATAAAACTCGTCGGCGATCTCGACGTAGTTGGCGCCCGGTTGTGGAATCAACACCAGAATAACCCCCTGCCGACCGTTCTGCTTCGACTGGGTTTCTTCGTTTTCGGGGCCCAGCACCGCGTAGCCAATGTCTTTAAACCGAACAATCTGGCCTGCGGTCTGCTGCACGATGAGGTCGTTGAAGTCCTGCTCAGTGGTCAGTCGGCCCACCGATTTCACCGTCAACTCCGTGTTGTTTCCGTAGATTTTACCACCGGGTAGCTCTACATTCTGGCGGGTGAGCGCTTGTTGAATATCCTGTACAGTCAGGCGGTACGCAGCCAGTTTGATCGGGTCGATCCACAACCGCATAGCAAAGCGCTTCAGACCGTAGATGTTTACCTGACTCACACCGGGAATCGTTTGCAGACGCTCCTGCAACACGTTTTCGGCGTAGTCGGAGAGCTGCATGATGTTGCGCGTCGAACTCTGGACCGGCATAAACACGATGGGGTCGGAGTTGGCATCGGCTTTGGTGACTACCGGTGGTGCGTCAATATCCTGCGGAAGCTGCCGCTGAGCCTGTGCCACTTTGTCGCGCACGTCGTTGGCCGCCCGTTCCAGATCCGCGTTGAGGTCAAACTCGACCGTGATGGTACTGGCACCGAGTGCACTATTCGACGAGATCGTCCGAATACCCTCAATGCTATTGAGCGATTTTTCGATGGGCTCGGTAATCTGCGACTCGATGATTTCGGGGTTAGCCCCGGTATAATTGGTGCGCACCGTGATTACGGGCGGGTCGATGGCCGGGTACTCCCGCACGCCCAGAAACCGGTAACCGATCAGGCCAAACAACACGATCACGATGGACATAACCATCGCGAACACGGGCCGATTTAGCGAAAGCGAAGAAAGACTCATAACGTGTGTTTTATCGATCGTGACGGCTGTTGGGATGCCACTTCATGAGATTAAAGTTTGGCTTGAGCATCGGTGGCGGGCACCCCGGTTGTCGGGTTCAGAGGCACCTTGGGCAGACCGGCTACCTTCGCAACCTTCACAGGGCCGTCGGGTTTTAAAAATAACAGACCCGTTGTGGCAACCGTATCGCCCTGGCTGAGCCCCGAGAGAATCTGAATTGCACTGGCTGTACGAATCCCCGTGGTCACATCCTGAAAAATGGCTTTGCCGTTACGCACGACAACCACCTGCTTGCCCCGCGTTTGCGGAATTACGGCCTGCGTAGGCACCACCAGGCCACTTTCGTTCTGAATCGCCAGCGTCACTTTGGCAAACGTACCAGGCCGTAGCCGGGCCCCGTTGTTGTTGACCCGGGCACGCACCCGCAGGTTACGGGTTTCTTCTTCAACCGACGGCTCGGTAGCGTAAACCGTACCGTTAAAACGCTGCTGGAGTCCATCGACCGTAAAGGTGACCCCACTCCCATTCTTTAAACTTGGGCCGTACTTTTCGGGGATCGAGAAATCCAATTTGAGCGAACTAGTTTGCTGGAGCCGGGCAATAAGCGTTTGGGGCGTCACGTAGGCGCCGGGGCTTACATTACGTAGCCCGATCACGCCCGAAAACGGAGCCCGAATTTCGGTTCGGCGCAGGTTAGCTTTTACAAGTTCAATGTCGGCGAGAGCACTTTTGAGGTTGGTCACCACAATGTCGTATTCCTGCTGGCTGATTCCACCCCGTTGCAGGAGTTGCTTGTTCCGCTCTTCGGTTCGCTGGGCGTTTTCCTGCTGCACATACAGGCGCTGCAGCTGAGCCCGCAAATCGGCATCGTACAATTTTACCAGCAGGCTGCCCTGCGAGACGGGCTGACCCTCCCGAATCGACAACTGCGTGATTCGGCCCGCTACTTCGGGGTAAATATCAATCTGTTCGGCGGCCAACAACGATCCGCTGGCTACTACCTCTTCTTTCAACGCCTGCGAAACCACCACAAAGCCGGTGACGCTGGTGGGCCGGTTACCACCACCTGGGCCGCCGGGACCACCTGGGCCACCACCGCCGGGGCCACCCGGGCCACGACCACCTCCCCCGGCCGATGCGGCTGCCGGGTCTTCTTTCTTCGACTTTCCAAACTTATTGTACGCGACGACTCCGCCGACAATTAACACAACAAGACCAATAGCTATCCAGCGTTTCACAGAGCTACAGAAAATAACGTATCCTTTTATAAACAACTACCAGCCTGCACAAATGTTGGTCGGCCGGTTACCTATTCTTGCTACCGCCCACACAGGGCAGCGTACTCATTTAAAAGCTGACGGGAGAGCCGGTCGATGTCGTACTTCTCAGTCACTAACCGGCGGGCGTTTTGCCGTACCGTGTCCCGGCGCGACTCATCTGATAAAAGCACGCGCAGCCCCGACAATACCCCTTCCGGCGTTAATTCGATTAACTGGGCCGCATCGTATTCCCGAATGGCCTCGCCAAAGCCCACGCGGTCAGAGAGTAAGCTCGGCGTACCCGCAGCCATTGCTTCCAAACAGGCCATTGAAAACCCTTCAGAATACGACGGCAGGGTAAACAGGGTGGCATCGGCAAGGGCGGCTTTTTTCAGATCTCCCTTAATCATGCCCACCATTCGGATTCGGTCGTCGAGCCCATATTGCCCGATAAACTGCCGGGCCGTTTGTGCGTACCCATCGTCGGGTCCGGCGAGTACCAGCACCGCATCGTCGTTCTGTTGGGCGTACTGCCTGAAAGCCGGCAACAATATGTCGAGGCCTTTCTTGGCGTTAAGCCGACTCATAAACAAAACGATTTTCTGCTCTTTTTTAATGTTAAATTCATGACGAAATGTATCCTTAGCAGGCATTTCGGCAAAGTCTCTGACCTTAACCCCATTGGGAATCAGCACGATATTTGGGTGAGCAATACCGAGATATTGGTGTACATCCTCACGTTCTTCCTCGGTAATGACGTGAATTAAGTCGGCCTGTTGCAGGAATCGTTTCTGGGCGAGGGTATCCACCAGCTGCTTTTTCCAGCGGCTTTGTGCGTAAGCCCAGCGGTCGAGTACGCCGTGTACCGTAACCACTTTGACAACGCCGGGGCTGTCGATCATAAACGGGGCCAGTGCGCCCCAGTGCCAGAGTCCGTGGCAATGCACCACATCGTACTCGCGGATGTGGGCCCGCAGGTAGCTAAACAAGGGCCACGAAAATTCACGAAACACACGGCTAATAGGTGCGGTTCGCTTAAACCGCACCAGCCGCCCCCCTTCCGGCACCGGATACGGGGTTTCCCCCTCAGAGTAAGGACTCAGAATATCGACCTGATGCCCCTCGGCTAAAGCGACCTCGGTATGATCGTAGATTACCTTCGGGGGACCACCGATCTCCCACGAATACGCACAGATATGGGCTATTTTCATTCAATGACCAAGTCTTAAAAATCCGGCCAGCATCTCGTCGGCCACCGCCCCGACCGACCAGGGCTTAATCATCTCTTCGGAGATCGCCCCCATCCGGGCCCGATCAGCATCGGATAGCTGCATGAGTTTCACCATCAGTCCGGTGAGCTGATCGGACTGATCGGGGTCGAACAAGAACCCATTCTCCCCATCTCGCACCAGATCACCCACACAGCCGCACCGATTCGACACCAGCACGGGCATACCACAAACCATGGCTTCGTTGACAACCAGTCCCCATGGTTCGGAGCGACTGGGCAACACCAGCACATCGGCCAGGGCAAGCGTTTGGGGCACCTCGTACCAGGGCGCTGCGGGCAAAAACCGCACCTGTCCGGTAATCCCGAGGTTCTGGGCTTGTTGTTCCAGAGCAGCTTGAAGCGGCCCGTCGCCCAGAAAAACAAGCCCCCAGCTACGATCGTCTACTTGTCGGCGGGCCTGAGCAAACGCATTAAGGAGGGCCGGCAGGTTTTTAGGCTCAATGAGCCTCCCCACAAAGACAAAGTTTCGGGAGGGCAAGCCCATCTGCGTCAACTTAGCGGAGCGGTTGGGGCAAATCTCGTTGAACACGCGCAGAAGAACATCGTTGTCAACGGCAGTTTTACGGAGCAGAATTTTACGGGCGGTTACCCCGAGTTGCATGAGGTACTCGGCCTGCAGGGAACCAAAGCAGAAAAAGCCATCGCAAAGCCGCAGAATGGCTCGTTTCAGGGCTTCTTTAGGTCCACCCCGCCCATGGTCGGCAGCCGTACTTTCCATTTGCATCACCACGGGTACACCCGTCAGTTTGGCATAGGCCAGCAGCGCCAGCTGGGCCGGATCGTAGTAGCCCGTGAGATACAGCACATCGGGCCGAAACTGCCGCATCCGGCTCAGCAACGCCCGGGTACGTTCACCAACCGACACCTCTTCCACAAACCGGTCAAATAGCAGTTCGTAGTCGTACCGATACACGGGCGCATGGGCAGCCGTGGTCTCCCACCCCGCCCGCGACCGTTCGTTTCGGGCAATCTGTAAGACCTTTATCTGGACATTGGCTGAGGCCGACCGCGCATGGAGCGCCTGAAATACAGCGGCTTTATAATGAGCCCAAAGAATGTTGTGAACAATCAGAACTTTCATGCGGCCGTTTCGGATGCCGATGGTTCTGAGACGACGTCGGTTTCGGCCGACAAGGCGTGGACAGCGCTGGGACCGGCCGGGTTAGGGACCGCATACCCATCGTAATCGTACGCCGGTGGGTTCGTCCAGAGTCGGATAGGGAACAAATGCTCGACCCCCACAAACCGGATCATCAACGCCAGCGGGTGCCAGAACGAGATCTCGTTGGGTCGACCATTGGTAAACATCTGGACGAAGATAAGCATGTAAAAATAGGCCAGACAGGTAGTGAGCGGGTTAGGGTTGGTGCGCATGGCCTGGAGGCAGTTGTAAAAAATGAGCAGGTTTAGCCCACCAAACAGCACCAATCCGGCGATTCCATGATTGATCCAGGCTTCGAGTACAGGGATGTCCAGGTACAGAAATTTGTATCCGTTTCCGAAAACCAGCATCTCCATGTGACCAATTAACACGTTGCCCAGAAAGCCCGTGCTGACGGTCCGGTTTGCCGATGAGGCATCGAAACTGGCCGCGTAGCCCGCCTTTGTTTTCAACCCAAGCAGAGCCAGGATATTTTCGGTATTCCGCTCGATAAAGCCCATGACATACCCGTACAGCAGGTTGTAAATGTCATTGTATCGTTGGAGGAACGCCATTAATCCCACGATAAAAATACCGATCGTGATAAGTGGTAATGGCTTGAAAAGGCCCCGAACAGCTGTTTTGATCTGTGCCGGACGGACATTGTAGAACATAAACAGGGCAATCACCAGCACCAGAGCCACAATACTCGAGCGCGTTTGGGTCATGACCAGAATAGCCGCACTCACAGCCCCCGTAAACAAGGCAAAAATCCGAAACAGCAGTCCTGTACGGGCATCAAACGCCCATACGCCACAAGCAACCACCCCCAACAGGGCGTTTCGGGCAAATACGTGCGGGTTACCCGACCGTTCGCCTGCTTCGCCCGCTGTACCAAAATTGATAGCTGCCCGCTGACCGAGAGCCCAGGTTGGGTCGGTAATCATGGCGTAAATCAGCCCCAGATTTGACACCAGTGTAAAAACGACAATGACCGGCACGGCCACTTCGATAATATCGTTGGGCACACAAACCACCAGAAACAGGAAAATAAACGCGAACAGAAAGTACATACTATCTGTCCCCAGCGCACTGAAACCGGGCTCTCCAACGAAATAAATCATGTAGAAGACCATCAGCAACAGGCAGGCGATGGCCATGTAGAAAGCCAGCAGGTTGGGTTTGTAGAGCTTCCGGAAAATGGAGAAAGGCACCATCAGGACAAACCCCAGGGCCAGAAAGCCAGCCGTAAAGGCCGAACTACCGGGAGCCAGCCCCATAGTTTCTTTCAAAAAAAAGATCAGCGGGTATCCGTCAACCACCATGCAGATGCCCACCACAATCCGCATGTAATCTACTTTTCTGAGTAACTGCAGCATGAAATCGTTATCCGTTGTCCGTCAATTCTTGCCGACCCCGGCCTGACCATAGCCAGTACCCGAGCAGCCCTTGCCCGACGACTTATTTTCTGAGTGACAGCCGGTGGCGAACGTAGGTAAAGTTGCCCCGGAATACAAAGTACAGCAATTTTCGGATGCGACAGTACCGCACCCAGAAGCTTTCGCCCCAACGGCTCTTAAGGGCCGGTGCGAATTTCTGCCGTATCCGGGCGTGTTCCTGAACACCAACCGTGGCAATATTCGAAGATTTGGCGTCGGGCTGCACCCGAAAACCACCCCAAAACCCGTCGACATGCCGGAACCGCACCCCCGGCTGTACGCCCAAACGGGCCACAATTTCGTAATCGATGACAAACCGGAGACTTTCGTCGAGCAGGCCAAACCGATCGAGCAGATCCCGGCGTACAAAAAACGACTGGTTAAAAACCTGCATTCCCTCGTAAATATGGCATTCGGCACAAAACGGGGGTACCCGCATCTCTTCAGTTATCGCGTCGTTTTCGTCGATAATGTACATATCACCGAAAAACACACCGGCTGTTGGGTCTTGTTGCCAGGCTTTAGCCACGCGCCAGAACGCATCGGGGGCAAACACATCGTCGGAGTTCTGAAACGCTACCAGGTCACCCGTTGCCCGCCGAAATCCTTTATTGATGGCATCGGTTTGCCCACGGTCACGTTCGCTTACCCAACCCGCCAGGTAAGGTTCGTATTTCTTGATTATCTCTACACTCCCATCTGTTGACCCACCGTCCATGATAAAGTATTCCAGGTTGGGATACCCCTGATTCAGGACGCTCAGAATGGTTCGCTCCAGGTATTCGACCTGATTATACGAGGGCGTCACAACGGTCAGTTTGGGTAGTTTCGCGGCCTCCTGACGAGGGGGAGCGCCCGTGGCTCCCAGTTCGGTCGTCACAAAGGAACGTAGCGAACGAGTTGATGAATCGTGCACAGACAAATAGCTCAGATTGAATCGTAGTAATGTGCAAAAATAGGGCACAAACCTATCGGGCCGTACTTAAGGGACCAATTCGCGGTAAACCTGCAGGGTCTGATGGGCGGTTTTCTCGCAGGAAAAGAGTTTAAGGCGCTCTGTGCCCATTGCTGTAAGTTCGGCCCGGCGAGCGTCGTTGAAAACCAGCCCCTCTACAGCCGCCAGCATCGACTCCTCGCTTTCGGGATCGAAATAAACGGCGGCTTCGCCCGCTACTTCGGGCAATGAGCTTCGGTCGCTCAGGAGCACAGGGCACTTACCGCTGAAAGCCTCCAGAACCGGAATCCCGAACCCTTCGTTAAGCGACGGAAATACAAACGCCCGGGCGTGCTGGTACAAATGCAAAAGCGAGGCATCGGTGATACCGTGCTGATGCACCTGCCCCGACAGTCCGGCCGCAGCAAACAGGGCCTGTTCGCCAGGCGTAAAGCTGCCCCCACCCGCGCACACCAGGTGCAGTTCGGGGTGGCGTTTCAGCAAAGGCGCAATGGCCTTAAAAAATAAGTCAAAATTCTTGTAGAACGGGCGTTTGCCTACGTAAAGCAGGTACTCGTACGGCAGTGGCTGAAGCCCTGTGGTATCGGCCTCACCGAGCGTCGTACCCAGATGCACCACATCGACCCGGTCGGGGCCAATGCCAAAAAATCGCTCAATCTCCTGCCGTGAAAACTCCGACACAGCAATGATTCGATCGGCCCGGTTGAGCAAGACTTTTTTCAGTTCAGGCAGGTGCTGCCCCACGTCGGGAAACTGATCGGCATAGCGTTCGCTGGTGGCATCGTGAAACGTGATCACAAACGGTTTTTTGCCGATGTAATCCAGAAAATAACGATGGTAGTACGTCGGGTGAAACACATCGAACCGCCCGGCCCGCAAGTGCCGGATGCTGTTCATCCGGTTTAAAACCGAGGCTACCTGATTGGCCCGTTGGTTGTGTGCCAACGGTTTAAATGTAAAGTGATTCGCGAAAGGGCGATTGGCCAGATACTCGCTATTCGACAACAACAGCGAAAGGTCAAACCTCACCCCGTCTTCCTGGCTCAGGCAGCGCAAAAGATCGTAAAAATACCGAGCCACCCCGCCGTACGTGTGCCCGGTAAAGGCCTGATGGTCATACAGTATATTCATGTTGGGCAATTGGGTGGGAGTTTGCTGAGCCCAGGCATGGGCGTCGGGCTACGTTTATTTCCAAACGGGCAATGGCATCGTATTTATCTGCTGGGCCAGACTGCGCAGAGCCTTCACCGCCCCCCGGCGCCAGCCAAAGACCACCGGCTTCTCGGGTTGGCGGCCATAGGCAGGCCGCCGATCAAAAGCGGGCTGAGCGAGTCGTTGTACGGCCGCGCGATAATCGGCCAGAAGCCGTTGCAGCGCGGAATCACGAGTGGGGTCAACGCGAGTTTGGTACGCAAAGAAACCCTCGCTCCGATCGTAGAGCCCTTTGAAGTTGACCCACAGTGGTTGTTCGGGTTTATCCTTTGCTGCCGCCCACTCATGCCAGTTCCAGAGCCCCCGGTGCCAGTCGATGTTTTTAGCAATCAGAACTCCCTCGAAAAAAGCGGGGACGTGCATGAGCCAGATCTGATCGAGACACAGGCTTTCGCAGAAATCGATCTGGGCCCTCGTCTGCACCCGGTCTTCCCACCAGGCGAGCATCCGATCGGTTTCGGCCGACCGGCGTAGGGCCAGAAAATCGGCATTGTACAGCCCAATATTTTGCATATACTTCTCGTCGGGCAGGGCGCCATCAGCTGGCGCTTTCTGCATAAACGGGGTAAGCAGTATCGAGGCCGCGTGCAACTGCTCCAGTACAGGCGTCAGTGGCGCGTAGAGAGCCGAGTTGGGGTCGAGGTAGATCAGGTGTTGTGCCTCCGGAAACTGCGCATACACGGCCCGTAAAAACGTGGGTTTCAGTGCCCCCGCCAACTCGGTGGGTGAGTAGCTATCCGATACTGTTTTGAGCGCATCGGGCGTTAGTACCGACGCAACCGGCAATACCCGATACGGCAGGCTAATTCCGTCTATACCCTGTTCGGCGTCGGCCAGACCGATAACAAACGTAGCATTGGGGTGCAGCCTGTCGACCGATTGGCCCAGCGCGAGCGCCTGCGGGAGTTGTCGGACGGTGCAGACTGTCAGAAATAATAAATCAGACACTAACCAGTTTGTAGTTTACGAGTGACAGGCATGGAGTAATCCCGGCCTATTCGGATTATTCAAGCATATCGCCGACGGCCGCCAGATACGGGCTATACCAATCGGCCGACGGGTCGGCGTAGCGGTGATAATTCCCTTTCTGCAAATCGTTCAGAACAGGCCAAAGCCGCCGGAGCCGATTGTCGGGCAAGGTACTGCGCATGGTATAATGGGCCAGTTTACGGTCCAGTTGCTGCATACCATCCAGAGTTGGGTCTACGCGTTCGCGAAGGTAGTGCCTTATACGCAGCAATTTGTCACGCATCTTCGCCAACGGCTCTAATTTTAAGGAGCGGTCCCGGCTAAACCGGTCGCTCAACCGAATCCGGGGGCCAGGTGGTTCGCCCCGCACGCCTACCTGCTGTTGCGCGTGCGTGCGGTACAGCTGCAGTGGCTTGTCGACAAACTGAATCACATTCATCGACGCCCCAACGAGCGAAATCCAGCCATCATAGATGTACGAGGGAATATCGGTGGGAATAGGCAGCAAGCGGTTCATAAACGTCCGCCGAATCACGGTAGCACACCCCATCATGCGGTTCCCATCGAGCAGAACCTCCATAGCGAGGCCCTCTTTCCAACGCTGTTGCTGAAGGTCGTCGAGCCGTACCTGCGTCCAGAAGAGCCGATCGAGGTTTTGCAGGGCATCGTCGGCCATGTAGGCATTGCAAAAGGCAATCTGTACGTCAGGATTCGACCCCATGAAATCGGTCATAGTCTGAAGTTTTTCCGGAAACCAGTAATCGTCCTGGTCACAGATAAATACCAGATCGCCCGTACAGCGGCTCAGGGCCTGCTCAAAATTTTTGTTGAATCCCAATTGCGCATCGTTTCGCACCGGCACAACGGTAAACGGGGCCTGTGCAGCAAGTTCTTGCACCAATGCCCAAGTACCGTCGGTTGAGCGGTCGTCACAAACGACAATTTCGTCGGGTTGTCGGGTTTGTTTCAGCAGGCTATCCCACTGTTCTCGCAGGTGGGCTTCACCATTGTATGTACATAACGCAATCGAGATCTTCGGTACAGGCATATGCATCATTACGCGTAGCTCAAATTTGGTAGCCCAACCGGGCAAAAAGCGGCCGCCAGTAATCAGTGCCATGAATATCCCAGGCATGGCACCCAAACGGCAGTTGCCCGCCATTGTAATCACGAACGGCCCGCTCGGGGTAAAACTCTACGGCAAAACGTAACCCGGTGCGAAAGTCAGGAATACGCAGGTGCGGCCAGTACCGATTTACTTCGATGCTGAAAAACACATCTTCGTTGTACTGATGCAGCGTTTGGGCCTCATATTCCTGAATAGTACGCTCAAACCGTTGCAGGCAGGCGTGCATGGCCTTGACCCGGCGCAACGAAAAACCACCATTACCGACTTCATTCAGGGTAATGATCTCACGGGGAGTTATGCCATCCGCTTTTTTCAGGTTCAACCAGGTCGCTATTTGCTTCTTGGCATCGAAAATAAACTCATCTAACCGACCCGAAAAATCAATATCCCGGAGCCAGGGGGCACCAATATAATCATAATTTCGACGGCACCAATCCGGTAGCTCATCCCGAAAAACAAAGGCATCCAACTGATGAATCAGGATGTACTCGTATTCAAAGAAGGCCTCGTAGAACTGTTTCGACAACATGAGTTGGTTATACGACTGCACGCTTTCGAAAAACGAGTCGGCAAACCGCCGAACCTCCACCTGCGGGAATTGCCCGGTAATGGCCGATACATCGAGTGCCTGCGGGCACACGAGCACAATCGGGTAATGCCCCAGCACCCGGGTACACTGCGTCAGGGCAATATGTTCGTAGGGGCTCAGTTGCGGCTTGTACACCGGTACAACCACGCCCACCAGGTTGCCTGTCGGGGCTTTTTTTGTCATACGTACCGGGCTTGGGTTAAGTGTTGCTGAACGGCCCCCTGCACCCATTCAAACGGGAGTTCGGAACACGGAGAGCCAAGCTTATTCAGGATAGTAACCCCCTCACCCCGCTTATACCGACCCGAATAGGGCAGATACTCAACGTAATCGAACAGTTTACCCAGCAAAATAACCCCATCCGTACCCATGGCGTTGGCGAAGTGTGCCGGGCCGCTGTCGATACCAATAAACAAGCGAGCCTTGCCAATTACCTCGGCGGTTTGCAACATGCTCAGTTGGCCGCATAAGTCAATAAACCGGGGATTGCTGTTGTGCACAACCGGTTTCAGGCCTACTTCGACCACCGGATAAGGATACGTTTCGAGGAGCCAGTTTACCAGCCGATCCCACGCATGCGGGGGCCAATCGCGTGGGGTGTAGCTCGACTGACAGTGAATCACCACCGCATTATCGGGTAGGTTCAGGGCAGCTACCCGCCGGACATCGGCCTCCGGTATGTACATCCGGGGCTCATCTGTGATGGCTGGTAAGCCAGCCGCCCGCGAGAAAACATCCAGCAGGTCGCCGTGGAAGTAATAGTTGGCGTAATCAATACCGAGCGAGTCGGCAATCGGATTGACGGGGTCTTCCTTACAGTATTTACACTTCCGGTGCGACAGGTGTAGGTTATACACCGTATCGAACACACCCGTACCAAGCAGGCGAGTCCGTTCGCCGGGACAAAGCTCCAGCACGTAACTGTCGATGTTTGGGTTGTGCAGTATCAGATCCAGATACGGCTTACGCACAAACCAGACGATATGAGCGTTTGGGTGCCGCCGACGCACTTCGCGACCAACGGGCTCACAAGCGACAATATCCCCCATTTGTTCGGACAGCACAATGGCTACCAGCGGGCGTTGACCGATGCGGATTTTACGCCAGCGCAACAGACAATACTTGTACGCAACCGACAGGTATTTGTGGGCGATATGACTGTACTTGTGGTACCGATGCGTCCAGAGTTGCTTAAAACGAGGCCAGGTGGTCATGGCTACTTCCTTTCTTCGAGTAGTGCGATCAGTTTATGAATTGGCGCATTCAACAGCCGTCTGACTCGCTTGTAACGCATCACTTTAGGCGGTTTTATATACACACATGGGTATTTGCGGTACCGGTCGTTATGGTTAGCCAGCAAACTCGTCCGGTATATTTCGAACAGCGGCCGCATATCGGAGCGCTGCCGCTCGGGCGCGTCACCCACAAATGTGTACCGGGTCTGGTATTTCGAAATTTCGTCGGGTTTGTACGGATCGTACCCACTGAAATGGAAAAACTGGAGGGGCTCGTCGCCGTTAATCATCCATGTTTCGCCCGACAGACTCGCCTGCCGTTCGTGCAGGTTCCAGTAGGCCACATTATAGCCCCGATGCTTTTCAATCCAGACGTTCTGATGGTACACCGGTGCAAAATTAACCCAATGCTGATCGACAAACAGGCCCGCGCAGAGGTCGATACGACACTCGTACACAAGCCGTTCTTTCCACCAATTCACAAACGTACGGGCTTCGGTGCTGTTATTGAGCCCAATAAAGCCAAGGTTGAAAATCCCCGTGCCGAGGTGATGCTGCTCGTTGGGGCGCTCCCAGTCGGGGGTAGGCGCACAAGTATGGGGGGTGAGCACCATACTGTAGGTATCCAGATGGTTTTCGAGCCGGGTTAGGGGCTGAAACACGATAATGTCCGGGTCGAAATAGATCACTTTGTCGTACTGGGGCGACGACTCGTAAAAGTAATCGATGAAAAACGGCTTCACGGCCGTATTCAACTCGGTAATATCATACCGGTCGCACATGGCTTCAAAATCAGGAATCCCGATTTTAGCCACTTCGATCATCGGAAAGTCGGGGATCAGGTCGGCCGAGAGGTTAGCCGCAGCCAAATCATCGACCAGCCCAATGATATACGTCCAGTCCGGATTGGTACGTCGTAACGAATCGCCCAGGGTACGCGCCTGGGCCAGATAATTGACGGAGCAAATGGTAAATGCGAGGGTCATGAAAAGAGGTCTGAATTCGCAAACGAAGTTGAGCCGGCGGTCGGGTTAACCCTCATTCCGTTGGATGCTCTTTTCGGCGGTCGGTTGGTGTGTTTTTATACGAAAAATATTGTTTCAGCGAGTTTATCGGCTTCTCAAACGCATACCATGATACGCTGGCTACTGCAATGAGCACCGCCAAACTGAAGGCCCGATGCCCCCAATACCCCAAATCAGGTACATGCCCGCGTAGCAGCCGGTTCATCACCCGCAACACAAACGGCACAATATAACCCGGAACAATCATATGGAATACATACAGGCCATAGCTGATTCGGCCAATGTACTGTAAGGCACCGTTATCGAGCACACGACCCGCGCCCCCTTTGAACCCAAAACTCGCTCCCACTACCAGGTAGAGGGCCAATATCGAAATTACAAACCGTTCGAACAGCACCACCAGGATATGGTCGTCGGGCAGGAACAGCAAAACCCCCATGAGCGCCAGCGCTATCCCGGCCGCACCGTTCAGCATCGACCGAAACCGGGGGATCTGATCGGGCACCTGTACGGTAACCCAGGCCCAAAGCGCTCCCAAACCGAACGAGTCCAGGTTGGCAGGGGTCAGTACCCCGTCCAGGTCGCCCTGACTGTAGCCATACGCCCGAAACAGAATCCCGGTCAGAACCATACCCGCTATAACGCTAACCAGCCGCCGGGATGGTAACAACAGCACCACCCAGGGCCACACCAGATACAACTGTTCTTCAACGCCCAGCGTCCAGAACGGCGACAGCAGGTCGGCCCAGTTGCCGGTTTGGTGAAGCAGAATATTGTAGCCGTAGAGGTAAAAGTACAACGGGCGCTCGTTGATATCGGAGGCTTCGGGAATGAGGAGCCAAACGGCCGTTATGACCAGGTAATACAACGGGAAAATTCGTAGCGCCCGCCGAATAAAGAAGTTCCGATACGTATTGCCCAGCGTACTCGCCCCGGCCTGAATGGAGGCCCGGTTGGCGAGCAGAATCCGCGTAATAAGAAACCCACTGATCACGAAAAACACCATAACCCCAATAGTGCCGTTGGGCAACCAGTTGATACCGACGCCGGTAGGGAACCAATGGTAAATAATTACCAACGCCACCGCAAACGTGCGGAGAGCGTCGAGTTGGGGCATATGTCCGAGATTTTTCAACGGGCGCGTAGTCGACTTGGGGTTATAACGGGTGATTTCGGCTTTTTCGGGATAGGCTTACGGGTTCAATAGCTTTGTGAATAGATTGAGCAGCACACTAACGCCTTGCTCGGCGGGGTGCCGTTCGAGTACTTTTTCGCGTAGCCGCTGCCCTAACTGTCGGGCCTGCTCGGGTGCTTCGGCCAGGGTAACAATGGCGCGGGCCATGGCATCAACATGCAGGTAGGGTACTATCACACCCGCATCCGTCTCGACCAGTTCGGGCGAGCCACCGGCTCCCGCAAAACATATCACGGGGACTTCACACAAGCCCGCTTCGAGCACGACCAGCGGGTACGGGTCCTCGCGCGAGGTGAGTGCAAACATATTGAAGCGGCTCATGTACATCAGCACATCGGGGGTGGGCTCCAGAAAATGCACCCGCTCCGTGAGCCAGGCTTTTTGCACATCAAGCCATAGTTCGTCGCGGTACGGGCCTTTAGGCACCCCTACCCACACGAAATAGATGGGCGCGGCCGGGGCCATATTAGCTACCAAACGGGCCAGCAAAACAAACAAATCGTTGCCTTTACGCCATTCGGCATTGCCACAACCGCCCACCAGAATAGCGTCGGGCGGAATACCCAACTGCCGAACCAACCCGGCTCCGTCGGCTTCGCGCGCCCGGTCGACGTTCTGAACCAACCGGGGCGTATCGATCAGCGTAAACAGGGTAATCCGGGCCGGATCGAACCCGTGCGCTTCCATGTAATAATTAGCCGTTGCTTTCGATACAGCCAGCATATGCGTGGTCCGATCGAGCAAATAACGAAGCTCATCGGGGCGGGTGTACATCTGCACCGACATGGCCAGCTCGTGCACAAACGTAACCACCGGCACCTTAGGCGATAGGTTCAATTGACCGAACCAGCGGGCACTTGTTACAGTATTAACCAGCACCAGATCCACGCCATCAAGGTTAAGCTCCTGCCGGAGGGTAGCCTGCCGGGTAGCCTGCTGCTTGCGGTAGCGACTTTCCCAAACTCCCAGTTTGCCCAGTACCTTGTCGGCTACCGGCCCGACAACGTGGGCGGGCTCTGCGGGCCAGATGGTCACGGGTGCCAACGCCTGGTAATCGGCCAGCAACGGCCCTCCCTCACCCAGCAGCAAGCGCATCGTTACGTTTTGTGCCCGCAGCAGTCGCATGAGTTGCAGCAGTACCAGCTGTGCGCCGGCCCGGTTGGCATCGTGTCCTATTAACAGTAGGTTCATAGCAGTGAACAACGAACAGTGAACAACGAACAGCGATACGTTGAAGCAGTATTTTGTTGCTACTGTTCGTTGTCCACTGTTCGTTGCTCACTGACTAATACGTTTCGTAGCTTGGTTTGGGGAGTTTTTTGGGCGGGTTGCCAATGTAGACACCCCACGGCTCGGAGTCTTTGTAAAGCGCCGATGCCATACCGAGCAGCGTGCCCTCGGCGACGTTGAGGTAGTCGCGGATGGTGCTGTTGACGCCAAAAAAGCTGTACGATCCAATATGGCAGTGACCCGACATAACCACGTGCGAGGTAAAAAAGACGTGATCGTCGATCCGGCCGTGGTGCCCGATGTGATTACCACTCCAAAGTACTACATTGTTGCCAATGGTGGTAAACGGCTGAATGGTGTTGTCTTCCAGAATGAAGCAGTTCTCGCCGATTTCGTTGCCAAAGTGCGTTGCTTTGGAACTGATATACGAAATAAACGGGTATCCTTTTGCTTTGGCTTCCAGATACACACGCTCCCGATTTTTGTTCATGCCGCGCCCGGTCATGGGCGCGAAGAAATGATATTCGCCCGGCGTAAATACCGTTTCTACCTCTTCGAAAGCTACCACCGGAAGCCCCCGAAACTCCGTACCGTTCATATATTCCCGGTTGACGGTAAACGCAACCACCTCGTGCTCGGAGTCGTGCGTCAGGTAGAAGTGGGCCAGTTCGGCCGTATCCAGAATTCCAAAGATGACTACTTTTGCCATACGTTTTTGAGCGAATTAGCGGTTGAGCAGACCGTCGGGCGGCCTATTCTATTCTTCATTTCAAGCCTTATGTGCAATGGACACACCCGGCCTGCCTGTTACTTATACCAGTTCGAACAGACCGAACATAGCCCGGACATCGTTGACGTCGTTGACCATCACAATATCCAGAATTGACAGCCAAGGTACGAACTCTGGCGCTTGCTGCGTGTATTCTACCCGTTTTGACTTAATAAAGCTCAGTTGGACACCGGCTTGGGCAAATCGCTCCCGATCATACAACTCCTGCCCACCAATCGGATTGATGTAATGAGTGGCTCCCTCCTGTCCACAAATATCCAGAATCCGCTCCTGCGCTTTCAGGTGGCCATTTTCGTAGATCGTCGACGACGGAATCAGCGCGGTTGTAATATCAAGGTAGGTCGTTAGTTCGGTGAAACTGTGAAAGATGTAGTCGGCGATATTGTCGGCCTCAAAATTCACAATTCGCTCCAGCATCGGCATCACGACTTCGTAATGCGAGGCTTTCCGGTAGCCCTGTTCTACTGTTTTGAGCAATTTACCGCGCCATTTTGGGTCACTGCTGAGGGCAATTTCCCGGATGGTTTTGTTTTGACTGGCCCCCTGCAACGGCACCGTGAACAAGTGTTCTTTACCCCCAAGTAGCATTCGGTTACGGTTTACCCAACCCCGGTTGATAAAGGCGACGTCATCATAAAACACAAACTTATCAACCGTATTCATCAGTTGTAAATACCCGATGTACGGCAAGAAGTAGGGTTGCATGATGGCAAGAGTCATAGAATGCTGAGTTTTGGGTTTATCGTTAGCAGGTCTGGTTGATTCGGCATCAACGGGGAGCTACCTACTCGAAACTACTTCAATTTTCGCAGGTAATAATCTTCGCCCGGCACCACAACGTTATGCGTCATGGTGGTATCGGTGCCCAGACGGATATCGCCCGGTTGGGGCTTTATCACGCTACTGGCAAAAAAGAGGTAACCCGCTTCTTTCGGAATAGGCTGCACCCCGCGTTCAAACGGATTGATCGGAATGAGCCGCCGTTGGAGTCGGGGGCCGTAGAGCGGGTACTCATAATCATCGTTGATGGTACCCAACGCTACGGTTGCCGTGTCGGGCACCATATCGTCGAAGCGCTTATAAGGCACATAAATATCAGGCCGCCCGATGGTCATCACCCGAACACGGTCGGCTTCAAATGCCGACGGAAACTCGCGCCAGGCAAACGGCAACGCCCGAATGTTGAGAAACACGCAAAGCAGAGCCGAAAGGCAACCGAGCAGGACAACCCCACCCACATAGGCTTTACCCAGCAGTCGGCCCGGCACATCGACCCGAATATTGGGAGCCAGAAACAGCAACGACATGAAGGTGACCCCAAACAAGCCCGTTTCGATAAAATAACGCCCTTTGAAGGGATCATACGGAGCAGAATATGACAGGGCAATAAAATGCAGCAGCAAGGCAGCCCCCAGAAACAGGTGCGGAATGGACCGTACGATCGACAGTCCTACCAGCAAAATGAGAGGAAAAATGAGGGCAAACCCAATGACACCCCAATACGGGTTGGCATTGTAGAACACAAACCGGCGGTCGAACGCAAAGGGCTGAATGGAGAAATCAGTCACCTCGTCGAGACGGAGGTTGAGTTTGTCTTCAAGGTACACCAACGGCATACGCATCACCTGATTCGCCTTAAAGCCCAGATCGGTATTCCGAATACCGTCCAGATTGATATGGTCGTACCCGTACCGGATTACGTTGCGCGTTCCCTGAACGATCAGGTTTTTGGTTGAGCCCGCGCGCTCCACCGACTGATGCTTGAGCGCCGTTGGTGGTCCAATCGGATGCCCAAAGACCTGAATATTTTTCAAATAACCGGTGGGCAGGGTCCAGATCGAAACCGCTACCAGAATGGCTACCCCCAGGCGCATCACACGCCCAAAGAATATCCCGAAGGACGGAGCCCAGAATACCGTGTAAATCATGATAATAAACACCGAGGGCAACAGAAGCAGGAACGTAATTTTGTGCCCCAGCGCCAGCGCAAACGCCATAGCAGCCAGCCACAGATACCGATTTTCGCGCTCACCGACTCCCTCTGTGACCTGTGCAACTGAAGCCCGACCATCCGTGGCCCGACCTTGCGAGGCCCGACCTTCCGTGGCCCGATACGAAAACAGGGCGTAGAGCAACACGCTGAGGTAAGCCGTCAGCACAATGTCTGTTTCGGTGGTGATGGCCTGCATCAGAAAATCAGGCAGCAGCGCGTAAGCAATGGCGCAGAAAATGCTCGCCGACAGTGAGGGGGCCTGCCCGCGCAGTTGGGCCAGTCGCTGCACAATACCAAACACAGCCACAATGGCCGTCCAATAGCTGAGATGGTGAATCAGCTTGAACGCATTTTCGAACCGGCCGGTAATCAGGAATGAATAAATCTGAATGGTACAGACGCTCTTGGGGTACGTGTCTATATTCCAGTTTGTACCACCGAAGTGCCGCATGGTTCCGCGTTGAATATACTGCATCACGCGGTTGAGGTGTCCGGTCATGCTATCCCATTCGTTGGGCACCGTAAATAGTACCAACAGCAGATTGGTCACCGCAATGATCGCCAGCGTCCCGAAAATGGCCGAGAAAACTACCTTCGGAAAGGTACTCAGCCCCCGGAACCACTCAGTGAGCAGGTCCCAGCGGTCGGCCAGCAGTTGCCGCACCGAAAACCGAAGAGGCCGGTTTGGGTCTTGCGACCGAATCAGCACACGGAGTACATATGCCAGAATCGTGGCCGTGATAAATACCGAAACACCCCAGGCAGTTGCATTGCCTGTGAGGTACAAGGCCGACAGAATCCAGCCCGCCGGAATCACGCTCCCCGTAAACAGCAGAAACGATACCAGCCACCATTCGCTCAGCGACCGCCGGGCAATACCCGACGCCAACCGGCCGATGTAGCCAATAAAAAGCAGGAATAAAACGTAATGCAATACCAGCAGCGACCCGTCGATCAGGTTAAACAGCAACACCATAGATTGTCCGTAGTTCGTTACACATTTTCGTTGATAATCCGACTTACCCGCTCGACCTCTGCCTCGGGCAAGGCCGGATGAAATGGCAACGATAACACCCGCAACGAATAGTCTTCTGACACGGGGCAGGCCTGCCGACTGGTAGCCGGCAAAAAGTCCAGGGTATTGAGCGACGGGTAAAAGTACCGCCGGGGAATGATGTCATCGGCTTTGAGAGCCGCCATTACCCGCAACAGTACCGTTTCTGACTCAAATACAACGGGGTAGTACGCGTAATTGTAGTCGACATCGGGGCTGATGGATGGCCGCCGAATCCGGTCAAAGTTAAGCCGGGCGTCGTACCAGGAAGCCACTTGCTTGCGGTCGGCGATAAGGTCGGCTACTTTGGGGAGCATGACCAGGCCCATTGCCGCATGAAACTCCGAATTTTTGGCGTTGATACCGATACTGAAGTAGTCGTCGTTGCGGTGACCGAAGCTGCGAAAGTTGTACAGCTTTTGTTCCATGACGGGGTCGTGGCACACAATGCAGCCCCCCTCAATGGTATGAAACACCTTGGTAGCGTGGAAACTACAGGTGCTCAGATCGCCATAACTCAGAATCGAACGTCCTTTGTAACTTGCCCCGAAGGTATGAGCAGCATCGTAAATTACCTTTAGGTTATACTTGGCGGCAATAGCGCCAATCCGCTCGATCTGACAAGCATTTCCGTACACGTGCGTAGCCAGAATAGCCTGCGTATTCTCGGTAATCAGCGGCTCAATGGCCTCCGGGTCGATGTTAAAATCGTCGGGGCTAATGTCAGCAAATACGGGTGTACAGTTTTCCCACAAAATGGCGTTGGTGGTAGCCACGTATGAAAACGGTGTGGTAATCACCTCCTTGGTAATACCCAGCGCTTTCAGAGCCATCTGAAGAACAACCGTTCCATTGGTTGTAAACTTCAGGTGTTCTACGCCCAAATACGCCTGCAACTGTTTCTCCAGATCTTTGACCAGCGGTCCATCGTTTGTCAACTGACCCGATGCCCAGATCCGCTTTAGCTGCTCGTAATACTCTTCTGGTTCGGGCAGGTATGACTTAGTGACATATAGCATAAACAGGCATTTGCCCGATTGGGCAAACCAAAAAGGCTAAAATTAAGAGGTTCGAAGTGTATGATCTTCTACGTAGACAGGCAATCCCGTCAGAAGGTGTCATTGCCCTCGTAAAAAAGGCAACATTAACCCTGATTACAACCCATACACAACTTACTTAACCGGCTCTGCAACGAGCGAGTCCATGTGAAACTGAAACTGTGGTCGCACATAACCCGGCCACTTGCCGTACCAGGCAACGCCCTCCCGGTAATCCTCCACGTCGAACGTGAGGCCTTCCTCCATGTGATAGAGGGGAGTCACAGTATCTTTCACAATCATCATCGAGATCGTGTACGACCCGTCGTTGAGGAAATACCCCGGAATGGTACACTCGCCCGTAACCAGTCCTTTGCCGTAGGGCTGCGACTTCGACCCCACATTAAAGATACACTCACCCGTAAGTGAATTAAGGTGCATGCTGAGGTTGAGGTTGGCGCTGTCCATCATATTCCAGAACTCGAACCGCACGCGCATAGGCGTGCGTACGTCGATGTGCGTCAGCTTGTCCTGGTATTCCGGAATCAGCTCTATGCGTTTGATTCGCACCTGATCGTTGCCGGGTGCTTCTTCGGGCGTGTCCCAGCTCCGGCACAACCGCGTACGCGATACTTTGCTCAGGTAGGTAGCAATTACAGCGTTGGTTTCGCCGTTTTCGAGCAATTGACCTTTCTCAAAGTACAGCGTTTTATTACAGAGTGCCTGCACCGCCGTCAGGTTATGACTTACAAACAAGATGGTACGTCCGCTCGCCGAGTTGTCGCGCATTTTACCCAGACTTTTCTTCTGGAATTCGGCGTCGCCTACGGCCAGAACTTCATCCACGATCATGATTTCGGGATCGAGGTGAGCCGAAATGGCAAACCCCAGTCGCACGTACATACCCGATGAATACCGCTTTACGGGCGTATCGAGAAACTTCTCAACCCCGGCAAAATCGACAATAGCGTCGAACTGCCGCCGGATTTCGTTCCGCGACATACCCAGCAGAGAGCCGTTCAGGAAAATGTTTTCGCGGCCCGTCAGCTCGGGGTGAAAACCCGTACCCACTTCGAGCAACGAGGCTACCCGTCCCCGAATCTTCACCGAGCCCGTTGTGGGTTCGATAATTCGGCTCAGGATTTTGAGCAGAGTTGATTTACCAGCCCCGTTGTGCCCCACAATCCCTACCCGGTCGCCTTGCTCAATGTTGAAATTCACATCGCGCAGGGCCCAGAACTCCTCATGCGTAACCTCTTCGTCGTCGGGACGTTTTTTCCCAAACCAGCTTCGCAAATTCTCACTCACCATGTCACGGAGGGTGGTTCCACCTTTACCCCGCTTGTGGTCAATGATGTAATGCTTACTTATATTTTCGACCGTAATAACAGACATCTTCGCTTGATTAATGACGCGTAATGGATGGTTCGTAGCAAAACTGCGGTCCGACACCGCCGGGACTCTACGCCCTGCCCGGCTTAAATATCATCCACAAAACTATTCTCCCGCTTGCGAAAGAAATACACCGATAACAGCAAACAGATCAGCACAATAGCCACCGAGTACATCAGACTCTGCGGATTGAAATAGGCTTTTCCGCCCAGCAACGACCAGCGGAATCCGTCGATAATGCCAACCATCGGGTTGAGCATGTAAATCGAGTACCAGCGCTCACCCGCTACCAACCGGCTGCTGTAGGCAATGGGGCAGGCATAAAAACCAACCTGCACAATAAACGGAATCAACTGCCCTATGTCGCGGAACCGCACGTTGACCACGGCGAAAAACAATCCGAAGGCAAACGAGGCCAGCACTGCCAAAATCATAAACAGAGGTACAAACAGCAAATGCCAGTCGGGCATAAACCGGTACCAGGCCGCCAAAATAATAAACAGCCCGAGCGAAACCAGAAAGTCGATAAAACTAACGGCAATAGAGCTAAGCGGCATAATGAGCCGCGGAAAATACACCTTCGTAACCAGATTGGAGTTAAGCGTAACGCTATTGCTCACCTGGGTAAACGCCGTCGAGAAAAACGTCCAGATGGTAATTCCGCCCAACACCATCAGGGGGTACGGTACGCCGGGATCTCCCTGAAGCTTAGCCACCTTACTGAACACAAACACCATAATGAGCATAGTGGTCAGCGGTCGAATCAGACCCCAGGCAGCACCCAGAGCCGTTTGCTTGTATCGAACCGATACGTCGCGCATCGACAGAATGTAGAGCAACTCCCGGTTGCGCCACAAATCACGCCAGTAATGCCGCTCCGAACGGCCCGCTTTAATTTCAACTTCCTGAACTTTCATGGTATTTCAGTTTCCAGCTTCCAGTTTGTAGTGGCCGTTTTGAACCAGCCCCGACGCCAACACGGTTGCGCCTACTCTTAACCGTAAACCGTAAACTCTAAAATTATCCTTCCTGCATCACCGAACGGTACGTTTCACGAACGAACACAATCAGCAAGCTAATAATTAAACCTAACACAATACCGGCCTGCATCGCAATGGATGTCCGAATTTCTTTATACAACGGCAACGATACCGGTTCAATCTCGGTAAAGAGCGGAGCTTCCTTAATGAGCGACAGGCGCATGTTATCCTGCTGCTGGAGAGCTGCAAAATATTGCTGGCTCAGGAAGGTTGAATTACGGGTCAGGCGGGTTTCCTGAATCTGTGCCTGAGCCGCTACTACCTGCTGATTCTGATCAATCTGCCGGGCCAGCTGCCGCTCAGTACCGGTCATTACCCGGTACAGTGAGTCGGTACGCTCTTTGAGCAACGTGTACATCTCCCGCGTTTTCTTAGTCTGCTTTTCCCGGTAGTCTTCCTCAATCGTTTTGAGGTGAGTTTCTACAAACACCTTCGTCAGCGCTTCGTCTTCCATAGCAGCCGTAAGCCGCATAAACGAAGACTTACGCTCAGGCTGAGAGACCGCCATTTCCGTAGCAATACGGGCGTAGACCTGCGACATGGCCAGAATCTCCTGCTTATTGTATTCCTCCGGCTTCTTGGCCCGATCAAACGTGAGCGTACGGAGCGTATCGCTGTCTTCCCATTCTTTGTCGCGAATGCCACTATGCACAATGTAATAGTTGACCAACAAGGTATCCTTACCGTTGATCTTCACCGTTTTCATGAGTGTTTTCTCCACAACCGGCCGCGACTTGGCGTAGATCATGAAGTTATCACCCACAAAGATATTTGCGTCAGGTGCGCTGCTGCCGAGACCAAACGCGCCCGCTAGGGCACCCAACTCACCCAGGCCACCGCCGGTAGCCCCTCCCCCACCCAGGTTGAAGGTAATGCCCCCGTTGTAGACAGGCTTACGCTCCTCGGATATGTCGATAATTTTGCCGATGACGCCACCCAGCACCATCAATACTAGAATCAGTTTCCAATAGCGCTTGAAAACATGTTTCAGCTTAAACACCTGAAGCACAACCGCCTTCGGCGAAAGCTGGTCGGGAGGTACGGGCCGAACCAACGGAGCCGGAACTTCATTGGTTTTGGTAACAGGGGTATTCGGATTCATAATATCTTTAGGCAATTACGGCGCGACACGCGTCAGGGCGATAATCAGGCCGATTACTGATAACAACGATGAAATAGTGCCAGCGGTAGAAGCCAAAATCTGTTGTGGCGTCAAAGGAACCCCAGTCTTTTTAGGAACAATGATTTCTGAGCCCGGCTCTACCCGTGGGTACACGTTGAAGAACATAAACTTCCGGGTCCGATCCACTGAGCCGTTCGCGTAAACCACGAAGGATTTCCGACGCTGCGATCGATCCGTGAAACCACCAGCCTGAGCTACATAGTCCTGGAACGTCTGACCGGGCCGGTACTTCACCGTGGTAGGCAACATCAGTTCACCCTGCAAACGAACCGTTTCCAATCGCTTCGGAATGCGGAGCAGGTCACCTTCCAGCAGCAGGATATCTTCGCTGGAGCCGGGGTTTTGCAGAATCTTTTGCAGGTTAATTCCAATCGATTCGGTCTTAGTCGTGCTGACGTCTTCAATCTGAACAACCCCCTTGCGGCTATCGTCTGAAAGTTCTTCTACCGACCGCTGCCGCAATGCCAGCTCATCGTCGCTCAGCTTAACCGTCCGGATCAGGGTCGCACCTTCCACATAGGCAAACGGCGACAGACCGCCAGCGGCCGATACCAGATCCGATACTTTCTGGTCTTTCCGAACGATCGGGTACTGACCGGGTAACAGAACTTCTCCTTCAACACGAGCATACGTTTGCACTTGATAATTGGGCGAACGACGCACAATTACCTGATCAAATGGCTGCAATAAAAACTTGCTGTCGGTGGCTTTAATGCTCAAATCGCGGTCCACATTAAAGCGGTATGCATCAGCCACCGAAGCATTGGTTGAGGTCACGTCAACGTCTTTCTTCCGCCGAATCACTTCGATTTGTGCCGAAGCTGCCGACTCCCGCAGGCCCCCAGCCCGCAGGATCAGGTCTTCGAGTGTCATATTGGCCACGTACTGAAACCCTTCTGATGGCTGGTTCACCTCACCCTGAATAGATACACTGGCTCCTTCGGCCAGTTCAAACTTCGATGTTACGATAATCTGGTCTTCCCGTTGCAGCGGAATATCAGCTGCCGAGCCGTTCAGAATATCGGCCAGGTTAACCGACAGGTTTTCTACCGCCAAGTCTTCACGCGTGCGCACAATCTGAACCCGACCCGTGAAGGCGTCGCCTTTTAGGCCTTCAGCATTGTTAATCAACTGACGCAGAGTCTTGTTCTGGTCGAGCGAGTAGCGGCCAGGCCGGAAAACGGCCCCCTGCACTGTCACCTGATTCTCGAAGCGATCCAGCAACTGCTCCACGTTGACGATGTCGCCGTCCTGCATCACAAACGTCTTGTACTGATCCTGCGTCACATCAATCACTTTCCGTTCGCGGTCGGTCAGGCGGGTTACTTTCACCCGGTTTTTGTACGCATTGGCGGCAAAGTCTCCAGCGTAAAACAACAGGCGATCCATGGTTTCGCCGGGCAGCATTTCAAAGATATTGTTCCGGTTCACGGTACCGGTAATCTCGACGCGGCTCACGTACTTACCGAACCGAATGATATCGCCATCCTGCAAACGTACATCGTTGCGCTGGACACCTGTCAGCAAATAATCATAGAGATCGAGTGTTGTCAGTACCCGGTTGTTACGAATCAGGCTTACCCGACGGTACGAACCCAGTACATCTGGGCCACCAGCCTGGTAAATTGCATTCATGGCCGTCGAAAGCGACGACAAGACGTACGTGCCGGGCTTGAAAGCTTCGCCCAACACCGACACCCGAATACTACGGACAGCACCCAGCGTTACTTCAAGATACGTATTCTGGGCGCCGTACTGACTATTTTTGAGACCGACAAATTTGGTCGACAGCCGATTGGCAATCCGTGCCTTGGCGGCTTCTACGGTAAGCCCCAATACGGATACCGGCCCGATACCACTATTTTGCTTGAAATACACGTACCCCTCATTCGACACCGTCTGACTGAAATCGGCTTCGGTGTACCCATACAACAGAATGTTTAGGGCATCGCCGGGGCCAACTACATAGTTACGGGGCGTAGCAATAGTCGTTGACGGCTGAAACGGATTCTGGTTATTCGAGTTGTTGAAGATTTCGTACCCGAACAGCTTCTGGCGGAGTTGTTCGCGCTCGCGCCGACGAGCCGCCTGGTAGCCATCTTCAATAGCTTCTTCCTGCGTTTTGGGCTCATCGGCCGCCTGCTGTTCAGGTGCAATACCGTCGGCCTGCCCATTTCCATCGGCAGTACCGGGGGTTTGTCCGTTAGCACCTTGCGGTGTTAGAGTCCCGTTGGCGCCCCGGCCGGTTTGGTTTTGCCCATTGGCCGGTACATTGGCTGGGGTGGTTCCCCGGTTGGAGCCCGGCACCGTAACGCCCGGCTGCCCAGCCCGACCGGGTTGTGCGTTGCCAGGCACCACAACTCCTCCTGGTAATGTAGCCCCCGGACGGGCACCACCCGGCAGTGCCGATGGTTGTGCACTCGGCGCCGATGGTGTTACCTGCGCATTTGCTTGCGGAATTTGAGCCAACAGCCCAACCAAAACGAAAGAAAGGGCCGGCTTAAGCATTGATGAAGTGAGACGGTGGCGTAATGGCCGGTCTTGAGCCGGTGAATGGCACGAATCTTTTTGCATATTTTTTAGATGCATCATCTACATCGTTGGGCTAAACCCTAATTTGAAGGCTAAACGTCGGGCCCGCTGAAATCGTACTTTTCTTTATTTAGGTAGCAAAGTAAACGAACTTTCACCGCATTCTAAACAGTTTTCTATTTGGCGGAATTTTTCGTATCTTGCTACTCAAGAATTTAAGTCATTTTCCATTTTTGCATTTTACCCCGAAAGTTCCTCTACGCTATTTGTAGAGTTTGTTAACTGCTTTATGACCAATAACACCACTAAGACAGTTCAGTACGATGAAGATAGTATTCGGTCTCTGGATTGGCGCGAACATATCCGTCTTCGACCGGGGATGTACATCGGTAAACTGGGCGACGGTTCGGCAGCTGACGATGGTATCTATGTGTTGCTGAAAGAGGTCGTGGACAACTGTATCGATGAACACGTTATGGGCCACGGCAAAAACATTGATATCAAAGTGACCGATCACCGGGTCGAAATCCGGGATTACGGGCGGGGTATTCCGCTCGGTAAGGTGGTCGAGGTTGTTTCTAAAATCAATACCGGCGGCAAATACGACTCAGGGGCTTTCCAGAAATCGGTAGGCCTCAATGGCGTAGGTACAAAGGCCGTCAACGCGCTGTCGTCGTATTTTAAGGTACAGTCGTATAGAGAGGGCCGGTCGGTATGGGCCGAGTTTGCGCAGGGCGTTTTGAAAAACACCGGCGAAGAAACCACCACCGAGCGTAATGGTACGTTGGTCTGTTTTGAACCCGACGATTCGGTGTTCAAAAACTTCCATTACATACCGCAGTTTCTGGAAAACATGATCTGGAATTACTGCTACCTCAATGCGGGCCTAACCATTACCTTCAACCGGCAGAAGTACGTTTCGCAGAATGGTTTGCTCGACCTGCTTCGGAACAAAACCGATGAGGATGCGCTCCGGTACCCGATCATCCACCTGAAAGGGCAGGATCTGGAGATTGCCCTGACCCACGGTAATCAGTACGGTGAAGAATACTACTCGTTTGTGAACGGTCAGTACACCACGCAGGGTGGTACGCACCTGGCCGCCCTGCGCGAAGCCGTTGTTAAAACCGTGCGCGAGCACTTTGGCAAAGACTACGATGCATCGGACGTGCGCGCCAGCATTATCGCGGCCGTCAGTATCCGGGTACAGGAGCCCGTTTTTGAATCGCAAACAAAAACCAAGCTGGGCTCCATCAACATGGCTCCCGACGCCGACGCCCCATCGGTGCGTTCGTTTGTACTTGATTTTGTCAAAGAGCGACTCGACGACTTTCTGCACATGAACCCAACGGTTCGAGACGCCCTGAAGAAGCGTATCGAACAGTCGGAACGCGAGCGGAAAGAACTGGCGGGTATTAAGAAATTAGCCAACGAACGCGCTAAAAAAGCCAATCTGCACAACCGCAAGCTCCGCGACTGCCGCCTGCACATGACCGATCAGAAAGGCGAAGATCAGCTCGAAACCACCTTGTTTATCACCGAGGGCGACTCGGCGAGCGGGTCGATCACTAAATCGCGAAACGTGCAGACGCAGGCCGTGTTTAGTCTGCGGGGAAAACCCCTCAACTGCTTTGGTCTAACCAAAAAGGTGGTGTACGAAAATGAGGAGTTTAACCTGCTGCAACACGCGCTCGATATTGAGGATGGCCTGGACTCGCTCCGGTACAATCGGATTGTGATTGCCACCGACGCCGACGTCGACGGGATGCACATCCGCCTGTTGATGCTGACGTTTTTCCTTCAGTTTTTCCCGGATCTGGTGCGCAACGGTCACCTGTATATTCTGGAGACGCCCCTCTTCCGAGTTCGGAATCCGAAAAACCACAAGGAAACCATCTACTGCTACTCAGAAGACGAAAAGCAGAAGGCGATCAATAAGCTAACCAAGAGCGGCAAAAAAGTCGAGATCACCCGGTTTAAAGGACTTGGCGAGATTTCGCCCGATGAGTTTGGGTTATTCATCGGCGAAGATATGCGACTGGAGCCCGTGATCATGGAAAAAGAAACATCGATTCCGAAGCTTCTGAGCTATTTCATGGGTAAAAACACCCCCGATCGCCAGCGGTTTATCATCGACAATCTTCGGATTGAAAAAGATGTGGAAGATGTAGCGCTGGTGTAAACAGTGCCGGGTGAACAACCAACAGTAGGCAATGAACAACGAACAGTGTTTATCGCTGATAGTAGGGTATTTGTTTGTCTAACTGTACTTTTGCTGTACAATTCATTCATTACGACTTACTGTTGGTTGTTCATTGTTCGTTGTCAACTGTTCACTATTCGTTGATAACTGTTCATTGATCACTGTTACCTGTTCCAATGACCCTTCAGGATTTACGCGACCAAATCGACGCCCTCGACGATCAACTTCTCCAGCTTCTCAACCAACGCATGAGTTTTGTTCGTCAGGTGGGCGAACTCAAGCGTTCAACCAATTCGATTATTTACCGTCCCGAACGTGAGCGTCAGATTCTGGACCGGATGAACGCTCAGAATGGAGGGCCACTGAGCGAATCAGCACTGGAAGCCATTTTTCTGGAGATTTTCGCGGCTGCGCGCAACATGGAACTGCCCGAGAGGGTCGCGTTTCTGGGACCTGAGGGTAGCTTTACCCATCAGGCGGCCGAGAGCCGGTTTGGTGCCGTAAGTGCCTACATGGCCCAACCCACTATCCGGTCGGTGTTTGAGAGCGTCGAAACAGGCCGGGCCCGGTTTGGTGTGGTGCCTATCGAAAACAATCAGGAGGGAGTCGTCAACGAAACCATTGACCTGCTCAATGAGAAAAACCTCATGATTGCGGCCGAAGCCGAAATTGCGGTGCATTTCACCTTTGCCACGCAGACCGATAATCTGGCCGACATCACGCACATCTACTCTAAAGACATTGCGTTCCGGCAGTGCAGCAAATTCCTGAACGATTCCTTCGACGGTTTGCAGGCCGAAATGGTACCGGTAGAGTCGACCTCGAAGGCCGCCAAAATGGCCGCGCAGCAACCCCGTACGGCTGCTATCTGCTCGCACATTGCCGCCAAGCTGTTTGGCGTACCCGTTCTGTTCGATAACATCGAGGACTCGAACCTCAACCGGACCCGGTTCCTCCTGTTAGCCAAGGATTTCCGAAACGAACCAAGCGGACGGGATAAGACCACCCTCATTGCCCGGCTTCAAAACTCAAACTCACCGGGGGTTCTGGCCGAATTTCTACAGGAGTTCAACGCCCGTGGCATCAACCTGACCAAGATTGAAAGCCGCCCCCTCCGCGAAGGAGCCACCTTCCGCTACTGGTTTCTGCTCGAATGCGAAGGCCATGCCGATGACCCAGCCCTTCAGGAGATTCTTAACCACCATGCCGCCGATGTGAAGTGGCTGGGAAGCTATGTTCGGGTATCATAAATAAAGGGGGAAAAGGAGAAGGGAAGAAGGAGGAAAGGAAAAGAGACTGTCAAAAGCAACCCCTCCTCCTTTTTCCTTTTTCCCTCCTCCTTTTCCCCTTTTTCTTTCTCCCCTATTCAAAAAACGCCGGGTTAAAATTCATCAGGTACACCTCGTCGGTAGCACGGGTCACGGCCGTATAGAGCCACCGGACAAACTCGTGGGTGACGGTAGGTTCGGGCAAATAGCCCTGATCAATAAACACCGCGCTCCATTGCCCGCCCTGCGACTTGTGCGCCGTAAGCGCATAAGCAAACTTCACCTGTAGGGCCGTCAGGTATGAGTCGCGCCGGACGGCCTCCGCCCGCTCTTTTTTGGACTTTATGTAGAAATAATCCTTCTGCACACTCTCGTACAGATTACGACTCTCTTCGGGCCCCAGCGCGGGCGTCGGCGAGTACAGCGTGTCCAGAATAATTTTGGCTTCAAACTCGGGCTGCTCTTCGTAATCGACAAGCCGGAGGGTTACCGTGGCAAATCGCAGGCCGTGCATCTCTTCCTTACGCCGGATTTTGAGCACCTCGGCAAACTCACCATTAGCCAGAAAACCCGCGGGCGAGTCTTCTTCGAGTGTGGTGTAATTGTTACGGGCAATCATAATCATATCGCCCGCGTCGAGTTCATCTTCGCACCCATTAATTACCCGCCGGACAAACTGATTGTATTGCACGGCCGTTTTATTGGAACGGCACAGAATCACGGTATTCTCCCGCCCGAACTTATTGTAGGCATACTGAATGCCGTCTTCGAGCCGGGCTTGCGGCATTTTATAAATATCCCGAAACGGCCGGGTTTGCAGCCGAATCATGGGCTCAGCAATCGCGAGTTCATTGCGGAGGTCGGTGGCATTGGCCAAAATTCCCGACGTCTCCTCCTGCCGCATAACTTCGGTTAGCTCCTGCTCGTGCACCACCATATCGAAGTTATGAGCCAGAAAATCGCGGTTGAGGGCCGGGCTCAGGTCACTCCCCACGGGGGGTAGCTGAGCCGTATCGCCAATCAGCATCAGCTTGTTACCGCCGTTTTCAAACACAAACTCGATTAAATCGGTGAGCAGTCCTTTGCCGCCAAAATCGGCTTCGTCGGAAATCATCGACGCTTCATCGACAATGAACAGGGTGTCTTCGTGGTAGTTTTTCTGGCGCTGAAAGTGGAGCGAGCCCGAGCCGGGGTCGGCAACCTGCCGGTATATTTTGCGGTGAATGGTTTGGGCCGATTTCTTGGCGTAGTTCGACATCACCTTAGCCGCCCGGCCGGTGGGTGCCAACAAGACCGATTTATACCCGAACCGGGGCAATACTTTGATGAGTGTACTGATGAGTGTGGTTTTTCCCGTACCGGCATATCCCCGTAACAGAAAACAGTCGCGGTAATGCTCAAATTCTTCGCGGGTGATAAACGACCCTATTTTCTCGAAAAATTCTTCCTGTCCCGGAGTCGGTTTAAAAGGGAAACGTTTGGCCAGCAACTGCGCAGCCGTTTGGGTTTCATTCATACCTTAAATTTACCCAAAAGGGGGCAGAAGAGAAAGAAAATACCCACGAAAACAAGCTGCTTTCATTTGATTTTAAACTTTTCCGGGCGGCCGCTTCTCTCTTTCTTATTTGTTCGTTATCTTCAACTTCCTAACAACCCTTTATACACAATGAAAATCAAGCAAATACTATCCGGCAAAACCATCAATACGATTTACGCCGTCCAATCGTCTGACACGGTCTTTGACGCCCTCCGGCTCATGGCCGAGAAAAACATCGGGGCCGTTCTGGTCATTGATGAAGGGCAGTTGGCCGGCATCTTTTCGGAGCGCGATTATGCCCGCAAAGTAATTTTGCAGGGTCGGGCTTCCAAAGACACCCTCATTGCCGATGTAATGACCAGCAAGCTCATCACGGTGGCCTCCGACGATAAACTGGAAATGGCCATGCGGATTATGTCTGAGAAGCACATCCGGCACCTACCCGTTATCGACAATGACGAACTTACAGGTATAATTTCGATCAACGACGTGGTTTCGGCAATTATTCACGACCAGCGTAACCGGATCAACTCGCTCGAGAGTTATATATCGGGCAGCCCGTTCTGAGTAGGTCAGTAGCCGGTTCAGTGTATTGGGTTTGTATAGCAAATCGTTACATCGTTGTATCGAACTCCACGCAAGGTGGCCTAACCGACCGAATCGAGTAGCTGTTTTGGGACAAGCGTCCGTCAAATTCCGTATCTTCGTCCTCTTTTTGTGCGTTGATGAGTAGAATCATGACAGTAACCGAGGACAAAGCTCGTTCCGAAGTGCTCCGCCTATATGGCAACCGGCTCCGTATCCGTGTCTGCGGCCTGTATCGGGAGGGCGACCGTCTCTTGATGGTTCGGCACCGGGGTATCAACCCATCCGATACGTTCTGGTGCCCGCCGGGCGGTGGGTTACAATTTGGCGAACAAACCCGCGAGGGGCTCGTTCGGGAGTTCGACGAAGAAACTGGCCTGAAAATTGAAGTAGGCGAGATGCTGTTCGTCAACGAGTTTATGGAGCCACCGCTGCATGCCCTCGAACTGTTTTTTGCCGTTCACGCCATCGGTGGTTCGCTCCGGCAGGGTTCAGACCCTGAGATGAGCCTCGACGGACAGATTATCGAAGATGTACGGCTGATGACGTTCGACGAAATCAAATCGTACCCGCCCGAAGAGGTGCATACCTTGTTTGGGCGGTGCCATTCAATAGAAGAAGTGTTTGCCTTGCGCGGCTATTTTGGTCTATAATTTGTTAATCGTGTAATTCGTTTTATCAAGTTTTCTGCTAACCCCTGTGCTAACGTCCACCACCGTGTCACCCATTGTTACCGTTCGTCAGGATACGTTTGATACTGCTCAGACGGAGCAATCGGTGCTATGCATGGAAGTAAGCAAAGACCATTTCCGGTTTTCGTATCTCGACAGCCAGAAACGGATCGCGTGGCTCGAAGACTTCGCGTTTCCATCACTGCTGACAGAACGCTCGCTCGCCGATAACCTGCCTGCTATTTTTCAGGACCATTCGGTACTGCCAGCTGGTCCCTGGCAACAGGTTCTGGTATCGGTTAACTCGCCGGCTTTTACACTCATTCCCAAGCCGCTGTTCCGAAAAGAATACGCCAGTAGCTACATGACCCTCATGCGGGGAAGCGCTTTGCCCCCTCACGAGTATGCTCACTTTTTTGAGCAACCCAACGAAAACTTTGTGTCGGTTTTCAATGTAGAGCACCGACTGGCCAACTACCTGGCGGGTGTGTATCCGTTGCAAAACCTCACGTTTGTGCATCAGACCACGGCGCTCATCACGGCTTCGGCTGCGGTAGACCGTCACCTCATCAGCACGCAGAATCTGCTGTTGTATTTTGAAGACGAGTTTGCCACGGTGATTCTGCGGTCGAACCGGGAACTAAGGTTTTGCAACCGGTTTGGGTTTAAAAACCCGCTCGACCTGACCTATTATCTCTTGTACGTCATTGAGGAGCTACGGCTTGAGCCCTATTCAGTGAATGTACTCCTGTACGGGGAAATTACTCCGTTTGCGGATACATACCTTCAGTTGGCCGAGTTTCTCCCCCACATGGTGTTTGGGCAAACTCCGGCCGGTATTCGGTTCGATGGCGACAACTTCGACGATCTCCCCGAACACCGGTATTTGAGTCTGTACGGTCTCAGCCTGCTTACGGCCTGATCTATTCACGAACCTGCGTATCGAACGCCCCCGTCAGCACCTGTCCATTGCGTTTTACCTGTACCCATATACGGTAATGGCCTGCCCTTGGAAACGCGTACGGAAACTCCACCATATTATTAGTGCTCATTGCGTGGCTCATGGTACCCATTTGGGCTTTGAGCAGAGCATTCCGGCGACTTTCGGGCATTTCTTTAAGCCGCGCCAGATACGTATCGATACTGTCGCGGAAGCGGGCGCTGTTGGGCTTATGTACCGCCCGGCTGGTATCGGCAATCCGGTTACTGAGCGTTTCTTCGGCCGCCATCGAGTACGTCCCAACCGGGTGCAGGTGAATATACACCGTACCATCGGAGCGCAGAATAGCCGCATGACCGCTCATGCCTAGATAGGGTTCCAGCGCAGCGGCTTTACCGGTTGGGTCGGCAACGGCAAACTTCAACATATACAATTTACCCGCATTGAGCGTTTTTCCGGGCTTATCCGTCCAGACCATGGTGCTGCCATCGGTCAGTTTGGTGCTGGCCCCCGGCTTTCCACAGGCGACCATATCCTCATCCAGATGCAGTTTTCCGACGGCGTCCTGTTTCACGCCCATTGGTTCAGTGATCAGAAAACTATCGTCGGGGTCGGTAGCGCGTGCAAGAGCAGCTTGTGCCGCCGATTGCTTCATCATGGGCAACTCGAGCGTATCGGTCAGGGTTTCGGTATAACCCGACCGGTACACCACATCGGCAAACAGCAGGTACCGCCCGCCGGGCAGTTGCGGTAGCCGGGCGGTAAACTGGAGCGAGTCGGTACGTTCGGGGTGCAAATGGGCAAAGGCATCCATCCCCGAATCGGCCCGGACCAGAAACGCGTGCATCAGCTTGCCATGATCGGGAATGAGCAGGTTAAAATCGCGCCGACGTTGCCGGTTGTGGGCAAACCCGGTGGTATCAGGCCGGATGGTCAGCACAACCCCATCCGATTCGGGCCGGGCCGACGAAATCAGGGGAACGGGTTTGTAAAGCTGGTACGCCCGGTACTCATCGGCCCAGCTATCCCACCAGAAACGCCCACCGGTCAGCAGCAATACCAGCACCACACTCCCGATGCCCATGCCTACCAACCGTTTGCGCCGAAGCGCTTTGGGGTCCGAAACGCCCACCCCGTCGGCATTACTGGCCCCAATTATGGTAACCATCATACCGACCAGAAGAAGGCCCATCAGGGCCAGTCCGGCACCTGTTCCGGCGGGCATATCGCGGGTTGCGGTTGATACAGCCACCACCGGCACCACCACCTCAGCCGGGCCGTCGGGGCCGTTGATAGCCAACTGAATACTAGTCGAGCCAGATTCCATAAGCCAAACGGCCCCTTCGAACCGGTTGGCCTCGGTCCGGGTCAGCTCGTCGTGCGTAGGAGCCCCCTCGTCACCCGCGTTGAAATACACGGGTCTTCCCTCGATCCGGTTCACGCGACCCTGCTCCACAAATACAGTTACTTTGGCCGTACCGGGCACCACATCGGGCGGCAGCACCTGCACCAACAGGCTGTATTTACCCACCTGTTTCTGTACAATAACCCCCGCACTACCGACGTGAGCCCACGCCTGCGACGCCAGCAGTAGCAACGCCCAGAGCTGAGTTAGTACGCCGATTTTTTTCATCCAGCCAGCTTGTGTTGTCTTGTTCATAGGGTGGGTTTGGTTAGCGTACAATGCGTTTCATCCAATTACCCCACCACAAACCAACGCGGGCCGAAACCATCGCAATCACAACAGCTTTCCCAAATCCAACCGCCCAGTTGGCGGTTGTCTGGTCAAAATACGGATTGAACTTGTACCGGTACTTCCAATCCGGGTCGTTATCGTAGGGCCACGCTTCGCCCAGAAAAAACCAGTTGCGCGCATAGGGCGACTCCAGCAGAAAGCCCCCAAAATGCCACTGCACAATCCCAAACAGCCCGACAAACACAAGCCCAGCCAGAGCGGCCAGCCCCCAGTCGGAGATACGGCCCGCGTACCGCCTGTTCAGCCAGTCGAGCGCCAGGCCGGGCACCACCAGCAGCAGCGGAAATGAATACGGCTGATAATGAGTGATGGGGTTCATAACCGGCCCCAGCTTGGGCGTTGCCGGAAACAGCGGGAGCACCCAATTAGGCAGCAGAATGGTGAGCATATACAGAGCCGTAATGGTGGTGATCGGGTACGAGAGCGTAGACCCTCGGCCAACGGCCATCAGAAAAACAGGAAAAATAAAAGCCGCTGTCACGTAATAGGAGGTGTTGTGGGAGACCCAGCGGCCCATGTTTTCGGACAGCAGAATGTACAGCACGGACAACAAAAAGGCCGCCGACAGGGCATACAACACCCGGATGCGGCCAGCCGACCGGGCATCGGCCGTAGTGCTTGTATTTTGCAATGCCAATACGCCCACCATCGCCCCAAACTGCACCATCATCATACCCAGCACCAGCACCGTGTGCGGGGGGGTCAGAATCTGGACATCGAGCCCGTAGGTGTTGTGCCACCAATCATCGAACGGGGCCGAGGTCAGCATGGCTAAAGCACCCCAAACGCAATACATGGCCCCCAACGATCCGTAAAAAACACCCCAGAAACGTACCGACCGCGACCGGGCCGGGTGCTGCCGACGAAGGGTAATCGACAAAATCTGGTAGCCCGAAAACAGGCCCGACACCAGTGCACCGACGTAAATGACAACGTGCGGGGGTGAGAACAGCCCATCGCGACCGATACTAATGTGCCACATGATGTCCCAGAGCAGGCCCATCACAATGCAGAATGACGCAAAAACTACGGCATACACATACGCGGGAACGGTAGCCGGAACAGACACCGCCCGCCTGTCGGCTAAAGAAGCCGAGTGCCCGGGTACAGATTGAAGAGGAAGAGTAGGTTGCATACGCGAAGAAGGGTTAACGTGGCTAAAAGGTAAATATTTTTCGGCTGAAAATGAGCCTGTATGTAGATGAACGGTACATTTAGCCGGGCAAAGTCTGTTTTTGCCTCTTTCCATTTTTCATTCATTACCATGAATACGAATAATCCATTTCAGAACGAGCAGTTCCGGCGGCTCGTACCGGTTGTGTACGGCCTTGTGACCCTGGTTATTGGCCTTTTTGCCTTAACGTCTGTGGTAGCCTTCATGCAGCTTACATCAGGCAGTAGCTCCGCCACTCCGACTCAGACAACCGGAGTGCCAGTTCCCCCTACGCCGGTGGTAGCCAAACTCACCGAAGCCCAGGAGCACGGCAAATCGCTCTTTACAAACAATTGCGCACAATGCCACGCTATAACTGACGAGGTACTGGTTGGCCCCGGCCTCAAAGGCGTTCGGGAACGCGCACCGGGCGATGAGTGGCTGAAAAAATGGATTCGGAATTCGTCGGCGCTGGTAGCTGCCGGAGACCCCTACGCGGTACAGGTGTTCAATAAATTCCAGAAGATTCCGATGTCATCGTTCACATCATTGAGCGACGCTGACCTAAACGATCTCCTCGATTATATCGGTACAGCCAAATAACGTTTATTGGTTTTGAGTCTATAGTTTCTGGTTAATAGCACAAAGACGGAGAATTCTCTGCAGAAACAAGACTGTCGGTTTAAGACAAGTTCTTTCTGATAAGCTTGACGGACGCTTTTTTCGACCGCCGGGCGGCCCGGAGGATTACAGGATGTACAGGATTATTTTTAGGCAATAAAATCCTGTACATCCTATAATCCTGTCGAAAAATTAAACTTGTCCTACACCCCATGATCGTATAAACGACAACGAAGTATCAGAAATCCGGTATTTTTGCAGACCCCTGCGGGCAGAATGCTCGTCAGGGGTCTTTTTACATGGAAATTCTGAAAAGCCAGCGGCTGAACAACTTACGGTACGACATTCGGGGGCCTGTGTACGAGAAATCGTTGGAGCTCGAAAGCCAGGGCTACAAAATCATCAATCTGAACATTGGCAACCCCGCCCCTTTCGGATTCGACGCGCCCGACGAAATTGTCCACGACATTATCCTGAACATTCGTAACGCGCAGGGCTACGCCGACTCGCGGGGCCTTTTCGCAGCCCGTAAGGCAGTCATGCACTACACCCAGACGCTGAATCTGCCCGGCATCACGATCAACGATATTTTCATCGGCAACGGCGTCAGCGAACTCATTCTGCTGTCGATGCAGGCGTTGATCAACGAGGGCGACGAAGTGCTGGTGCCCGCGCCCGACTACCCGCTCTGGACCACGTCGGTTGCCCTGAGTGGGGGCAAACCCGTGCATTACGTGTGCGACGAAGCCGCTGGCTGGAACCCCGACCTGGCTGACCTGGAACGTAAAATCACAAAGAAAACGCGGGCGCTGGTCGTTATTAACCCCAACAACCCTACCGGTGCGGTGTACGACAAAGCCGTGCTCGAAGGCATTGCCCAAATTGCCGAACGGCACAGCCTGATTGTTTTCACCGACGAGATTTACGACAAAATTCTGTACGACGGCGCCCAGCATCACCCGATGGCGCGGTTTGTTCACGACACCCTCTGCATCACGATGGGCGGCCTTTCGAAGAACTACCGGGCGGCTGGATTCCGGGGCGGATGGCTTATCCTGAGCGGGGCTCGCGCCAAAGCGAAATCGTACATTGAAGGGCTTACCCTGATGGCCTCACTCCGTTTGTGTGCCAACGTTCCTACACAGTACGCCATTCAAACAGCGCTTGGTGGCTACCAGAGTATTCAGGATCTGGTTCACCCGTCGGGGCGCCTTTACAAACAGATTATGCTCGCCCACGAGCGGCTCACGGCCATGCCGGGTATCACCTGCACGAAGCCCAAAGGAGCCTTGTATGTATTCCCAAAAATTGACCTGAGCCAGTTCCGGTTCAAAGACGACAACGAGTTTGTGTACGACCTGCTGGCCGAGCAAAAAGTGCTCGTCGTGGCCGGGCAAGGCTTCAACTACCCCCAACCCGACCACTTTCGGGTGGTTTGCCTGCCCACCGTCGACGAGCTGAACGTGGCCCTTGACCGGATTGAGGCCTTCCTCGTCAGTCGGCATATTGGTAGTTAGACGTCTCTCCATTCATCCAATTCCTAAACCCCATCCCTGTGACTCCAACAGCACCTGCATCATCCAAATCGTACCTTGGGCCTCTGCTCATTATCGGTGCCCTGTTCTTTGTATTCGGATTCGTAACCTGGGTCAACAGCGTTCTGATTGCTTTTTTCAAACAGGCCTTCAACCTCAGTACGGTAGCCTCTAACCTGGTGGCTTTTGCCTTTTTTATCTCGTACACGGTGATGGCGATACCCTCATCGGCGGTACTCCGGCGTACCGGTTTTAAAAATGGTATGTCGGTAGGGCTGGGCATTATGGCGCTGGGTACGCTTATTTTTGTGCCGGCAGCCAGCTCGGTTTCATATCCAATGTTTCTGGCGGGGCTGTTCCTGATTGGTATCGGACTCACCGTGTTACAAACGGCCTCCAACCCCTACGTGACCATTCTGGGCCCGCGTGAGTCGGCGGCTCAACGGATCAGCTTCATGGGCATTGCCAACAAGCTGGCGGGCATTGCCAGTCAGCTCATTTTTGGCAATATACTGCTCTCTGAAAGCGGCAACACCGGCACCAACGCGCTCGATAAGGTAGTAACTCCCTACCTGATTCTGACCGGCGTACTGGTAGTTCTGGCCCTGCTCGTTCGGTTTTCAACCCTCCCCGAAGTGTCGGAAGAACAGGACGATGTACCCGCCGAAGAGTCGGCTAACGCACACAACCACACGAGTATTTTTGAGTTTCCAAACCTGGTTCTGGGCGTCATCGCGCTGTTTTGTTATGTGGGCGCCGAGGTGATTGCCGGCGACACCATCATCAACTACGGTATGGCTATGGGCTTCAGCAACGACGAAGCCAAGTACTTCACCACCTATACGTTGTATGGTTTGCTGGCAGGTTACCTGCTCGGTATCGTAGCTATTCCCCGCTACATTTCGCAGCAAAAAGCCTTGCTGTACGGCTGTATTCTGGCCCTTGCGTTTACGGTAGGCGCTTTGCTTACCGACGGCTATGCGTCGATTCTGTGCATATCGCTGCTTGGATTTGCCATTGCCCCGGTATGGCCCGCCGTTTGGCCGCTGGCGCTGAACCGGCTCGGACCGTTCACCAAACTCGGATCGGCACTCCTGATTATGGCTATCTCAGGCGGGGCGTTGCTGCCTCTGCTGCACGGCTACCTGACCGACCACATCAGCCCCCGTACCGCATACGCCCTGCTGCTCCCCCTCTTCGGCTTTATCCTCTACTATGCCGCCATCGGGCATAAAAAAACGAAGTGGTAAGAAGGTTGTGGGTTCAGAGATGACATCTCTCCAAACGAGATGTCATCTCTGAACCCACAACCTTCCATGTGACTTCCGTTCACCATCCGCCGAATTGGCGAACACGCGTGGCCCAGATTGTGTTACCTTTGTACCGGACTAACCCTCCGTTCCAATTCGACCACGCGTATGCTTGATCTGCTGCCTACTTCGGCCTCGGCCACCAATCCCAAAGCCCGTTTATATACTCCCTCGCTGACCGAATACGTTCGGCGTAAAACCGTAACCGTTCGAATTGGCGATGTGCCGATGGGTTCCGACTTCCCGATTCGGGTGCAATCGATGACCACCATCGACACAATGGATACAGCCGGTTCGGTTGAGCAGTCGATTCGGATGATCGAGGCCGGGTGCGAATACATCCGTATCACCGCCCCGAGCGTAAAAGAGGCACAGAATCTCGAAAATATCCGCAAGGAACTCCGCGCCCGTGGGTACACAACCCCACTCGTCGCCGATATTCACTTCACGCCCAATGCCGCCGAACTGGCCGCCCGAATCGTGGAGAAAGTTCGTATCAACCCCGGCAACTATGCCGACCGCAAGCGATTCGAGCACATTGACTATACCGATGCCTCGTACGCGGCCGAGCTGGAACGCATCCGGGAGAAGTTTCTGCCGCTCGTCCGGATTTGTAAGGAGTACGGCACCGCCATGCGGATCGGTACGAATCACGGTTCCCTTTCCGACCGGATTCTGAGTCGTTACGGCGATACGCCCGTCGGTATGGTAGAGTCGGCACTTGAGTTTCTGCGCATCTGCGAAGACGAGCAATACTACAACATCGTGTTGTCGATGAAATCGAGCAACCCGCAGGTGATGGTGGAAGCCTACCGACTGCTGGTACAACGACTCGATGAAGAAGGGCTGCAACCCTACCCGCTGCACCTCGGCGTAACCGAAGCCGGAGAAGCCGAAGATGGTCGAATTAAATCGGCCGTGGGCATTGGCACTCTGCTCGAAGACGGACTGGGTGATACCGTTCGGGTTTCGCTCACCGAAGAACCTGAGCGCGAAGCGCCCGTTGCCAAAGCGCTGATTGACCGGTACACGCGCCGAGCTACCGAGGCTTCGGCCATGCCGGCCGTGAGCCACTACCCTATCGACCCGTTTCAGTACAAACGCCGGTCCACGAACGAGGTGTTTAATTTCGGCGGAGCCAACGTGCCCCGCGTTATTGCCGATTACAGCCAAACTCCGGTCACGGAGTACGATCAACTGAAAGCGATCGGGCATTTTTACCTGCCCGTGCCCGACAAATGGGCTATGAACGACCTGGGGGCCGATTTTATCTATACCGGCGCTACCCCGGCCGCGTTTATGCTCCCCAACGGTCTGAAAGAAATTATCGACTACACCGCCTGGCTGGCTACGGGCGATACCGTCAACAAGTTTCCGCTCCTGACGGCCGATGAGTACCTGGCGGCCCGACAAACACCCCTGAGCAACCGGCTCAATGTGGTGCGGGTTTCGTTGCCCGAATTGAGCGAATCGCTGATCGAAACCCTACGCACCGACCCAACAGCCGTGTTGCTGGCTACTACTGCCAACGCCCACGCCATGCCCGAACTGCGCCGGTTGTTTGTCGAGCTGATTAATGGGGGACTTTCGCTACCTGTGGTTATTCAGCGGGCTTTCCCGACGGTTTCGGCCGATGACCTGCCGCTGTATGCCGCCACGGATATGGGCGGTTTGCTGGTAGATGGACTGGGCGATGGGGTAATGTTGACCGGCGGTACCGAGCCTGCCGAACAGAAACGCCATAACGAACTGGCTTTTGGTATTTTGCAGGCTGCCCGTACCCGCATTACCAAAACCGAATATATCTCGTGCCCTTCCTGCGGACGCACCCTGTTTGACCTTCAGGAAACAACAGCCATGATTCGTCAGCGCACCGACCACCTCAAAGGGGTGAAAATTGGCATCATGGGCTGTATCGTGAATGGTCCCGGCGAGATGGCCGATGCTGACTACGGGTATGTTGGCATTGGGCGCGACAAGATTGCTCTGTATCGGGGTCAGCAGGTTGTAAAAAAGTCGGTACCGGCCGCCAACGCCGTCGACGAGCTGATTGGACTTATCCGGGAAGATGGTCGTTGGCTCGAACCAACACATAGTGAACAGTGAACAACGAACAGTTAGCACTGAACAACGAACAGTAGGCAAATAATAATCTACAAGAGTTTGTCGAAACTGTGGGTTCCAGTGAACAATTTTCGTGAACAAACCATTGTCTTTTTAGTAGTGTCACCTTTTTTAGAAGAAGCTATTTACTGCTCATTGTTCGCTGATAGCTGTTCGTTGTACTAATGAATCGTCTTCTGGATTACCTCAAAATCGGGCCTGTTTTTGCGTATTTCCTGCGGGTATTTCGCAAGCCCAACCCAAACGATCCATCGAGTTTTAACCTGCGTATGATGCACGGCATCAACCGGATCTCGATTGTGATGTTTCTGTTCTGTCTGACCGTAATGGCCGTTCGGGCCTGTACCCGATGAACGTTGAAGCCCTCCGCGAGTATGGTTTGAGCAAGCCCGGTGCCACGGAATCGTTTCCCTTTGGCCCCGAAACGCTCGTACTCAAAGTAGGCGGTAAAGTCTTCGCCCTGATTAGCCTAGATGCACAACCCACTACCCTTAACCTCAAATGCGACCCCGAACGGGCCATTCAACTGCGGGAAGAGTACGACGCGGTGCAACCGGGCTATCATCAGAACAAGCAACACTGGAATACGGTGATTCTGGGGCCGTCGCTACGCCCGAGTCTGGTTCAGGAATGGATCGATCACTCATACGATCTGGTTTATCAGGGATTGTCTAAATCCGTGAAAGCGGAATTGAACGGTTTAACACTTTAGGTAGTATATTCGTAGCTGTCAAGCCAGACTGTGTCATGGAAGTTGCGCTGTTGAGTCTGCTGTTTATCCCTTATTTGGTAATCAAGTACTTCTTTACCGACCACGATACCCCGTCGGATAAAGACCGGAAGCGCTTTGGTAAAGGGCTCGAACTACTCAAAAACCGGGATACACAGGAGGCCTTCGCTTTTTTCGACGAAGCCGTTCGCCAACACCCCAAATCAGCTATCGCTTACGCCAGCCGGGGGCGCTGCCAACTCTGGCAGGAAAACTACTACTCGGCTATTTACGACCTGACGCAGGCCATCAACCGCGACAATACCCTCGGTGAGTGCTACCTCGACCGGGGCATTGCCTACTACCGCACCCACCAGTTTCCCGAAGCCTTCCGCGAATTCGACAAGGCCGTGTGGCACCTGCGCGACGAGCAACCCGATGCCTACCGATGGCGCGCATTGGCCCGCATCCAGCTTCGGCAACTGCAGCAGGCCGAAAACGATCTGCGCCGGGCCGTCATGCTGGGCGACGAAAACTCGTTTCAGATTCTTCGTCAGCCGCCTTTCACAAAAGGGGTTTTCCAAACCCGACCCTGAGGTTTACCAGTTCATCAAATTCATAAGCGGCTGGTACAGCCGTGTCCAGGCCAGATTGGCCGCGATACCCAGAAACACAATGCCGGTAATCCGGTTGAAGTTGAGCACTACTCGAGGTGTGAAAAGTCGTTTGAGTTTGTGTGCCGATAAGGCCAGTGCCGACTCAGTCAGAAAAATGCCAACCAGACTCATAGCCATAAACGCCATTTGCCGATCGAGGGTGTAGTGTAGCGAGTTGCGCAGATAAGCCGCCAGCGTAACCCAGGTAATAAAGTTGATGGGATTGAGCCCGTTGAGCAGAAAACCCGTCCAGAAGTAATACAGAAAATTACCAAACCGGGTTTTGGGGTAGGCCAGCCGGGGAGTCCCCTTGAGCAAATTGGCCAGTCCGATAGCTACCAGAAAAATTACCCCTACAAGCGTCAGCAGTACGTCGAACCCTTCAATTTTGGGCAGAAACGACGTACCGAACAAGGCCGAAGCCACAAACAGCATATCGCAGACGACCACGCCGAACGCAATTTTGATCCCCGCCCGATAGCCATTATCGACGCTATTCTGTAACAGCGAAAAAAACACAGTACCAAACGTAAGGCAGAGCAGAAAGCCCGTCAGCAGGCCGTAGAATAAAGCTTCAATCATACACCGAGGGTTCTACTAACCATCAAAATGGCGGTCATGCTGATTGCGTCGGTAATTTCGCTCGCCATCACCATCCGAACGGCCTCAGTCAGGGGCACTTTGCGGACCTGTAGGTCTTCGGTATCTTCGGGTTCCTGCTCACCCTGCACGAGGTCCTGAGCCAGAAAAATAAAGCCCTCTTCGTCGGTAGCTGAGTTGGAGGTGTGAATCCGGGCTATCGGTGTCCACCGGCGGGCTTCGAGACCGGTTTCTTCTTTCAGTTCGCGCTTGGCGGAATCAAGCGGATCGGTACCAATAGGGCAACCACCTTCCGGGATCTCCCAGGAGTATTCGTTCAACGTATATCGGTATTGTCCAACCAGATAGATATTTCCCTCGGCATCGATGGGCACCACCCCAACGGCTTTGTTCTTGAAGCTCACAACACCGTAAATACCCGGTGTACCGGCCGGCGTTGTGACTTCTTCATGCCTGATTGTAAGCCAGTTATTATCGTAAACAACGGTTGATGTGTGTGTTTTCCAGGGGTTTTCAGATGCATTCATACGGGCTAAAATACGGCTTTTTCGTCTCGAAATAGCTACCTTTATCCTACGATTACCGACTTCATTGACTCAATGCAATCCAACCAATTGACCAAATACCGATGGATGAGCGTGTCGCTCGTGCTGAGTGTGGTCCTGTTTGTCCTGAAAGTAGTTGCTTACTACCTGACCAACTCAACGGCAATCCTGACCGACGCCCTTGAATCCATCGTCAATGTAGTCGGTAGCGCCTTTGCCTTCTACAGCATTTACCTATCGGGGCAACCCCGCGACCAGAATCACCCGTATGGGCATGGCAAAATTGAGTTTTTGTCGTCAGGCTTTGAGGGGGCACTGATTCTGTCGGCCGGCATTTTTATCCTGATCGAAGCGGCTTTCAGTTTTTTTGAGCCCCGCGACTTGCAGAATCTGGATTGGGGTATCGTGATTGTAGCCGCTACCACCGCCGTGAATGCCTTTGTGGGCTGGCGACTCGTAATTACAGGCCGCAACACCGATTCGATGGCACTCACGGCCGACGGTCGGCACCTGCTTACCGATAGCATCAGCAGTACCGTTGTGGTAGTTGGCATTGGGCTCGTGTGGCTTACAGGCCTGGGCTGGATCGACGGGGTGTTGTCGCTCGGTCTGGCCATGATCATCATTTACAACGGCTTCCACATTACCCGGCAGTCGGTAGCCCGGCTCATGGACGAAACCGATGGGCCGACGCTCAACCGGGTGGTCAAGGTGCTGAACATCCGAAAAAGCCCCAACTGGATTGATGTGCACAACCTACGGGTACAAAAGTACGGGGCCGATCTGCACATCGACTGCCACCTTACCCTACCTTACTATTGGGATCTGGTACAGGTGCATAACGAGGTACACACGTTTGAAGATGCCTTGAAAGAAGCATCCAACAGCGAGGTCGAGATTTTTGTCCATACCGACCCGTGCCTGAAAGAGTGCTGTCACTATTGCCGGGTGGCCGACTGCCCCGTACGAGCCTTTCCGTTTGTACGTGATGTCGAATGGACGGCCGCCAACCTGCCCCTCAACCAAAAACATTTTGTCCCCGTCGATCCACAAACCATTTGATTTACAATTGTTTGCTCGGATGTACGAAAAAAGCAGGGGTCAATTTTAAATAAGTTTCGATCAATAATTTGGAAATCTGAATTTCAATAATCAGTTTTATACAAATTTTTCTCTGGTTATTGCTATAATTCAGGTTGTATTCATATCGGAAAGGCTGGCCGCTATACGGTCAGCTTTTTTATTGACCTGACCAAACGCTATTTTTAGCGGATATACCGACAAACCCTATGTTTACGAACCGACGTTCTTTTTTGAAGCAGGCGGCCGCCTTTACTGCGGGTGCTACCCTCCTGCCGGATGCCTTTGCGGAATCGGCAGCGAAGAAGCCTTTTTTCGACATTTCGCTGGCCGAATGGTCGCTCCATAAAGCCCTGTTTGCCAAGAAAATCACAAATCTTGACTTTCCGGCGCTGGCCAAAAACGAGTTTGGCATCAGCATCGTTGAGTACGTCAATCAATTTTTCAAAGACAAAGCGCAGGATAAGGCTTACCTCGACGAACTCCTGATGCGCTGCAAAGACAATGGTGTGAAAAACCACCTGATCATGATCGACGGGGAAGGTGGCCTGGGCGAGCTTGACGATACCAAACGGAATCAGGCCGTAGAAAACCATAAAAAGTGGGTCGACTGTGCCAAGTATCTCGGTTGCAAAACCATCCGGGTCAATGCGTACGGCAACGGCACCGCCGAAGAGGTGGCCAAAGCAGCCATCGACGGATTGGGCCGGTTAGGTGAATTTGCCCAGAAAACCGGCATCAACGTGATTGTGGAGAACCACGGCGGTTACTCATCGAACGGAAGGTGGCTTACCGACGTCATGAAGCAGGTTGGCAAAAAGAACGTGGGTACCCTGCCCGACTTCGGTAACTTCTGTATCCGGCGGAACAAAGACAATGGCCGGATTTGCGACGAATCGTACGACCGCTACCAGGGCACACAGGAACTAATGGTCTATGCCAAGGGCGTATCAGCCAAAGCATACGACTTCGACGAACAAGGCAACTGCATTGAGACCGACTACGCCCGCATGATGAAAATTCTGAAAGAGGCTCGGTTCCGGGGCATTGTGGGCATTGAGTACGAAGGCAGCAAGGTTGATGAATACGAAGGCATCAAGAAAACTAAAGCACTGCTGGAGCGCGTTGGGGTTTAATGGGCACCGCTTCACACGCACGAGGGGCCTGTCCGTTCCGGACAGGCCCCTCTATTTTATACAACAACCTAAGGTGTAATCTGAACAAAGTTTACCGCACTACTACCGACTGCTCGGCATACCCGGCCGATGACGTCATGCCTTTGCCCCCAATTCCGGTGACAATCTGAATGTGGTCATCGATCCAATGCTCGTAAATTTCGTCGGCAGTTTGGGCGTACAGGCCCGCCCATGTCCGGGCAATTCGGTTGACGGGGAAGTTGACAATCCGCGCAGCTTCGTTCAGAATGAGCGTGTTTACGGCATCTTTTGTATCAAACCCCAAGTCGTCGATCTGATTAGCGGGTGCGTACTCGTGTGAGTCGCCAATGATGATAGACCCATCGAGGGCTTGTTTGAATAACACGTGAATGCCCCATTTCTTCAACTCGCGCAGGTGTTCGGGTGTACTCAAGCTACCGTACGAAGGGCACTCGGCAAATGACTCGTACCGCCGGATGGTTAGTCCCGTCAGAATATTACCGGACATGGCAAGCTCGGGCATGGGTACCGTTTGCATCATTTGCAGCTTGCTGACTACAAGGCCGCTCTGCGCAAACAGTTGCGGGTACAGCAACCGGAATTCGTAGCCATTGGCGATAAGCACCCGCTCGGCCTCAAACGACCGGCCATCTGCCAGTTGGATCTTGGCCCGCCCCTGCCCCGATTCACACGCAACAACAGCCGCATTGGGCAGGTACGTAACCCCGTAGCGGGCAACCACAAAGTCGATGACGCGGTAAATCATGCGGTCGGGCTCTACGCTTACCTCGTCGGGAAATAGTAAGGCCCCCTGCACATATTCAGGACGCAGATACGGATACCGGGCGATTGTTTGCGCGGCTGATAACAACGCACAAGGGTAACCATCGGCCCGTCGGCGGTCGTACAGTTCGTTGGCTAACGCCCACTCATCGGCATCGGAGGCTATATAAACCGATCCATTTTGCCGCACCGAAATATCGGTCTGCGCCTGAATCTCCCGGTAAATCTCAAGGCTGCGTCGACCAAACGTGTACCACTGTCCCGACAGGCCGGAGGGCACCACCTGCCCAAAATTGCGGACGGTAGAGCTTACCGGCCGGTTATCTTTTTCAAGCAACAGTACCCGTTTGCCCGCTTTAGCGGCATGGTACGCATGAAACGTTCCGAGAGCCCCCGCCCCCACAATAATCAGATCGTAAACAGGCATCAGATGGAGCGAATAAATTCGGGCAGTTCGGTGAGGGAATTGAGCAAATGGTAATGCGGGTAAGGCTCCAGTTGCTGCCGGGTATGGGTGCCATTGGTCAGGCCGAGGTTATACCAGATACCAGCCGCCTGACCCGACAGGAGGTCCGAAGGCGTATCGCCAATATTGATCACAGCCTGCGTATCGGTCACGCCGAAATGCTGCATGGCTTTCTGAATCATAAACGGCCGGGGGCGGCCTTCTTCTACCTCATCACTCGTCACACTCAATTGAATAACCGACTCCTCGGTGCCTTCAAACCGCTCATTCAGGTCATCGAGCCAACCCAGCTGGCCCAGAATAATGTTGGTCACCGACCGGTAGAAGCCCGTTGTGAGGGCAATGGGAATTTTGAGCAGGTGCAGAAAAGCAAAGGTTTCCAGGCATCCGTCGGTAGGGTGTACCGGATTGTTGCGGTAATGGTCTTCGAGCACCTCCGTAAACCGTTGGTACGAACGCTCCACGTACCGGGTTGTGTCGGCCGTAGGGTGCGCCAGTTGCTCGCGCCAGAGCAGATCAAACACATGCCGCTTGCCCATACCCTGCATGGCCAGAATACGCTCGGCCGACACCGTGAGGCCGGTTTCGGCAGCCGCCTGCGCAAAACAGGCTTCTACTTCGTGCTCATCGGCAACAGTCGTACCCGCCATGTCGAAAATCACTAACTGAACAGGTGGCTTTGTAGATGGTAGCTTCATTCGCTTATCGTTACTGGTAAAAATGGAAGGGCTGGTTAAGCAACCAGACTCGTTTGGGTTGTATTCGGCAAAAAAACGCTCAATCACTTACACATCCACTGCCTGCGGCACCGAACGTTGGGCAAACTTACGGGCAAAAGCGATGTATGCAACACCCACCAGCAGGGCGTACCCTACCGATAGCCCGTAAGCTGCGTACACGAAAAAGTCGAGAAAGCTGATGGATGGCTGCCCGAAGTTCTTGTACAACAGAACCCCTACACTGCCCAGATACCCCCACCAATCGGCCAGGGTCACCACAAACCCGACGGTGCTGACGTAGCGAAAAGCGGCCACCAGCCGCTCAAAATACAGACCGTTGCAGGGCACGTAAGCCGCGTACAGCCCCACGCCCACCAGCGTAAACCAGGTACCCGCCGACATACTTCCCTGCTGAAACAGCCATGTACTCACCCCCACCAGCACCGACGCCCCAATCATGATGGCATTGATGAGCTGAAAGGCCCGAAAATGGTTTTTTACCAGTTGCAACAAGGCCATTACCCCCAGCGTTACTACGGCTACCGTCGTTTCGGCCTGAGTGAATATGCCGGGATTGGTAATGCCGACCGATTTCAGAATCTCCGGTCCAAAATTATCACGGAAGTCGCGAAAAGCCGTCAGCAGAACATACGAAGCGATAAAGGCGAGCAAGCCACCGCCAAAATTACGGACAAACTGATGGCGTTGATCGGCGTTCATGGGTTGGCGGTCGGTGCGTTCGAGCCGGTCGGCGGAGGTGGGCGGGGGTAACAGGGTCAGGGCATAGACCGACACCAGCAGGGGCACCACAAACAGACCTCCGGTGAGGGCAGGCACCCAAAACTCCGATACACCCCAGTTGGCAATCAGCATGAGGGCCACGGTTTTCACAAACCCTGACGCGAAAATAAAGGAAGCCGTCAGCCCCGCTACCATCGCATCGGTTTGCCGCCGACCTTCCAGAAAGCCCAGAACAATGCCGTACACCATACCCAGGGGCAGGCCATTGAGCAACAAAAACGGGATATTCCAGGGAGCAGGTACCACGGCAAAAGCCAGCAACGCCAATTCGGCCAAGCCGATTAGCTGCAAAATTCGCAACGCCCGCTGCCCGGCCGGCATCTCCGAAATGACTTTGACCCCGATGCGTTTGGACAAGGCATAACCGAGCACCTGCGCCGTGATGAGCCAGATTTTGTAATTGATACCGGCAAAGGCCATTCCTTCAAACGTAGTCGCCGTGATACTTTTCCGAAACGCGTACGCACAGGCATAGGTACAGAAGGCGGCTGTTGCGCCAAATAAGGCAAACGCAACGGGCTGACGAAGTAGTTTTTTAAGCATCGGACTGGCAATAAACGGCATTTTACCCAACCGGCAAAGGAGTTTTGTCGTCCTGTCTGATTACCAGTTCACCAATACCGACAGCCAGGCACTACGCCCTACGCCGTCTACACCTGAGCCGTGGGTGCGGTAGGCTTCATCCATCAGGTTTTGCAGTTCGGCACTGAGGGTGAGCCAGCGCCAGCGGTAGCCACCGTTCAGATTCAGCACCTGCCAGCCGGGGGTGCCGCCCTTAGCAATCCGGTTATCGTCCTGATCGCCTTTGGCGAGCCGGGTTTGCGCACCGGCCCACACCCACTCGCCCCGTAGCCACCAGCCCGAAGCGGTATACGAAAGACCTACACGCCCGTTGAGGGGCGGAATCCGGCGGAAGGGCTCGTTGGCCGTTACGTTTTGGCCGTAGGTGTACGATGCCCCCGCGTAAGCCAGCAAGCGGCTACTGATACCGTATTCGATATCGCCCTCTAAGCCCCGGATAAACGATTTGGCACTGTTCTGTTTCAGATACACCGGGTACCCCTGCAGGGAATCTTTACCCTGCCGAACGCGGCTGATAAAATCGGTGAGTCGATTATGGTACCCGAGCAAGGTGAGGGCCAGTTGCTTATGGCGGAGCTTAATACCGGCTTCGGTATTGAGCGAGCGCTCAGGACGCAGGTTCGTATTGGGTACTTCGTAGCGAAAATCGACAATACCGAGCGTGCCCAGATCGTCGATATTGGGCGACCGAAACGCCGACTGAACCGAGCCAAATACCCGCAAAGACGGCCAAACAGCATACGACGCGCCCACATTACCCACCAGCGCCGAGGGCCGGATGGTAGCCCCGCCCGGTTGCACCTCAGGCACCGTAACGGCATTGGCCTGATACCGGGCCCCACCCGTCAGCGTGAGCCGGTCGAACGTGAGCGTATGCAACGAAAACACCGCCAGGCTGTTCATCGACGCCCGGTCGGGGTACAGGCCACGCTTGGCCACAGCAGCCCCGGTTTGCGTATTCAAGTCTTCACGTCGGCTCCGCACCCGGTCGGCATACCAGTCAATTCCTGTCTGCATACGCCAGAACGAAGCCGGTTGCGCCAAGGCAAGCAGGGTCAGGCCGGTGGTGCGGGTCTGATCATTTTCGAGAACGGCCGTCGGGTTGTTATTGCGCCTGCTCTGCCGCCCCTCAGACTGCTGCTGCCACGAAGCCGTCAGTTGCACCGACTCTAAAAACCGATACGAAAACGAGCGTTCGAGCCGGGCGTAGGCTAATTGTCGGCGTTGCGGGTCAAACTGAGCGTACTGGTAATTTTCGAGCCGAACCCGGTGATACAAGGGCACGCTATCCTGGCTCAGATCCTGATAAGCCACCGTAGCCAGAGTTCGCTCTGAGAGCCGGAAGCGGGCTTTTACATCGCCCGATAATTGGGAGTAACCCGTTGGGGCCAGTCGGCCGAGACCCCGCCCGGCCACCAGATCCCCGAATTTACGGTAGGCCAACCCTCCCCCAACCGCTACCGACCGGCTTGAATATCCCAGCTCCATGCGGCCGCTGTACTCCATGCCCTGCGTAGCCAGTTTGGCGAATGCACTGCCCGAAACCGTCGGCGCGTCGGCGAATTGCGGGGTTTTGGTGAGCACATTCACCACGCCACCGATGGCATCGGAGCCGTAAGCCACCGAGCCAGTACTCCGCACCACCTCAATCTGACTCACACTCTGGGGGTCAATCGTGTTCAGGTATTGGTTAGGCCCTGATCGAAACGTGCCGTTATTGAGCCGGATACCATCTACCAATAAGAGTGTTTGTTGTCCGGTCAGCCCCCGCACAAAGGGCGAGCCGCCCCCGTGGTTGGTTTTCTGGATAAATACCCCCGTGGTACCAAACAGAGCTTCCGGCACGGTGCGGGGTGCCCGCTGCCGCAGAGCACGCGCAGAAAGCACCGACGTTACCTCGGGCCGGTCGAAATCGGCCGTCTCGGTGCGTTGGGCCGTCGTGACGGTCTGCCCATTGAGTTGCACCACGCTCGGTTTCAGCCGGACCACTACCCGCTGTCCATTGGGATCAACCGGTATGTCGAGTGGTTCATAGCCGACCGAGGTAACCCGCAGGACGGGTGTTGTTTTCGGAACGCTCTCCAGCCCGAAACCGCCCGTTACATCGGTGCGGGTGCCCCGGCCGGTACCCCGTAGCTGAACCGTCACGTCGGTGATCGGGGCATCGGAAGTGGCATCGCGTACCACACCCGTAATCGTCTGAGCCTGGGCTGCTGCAACGGAAAAGGCCGTAACCAGCAGCATACATACCTGTTTTTTCATGGTCCTTAGTTGCCGCTTTCGTTCTGTTGCTGGTAATGCTCCATCCGTTGCTCGGCTGGGTCGTCCATTTCGTTTTCCTGCCGAACGGCCCGCCAGTTGAAGGTCTTATGATAAGGTTTCATGGCCTGTTGCGGGTCAAACACCCGCTTGTCGGGCAACACGGCCGTGTAGGGTGTGAAATCGGGTTTGTCGGTAAAAAAGTCGCTCAGAAGCGAGGCCGTCAGGTCGTACTGATTCACGTAGGGCACGTTGAGCAGGTTGTAAATCACTTTCAGAATTGAGCCAAAGTTGCCGTGCGTAGACGACACATGCCCCCGCTTCACGTAGGGGCCAGCCATCATCAGTATTGACCGGTGCGCGTCGATGTGGTCAACGCCCCCCTGCGGGTCATCTTCAGTCACGATGACGAGCATGTTTTTCCAGTAGGGCGTGCGCGACAGAAAATGGAGCATCCGGCCGAGGGCCAGGTCGTTGTCGGCCATGTACGAGTGCAAATACGGGTAACCGGCATCAGGGCGGGGTCGTGACCCGTGGTCGTTGGGGAGCTGTACGGTCAGCAACTGCGGCATTTTGCCCTTCCCATTGAGCCACATTTTGGCAAACTCCTCCTCAAACTGATCCATCCGAAACTGATCGGGAATACTGGTGTTGTACCCGGCAAAGTTGCGGCTTGTATGCCGGAAAGCGGCATCGGGCATTGGAAACGCTACTGGCTGTGCTGTGCCAAACTGCGTATTGTGCGACTCCTCAAACGCGCCCGTGTATTCGTTGGCCTGCCCAAAATTAAAAAACGACACCTTGCTGCGCTCCAGAGCTTCCCAAAGGCCACCAATCTCGTTGTAATCTTCGGGGTCAATGGCCCCAATGGTTTTCGGAAACCGCCGACCGGGGGCCTTCGAAAATGGATCGAACCGCCCATCCGAAGCCGATTGAGCCTCCACCCACTCGTTCGGAATGGTACCCATCATCCAGTGGTGCCCGTGAATACTCGCATCCGAATCGCAGTAGAAATTGTCGGAAAAGGCAAACTGTTTGGCAAGTCGGGCATGGTTGGGCGTAATATCGGCCTTCTCAATCCGCACGGAGTCGCCTGCCTGCGTATCGGTGCGGCCACTCGTTGCCCGGTTGGTAGCCAGCCGGGCTTTGATAGTCACGCCATTCCCAAACCGCGCCAATGTCGAGTCACCTTTACCCGTGGGGAGTTGGCCCAGAATTTCGTCGTAGGTGCGGTTTTCCTTCGTGATGTACACAATGTGCTTTATGGGGCTCTGCCGCACACCCGGCAGCGGGGGCAATGGGTTGCGGCCATTGTCGGCTACGGGTACTCGCTGGTAGGTATTGGCCAGCGATTGTTTGGTGTAGGCGGCCAGCTGAGCGGCTGTAGGCACCGGTACCAGCTGAAACGTACCCAGCTGAATATCGCCAATGTAAGTACCCTGCGGAGGTTTCACAAAACCTTTCCCACCGTTGGGGCCAGCTCCGTAACCACGCGCCGAGGTTACGTACAGCGTGTTACCATCGGGCGAGAGAAGCACGCGGGTTGGCCCCCACCCGGTCGGGATGAGCCCTTTCACGCGCCGGGTAGGCACGTCGACCACAGCTACGGCATTGAAGGCCAGCAAAGCCACGTACAAGGTTTTCTCGTCGCGGCTGAGCGTCAGACCAAACGGCATCAGGCCCCGGTGCTTGTCGAGCAGCGGATCGACCCGGAGCTGAATAGTACCCACTTGCCGGTGCGCCGAGTTGCCGCCCGGTTTGTAATCGATAATCGAAATATTGTCGTTCGTGGCATTGGACACGTAAGCATACCGGCTTCCGACCGCCACCGAGTTGGGACTACTGCCGCCCACCACCTCGGCTTCTTCGATCATCTCACCTATCTGTACACCGGTTTTGTGTTTGGCCACCACCTGATTGGTTCTCAGATCGACCGTCCAGACACTCATAGCCTGCTCGTCGAGCGGATCGCCCAGCCCCGGAATTTTCCGTCCGTTGATGGTCACCCCTTCCCGCGATTCTTTCGAGTGGGCACCGTAAGCCGGGAACTGCAACATCATCGTGTCTTTGTTGGTGGGGGTTACGCCCGGCACCAACGAGTATTCGTACAGGCCCACGTTGGCCACGAACGCCAGTTTACCATCGGGCGAAACGGCCAGCCCAAACGGTTGCCGACCCACCTTTACCGATGCCTTCACCTGCTTCGTTTTCAGGTCGATGCGCACCATACGGAAGTTGGCCCGGTCGAGGGCAAGCAACTCATTGGTAGCCGGTAGCAATACCAGATCGGACGTAAAACTATCGGAAAATCCGTTGCCGTTGAGATCTATACTATCCCGAACCTGCCGGGTTGCCATATCAAACACAACCACCCGGCCCCGGTCGCCATTGCTGAGATACGCCGTCTGATTATCGGGCGCAATGGCCGTACCGATAAACGATCCCTTCTCGACCGGTGAGCGCAGGGTACGGGCGTAGTCGGGTACCCTGATGGCCTGCCCATTAGTCAGATTCAGCACCGTTACGGCATTCTCGTGCAGGCTGATTGCCCGGCTTCCATCGGGAGATACCGCCAGCCCAAACGGGTCACTCGTAATCCGAATGACCTGCCCGGCGGGCGTTACGTAACGGCCACTGGGCAGCACGGCCCGACCAAGCGTGGCCCGACCGAACGCGGCCCGACCGGTATCAATTTGGCAAAGCTGGGTGCGGCCGGGCACCTGAAGCGTGGTGTATGTTTTTTGGGCCAATAGCGGTCCGGCGCTCAGTAAGAGCAGGGTAGTCAGGCGAATCGACATGGTGAACAGGGTGGGTATTGGTAGAAAGTCAGCGGCTCAGGTGGTCGCGGCAATAAGCGAGGTAATAGTCGGGCGAAGGTGTTTCGAAGTCTACCTCCTTGGCTTCTTCATCCCAACGACGCAGGGCGAGTATCTCGTTGAAGTACGGATTGACCTCGAATGCCATCATCTCCTCGGCCGACATGGGGCCACCCTGAAACGCGAGCGTTTTGCGGCTCGCATCCGACAGGCGGGCGTCGTATTCCGGAAATTTAGCCACCAGATACCGCTTGGCATTGACGTGGTTTTCGATCAGAACGGCCGTTTTCTCCGAAAAACCCAGGGACCGCAGATGGTCGGCCCCGAGCCGTTCATGATCTACCGTTCCGTAGCCATCCATATAGGCTTCGACCGATTCGACGGGTAAAAGATGGCCAATATCGTGCAAAAAGGCAGCTACCACCGTATCGTTGTCCGAGTCGGCTCGTTCGGCGAGGGCGGCACATTGCAGCGCGTGTTCGAGTTGGGTAACGGGTTCGCCAAAGTAGGGGTCTTGCCCCTGCTGATCGAACAGGGCCCGGAGTTGCAAAATAGTTTGGTCAGGCGTCATAGTGGATGTAGGTGCGTTCAACGGTTCCGTCGTCGAACCAATCAAAAAAGGCGTATCCGGCTTTGGTTTCGTGATAGGTGTCGGTATTCTATCAATTACCACAAACGGCTCTGTTACAGAAATACGACATCCCGTTGTAATCTACCCGGTCGAGCAGGTGCATGCGCTTACTCAACGATTTTAGTAAATGCTGACGGTTCATTGTGGGTTGGAATAATTGAGGGTGCAGTTTAGCCTAAATCCCGTAGATGTTGAAACGGGTGCTGTTACGTTTTCTTGAAATTTAAGTTAAGCTCCTTTTCCTTTTACCAGTACGCCAAAACAGACTCCTCGGGCTATAGGCCACAAAAAAAAGCGAGCACAATCCACAACGTGGCATTGCACTCGCTTCTACTGTAAAGATTTGACTATTAATACATTTACTTCAAACTTCCCATGCCGCCGTCGATGCCAATAATCTGTCCTGTAATCCAAGAGCCGCCATCCGAAAGAAGGTAAGCTGCCATACCGGCAATATCGTCGGCCGTCCCTACCCGGTTTAGCGGATGCCGTTTATTGGCTGCTTCGCGTTTATCGCCATTGAGCAGGAAACCCGCCAGCGGGGTGTCGGTTAGCGACGGAGCAATGGCATTGACCCGGATGTTGAACGGTGAAAACTCGGCCGCCAGGGCTTTAGTCAGTCCCTCTACGGCCGATTTGGCCACCGAAACCGACGAGTGCAAACCCATACCCAGCTTAGCCGCTACCGTACTAAACAGAACGACACTGGCCGATTTAGACTTTTTCAGGGCCGGATAAGCCGCCTGAATAGCCGCTACGGCGCCCAGCACGTTCACTTCCAGATCATTCCGATAATCCTGAATGTCGAGCCGCTGAAAGGGCTTCAGATTAATGGTTCCCGGTGCGTACACCAAACCGTGCAGGGTATCGGGCAATTGGTTCAGGGCCTCGGCCGCTGAGGTGCTCGCTACGTCCCAGGTCATGTGGGTCGACTGCACGCCTTCGGGTTGCCGACGCCCAGCCGTAAACAACGTAGCGCCCTGATTTTGAAGCGAAAGAGCCAGCGCGTGACCAATACCCGAGCTGGCTCCAATAATGAGAATATTTCTGCCTTGCATAGTAGCAGTTTACAGTTTACAGTTTGTGGTTTACAGTTCAAATGAGCGTCAAGCCCACTCCAACTGAAAACTGTAAACTGTAAACTCGTTAATTAGTTGTGCCGATGTACCGCAGGAGTTCCTGCCGAGTGGCTTCATCTTCGAATTTGCCGTGGTAAGCAGCCGTCACGGTCGACGATTCTACGTCGTTGACACCGCGTGTCGAAACACAGAGGTGCTTGGCATCGATGATAACGGCTACATCGTCCGTCTCCAGTATCTGTTTCAGCTCGTTGGCAATCTGCACTGTCAGGCGCTCCTGCACCTGCGGCCGTTTGGCAAAATACTGTACAATCCGGTTCAGTTTCGAGAGCCCAATCACCTTACCGCTGGATATATACGCAACGTGTGCTTTACCCAGAATCGGCACAAAATGGTGCTCGCAGTACGAGTGTACCGTAATGTCTTTCTCCACAAGCATCTGGTTGTAGCCAAACTTGTTTTCGAAAAGCGTGGGGGCCGGCTTGTTGGCTGGATTAAGACCGCTGAACGTTTCCTTCACGTACATTTTGGCTACCCGCCGGGGAGAACCCTTCAGGCTGTCGTCGGTCAGATCGAGGCCGAGGATGTTCATGATTTCGCGGAAATGCTTCTCAATCAGCTCAATCTTGAGATCGTCGTCCAGCTCGAAGGCATCCTCGCGCAGCGGGGTCTCCAACGAGGTAGCTGCGTGCGACTCGCCCATTTCGTCGGTGAGCAAATCGTTCAAATCGCCGTCAGGATGCAGATTCTTTCCGTTTTTGTTAAGCGGCAGGGAATTCAACGAAGTTCCGTTCAGTTTCATAAAGTCGTATTTTCAGATCCAGCACCGGATCAAGTTGTTCACGTAAAAGGTGGTAAATAACAATAGCAATGTTTTCGGCCGAAGGATTCAGGTCGCGAAACTCTTCGGTATCGAGGTTTAAGTTTTTGTGATCGAACCGATCCGTAACTTGCTCTTTGATGATGTCGCTCAGGACTTTCATGTCCATCACGTAACCCGTTTCGGGGTCAACCGGACCGGTCACCTGAACAATCAGATCGTAGTTATGGCCGTGGTAGTTGTAGTTGTTACACTTCCCGTACACCCGCGCGTTCTTTTCATCCGACCAGTTCGGATTATTCAGGCGGTGGGCTGCGTTGAAGTGTTCCTTCCGAAACACCGTAACCCGTTGGTTTTCCATATGTATGCGAACTAAGCGTATGCGGCAGGCATGTCGTTACAAAGTATGTGTACAACACATGCAGACCGTCGAGCGGGTAGCTAAGCCGCCCTTCAGTGAGTGCGTGTCGATTGGTGAAACAGACTGTCTACACTTTTTGTTCAAGTTTAGATAGACAAAAGTTAAACAAAGCCTATTCATTTCGACATCTTTATAACCCCATTGACCCGGCGGTTGTTCCCCAAATAAATATTCGGTACTGCCGGTTTAGCGGCCGGGCTTTTTTGTTTCTTTTGGTCTCCGATTCAAACACTCTCTCCTATGCGCATCGACCGTCGTACGTTTATCCGAACCACTGCCCTGTCGGGAGTCGGTTTGACCGTTTTGCAACCCAACGTTTGGGCGCAAACAGCCGCTCCTTCGGTTGGGGTCGGGTTTGTTGCTGATACGGTCGGAGCGCAACTCCCCTACCCTTTTAGCCCGCGGGCAACCGCCCTGTTCGACCCAACCAACGGGGTCGCGTTTGAACGACTGCTGAACCGCCCCGATATCGACCTGATTGTAGCCGATCTGGCGCCAGGTCAGCGCTCACCGGTCGCCCATGCGGCCATGCGGGCGGGCAAACATGTAGTATGTACGGGCCCGGTTGGCCAGAGGATTGATGACCTGCTCAGTTTATTCCAAACGCATCGGCAAACGGGCCGGCACTGCCTCATTCTGGACGATGACCAGGCCGACCGCGATATGCTTGCCATTACGTCGATGGCCAAACAAGGGCTATTTGGTCCCCTTTCGTACGTACACTGCGGCAGTACTTCGGCCACCAACGGGCTTGGTATGGCCATGGAGTGGCTGGGGATTCACAACGGCAACGCGTTCAGGAGCCTCAACGCATCGCTTTCGAAAAGTTGGGGCCTCCACGAGCCATCTCCTTCGGCGGAGCACCAGAAAAATGAACCGTCTGTGCGAAATTACCAGCTGGGCGAGGTCCTCACAATTACTTTGCAGTGCACCAATGGGGAATTGGTGGTTGTGAATCGGGATTTGGCGGGTGAGCGGCCGTACGGTCGTAACATGGCGTTACAGGGCCGTGACGCCAAATGGGATAGCGAGACGAACAGGCTTGTTCGGGGAGCAACAAGCCGGGCGTTTCCGGCCATCCGGGACCGGTACGAGCATCCATACTGGCAGGAAACCGCCCCGCGCAAACAACCCGATGCGCTGGGTGTGCTGATCGACCAGATCTGGACCAATCAGCTTGCGCCTGAGGCTACCCAAAACGCCCTGATGGTGAGCCTGATTCACGTTGTGGCGAAGCATTCGCTGGCGGCCTGGGGCGAAGAAGTACTCATACCTGACCTGAAAAGCTGTTTGAGTTAATCACTTTGGTCCGTAAGGTCGTGCGGCCAGGGACACAAATTTCACAACTTACAGCCTCAAATCGCTAACTCAAACAGCTTCTGACCATCCGCGTTTAAGCTACTATTGCGTTTACTTTTTACCACTCTGTATGACCCACTCGTTTACCGACAAACCGCAGAAGCGGGCCAGTACGAACCTCTACATTTTCCTGAGCGCCATTTTTCTGACGAATGCGCTCGTGGCCGAAATCATCGGCGTCAAAATCTTTTCCGGCGAAACGCTGCTGGGTGTTCCGCCCGCGCAGATCCACCTGCTCGACGATTTTGTGCTCGATTTCAACCTCACCGCCGGGGCCGTTATCTGGCCTTTCGTGTTTATCACGTCCGACATCATTAATGAGTACTTCGGTAAGGCGGGTGTCCGCCGGATCTCGTTTCTGACGGCCGGTTTCATTGCGTACTCGTTTCTGATTATTTACGCCGTAACTACCCTGCCGCCCGCGCAGTTCTGGCTGGAGGTGAACGCCAAAGACCCGGCTGGCAACCCGATTAATATCGACAACGCCTTTGGGATGATATTTCGGCAGGGGCTCGGTATCATCATTGGCTCGCTCACGGCTTTCCTGATCGGGCAGTTGCTCGATGCCTCGGTGTTTCAGTACCTCCGCAAGATCACGGGTAGCCGGAAGGTATGGCTGCGGGCTACGGGTTCCACGCTCGTTTCGCAACTGATCGACAGCTTTGTGGTCTTGTTTATTGCCTTTTGGGTATTCGGCAACTGGTCGATGAAACAGGTGCTGGCTGTGGGCCTTATCAACTACATCTACAAGTTTACAACGGCTATTTTGCTCACGCCGGTTCTGTATCTGGCTCATTCGGCTATTGACCGGTATTTGGGCAAAGAACACGCCGACGAATTGGCCAACGAGGCTTCCATGAGCTCGTTTATGTAGTCTCTACGCAGCTCCCCGGCGCCAGTTATCCAGAATCACCGCCGTGGCGATGCCGACATTCAGCGATTCGGCATCGCCATAGCGCGGAATCGTCACCGACCGGCTCACCATCGGCACCAGTTCGGGCCTGATTCCGTTGGCTTCGTTGCCCATCATCAGATACCCCCCATCCGTACCAAACGGCAGGCTGTGCACGTTCTGACCGTCCAGAAAAGCCCCATACACCGGCGTACCGGCGGGTAGTGCCTTCGCATACGCTACCAGATCGGTGTAATACCAGTGTACCCGCGTAAACGAGCCTTTGCTGGCCGAAATCACCTTGGGATTGTACACCTCAGCCGTGGTGTCGGAGCAAACCACTTTCCGAACCCCGTACCAATCGGCAATCCGCAGAATGGTACCGAGGTTACCGGGGTCACGCACATCATCGAGCAACAGCACAATTTCACCCGGCTCGGCCAATAGCGGGCGGTTTTCGCGCGTTCTGACCAGAGCAAGGGCCATATTGTTGCTTTCGAGCGTACCCACCCGCGTCAGTTCTTCCGGTGAAACGATTTCGACCGACGGCGGTTGGCGGTCTGCGGGTAAGGCGTTTTCTTTGTAAAAGGCTTCGGTTGCCAGCAGCGTGTCGACCCGAAAATCAGAGGCTAATACTTCGCGCACGCTCTTGGCCCCTTCCACTAAAAACAAGCCATGTTCCTGCCGAAACTTCTTCTGGTGCAGCGAGCGAATAAACTGAGCGCGGTTTTTAGAAAGCATTTCTTAAAATAATGAATGCGTAATGGGTAATGATGAATGTAAAATGAATTGGGGGGTAAGCAGTTCCCGCCCACCCAAAGTAGGCTGGCGTCGAGTAAACTATTTGCGTTTATTTCGCGTCGGGCAGTATGCTTCCCTCATCACGCTTTACGCCATACTCATTACCCTTTCGGGCTGCTACACTTCCCGCACCAACGATTACCTGCTGTACACCAACACGATTCGGGGCAACCGCACCGTTATCAGCGACGAGCTGGAGGCTCTGATCCCGCAGAAACCCAATCGGCGTATTCTGCGTACCCCGCTTACTCCGGCGCTGTGGATATACCAGGCATCATCGCGCCGTTACAATCGCGATTCGGCTATTGCCGAACTGGCAGCCAAAACTACCCAATTTGAGCGACAAAGCGAGTTGGTCGCTTCTGACCCACGTGCCCTCCGGCGGCTCAACCGACGCTTCAGTCGGGAGGCTCGTAAACTCCGTCGATATGCCGAAGAAGGCAACTGGTGGATGCGGAATCTGGGCGAAAAACCGACGTATTTCTACCCCCGTGATGCCGAAGCCAATGCCCTGAAGATGCAGACCTACCTGCGCCGGACCAAAGGTTTTTTGCGGGCCACCGCCGAGTACACGGTAGATACGTTGCTCGATGGCCGGGTGCGGGTCAACTATCTGATTGATGAAAAAGAGCCCTACCGGCTTCGGTCTATCAGCTACGATATTCCTGACTCGAATGTACGGGCACTCGTTCAAGCCGAGAGGGGCAAATCGTACCTGAAAATTGGCGACCGCTTCGATGGCGATAAGCTCGATAACGAGCGCACCCGGATTGAAGAGCTGTTGCGCAATAACGGCTATTACGAATTTGGCCGTAATTACATCCGGGTGAGTGCCAGCCGCGACACGGCAGCCGCCGTAGTGGCCACCAATGACCAGAGTACGCTTGTTGACCTGACAATCCAGATTCCGAACCCGCCCCTGCGCAACGCCCACCCACTGTACCAGATCGGTGATGTTAACGTGCGAATCGGCTCGACGCAGGAGTCAACTGCAACCAGCCCCACCACCCCCACCGACACAATTAGCCAAAACGGAATTTTGTATTTCTACAGTGGTCGCAAATTTGCCACCCGCCTGCTCGACAGCAAAATTCGGTTGCGGCCGGGAAAACTATACAGCCAAAACGATTACACGTCGACCCAGCGTCAGCTGTTTCTGCTCAATCAGTTCAAGTTTGTCAATATCAATTTCACCGACACCACCGGTCGACGGCTCCGCACCGAAATCAGGGCGACCCCGCTCGACAAGTACGAAATCACGACCGAAGGTGGCCTGTTTGTGCTCTATCAGGGGCAGGGCTATCCCGGTCCATTTGCCAACCTGACCTTTCGTATCCGAAATTTCTTTGGGGGGCTCGAAACGTTTGAAACCAACCTGCGTGCCGGTATCGAAGCCCAAACTGGCTTTGCCGATTCGACCTCAACGAGTCAGCTCCGGGATACGTATCTGGCCCAGGAACTGGGGCTAACTACCTCGCTTATCTTTCCGCAAATTCTGTTTCCGGGCCGGCTCCGCTTCGCCTTCAACGACCTGAACCCCCGTACCCAGATCAGTTTAGGCTACAACTATACCAACCGGCCCGATTTTCTGCGCCAAACATTCCGAACTACCCTTTCGTACAACTGGCAAAAAGCGCCCCGCCATCAGTATTCGTTTTTTCTGACTGACCTCAACCTGATTCGGTCGAGCTTCAGAGGAGGACCCAATGAGGAGCTTCGAAAACAGTTTGAACAACGACTGATACAACTTCGTGATGCAGGCAACCGGGTGTTATTCAACAGCTTTTTGCCCTCTATCGCGTCGAACATGAGTTTTGCCTACACGTACAATACCAACGTGTTTGGCGAAAACCGCCGGGCTAATTTCTTTCGGGTAGCGCTGGAATCGGGTGGCACCACACTAAACCTGTTGAGCAGCGCGGCCATCCGGCGATTTACCGAACAAACCGGCCTGCAACTGTTTAAATACCTGCGGTTCAACGCCGATTTCCGGCATTACATCCCGCTGCGCCCACGCACAACGCTGGCGTTTCGGGTCAACTCGGGGCTTTTGTACAGCTACGGTCCCGACCGCTCGGCCCCTTACGAAAAGTATTTCTTTGCGGGCGGTAGCAACAGCCTCCGGGCATGGCGCCCCCGCCGGCTTGGCCCCGGTTCGGCCTACCCCCGCTCTACCGAAAGCAAGGTTATTCCGGGTGTGCAGGTGCCTACCTTCATCACCGACCCCCGAAACCCGGAGGTCAAACTGCCTCAGTTCGACTATACGTTTGAGCAACCGGGCGACTTTTTGCTCGAAGGCTCGGCCGAATTACGCTGGCGGTACTTCCATTTCGGGGCCGACATCAACGGGGCTCTGTTTCTGGATGCGGGCAACGTATGGACGCTCCGCAACGACCCGGCCCGCCCGAATGCCGAGTTACGGGTAGGTAAGCTCGTTCCCGATATTGCCGTGGGTACCGGTACGGGGGTTCGCATCGACTTTTCGTACTTCATTATCCGGTTCGACGCGGGCATCAAAGTTTGGGACCCCGCCCGCCGGTACATACGCGAGTCTGACGGGCAACTGATCGACGAACGGTTTTTGTTACCTCAGTTCACGCTCAAGCGGCTCTCGCGGGGTGCTAACCCCCTTATCGTGAATTTCGGTATCGGGTATCCGTTCTAAATGAGTGAATGAGCAAAAAGAGTGAAAACGGGATAGGCACTCTTCCGCACTTTCACTCTTTCACTCATTGAACCCTGCCACTTTGTCAGGAACTTTCGACTATCTTCTGTACCTTTGTAGACTGATTAAAGTGTGAAGATGAAAGGCGAATGCTACCCGCTTATTTAGTACGGGTCTGCGAGCCGCTCTTTCACCCTTTCACTCTTTCGCTCTTTATTATTGACATGGAACGCTTCACTGAACTGACAATACTTCAACCAGAAGACAAAGAGGGTATTGAGGAACCGCGCACTCTCGGCGACGAACTCGTGGAAGGCAAAAAACGCCTGTATATCGAGAGCTACGGGTGCCAGATGAATTTTTCAGACTCCGAAATTGTGGCCGCCGTGATGCGTAATGCCGGGTTCGCGACAACCTCATCGGCCGACGAAGCTGACCTGATTTTTTTGAATACCTGCGCCATCCGCGACAATGCCGAGCAGAAAGTACGCAACCGGCTGAAGCAGCTCAATACGCTGAAGAAAAAGAAGCCCGAGCTGATGGTCGGTATGCTGGGCTGTATGGCTGAGCGCCTGAAAACCAAACTACTCGAAGAAGAGCAGATTGTGGATATTGTGGCTGGTCCCGATGCTTATCGCGATATCCCCAAGCTCGTTGAAGAAGCCGAAACTGGTCAGAAAGCCGTCAACGTGTTTCTGTCGCGCGAGGAAACCTACGCCGATATCGCGCCGATTCGCCTGAACTCCAACGGCGTTACGGCCTTTATCTCGATCATGCGCGGCTGCGACAATATGTGCAGCTTCTGCGTGGTGCCGTTTACCCGGGGGCGTGAGCGCAGCCGCGACCCACACAGCATTGTCCGCGAAGCCGAACAGCTCTTCAACGATGGCTACCGCGAGGTAACCCTGCTGGGACAGAACGTCGATTCGTACAAATGGGAGAGTGAAAACGGCGAAGAGCGGGTCAACTTTGCTCACCTGCTGGAACGCGTTGCCCTTGTACACCCCGACCTGCGGGTTCGTTTCTCGACCTCGCACCCCAAAGACATCACCGACGAGGTACTGCACACGATGGCGAAGTACGATAACATCTGCAACTATATCCACCTGCCCGCCCAAAGTGGCAACAGTCGGATTCTGAAGCTGATGAACCGTACCTACGACCGCGAGTGGTACCTCGGCAAAATCGATCGGATTCGGGCTATTCTGGGCGACGATTGCGGCATTTCACACGATATGATTTCGGGTTTCTGCTCCGAAACCGAAGATGAACACCAGGATTCGCTGACGCTAATGGAGTACGCTCGCTTCGATTACGGCTACATGTTTGCCTACTCAGAGCGCCCCGGTACACTGGCCGCCAAAAAATACGCCGACGATGTACCGGAAGACGTGAAGAAGCGCCGACTCAACGAGATCATTGCCCTGCAACAGCGAATGTCGCTCGAACGCAACCAACGCCATATCGGCAAGGTACAGCGCGTACTGGTCGAGGGCACCTCAAAACGGTCGGAAGACGACCTGTTCGGGCGTAACGACCAAAATAAAGTAGTGGTGTTTCCGCGCGGAAACCACCAGAAAGGCGAGTACGTGAATGTGTTGGTAACAGATTGTACGGCCGCAACGCTTCTTGGAACAGTTATCAACGAACAGTGAACAACGAACAGTGAACTAATAGCAACGAACAGTGAACAGTTATCAAGTAATAGCGAATTCTTACTGTTGCTTGATACTTGTTTGTTGTTAGCCGGTTGTCAGTCGTTCACTGTTTGCTGTTCGTTGTTCACTGCTCACTGAAAATGAACACTCAGGAAATACAGTCGGTTAAGCAACGTTTTGGCATTATTGGCAATGCGCCTGCCCTCAACTACGCCATCAACGTAGCCATGCAGGTAGCCGCTACCGACCTGACCGTGCTGATAACGGGCGAAAGCGGAAGCGGGAAAGAATCATTTTCCAAGATCATCCACAGCCTCAGCGCCCGCAAACACGGGCAGTTTATTGCCATCAACTGCGGGGCTATTCCCGAAGGCACTATCGACTCGGAACTGTTTGGTCACGAGAAAGGCTCGTTTACAGGGGCCGTCGACCAACGCAAAGGCTACTTCGAGACCACCAACGGCGGTACCATTTTCCTCGACGAAATCGGCGAAATGCCTCTGGGTACGCAGGCCCGATTGCTGCGGGTACTGGAAAACGGCGAATTTATCCGCGTGGGCTCCTCAAAGGTGCAAAAGACCGACGTTCGCGTTGTGGCAGCTACCAACGTGAACCTGCTCGATGCAGTTGAAAAAGGCCGATTCCGCGAAGATTTGTACTACCGGCTCAACACGGTGCCCATTTTTGTGCCGCCCCTCCGCGAGCGTGGCGTCGATATTGAGCTCCTGTTTCGCAAATTCACGACCGACTTTGCCGAGCGATACCGGATCAAGCCCATTCAGCTCACCGAGCCCGCCAAGCAACTGCTACTGCGGTTTCCGTTTCCGGGCAACATTCGCCAACTAAAAAACCTGGCCGAACAAATCTCCATACTCGAATCGGATCATAACCGGGCGGTGGAGCCGGAGGTCTTGTCGAAATACCTGCCTCAGCCCCAACAACCCACGAGCCGAATGCCTATCGTGTTTCCGCAGGGCACAGGTGGCAGTACCGATAATTTTTCGGAGCGCGAACTGCTCTACAAAGTTCTGTTCGATATGCGCCGGGACATGACCGAGTTGAAAAAGCTGGTGGTCGAGATGCTGGGCAATGAGCAGTACGGGCGGCAAATCTTAAATAATCATAAAGACTTGTTTGAGACCCTGCCGACCGATAACTATGCCTCGCCCGACCCGCACCCGGAGCCCGACCTGCCCCTACCCCGGCTGTTGCCCCCGCCCGAAACCGTGCATACGTACGAGCCACTAAACGTACTCGAAGACGAAGATGCGGTTACGGTAGAGGACATCACCCACGAAACGGAGGAAGACTCACTCTCGCTGGAGAAAAAGGAGAAAGAGATGATTATCAAGGCTCTCCGGCGCAACAACAACAAACGAAAGTACGCGGCTCAGGCACTAGGTATTTCTGAACGCACGTTGTACCGAAAAATAAAGCAGTATGAAATTGATGAAGAATAAACTTCAGTTTACAACGGACAACGAACAACGAACAGCCAACAATCCGCGACAAACAGTGGGCGAACAGAGAAATAGTTCACGGGTCATTAGACGTTGGTCATCGATCGCTGTTCGTTGTTCGTTGTTCATTGTTTTCTGTTCATTGTTCTCTGGCTGCGGTGTCTACTCGTTTACGGGTACGACGCTCTCGCCGGACCTGAAAACGATTACGATCAACAACTTCAGCCTGCAAACGGCCGGGGGACCTACCAATCTGTCGCTTAATTTTAACGAACGACTGAAAGAGTATTACCAGCGATACACCAACCTCAAAGTGGTGCCTAACAACGGCGATCTGGTACTCGATGGCTCCATCACGAATTACGACCTGTTGGCCGTGGCTCCTACGGCATCCGATCAGGCCGGCCTGAACCGCCTACAGATTACGGTGCAGGCCCGATTTGTGAATAACAAAGACGAAAGCAAGAACTTCGAACAGTCGTTTTCGTTTTATCAGGATTTTCCGCAAAACCAGACGCTGACACAAAATGAAGCCCGGTTGGTTCCCCGAATTCTGGATCAGCTGGTTCTTGACATTTTCAACAAAACAGCGGCTGATTGGTAGTTGGCACTAGGCAGAAAAAGTAGCAGTAGGCAGTGGCAGTAGGCAGTAGGTAGTAGGTAGAAGAAGTAGCAGTAAGGGAGGGATCAGGGAAAGTTTACACGTACCTCTTTCTGCCCACTGCTACTGCATACTGCCCACCGCCGACTGCCACTACCAACTTTTTCCGCCCACTGCCACTGCCTACTGCTACTTTTTGGCTACATTCGTAGCCCTGTGGTCCCCTGACACCGATAGACTCAATGCAATCTGTTGATAAAGAAACCTTTTCATACTGGGTCACCCATCCCGACGACCTGACAACGGCTGACTTACAGCTTTTGCAGGAAAGTTTAGCCCAATATCCGTACTGCCAGGCGCTCTATACACTGACCGCCAAAGCAGCCTCTTTACACCGAAAAAGTCAGACAGTGTCGTACACCCGACTCGCAGCGGCCCACGCCCTGAGCCGGAGTGCACTACGTAAATTAATGGATAACGAGTTTCAATGGTCCGACAACCTGCTTTCAAAACTGAATGAACTGTCGGCCCGGCAGGTACCCATTCCTGAAGATTACCAGCAGGAAAGTTACGCCCTCTTTAAATCAAAATCGGGCCTCAATGGTGGGCTCGTCGACTTACCCCTGATTCGAATACCGGAGCCGACCATGCCCGAGATTGTGGTGCCCGAACCCGACGACTCGACCTTGTCGGAGACCACCCTTCAGCAGGACCTGATTGGGCACCCCGAAGCCGACGCCGTGGCTCCGTCGCCGATGGAGACTGCCCGGCAGAAGCAAATCGAAATTATTGAGTCGTTTATCAAGAAGGAGCCCGGCCTGGCCCCTCTCCGCTCCAAACTGGGCGACCCCGAGCCGACCAATCAGGAAGATTTGGCCGAGCGCAATGCCCCAATCCGGGTAGGGCGCGGTGGTTTGGCCACCGAAAGTTTCGCCAAGATCTTGCTCAAACAAGGCAAAACAGGCAAGGCTATTGAAATCTACGAGCAACTCAGCTTGAAAAATCCCCAGAAAAAAGCGTACTTTGCGGCTAAAATAAGTGAAATAAAAGCGGGGCAGTCCTGAGTCAATCGGTCTGATCGAGCATATTGTCAATGAACGTTGTTGCTCTCCTCCACACGCACTTAAGACAAAAACAGTAACAGAAACTCCTTTTTTTACATGGTTACGGCAACAATTATTGTCATTTGCATCTTAACAGTCTTGCTCATCCTGATCGTACTCGTTCAGAACTCAAAAGGTGGCGGTTTCGCCGGTGAGTTTGGCGGACTGGGCTCAAACCAGCTGATGGGCGTCAAGAAAACGACTGACCTGCTTGAGCAAATCACCTGGGGCCTGGGCATCGGGGTGATGGTACTGACACTGGCTTCGTACGTGATGGTCGATAAAACCAACACCGGCGGAGGAATTAATAGCGTAAACGTTGACCGTGCTGCTACCCGGGCTCTGCCTGGCGCTTCGGCTCCGGCACCTGCAGCGGCTCCTGCTGCTGGTACGCAGCAAGCGGCTCCCGCTACACAGGGCGCGGCAACTCCGGCTCCGGCACCCGCTACTTCAGGTTCGGCTCAGAAGTAAGCTGACTTATACAGACAAAAGGCCCGCAACCTCCAAGGTTGCGGGCCTTTTGCGTTGGTATCTTGCAGAATCGATGCCCATTGAGCTCGGACGACGCAGATCGGGCCGATGTACGCCGATTTCCTTTACCAACCCGTGTCCTCAGCGTACCAATCTTTTGAATTCACAATGGCATGCGGATAACGCGGATTTTGGGCATTCGCACTGATGAGTAAATCCGTGAAAATCGGCCCAATCCGTGCCATCCGCGTGCCAATTCTCCAGTCTGAATCGCTCAATCTTACAAGGCCCAGGCTACAGCAAAACCCGCCGGTAGTCCTTCTTTAACCTGCGACGTGATAATCAGTTGGCCGATCGGTGCGCCCAAACGGGTCAGTTCATCGCGGAATCCGTTTTCCATTTGCCGAAGCGCGCTTTCTTTCTGACCTGTCAGTTCGATACTCAGCTTGCGCGAAGGCTGCATACGCAGATGTTGCACCAGCGCCGAGGCTACCGTCGATACGGCCCGTGGCCCCTGAACAAAGGCCTGCCGGAGTTGAGCCAGCAAAGCGGCATCGGTTTCGCTCAGACCCGCTACCGGAAGGGTCCGGTCTTTCAGGAGGCAGCCGTCCAGCTCTTTCAACCCCACCTCCGACTGGCACAGATCCCGCTGATCGGGCGTACCATCGTTATCGGTATCGGGGCAGCCGGCCATATCGGCACGGCCTACCATGGTTGGGCACTCATCACGGTCGTCGCCAACACCATCGTTATCCGTATCGGGGCAGCCATTGTAGCGAGCCAGTCCCGGCACTTTGGGGCAACGGTCATCTTTATCCAACACCCCATCGAGGTCCGTGTCGGGGCAGCCGTTGGTTGCTACCGGTCCGGCCACGGTGGGACACGCATCGTTAGCGTCAGCTACTCCATCGAGGTCAGTATCCGGGCAACCGCCAAAAGCCAGTACTCCCGGCACATCGGGGCAACGATCCAGTTTGTCGGACACCCGATCTTTGTCGCGGTCTTTGGGTCGGCGGGCATTGAACGGCAACGTAAGACCCGCGTACACGTGCGGAGGCAGGCCATTATCACCGAAAATGCCCAGCAGGTTGTCGGAGCCGAAGATGAAAATACCCGCCTTGCCATGCAGGCCGAGGGCAACTTTCTGAATATTGGGGTAATAGTAGACCGTTCCGGCCAACTCGCCCCCCGGCCCTTCGGAGCGCGGCCCCACGGCCAGCACTGCCCCCCGGTACAGACCCGCGTTAGTTTGTATCGGCATGGCTGTCTGATACACCACATTACCAAACCACGACCGCCCCAGATACACATCCAGTTGCACCGACGTCGTTTGCGGCAGTCGCCGGACGGCTTCACCCGTAACAAGGCCCGTAGTTGGCCCAAACTGACGCAACAACTGCGACTCAATCTGATTGGGGGCTTTGTCTTCGTAGTCAGTGCGCCGAAAAATACCGCTCCGGCCGGATGTTGCGTACTCGGTGACCCGGTTGTCTTTGATCTCGCCAATATCCAGTACCGAAACGCCAATCCTGAACAGGTATTTGTTCATTTCTTCTGCCGCCCGGCGCTTGCCATCCATTTCGTAGCGGTAAAATCGCTGCTTCGGTCGGAACTCATACGCTATACCCACGTCGTACCCGGTTCCTCGCCCCGCCGAGGGTCCCGTCAGCTTTTGGCCCAGACTTGCTCCATCGAACGAAGCCAGGTCGGTAGTACGGCCGCTAATGGCGCCGGCCGTGTAGCCGGGGGCGCCCGCCGTGCCCCCCGCAAAGGAGGCCTGCGCACTCAGATCGGTGCGTTGCAGACTGCGCAAAACCTTGGCGGTACCGCCCACTTTGAGGTGATGCGTCTCGATATCGATTAGCGAAACCGCATACGAGAGCGCGTACTCTGTATAGCCCTCGGCCGCAAAGCTGAAGGTTTGCTGCCCGGCCGGTGCGGTTGGGTTAGTGCCATTGATCCAACGAATCAACTCATAATTACCACCCAGCGCGTAGCCCGACCGGTAGCGGGTTGTGAGCCCAACGGCATGTCGTTTCCGGCCAAATTGCGCCATAACCGCCGGTCCCCGGACCTCGGCCCGGTTTACCCCCCGGGGCGACCCCGCCGAAAACAGGGCTTTCCCAAACGGCGCGACACCCACCGGCAACGGTTGACGGGTGAAATCGAACGCACCAAACCCTAGATTAAGCTGAAAGCTAAGCCGCGAATCGGCCATGGAGCTCGGGTTCAGATAGATACCGTGCGTACCTGCGTAATTGCTTGTTTGGAGGGGAATGAGTGGCTGGGCAAAGGCCGGTAGTGAAAATAATAAACCAGAAAGCAGAAGGCCGGATTGTTTCATTCGCTTGTGTATGGGTACAAAACGAAGATACGGCATTCTACCACGGAGACGCGGGTAAACTGCCGTATCGGTCACGAAAGTTATTGAATGTCGGCCTGCATCAGGCCAATGCCTTTGCAATCAATTGTTGGGCAATGGGCAACAGGGTTTCTTCTTCCGGATAGGGTAACTCGCTCTCCAGCCGGTACGTAGCCGGGTTGGGCAGGTGCTGATACCGACGAATCAGATCGAGTTTGAGATGCTCAAACGGAGTTGTGAGCCCCCGCCGAACCCGGTCGACAAGCTGAAACCGGACAAGCCGCCCGCCGGGGGCCCCGTCGGCATACAAGGTCAGGGCAAATTGATAAATAGCGGTTTCGTAACCGCGCTTGACATGCAGAAACAGATACCCTTCGGCCGGTTTGATAGGCAGCAGGCCCACGGGTTCGAGGGTAAGTTTGGCAGCAATATCCTGCCAAATTTGCAGTCCATCTGTCAGCATCTGGTTAAAGCGCGGCAGGGCGAAGTCGACAATAGCGTCTACTTCGGCCATGATGGGGTCCTCCGTTACCTCAGATTTATACTCGATTCGGGGGGGTGGCCCACTTATTCCGGCCACGCGCTTGGGGAACCTCTCATTAAGCGTACCTTTGCGCCGTCGAAAACGAAGACCAGCCTCGTAATGGTTACGGAGTTCAGGAATATCGGGACAAAGCTTGCGCTCATCGAACCGTTTCTGAACGGCCTGTAAATAAGCCAAAACGACATATTTTTTGTACTCGGCATCAATCCAATCCTGTGTCAGCCAGTTCGCATCCAGTGATCTCATAAGATAAAAGCGACGTATTGGAACGGGATAATTTATGGCATTCTCCCTAAAAAACCAAATTTTATACCCCTTTTTCGCAGCCTGACAGCCAATTTGCAAGACCTACTGGTAAAACGGTCGTCCAGACAAAAAGGCTGAAATTTTGACAGAGTGGCGCAACTGGCACAGCATTTGGTAAACGGGGAGTGTCATACTAATTCGGTGTATAACCAAATTTTTAACAACCTTAATCACATTACTGTCATGACAACAGCAATGGAAGATGTAAAAGTGAACGTAAAACCGCTGGCAGACCGCGTGCTTGTAGAAGCTGCACCGGCTGAAGAAAAAACGGCTTTCGGGATTATCATTCCTGACACGGCCAAGGAAAAACCACAACGTGGTACTGTTGTAGCCGTTGGTAATGGCAAAAAAGATGAGCCGCTCACAGTACAGGTTGGCGACACGGTTCTCTACGGCAAATACGCCGGTACGGAGATCACGGTTGATGGCAAAGAGTACCTCATCATGCGCGAATCAGACATTTTCGCGATCCTGTAATTTAATGTATAATGAACAATGTATAATGTATAATGGGTCAACTCCCCCGTATACATTAGCAATGGGCATTATTCATTCTTCATTTTACATTATTCATTTTTAGGAAAATGGCTAAGAAAATATTCTTTGATACCGAAGCCCGCGAGAAGATCAAGAAGGGTGTTGATACCCTCGCCGACGCGGTGAAAGTAACCCTCGGCCCCAAAGGTCGCAACGTAATCCTTGACAAGAAATTCGGCTCACCCGCCATCACCAAAGACGGTGTAACGGTAGCGAAAGAGATCGAATTGAAAGACGCTATGGAAAACATGGGCGCGCAGCTCGTGAAAGAAGTAGCTTCTAAGACGGCCGATCAGGCGGGTGACGGTACTACTACCGCTACCGTACTGGCGCAGGCTATCTATTCAATCGGTGTGAAAAACGTAGCAGCAGGTGCCAACCCAATGGACTTGAAGCGCGGCATCGACAAGGCGGTTAAGGCAGTAGCCGAAAACCTCGCAGGCCAGGCGCAGACCGTAGGCGACGACTTCGGTAAAATCGCTCAGGTAGCTACGATCTCGGCTAACCACGACGACGAAATCGGTAACATGATTGCCGAGGCCATGAAGAAAGTAGGTAAAGAAGGTGTAATCACGGTTGAAGAAGCGCGTGGTACCGAAACGGAAGTAAAAACCGTAGAAGGTATGCAGTTTGACCGCGGTTACCTGTCGCCCTACTTCGTAACCAACACCGAGAAAATGGAAGCTGACCTCGACCGTCCGTTCATCCTGATCTCGGAGAAGAAGGTATCGTCGATGAAAGAACTGCTGCCGGTGCTGGAGCAGGTGGCTCAAACGGGTCGTCCGCTGCTGATCATCGCAGAAGACGTTGACGGCGAAGCCCTGGCTACGCTCGTGGTAAACAAGATCCGGGGTGCCCTGAAAGTCGCTGCCGTGAAGGCTCCGGGCTTCGGCGACCGCCGGAAGGCTATGCTCGAAGACATCGCTATCCTGACGGGTGGCCAGGTGATCTCGGAAGAGCGTGGCTTCAAACTCGAAAACGCCAGCATCGAATACCTGGGTCAGTGCGAGAAAATCATTATCGACAAAGACAACACGACTATCGTTAACGGTGTAGGCCAGAAGGAAGACATCACGGGTCGGGTTAACCAGATCAAAGCGCAGATTGAGAACACGACGTCGGATTACGACCGTGAGAAACTGCAGGAGCGTCTGGCCAAACTGTCGGGTGGTGTAGCTATCCTCTACATCGGTGCTGCTACCGAGGTAGAAATGAAAGAGAAGAAAGACCGTGTTGACGATGCCCTGCACGCAACCCGCGCGGCTGTAGAAGAAGGTATCGTAACGGGTGGTGGTATCGCCCTGATCCGCGCTATCTCTTCACTCGACGCGGTTAGCACGATCAACGAAGACGAGAAAACGGGTGTGAACATCATCCGCGTAGCCCTCGAAGCCCCCCTCCGCACGATTGTAGCCAACGCCGGTGGCGAAGGTTCAGTGGTGGTGAACAAGGTGAAAGAAGGCGACGGTGGCTACGGCTACAACGCGAAGAACGACTCGTACGAAGATCTGTTCGCAGCCGGTGTTATCGACCCGAAGAAAGTAACTCGTCTGGCTCTGGAGAACGCAGCGTCTATTGCTGGTCTGCTCCTGACCACCGAGTGCCTCATTGCCGACGAGCCCGAAGAGGCTCCAGCTGGCGGTGGCGGTCACGCACACGGTGGCGGCATGGGCGGCATGATGTAGTCATCTGAGCTTTTAAATACGAACCCCCGCTGTTGGCTTTTGAGCTGGCAGCGGGGGTTTTGGTTTTTGAGTACATTTGTTTAAAAACAAACACCATGCTGACGATACAGGTTAACGACGCAAGGCTGGAACAGCAATTAATCGAACAAGCGCAGGCGAAAGGTAAAACGGCTGAACAGCTTGCCACCTCCATACTGGCCGAGGCCCTGAATCAACTGGCTCCTCTGCCCTTTTCATTCCCTCGTCTAGACCCAACCCAACATAGCCGCCCCCTCCAGTTCGACGTTGATTCTGAAACGGATAACGCGCCTGTTTTTGAGCATGTTACTGACACGGTTGAATTTGCGAACGAATTGCGACAAAACGCATGGAAACGGTAATGCTGCTTCAGTTTATGTTGGCAAGGTGTGTCTAATCCAGACTTGACAATTAATTAGCCAACCTGAAAGACATTTTGATAAATCTAGTTTGAAAGTGAGGCCGCTTATGTTGAGAAGTTGCGGTAGTTTTTTGCTGAGTAGTACGTTAGAGGAAGAATGTTATGGAGTATCACATTGGCATGATAAATGTTCAAATTCGAGACCCATCCACAGAAAAGTTTAATTTTTTAATTAATTAAGTCAAATAAATTCGAGCAAGTGTACTGCAAAATTGTGTATGTTTGGGAGTTGAGCGCAAGCTAAATTTAGAGTAGTCGACTATTAACAAATTTTAAAATAAAGAAATAAACTATGGAATGGATTTTTGAAGGAATTGGAACAGCTATAGTTACGCTAATTGCAGGTTTCTTAACTGGTGGGGCTGTTGGTTACAATATTGGCATTAACAAGAATACTGTCAAACAAAAGCAAAAGGGGGGCAACAATTCTTCACAAATACAAATTGGGAGAGATAGCAATGTTCAGTAAACAAATACAAGAGTCTGGAGATAACTCTCAGCAACTGCAAGCGAATAATATGATAGTCAATATAGGTATTGACGAGAAAAGGGCAAGAGAAATCTATCAAGAAATGAACTTGCAATTAAGAAAAGATTACACCCAAGAAGCTCTGGAAATTGCAAATTTAAGAGTTACAGAATTTGAAAATAGACTTTTACCTAAAATGGAAGCTGTTGAAGGAGCTTTGGAAGCTTTTGCCGATCCAAGTTTTCAATTATTACTTGTTGAAGCACAAAAGACAGCGGCTTCTACAGAGAGAACAGCTGACTACGACCTTTTATCAGAATTACTAATACATCGTTTTCAGAAAGGAGACAACAGGGTAACAAGAGCGGGTATTAGCCGTGCAGTTGAAATAGTAGATAAAATTTCAGACGATGCTTTACTTGGCTTGACCGTTCTTCATTCTGTAAATTACTTTCTTCCCGCTAGTGGCATTATTCATCAAGGACTTAGTACTTTAAATGATTTGTTTGGCAAATTGTTTTACAGCGATCTTCCTGTAGGTATTGAATGGCTTGATCATTTAGACATCTTAGACGCCATAAGAGTTAGCAATTTTAGTAGCCTAAAAAAACTAGAAGAGTATTATCCAGAGATGTTGAGTGGCTATATTGATACAGGTATTGAAAAAAATTCAGACAACTACAATGAAGCCATCGAATTACTTAGAAGTAACGGACTACCCCAAGACATTTTAATCGACCACGAATTGAATGGTAATTATGTTAGAATAAAATTATCCAATATAGACCAAATTGATTCTCTGATACTACATCACAAAATATTTAATAATGGCCGAATATCGTTCACACAGATACCTTTGACCCATGCACAAAAAATTGTCGTAAAATCCGTATATGATTTGTATGAGGAGAATGCCAGTATAAGACAACAGAATGTGAATAAATTTATGGAAGAGTGGAACAAACAACCGAATTTAAATAAACTTAGAGAATGGTGGGATAGTATCAATGCAGGAATACAACTGACCTCCGTTGGAAAAGTCTTAGCTCATTCAAACGCCCAAAGATGTGACAAAAACCTGCCATCATTAAACTAAAAATAGCCAGTACCTCACAGGCGCTTGACTCATTAACAGGGGATGTGGTAAATCACCTTTCTTCCTCGTACCAACTTATACTGTATATTGACAGTTGAGCACTAATAAGTACATTTCCGTTATGTAGCCTATTTTATGCATAATTATTTCCCCCTATCTTCGGCCAACAATAGTAATCCAGATGCTCGCGCTTCAACACGTTCACCACATTGCTATTATTGGGTCAGATTATGAGGTTTCGAAACGATTTTACACCGAAGTGCTGGGCCTGACGGTCATTCAGGAGGTGTACCGGGCCGAGCGGCAATCGTATAAGCTCGATCTGGCGCTCCATGGGCAGTACGTGATCGAGTTGTTTTCATTTCCGAATCCGCCCGCGCGGCCGTCGCGGCCCGAGGCCACGGGGCTGCGTCACCTTGCCTTCGCCGTTGCCGATGTGCAGGCGACCGTCGATGCCCTGCAAAAACACGGTATCGAGGCCGAACCCATCCGCACCGACGAGCTCACCGGCAAGACGTTTACGTTCATTGCCGATCCCGACGGCCTACCCATCGAATTTTACGCGTCGTAACGAAACCGGCTACGGCAACGCTTTTCTAATCTGATCGAGCGATACGCCCAGCACCTTGCGGGCTATTTCGTCGAGTTTGGCCCGGTCGCCGGTCAGGTGCAGTACCTTGTGGGTGTGTCGCAATGAGCCGCCCGGACCTAAAAAGGCCCCCGGCGATACGCTTTCCAACTCATAAAACGGCCCCATCTGCGAGCCGTCGGCCAACGGACCATCGTTGTACGCATTCACGGCATCGCCCAGGTACGGGGCGGGCACCAGCTTCCAGGCCTGATTGAGGTACGTCCCCTCCTTGTCAACCTCGAACAACGTGAGCGTCAGCACCTCATTACCGGCATCGTAGCTACCGGCCACCGGCTTGGCCCGCTTGCCGGTAAGTCCAATTTTACCCCGACTTTTACCATCAGCCTTGAAGAATAGTACGCCGTTCTGGTACGTAATTCGTTCGGGCGGAATGGCCCCGAAATAATCGGTAGTGACTACAGGACCCGTACCGGCTTGCTCGTATGGCACCACAATGGTTGTCTGGTCGCTGGGCATGAGCATATCGAGCACCCAGAGGCAGGGTGCCCCGGTTTCGCGTGTCCAGGCCGACGTACCGATATTAGTCAGTGCATTTTCGGTCAGATACCCAACCGGCCGGATATCGTCACCGAGTGCCATTCCGAGCGCTTCGCCCACCTGCTGCCGGGACAGCAACCGCACAGCCCGGTCGAGACGAATGGCAAGCTGCGTACCGCTGTAATTGAGCAGGGTGGCTTTTTTCTCCATCACCAGCTCGCGCGGCTGCCGCGACACCACGGTCCAGGGCTCTGTATCAATAGCCGCCGGGGTCTGCCAATTGGCAAACTCCATACGGGTGCCGGGCTTGAAAAACAGGCTATATTGCCCCCCTTCCGGACCAAGCCACAACCGATTTTCGCCCCCGTAGGCATTCATGTGGGGTTGCGGCTCACCCTCAAACGCTTTGTAGTTGACCCAGCCAAAACTTTGACCGGCCGCGCCATTAGCTGTTGAGGTAAATACCTTACCCTGATACCGGGCCGACACAATCACCTGCGCCAGGCTATCGTCGGGATCGGTCAGGAGGGCCAAATCGGGGTCCTTGGCTTTCAGAAATTGGAGGTCGTACCCAAAGGTTCCAGGCTGATTCATGGTATCGGATGGTTGATTGGCCGACGTGCAGGCCACCAACCCAGCCATCAGATACAAACAGGGCAACAATCGGGCAGGCTTCATACGGCAGTACGGCGTTTGGTGTAACGGTTAAGCTACCTTACAAACCACGCCATCCAGCTTTTCTAATCCCCGAATAAACGTATTGGCCGGACTAACCTTCACCGTTCTTGACAACAAACTCACTTCGATGCGCTCGTCGGGGTCCGACACGTTCAGTAAAAACGTGCAATTGCCGGGGTGAGCCGCTACCAGCTCGTTGATCTGGGCAATCATCTGCGCGTTAACGGATTGCAGCGCCAGCGACACCCGAACTTCCTTGCACATTTTCTCGCGCATCTCAGTCAGCAGCCGGATGTTGGTTGCCTTAAACTCCAGTTGGTCGGAGTTCCAGCGGTTTTGGGTCTTGCCCGTCACGTGCAGAAAGCGCCCCAGCTCAATGTATTGGCCCATTCGGACGTAATCTTCGCCAAACAGGGTCATCTCCATCGAACCCGAATAATCTTCGAGCTTGAAGATCACAAACGGGTTTCCATTTTTAGCGATCCGCTGCATCACCGACGAGACAATACCTGCTACTTTGATTTCGGGCGTCCGTACCTCATACACCTTGTCGAGCGTGCAGTTACAAAAGCCATCTATTTCAAGCTTGAATTCATCGAGTGGGTGGCCCGTAATGTAGAAGCCAACCACGTCCTTTTCAAACTTCAGCTTTTCAATCTGATTCCATTCGGGAACAATGGGTGGCTTGGGTTTCGGAATCATGGGGTCCCCTCCTGCCCCACCAAACAGCGACTGCTGACTCGCCGACTTTTCGGCGTGGTAGTTGTTGGCGTACCGGATAATTTTTTCCAGATACGTACCTGTTTCGCCCGCGGGCACTTCGAAATACTGCGCCCGGTGGTACTCATCGAGCGCATCAAAAGCACCGGCATACGCCAGCGATTCGAGGGTTTTCTTGTTTACCGTTCTGAGGTTTACCCGTACCGCAAAGTCGAAGATATCCCCATACGGCCCACCAGCTTTCCGCTCTTCGATAATTGCTTCAACGGCGGCATCGCCAGCCCCTTTGATTCCCCCCAATCCAAAGCGGATTTCGCCTTTTTTGTTCACCCCAAATACGCGCTCCGATTCGTTTACGTCTGGGCCCAATACCGGGATACCCAAGGCTTTACATTCTTCGAGGAAGAACGTAATCTTTTCGATGTTGCCCAGGCAAGACGTCAATACGGCCGCCATGTATTCGGCGGGGTAATATGTTTTTAAGTACGCCGTCTGGTAAGCGACAAAAGCGTAACAAGTTGAGTGCGACTTATTGAAAGCATACGACGCAAACGCTTCCCAGTCGGTCCATACTTTTTCGCAGATTTTCAGGTTCAGTCCGTTGGCTTTGCAGCCATCCATAAACTTACCTTTCATCTTATCGAGTACGTCCTTCTGCTTCTTCCCCATCGCCTTCCGAAGCACGTCGGCGTCGCCTTTGGTAAAGTTGCCGAGCTTCTGCGACAAGAGCATCAGCTGCTCCTGATACACCGTAATGCCATACGTATCAGCCAGATACTCCTCCATTTCGGGAAGATCATACTTCACCTCCTCGCGGCCGTGTTTCCGGTTAATAAACGTCGGGATGTACTGAATCGGGCCGGGTCGGTACAGGGCGTTCATCGCAATGAGGTCCTCAAACCGGTCGGGTTTCAGGTCCTTCATGTACTTCTTCATCCCGTCGGATTCGAACTGGAAAATGGCGTTGGTTTCGCCCCGCTGAAACAGTTCGTACGCTTTGGGGTCGTCGAGCGGAATATCATCAATATCTGTTTCGACCCCGTTTACGAACAGCCCTCCGTGGTTTTGCTTCACCAGCCGCAGGCATTCCTTAATGATGGTGAGGTTTCGTAACCCCAAAAAGTCCATCTTGATTACCCCCGCGTCCTCAATTACCTTACCCTCATACTGGGTGATAATCAGGTTGGTATCTTTAGAAGTTGATACCGGAACAATGTTCGACAAATCGTCGGGCGCAATGATGATCCCGGCCGCGTGAACCCCCGTGTTTCGCACTGTACCTTCGAGCCGACGCGCCTGCTGAAGCACATTCTGTACCTTTTCGGTGTCAATCAGCTTCATGGCCCGCCCCACGCTCTGATCGCCCGCTTCGAGCGCCCGCATCCGCTTCACGTTCTCGACCTCTTCGGGCTGAATCAGGTTGGAAAGCCCACCCGGCCCGTCGATCGGATCTTCGAAAATCCGACGGAGCGTCATGTTGTACGTCGGCTTGTCGGGTACCAATTTAGCGAGTGCGTTGGCGTCGTTGAGGGGCAGGTCCATCACGCGCGACACGTCTTTGATCGCCGATTTGGCCGCCATGGTACCGTACGTGACAATAGCCGCCACTTGCTGCTTACCGTACTTCTGCACCACATAGTCGATCACCTTTTGCCGACCTTCATCGTCAAAGTCCGTATCAATATCGGGCATTGATTTCCGGTCGGGATTCAGGAACCGTTCGAAAAGCAGATCGTACTTAATAGGGTCGATGTTGGTAATACCGATGCAATACGCCACTGCACTGCCGGCGGCCGACCCCCGGCCCGGCCCCACCATCACGCCCAAATCCCGCCCAGCCTTGATAAAGTCGGCTACGATCAGGAAGTAGCCCGCAAAGCCCATTGTCTTGATCGTGAACAACTCAAAATCCAGGCGCTCCTGTACGTGCGACTCAATTTCGCCGTAGCGTTTACGGGCCCCTTCGTACGTCAGGTGCTTCAGGAATTCCCACTGATTGGCTACATCGTCGTCGTGAATTTGAAACTCACTGGGAATCGGGAAGTTAGGTAGCAGAATATCCCGTTTCAGCTTGAGCGTTTCTACCTTGTCGACAATCTCGTTGGTGTTGTCAATAGCCTGCGGCAGGTCATGAAACAAGGTGCTCATCTCCTGCGTGTTCTTGAAGTAGAACTGATCGGAGAAGAACGCAAACCGGGTATTTTTGGGCATCACCTCGTCGTCGCTGAATTCCTTCATCGAAGGGGTGCTCTGCTTTTCACCGGTATTTACGCACAGCAGAATGTCGTGCGCTACCCAATCATCGCGGTCAACATAGTGCGAGTCGTTGGAGGCAATAATTTTTACATTATGCTTTACCGCAAACTTCACCAGAACCTCATTCGCCCTGATCTGATCGGGAATCTCGTGGCGTTGTAGCTCCACATAATAGTCTTCACCAAACCGGTCGAGCCACCATTTAAACTCTTTTTCGCCCTCTGCTTCCCCTTTTTTCAGAATCGTTTTGGGCACAATAGCGCCAATACAGCAGGTGGTAGCAATGAGGCCCTCTTTGTACTTATCAATAAGCTCCTTGGTCACACGGGGGTATTTGCCGTACAGGCCCTCCATGTAACCCAGTGAGCACAACTTCACCAGGTTTTTGTAGCCGGTTGGATTTTTGGCAAGCAACAGCTGATGGTACCGAACATCTTTTTGCTCTTTAGTGAATTGCTTACGCGTATGATCTTCGACCACGTAAAACTCGCACCCGACAATAGGCTTGATTCCCTGCTTAGCCGCTTCGGCTACAAACTCAAACACACCAAACATATTGCCGTGATCGGTGATTGCCACCGCGGGCATATTGTCGGCCTTTGCTTTTTTGATAAGCTTCTTAATATCAGCCTGTCCGTCGAGCAGGGAGTATTGAGTGTGGCAATGAAGGTGAGAGAACTGCATAAATGACCTGTTTACTGGCCTAAAATTACGGGTTTTGTCTATGTCTTCTGTTATAAAAAATTGGTAAACCCGTAACCTATCTCAAAGCCAGTCAGTAAAGGGCAGGCATCCATCCACTTGTTCACTTTCTTCCTGATCAATCAATACAGAAAACATAATTGTTTATGTCTGAAGTTAGCAGACCCATTAATTTTGTGGAACCCATAAAAGTTTTTATACCAACAAACAAGCGGCTCGTGAGTTACGCCCTGCACGAACCGGAGCTGCATTCTTTTAGGTAAAAAATAAATGCATTAGAATAAATAACCTGTTTTTGCAAACCCAATATATGTTCATTAGTATTATTATAAACCCTCTGCGCACAGATGTTTAGAGGTGTTACCACCCATCATAAAGTTGGGCTTTTTATGCAGCTCAAAAATTTTTTTTACAATCGCGATTACATTTCGACCTCCTCAAACGACTGATATATGTCAGGTACGAAACGGACACTAAACAGCTTATCTGATACCGACCTTTTAGCAGGTATCAAAACAGGTGATGGCATTGAACGAGCCATGCGGTTCATTTATCAATCTCATTACCGGATGCTGGAAAGCTATGTGTGCAACAATAGTGGTGACCCGGACGACGCAGCCGATTTGATTCAGGAGGTAATGGTTACGTTTATCGAATTGGTGCAGAAAGACAAGTTTCGGGGTGAGACAACGGTAAAATCGTTTTTGTACACCCTCACCCGGAATTTGTGGATCAGCGAATTACGTAAGCGCGGTAACGACGCCAAGCGTAATGAGGAATTTGAAACGAGCCGGGACACTCTCGAAGCTGATGCCGCTCAGTATGTTATGTACAAGGAGGCTCAGAAGACTATAGTGGCTTTGTTTGATAAACTCGGAGCCGTCTGTAAGCAGATTCTGACCTTGTTTTACTACGAAGATCTTTCAATGAAAGAGATTATGGAACGTACTGAATATGATAACGAACAGGTAGTTCGGAATCGAAAGTATAAATGCTTGAAAGAGTTAACGGATCTGGTAAACTCCTCGCCAGCCACTTTTGATAACATAAAAGCTGCGTTGCAGCGCACCAAATGACATGGAACAGCTCGAACGGATTGATCGGTATCTAGACCGAACATTGCCTGTTGATGAAGCAGATAAGCTGGAGCAAATGCTTCAGATTGACTTCGAGTTGCAAAGTCTGCTGGATCGGGTTACAATCGTCAAAGACGCCGTCCGGTCGGCAGGCCTTCGCAATCAGGTCCGCGATCTGCATTTCCAGTTTATGCACGAACTGGATCTGGACCAACCTGGTGATGATGTCTCTGACACGGCACCCGAGAAGGTAATAGTACGGCCACTCTGGTACCAGCAGCCCGTCCGGTGGACGGCCCGAATTGCCGCCAGTGGCTTGTTGCTCCTGCTCGGGTACGGCACATTCCAGTACGCCACCACGAACGTCGGGACGCTGTATAGTGCGAAGTTTATAAAGTACGAGTTGCCCAATACCAGGGGTTCTGAAGAAGCCAAAACGTCGCTCGACGTTCTGTATCAGGCAGGTAATTACGATGCAGTCATTGAGGCATTTATGACCTCACCGACGCAGACGCAGCGCGATCAGTTTCTGACGGCAATGGCCTATCTGCAGAAGGAACAGTATGGTCAGGCAATCGAGCGGTTCAGTACGCTTCGGACCCTGAACGAACAGAACAACCGGCAACTATTTGAACAGGAAAGCGACTACTATCTGGCGTTGGCTTACCTGGGCAACGAGCGAATTGATGAAGCCTATTCGCTCTTTAAGAAGATCAAAAACACCCCTCGTCACCTCTACAACCAGAACGTGACGGAGCAGGATTTATGGAAACTAAACCTGTTGCGGTGGAAAAAGTAATATGAAGTTATATCATATGGGTTAGGTAATTCGGAAAGGTCACTGTGCAATCGCAGTGACTTTTTTTTGTTTCATCAGCCGCCAGGCGCCCCCTCCCATCACCAGCAACGCAATGGCCAGCAGTCCGATGGTTCGGGCATTGAACGGCGCTTCTGGTTCGGACGGTGACCCGATAAATACCAAATGCGACCAGTACTGGGGCGAATGAAACTGGGCGTAACGGCCATCGTGCAGCAGATCGAGCTTGGCCAGTTGCAACGAACGCGCAATGGAGTTGCCCTCCCGCAGGTGGCAGTAGAATTTCATACTGATATAGGCCGTAGCCCGGTCCTCGGCCTTCCAGAGTGAGGTGATCAGGTTTGGACAACCCGCGTACGAAAGCGCACGCGACAAACTCATAACCCCCTCTCCATCGATCAGCTGCCCGCTGGCGGTTTCGCAGGCACTTAGAAAGATGAGCTTGGCCCGATCAAACACGCCAAACTGCAACTCATGCGCATACAGCCGATTGTCGGCCGATTGCGGAGTAAACGCAATAAACGAACGGGAAGGCTGCCCATCGTTGGCCACTGCATGCGTGGCCAGATGGATCACTGAAGCCTCTTTGGCCAATTCGAGAAACCGGCTTTTAGTAGCTTCGGTATTCAGCAGCTTGATTCCTTCCAGGCTACTTACCTCCTGCCCCGAAGCGGGTAATGGCTCAAAGCCACCCAAATTGGTACTGTGGTTAAACGGCGCAACCGACAGTACCAGACCATCTTCTAACTGCGGAATGGACTCGACCCGCAAAAAAGCCGTTGAGTACTGGTACGTAATATCAAACTGCTCGACTAAATACTGCTGCTGGGCGTTTTCAAGCACATCGAATGACAACTGGGTCAGGTCTCCGTGCGGAATTACGATTAGCGACCGTACACCCTTCAGCTCTTTCTCCAGGGGCTTTATCAGGCGGTCGTACAGGTACCGCGAACTTGTAACACCGGGATATTTCTCACCGGGGACAACTTGTTTCAGCGTGCCGATCAACCCACGTAAATGATGCCGAAATACCGAATCGTTGGGGGTTCGGAAAAGCCGGAGCTGATCATCCGTCAGCAAAAACGTGTACGTCATCTGGTCGGTCTGAAAATACGACACAATGGCTCTACGCCGTTTTAGCACTTTCTGCCGGAGCAGCTGCACATTGATCGAATCAGTCCCAAATTTTTTCTGATAGTAATCCGGATAGTCGTGTAATCGGTCGGCCAGGCGTGACAATTCCACTTCTTTATCCCGAATCTGGCCCCGAATCTGCGCGACTTCGCCCTGGGTACTTGAGCGGTCGAGCCGCATAAACAGATGCGAAATTGCAAACCTCAGATTTCGCTCCTGCTGCAACAGAGAATCGGGGATTCCGGTATTTGCCTTGCTCTCATTTTCTTTCTGCCCGATATACAATACGGCCGCTTTGCCTTGCTCACACCGCCGAAAGGCCTTTTCGAGATACTTCGGATTATTGGTGCGGTCGTAGGCGTAAACCAGCAACGTAACAGCCCGCTGCAGTACCGGATACCCTTTGTTGACGACAAACAACCGGCTCTGTTCGGTATCAAACGACTTTTCGATATAATTGGCCAAATTCAGGGCCGACCGGTATGTACCCACGGCCATTTCCATGGCGGGCACATCGCCCGACAACCGGGCTATTTTTTCCAGACTAGCTGCTTTGGCGGCCAAACTTTCGAAAAGCAGGAAGCTGGTAAAATCTCCGTTGAAATGCGTGGGGTTGGCCTGCGGCTTCAGGTCGTTGAAATCGTAGTCTAGCTGAATAATAGCCTGCTGATACAGTTTGACGGCCTTCGTGTACTGCGCTTGCTCGGCGGCTACATCCCCCAGCAATTTATAGCTGAGGCCCAGGTTTTTGTTTTTTGGAGAAGCCTGATTCTGTGTGAGCTGACGCTCGTACTTCTGCATGGCCCGAGTCAGGATCTGCGTTGCCCGGCCATACTCCTGCAACTGAATGTAGGCCCGGGCCAACGTATTTTCGTACAGAATCTGGTAACGCTCCTCAATGGGCCCAATCTGCTTGAGGTAGTACAGCGCCTGCTGCGGGTCTTTCTTACCTACGTAGGTGATACCTAGGTTTATGAGCAATTCGGCCCGGTTGTTATGCAGTGGCAACAACTTTTTGTACAGATTGGCGGCCGACTCGTACTGCTCCAGATGCAGCAATGCCGAGGCAATGTTGCTGGTGTAGCGAACAAAAAAGTCGTTTTTTCGCCCACCCTTCTGCTGCTCATTCAGTTGTAGCGCCTTCTGAAAATAGTTGATACTCTGCTGGTAGTTGCCTGCTTCGTAATAAAGCACGCCAAATGAGTTATACAGGCGTTGGGCTTCGGGCAAATGCGGGTTCCGCAGGTAAATTTGTTCCGCTTTTTCGTAGTAGTACGTCGACGAGTCGAACGCGTGCAGGTAGTAGTGGGCCGTACCAGCGTACAGGTAGGGTTTGAAAAGCAGGGTGTCGGGCAACCGAAACCGATTGCCAATCTGAATTGACCGCTGATATAACCGTAAGGCTTCGGGTTGCCGGTTATCGTCCTGATTAATGATACCCGCGTACAGGTAGCTGTTGGTGAGCAGCCGGGCCGAAGCAGGCTCTGGCTTTACAAGCGACGTAACTTTCAGGAAGTTGGCCAGCGCAGTGCTGTCCGAACGTTCGTCGGGAATAGGTTGGCTAAATTGACTCAGCGCATACGCATAAACTCGTTCGGCTACCCGCAGTTTGGCCTCCGTCTGGGCGAAGAGTGTCCCGACGTACCAACAACCTACCCATAGCAAACCGATTACGTATGGTCTTTTCATAACCTTCCCTTCGGGGCAAAGTTATAAAAAGAAGCAGGTTAAACTTAATTTAGTCTAACCTGCTTGTAGATGACATGTGTAAATTTTGTTAAACAAACGTTTGACTAGGGACCAACGATGATAATATCGGGTGGACGCGGGCGTGATGAGTCTTCGGCTATATCTTCAGCCTGATAGTTAAGCGATTGGGCGGTGGGCAGACTCGGCGTTGCCTGCCGGAAGGTAGCAAACGTTTTCACGTCAGCCTTCGCAATCAGACTACCCGGTACTGCACTCATTTTGCTGTAGTAATGGAGCCGTACATCAATGTAATTGAGCGACTTTTTACTCGCATCGTTCATGCGGTAGTAAATCCGGAATATCTGCACAGTACCGTCTGCCGGTTTTTGGCCAAAAGCTCCGTTCAGCACCGTTTTACGCAGGTTAATAGCGCCGGTAACCTTGTCGATATCAACGCCTTTGGGCTTTTTCATCCGACTATCGAGCACAGTCGCAACCGCGGCATCATCGTCGTCCAGAAACTCCCCGGCAGCCGCCATTTTCTTGTTTTGCTTTCCATTATAAAATGGCATTGCCAGGTCGTCACCTTCGGTCAGGTTATAAATCCGGCTCCGGTAGTTGATGCCCGAAATCGTAATGTACGTCGTGCAGGTGTCTTTTGACCCTTTTGCCGTGTACCAGACTCGGTACGTAAGGCCCGATTCACTCTGGTTTACGTCAATGGCCCCGGTTGTCGGGTTGATCGATAAACCTTTCGGAAAAGCGCCGTAGGTACCCGCCCGTGAGCTTTTTGGCCGTTCGGCATAATTGGACTTCTGCTCGTTGTAATAAAAAACAGAATCGGCGTAAACGAACGAATTACAAGCCGTCTCCCGGGCAATTCGAGCCGATGTTTCGGGGGTAATTTGGGCATCTGGATTCATTTGTTCACAACCCAACAAGGTCCAGACTACCAATACAAATGCAGATAAAAGCGAAAATGAACGTTTTTTCATGACTATGTTATTTCAATGGGTTTGTTACCCTTATGGGTCGATTCTGATGAACAGAATGTAATCGACATGCAGCAATTTTTTCCGCAAATCGATTTGAACCATTGACACATAGTCACTCAATTGGCCGTTATGCTTTCGCTATAGGATCGGGCATGGTTGTCAGCAAGTTATCTATATCGACGTGTTCGTTGAGTAAGACTCGGGCATTGAATATTTCCCAGAATAACTCATCGGAAATTTGGTAATCTTTTTGCAGCCTGATCATATCTCTGATACTTTCTTTCAATGGCTGGGGGTCGTTTGTCTGGGGTTTGGAATACAGGGGTTGCATAGCTTGTGTTTGGTTTTGTTGTACATGCATGCGCGACATACTAAACTCGCTCATTTATAGAGTGTTTCGTTATATACCATTAAAATTCAACCTTCCTCGCAGAGTACAAGCGCTGGAGCCTCTCAAGGGCCTATTCCTAAAATTTATCTTAGAAACTTGCAACCCGACGAACCGACGGTTTCCTTTGACTCTGAATGTAATCCAAAGAAGATCATGCAAAAGACATGCCTGAAAATTACCGTATTAGGTTTCGCGCTGCTCGGAGCAACCCTGGCCCAGGCATCCACAACTCAGCCTAAACCTAAACCCAAAAAACTGGTGATGGTCTGGGAAACTGACACCACCCTGCGCGTACCCGAGTCAGTACTGTACGATCCAGCTGGGCGGGTTCTGTTTGTGGCCAACATCGACGGAAAATCCGACGGACTTGATGGCAACGGCTTTATCTCCAAAGTCGGGCTCGACGGCAAAATCCAGAATCTGCGCTGGACATCGGGCCTCAATGCGCCCAAAGGGATGGGGCTTCACCGGAACCGCTTATACGTTACGGATGTGTACCGGCTGGTGGTGATCAACACCACTACCGGACAAGCTGAGAAAACCTACGATGCCGTCGACACCAAAAACGCGTTTCTGAACGACGTTACGGTCGCCAAAGATGGAACAGTGTACGTATCTGACAGCCGTTTCGACAAAATCTACCGGCTTAAAGACGACAAATGGGAAGTCTGGATGGAAGGCGAAACACTCAACAAGCCCAATGGGTTGCTGGCCGTCGGCAACGACAAACTGATGATCGGCAGCACCAAACTGGGGGCGTTGCAGGCTGTAGATGTAAAAACCAAAACAATTACGCCGGTTGCCAACGGAATGGCCGCTACCGACGGTATTGTAGCCGATGGCAAAGACAACTACCTGGTTTCGGACTGGAACGGTCAGATTTTTTACGTCGACAGCAAAGGCGAAAAACAACAGTTGCTCGACTCACGCGAACAAAAGATCAACACGGCCGACATTGAATACGTAGCGAGCCAGAAACTCCTGCTGGTACCTACGTTCTTCAAAAATAAGGTGATTGCGTACCGGGTTGAGTAAGCAACACAAGCTAACGCCAATTCGCCCGCCTACGAAAACGGTTTTCGTGGGCGGGCGAATTTTTTTGGGGCTACGGGGCAACCCATAAACCCAACACTATAAACTCTCTTGGTCGTCTGTCATGGGGCTGAGCAGGCTGTTCAGAGCCTCAGTAACCCGATCATTGCCAAAGCCGGCCATAGCCGCATCCATGTGCTGCACAATCCGGTCGTTCATCAGGTTACCGATGCTGCCTTCGTGCGTATGGTTGAGCTGACGGGGGGCCGTGTAGGTATGTTCGGCAATCTCTTTGCCCACGGTCTGGTAAGCCTCCCGAAACGGCACACCCTGCAACACCAACGCATTGACCCGCTCCACACTAAACAGCAGATCGTACCGCTCACTATCGAGCAGGTTTGGCTTCACTTCCAGGTTTTCGAGCATGAAGGCCGTGATGTTTAAGCAGTCGAGTAGCTCATCGAACGCCGGCATCAGCACCTCTTTGAGCAACTGCATGTCGCGGTGGTATCCCGACGGCAGGTTATTCATCACCAGGGTCACCTCCATAGGCAACGCTTTCAGGCGGTTGGTTTTAGCCCGCAGCAGTTCGGCCACATCGGGGTTCTTTTTGTGGGGCATGATACTACTCCCCGTGGTGAGGGCGTCGGGCAGGGTCAGGAACCCAAAATTCTGACTATTGTACAGGCAAATGTCCATAGCCATGCGCGACAGCGTAGACGCCACCGACGCCAGCGCATTCAGGGCAATCTGTTCGGTTTTGCCCCGGCTCATCTGGGCATAAACTACATTCACGTGCATGCCTTCAAAACCCAGCAACTCGGTCGTAAGCGTCCGGTTGAGCGGAAACGACGAGCCGTAGCCCGCGCCTGACCCCAGCGGGTTGCGGTTGGCAAAGCGATAAGCCGTCTGGAGGGTGAGCATATCATCGGCAAGCCCCTCGGCATAGGCCCCAAACCAAAGCCCAAACGACGAGGGCATGGCAATTTGCAAGTGCGTGTAGCCCGGCAGCAAATCGGCCTTGTGCATTTCGGAACGAGCCACGAGCTGATCGAACACGCGCCGGGTAGCCTCGGCAACAGCCCAAAGCCGGTCACGGGTGAAGAGCTTCATATCGACCAGCACCTGATCATTGCGCGAGCGCCCGGCATGAATTTTCTTACCAATATCGCCCAGTTGGCGGGTCAGCAGCAGTTCGACTTGCGAATGCACATCTTCGACCCCTTCTTCAATTTCAAACTCACCGGCTTCGATTTCGCCGTAAATCGCGAGAAGCTGCGCTTTGAGCAGAAGCAGTTCCTGCCCGTTGAGCAGGCCAATTTGCTGGAGCATGGTGGCGTGGGCAAGGTTGCCCAGCACATCGAACGGAGCCAGATAGAGGTCCATTTCGCGGTCGCGCCCCACGGTAAACCGTTCAATTTGGTCGTCGGTAACGACCCCTTCTTTTTGCCAGAGTTTCAAGACGTCATAGGCGAACGAGTGAATGGGTACATGAGTGAATTGGCAAAGAAGACTCGTTTTTTCGGGAGCCAAAATAGAATCAGAATGAAACCAGGCCATCCGCCAATTCACGCATCGGCTCATTCGCTAATTGCAAATGTAGTACAAGCCTGTCAACTTTTATGAGCGGTTTTTTGTTGACAACTCACAGACCTACAAGATCATCCGTTAACTTTGCGGTTCATTTGAAGCCGCGACTGATAACCTATCATGCTTACTATTAGCGATTTACAGGCCAACATTGGCGAAAAGCAGATTTTAAAAGGCATTAACCTCACCGTCAACGCCGGGGAAGTACACGCCATTATGGGCCCCAACGGCTCGGGCAAAAGTACGCTGGCGTCTGTTTTGGCAGGGCGGGAAGACTATGATATCACAGGCGGTAGTGTAGATTTTGAAGGGAAAGATTTGCTCGATATGGCACCCGAAGAGCGGGCTGCCGAGGGCATTTTTCTGGCATTTCAATATCCTGTGGAGATTCCGGGTGTAAGTACGACCAACTTCCTGAAAACGGCCATGAACGAGATCCGCAAGTATCGCGGACAGGATCCGCTCGACGCGGTTCAGTTTCTGAAGCTGATGAAGGAGAAAATGAAGCTCGTCAACATCGATCAGTCACTCCTGAGCCGCGCCCTGAACGAAGGGTTCTCGGGTGGAGAGAAAAAACGGAATGAAGTATTCCAAATGGCCATGCTCGAACCGAAACTGGCGATTCTGGACGAAACCGATTCTGGTCTCGACATCGACGCCCTCCGTATTGTGGCCGAAGGTGTCAACAAACTGCGCTCACCGGAGCGGGCTACCATTGTGGTGACGCACTACCAGCGTTTGCTCGACTACATCGTTCCCGATTTTGTACACGTACTCTACAAAGGCCGGATCGTGAAGTCGGGGCCGAAAGAACTGGCTCTGGAGCTGGAAGAAAAAGGATACGATTGGATCAAAGCAGAAGTGGAAGCCGGCGTATAAGATCATGAGCAAGACCAATCAACCTGACAATACCCCTGTTCCGACGTTCCGCGATCAGCTACTGGCTGGGTTTCGGGCTTCGGAGGAGCGGATGAACGGCGAGAGCAAATCGGCCCTGCATCAGGTACGCCGGGCGGCCCTGCAAACGTTTGAAACACTCGGTTTCCCAACCATCAAACACGAGGAGTGGAAATACTCCAACGTGGCCGGGCTGATCAATAAGGCCTATGAGCTGGAGCAACCGTCGGCCGTTACCGCCGACGATTTGGACGTATTACAAATCCCGAACCTCTCGGGCAACATTCTGTACTTTGTAAACGGGCAGTACCGTGCCGACCTGTCGCGCATTGTGAGCCCGGCATCGGAAGTGCAGATTCTGTCGTTCCGGGAAGCAATGACCGAGCAGTCGGAAGCTGTGGGCGCGTACTTTTCGCGTCTGGCCGATTTTCAAGACAATGCTTTCACGGCCCTCAACACTGCTTTTGCATTTGATGGCGTGTTTATCCGGGTGCCCGACAACAAAACGGTTGCCGAGCCGATTGTGATGCGGTTTATCAACGACGCCCGCGAGGCCAACGTAGCCGCTCAACCCCGCAACCTGATCATTGCCGGCCGCAATGCCGAGGTGAAAGTGATTGAGTCGTACCGGACGCTGGGCGAGCAATCGAGCTTTACCAACACCGTAACCGAGGTATCGGTGGCCCGCGACGCTCGCGTGGAGTACTACAAGGTACAGAACGATACCGAACAAGCGTACCATATTGGTACCACGCAGGTACGGCAGGCCGACAGCAGCCTGTTTTATTCGGCTACCGTGACACTTAATGGCGGGTTTGTGCGCAACAACCTCAACATTGTGCTCGACGGTGAGCATTGCGAGGCCCACATGTACGGTCTGTACATCCCGAACGGGCGGCAGCATATCGACAACCACACCCTGGTTGATCACGCCAAGCCGAACTCGTACAGCAACGAATTGTACAAGGGTATTCTGGAAGAACGTTCGACGGGGGTTTTCAACGGAAAAATCTACGTTCGGCCTGACGCCCAGAAAACCAACGCGTACCAGTCGTGCAAAAACGTGGTGCTCTCGCCCGATGCAACCATGAACACCAAGCCGCAGTTGGAAATTTACGCCGACGATGTGAAGTGTTCGCACGGAACCACCACGGGCAAACTGAACGAGGAAGCGTTGTTCTACATGCAGTCGCGGGGGATACCGAAGCAGCAGGCCCAAACCCTGCTCATGTACGCCTTTGCTGAGGATGTGCTGAACAAAATCAAAATTGAGCCCATCCGGGAGTATCTGGAGAAAGTTGTGGCCCAAAAATTGGCCGTATAACTTTTTTAATGAATAGTGCATAATGAAAAATGGATAATGCTGCTCACGGGCGGTTCATTATCCATTTTTCATTATACACTATTCATTTTTCATTACCCACTATCCATTATACATTCTTCATTACCCATTCCCCCTGCATCACTCGCCCCAGGCCGTGAGCAGCAGCGTACGGCTACCGCCCCTGTCCCGGTGCTCGCCCAGGTAAATGCCCTGCCAGACGCCAAGGTTTAGCTGCCCATTGGTAATCGGAATAAGAACCGAGTGCCCCAGCAGAGCTGCTTTGAGGTGGGCGGGCATATCATCGTCGCCCTCGTAATTGTGCTTGTAATAGGGCGCCCGCTCAGGCACCATCTTGTTAAAGTGGGTCTCAAAATCCTGACGTACTGTTGGGTCGGCGTTTTCGTTGATGCTCAGGCTCGCCGACGTATGCTGAATAAACACCTGAAGCATTCCAACCCGTAGCTGTTGTAACTCCAGAAACTCCCGCTCCACGGTTCGGGTGATGAGATGAAAGCCGCGCGGGTACGGTTGCAATCGAATCGTTTTTTGAAAGAAAGGCATACAGGCAAATCCTAAATTTTGGTGGCCCAACCGGGCACAGACGCTAACTTGCAGCATCTTTTCTGTAACGCCTATTGGGCCCGTTGAGTTTTACCGTTCGGGGTCTGTAAGCGTTGCAGACGACTCTGAACCAACATGGCTATGCGCCCGTACATCTTAGCTGAAACCAACTACCGAGCCATTCAGGAACGCCCTATCGAACTGGCCATTTTGCCCTGGGGCGCCACCGAAGCCCATAATTACCACCTGCCCTACGGTACCGATGTGTACGAAGCCGACCACATTATGGCCGAGGCTGCCCGGCTCGCCTGGGAACAGGGGGCCAATGTGATGGTACTGCCCACCGTACCGTTCGGAGTAAACACGGGTCAGTCGGATATTCTGCTCGATCTGAACATTTATCCGAGCACGCAACTGCTTATTCTGAACGATCTGGTGGAGGTACTGCACCGGCAGGGCATTCGGAAACTGCTTATTTTCAACAGCCACGGCGGCAACGACTTCAAGCCACTGATTCGGGAAATTGGTCGGCGCTACCCCGATATGTTTATCAGCCTCTGTTTCTGGTTTACGGTACTCAACCGGTCGGCATATTTTGAGGAGAAAGGCGATCATGCCGACGAACTCGAAACGAGCGTGATGCAATACCTCCGCCCCGACCTAGTACAGCCCCTCTCCGAAGCAGGCGACGGAGCCGCCAAACGCTGGAAAATTAAAGGTATGGACGAGGGTTGGGCCTGGGCCGAGCGCCAATGGTCGAAGGTGACAGCCGATACGGGCATTGGTAATCCCTACAGCGCTACCCCCGAAAAAGGCGAGCGGTTTTTCAAAGACCTTACGCAGAAAGTAAGCACCTTGCTGATGGATCTGGCCAAAGCTGACCCCAACGACCTGTACGAGTAAGCAACCCTCGGCAGCCTGCTTTTACCGGTATCAATTCACCCCAACCGGTTCGGCTCTATGCGTCTGCTCCTTTGTTTACTCCCTCTGTCGGTGTTGGCTCAGTCGGGGCCAAACACCCCTACGAAAACCCCACCCGATCCGAAGTTCCGGATTGAGGTTGTCGATAATCAAATCAGCATCGGATACGGGTTGGCGATTGGCGATGTCGACGGTGACCGCCAACCCGATATTCTGATGGCCGATCAGAAAGAGTTTGTCTGGTACAAAAACCCCGGCAAGCGGTCAACGAACCAACCAAACGCGGCCAAGCCCGCACCCGACGCGCCGAGCCGCTGGACCCGGCATGTACTGGCCCGCAACCTGACCCCACAGGATAACGTCTGCCTTGCCGCCCGCGACCTCGACGGCGACGGACGGGTCGAGATTGCCGTTGGAGCCGGCTGGAATCCCGCCGAAACGGCCGACAGCACCAAATCAGGGGCCGTATTTTACCTCGTACGTCCGCAAGACCCTACGCAACTCTGGGAAGCCGTTCGGTTGCCGCATGAGGTGACTACCCACCGCATGCGCTGGGCCCGCACCGGCCGCAACAACTACCAACTGATTGTGGTACCCCTGCACGGACTCGGCAACAAAAACGGCGAAGGGCGGGGTGTGCGTATCTGGGGCTACGAGTTCCCAAAAAACCCACGCGGTCGCTGGAAGCAGCACCTGGTCGACTCGACCATGCACCTGACCCACAATTTCGAGATCTGGGAGGATGGTAACACCACCAGCTTGATTATCGGGGGCAAGGAAGGAAGCAAACGGGTGGCCTGGCAGAATGGGGCCTGGCAAAGCACCTCGGGCGCAGGTGCCCGCAACCTACCGCAAACAGGCAACGCGACCGGACCCATGGCGGCCGGTATCGGCGAAATCCGGCGACTCGATGGCGGCAAGGCCATTGCCACCATTCAGCCGATGCACGGCAATCAGTTGGCAATTGAGCCGGGGGTTTTTACAACGGCCAAACCCCAAACGAATGCACCGGTGCAGACACCCAACGCCCTCAGTCGTGACCTGAGTCAGGGCCACGCCTTGGTGTGCGCCGACTGGCTCGGGCTGGGCCGCGATCAGATAGCGGTGGGCTGGCGCAACCCCAACGCCGAGGGCAAAGTAGGCGTACGGCTGTTCCGCCCCGAAGCGGACGGCAACTGGACTCCCCTCCCCCTCGACGATAGTGTCCGCATGGCCTGCGAAGACCTCTTTACCGCCGACCTCGACAATGACGGCGACCTCGACCTGATTGCGTCGGGCCGGGCCACGCTAAACCTGCTCATTTACTGGAACGAACGCATTCCGTAGACACGCTATCGTCGTCTATGACTCAGCCACTCATACCGCGATTTGACCGCTCATCAGGTAAGAGGACGTTAGCGGAATAATTGGTCAAAAAAGTTGACTAAATGAGCCTTTTGCCAATCATTTAGTAGTAATTTCGTCGTTTCACCGATACATTCTACTGAATGAAACTCACTTCTTTACTCCAGTTTGCCATTGTCGGGCTGGTGTCGGTCGGAACCGCCTATTCGCAGGCGAAACTGGTCGAAAAAGTAACCCGCAAGGGCAACGAACTAGTGATTCCGTACGAAAAGTACGTACTTCCCAACGGCCTGACGGTGGTGGTGCACGAAGACCACTCCGACCCGATTGTGCACGTCGATGTGACGTACCACGTGGGCTCAGCCCGCGAAGAAATTGGCAAGTCAGGCTTTGCGCACTTCTTTGAGCACATGATGTTTCAGGGCTCTGACCACGTTGCCGACGATGAGCACTTCAAAATCGTGACGGCTTCGGGTGGTACCCTAAATGGCTCGACCAACCGCGACCGGACCAACTACTACGAAACCCTGCCGAGCAATCAGCTGGAGCGGGCCCTTTGGCTCGAAGCCGACCGGATGGGCTTTCTGCTTGATGCCGTAACCCAGAAGAAGTTCGAAATTCAGCGGGCTACCGTGAAGAATGAGCGCGGCCAGAACTACGACAACCGCCCGTACGGACTGGCGGGCGAGTACATCGCCAAGAACCTCTACCCCTACGGTCACCCCTACTCGTGGCTGACTATCGGCTACGTAGAAGACCTGAACCGGGTGGATGTAAATGACCTAAAAAACTTCTTCCTGCGCTGGTACGGCCCCAACAATGCCGTGCTGACCGTAGGCGGTGACGTGACGCCCCAACAGGTGCTGGCCCTTGCCGACAAATACTTCGGTACGATTCCGCGCGGCCCCGAGGTGAGCAAGACAATTGTACCGGCGGTGGTGCTCGAAAAAGACCGCTACGTGTCGTACGAAGACAACGTCCGGTTCCCAATGTTGCAGATTGCGTACCCAACCGTACCCAACTACCACCCCGACGAAGTTGCGCTCGACGCCCTCGCCGAGATTCTTGGCGGTGGCCGTACCTCACTGTTCTACAAAAATCTGGTGAAAACCCAGTTTGCCGTACAGGCCAACGCCGGTCACCCCACTACTGAACTCGCCGGTCAGTTTGCCCTGTCGGTGTTGCCGTTCCCCGGCAAACGCATCGACAGCACGCAGGCGCTCATTCGCCGGACAATGGCCGAGTTTGAGAAGCGGGGCGTTACTGACGATGACATGGCGCAGTTCCGCGCGACCCGCGAAACCCAGTTGATTCAGGGCCTGTCGAGCGTATCGGGCAAGGTGTCGCAGTTGGCTGCTTATCAGACGTTTCTGGGCAACCCCAACTACCTGCCACAGGAGCTGAAGCGCATTCAGAGCGTAACCAAGGCCGATGTGATGCGGGTGTACAACCAGTACATCAAGGGTAAAAATGCGGTAGTACTGACGGTATACCCCAAAGGCAAGCCCGAAACCGTAACCACGCCCGACAACTACACGATCTCGACGGAAGGCTACAAGGCTCCCGATTACGGGTATGCTGGCCTGAAATACAACAAGCCGAAAGACTCGTTTGACCGCAGCGTGAAGCCCGGTCCCGGCCCCAACCCGGCCCTGAAAGTGCCGCCGTTCTGGAATGACAAACTCGCCAACGGTATCAAGATCATCGGTACCCGCAACGACGAAGTGCCGACCGTAACCATGCTGTTTACGATCAAGGGCGGGCACCTGCACTCGGCCAACGACCCCGGCAAGGCGGGTATTGCCCAACTGACGGCGTCGCTGATGAACGAGGCTACCCAGAACTTTACAAGCGAGCAACTGAGCCAGAAACTCGACAAACTGGGTAGCGACATCAGCATCCGGGCAAGCACCGAAGAGATCAATATCTCGGTTGAATCGCTGGTAAAAAACCTCGACTCGACGCTCGCCCTGCTCGAAGAAAAACTCCTGCGCCCCCGGTTCTCGGCCGACGACTTCGACCGGTTGAAGAAGCAGCAAATTGAACTGGTTGCCAACCAAAGCACGCAGCCCGTTGTAATTGCCAACAAAGCGTACAACAAGCTGCTGTACGGCGCGGGTAACATCCGGGCAGTACCCGTGAGCGGAACCACCCGCACCGTAGAAAACATCACGCTCGACGATGTGAAGGCGTTTTACCAGAAATACCTGTCGCCCACGGTGACGAATCTGGTAATTGTGGGCGATGTGGAGCAGAAAGCCATCATGTCAAAGCTGGCTTTCCTGAACAAGTGGGCGGCTAAACCCGTCACGGTGCCCACGGCCGCCGTGACCCGCAAAGTCGACAAGACGCGGCTGTACCTGATCGACAAGGAGCAGGCGGCTCAGTCGGAAATTCGGATCGGCTACCTGACCGACCTGCCCTACGATGCCACCGGCGACTACTACCGGGCGTCATTGGCCAATTATATGCTGGGCGGTGCCTTCAACAGCCGGATCAACATGAACCTGCGCGAAGACAAAGGCTTTACGTACGGGGCCCGTTCGGGCTTCGCGAGCACGCACACACCGGGGCCTTTTACGGCGCAGGCCGGTGTAAAAGCAGCCGCTACGGATAGCTCGGTGGTTGAGTTTGTGAAAGAAATGACGCGGTACGCCAAGTCGGGTATCACGCCCGAAGAGCTGGACTTTGTAAAAAGCTCACTCGGCCAAAGCGATGCCCTGCGCTACGAAACCTCGCTTCAAAAGGCATTTTTCCTTAACCGGATTATCGACTACAACCTCCCCAAAAACTTTGTGGAGCAGCAAAGCGACATCCTGCGCAAGATCACGAAAGCCGAGATTGATGCCATTGCGAAGAAGCGTCTGCCGGTCAATAACATGATTATTACGGTGGTGGGCAACAAGCAGCGCATCAAGCCGAGCCTGGAGAAACTGGGCTACGAAATTGTGGAGCTGGACAAGGAAGGCGACCCGGTGGGTACGTCGGCCAACCAGAAAGGCAACGAAGCCCCCCCGGCCAAAATGTCGGGCGGCAAAGGGGAGTAACACCTTAACGTGTAACCTTTTCACCGGGGGCGGATTGGCAACAATTCGCCCCCGGTATTTTTTTAGGCCACGCTTAATAGAAAGTAAGCCCGCTTTCGGGCACACCTGTTGCAGGAGAACGTTTACGTATGTATGATTGTGGGCGGATCATGCCACCTCTCGAACACTTAACTACTTTTTGTTGAAAGTCAACAAGTTATAATTAAGTGAGTTTGCGTACAATATAGTGTTGGGGGTTAATTCAAGTACTTTCGTTGCCGTCCCTCGTGCGACAAAGCGAACTTGTTTGAGTTCAGGCTTTCGTCCGTGTTTCATCTTTCAGCTGACAGATGACACTTGGGCCTAAGGTAGCCCTTTGAGATGTGAAGTGAATGGAAGAAACAATAAATTTTCTTTCAGAAATCAGTAAACCACTCACCTAATAAATAAACTTCAATGCAGTTTCAAATTTTTAAATATCAAGAAGAACAAGAACAACTTGGAAACCTAACAACGGTCGAAATTAACGGAGATGTCTGGTTCGTAGCTTCGGAAGTATGTTCCTTATTGGACATCAAAAATACAAGTGATGCTGTTTCAAGGCTCGATGACGATGAAAAGCTGACCTCGGTATTACCGATATCAGGTCAAAACAGGAACGTTAGCTTAATTTCAGAGAGTGGATTGTACGCTTTGGTTTTTAAAAGCAACAAGCCTAACGCGAAGCAGTTTAGAAAATGGGTAACGAAAGAAGTTATTCCAGCCATCAGAAAGACAGGTAGCTTTGGCATTAATAGGCTTGAAACTCCAAATTTCGTAGTTCGCTTTAATGACAATTGGGACAGAACAGAAAGGGGCTATTTTTCGGTAATTAGTGAATTATTCATTCGACTTTATGGCCGATTTGAGAACGCAGGGTATCAAATACCAAACAAAGCTTTTGATGGTAAAGAAATTCGGCCAGATGTAAGTGTGGGTCAGCGGTTCGCTAAACATTTACGAGACCATTTCCCCCACCTGACAGATACTCACAAAATGTATTTGCATAAGTTTCCAAATGGATTTGAGTGTGAAGCACGCCAATACACAAATGACCTTTTACCAATCTTTATTAAGTTTGTTGATGAGGTCTGGATACCTGAGTGTGCTCAAAATTATTTTAAGCCACGAGATCCTCTGGCACTTGATTACTTACCCAAATTGTTAAGTGCAGGAAAGCCCTAATTCGCTCCGCGCTGCCATCTCTCGTGCAACAACAAGCATGTCCCTTCACGAAGTAGCAACCCTACTATCTGGGGGTGTAAAGGAGCTACGCCCCATCAGCTCCTGTGGTCGTTGGGTGATGCATAACAAGCAGTGCGTGAGTGCCAGCGTTCTGGCGCCAAAGCACACGTTTCGGTTATGCGGCTTTGGACTTGCGGGGCGGGCCTCGATTAACAGGGCGAACGCCGGAATTAGGCAGATTTGGGCTTCTATTCTAGCGTTTCCGGCGACAAGGTAAACACCCCAGATGGGACAGTTGATGTTTGCAATTTGATGTTTAAAACAGCTATCACATGGCTTTCAAGGAAGAGCTATCACAACTTCAATCGCTACATATAGTAGCTTCAAGGTTCAAGCATATGGTTGAGTATGAGCCAGATTCTTGGAAGCTGTTTGAACCTTCAAAATTTATCTACTCTTACTTTTCCTTCAATACGTTCTACTCTGTTGATTGGAAGGCAAGCATAGAAAATAAGCAAGTTATAAACTATCAGTTTTCTGAAAATGATGCAGAGAACATCAGCGAGTTCAACAAAATCAAAAATTTGATTGAGTTCATTCATGAACACCTTACCAGAGAGCAGTTGATACAATGTCTTCAAGAAATTCGTTTCAATATGCCTTTGGACAGGGTTATTCTTGAATTGGAGAACATACAACCTGATTCGAGAATTAGCCAATCGGACAAAGACGAGTTTATTAAGGCGTTCAAGCAAGCCTTTGAAAATCAAAATTTAACCGCCAGAGGTCATAAGAAACTGATTCGGTTAATTTCAAGCGTTCGCAATAACATATTTCACGGCACAAAGGACATCATCCAAATGTCCGACTCCAAACAGCGTATCCGTCTTAAAATCTACACTCAGGTTTTGACTCTGACGAACTCGCTATTGTTTTTGGCTTTGCGAAACGTCACACCAGAATTAGAAGTGCCAAGTGAGTTTAGGATCCGACTTTAGCCGCTCCGCGTGGGCGGGTCGCGGGCGACAGGCTGCAAGCCGGTAAGTCAGCGTTTTCAGCCCAACCAAACGGATGTGTAAAGGTTCAGGTACGTTCGTTCAGGTGGCCTCTCGCTCGCCATCAACTCCTGCGGGCGTTGAGTGAACTACAAAAAAAGTGTTTCCATTTTTAGGTTGCGGTCGACAGGTTGCAGGCCACTGAGGGCAGCGTTTAGGCATCCATTTCTGGGTTCCGGGCCACAAGGAGAACGCTTGAGTAAGGAAAATCAAACCTACCAGGCGGGTTACTGCCGACAAAGTGAACAGGTAAAAATGGCAAAGCCACTCAAAATAGGACAAAACGAGTTTAAGTTTAAGAAAGACGCACTTGCTTACTACAAAGCAATTTTGAACTCCTATAACTTCGGTGAATCATTGAGCGATTCTGATTTACAAGCGGTTGCTAACCTCCTCGAGTATGACTATTTGAACTCTCTGACGGAGGATGAAAAAATAGAACTCGAAAATGAGGATTCAGAAAAAGTTGAAAATAGTACCGGTCAGAGCGAAGATAATTTTTACATAAAAGATATACAGGTAGCTCGTGTGCAGTTCAACACCAAGTGTTTTGAAGTATTTTATGCTGATGGCACAAGTCAGTACATATCATACCTGATGTTGATCAACAACAAAGAGCACAATTCAGAAAAGATGTTTTATGTGGCTTGCCGAAACTCGGTTCACGCTGATATTCGTGCGGTGAAGCAAGCATATTTTGATACCCACTCCCTCAAAGGTCAAGTAAAGTGTCAGGAAACAGGAGTTTTATCAAAGTGGACTGAGCTTGTCGTGGACCATCGGCAGCCTAATACATTCTCAATTATTGTTGACCGTTTTAAAGAGGTGACTAACCTTGATTTAGAGGCCATTGAATACACCTCAAATGCTCAAAATCAAATCATTTTTAAAGACGAAAGCTTGACTGAAGATTTTAGAGCCTACCATAAGAACAAGGCTAATTTGCGACTGGTCAGAAAAGAATGTAACTCAAGCAGAGCAGCAATGGCACGAGTCAAAAAGACAACTAAAGATTTGACAGTTATCTAATTTGTCACTGCATGAATACGGTTGAGAGCATACTAAGCGAAGACTCATTGAATACCCTTAAACAAATATTGGGAGCTACTGAAGTTGGTTTTTTTGCCAGATCAGCACACCTTTCTCTCAACCGTAATCAGCAAATAGAAATCCCTATTAATGAGATTATCATTCAACACCGACATCAAGGGTTACCGACGCAAACAGTTAAATTAAAAAGCAGTTGGTTCGATTCTGGAAGCACCGGTGATGTCTACAAGCTCGAATTAGAAAACCAACCGGGCTTTACTCCCGATTTTAACCAGCATCCTGATCTAAGGGTTTATATGCGTTGCCAGATCAACCCTAACCGAATCTATATATTTGGCAGGGAGTATCCTTGTACCCTTCAAGCACGTGATATAGACTTCTTATCTAAACAAGAAGCTTTTAGTGATCAAACTTTAAAGGAAAATCAAACGCTTACTATTCGGTACGAAAGTATAATTTGGATTGAACAAGACCCGTATAATTTTTTAATTATCAAGTGTAGTTTCAATGGATTAGAGATTAGTTACAATGATTTTGCCACACAAAATTATTTACTATACCTATGGGAAGATGAGCGTAACGAGCGTTGGTATAAGAAAACGCAGACTTTAACTAAAGGTACCGGAAATTGATATCAATCTACGTAGCACATAATCAACTTTATAGCTTACTTTGTTCGCCCCCTTTAGGCAAATACAGGGCCTGCCATCGAAACCGAGGGCAACACAACGTCTACTCTCACACAAACACTCCCGAAAGCGGCAACTCAAAACCCGTTTGAGGGTCGCGGAGGGTATCGTCGTGGTGAAAGAATTCGTAGTGGCCGGGCTTGTCAAAGACCATAATAGCCCGCAGAATGGGAATCACGATCCAGCAGGACTTCACCCCGAAACGGAAATAGGCATTGGTTTTAGTCACCATCTCGTCGGTGCTTTGGCTCGCTGACCGCGACGGCGGCCCGGTAATCTCAATACAGGTTAGGGGCGGGTCAGAACGTTTGGCAGGCTCGTGTTCGTAATCAAACTGAAAATTTGGGTAAACGACCACATCCGGTGTGGTGCCATAAGGCGTAGTGGCTAACGAAACCTCCGACATGATGCGATGTGTACCACGATACCGAAGTTTCAATTCAAAAGAAATGTTGGCCTGAATAGAGCCATGTACGGCATTGGGCATAGGTTTTCCACGTTCACGTTCGTGGGGTGAGATTTCAACAAGAGCTTCCATCGACGTTAGCAGTCTATTTTTATCAAAGACAACCAAAAACCAACCGGCTCAAACCGGGAATCTTTTCCTATATTCGATGTTTTGCTGATAGACAATTCACGTACTCATGATTGAAAGACCCATTACGGATTGGTTGCCGCTGACCAAACAGGAGGTTGAGAAAAGAGGCTGGGACGAGGTCGATATCGTGCTGGTGTCGGGCGACGCCTATGTGGATCATCCGGCCTTCGGAACCGCTGTAATCGGCCGGATTATGGAAAGTGAGGGGTTCCGGGTGGCTATTATCGCCCAACCCAACTGGAAAGATGACCTGCGGGACTTCAAGAAATTTGGTCGTCCTAAATACTTCTTCGGCGTAACGGCCGGGTGCATGGACTCGATGGTCAACCACTACACGGCCAACAAACGTCTGCGTTCCAACGACTCCTACACGCCCGGTGGCGAAGCGGGTTTCCGCCCCGATTATGCCACCATCGTGTACACCAAAATCCTGAAAGAGCTGTACCCCGACGTACCCGTGCTGCTGGGCGGCATTGAGGCTTCGCTACGCCGGGTAACTCACTACGATTACTGGCAGGACCGGCTCATGCCGTCGATTCTGGTCGATTCGGGGGCCGATATGCTGGTGTACGGCATGGGCGAGCAACCCCTCCGCGAAGTGCTGAAACTGGTACGCAAAAACGTACCCTTTTCGTCGATGCGGAACATCAATCAGGTGGCCTTTATGCACGATGCCCGCACCGAACTCCGTGATTACAACAACTGGAACACGGTAGAGCTGGCAAGCCATGAGAAGTGCCTGGAAGATAAAATTGCGTACGCGGCCAACTTCAAAATTGTGGAGGTCGAGTCGAACAAGTGGCAGGCCAACCGCATTGTACAAACCGTAGGCAATCAGGTATTGGTGATTAATCCGCCGTTTAAAACGATGGACGAAACCGAGATCGACAAGTCGTTCGATTTGCCGTACACACGCCTGCCCCACCCCAAATACAAAAAGCGCGGGCCTATTCCGGCCTACGAGATGATCAAGTTTTCGGTGAACATGCACCGGGGCTGTTTTGGGGGGTGTAGTTTCTGTACCATCTCGGCGCATCAGGGCAAGTTTATTGCGTCGCGCAGTGAGCAGTCGGTGATGCGGGAGGTGGAAGAAATCACGAAACACCCGGAGTTCAAAGGGTACCTTTCTGATTTGGGCGGGCCGTCGGCCAATATGTACAAGATGAAGGGTAAAGACGAGTCGATTTGTGCGCGTTGCCAGAGCCCAAGCTGTATTCACCCGGTGATCTGCTCCAACCTCGACACGTCGCACAAACCGCTTACGGAGCTGTACCGGAAGGTAGATGCCCACCCGAAGATCAAGAAGGCGTTTGTAGGGTCGGGGGTACGGTACGATTTGCTCGTCGACGACTTTAACAAGAACAACGAAGACGGCAACCACGACGAATACATGGAGCAACTCGTTACGCGCCATGTGTCGGGCCGGTTAAAAGTGGCCCCTGAGCATACCGCCGACGATACGCTGCGGATCATGCGGAAGCCGTCGTTCAAATACTTCAAGCAGTTTAAGCGGAAATACGATCAGATTCAGGACAAGCACAACCTGAGTCAGCCGCTGATTCCGTACTTCATTTCGTCGCACCCCGGCTGCGAGGAGGCCGACATGGCTAACCTGGCGGCCGAGACCAAAGACATGGGTTTCCAGCTCGAACAGGTGCAGGACTTTACGCCCACGCCCATGACGGTGGCCGAGGTGATCTACTACTCAGGCGTGCATCCGTACACGTTGAAACCCGTAAAAACGGCCAAAACACGGGAAGAAAAACAGGCGCAAAACCGCTATTTCTTCTGGTACAAACCCGAATACAAAGACTGGATTCGGAACCGACTGACCCGGCTCCAACGCCCCGATTTGGCCGAAAAGCTGCTCGGTGGCCCCAAAAAGAAAGAAAACGCCCCCTCTGAGGGCAAGCGCAAATTCACCCGGAGTTTTTCTGGCAAGAAGAAGCGGTAAGGGTGAGACCTGGAGATGACATCTCGTTTGGAGAGATGTCATCGCTTTATTAAGCCCTACCGTCCGGCAACGGCGACGGCGATTTTTGAGTCGGCGGTGCCGTAATACAGGAACCACTTGCCCCGGAAGGGCACCATACCTTCCAGAAAACAAACCTGATTCACCTGCCCGTCGGTCTCGTAGGGTTGATCAGGTTTGATAAAGTACGTTTCCGAACGGTCGATCAGGCGGGTGGGGTTGGCGGCATCGAACAGCAGTTGACCACCGGCATACGCCCCTTCAGGCAGATTAGGCTCACCCGTTTTGGCCTCGTTCATACCGTTGTAAATAAGCAGAATCCCTTTGGAGGTGAGCATCGCATAGGGGCCGGGCTCCAGCAACCGGACATCGTGCTTCCCCTTCCGCGAGTTGGCCGCACTCACCCGTTGGCCCGACTCGGTTTCGAGGGGTGTCCAGTGAATCAGGTCGTCTGATGTGGCCACGTACAATTGGGGTTGGTCGCCCCAGTACATCCAGTACTTGCCGTTTATTTTTTGCGCCACCATCCGGCTACCGACCTGCCTGCATACAATGGCTCCCGACTTCGACCATTCGTTACGATACCGGCCGTTGTACGCATCGCCGAAGGCCAGCCCCTGCTTCTGCCAGGTCTGCAAATCGCGCGAGGTGGCTACACACAGACGGGCTTTGTCGCCGTCGTAGGCCGTGTAGGTCATCACATACACCCCGTTGGGGCTTTCGACCACGCGGGGGTCTTCGCAACCTCCCTCCCATTCATACACCTTCATGGCGTCGTGGTTGGGGTAAAATACAGGCTGCGGCATTCGTTTAAAATGGATACCGTCGGTACTGACGGCCAGCCCCAGCCGCGAGGTACCGGCGTGTTTGCCCACCACATCTTCGGCCCGATAAATCATGTACACCTTGCCATTGCGCACCACGGCCGCCGGGTTAAACACGTCTTTCTCTTCCCACCGAACCGTCTCGCCCCGAACCGGGCACGCAAACGTGGTTGTTTTCAAGGGAGTGATGATCGGGTTTACCCTATTCTGCTTCTGAAACGGCCCCAGCATCCAGGGTTTGTACGGCGACTGCGCCCAGACGGGCAAACTGATAAGAAGAAGCCACAACGGGCGCAGCAGGTTGCTATAACGCATAACAGAACGGGTCAATCGACTAAAAACACGGTCATCGTTTTCGGACCGTGGGCGCCCAACACGAGCGACTGCTCAATATCGGCCGTTTTCGACGGACCCGCAATAAATAACCCGAATCCGTAGTCGGCCGAGCCAATGCGGGCGTAGGCCTCGTGCATGGTCGGGACAATTTGGCCCGCCGACAGCACCACGCCCAGATGTTGACAGATAAACGGCGACGCCCGGTGCATCATCAGGGGGTCGGTAATCCAGACGGCCCCGTTTTCAGCCACACCAAAGTGCACGTTGAGCACGGCAAACTCTACGTCGGCCAGTTGGTGGGGGCTGGTATCCTGCCACTGTACTTCGGCCACCTCGGCTAATTCGGGGAGCGTGGTGATAACCCGGTGGGCCGGGTAGTGGCTTCGGATGTACGCGGCCACACCGTTCAGATCGGGCACGGGCACTACCTGCCCGCCAATGGTGGTCAGAATCTCGGTAAACCGCTCCACCACCCGGTCGGCAAAGGTGTTGCTCGCCGGGATAGCGGGCAGGGCCGTGAGGGCGGGCTTATTCTGCCGAACGGCCTGTAGTATTTTATCGCGAGGGCTCAAGGCGTATTTCGTTTTAGCGTTAGCGGTTTTTCTCGTACCACTCCCGAAACGACTCTTTGGGTGGTTCGGGCATTTCGCGTTGTTTGTACCAGGGATTCAGGCGGTTGCTCACAATACCGGGGAACCAGCGCATGAGGGTGCGGCCTGCGCTACCGGCTACGGCAAACACCCGCCGGTTGGAGAGTACGGTGCTCATAGCCTGCATACTGGCCGCTTTCGACGCGCTTACGTGCCCCTGCTGCACGAGCACCTGCCGCCATTTGTAGAGCTGCTGGTGAATGTCAATCTTGACCGGGCACACGTTGCTGCACGATCCGCAGAGCGTACTGGCAAAGGGCAAGTCGGCGTAATCGGCCATGTTCAGATTAGGGGCCAGAATAGAGCCAATAGGCCCGGCAATAGCGGTATGGTAACTATGCCCCCCGCTCCGTCGGTACACCGGGCAGGTATTCATACAGGCCGCACACCGGATACACTTGAGCGAATTCCGAAAATCCTCGCGCCCCAGTTGCACCGTCCGGCCATTATCGACAATCACGAGGTGCATTTGTTGCCCGTTGCGGGGCTTTTTGAAGTGGCTGGTGTAGGTGGTGCTCGGTTGCCCCGTGGCCGACCGCGCGAGTAACCGGATGAAAACGCCCAGGTGCTCGCGCTTCGGAATGATTTTCTCCATGCCCATACAGGCAATGTGCACATCGGCGAGGTGCGCGCCCATATCGGCGTTGCCTTCGTTGGTGCACACAACAAACTCACCTGTTTCGGCAACGGCAAAGTTGACCCCGGTGAGGGCCACCCGACGGGTCAGGAACCGCTGCCGGAGGTCGGTGCGGGCTAGCCCGGTCAGAATCTGCGGGTCGCTCAGACCCGCTTCGGTACCCATATGGTGGTGGAAAATTTCCCCGATTTCCTCTTTTTTCTTGTGAATACAAGGCATCACAATGTGGCTTGGCGGTTCGCCCGCCAACTGCACCACGCGCTCGCCCAGATCGGTATCGATCACTTCAATGCCGTTCCGCTCCAGATACTCGTTCAGGTGGCACTCTTCGGTCAGCATCGACTTGCTCTTGACCATCTGCGTCACCCGGTTCTCGACCAGAATCCGGTGCACAATCTGGTTATGTTCGGTCGCATCGGCTGCCCAGTGCACCGTGACCCCGTTCTGCTGCGCATGCGCTTCGAACTGAATCAGGTACTCATCCAGATTCGACAGTACATTATGCTTGATCTGCGAGGCAGCTTCGCGGAGGGCTTCCCACTCCGGCAGTTTGTGGGCCGCCATGTCGCGCTTCTGCCGAACCCACCAAAGGGTTTTATCATGCCAGTCGACCCGATCTTCGTCGCGGTTGAACACTTCGGCACGCTGAGGGTGGTTCATGTGAGTTGGGAGTTGAAAGTTAGGAGTTAAGATTAATGTATAATGAACAGTGTAAAATAAATAACGAAATATGCTGATTTTCAGCAGATAACCCAATAATTCATTTTACATTATTCACTCATCTAACTCTTAACTATTTAATATTTCAGCAATATGGATCACTTTGGTTTGGCTGTTTTGCCGACGGAGAATCCCTTCCAGGTGCATCAGGCACGACAGGTCGGCCCCGGTGATGTACTCAGCTCCGTGCCGCACATGATCGGCCACCCGGTCTTTGCCCATCTTGGCCGATACAGCTTCTTCGACCACGCAAAACGTACCGCCAAACCCACAACATTCATCGGGCCGGTCGAGGTTGACCATCTCGATACCGTCGACCAGGCTCAGCAGCTGCATTGGCTTCGAAAACGGTGACGCCACCAACTCGCTCATTTGTGACAGGTGCAGCCCGCGCAACCCGTGGCAGCTTTGGTGCAACCCGACCCGATACGGAAACCGGGCCTGCAAGTGGGTTACTTTCACCACATCAGTCAGAAATTCGGTCAGCTCGTAAATTTTTTGACGCGTAGCCGTGGCCCGGTCTTCGTTTCGGTCCGAATGCAGGTGTTCTTTCAAGTGCAGGGCACAGCTTCCAGAGGGCGACACGATATAATCCACCGCGCCAAACTGCTCAACAAACTGCTCGTTGAGGGGTTTGGTTAGATGCTCAAAGCCAGAATTGGCCATGGGCTGTCCGCAGCACGTCTGACCTTTGGGAAACACGACTCGTATGGGCCCGCCGTTGAGCTGCTGTTTCTCAAGCAGTTCGAGCGTGGCGATGGCCGCCTTGGGATAAAACTGATCAACGTAACAGGGTACAAACAGCCCGACAGTCGTCATACAGAGCGTGTGAATAAAAGAGTGAAGAACAAATCCTGCACTAAGGCAAAGACAAAACACCGACAAAATCTCCCTCAAATCAAGGGTTGGGCGGCTTGTTTGCTTTCCTTTACCTTCCTACCGCCCCCCATAACGCACTGATGCGCCCCCGGACCCGTGCGCGACCAGGCACGTACCTGGGCTCTACGGGTTCGGGGGCGCATCGGCTAAAGCGCGCTTTCGGTGCTTAAATATTCAGCTTTTGCACGTTCTGGTAGCTAATCGCGATAGCCTCAAGCGGGGGGCGCTGGCATACGTCCTGCTCCACAAATGAGTGCACCAAACCGGCAGTCTTTTTGGCCTTTAGAATCCGGGCAAAGTCAATGCTGCCCGTGCCCACCTCAGCAAACTCGCGTTTTTCGGTTTTGGCCATATCTTTCAGGTGCCAGAGCGGGAACCGGCCGGGGTTCTGCTTGAACAGCTCTACAGGGTCTTTACCCGCAAAGGCCGTCCAGTACAGGTCCAGCTCCATTTTCACCAGCTTCGGGTCCGTGTTTTTCAATAACACATCGTACGGTACCTGCCCTTCCACTTCCATGAACTCAAAATCGTGGTTATGGTAGCCAAACTGAATACCCCGCGCTTTGCAGGTTTCAGCGGCCTTATTGAACAGATCGGCGTAGCGCTTGTAATCGTCGAGCGACTTGCGCTCATCGGGGAACAGAAACGCACAGATCATGTACTGCTGGCCCAGTTCGGCGGCATCGTCTACGGCCCGGCTCCAGTCGTTCATCAGGGTACCTTTCATGTTCGGCATGGCTTTGCCCAACAGATAGTGACCGCTGGGGGCCATCAACCCATTGTTTTTGAGCAGAGCCGCGTATTCTTTGGGACTTTTGCCGAAAAACTTACCGTCGGCGTACCCGAAGTTCTCAACTTTCTTGTAGCCGATCTGCGCGACTTTGGCAATGGTCCCTTCGAGGTCTTTGCCCAGTTCGTTACGCAGCGTATAGAGTTGCAGACCGGCCGCCTTGGGAGCGAGGGCCAGGGCATCCAGCTTCGACAGTAAAGGCGCAGTGAGCGCCAGGGCACCGGCTTTCAGAACAGACCGGCGCGACATTGATTTTGTGATCGGGTTCATTGTAGGTGGGCTTACGCCCGGTAAAGCGTTTTGAGCACCGTAAAGGTATAAAACTTGACGAGTTGTGCCTACCTAAAGTCTGAGCTCCTGACCTAACCTATGCACCCCTGCATCGGCATCGGTTTGGACCAGGAGCTCACTTTAGGCAGGCACAACTCGCCAGCTGTATGCGGATTTCAGGGCCGACAACTCACCGCCCAAAATCTGGAGTGTCGGCTACCAAAAACCAGAATCAAAAAACCATTTTACTGCCGGGGCCGATTGCCGCCACCGGCCGGAGCCGCCGGAGCGGCCTGCTGACCACCGCCGTCGTTACCGCCACCGTCGCTTTTCACGTCGTCGTTGCTAACCGACTTCCGCTTCCGGCGGGGCTGTTGCTCAAAGCTCATTTTACCAATCTTGTACGAGAACGTCATGCGTACCCCCCGGTTGAACATCTGGTTGAGGCTGTTCTGCGAGAACGTGGGCGTGCTCACGGCCGTCCGAACCTTCATCGAGTTGGTCAGGAAGTTTTCGGCGGCTACACCCAGGCTACCCTTCTTGTTCAGGAAATCTTTCCGAACCCCGAGGCTGTACATGTAAAAGCTCCCCGTAGTGCCCTGCAGGTTGATCTGGTTGCCCCGCATCCCGCCAAAGCCCTGAATACCCCAGCCATTTTTGATTTGCAGGTTGGTAAACATCCGGCCCGAAAACACCACACCTGAGTTGCTCTGCCGGAGCGTCGGGTCCATGATGGTGCCGCTGTTGTTGTTGGAGAGGTACACGTAGAACGCATCGAACCCACCGCCAATCTGCCATTTCGAAAACAGCGTCGCGTTACCAAAGAGGTTGACACCCGTGGCTTTCTCCGTGCCGATGTTGTCGTAGGTTGTGGTGATCACACCCCGGTCGTCGGCCGTGCGGATACTCTGAATCGAGTTGTTCGTTTGCCGACCAAATACCGTCAGGTTCAGGTACACCGACTTGATATAGGCGCTCAGGCTGGCTTCGAGGTTATCGCTCAGTTCGGGCGAGAGGTAAGGGTTACCCACCGTGATGTTTTGCGGGTTGGCCGCATTCACGTTCGGGTTCAGGAACTGAATACCCGGCCGCTGCAACCGGCGGTTGTACGCCAGTTTGATCGTCTTACCACCGGCCAAATTTTTCGACAGGTTGATGCTGGGTACAAAGTTGCCGTAGTTCGGAATATTGATCGGTGAGGCCGACTGCTCTGCCTGAAAACGGGCGTCGATCATGGTGTACTCATACCGGCCCCCTACTTTCAGAGTGTACTTCGATTTCGACTGGTAAGTGTACGACAGGTACGAGCCAACTACATTCTGATCGTAGTCGAGCGCATTGGCGGGTTGCAGCTCGGTGTATGAACCGTTCTGGAGAGTCAGGTACCGGAAATCGCTGTTCACCTGCCGGAAGATTGCCTTACCACCCAGTTCGAGCATCTGGTTTTTCCGAATAGGCGACTGGTAATCGACCTGTACGGTGCTTTCCTGGTTGAAGCTCTGGTTGTCGTTGCGGGTACCGCCAATTACGTTGGCGCGGGTCTCGTTGAATAAATCAGAAATAAAGTTGTTGGTCCGGTTGTTCCGGCTAAACTGGGTCAGAACGCTCAATTCCTGTTGTGGCTTGTTGAGCGTACGGGTATAATCCACGTTGACATCGACCGTACCCGACAAGTCTTTAATGTCGACGTGCCGGAACGAGGTCACATCAGCCGGGAGCGTGCCGCCGGAGGTGCGGGTAAACAGATCCTGCGTTGACAACTGGTTGCGCGTACCGTACCGAACCCCCGCCGTAATGACGTTTTTTGAGTTGATGTCGTAATCCCAGCCCAGGTTATAGAATCCGTGCAAGCCGCTGTTGCGGGTATCGGCCTCCTGCATGGTTTTGAGCGAACCGCGCATCTGCTCGTTGGTAAACTGCCCTTTGATGTTGTACATGGCCCGGCCGTGCCCTGAGAGCGAAAAGCCCATTTTGCCCGTGCGGTAGTTGCCGTTCAGGCCCAGGCTGGTGCCCCGGTTGCCTACGCCCCCGTCTACGTTGAGGGTAGCGCCCTGCAAGGTATTTTTCTTCGTGATGATGTTAATGATCCCGGCCGATCCTTCGGCGTCGTACTTGGCCGAGGGCGAGGTAATCACCTCCACCGACTTAATCATATCAGCCGGAATCTGCTTCAGGGCGTCGGCAACGCTTGCAGCCACAATAGTTGAAGGCTTGTTGTTGATCAGCACCCGTACGTTGCTGCTTCCACGCAGCGACACGTTTCCGTCCAAATCAACAGAGAGCATCGGCACCCGGCGCATTACATCGGCGGCATCGCCCCCTTTGCTGGTCACGTCTTTCTCAGCGTTGTACACCAGCCGGTCTACTTTCTCTTCAACGATACTCCGCTGACCAGTCACTTCTACTTCCGACAGCGTCCGTACATCGGGCGAGAGTTTGATGATTCCCACCTGAATATCGGCGTTTTTCTCCACCTTAATGTTGCGAATCAGCTTCTCCTGAAAACCTAGAAATGTAGCCTGCAGGTTGTAGTCGCCGGGGGCAATTTTTGTGAGGGTAAACCGGCCCTTATCGTCGGCGGTCGTTCCGTCGATGGCTTTGCCTGTTTTCTGGCTGATGAGCGCCACGGTAGCAAACTCAACGGGCTTATTGGTGGTCGAGTCCATCAGCAAACCACCTATTTTACCGTTGCCTTTAGGTTGTGGTTGTTCGGGCGCACCGGCGGGCATTCCGGTCGGGTTCGACGCATTACGCCGGTCGCCGTTGCCGGAGCCCCCAAAGCCGCCAAAACCACCGGGCATCTGGGCAAACGCAATCTGTATGGGCAACAACACCCCGCCAAGCAGGAGTAGATTAATTCGGTTCATCGGAATTGGGTGTAATGAATGATGGGCACAAACCAACAGCCCCCTCCATTCATAAAAAAATACAATAGACAAGGGATAGGCATGTATCGGCCGAACCGTCCTTTTTGCCGACGAACGCCTGCTGCTCTCCGGCTCCCGTATGCCTACCTGCCCAAACTCAGTTGGGAGAGCAAAACAGCCGTATAGTCGATGGATTTTCGCTCCCTATCTATTAGGCACTACCGCATATGCTAAAGCCATTGTATGTTTACACTCTTTTGATATTCTGCACCCTTGTACGGTCAATAGTAGTCAACACACAGCCCCGTAACGTTTGTTTATTCATACGCCGATGTCAGCTAAAATCATGCGCCACTATGTTCCGATTCTGATCCATATTCTGGGTTGGGGCCTACTGGTTTTCATTTTTCTGCTCTATCAGCCACTGACGACGGATGTCGACTGGCCCGTTTTGTTCTGGGTGAAACAGGGGTTGCTCTGTTCACTGCTTATTGGGGCCTTCTACCTAAACTCCGAAGTTCTGACCCCCCGGCTACTCCTCCGCGACCGCACGGGCCTGTACATGGGAACCCTGGCTGTGGTAATAATGGCTATTCTGGCAAGTATCTGGGCGTTTGAAAGCTACTTCGATCTCCCAGGCCTCATCCACCGGGCTTTCCATCCTGACGAAACCACGCCCCCCCCGGCCCGGTCGGGCAAGCGGTTTCAGTTCACGCTGCTCAGCACCTTGTTTATTTTGGGGATCAGCACCAGCATTACGGCCGTTCGGACGTGGCAGCGCGACGCCCAGCTTCGGCAGGATCTCGAACAGGCAAAAATCAGCTCGGAACTGCTGTTTCTGAAAACCCAGATAAACCCGCACTTCTTTTTCAATACCCTCAACAACATTTACGCCCTCACGCTGATTGATGTGGTCAAAGCCCGCGAGGCCCTGCACCGCCTTTCGCGCATGATGCGGTACGTGTTGTACGAAAACCCCAATGGTTCGGGGCAGATCAGCCAGGAAATCGCGTTTGTGCAGGACTATATCGAACTGATGCAGCTCCGCCTGACTGATAAGGTAACGGTGCGCTTTACGCAGCCTACGCCCCTGCGCGATGCCTCTATCCCAACGATGCTCCTGCTGCCGTTTGTCGAAAACGCGTTTAAACATGGGGTAAGTGCCCTGTTGCCCAGCCGGATCGAGATCGACATTACCCAACCCGACCACCAGTTACGGATGCAGGTGCGCAACACGGTTTTCCCCGAAAAGAACCCGACGGCATCGCTCGAAGCGGGCAGTGGCATTGGCCTCAACAACACCCGGCGTCGGCTCGATTTGCTCTACCCCAACCAGTATCAGCTCGATACCCATCTGGATGCCGACCACCAGGAATACGTTGTAGATCTGGTATTGAACGTATAAGTTGACAAACCAACCGGAAGTAAAAGGATGAGCGGTACGTCGGTAAGGAAAAATATTGAGTTATTTTGGGCTTGTTTTCCTCACGCCCTGTAACGACAATACTGATCCGATCATGACTCTTTCCTGCATCGCTGTCGACGACGAACCGCTGGCCCTCGGTCTGGTTTGTGCTTTTATCGAACAAACGCCTTTTCTGAAACTGGCGGGCCGTTACAGCAACGCCATCGAAGCCTTGCGCGGCCTGCACGAACAGCCCATCGACCTGCTGTTTCTCGATATTCAAATGCCCGACCTTACCGGGCTTGAGCTGGCCCGTGTACTCGACCCCGGTGCAAGCGGACGCCCGGTGCCGCGTGTCATTTTCACCACTGCCTACAACCAGTACGCGCTGGAAGGCTACCGGGTCGATGCGCTCGACTACCTGCTCAAGCCGTTCAATTACGAGGAGTTTTTGCGGGCAGCCCTCAAGGCACAGTCGTATTACGGGCTTATTCGTCGGCCGGTGGTGGCTCTCCCCGAAACCATTGCCCCGACGGCCCCCGCCCCCCTAGCCGAGCCTGAAAAAGAGTATCTGTTTCTGAAAGTCGAGTATCAGCTCGTTCGGGTTGCGTTCGACGATATTTTGTACATCGAGGGGCTTAAAGATTACATCAAGGTTCACCTTCGGAGCAGTCCCAACAAGCCTTTGCTCTCGCTCACCAGCCTCAAGGCACTCGAAGAAAAACTGCCTCCCCAGCGGTTTATGCGGGTACACCGCTCGTTTATTGTAGCCCTGAATCAGATCACGGCCGTTACCCGAAACAGTATCCAGATCGGGAACATCCAGATTCCGGTCAGCGACCAGTACAAGGAGCCCTTCAACCAGTTTCTGGCCAAATGGGTGTAGCCCCGGTTGGGTTGGGTTAGCGATTGGTGGCCGGGGTGCGTACTTTTGTCTCCCGACCTGCCCCATTCGTTTTTACCGGCCGGTGTCGGTTTTGCCGTATGGAAACCCATTTGCTTATTCACGAGGTCGCCAGGATGATCGACCACGCCTTGTTGCACCCTACCCTGACCGATGCCGAAATGCGGGAAGGCTGCCAAACGGCCCGCCGATACAATGTGGCTTCGGTTTGCATAAAACCTTACGCCATTCGGCTCGCCGTCGACGAACTCCGGGGCAGCGACGTTCGGGTTGGCACGGTGATCGGTTTCCCGTCGGGGAGCCACGCAATCGCCGTCAAAGTGGCCGAAACGATAGACGCCTGCCAAAATGGGGCCGTTGAAATCGATATGGTCGTGAACATCGGTAAGGTGCTGGCCGACGACTGGGCCTATGTCCACGACGAAATTGCCGCCGTACACCAGGCCTGCCGCGCCTACAATGCCTTGCTCAAAGTTATATTCGAGACAGACTACCTACCCGAAAACCGGTTTATAACCCGGCTGTGCGAAATCTGCACCACCGTTGGGGTCGACTACGTTAAAACCTCAACGGGCTTTGGGTTTGTGAAAGGCCCGGACGGCCGCTACAGTTACAAAGGGGCCACGCTGCCGCACCTGCGGCTCATGCTCGCACACGTCGGGCCAGGGGTAGGTGTCAAAGCGTCGGGGGGCATCCGTACCCTCGATGAACTGCTCGAAGCCCGGGCGCTGGGCGTCGGGCGTATTGGTACGAGTGCCACAGTCACTATTCTGGAAGAAGCCTACCGGCGGTTTGGGCAAGGCACTGACAGCCCACGCGACCCCATCGCCGAGCCCGACAACCGGGGCTACTAACCGGTTTCGAGGTCATCTTGTCCCCAATCTACCGAAGGTCGTAACCTTCGGTAGACCACTGGGTATAGAAATGCCGGTACCTACCCCAAACACGGGTAGCCGATTGTATATTTGATCACGTACGATACCCCTCCGCCGGGTATCGTACGGGTCTGCCCACCATCCCGCTGCGTCGTTTCATCCATTCCATCTGCTTCTATGTCATTACCGTCAGCTAAACCTACTTACGCTTTCTGGCAAGGAGGTGGCCAATCTGGCGAAGCGATCCGTACGTATTCCTGGGCAAACACTCCCCTTGGCCCCGTCGACAGATGGCCGCAGAGTCTGCGTACGGCCGTAGGGATTTTGTTGCACGCACCAACCCCCATGACCTTATGCTGGGGGCCGTCGGCCATCTGCTTTCACAATGATGCCTTCCGGAAACGCCTATTGCCCGGCTTTTCGGCAATAGGTCAACGGGCTGATAGTCTGCTGGGTATCGACTGGAAAACGATTTGCCCACTCATAGAGCAGGTAATGACAACGGGCGTGCCCCTTGCCACCGGCACACAGGGAATTCCGTTTGGTTTTACGCCCATTTTTGATGAAACTGCCATCGGCGGGGTGCTGATTACCCTATCCGACACAGCTTCAACACCCCATCTCACCGAGGAGCCTCTCGCCCGCGAGGTTCATTTTCAGGAACTCACCGACTCGGTACCGGCCATCATCTGGCAAACCCGCCCCGACGGCTACTGTACGTATATAAATAGACGTTGGTTTGATATCACGGGGCAAACCGAACCCGAAGCTATTGGCTTTGGCTGGCTCAACGCTACCCACCCCGATGATGCTCAGCAGGCTAGCGAAGTATTTATCGAAGCCAACAAGCAGCATAAACCCTTTTCGGCCCTTTACCGACTCCGTCAGAAAGACGGACAATACCGGTGGGCCGTCGACACCGGCACCCCACAATTTGGGTCCAATGGCGAATACCGGGGTATGCTGGGCACGGTGGTCGATGTGCACGATCAGAAACTGGCCGAAGCCGAGAAAAACAACCTTGTGGCGGTGATCGAAGCCAGCCATGAGTTTATCGGTCTTGCCTCGCTCGACGGCACCATTCAATACCTCAACCCCGCTGGCCGGGAAATGCTCGGTTGGGAAAGCGCAGAGGGCAACGCAATTCTGGATAGTATCTACCCCGACGACCGGGAACTGGCCCTCCAGAAACTGACCGAAATCGAAACCAACGGGCGGTTTTCGCAGGACATACGCTGCGTTAATGCTCAAACCGGACAGCCTTTCTGGCTTGGCTGGAACGCATTCACCATCCGAAATCCGTTCAGCGGTGAGGTCTCCGGGCTGGCTACTGTCAGTACAAACATCACCGCCCGACGCGCCATTGTACAGCAGCAACAGGACATGGCCGACCTGCTCCGGGCTGTTTTCGACGGAGCCATTGCCGGTATCAGCGTGCTTCACTGCGTTCGGGACAGCAACGGCACCATCATCGATTTTGAGCACCGGCTCGCCAACCGATTGGCCGCAGAGAATTTCAACCGGGCCGATCTGGTCGGTCTCCGATTTTCGGAAGTCTACCCCGCCTACCGCGAAGCCGGGTTGTTTGCCGATTTTGTGCAGGTGGTCGAAACCGGTCAAACGATTGAACAGGTCCGCCATTTTTTGGGGAAACAAACCGAACAGTGGTACGATACCGTAACCGTGAAACTCGACGATGGTGTGGTGTACTCGTTCCGTGACAGCACGGCCGAGATGAACGCTCGCCAGAAGGCCCACCAAAGCAGCGAAGAGCTGGCGTTTGCCATCGAAGCCGCCGAACTGGGTATCTGGGACCTTGACCCCATCACAAACTCGCTGCGGATCAATACCCGGCTGGGTGAGTGGTTTGGAGTGCCAGCCGATGCCCCACTCGATGTAATGACCTTGACGGACATCATTGCCGATGCCGACCGGGAGCGGGTATTCAGGGCGCTCGATGCAGCCATGCAGCCGGGCTCATCGGGTAAGTACGAAACGGAATACACCATTACGAGCCGACTTACCGGCCAGCAGCGGATAGTTCGCGCCAAGGGAAAGACTCAGTTTGGACCCGACGGACGGGCCTACCGAATCAACGGCACGCTCCAGGACATCACGGAGCAACAACGTGCCGATCAGATCCGGCGCGAAACCGAGGCCCGCTTCCAGACCATGGCCGAAGGCAGCGAAGTGCTCATTGCCGTTGCCGACGAAACGGGCCGGGCTACTTATTTCAACAAAGCCTGGGTTGACCTTACGGGCCGGTCGACGGAGGATTTGCTCGACTATGGCTGGGCCGATCTGGTTCACCCCGACGATCGGGAGCAATACGTAAATACCTACCTGAACGCATTTCAAAAACGAGAGCCGTTTAGTGGTGAGTTTCGGTTACGCACCACCACGGGCGACTACCGGTGGCTTCTGGCCAAAGGGCCGGTCCGGTTCCGGCCCGATGGCTCATTTGCGGGGTATATCAGCTCGTGTGTAGACATTACCGAAAACAAACAGGCCGAGCAGGCCCTGCGCGCCAGCGAAGCCCGGCTACAGTCGCTCATTGCGGCCGCGCCAGTAGCCATCGGGGTGTTCAGAGGACCCGATCTGGTGGTGGAGCTGCCCAACCAGGCCTTTATCGACATTGTGGGCAAAGGCCCCGACATTGTAGGCAAGCCACTGCGGGAGGTCATGCCCGAACTGATCACCGAAAACCAACCCTTTCTGAACATTCTGGAGGGTGTACGAACCACCGGACAACAGTTTAAGAGTTACGATTCGCTCGTGAAAATTGTTCAGAACGGCCAGCTGAACCACAACTACTATAACATCACCTACACCCCACTCTTCGACGAAGCGGGTGAGGTGTACGCCATTCTGGATATTGCCGTCGATGTGACCGGGCAGGTGCAGATTCAGCAGGAACTGGCCCAACAAAAAGCGTATCTCCAGAATGCGCTCGAAATGGCGCACATGGGTACGTACCGGATTGACCTGACAACGAGCACCGGTGATTTCTCCGAAAATATCCGCGACTGGATGAGCCTCGAAACGGCCTCCAACCCGATGGACCTGATTTATCGGAAAGTGCACCCCGACGACTGGGCCCATGTAGAACAGGTGATCACCGAATCGTTACAGTCGGAGGCAAACAGCCGGCACGATATTACGTACCGCCTGGCCGAAGCACCGGGGAAACCCGTCCGGCACCTACGGAGTATCGGCGAGGTAACGTTCAAGGATGGCGTACCAACGGCGATCAATGGGATCATTCAGGATGTGACGCCCCAGCTACAGGCCCGGCAGGCCATCGAGCAAAGCGAACAGAATCTGCGCAGCCTGGTCAACAGCGCACCCTTCCCGATTGGGGTGTACGTGGGCAGGGAAATGTGGATTCAGTTGGCCAACCAGTCAATTATCGATGCCTGGGGTAAAGGTAACGACGTGATTGGCAAGCGCTACGCCGACGTACTGCCCGAGCTGGGTAGCCAGCAGATTTTTGAACGTCTCGATGAGGTCTTCAATACGGGGATTCCCTACTCCGCCCAAAACCATCGGCTTGTTTTGCATACCCACGGCACGCCCAAAGTCGCGTACTACAACTACAACTTCACCCCGCTATTTGATGCCAACGGCCGGGTGTATGGGGTGATGAGTACTGCCGCCGATGTGACCGACCTGGCCGTGGCCAAAGAGCGGGTCGAAGAAGCCGAAGCATCGCTCCGCGGGGCCATCGAACTGGCCGAGCTGGCCACCTGGAACATGGATGTGAACTGGGCCGCTGGCACCCGACACATGACCTATTCCGAGCGGCTTTGGGCCTGGTTTGGCTTTGAAGGAGTCGAAACCGTACACAATACAGGCTACAACCCCATTGCTCCGGCCGATCGGGAGCGGGTAGAACAGGCAATTGCCCACGCGCTTCGGCCGGATACGGGCGGTGCTATCGACGTTGAGTTTACCGTGATCCATTACAAAACAGGTCAGCAACGGCAGCTGCGGGCTATGGGCAAAGCTTACTTCGACAAAACCGGCCGACCTGTTCGGATGACCGGTACGGCGCAGGATGTTACCGAACAACGGCAGACCCAGATGGCCCTCGAACAACAGGTGGAAGAACGTACGCAACAGCTCAAAGCCCTCATTCAGGACCTCGAACGCTCCAACCAGAACCTGCAACAGTTTGCGTATGTAGCCTCGCATGATTTGCAGGAGCCTCTGCGCAAGATTCAGTCGTTCGGCGATTTACTCCAGACCTACCATGGCGAAGCACTTGGCGCGGGCGTTGAACACCTCAACCGGATGCGAACGGCTGCGGGCCGAATGTCGATTCTGATTAACGACCTGCTTACGTACTCCCGCATCTCGACCCGACAGGATATTTCGGGGCCGGTGTCGTTAACCGAGATTGTAAAAACCGTGTTGAGCGACCTCGATCTGGTTATCGACGAGACCGGGGCCGAAATCGCAATCGACCCACTTCCAACCGTGCTGGGCGACCGCTCCCAACTGGGTCAACTATTTATGAATCTGCTGAGCAACGCGCTCAAATTCCGGCAAACCGGCCCGGATGGCCAATTTTTGCCCCCTCGCATCACGGTGAGCAGCCAGGTTGTACTGGCCACCGATTTGCCACCGGGTATCAAACCGGCGCGGGCGGTCAATGCATATTACCGAGTGGATGTATCAGACAACGGCATCGGTTTCGACCAGAAATACCTCGACCGTATTTTTCAGGTGTTCCAGCGCCTACATGGCAAAAGTACCTTTGCAGGCACGGGCATCGGGCTGGCCATCTGTGAGAAAGTAGCCATCAATCACGGTGGCGCCATTACGGCTACCAGCCAACCCGGCGAGGGTGCCACATTTAGCCTATATTTGCCGAATTAAGTGTGCAGGATAACCGACTCACTACTATTTACTCACTCCTATCTCTTGTCTTATGCTCCACCTTGGCTTTGTCTCAGCAATTCTGGCCGATTACGACCTAACCAACGTGCTGAAATTTGCCTCCGAACACCAGTTCAAATGCGTTGAAGTGATGTGCTGGCCTACCGGCAACGCCGACGCCCGACGGTACGCGGGCGTGACGCATATCGACGTCAATAATCTCAATCCGGGTCTGGTCCATCACCTGACCGAGCAGTACGGCGTGTCGATCTCGGGACTCGGCTACTACCCCAACCCACTCGACCCCAACCCCGAGCAGGCCGAATTCTACCGCGAACACATCAAGCAGGTAATCCGGGCGGCTGCCAGGCTGGGCATTCCGGTGGTCAACACGTTTATTGGCCGTAACCCGTCGCTCAGTATTACCGACAACCTGAAACTGTACGCCGAGCACTGGCCCGCCATTGTGAAGGTGGCCGAAGAACATAACGTGAAAATCGGGATTGAAAACTGTCCGATGTGGTTTACCGACGACGAGTGGCCGGGTGGTAAAAACCTCGCTACTACGCCCGCCATCTGGGACCGTATGTTCGAGATTATCCCGTCGCGGGCGCTGGGCCTTAACTACGATCCCAGCCACCTGATCTGGCAGATTATGGATGAGGTAAAACCCATTTACCAGTACCGCGACCGGCTCCATCACATCCACCTGAAAGACGTAAAGCTGTACCGCGACAAACTGGACCGGGTTGGCATCATGGCGAACCCGCTTGAATACCACTCGCCCAAACTCCCCGGCCTGGGTGATGTGCGCTGGCGCGACTTTTTCGCGGCTCTTACTGATGTTCGGTACCGGGGCCCAATCTGTATCGAAGTCGAAGATAAAGCTTACGAAGGCAGCCCCGAAGACGTTCGTACGGCGATTCTGACGGCGCGTAACTACCTGAGCCAGTTCCTGGTGCTCTAATCGAATTCGTGGCGCTCGGCCGTAGCCCGCCAGTCGGTGTCCATCTCGGCAAACCGGCGGGCTACGGTTTCCAGAAAGGCCTCATCGACCAAATTTGGCAGTTGTTCGGGGTCGAGCACGTCGGTTTCACTAATTTTGTAGGTCTGCTCCAGCAGACCTACTTCAATTTTAAGGATATACTTGTTGTTCCAGGCGTACAGCCCGATCCGAAAGTGCGGGTGCGGAATGTCGTTGAGATAACGCATACTAACCAGGGAAAATGGAGAACGATAAAAGGCAACCGGTACACCACGTGCGTGCCGCTTACGCAACAAATGTAATAAACCCCCGCCGACCCGGCCCCCTCAGTTCCAAAAAGTATGCGCTCCGGCTACACGTACCCGGTATCCTGCTTTCGCTCGGGCTGCTGCTGGTTTCGTGCGCTGATAAAACCGATGAGGCCGCTCAGTTTTTTCTGCGGGGCAACGTGCAGTTGCAAAAACGCGAGTACCGCGAGGCCATTCGGTTTTATACCGAAGCGATTGAGAAAAAAGATGATTTTGCCGATGCCTACAGCAACCGGGGACTCGCCCGATTCCGCAATGGCGACCGCGAAGGGGCCCTCGCCGATTATACGAAGGCTATCCAAACCGACCCCAAGTTTGAAGCGGCTTACTTCAACCGGGCGGAGGTACGGCTCGAAACCGGCGACCCCAGCGGTAGCCTGGCCGACCTGCAACAAATCGAAAAGACCTACCGCGACTCCACCTTTTTCCAGACCCGCCTGGGCGATACCTACACGCGGCTCAACAACCTCTCCCTGGCGCAAGCCGCTTACGACCGGGCCATTCGGCTCGACCCACGCAATACCGAAGCCCTCACCAACCGGGGCGCTCTGTTTTTCAACCAGAAACAGTACGAAGCCGCCAGGGCGGATCTCACGGCAGCCCTCAAGCTGAACCCTAATCAGCCCGAAGCCCTGAACAACCAAAGCCTGTTGCTGGCACGCGAGGGGCGGTACGCTGAAGCGCTGACGCTGGTTGAGCGGGCCCTGACGGCCCAAACGGGTCAACCGTATTACCTCAATAACAAAGCCTATCTGCTGCTGATGCTTAAGCGCCCCGACGAAGCCCTGCCCCTGCTCCAGGAGTCGATCCGGCGCGACAATCAGAATGCGTGGGCACACCGCAATCTGGGTCTTTACCATCTGGCCAAAAACAACCCGGCCGAGGCTCTGCCAGCCCTGCAACAAGCCGAGCGGCTCGATGCCTCCGTCGACGGCCTTTACACCTATCTGGGCCGGGCGTATCTGCTTACGGGCAACCGGGCTAAAGCCTGCGAGGCCTGGGCCCGAGGGCGTTCGGCCGGTGACGAACAGGCCCGCCAGGAAGCCGATAAACAGTGTCGGTAACGGAAGCGACGCATTTACCGCTACCCTCGACTGGCAAACGCCGACGCGACTATTGATTCAAGCCACGGTTTCAGCCTGAGTCGATCCGAAGCCGATTTATCGATCAATATGGCGAGATTTATACTTTCATACTACTACTTCAAATCAATGCGGCTTTTCAAAACGCTCCTGACTGCTTTGTTTATGCTTACTCAGACTGCTCACGCTCAACCCACTACTGGCCAACCCATTACGGCGCTACTGGGTGCCTTTGGGGCTGAGGTTGCGCTGGTCAAACAAAACCTGAGTAACCCTCAGTCAATGAGTCTCAGCGGCATAGAGTTTACCACGGGTCGTATTGGCAATCAGAACGTCGTGGTGGCCGAAACGGGTATCGGCAAAGTCAACGCGGCCATGACAACCACCCTACTGTTGCATTATTTCAAACCGGCACGCGTCATTTTTACCGGCATTGCCGGGGGAACCAATCCAGACCTCCAACCGGGCGATATCGTGATTGCAGGACAAACCGCTCACCACGATTTTAACTCGCTGAATCAACTGGCTACCCCGACCACACAAACGCTCAACCCGCTCACGAAGGTGCTCAATCCGCGCTACTTCCCGGCTGACTCGGGCTTGATGCAGCGCGCCATTAAGGTGGCCGACAAGGTGAAGTTTGAGGGCATTCCACTCGCCAACGGGCAGGTTTCGACACGGCCGGTACGGGTGCTGGTGGGCACCGTTGTTACGGGCGATCAGTTTGTGTCGTCGGCCGCGAAAGTGAAACAGCTTCGCACCGAGCATAATGCCGATGCTACCGAAATGGAAGGGGCCGCCGTAGCGCAGGTCTGTTACCAACTAAAAACCCCATTGCTGGTCATTCGGAGCCTGAGCGACCGGGCCGATGCGGAAGCGCATCTCGACATTCGGGCGTTTTACCCCACAGCCGCCCGTAATTCAGCCAATCTGGTCCTGGCGCTCGTGAAAGGGTTGTAAATTTCACCAATCGCATCGGGTTTATCAAAGCTCATCCCGCATCTGAATCAGAAACGCCTTTAGATTTTCGAGCTTCTGAATGTGCTGGCGAGTCTCGTCGAGCCGGCTGCTCTTCTGTTTAAGAAACGCCCGGGCAGCGGGTAGCTTAAGCCCTTTACCCTCAACCAATTCGAAGATTTCACCGAGGTGGTCAATATCTTCCTGCGTGTAAACACGGTCGCCCGCGCTGTTCTTTTTGGGTTTTAGGGTCGGAAACTCCTGCTCATAAAAACGCAGTTTCGAGGTTTTTACCCCAAACCGTTCGGCCACTTCTTTAATGGTGTAATAGAGCTTTCCTGGGGTTTGCATGATTTGATGGGAACGCGGATTGAACAGGTTGGACAGATTGAACCCGATTTAGGGAGCTACGGATCACAAAATCCGCTCTAATTTGTCCAATCCGTTCAATCTGTGTTCCCTTCCCCATTTTTCCCGTAAATTTGCCGAATTACAACAACAAGATTGCATGACCTCCCGTGAAATTCGCCAGCAGTTTTTAGACTTCTTTGAAAGCAAACGCCACCTGATTGTTCCCTCGGCCCCACTCGTTGCTAAAAACGACCCGACGCTGATGTTCAACAACTCGGGCATGGCGCAGTTTAAAGATTTTTTCCTCGGCAACGGCACTCCACCGTCCAAGCGCGTAGCCGACACCCAAAAATGCCTCCGCGTTTCGGGGAAACACAATGACCTGGAAGATGTCGGGTTCGACACGTACCACCACACCATGTTCGAGATGCTCGGCAACTGGTCGTTTGGTGATTACTTCAAAAAAGAAGCCTTAGCCTGGTCGTGGGAACTGCTGACGGAGGTGTATAAACTACCCAAAGACCGTATCTACGTGTCGGTGTTTAAGGGGGATGAAAAAGACAATGTACCGTTCGATCAGGAGTCGTGGGACATCTGGAAAGGCATTGTGGGCGATGAAAGCCGTATCATTCTCGGCAACAAAAAAGACAATTTCTGGGAAATGGGCGACACCGGTCCATGCGGTCCCTGCTCCGAAATTCATATCGATCTCCGCTCGGCCGACGAGGTAGCCCAAACCCCCGGTCGTGAGTTGGTCAATGCCGACCACCCGCAGGTAGTCGAAATCTGGAACAACGTATTTATGCAGTTCAACCGGAAGGCCGATGGCTCGCTGGAGGAACTTCCCGCCCGGCACGTCGACACGGGTATGGGCTTTGAGCGCCTGTGTATGGCTATTCAGGGCAAGCAGTCGAACTACGACACCGACGTATTTACGGGTACAATTGCCGTGATTGAGACGCTTTCGGGCCACACGTACACCGGCAAAATGGATAAGTCAGATGTGGCCATGCGCGTTATCGCCGACCACATCCGGGCGGTGTCATTTGCCATTGCCGACGGGCTTGTTCCTAGCAATGCCAAAGCGGGTTACGTAATCCGGCGGATTCTGCGTCGGGCTATCCGCTATGGTTACTCGTATCTGGGCTTTACGGAGCCGTTTATGACCAAGCTGGTACCGGTTCTGGCCGATCAGTTCGACGGTGTTTTCCCCGAACTGAAAGCCCAGCAGGATTTTGTAGCCACAGTAATCCGGGAAGAAGAAATTGCGTTTTTGCGCACTCTCGGCACCGGCCTCACGCGGCTGGATCAGATTATCGGTCAGCTGACAACCGAAGGTAAGTCTGAGATCCCCGGCGAGACGGTCTTTGAACTAAACGACACCTTCGGTTTCCCCGCCGATCTTACAGCGCTGGTAGCCCGCGAAAAAGGCTTGAGCATTGATCAGGCTGGCTTCGAGAAAGCCCTGGCCGAGCAAAAAGCCCGCTCGCGGAAAGATGCCACCACCTCGGCCGGCGACTGGATCGACGTGAACGAAGTTGACAAAATCGAATTTGTGGGGTACGACCAAACCGAAGTACCCGCACAGATTGTGAAGTACCGCAAGGTGCAAAACAAACAAGGTACGCAGTACCAGATCGTGATCGACCCCACACCGTTCTACGCCGAATCGGGTGGTCAGATTGGCGATACAGGCCAATTAACAGTCAGCAACGAACAACGGACAGGTGAACCGGTTACGATTCCGATTCTGGACACGAAGAAGGAAAACGATCTTTCTATTCTGATCACTAATGACAGCCGAATTGAGCAACTAATTGCTGATGGAAGCACTCAAGTCACGGCCAAAGTTGATGCGAGCCGCCGGACACTGACCAGCAGCAACCACTCGGCTACGCACCTGCTGCACGCGGCCCTGCGCGATGTGCTGGGCACGCACGTAGCGCAAAAAGGCTCGTACGTTGGCCCCGACGCCCTCCGCTTCGACTTCAGCCATTTCCAGAAAATGACCGATGCTGAACTGGAGCAGGTAGAGACCATTGTCAACGCGAAAATCCGCGAAAATATCGCCCTCGACGAAAAGCGGAATGTACCTATCGAGCAGGCAAAAGCCTTGGGCGCTATGGCTCTGTTCGGGGAAAAATACGGCGACTTTGTTCGGGTCATTACCTTCGACCCCAACTATTCGGTCGAGCTTTGCGGAGGCACCCACGTACCGGCAACGGGTCAGATCGGTCTCTTTAAACTCACCTCGGAAGGTTCCGTGTCGACGGGGGTTCGACGGATTGAAGCCAAAACGTCTGAAGGTGCCCTGGCCCTGCTGAACGAGCAAGGTGCTGTTCTGGATCAGTTGAAAGAACTACTCAAGGCTCCCAAAGACGTGGTAAAAGCCGTTCAGGCTTTGCAGGAAGAACGGAACGCACTCCTCAAAAAAATCGAGACCCTCGAAAACGAGAAGGTGCAGCAGGTGAAGGAGCAGCTTTTGAATAAAGTGCAAACCACCGAATCAGGCTACAGCACGCTGGTTGAGCAGGTATCCGTTCCGTCGGCCGACGCCCTAAAGCAACTGGCCTACGACCTGAAAGCCAAAGTCGACAATCTGGCATTGGTACTCGGTGCCGACATCAATGGCAAACCTCAGTTGGCCGTGATGCTGCCCGACAGCCTGATTCAGGGCAAAGGGTTACACGCCGGTCAGGTGGTGAAAGACCTCGCCCGCAACATCAAAGGCGGTGGTGGTGGTCAGCCGTTTTTTGCCACAGCGGGGGGCTCCGATGCGAGCGGCCTGCCCGCAGCCCTGGAGCAAGGCCGTCAGGTATTAAATAACTAACGGGTCTGTGGTTTTTGGTTCTTGGTTTTTGGTTTTGGGTAACATCACTCTTAAACTCTTAACTAAAAACCAAGAACCAGAAACCATAATCATAAATACCCACATACAACACGGCCCGGACAATATGCCCGGGCCGTGTTGTATCTCATAGGTAGGTAATCTGGAACTCCAATTATTTCGAAGCGACCATCTTGATTTCAACGGCGAAATCGTCGTAGATAGCCTTGTCGCCAATGTTCTCGAAGAATGACTTCGAACCATACCGGATATCATATTTCGTCCGATCAAGGGTCGCCTTGCCTTCAGCCGAAATGCTGTTACCGTTCATAGTCACCGTAGCGGGGAACGTCACCGGATTGGTGATGTTCTTGATGGTCATATTACCGGTGATGTCGAATTTGTTACCACCTTTAGGGGTTACCTTCGTGATGACAAACTTCGAGGTAGGGAACTTCGCCGTGTTGAAGAAGTCTTCCGACTTCATGTGGCCGATAAACTTGGCGTTGTAGCCAGCGTCGGTCAGGTCGGCGCAGGTGATGCTGTTCATATCGAACTCAAACGTACCGCCCGTCAGTTTGCTGCCGTCTACGATCAGTGATCCACCGTTGAACTTCACGGCACCGTTGTGCTGACCCGTTACTTTTTTGCCTTCCCAGTTCAGAACGCTCTTCTGCGTATCTACTTTGTACGTAGCGGCCTTCTTAACAGGACCAACAAAAGCTGAGGTACCAGCCACTACGGCTACTGCAACCAGACCAGCGAGGAATTGACGTGTTTTCATCTTGTTTACGTTTTATTTGTTTGTAGGTTGGTAATGTTGATTATTTAAAGGGGTGTTGATGCTGTTTTATTCTGAACCGCGCAACCGGTCGAGCAGGCCACTAAGCACGGTAGCTTCCTCAGACGTCAGGCGTTGGTGAATTTCGGCCTCCCACTCACGCTGCCGGGTATCAATCCGCTGTAGCAAGTCGAGGCCCTTCTGCGTGATCACAATATCGACGGCCCGCCGATCGCTTGGGCATTCAGTCCGTACCACCAGTTTTTTCACCACGAGTTTGTCTACCAGCCGCGACGCATTCGACATTTTATCGAGCATGCGCTCGGTAATCTCATTTACTTTCACCGGCTGCGGAGAGCGCCCCCGCAGAATTCGCAATACATTATACTGCTGCTGCGTGATACCAAACGGCTTCAGGATCCGCATTTGCTCATGGTTGATCCAGTTGCCGCTGTACAACACATTGACCACCACCCGGTGATACGGCGAACTAAATGCCGACTGCCTGATGTCTGTTTCTATGGACATGTTCGGGGGTAGGTGGTTTAATTGAGTTGATGGCACAAATATAATGTTATTACATTTAATGTATCAACACTAAACTAAAGATTTTTTGTTCCCACCTGCTCAATTTTAAGCAAAAAGTTGACCAATGACTCAGCGAAACGGCACTATTTCGGGGGCCGCAATGTCGAAATCACGGAAACGGAGGCCTGTAATTCCCTCGAAGTTGTACCGGAACTCATTGCGGTTGTTGGGGATGTTGGGGTAATAGGCCAACCGCAGCTGAAAACTATTGAAGGCCAGGTTTTCGTTTCGGAACCGAAACCCGATTCCATACCCCTGATAGAGAGGGCTCTGCACTAACAGACGTTTGGGGTAGCTAATCAGCCCAAAGTTGGCGAAGGTAACAATGGCTACCCGGAACCCGACTACGTCGAGTTTGGAAAACAAAACGTTCTCGTACCCGATCAATAGCCGTTTAGTACCGCGCAGAGCATCGTTGTTAATGCCGATTCCCTCCCGGCCGCTCAGCATGATAAATTCATTGTTAAATCGTTGGGTTCCGTAGGTAAGCCGGACGTTCAGAAAATGGCGCATATTCCCCCAGGTGGTTTTGTGCAAGGGGCTGAAATAATTGCCAATTACCGAAAACACCCCCTGCTCTACCTTGGCCGACCGATAATACCCACCTACATTCATTAAGCCGTAGAGGTACCCGATGTTGCGTAAATACTGCCCACGAGAAAAATTGAACCCCGTATAGAGCCGCTCACCCAATTCGGCATTGTCGATTCCGCCTATAAACGAAACCAGACTCCCGATCGGCACGTCTTCGGTACGCCCAAAGCCATAAATGAGCACGTCGCGCACGTACCGGCGCTGCGAATACCCCACGCTGAACAGAGCGGTGCGGCTATTCTGATACAACTGGTTGCTATCGGCCGTGACGGGGGGCCGGTCGAGGTATTCGTACCGGGTGACCCGCCCGGCAATCACGAGCCGATTACGGGTAAGTGCATCGGAGCCGCCCCAGTTGACCCGAAAGGCCCGCCCAATCCAGATATCCAGAAAGTTGTAGTTGAGACCCACAAACCGGGCACTGTCGCGCTCGTCGAAATAGCGGCTGTTCAGGCGGGTGTTATTCAGTTCGAGCGAACCCGCGTATTTGGTATCGGGGGTGATAAAGGGCCGGTATAGTTTAAACGACATCTGCTTGATGTCGCGCAGGTAGATGAAGTCAGCCTGTGCCGTCAGAAACGTGCGGACCCCCAGAATATTTACGTACGGAATGGCATACCGACCCTGATACTCTACTTTCTGTCCCGGCCGGGTGGTATTGTAGCTGAATCGGTTATATAGCTGATGGGCCACCCCCCGAAAGTTACGTTGATCGAGTTCCACACTAAAGTTGTTGAGCCCGCCAAATCCCCCACCCGGCAGCAGCGACCAGACGTCCTGCGTGATCACGTACACATCCACAAATTGTCGGCTACCGGGCCGGGGCACCACCAGAATCCGGGCATCGTGGAAAATAGGTGTTGTTCGGAGGAGCCGCTCGTTATCTTTCAATACATCAGGATCGACAAGGTCGCCCTCGCGGATGAGCAGAAACGAACGCCGGATAATGCCCTCGCGGGTGTTGGCGTGTAGGCGGCTCGCCACTCGTTCGACCCAATTGCGCGACTGCCGGAGCGTGTCGTACACACTCTGCCCGAACACATCGAGCCGCCGGATATGAATTGTGCCAATCACCCGCCCTTCAAACTCGGCAAACGGGTTGGCATCAATCGTGCTCACCTCACCAGTACGGCCCCGGCTGTTGTACACATCCCTGAACAAGGCATCGTACAACTGTCGGGTCAACCGTCGTTTGTACATATTCTGCTTGAACCGCGTGTAGAACAAGCTATCATTGCTTTGAAGCATGCTGTCGGCCATCATCCTTGACCGGGCCGTTGCCAGCGAATCGGCCGGGGGCCGACGGCGATCGGTGGAGTCGGGCGTTTGTGCCTGCGCGCCAGTACACAAACAGACAATGACCAACAGAACAAAAGCCCATTGGTTTCTATCAAGTCTGTCTGCGTAATAGCTATTCACGAACTTATAACGGTTTTTGCATCCAAATGTCACGCTGCCGGTCGGGCCCAAATTGGAAATAATGCCACCCAAAAGGTTTAAAACCCAGATGACTGTAAAACTGTTGGGCGCGTTCGTTGCGCTCCCAAACCCCCAGAAACACCGCCTTGTAGCCTTGAGCTCGTGCAAACTGCAGGCAATGTTCCATCAGTTGTCGGCCCCGGCCGCCCCCCGTATGCGCCTGCAGCAGATAAATGCGCTGAATCTCCAGCGCATTCCGCTCGGGCATCCGGCGCGGGGGGCGTTGCTTACGCACTTTGGCAAAGCCTATCAACTCACCTTCAGCCCCTTCGGCCACAAAAAACGTAGACCGAGGGTCGGCAAGCTCTTGTTCCAACTGAGGCACCGTGAGCGATGCTTCAATGTACGCATCTACCCACGCCATCGGATTGAAAGGGGGCCCAAACGCTTCGCGCATAGTTATGGCTGATACACGAGCCAGAGACTCGGCATCGGCAGGAGTAGCCGTTCGAATAGTCATTCGTTTTGGAATGTAAAAGGGAAATATACTTATTTTCTGGCAACTGTCCGCAAGCTCCACACGCCCAGAACCGGGCCGGGCACCAAGAGCCAGAATGACCAGATAGAGCCCCCCGTGCGGTCGAGCAAAACGGCCAGCGCCTGAATGGAAACAATAGTGATCGAGAAGCCGATACAGGTAACGAGCGTGATCAAACTGCCCCGGACTTCGGCGGGTACGTGGATAGAAACGAGCGTACTGAGCTGCGGAGAGTCACCGGCAATAGTGGCACCGTACACGAGCAGGTAGAGGGCAAACACAGCTGGAGGGGTTTGTATCATAAACGGGAGCAGCAGCGTGCACCCGCCCGACACGGCCAACTGCCCCAAGGCTACCCGACCACTACCCAGCCGCCCGGCAGCCATGCCACCCAGCGTACACCCCAGAAACCCAGCTGCAATGCCACCAAATGCCCACACGGATGGGTTAATGGCCGCCGACGGATGCATCCCGGCATACATGGTTAAAGCCGTAGGCAAAAATGCCCATACGGCATACAGCTCCCACATATGCCCGACATACCCCAACACCGACGCCCGCAGGGCTGAGGGTTGCCAGAGCAAGGCAAAAGCCCGCCGGTTGAACCGATGGCGCGCCAGCAGAACGGGCTTTGAGGGGACCACCAGAACCAATGCCACACCGCCCGCAACAGCCAGCCCACTTACCGACAGCAGCACCGCCTGAAACGAAAGAGACTGCCCTAACCCACGAATCAGGTGTGGCAGGGCTGTTCCAAGCACCAGAGCACCGACCAGAAATCCCATAGCCCGACCCAGCACCGGCCGAAACCAGTCGGCCGCGATTTTCATGCCCACGGGGTACACGCCCGCCAGAAAAAAACCAGTACCGAATCGGCTCAGCAAAACTGAAACTGACTGCAACGGGACAAACAACAGCAAGGCGTTACAGAGGGCGGCCAAGACCACCGATACCAGAAACACCCGCACCGTGGGGTAGCGGTCAGGGATAGCCAGCAGGGCGTAGAGCAATGAGCCGACTATAAACCCTAGTTGCACGGCCGATGTGATCCAGCCATTCAACGACGACGAACCGAGCAATGGCTGAATATCGGGCAGGATGGCATTGCCCGCAAACCACAGGGAGGTGCCGGCAAACTGAGCCAGTACAATTACCAGCAGATGGGTATTCGAGAGCGAGTTGGGGGGCGTCGGCACGAGGGTTTGAATTTGGGGGCGTAAAATAGGAACATGAACAACCAGGCAGTACAATTAGGCCCGGTTTTTTTCGGCTGGCTGCGCACAGTACCCGCCCCAATGGGTAATCTGTTTCCGCCATGTCGCTATCTTTGAGACCATGATTTCACTCAAATATCCGCTTGTACTGGCCTCTGGGTCGCCCCGCCGGAAACAACTTATGACCGACGCGGGCTTTGCATTCACAATTGAAACCCGCCCCACCGACGAACATTTCCCGGCCGATATGCCCGTGGATGAAGTGGCCGAATACCTGGCCCGCCAGAAAGCGGAGCGGTTTACGGCCGACCTGGGCAACCGGCTTGTTTTGTGCGCCGATACCGTGGTTATACTCGATAATGAGGTGCTCAATAAGCCGGCCGACGAAGCCGAGGCTTTTCGGATGGTACGGAGTTTGGCCGGGCGGAGTCACCGGGTGCGTACGGGGGTGTGTTTGCTCTCGCCCGAGGGGATGGAATCGTTTACCGACGAAACGACGGTCTTTTTTGCGCCCCTCACCGACGACGAAATCCGGTATTACATCCGCGCGTGTGCGCCATTCGACAAGGCAGGGTCATACGGCGCGCAGGACTTCATCGGTTTGGTGGGCATCGACCGGCTCGAAGGTTCGTTTTACACGGTCATGGGGCTACCTACCCACCGCGTCTATCAGGCCCTGAAGCGATTTGCCCAATAAGCCGACTGGCTTTAACAACAACTGGCTCAATCCCACCACCATAGCCTATAAATTTTGCCAATAGCTCACCATACCGTATATTGTTCGGCAAACAACGATTTATACATGCAGTTTCAATCGCAACAACTTGGCTCAATGACTCAAACCCAGGGGCAGTCCACGACTTTCTCGTTTTCGGACTATGGCCTGGAGAATTTTTACGATGAGATGTTCACCGCCGATGGGCAGGTACGGCCGGGCTACGAAGTGTTTCGGCGTCGGGTGGAGCAAATCAGTCGCGAAGATCTGGTGAGTCGCCAACATGCGGCTGAACGGGCTCTGATGGCCATGGGCATTACCTTCAATGTGTACTCCGAAGGCGAGGGTACAGAACGGATCATGCCCATCGACATTATCCCCCGGATTATCGAAGCGGCTGAGTGGGCCCGGCTCGAACAGGGGCTTATTCAGCGAATCAAGGCCCTTAACCTGTTTATTCACGACGTTTACAACAATCAGCATATTCTGAACGACGGTGTGGTCCCCCGCGACCTCATCGAGTCGAGCAAGTGTTTTCTGCAACCCTGCATCGGCCTGCGCCCACCCAAAGACATCTGGTGCCATATTACCGGCACCGACCTGATTCGGGGCGACGACGGGCAGTACATGGTTTTGGAAGACAACCTCCGGTGCCCATCGGGGGTGTCGTACATGCTCGAAAACCGGGAGCTGAGTAAGCAAACCTTCCCCGAAGTGCTGGCCCGCACGGGCGTACGGCCGGTATCGGACTACCCAACCCGCCTGCTTCAGATGCTTCAGTTCATTGCCGACCGACCCGACCCAACCGTGGTGGTACTGACGCCGGGCATTTACAACTCGGCCTATTTTGAGCATTCGTACCTGGCCCAGCAAATGGGCGTTGAGCTGGTTGATGCCCGCGACCTGGTGGTATCGGGCGGCTACGTGAAAATGCGTACAACCAAAGGATTTCAGATTGTCGACGTGATTTACCGCCGAATCGACGATACGTTCCTCGACCCGCAAACCTTCAACCCGGAGTCGCTGATTGGGGTGCCCGGCCTGTTCGATGTGTACAAAAAAGGTCGGGTAGCCCTTGCCAATGCCCCCGGCACCGGCGTAGCCGACGACAAGGTGATTTATGCCTACGTACCCCGCATTGTAAAGTACTATCTGGGCGAAGACCCGATTATCCCGAACGTGCGGACATACATCTGTGGCGAAACCGAAGACTGTGAATACGTCCTCGACAACATTGCCCAGCTGGTGGTGAAAGAGGCCAACGAAGCGGGTGGCTACGGGATGTTGATTGGACCCAAAGCTACGACTGAGGATCATGACCTCTTCCGCCGGAAAATCCGCGAAAACCCGCGCAACTACATTGCCCAGCCGACCATCTCCCTGTCGCGGGTACCGTGTCTGGTTGGCAACGGAGCCGAAGGGCGTCACGTGGACCTTCGCCCGTATATCCTCTACGGCGAAGACATCAACGTGATTCCCGGCGGTCTCACCCGCGTAGCCCTTCGCAAAGGCTCGCTGGTGGTCAACTCCTCGCAAGGGGGTGGCGGCAAAGACACGTGGGTGTTGTATTAAAGGAGGAAAGGGAGGACGGAGAAGGGAGAACTACCCCCTTCTCCGTCCTCCCTTTCCCTTTTTCCCGCCCCCACATACACTTTTTATTGCCCTGCCGTTAGAAGAATACCAGTCGGTTTTCTTCTATGCTCACACGTTATACATTTTGGATAGGATTCGGGTTACTGCTGTTGCTGGCCCCTACATGGACATACGCCACCCACGTACGGGCGGGCGAAATCACGACCCGTCGAATCCCCGGCAGTTCGCTGCGGTTCCAGATTACTCTCACGGCTTACTTCGATGAACGCAACGGCCGACTGGCAGCCGACGATGCTAACGAGGTTGCCTTTTGTCTCGGCGATGGCACCACCCTCAATGTTCGGCGTGTCTCCCGGCGCAACATCAACCCCAATACGTCGGTCAATATTTACCAGTTTGAGTACACCTACCAGGGACCGGGCGTGTACCAGATTTCGGCGATCATCATCAACCGCAACGACCAGACAATCAACCTGCGACAACCCTCGCAGGATATACCGTTCTGGATTCGGACTACCATTCAGGTCAATGCCGGTCTGGGCCTAAACTCAACGCCCGTTCTGCTCAACCCTCCCCTCGATTCGGCCCGCATCGGACAGCGGTTTTGCCACAACCCAGCCGCCTTCGATAGCGACGGCGACAGCCTGGCTTACCGCATGGCCGTGCCGCAGGAAGCCAATCCAGGTGGTATCTGCCGGGGTTTCAACATAAACGGCTACCGCGACCCTTCAATCGTCGGGCCTAATCCGCGCAACGAAGCCAATACAGGTCCGGCCTCATTATCGATCAATGCCCGCACCGGCGATCTCTGTTGGGACTCCCCGGCTCAGGCAGGTCAGTACAATATTGCGTTCATTGTGGAAGAATGGCGCGACGGGGTGCTCATTGGCGAGATCACCCGCGACATGCAGATTTTCGTGAGTGACTCACGCAATAACCGCCCCCTGCTCGACCCCATTCCCGACCTGTGCCGCGAAGCGGGTAGCCTGATCGAAGTGCCTATCCGGGCCACCGACCCCGACGGCCAACGGCTGGAACTGACCGCTTTTGGCGGTATTTTCAACCGAAACCCAGAGGGTATTCTTTACAACCCAGCTATTCTACCAGCACCTTTTGCCACGCTTATTTCGGTCACTCAACCGCAAACAAGCCCGGCCAATGGACAAATACGTTGGCAAACGGCCTGTGCCCACATCCGGCAGGAAGAATACGATGTACTGGTTCGTGCGGTCGATTTTCCCGGCCGAACCGCCACCCAGCTGGCGGCCTTGCAGAGTTTCCGCATCCGCATTATTGGCCCCCGACCACAGGGCTTGCGCGCTACCCCACAGGCCACCGCTACCGGACGCGCCATCCGACTCAACTGGAACCCATACACCTGCCTTCCACCCACAAGCCCCTCTACCGACAGTACCCGTATGCTGGTGTACCGGCGGGAAGGGTGCGCGCCCTTACAATCAGGCACCTGTACCACCGGCCTGTCGACCAGCACCGGCTACGCCCTCGTCGGCACCGTACCCATCGGCACCAACACCTTCACCGACACCACCGGCCTGCGCCGGGGCGTGCAGTATAGCTACCGAATTGTTGCCCGCTATGCGTTGCCAGCCGGAGGGGAAAGTGTCGTGTCAGATGGCGTGTGTGTGGACCTGCCCCTGCTGGCCCCCCTTATCACCCACGTCACCGTCGACTCTACCGACGCCCAGCGCGGACAGATCACCGTCCGCTGGACCCGGCCCATCGGACTAAACCCCGCCGACGGTGGCGCCCCCTTCCAGTACCGCGTCTTCCGGGCCACCGGACTCACCGGCACCGACTTCACCCAGATCACCGCCATCACCTCCAGCCTCCTGCCCGGCCTGGCCGATACCCTCTTTGTCGACCGGGGCCTCAACACCCAGGCCAACGCCTACCGCTACCGCATCGACTTCTTCCAGACATCCCCCCAGGGTACACTCACCCGCGTCGATGCCACCGAACCGGCCGCCAGCCCACGGCTCTCCCTCAATCCCGCCCTGCGCCAGATTGAGCTCACCTGGGCCACCAACACCCCTTGGTCTAACGACAACCAGACACACGTCGTCTTCCGATCCCGGCGCGGCACGGCCGGACCGCTCGTCGAGGTTGCCCGTGTACCCGTTCAGGGGCAGCCCTACCGCTACACCGACACGGGCAATTCCACCCTGGCCGGCGTGCAGAGCCTGTCGCTCTCGGTCGATTCCAACTACTGCTACCGCGTGCTGACGGTGGGCCGCTACACCTCCACCACCGCTGTGCGGGGGCTGCTGCTCAACTACTCCCAGATCGCCTGCGCCAGCCCCCTCGACACCACCCGGCCCTGCGCACCCCGCCTGAGCCTGGACTCGCTCGCCTGTGACCCCGCCACCCAGCAGGCCCTCTGCAACCAGACCAGCTTCAGCAACAACCTGCGCTGGCAGTACCCCTCTGGCGGGCAGAGCTGCGAGCCAGCCGCCCGCTATAACCTCTACTACAGCCGCTTGAACGGGCCCGCCCAGAGCTTCAGCCTGGTCACCAGTACGCCCACCACCAGCTTCCGCCACGAGAGCCTGACCAGCGTAGCGGGCTGCTACTACGTGACGGCCGTGAGCCGACGCGGCATTGAGGGGCCAGCCTCCAACACGGTTTGTCAGGATGTGTGCCCCCAGTTTGTGCTGCCCAATGTGTTCACCCCCAACAACGATGGGCGTAACGACCTCTGGCAGCCGGGCAGTTGCTCGTTGTTTGTGGTGTCGGTAGAGACGGTGATCTACAACCGCTGGGGGGGTCGGGTGTTCAGTACCACCGACCCGCAGATTCGGTGGGATGGGCGCAACAGCGCGGGTCAGGAGCAGCCCTCGGGGCTGTACTACTACGAGGTGTCGGTGCGGTTTGGGGGTCTGGACCCCTCGGCTCCGCCGGTTATCCTCAAGGGTTGGGTGCAGCTATTCCGAGAGAACGGTCCATCGGGAGGTTAAGTCAGGAAATAGTTCTTATTTATTGGTTTATCGCTTTTAGAGTGTGTGGACAATTAGGATAAACTTACCCAATCCTACGATCTTTGTGGCATGAGACGCTATGAGATCACCGAGCAGGAA